>DASXVJ010000024.1:0-76009 GCA_036504335.1 Thermoanaerobaculia bacterium
GCGGCCGTGTGGCTTCCCGGCCGCGCCGACGACGAGGGCGCCCTCGATTTCCCAGTGGTAGACGAAGCCTTCAGGACGGGGAGCGACGTCGGCCGCGCTCACGCTCAGGTCCGCATTCCGAAGCGATTCGGCCGCCGAAACGTCCGAAATTCCTTCGAAAGTGATGAGGACGCGGCCCAGATGCGGGCGCGCCGCCACGATGCGCACCTCCCGCTCCTCGCGCGCGCCGCCGGAGAGGAAGACTCTCAACCCTTCTGAGAATCTCTCCGGAAAGTCCGTCAACGCCTCGACGACGACCTCGCCGGAGAGCCCGTGCGGCTTGATCACTCTGCCGATCGCGATGCGTTCGCCAGGGGCGATCACGCCATCACTCCCCGCGGAGCCTCAGGCGGGTTTCGCGATGAGCTTCCGCACGGTCTCGGAGGCGGAGGCGCCCTTCGCGATCCACGCCTTCGCCTTCTCGCGGTCGAGCTTGAGCATCGGCGGGTTCTTCGTGGGGTCGTAGTGGCCGAGCTCCTCGAGAACCTTGGCGGTCGGCGTGCGGCGGCTGTCGGAGACGACGATACGGTAGGCCGGGGCGTTCGTGCCGCCGACGCGGCGGAGACGGATCTTGAGCATGTCTTTCCTTTTCTTCTGGACGTCAGCCGCGCATGCGCGCGGCGCCCTTCATCATCTTCTTCATCGAGAGGTATTGCTTGAGGAGCTGGTTGACCTCGGGAACGCTCGTCCCGGAGCCCTTCGCGATGCGCTTCTTGCGGCCGGCGTCGAGGATCTTGGGGTCCTCGCGCTCGCCGGGCGTCATCGAGTCGATCATCGCCTCGAGGCTCTTCGTCGCGTCCTCGGGAATTTCGAGGTCGTGGAGCTGTTTCATCGGCCCGACCTTCGGGAGGTGGCCGAGCAGACTGCCGAGAGACCCCATCTTCTTCAGCTGCGTCATCTGCTCGCGCAGGTCCGTCAGCGTAAACGTGTTCTTCCGGAGCTTCTCGGCCGCGCGGAGAGCCGCGGCCTCGTCGGTCTCGGCGGAGACCTTCTCGATGAGGGTCAGGACGTCGCCGAGGCCGAGGAGGCGCGATGCGGCGCGGTCGGGGTGGAACGGCTCGAGGTCCGCGACCTTCTCGCCGGTGCCCGTGAACTTCAGGGGCTTGCCGACGACCTTCGCGAGCGAAAGCGCGGCGCCGCCACGCGCGTCGCCGTCCGTCTTCGTGAGGATGACGCCCGTGAGCGGGAGCTTCGCTCCGAAGGCCTCGGCCGAGCGCACGGCGTCCTGGCCGGTCATCGCGTCCGCGACGAAGAGGATCTCGTCGGGCTCGGTGGCGGCCCGGATGCGCGCGACCTCGTCCATCAGGACCTCGTCGACGTGGAGACGGCCCGCGGTGTCGACGATCGCCACGTCGTAGCCGAAAAGCTTCGCGTCCTTGACGGCCGCCCGCGCCCGTGCCACGGCGTCCATCTCGCCTTTCGGGTCGAACGCCATCAGGCCGTTTTCCTTCGCGAGAGTCCGAAGCTGCTCGGTCGCGGCCGGCCGGTGCACGTCGGCGGGAATCAGGAGGACCTGCTTGCCGAAGCCCTTCTTGAGGTGGAGGGCGAGCTTGGCGGCCGTGGTCGT
Source organism: Thermoanaerobaculia bacterium (assembly GCA_036504335.1). Lineage (GTDB taxonomy): Bacteria > Acidobacteriota > Thermoanaerobaculia > UBA5066 > UBA5066 > Fen-183. The sequence goes on from DASXVJ010000024.1 coordinate 1,607, forward strand.
CTTGCCCGAGCCCTGCAGGCCCACGAGGAGAATCACGGAGGGGCGCTTCTTGATCGCGAGCGGCGCCTGCTGCCCGCCGAGGATGGCGGTCAGCTCGTCCCGGACGATCTTGATGACCTGCTGGGCGGGGGAAAAGGAGGTCAGGACCTCCTGGCCCACGGCCTTCTCCCGCACGGCTGCCGTGAAGTCCTTGACGACGCTCAGGTTGACGTCGGCCTCGAGGAGCGCCGTTCGGATCTCCTTGAGCGCCTCGTCGACGTGAAACTCGGTCAGGTGGCCTTCGCCGCGGAGCTCCTTGAAGACACGCTGCAGCCGGTTGGAAAGGGACTCGAACATCGCCGCGCGGAGTGTATCAGGCGACGATTCCGGGCCAAGTCACTGACAGGGTTGACAGAACCCGCGTTTCCCGTATCCTCCCTCCGAAGCTCGAGGCGGAGTGCGTTCCGTCGGAGTTGGAGTGTTCCCTCCCGTTTCGCACGCCAAGCCCAGTTTCAACACGCTCGATCCAGAAGACGCCACAAGGCGCAACGTTCCACAAGAACGAAAAAAAACAAGGAGAACCCAGACCATGAAGAAGCTCACCTCAACCCTCGCCCTCGTCGCCCTCGCCACGTCGCTCGTCGCCTGCTCCAAGCCCGAGGAGAAGAAGCCCGAAGTGAAGGCCGAGGCCCCCAAGGTCGTCGAGGAGACGAAGACGACCTCCACGACGACGACCACCACGGCCCCCGACGCCACGACGGCGACCACGGCCACCACGACCACCACGGTCACGACGGCCTCCGCCCCCGCCACGAAGTAAGCGCCCGCTCCTTCCGGAGCTCGAGGACGCCCCGGCTCGCCGGGGCGTTTCTCTTTTTTGGGCCAGGCAGGCTGGCAGGTTCCTTGCGATGATCGGAGGCGGAGACTGTCATGACGAAACGCCTCGGACCCGCCCTCGCCCTTCTCGCGCTTCTCGCCGCCGCCTCCGCGCCCGCCGTCGAACCGGCCTCCGATCCCCGGCCGGCTCCCCTCGCGCCCCGGGCCAGCGTTCCGATCCCGCCGCGGGCCGAGGCCGGCCGCACGGCCCTCGACTCGATCGTCACGTCGGATGCGTTCCTGCCCGCCGTCCACATCAACGGTGCGTCGGGCGTCTTTCGCACCGACGTCTGGATCTTCAACCCCGACCCGAACCTCAAGGCCGGCGTGGACCTCTACTACACCGAGGCGGACCGTGACGGATCGGCGTTGCCCGGCATCCGCATCACGCCCGACCTCGACCCGCGCGAGTCGGTGACGCTCTCGGACATCGTCAAGGACTACTTCGGCAAGACCTCGAGCTACGGCCTCCTCGAGGTGAGGGGCAGCCTCCCCCTCATCGTCACGAGCAACACGTTCAACGTCGCGGGCGCGACGCCCGGCACATACGGCCAGTTCTCGCCCGGACAGGCCTTCCGCAACGCGCTTGGTTTCGACACCTCGATCTTCGGGGATCTCTACGTCACGGGGCTCTTCAACGACCCGAACCACCGGACGAACGCCGTCGTCATGAACCCGACGGGCACGACGCTCGAGGCGGGCGTCCAGCTCGTGGATTCCGTCGGCAACGTCTACAAGACCGTGGTCGTCACGGTTGCGCCGTGGTCGCTCCACCAGCTCAACGACATCTTCTACCAGGACTTCGCCTCCTCGAATCCGCCACAGGGCGGCCCGTGGCGCCTGAACGTCTACGTGGACCTCTCGAACGGGGCGAAGGTGCTCTGCTACGCCACCGTCACGGACCTCCGGACGGGCGACCCGTACCTCGTCCCCGGACAGGCGGCCCGACCGTAGCGTGGCGCGAGCCCTCCTCCTCGACCTCGGCAACGTCCTCGTCCGCTTCGACCACGGGTTGACGCTCGCGCGGCTCGAGCAGGCCACGGGCGTTTCCGCCGCCGTGCTCCGGCCGCACGTCTTCGGTCCGCTCGAACGCGATTTCGACCTCGGCCGCGTCGACGCCCAGGCCTTCTTTCGTGCGGTCGAAGCGGCCGCGGCCCTCCCGCGGCTTCCCGACGACGTCTGGATCCCGGCGTGGCGGGACATCTTCTTCCGTGACGAGCGCGCCCTCGCGCTGCTTCCGAGGCTCGCGCCGGGCGTGACGCCGGTCCTCGTTTCGAATACGAACACGCTCCACTGGGACGGCGTGCTCTCAGTCGCCCCCGAGCTTCCCCGCCTCCTGCCGCGGCGCGCGCTCTCGTTCGAGATCGACGCCGCCAAGCCCGACCCGGCGCACTTCGCGGCCGCCCTCGCCCTCGCGGACGCCGGGCCGCGCGACGCCGTCTTCGCGGACGACCGCGCCGAGATGGTCGAGGCCGCGCGGGCGCTCGGGATCGACGCGTTCGCCGTGAAAAGCGCGGGGAGCCTGGAGTCCGATCTCCACTCGAGAGGCCTTCTCGGCTCATGAGGCGTCGCCGGGGATATTCTTTGAAGGTGAAGAGGGGAACGGTTCTCGCAGGTGCGCTCGCCGCACTTTCGGGTGCACTGCTCCTCGCCGGAGTGGGCTGCCGCCGCCGCGACGAAGCCGCTTCGCCGTCGAACACGCCTCTGGACCATTCGAAGAAATCTTCGTCTTCCTCCTCCCTCCCTTTCGCCTCTCTTTCGTTCGACGAAGCGCTCGGGAGAGCCCGCGCCGAGAAGAAGCTCGTCTTCGTCGACGTCTACGCCGACTGGTGCACGTGGTGCACGAAGATGGACGATGACGTGTTCATCGATTCACGCGTCCAGAAAGCGCTTCTCGACTTCATTCCAATCAAGGTGGATGCCGACAAGGGCGGAGGGCGGGCGGTCGCGAACCGCTACCGCGTGAGAGGACTGCCCGCCTACCTCCTCGTCGACGGCAACGGCAACGTCGTGGGCCGATTCGACGGCTACCTTCCGGTCGAGGCCTTCCTTTTGAAGCTCGGCCGCGCCGCCGGCGGCCGCGCCTGAACGAGCCCGGCGGCCCGTCCGGTCATCCGCTCTTCGCGAAGGGCCTCGAGGAGTTTCGCGCCGGGCGTTTCTTCGAGGCGCACGAGGAGTGGGAGACGCTCTGGATGACGTCCGAGGGCGACGCGAAGCTCTTCCTCCAGGCCCTCATCCAGGTCGCGGCCGCCTGCGTCCACCTCGCACGCGGCAACGCCGCGCCGGGGGCGCGGCTGCTGAGTCTCGCGGACGCCAAGCTCGAGCGATTCGGAGGCGAATTCGGAGGGATCAATACGGATTCTCTTCGAAAGGGAATATCGAGGGCTCAGGAGCATTTGCGGTTGGGCGCCGCGCCGGGCGACGCAGCAAAGGCGATCCGGCTCTAGCGCAGGAGAGGGGCGAGCCGCGACGCCGCCGCGGCGACGAGCGTCGCGTCCGGCTCGCGGCTCGCGGCGCCGAACGGGCCCGGCCGCCCAACGCCGACCTCGGCGAGAGCGTGCGCGACGAAGCCCCGGAGGCCGAGCGGGCGCGCGAGACCGTCTGCGGCCTCTCGCAGGACGCCGGCGTACGCCTCTGCGATGCGATCGGGCCGCCGAGCCTCTCCCCAGGCGACCGCGGCCTCGGATCGCGCACGTGTGCGCGCGGGATCGAAGGCGAGCGTCTCCATCTCGGCCGCGAGGCGCGGAATCTCGTCGCCGCCCACCGGAACTTTCGAGGCGAACGCCTCGGGCAGCTCGCGGAACCAGCCCGTGTCCGAAACGACGAGCGGAAGGCCGAAGCCGGCGAGCCTGCAGACCGCGCCCGACGTCTCCCCCATCGTCGGGTGCCTGAGATTCACGCCGAAGTCGGCCGCGGAGGCGGCGCGCCAGAAGTCCTCGTCCGGGAGGTAGCCGCCGAAGGCGACGTCCCCCGCGAGATCGTGCTCGTCGACGAACCGGTGGAGCGGGTCGTCCTCTCCCACGGCGCCGCCGACGAACAGGAACGGCCGGCGGCCGGCCGGAAGGGACGCGAGCGCTTCCAGGATCTTCCCGATTCTCTTCGCGGGCGTCACGACGCCCAGCGACGCCACGACCGGCCTGTCGAGCGGCAGCCCGAGCGCGCGGCGCGCCTCGTCCTTCGGCGTGCGGGGCGCCTCGACCACGTGGTGCGGAATCTCGACCACCCGCGTCTTCGGGCTCTCGCGCAGGACGGCGCCCCGGACGAGCGCCGAGTGCGCGATCACGGCGTCCGCCGCGCGGACGACGCCCGCCGACATCGGGAACGCCCACGGGTCGAGGTCCCACACCGGGATGCGCGGACCGCGCCGCCCCTCGTCGGCGAAGGCTCGGCCCCGCAAGCCGTGCGCCGCCTCGAGGGCCCGGGCGTAGTCCGGCTCGCGGCCCCGGTCGAGGTACGCGGCGGCGAAGAGGTGATGGAGGACGAAGTCGTGCAGGACGACCACGGCCGGCGTCCTCCGCACCGGCGCGCACAGCGCTTCGACGGACGGCGCGTGCAGCGGGTCGTTCCCGATCTGGAAGAGGAGGACGTCGTGGCCGGCCCGGAGGGCCTTCGCGGCATGGTCGGGTTCATAAGAGACGAGAGAAAGAGAGGATTTCTTTGAAAGTGAAGAGAGGATCTCGGAGTCGTAGTCGGCGATGCCGGAGCGCGTCGGGGGCAGCGGGCCGATGAACCCGACGGAAAGGGGGGTCATCGAATTCCGCCCGCCTCGAGCAGGGACCGGACCGCATGGCTCCAGCTGATCTCTCTTACCCTTTCAAAGCCTCTTCCTCCGAACTCCCCTGATTTCTTCGCGTCCGCGAGCAATCCGGTCGCCGCTTCGGCGAGCGCAGTGGCATCCGGGGCGACGACCCGCCCGTTCTCGCCGTCCACGACGAACTCCAGCGGGCCGCCGGAGTCCGTGCACGTGACGACGGGCTTCTTCGAGAGGAACGCTTCGAGGGCGATGTAGCCGTAGTCCTCGTCGGCAGGCGGGAAGAGGACCGCGCCACACGTCGCATAGAGCGTGAGCAGGTCCTCGTCCGGGACGCGCCCGGCGAACCGGACGTCCGCGCCGCTCTTCTTCGCGATCGACTCGAGCCGCGAGCGGTCGGGCCCGTCGCCCGCGATCACGAGGCGGAACTTCCCCGCCGCCGCCGCGCCGATCGCGAGGTCCATCCGCTTCCACGAATCGAGCCGTCCGGCCGCGAGCGCGAACCCCTGCGGCGGCTCCGTGCGGTAACGGCCCGCGAGCGGCGGCGGATGGTAGAGCGCCTCGGCCGCGATCCCGTTGAACCGCGCGAGGCGATCCGCGGTGTTCTTCGCGTTCGTGAAGATCTTCCGCGCCTCCCCGAGGCCCGTACGATCCGCGTCCGCGATCAACTCACGCCAGCGCGAGTCGGCCGGCGACGCCGTGAAGTCGCTCTCGGGCGTCCCGAACCGGTCGTACGCCTGGCGGAACTGGTGGATGAGCCAGACGACCTTGTTCTCGTGCCTCACGAAGTACGACGGGAACTTCATGGGAATGACGAGGTCGACGCGCCTGCCGTCGGCCTCGGAGACGTCGAGGAGGCGCCACGCGAGCGCCGACGTCAGGATCTCCTCGCGCGGATACCACTTGAACGGCAGCCGCACGAGCTCGGCCTCGTGTCCGGCCGCGCGGAGTTCGCGCACGAGTCCGTCCGCGTGCCGCTCGGCGCCGCCCGAGGCGAACGGCACCTGCGCGTTGCAGACGAGGATGCGGGCCATGCGCGGACCTACTTCACGCCCGTGACGGCGTAGTCCTGCGGCGCGAAGAGGAGCCGCGCGATCGGTGCGAGGCGCGGGTCTTTCGCGGCCTCGGCCGAGAGGCCCTCGCTCTCGGGCACGGGCGAGCGGAAATCGACGGAGACGTCCCGGAATCCGCTCGCCGTGAGCAGCTGCGCGAGGGAGGGCGCCGGCACCGGCCGCACGTGCGTGAGGTCCATCCAGAACCAGCGCATCGCGTAGACCGACTCCGGGTTGACCGTCTCGAAGAGCACGCGCCCGCCCGCGGCGAGCTTCCGGGCGGAAAGCTCGACGAGGTCGAACAGCGACGACGGCGCGAGGTGCTCGACGACCTGGAATGCCGTGATCCCGCCGAGCGAGCCGTCCGGCCGGGCCGAGAGCCACGCGAAGAGGTCGGCTGCGTCCACGGCGAGTTTCTTCTCCTTCGCGCGCGCGGCCATGACGGGGTTCGCGTCGCAGCCGACGCCTTTCACGCCCTCGGCCGCGAGCGCCTCGAGAAACTCGCCCCGGCCGCAGCCCAGGTCCGCGACGGGTCCCGGGGCCCCGCGGAAGAGCGCCGCGTCGGTCTTCTGCCGGCGGCGGATCTCGTCCTCGCTGCCGCGGAAATGCTCCTCGAAGTTCACGTAGAGGCCCGCACGCAGCGGGTCGTCGGCGCGGAGAACGCCTCTTGCTTCGGACCCTCGCGCCTCCGGCGGCGCCGCGCCACCCGCGACGTTCTGCAAAGTGCCTCGAAGGGAAGACCATTCGAGGCGAAACATGCGCAGCGCCTCGTGCGCCTCGTCGAGCCGTCGCCCGCTCGCTTCCCTTTCAGAAGAATCTCTTTCTCTCTCCCGGGCGAGCGCCTCGAAGCGCGTGTCGCGGTCCTTCTCGAGCGCGTCGACCCGCCTGAGGCCGGCGCCGAGGTCCCTCGACAGCGCGTCGCGGTCGGCGTCCAGCCCGGTTCGCAGGTCCGCCAGCGCTTCCTGAAGTCGGCCCGCCGCGTCCGCACCGATGCGCACCGCAGCCTCCTCGGCGCGGCGCGCCGCGTCGCGGGCGGCTCCGGCTGAGGCCGAGACGTCGCGCAGGGCCGTTTCCGTCTCGAGGAGAGCCCCGCGCACGGCCTCGAGAAGCGCCGAGTTGAACGTCGATTGGTCGCGCGTGACGATGCGCAGGAGCCTGAGCAGCGCGGCCTTGAGCGGGCGCAGCGCCGCCTCGGCGGGAAGGACCGGGCTCACGAACCGGCCGGCGTTCTCGAGGAGCGCGCGCGGCCATTCGTAGGCCGGCCCGGGCCCGGCGCCGGCCGACCCAGGTCGTGCGCCGGAGCGCGACTCGAGGCCCGAGGCGTGACTCGCGGAGATCGCCGAGATCTGCGCCACGAGGTCCCGGGCGAGGGCGGCTGGGTCGCGGCCGGCCGCGTCGTCCTTGTTCGGGCTCATCTGTCGCTTATATTAAGCGTGAAACATGCAAAACCTCCGCAGGCCCCTCGCACTGGTCGGCGCCGTCCTCGCGGGTTTCGCCGCCTTCGCCGCCGACGGCCCGCCTCCCAATCCTTTCGAAGGAACCCTCTCCCCTCTCTCGTACGAAGGCGAGAAACACATCGCGAACGTCCGCCAGCTCACGTTCGGGGGCGAAAACGCCGAGGCCTACTGGTCGGCGGACGGGAAGAAGCTCATTTTCCAGTCCACGCGGCCGCCCTATGCATGCGACCAGATCTTCGAGATGGACGCCGGCAACCCGGAGAAGACGACGCGCCTGCTCTCGACCGGAAAGGGCCGGACGACGTGCGCGTACTTCTTCCCCGACGGGAAGCGTTTCCTCTACGCCTCGACGCACCTCGGAGGCGACGCCTGCCCGCCCCCGCCCGACATGTCGCACGGTTACGTCTGGGCGCTCTTCCCCGAGTACGACATCTTCTCCGCGAACGCCGACGGATCCGGCCTCAAGCGGCTCACGACGACGCCGGGCTACGACGCCGAGGCCACGATCTCCACGGACGGCAAGCGGATCGTCTTCACGTCGGCCCGCGACGGCGACCTCGAGCTCTACGCGATGGACGCCGATGGCGGGAACGTGAAGCGCCTCACGAACACGGTCGGCTACGACGGGGGCGCCTTCTTCTCGGACGACGGGCAGTGGCTCGTCTATCGGGCGCACCACCCGACGGAGCCGAAGGCCGTCGAGAGCTTCAAGGCGCTCCTCGCCCGCTCGCTGATCAAGCCGACCACGCTGGAGATCCGCGTCATGCGCGCCGACGGGACGGGAGACCGCCAGGTCACGTCGAACGGCGCCGCGAACTTCGCGCCGTTCTTCTTCCGCGGCGGGCACGACCGGATCCTCTTCTGCTCGAACGCGGCGGACCCGAAGGGACGGAACTTCGACCTGTGGGCCGTGAACGCGGACGGCGCGGACCTCGAGCGCGTCACGTTCAACCCGACGTTCGACGGCTTCCCGATGTTCTCCCCGGACGGCAAGCGCCTCGCGTTCTGTTCGAACCGCCACAACGCGAAGGCCGGCGACACGAACGTCTTCGTCGCGGACTGGGTCCCGTGAGCAAAGGAAGGCCGATGGAGAAGCTCGCGAAGCTCGCCAGGACCTACGACCACCTCGTGCCCTGGCTGCTCCTCGCCGTGATCGGCGGCGCGACGCTGGCGGTCCTGCAGGTCCTCGTCGTCAGGCTCCTGCACTAGGCGCGGTGGCGCGCGAGTCCTTCGACATCTCGCGGAGGATCCTCACGAGCATCACGCCCACCGCGAGGGACATCGGCCCGACGAAGACGCCGAGAAGGCCGAACGCCGTGAGGCCGCCGAAGACGCCGAGGAAGACGAGGACCGTCGAGAGCTCGCTGCCCTTCTTCCCGATCAGCAGCGGCTTGAGGACGTTGTCCGCGAGCGTGGACGTCACGAGGACGTTCCAGAGAAGAAACGCGATCGCGGTCCCCGTGCGTCCCTTGACGAAGAGGACGACGAGCGCCGGCCCCCAGACGATCGCCGTCCCCCCGACCGGAAGGAGCGAGAGGATGCTCATCGCCACGCCCGCGAGGATCGCCGAGGGCAGGCCCGCCGCGACCCACGCGAGGGCGCCCGACGTGCCCTGGATGATCGCGCAGAGGATCGATCCCTTGAAGATGGACTCGAGCATGCTGCCGAGCGAGCGCACGATCCGCCGCCGTTCGGCGTCCTCGATCGGGATGAGGTCCGTGAGGGCCTCCACGATGCCCTCGCCGTCGCGCAGGAGGAAGAAGAGCAGGAAGAGCGTCAGGACGAACGTGAGCAGGATGTCGAAAAACGAGAGCACGGCGGCCCCGCCCGCGGACGCGAGCACCGAAGAGGCCTTCTTCGCGATCTCCAGGGCCCGGGCCTGAAGGTCCTCCGGCGAGAGCCCGACCGTGTCCCGGACCCAGTTCTGCGCGCGTTCGACGCCCGGGATCGCGAGCACATCGTTCCACGAGCGCACGTCGCTCTCCTTCAGCTTGTGGCCGATTGCCGTGGCGGCGCCGGCCGCCTGGTTCAGGATCGCCGCGCCCAGGACCACGGCCGGCAGGAGGACGACGAGCGCCACCGCCAGGGTGAAGAGGCCGGCCGCGAGGTCCTGGCGCTTTCCGGCCCGGGCGCGCACCTTTGCCCAGAGAGGCCAGAGCGCCACCGCGACCACCGAGGCCCAGAGGATCCCGCCGAAGAACGGGCGCAGGACGACGAAGCTCAGGGTCCCGACGGCCACGAGGAGGGCGAGCAGGAAGACGACGGGATAGAGGTGAGCAGAACGGAACTGAGGCATGACCCGTCGATCATACGAAAGACGTTGATAAACTGGTGGGTTATGCGGCCTGCCGTGGCGCGCGTTCCGCGCCGTCCTCCCCCTCCCGAGCCCTCGGACCCGGCCGCCCTCTCGCGGGCGGCGATGGCGTTCGCGCTCGCGCGGGGGTTCGCGGCGGCCGGGGTACTCGCGGCCTCTCGTCCCGTGACCTGGGAGACGTACCGCGACTGGCTCCGCGAGGGCCGGCATGCGGAGATGGCCTACCTCGAGCGCGACGCGGCCGCCCGGATGCGCTTCGACTCGATCCTGCCGTTCACGAAGTCGGTGATCGCCGTCGCCCGCGCCGTGCCGGGATCGGGCCGCGGGAACGTGGCCGCGTACGCGCGGGGCGAGGACTACCACCGCGTCGTGCGGCGCCACCTCAAGGACGTGATCGAGGACCTGAAGCCGCTCGCGCCGAAGGGCTCGCACTTCCGCGTGTGCGTCGACACCGCGCCGCTTCTCGAGCGCGAGATCGCGGTCCGGGCGGGCCTCGGCTTCATCGGCAAGAACGGCATGCTCATCGTCCCGGGCCTCGGCTCGCACGTCGTGCTCGGCGAGATCCTCACGGACGTCGCGCTCGCGCCCTCCGCCTCGCCGTTCGCCGATGGCGCGGACCGCTGCGGATCGTGCACGGCCTGCCTCGAAGCGTGCCCGACGCAGGCCTTCGTCGCGCCGAGGGTCCTCGACTCGGCGAAGTGCCTCTCGTACCTCACGATCGAGAAACGCGGGCCTTTCACGGACGTCGAGGAGGCCGCGCTGAACGGGCGGCTCTTCGGCTGCGACGACTGTCAGGACGCCTGCCCCTTCAACGCGGCCCTGGGCCCGGCCGGACCCGCGCGCGGACCCGCGGCGTCGCTCGATCCGGAGGAGATCCTCGCTCTCGACGAGGAGGGCTTCCGCGCCCGGTTCTTCGACTCCGCGATCTGGCGCGCCACGCGGAGCGGGCTCTTGCGGAATGCGCGTGCCGCGGTGAAGCGGTGAGCGCGCCCGGCACGCTCCTCGTCGTGGCCGGCGTCTTCGTCCGAGACGGGCGGCTTCTGCTCGCGCGCCGGCCGGCGGGCCGCCCGTGGGCGGGCCTCTGGGAGTTTCCGGGCGGCAAGGTGGAGGCGGGCGAGACGCCCGAGGACGCCCTGGTGCGCGAATGGCGAGAAGAAATGGACGTGACTCCGGTGGGGCTGACCCCCTGGAGATTCGAGACCAGCGCCGGAGCCGCGCCGGACGGAGCGTCGCCACACGTGACGCTGTTGTTTCTTCGAATAGCTGGATTGGCCGGCGTGCCGCGCGCCGCCGGCGTGGACGCCGTCAGGTTCTCATCCGCGCCCGAGGCGCGCCTTCTTCCGACGCCGCCGCTCGACGCTCCTGCCCTCACATGGCTCATGGAAGAGGGGGGCGGCGTCTTCGCGGACACGGAGTCGGACGAGGGCCGCGACCTCGTTCGAGCGCTCGCCGACCGCTCCCCCTTCATAGAAAACTCCGACTCCCTCCCCTCGGTCCGTGCCCTGGCGTTCCGGAAACCCCGAAGGGACGGCGCGGGCACGGTCTCCGGCCTTCTCGTCGCGACGCCGGACGGCGGCGCGCGGGCGTACCGGAACGTCTGCCCCCACGTTCCGATCCCGCTCGACCGGGGCGGCGAGCCGCTCCTGACCGAGGAGGGCTTCCTCGCGTGCCGCAACCACGGCGCGCTCTTCGCGGTGGAGGACGGGTTCTGCGTGGCCGGGCCGTGCGCGGGCGAGTCGCTCGAGCCGATCCCGGTCGAGCCGCGCGGCGCAGGCTGGGCCCTTGCCGGAGGCGGAGCGTGAACGACGGCCTGCTCCTCGCCCTCTACGTCCTCTGCGCGATGGGTTCGGCGTTCTTCTCGTCCGCCGAGACGGCGATCACGTCCGTCACCGACTCGGCGATCTTCCGGATGAAGAGCGAGGGGCGGCGGGGCGCCGAGCGTCTCGAGCGCCTGCGCGCGGACCTCCCGAAGACGCTCGGCACGCTCCTCGTCGGGAACACGCTCGCGAACGCCGCGGCCGGCTCGCTCGGCGCCGGCATCGCGATCTCGGCCTTCGGCGAAAAGTGGGGCGTCCTCGTCGCCACCGTCCTCACGTCGATCCTCCTCCTCGTCGTCGCCGAGGTCACGCCCAAGACGCTCGCCGCGCGCAGGCCCGAAGCGCTCTCGCTCCTCTTCGTCGGCCCCATCGAGACGTTCGTGAAGATCCTGACTCCCGCGACCGCCCTTCTCTCGGCCGTCGCGCGCTGGATCCTCGGGCCGTTCGGCGTCGAGGAGTCCGCCGACGTCACCGAGGAGGACGTCAAGAGCGTCATCTCCCTCTCGCGCGAGCAGGGCGGCCTCAAGCGCGAGGAGAGCGACCTCCTGCACGCCGTCCTCGCGTTCGGCGACACGCCGGTGCGCGACGCGATGGTGCCGGGGGCCCGGATCGTCTCGCTCGACGTCGCGTCGTCGTTCGAGCGGGTCGAAGCGGTCTGCCGCGAGCACCGTTACAGCCGCTACCCCGTCACGCGGGGCCACGAGGACGAGATCGTCGGGATCCTGCACGTCAAGGACCTCTTCGACGTGTCGGATGCCGAGGAGGCGACGTTCGATCTCTCGCGCTACCTGCGGCCCGCCGTTTTCGTCCCCGAGCTGAAGCGCGCCGAGGACCTCCTGCGCGAGATGCGGCGCCGCCGCTTCCACATGGCGGTCGTCGTGGCCGAGAGCGGCGCCGTCGCCGGCCTCGTCACGCTCGAGGACCTCATCGAGCAGATCGTCGGGGACATCTTCGACGAGCACGACGAGCCCGCGCGGCCGCCCGTGGCCGAAGGGACTTCCCTGCTCGTCGAAGGAGGGTATCCTCTGGCCTCGCTCGAGCGGGATCTTGCCGTCTCGTTCGACGACCCGGAGGCCGAGACGGTCGCCGGTTTCCTCCTCCGCAAGTTCGGACGCATCCCCCGCGCGGGCGCCCGCACCCGCGCGGGCCGCGTCGAGTTCCTCGTCGAACGCGCCACTCCCCGGGCCATCGAGCGCGTTCGCATCCTCCGACCGGACGCTCCGCGGCCCGCGGGCGACGCCGACAACCGAAAGGCCATCCCAACTTGACTCCCAAAAATCGCATCGTGACCCTCGTCCCCGGAGACGGAATCGGCCCCGAGATCACGGCGGCCGTCGTGGAGATCCTCGCGGCCGCCGGCGCCCCCATCACGTGGGAGCGCCACGACGCCGGGGAAATCGCGTTCCGCGACACGGGCAATCCGCTTCCACCCGACATCGTGGCCTCCGTCCACCGCACCAAGGTCTGCCTCAAGGGCCCGGTCACGACCCCGATCGGCGGCGGCTACAAGAGCGTGAACGTCTCGCTCCGCCAGGCCCTCGACCTGTACGCGAACCTCCGTCCCGTGAAGAACCTCCCGAACATCGCCTCGCGGTACGGAGACCTCGACCTCGTCGTCGTCCGCGAGAACACCGAGGACCTCTACTCGGGCATCGAGCACGTCGTCGTGCCGGGCGTCGTCGAGTCCATCAAGATCATCACGGAGAAGGCGTCCACGCGCATCGCGCGTTTTGCGTTCGAGTACGCCCGCACGCACGGCCGCCGGCGCATCACGGCCGTCCACAAGGCGAACATCATGAAGCTCTCGGACGGCCTCTTCCTCGACTGCTTCCGCACGGTCGCGAAGGAGTACGCGGACATCCAGGCCGACGACGTCATCGTGGACGCCGCGTGCATGAAGCTCGTGATGAACCCGAAGCAGTTCGACATGCTGCTGCTCGAGAACCTCTACGGCGACATCATCAGCGACCTCGCTTCCGGGCTCGTCGGCGGCCTCGGCATCACGCCCGGCGCCAACCTCGGAACGCAGTGCGCGGTGTTCGAGTCGGTGCACGGCTCGGCGCCCGACATCGCGGGCAAGGGCATCGCGAACCCGACCGCCCTCCTGCTCTCGGCGACGATGCTCCTCCGCCACATCGGCGAGGACGAGCGGGCCGCGCGCGTCGAGAAGGCCCTCAACGCCGCGATGGCCGACGGCAGCGCGAAGACGCGCGACGTCGGCGGCACGGCCACGACCGCCGCGTACGCCCAGGCGGTCATCGCCCGCCTCTGATGCCGAAGATCGTCTTCCTGAACGAGGGCCGCCGCGCCGAGGTCGCCGCCGGCACGACCGTCCTGGCCGCGGCCGACGCGCTGCGCGTCCCGATCGGGCGCGTCTGCGGCGGCGGCGGCACGTGCTCGACGTGCCGCGTCGAGGTCGTGGCCGGGGCGGAGAACCTCTCCCCGATCGACGAGAACGAGATCGCATACGAGCTCGGCCCGGGGGTCCGCCTCGCATGCCAGGCGCGCATCGCGGGCGACGTCGGCGTCCGGGTTCTCGTGATCCCGCGGACGCTGGTGGTGTGACGTGAGCCGCCCCTCCATCCGCCGTGCGCTCAAGCGCTCCGGGGCCGTCATGCCGCCGCGGCCGCCGCGCACCGGGCCGCGCAACCTCGGCAGGGTCCCGCCACCGAAGATCTTCCTTCCCGGCGAGAGCACCGAGGCGGGCGTCCTCGACTTCTCCGCGATCTTCGGACGGAAGGCGCCCGTCGAGCTGGAAATCGGCGTCGGCAAGGGCCGCTTCCTCCTGAACGCCGCCGCGGCGAACCGCGATCGGGACTACTTCGGCCTCGAGATCGAGGCGGAGTACGCGGCGATCGTGCGCGTGCGCGCCGAACGCGCGGGCCTCGCGAACGTGCGCGTGGAGCGGCTCGACGGCAAGGCCTTCGTCGCGACGCGCCTCGCGCCCGGCTGCCTCTCCGCCCTGCACGTCTACTTCCCGGATCCCTGGCCCAAGAAGCGGCACCACAAGAGACGCCTCGTGGACCCCGACTGGGCGGCCGCGGCGGCGCGCGCGCTCGAGCCGGGCGGGCTCCTGAAGGTCGCGTCGGACCATGCCGGGTACTGGGCCGTCATCGACGCGGTCCTTTCGGCGGAGCCCCTCTTCGCGAGGCTCTCCGAGGGGGAGGCCGGCGAGTGGTCGACGGGGACGAACTACGAGCTGAAGTTCCTGAAGAGCGGCCGGCCGATCCGGAAGGCGGTCTTCCGCCGCCTCGCCGTCCCCTAGGGCGAGCCCCCGCCCGGCTCGCGCTCCATGGCGAGCAGCGGCCGGAGGAACTTCCGGAAGTAATCGAAGCCGGAGATCAGGGTCATCGCCATCATGACGTAGAGGGCCGCGCGGCCCGTTTTGCGCCAGAGGCCGATGTCGTCGAGCTTCGCGCCGAGGATCATGAGCGAGATCCCGACGATCTGCGTCCCCATCTTCCACTTGCCGAGCTTGCTCGCCGCGATCGTGATCCCGTGCGAAGACGCGATCGAGCGGAGGCCCGACACCGCGAATTCGCGCCCAATGATGATGCAGACCGCCCACGCGTCGGCCTCCTGGAGGTCCACGAGCGAGATGAGCGCCGCCGAGACGAGCAGCTTGTCCGCGATCGGGTCGAGCAGCATCCCGACCGTCGTCACCTTCTTGTACCGGCGCGCGAACCAGCCGTCCGCCCAGTCCGTGAGCGCGGCGAAGAGGAACACGCCAAGCGCCATGTATTCGCGCGCCGGCAGCTTCGTCAGAAGGAGGACGACGAGGAGCGGAACGAGAAAGATGCGGAGGAGCGTCAGGGCGTTCGGGACGTTGAAGAGCACCGGGGCGCGATTCTAGACCCCGCGTTCCGCCCACGCTGGACAGCCTGCCCCCCGGGGCCGAGAATCCCCCTGCTCATGTCCGCGCCCCCCATCGTCTTCGGGACGGACGGCTGGCGCGGCCAGATCGCCCGGGACCTCACGTTCGAGTCCGTCCTCCGCGTCGTCGACGCCGCCGGCGCGTGGAACGTCTCGCCCGAAAACGGCGAGCCCGGCGATCCGTGGACGGTTGCGCTGGTCCACGACACGCGCTTCCTCTCGCCCGAGCTCGCCGCCGAGGGCGCGGCCCGCCTCGCCTCGCAGGGCTTCCGCGTCCTCCTGGCAGACCGCCCCGTGCCGACGCCGTGCGCGTCGTGGCACGTCAAGTCCCGCGGCCTGCGCGCGGGCCTCGCGATCACGGCCTCGCACAACCCGGCGCTCTGGAACGGCGTGAAGGTGAAGTCGTGGTTCGGCGGCAGCGCGACGCCCGCGACGTACGACGCCGTCGCCCGCTCCGCGGACCGCCCGCTCCCGGCCCGGCCCGGCGGGGCCGTCGAAAAGCTCGACCTCCACGCCGGCTACCGTGACGCGATCGCCTCGCGGGTCGACCTCGCCGCGATCCGCGGCGCGGGCCTGAACGTCCTCTTCGACTCGATGCACGGCGCGGCCGGGACGCTGCTCGAGGAGATCGTCGGGACCGGCCACGCGACGCGGGTCACGACGCTTCGCGCCGCGCGCGACCCGCTCTTCGGAGGCGTCAACCCCGAACCGATCCCTTCCCACCTCGGCGCGTCGTTGGACGAGCTCCGGCGCCGGCGGTACGACGTGGCGCTCGCGAGCGACGGCGACGGCGACCGCCTCGGCGTCCTCGACGCAGGCGGGACGTTCGTGACGCCGCACCGGATCCTCGCGCTCCTCGCCGAGAGCCTCACGGCCCGGGGCCGCATTTCCGGGGGAATCGCGAAGACGTTCTCGACGTCGCTGCTGCTCGACCGCGTCGCCGCGGCCCTCGGCGTTCCCCTGTACGTGACGCCGATCGGCTTCAAGCACATCGCCGAGAAGATGATGTCGGGCGAGGTCGCGATCGGCGGCGAGGAGTCCGGCGGCCTCGGCGTCGGGTTCTACCTCCCGGAACGCGACGGCGTCCTCTCGGCGCTCCTCGTCCTCGAGGCCGTCGCGCACTCGGGCGGGTCGTTCGACGCCCTCCTGAAGAAACAGGACGCGGCTTACGGCGCGTTCGCGTACGGCCGTCGCGACCTGCACCTCCCCATGCCGCTCCTGAAAGAGTTTGTCGGGGCCCTGAAGGCGTCTCCGCCGGCGAGCCGCGCGGGTCAGAAGGTCACGGCCGTCGAGGACCTCGACGGCGTGAAGCTGATCTTCGGAGGGCGCGGCTGGCTCCTCCATCGCCTCTCGGGCACGGAGCCCGTCATTCGTATCTACGCCGAGCACGAGGATGAGCGCGTCGTCGACGCGCTCCTGGAAGAGACCGAGGCCGAGCTCCGGCGCCGCGCGGGCTGATCAGCGCGCGTCGGCCAGGACGAATCCGGCGCCGACGAACCGGAGGACCGGCCCCGCGCCGAGGCCGGCGATCGGGTCCGACTCCTCGAGAAGCTCGGGCGTGAGGTCTCCCCCGTACGCCACGACCGCGCGTGCCGCGATCGTGAACGGGTTCTGGCGCTCGACCTCGAAGCGCGCGGGCTCCGACACGACGGAGAGCGCGACGGTGCCCGTCCCGAAGAGCTTCAGGAACGGCTGAACGATCTTGTCGCGGTACTCGAATGCCGGGTCCTCGCGGTAGGTGAGCGCTTCGTCGAACCCGAGGAGCCGGCTCGTCTCGACCGACAGGAATTCGTTGGCGAGCGCCTTCAGGTACGGAACGCGGCCCTGATCCGCGAGCAGGAGCGTTCCCTCCCCCGACGCCGTGACGAGGATGCCCGCGAGCGGCCCGTCGAGGCGGCCGTCCGTCACGAGCGACGGGACCCCCTGACGCCCCACGACCACGCCCCGGCGGACTCTCAGCCCGCCCGCGCAGGATGCCGAAAGGAATCCGCCCGGCTTGGGCGTGAACGGCCCGACCGGCGGCGCGACGTCGATTCGCGGAGCGCTCCCCGAGCGCGAGCGGACGCCCGAGCTCACGAGGTTGCGCTTTCCGCTGGCGGCGAGCGAATCGAGGGGCTCGGGCTTCACGACCGGGCTCGGTCTCGTGTCGTCGCGCACCGCCGGGGCCGGACGCGTGGCGTTCGGGCTCGCCGCGGGCGTGAGGGCCGCGGCGCGGACCTCGGCGGCGGCGGCGCGGGCGGTCCGCGCGACCGAGTCGTCGCCCTCGGAACCGTCCTTGAGCTCGGCGCCCGCCAGCCGGAAGTGCCTTTGTGCGGCCTCGTAGGCGTCCGCGCGCTGGGCGATGAGACCGAGCGTCAGGTGCGCCTTGCGGTGCGCGGGCGCGAGCGCGAGGACCTTCTCGAGCGGGTCTTTCGCCTCGGTGTCGCGGCCCGACTTGAAGAGGATCAACCCGAGGTTGAAGAGCAGGGGAACGGAGTCGTCGTGCTCCTGGAGGAGCTCGCGCGTCTTCGCCTCGGCGGGCCCGAACTGCCCGAGGTGAAAAAGCGTGATCGAGAGGTTCAGGAGGACCTCGGGATCCTGCGGGCGCAGACGCTGGGCTTCGTCGAACTCGCGGCGCGCGGCCTCGTGGTGTCCGCGGGCCATTTCTTCCTTGCCCCGGTTCAGGTGCAGGAGGAAAAGGCCGTGATCGAAGAAGGGTGCGGGCCGGAACGCCCGGGTCGTCTCGGAGCCGCGCGACGCCATCCCGTCTCCCTACTGCACCCGTCCGAGGACGGGAGCGGGGCGCGCCGAGGCGACGTCGCCCGTGTTCGAGAACACCGCGGTCCCGTCCACGCGCGAGACCTTCACGGCCGTCGCCCGCGACGCCATCCGGATGGAGCCCGTCGGGACGCCCCGGAAGGCGCCGCCGACCGCGGGCACCGACGTCCCGCGGTGCGCGATGAGGACGCGCCTCACGAACTCGCGCGTCTCCGCATAGGGCGGCACGCCCGCGTGCTTCGCCACGGCGTTCTCGCCCGCGTTGTAGCCCGCGATGGCCAGCGCGACGTCGCCCCTGAACTGGGAGAGGAGCGTCGCGAGGTACCGCACGCCGCCACGGATGCTCTGCTCGGCGTCGAAGCGGTCCGAGACGCCGAAGCGCTGCGCGGCCGCGGGCATCAGCTGCATCAGCCCGCGGGCGCCCTTCTTGGACACCGCTTTAGGGTTGAAGTCGGACTCCACGAGCATGACGCTCTTCACGAGCGTCGCGTCGACGCCCTCGGCGCGCGCCTCGGCCTCGATGATCGGGTCGAACGGGGTGGGCGTCGCCCTGCGGTCCACGAGATAGGAGTCGGACGGGGCGGCGCCGTTCACGCGCCAGCCGCTCCCGATCGAGTCGTTGAAGATGAGGGCCGAGCCGTCCGCCTGGCGGACGAGGTGCACGTCCGCAAGAGCGGCGGTCGCGCAAAGCGACACCGCGAACGCTCCCCGGGCGGCAAAACGTCCGAAGGCCATGGCCTACAAATTATAGACGATGGCTCAAGACGCCTGTGCGGCCAGCTTTTCGCGTACCCGGGCCACTCCCGCCGCGAGCGCCGGCTCGATGGCGGCGGCGTCCTTTCCGCCGGCCTGGGCGAGGTCCGGTTTGCCGCCGCCCTTTCCGCCGACGAGGGGCGCCATCGTCTGCGCGAGGTCGTGGGCGGATACGCGGCCCACGACGTCCGCCGTGACCGCCGCGAGGAGCGTGACCTTGCCCTCGAACTCGGTGCCCAGGAGAACGACGCCCGACTTCAGCTTGCCCCGGAACGTGTCGGCGAGATTGCGCAGCTCGTTCGTGGGCAGCGACGGGACCCTCCGCGCCAGGACCTTCACCCCCTCGATCTCCTCGACGCCGTCGCCGTCGGAGGCTTCGGAGGAGGAGGGGGATTTCTTAGAAGGTGAAGAGTCGGAGGCCAGCGCCAGATCCCGCTTCAGCTGCGCGATCTCCTTGTCTTTCTTTCTAAGAGAATCCAGCGCTTCCCTAAGCTTCGAAGGCAGCTCGTCGAACGTGACGTTCGCTGCATGAGCCATATTCGCCAGAATCTCTTCGTCCCTCTGCAGTCTCTCGACGGCGTTCAGCGCCGTCGCCGCCTCGATGCGCCGGACTCCGGCCGCGAGGCCCTTGTCCGAAAGGATCTTGAATGCGCCGATCTCGCCCGTGCGGCCGACGTGGCAGCCGCCGCAGAGCTCGGTCGAAAAGCCGGGCACGTCCACCACGCGGACGCGCTCGCCGTACTTCTCGCCGAAGAACATCATGGCGCCCTTCTTCTTCGCCTCGTCCATGGACATGACGGCCTTGCCGACTTCCCGGTCGCGCAGGACCTCCTCGTTCACGAGGCGCTCGATCTCGCGGATCTCCTCGGCGGTCGTCGGGCGCGACGCGGCATAGTCGAAGCGCAGACGATCCGGCGCGACGAGCGAACCCATCTGCCGGACGCTCTCGCCGAGCACGGTGCGAAGCGCCGCGTGGAGGAGGTGCGTGCCCGTGTGGTTCGCCTGCGTCTTGCGGCGCGTCCATTCGTCGACAGAGACGCTCACGAGCTGCGCCGGTGCAAGGGTGCCGCTGTCGACTCTTAGAAGGTGAAGAATGGTCCGGCCGTTGGGAGCGCGCCGCGTGTCGAGGACGGTCGCGGCGCCCTCCGAAGCCCAAGACAGGCTGCCCTGGTCCGCCACCTGTCCCCCGCCTTCCGGGTAGAAGACCGTGCGGTCCAGAACGCACCAGCCCTTTTCCCCCGCACCGAGCCTTTCGACTCGTTCGAGGAGACCGTTTTCTTTGAAGCTGAAGAGACCGAGGACTTTGGCGCCCTCGAGGCGCACGAAATCCTGCTCGGGATACCCGCGGAACTCCGTTTCCCACGTCGAATCGGCGCCCTCCTCGTAGTTCGCATCGAACTGCGCTCCGAAGCCCGCTTCGAACTTCGAGGCGCCCTTGCTCCGCTCACGAGCCGCGGAAAGCTCAATTTCGAAGCTCGCCACGTCGACCTGGACACCCTCATCAGAAGCAATCTCTTCGATGGTCTCCAGGGGAACCCCGAACGTGTCGTAGAGGCGAAAGACCGCTTGCCCCGAGAGCTTCGTCTCTCCCTCGCGCCGCGCTGCGGAGATCGCCTCGCCGACGCGGTCCGCGCCCACGGACATCGTCCGGCGGAAGCCTTCTTCCTCGATCCGGATGACGTCGGCCGTCGTCTTCCGCAGGCTGCCGTTCGGGTCGTGAAGGTGGATTCCGTCGAATGAATGGAAGACGGGCGTGGTGAGGTCCGCGAGAAACGGCCCTTCGATGCCGAGGCGCCGCCCATAGCGCAGCGCCCGCCGAATCACCTTTCGAAGAACATATCCGCGCCCTTCGTTGGACGGCAGGACGCCGTCGGAGACGAGCATCGAGGCTGCGCGGGCGTGATCGGCCACGACGCGAAACGGCGCGTCCTCCACGGCCATGCCGCCGAGGTACTTCTTCCCGGAGATCTCCTCGATCTTCCCGACGATCCCGGCGAAGAGGTCCGTGTCGTAGTTGTTGTTCTTCCCCTGGAGGATCGCGGTGATGCGCTCGAGGCCGGCGCCCGTGTCGACGCTCGGCTTCGGGAGCGGGGTCTGCTTCCCGGACGCGTCGCGGTCGAACTGCATGAAGACGAGGTTCCAGATCTCCATGACGCGATCGCCGTTCCCGTTCGGCGTCGCGTCGCCGGGAACCGACGGCCCCTGGTCGTAGTGGAGCTCCGTGCACGGCCCGCACGGCCCCGTGTCGCCCATCGACCAGAAGTTGTCCTTTTCGCCGAAGCGGGCAATGCGCTCCTTCGGAAGGTACCTGCCCCACAGCTCGGCCGCCTCGTCGTCGTCCGTGTAAACCGTGGCCCAGAGACGCCCGGCGTCCATGCCGTAGCCCTTCTCCTTCGACGTGACGAGCTCCCACGCGAAGTCGATCGCGTCCTTCTTGAAGTAGTCGCCGAACGAGAAGTTCCCGAGCATCTCGAAGAACGTGTGGTGGCGCGCCGTGTAGCCGACGTTGTCGAGGTCGTTGTGCTTGCCGCCCGCCCGAACGCACTTCTGCGAGGACGTCGCGCGGACGTACGCGCGCTTCTCCCGCCCGAGGAAGAGGTCCTTGAACTGGTTCATCCCGGCGTTCGTGAAGAGGAGCGTCGGGTCCTCCGCGGGGACGAGGGACGAAGAGGCCACGCGCGCGTGGCCCTTGCCCTCGAAATAGGAGAGAAACGTCTCGCGGACCTTGCGCGAGGTCCAGCCTTCAGAGGTCGTCATCGGTCGGTTCGCCTTTCGTGCGGAGCGCCTCGAGGACGGCGGACGGCGCGAAGCCCCGCCTCACGAGGTGGTCGAACAGTTTCTTCGACCGCGCCTGCCGCGTCAATCCTGCCGGCAGCGCCCTCGCCCGCTTCTCGAGCGCCCGCCGGAGGCTCCTCGCCTCGTCGGCGGGGTCGAGAGCCGCGAGGGCGGCGTCCGCGTCCTTCCGCGAAACCCCCTTCACGGCGAGCTCGGCCGCGATGCGCGAGCGGCCCCGCCCGGACCGGGCGCGCGCGGCGGCGAGGGCGGCCGCGGTCGAGGCGTCGTCCAGCCAGCCGCGGGCGGCCAAGTGGTCCAGGCATGCTTCGACGGCGGCCTCGGGAAAAGCTCTCTGGAGGAGTTTTCTGCGAATCTCGAGGCGCGTGTGCGCCCGGCGTGCCAGAAGGGCGAGAGCCGCGTTTCTCGGATCGGGGGGAGCTTCCCCGCTCCCCCCAGCGCCCCCCATGGGTTACCCCGTCGACTGGTTCGAGAAGTCGAACGGCGAGTCCGAGTCCCGAGGCCCGACTCCGTCCGGCGCCTGCAGCGAGCCCTCCATGAGCTCGTTCGCGACGTCCGACGTCGACTGGATGCCCTGGATCTTGAGCTTGAACTCGTTGGGGTTCGTCGAGCGGCGAATCGCCTCCTCCAGCGTGATGAGGCCGGTCTTGTAGAGCTGGAAGAGCGACTGGTCGAACGTCTGCATGCCGTACTGCGACGTGCCGGCCTTGATCGCGTCGGTGATGTACTTCGTCTTTTCCTTGTTCTCGATGCAGTCGCGGATGTAGTTCGTCGCGATCATGACCTCGACCGCCGGCACGCGGCCGAGGCCGTCGGCGCGCGGGAGAAGGCGCATCGAGCACACGGCCTTGATGACGGCCGCGAGCTGGAGGCGGATCTGCTTCTGCTGGTGCGGCGGGAAGACCGAGATGATGCGGTTGACGGTCTCCGTCGCGTCCATCGTGTGGAGGGTCGACATGACGAGGTGGCCCGTCTCGGCGGCGACGAGCGCCGTCTCGACCGTCTCGAAGTCGCGCATCTCGCCCACGAGGATGACGTCGGGATCCTGCCGGAGGGCCGCGCGGATCGCGGACGCGAACGAGCGCGTGTCGACCTCGAGCTCGCGCTGGTTGATGATCGACTTCTTGTCCCGGTGGAGGAATTCCACGGGGTCCTCGATCGTCATGATGTGCTCGGCGCGCGTCGAGTTGATGTAGTCGATCATCGCGGCGAGCGACGTCGACTTGCCCGAACCCGTCGTTCCCGTGACGAGAATCAGGCCGCGCGTCTCCTCGCAGATCTTCTCGAGGACGGGCGGCAGGAGCAGGTCGCGGATCGTCAGGATGCGCGCGGGGATGACGCGGCAGACGAGGCCCACCGTGCCGCGCTGCTGGAAGATGTTGCAGCGGAACCGCCCGAGGCCCGGCACCGAGTACGCGATGTCGATCTCGAAGTTGTTCTTGAACTTTTCCTTCTGGCGGGCGGACATGATCGAGAACGCCATCGCGATCGTGTCTTCCTGCATGAGCCGCTTGAGGTCGACGAGCGGGATCAGCTCGCCGTCCACGCGGATGATCGGGTGGGCCCCCACTTTCAGGTGGAGGTCGGAGGCCTTCCGCTCCACCGAGATCTTGAGGAGGTCGTTGATGTGCATCGATGCCCTCCCGACGTGCCCGGAATTCCGGCAAGGATAGGCTTTTCAGGCACTTGCCGTCAACGGAAGCGAGCCGTTCTCAGGCCGCCGGCTGTATAGTTCCGGGCGCTCGAGGAGGGGCCATGGCCGACGAGAAGGACCATCCGAACGGGGGCGGCGGCTTCACGCGCCGCGGACTCATCAAGGGCCTCGCGACGACCGCCGTCGCGTCCGCGACGGCCGGCGCCGCGGCGCTCGCCGAAGAGCGCGCGAAGGCCGACGCCGGCGGCGGGCTGCCCGTCAGCATCACGCTGAACGGCGCCGTGAAGAAGGGCGTCTTCGAGCCGCGCACGACGCTGGCCGAAGCGCTGCGCGACACCTGGGGCATGACGGGCACGAAGGTGGGATGCGAGCGGGGCGCCTGCGGCGCCTGCACCGTCCTCCTCGACGGCCTCGCCGTGAACTCGTGCCTCACGCTCGTCCACGATGCGGACGGCCGGAAGGTGACGACGATCGAGGGCCTCGGCTCGCCCGAAGCGATGTCTCCGATCCAGAAGGCCTTCGTCGACGCCGACGCCCTGCAGTGCGGCTTCTGCACGCCCGGAATGGTCGTCTCGTGCGCGGGACTCCTCGCGAAGGACCCTCACCCGACGCCCCACGCCGTGAAGGAGGCCGTCGCCGGCAACCTCTGCCGGTGCGGGACCTACACGGGCGTCTTCGACGCGTGCGAGGCGGCCGGAAGGGCCGAAAAGTCCGGGGTGACAAATGGCTGAAGAGAAGAAAGAGAAAGAGAAGAATTCTGTGAAGGTGCCAGAGACGGCGGCCAACGCCGTGACGATCGAGATCGGGCTGGCGCCCCCATACCCTTCTAAGAAAATCTCCATCTCTCTCCCTCCCGGTGATCCCGCGCCGTACAAGGTTGGGGAACGTCTCGTCACGGGTCGCCGCCGCCCGCGCCTCGATGGCCCGGAGAAGGTCACCGGCCGCGCCGTGTACACGCACGACGCGCGCAGGCCCGGGATGCTCCACGCGGGCATTCTTCGCTCCCCACACGCCCACGCGACGATCGTGTCCGTCGACACCTCGGCCGCCGAGAAGATCCCCGGCGTCGTCGTCGAGAACCCCGGGAAGAAGGTCGTCCGCTACCACGGCGAAGCGGTCCTCGCGCTCGCGGCTCCTACGCGCGCCGCCGCCGAGGACGCGCTGCGCGCCGTCAAGGTCGCGTACGACGTCCTCCCCCACACGGTCAGCCTCGCCGCGGCGCGCAAAGAAGGCGCTCCGCTCGTCTTCCAGAAGCAGGTCGAGGAGAAGCGCAGCGCGGGCGACGAGCCGGGCGCGGCGGCCGTCCTGCCCCAGGCCGGCAACGTTCGCGGGCCGAAGGCCTCCGGCAAGGGCGACGTCGACAAGGGCTTCGCCGAGGCGGAGGGCACGCTGGAAATCGTCACGACGACGTCCGTCCAGACGCACGTCCCGCTCGAGACGCACTCCCTCTTCGCCGAGTGGGTCGGCGGCACGCTCGAAGTGCAGGCCTCGACGCAGGGCACGTTCAGCGTCCGCGACGAGCTCGCGGAGGTCTTCAAGCTCTCGAAGGACAAGGTCGTCGTGCGCGCCGAGTTCACGGGCGGCGGGTTCGGCGCGAAGTTCGGCGCGGGCGACTACGGCGTCTTCGCCGCGAAGCTCGCGAAAAAAGCGGGCAAACCCGTTCTCATGGCGCTCGACCGCAAGGGAGAGCACCTTTCCGCCGGCAACCGGCCCGACTCGTGGAACCGCGTGAAGCTCGGCTACAGGAAGGACGGCACCGTGACGGCCGCCGACTACGAGTCGTTCGGCACGGCCGGCGTCGCCACCGGCACCGGGACCGCCGGGTTCGTGAAGTCCGCCTACGGCTTCCCGGCCGTGAGGGCCGCCGAGTCCGACGTGTTCACGCACCTCGGCCCCGGCTGCGCGATGCGCGCTCCGGGCCACCCGCAGGGGTGCTTCGCCGTCGAGACCGCGCTCGAGGAGCTCGCGAGCCGCCTCGGAATGGACCCGCTCGCGCTGCGGCTGAAGAACGATCCCTCCGAGGTGCGGCGCGCGGAGTGGGAGATCGGCGCGAAAGAGATCGGCTGGTCGCGCCGCGCGGAGATCACGAAGGCAAACGAGGCCGCCGCCGCGGCCGGAGGCCCGCTCCGGCGCGGCCTCGGCTGCGCCGCGTCCCTCTGGTACACGTTCGTCGCGCCCGGTTCGCAGGTTCTCGTGCGCATCCACCGCGACGGCACGGTCGAGGTCGAGAACGGCGTTCAGGACATCGGCGGCGGCGTCAGGACGCCGATCGCGATGGTCGTCGCCGAGGAAATGGGCCTCCCCGTCGCGTCCCTCCGCGTGAAGATCGGCGACTCGCGCTACCCGTTCGGCCCCGCGTCGGGCGGCTCCGTGACGATCGGTTCCCTGATCCCGGCCGTGCGCGCCGCCGCGGTCCACGCGCGAGAGAAGCTCATGGGCGTCGCCGCGAAGGTGCTCGGCGAGCCCGAGTCCGAGGTCCGGATCGCCGGCGGCGTCTTCTCCGCGAAGGGGAAGACGGCGGACTTCAGGAAGGTCTGCTCGCGCCTGCCCGGCGAGACGCTCGTCGCGACGGGCGACCGCGCGAAGGACTACGACGGAGCCGATACGCGGCTCTTCGGCGCGCAGTTCGCCGAGGTCGTCGTCGACGTCGAAACCGGCGTCGTGGCCGTGAAGAAAGTCGTCGCGGTGCACGACTGCGGGCAGCCCGTGTGGAAGACCGGGGTCGAGAGCCAGATCCGCGGCGGCATCCTGCAGGGCATCAGCTACGCGCTCTTCGAGGAGCGCGTCGTGGACGAACGTTCCGGCCGCGTCATGAATCCGGACGTCGAGTTCTACAAGATCCTCGGGAGCAAGGACACGCCGGAGATCGTCCCGCTGCTCGTCGACTTCTATCCCGGCAAGAACAACGCGCACGCGCGCGGCATCGGCGAACCGGCCACCGTTCCGACGGCGGCAGCCGTCGCGAACGCGGTCGCGCACGCGACGGGCGTCCGGCCGACGGCGCTCCCGATCACGCCGGCGAGGATCCTCGCCTTGCTCGGGAAGGTGCCGGCGCGGGAGGTGAGGGCATGAAATCCTTTGAAAGGGTCCAACCGCAGAGCTGGGACGACGCGGTAAGGATCCTCGCAGCGGCGAAAGAAAAGAAGATTTCTTCTGAAGCAAAGGGAGCGGGGACGGAACTCCTCGACCGGCTGAAGGAATACAACCTGGCCCCCGATCAGGTCGTGGATCTCCGGAGGTTGCCCTCCCACTCTTCCATTCAAAAGAAATCTTCTGGCGCCATCTCCATTGGCGCGCTGGTGACCCTGACCGCGGTGGCCGAGGGCCTGAAGTCCGAGTTTCCCGCGCTCGCCGACGCCTGCCTCGGCGCCGCGACGCCGCAGATCCGCAACGCCGCGACGCTCGCGGGCAACCTCTGTCAGCGCCCGCGCTGCTGGTATTTCCGCTCGGCGGAGTTCCAGTGCCTCAAGAAGGGCGGCGTCGAGTGTCTCGCCAAATCCGGCGAGAACACGTTCCATGCCGTTTTCGGGAACAACACCTGCGCGATCGTCCATCCCTCGGCGGCCGGCGTCGCGCTCGTCGCCCTGAACGCGCGCATCGAAACGCTCGCCGCGGGCGGCGGCCGGACGATCTCCGCCGCGGACTTCTTCCAGAGGCCCGAGGTCGACATCTTCACGGAGAACGCGCTGAAGGCCGGCGAGCTGATCGTCGAGATCCACGTCGAGAAGCCGAAGGGGCTGCGCTCCGCGTACCGCAAGATCAAACAGAAGCAGGCGTTCGACTGGCCCCTTGCGGACGCGGCCGTCGCCTGGCGCGACGTGGGCGGCGTCGCGACGGACGTCCGCATCGTGATCGGCTCCGCCGCTCCCGTGCCGTGGCGGGCGAAGGCGGCCGAGGCTCTCGTCGAGGGAAAGAAGATCGACGCGGCGCTCGCGGCCCGGGCCGGCGCGGCGGCTCTCGAAGGTGCGACGCCGCTCGGCATGAACGCGTACAAGCTGCCGATCGTCGCAGCGGCCGTCCGGCGGACGCTTCTCGCGTCGGCCGGGCTCACGGACGGGACCGAGGCGTTCGGATGAGCGCGCAGGACGGATACGCCGGATCGGACGCCGTCGCCCTCGACCCGGCGCTGCGCTGCCGCCACCTCCGCACGAAGACGATGTTCGTCGCGACGGGCGACTGGGACGACCACGCGCGCGAGCATCCGTCCACGTCCGCGGCGTACTGGTGCCTGCAGGTCATGGGGTCCGTGGGTCCGGACGGACAGCCCGCCTGCCTCGACGACTGCCGGGCGGGCCGGGGCTGCTTCGAGGGCGAAGGCTGAGCGTACGGCCGTGAGCGTTTCCGCCCTCCTCCTCGCCGCCGGCGCCTCCACGCGCTTCGGCTCGCCGAAGATGCTCGCCCCCGTGCCGCCCGAAGGGCGGCCCATGCTCTCCCACGTGATCGACACGTGGCGGGGCGCGGGCTTCGCGGAGATCGTGGTCGTTCTCGGCTCCGGGGCGCGGGAGATTCGGGAGAGGACCGAAAATGATCTTCTTAGAATGAGTAAGGGGGAGACGCCCGTGCGCTGGGTCGAGAACCCCGCGTGGGAGTCCGGCATGTTCTCGTCCGTGCAGTGCGGCCTCGCCGCGCTGCGGGACTCTCTCTCGACGCACGTCGCCCTCGCTCCAGCCGATATTCCCTTTCTGAGAGTTCCTTCTCTTCGAACCCTTCTCTCGGCGACGAACTTGCCGGAAGCCGACTCCCGCACGCTTCTCGTCCCCGTCTGCGGCCTGCGCCGCGGGCACCCGCTCCTGATTCCGGCGTACCTCGTCGCGCGCGTCCTCTCCTGGCCGCCCGACGACCGGCTGAACCGTCTCTTCGCGGAGCCGGACGTGAAGGTCCTGCATCTCGAAGGATTTGACGAGACGATCCTTCTCGACGTGGACCGGCCCGCCGACCTGGCGGTCGCCGCGGCTCCCGCCGGGGCTCGCGCGTGAGCACGAAGATCTTTCTCGACCTCCCGGCGATCCTCGCCGAGCACGGCCGCGCCGCGCTCGCAACCGTCGTCTCCGCGACGGGCTCCACGCCCCGCGAGGCCACCGCCCGGATGCTCGTCCTGCCCGGCGGCGCGACGCGCGGCACGATCGGCGGCGGGAAGTTCGAGTCGCTCGTCATCGAGGACGCGCGGAAGCTGCTCGACGGCCGCGGCCTCCCGTTCACGAAGAGATACGACTTCCGGCCCGAGGGCCCCGGCACGTTCGGCGCCGTGTGCGGCGGGACGGCGACGGTCCTTCTCGAGCTGCTCGAACACGCGCCGCGGCTGCTCGTCGTGGGCGCCGGCCACTGCGGGCGCGCGCTCGCTCGCATGGCGTCGTTCGCGGGCTGGGCCGTGGCCGTCGCGGACGAAAGGCCCGAACAGCTCGATCCCGCCGAGTTTCCCGAGGGCGCCGACCTCGTGCAGGTGAGGGACGACTACTCCGATCTCCCGCTGCCCGGGCCGGAGGACTCCGTCGCGCTCGTCTCCCGCGGCCACGTGACGGACGGCCGCGCCTTCCGCCGGCTGCGCGGCGTCCCCGTCGCCTATCTCGGGATGATGGGGAGCAACGCGAAGAAGAAGGCGCTCTTCGACGAGCTCCGCCGGGAAGGCTGGGGCGAGGACGAGCTCGCGAGGGCGCACAGCCCGATCGGCCTCGCCATCGGGGCCGAGTCGCCGGAGGAGATCGCGGTCGCGATCGTCGCCGAGCTCGTCAAGGTCCGGCGCGGACGCGGCGCCTGAATTCTCAGCGGCCGGCCGGAACCCCCGCGTAGACCGGCGTGAGCCAGCCGTAGCGGTCCTCGACCCGCCCCTCGACGATGTCGAAGAACGACTTCTGGATCGCCTCCGTCATCGGCCCGCGCAGCCCGTTCCCGACGGGGATCCGGTCCACGGAGCGGATCGGAGTGATCTCGGCCGCGGTGCCCGTGAAGAACATCTCGTCGGCCGCGTAGATCATCTCGCGCGGAATCGTCTTCTCTTCCATCTGGAAACCGAGCTCGCGCGACAGCTGGATGACGGAAAGCCGCGTGATGCCCGGCAGCGTCGAGGCCGAGAGCGGCGGCGTGTAGAGGCGGCCTTTCCAGACGAGGAAGAGGTTCTCGCCCGAGCCCTCGGAGATGCGCCCGTTGTGGTCCAGGGCGATCCCCTCGTGGTACCCGTTCGTGATCGCCTCCATCTTGATGAGCTGGCTGTTCGCGTAGTTCGCCGTCGCCTTGGCCATCGCGGGCATCGTGTTCGGCGCGATGCGCATCCACGACGAGCAGCACACGTCGACACCCTTCTCGAGCGCCTCCGCGCCCAGGTACTTGCCCCACTCGTAGCAGCCGATGGCGACGTCGACGGGGTTCGGGAACGGGTTGACGCCGAGAGAGCCGTAGCCGCGGTAGACGAGCGGCCGGATGTAACAGGCCGGGAACCCGTTCGCGCGGACGACCTCGAGGGTCGCCTCGCGCAGCTGCTCGAGGGTGTACGGGATCGTCATCCGGTAGATCTTGGCGGACCAGAAGAGGCGGTCGAGATGGTCGTCGAGCCGCAGGATCGCGGGGCCGCGCGCCGTGTTGTAGCAGCGCTCGCCTTCGAAGACGCCGGAGCCGTAATGGAGCGCGTGCGTGAAGACGTGGATTTTCGCGTCCGCGAAATCCACAAGCTTCCCGTTCATCCAGATCTTCTTGACGTTTTCGAAGCTCATTCCGGCCTCCGGGCCGAGATCCTAACCGAAAGCGTCGAAGATTCGGGCGCTCGATCAGCCCCGGTCGACCAACCGGGCGAGAGCGACGACCACGGCCGTCTCGAGGCGGAGGATGCGGGGGCCGAGAGAGAAGAAAAGAGAAGAATTTTCTTCGAATAGTGAGATCTCGGGCGGCGCGAAGCCACCCTCGGGGCCGATCGCGGCGACGGCGGCCCCGGGGAACGGTCCGGCAAGCGGCGCGCTTCCGGCGTCTGCGACCAGCACTTTCTCCCCTCTTACCCTTCTAAGAAAATCCCCGGTGCTCCTCGGACCGTCCACGAAGGGCACGACCGTGCGGTCGCACTGTTTCGTCGCCTCCTCGGCGATCCGCACGAGCCGCGGGATCCGCTTCGCGAGAGCCGCGACGTGCGCGCGCTGGGATCGCTCGGCGTCGAGGAGGACGAAGCCGGCCGCGCCGCACTCGGTGCCCTTCTCGATCGCCCACTCCACGCGCGCCGGCTCCGCACACGCGAGCGCGACGACGACGCGGTTCGCGGGCTCGCCGGGGAGGGAAGAAAAGGAAGAGGAAGAAGAAGAAACGGAAGAAGAGAAGATTCTCTTAGAAAGTAAGAGGGCGATGGCGGAGCCGCCGCTCACGAGCACCGCCGCGGCCCGGGCGCCCTTCCCGTCGAGAGCGACGACTTCGTCGCCGTCCCTCAGGCGCCTCGAGCGCACGTGCGCTCTCTCTTCCACCCTCAAAGAAATCTTCTGGTGCTCTTCGGGCTTCGCAAGGTGGGCCGCCAGATCCGGCACGAGCACGCGCGGCGGGCGCGAGGGGGCGGAGTCCTTCTTACTCATTCGAAGAAATCCAGCCTGTCCCGAGCCACTCGTTCTCCCGGAGGGAGCGGACCCGCCGGAAGCCCTCTTTCCGAAGCAGAATTTCCCACTCCCCTTCCCTCTCGACGAGCTGCCCGGAGCAGAGGAGCCTTCCGCCAGGAGCCAGGTGCGCGCGCAGCGCGGGGAGAAGCGGCGCCGTCTCTTCGTGGATCATGTTCGCGGCGATCACGTCGAAGCGGGCGCCCTTCGCGAGCGCCTCGAGAGGGCCCGCGAACGCGGCGACGCGCGGGACGCCGTTCGCGAGCGCCTTTTCGCGCGTCGCGAACGCGGCCTCGCGGTCGAGGTCGAACGCGACGACGCGCGCGGCGCCTTCGAGCGCCGCCACGAACGCGAGCGTCCCGGTTCCGCAGCCCACGTCGAGGACGCGCGCGCCGGAGAGGTCCTCGGCGAGAAGGAGCCGCACCGCGAGGCGCGTGGATTCGTGCGAGCCCGTGCCGAACGCGCGGACGGCGGGAAGGAACAGTCGGCGGACGCCGGGAGGCGCGGGCGTTGCGAGATCGCCGTCGTGAGGATCGAAGAGATAGCGGTCGACGAGTACGGATCTCCTCAATGCCGCCGATGCGCTCACCCAATCGGCGAATTCTTCTTTGAAAGTAGGAAGACCGGGAGCGCCGAGCGCGGCGAGGGCGGCGAGCGCGTCCTCGACGTCCGCGTCGGCCACCCAGATCCTGAGCCCGCCGCCTGGGGCCGCCGCAGACGAAAACTCCAGGCCCCCTAACCCTTCTAAGAAATCTTCGTGCTCCTCGAACCTGGCGGCGAGCGCCGCCGGCACTTCGATCCGGACGGCGTGAGAGCTACGTCCCAAGGAACTCCTTGAGCCTCTCGAAGAATCCCTTCTCGTCCTTCGTCGGCGCGCCGGCTTCGCCGTCGAACGCGGCCGCGAGCTTCTCGACGGCTTCCTTCTGCGCGTGCGTCATCTTCTTCGGCACGCGGATCGTGATCAGCACGTGCTGGTCGCCCTTGCCGCGGCCGTCGAGCCGCGGGATGCCCTTGCCCTTGAGCGTGAAGACGCGCCCCGCCGCCGCGCCGGCCGGCAGGTCGAACGTCGCGTCGCCGTGGAGCGTCGGCACCTTCATCGACCCGCCCATCGCCGCGAGGTGAAACGGGACGGCCCACGCGAGGATGACGTCGCTGCCGTCGCGCCGGAAGATCTCGTGCGGCGCCACGGAGACGAGGACGTACAGGTCGCCGGGGCGCCCGCCGGGACGGGGCGAGTTGCCCTCCGCCGTGAGGCGCAGCCGCGCCCCGTCGTCGACGCCGGCCGGGATGCCGATCGTGAGCGTGCGCGACTTCCTGACCCGGCCCTCGCCCCTGCATTCGGGGCAGGCGTCCTTCACCTTCTCCCCCGAGCCCGAGCACTCGGGGCACGGGCGGGCGACGGCGAAGAAGCCCTGGCGGAACTGGACGCGGCCCTGGCCGCGGCAGGTCGGGCAGGTCGTCGCGGACGCCCCGCCCTTACCGCCGCGCCCGCGGCAGGCCTCGCACGCCTCGAACCGCTGGAGCGGGACGGAGATCTCGGCGCCGAACGCGGCGTCCTCGAACGGGATCGTGACGTCGGCCTTGAGGTCTTCCCCGTTGCGCCGGACGGCGCGCGAGGATTCGCCTCCGAAGCCGAAGAAGTCGCCGAGGATGTCGGCGAAGTCCACGAACTGGGTCGGGTCGAAGCCCGGGCCGCCGCCGGCTCCCCGCACGCCCTCGGGGCCGAAGCGGTCGAAGCGCGCGCGCTTGTCCGGGTCGGAGAGGACGGAATAGGCCTCGGCGGCCGCCTTGAAGCGCTCCTCCGAGGCGGCGTCGCCCGGGTTCTTGTCCGGGTGGTGCCGGAGGGCGGCCTTGCGGTACGCGGCCTTGATCTCGTCGGCCGACGCGTCGCGGCCGACGCCCAGCACTTCGTAGTAGTCGCGGGTGGACGTGCTCACGGACGGATCCTACGGGACGGCGATCAGGCCGGCTTCTCGGCGTTCTTGTCCGAATCGCCGCCGCCGCGGCGCTCCTTGGACTCCGGCTTGTACAGCATGGCCTGCGTGAGGATGCGCGAGACGCCCTTCATGTCGATCATGGCGTCGTCGATCGGCCCGCGCTCGTCGCCCGTCAAGACCTCCCGGGCGTTCGCGAGCGTGCGTTCGACGCGGTCCTTCTCGTCCGGCTGGAGGAGGTTTCCGAACTCCCGGAAGATCCGGTCGTTCGCGGCGATCATGCCCTCGAGCTTGTTCTTGAGCTGGCGGATCTCCTTGCGCTTGGAG
Source organism: Thermoanaerobaculia bacterium (assembly GCA_036504335.1). Classification (GTDB taxonomy): domain Bacteria; phylum Acidobacteriota; class Thermoanaerobaculia; order UBA5066; family UBA5066; genus Fen-183. The sequence goes on from DASXVJ010000024.1 coordinate 34,503, forward strand.
TCCGCCGCCTTGTTCGAGGCCGCCTCCTCGATGATCTTCTCGATCTCGGTCTGCGAGAGGCCGCCGGCCGGGTTGATCTGAAGGCCCTGAGCCTTGCCGGTCGCGAGGTCCTTCGCGGAGACGTTGACGATGCCCGACGAGTCGATCGCGAACGTGACCTCGATCTGGGGCACGCCCTTGGCCGAGGCCGGGATGCCGACGAGCTGGAACTTGCCGAGAGACTTGTTCTCCTTGGCGATGTCGCGCTCGCCCTGCAGAACGTGAATCTCGACCGTCGTCTGGTTGTCGGCGACCGTCGTGAAGATCTGCGTGTTCTTCGTCGGGATCGTCGAGTTGCGCTCGATGAGCTTGACGAAGATGCCGCCGTGCGTCTCGAGTCCGAGCGAGAGCGGCGTGACGTCGAGAAGGACGAGGTCCTTGATGTCGCCGCGCAGGATGCCCGCCTGGATCGCCGCGCCGACGGCGACGACCTCGTCGGGGTTGATCGAGCGGTTCGGGGGCTTCCCGAAGATCGTCTCGACCATCTGCTGGACCTTCGGCGTGCGCGTCTGGCCGCCGACGAGAAGGACCGTGTCCACCTGGTCCGGCGAGAGACCGGCGGCCTCGAGCGCGTTCTTGCAGGGACCTTCCGTCCGCGCGATGAGGTCGGCGGCGAGCGCCTCGAACGTGTCGCGCGTGAGGAGCTTGTTGATGTGCTTCGGGCCCGACGCGTCCGACGCGATGAACGGGAGCGCCACCATCGTCTCGAGAGCGGAGGAGAGCTCGCACTTGGCCTTCTCGGCGGCCTCCTTGAGGCGCTGGAGGGCGAGCCGGTCCTGCCGGAGGTCGATTCCGCTCGATTGCAGGAACTCGGCGAGGAGCCAGTCCATGATCGCGCGGTCGAAGTCCTCCCCGCCCAGGAACGTGTCGCCCGACGTCGAGAGAACTTCGAACATCCCGTTGTCGATCCGGAGGATCGAGATGTCGAACGTGCCGCCGCCGAGGTCGTAGACGGCGATCGTCTCCTGCTTCCGGTTCTTCTCGAGCCCGTAGGCGAGCGCCGCGGCGGTCGGCTCGTTGATGATGCGGAGGACCTCGAGGCCGGCGATCCGGCCCGCGTCGCGCGTGGCCTGCCGCTGCGAGTCGTCGAAATACGCCGGGACCGTGATGATCGCTTCCTTGATCTCCTCGCCGAGCGCTTCCTCGCAGAAATCCTTGATCTCGCGCAGGACGAACGCCGCGATCTCCTCCGGCGAGTAGTCCCGGTCCCGGACGCGGATCTTCACGTCGCTGTTCGTCGCTTCGACGAGCGTGTACGAAAGGTGCTCTCGGGCGTGCTTGACCTCGGCGTCCGTCCACTTGCGGCCGATGAGGCGCTTGACGGCGTAGATCGTCTGCGTCGGATTCGTAATCGCCTGGCGCTTCGCGATCTGCCCGACGAGGCGCTCGCCGTCCTCCGTGAAGCCGACGATGGACGGCGTCGTGCGCGCGCCCTCACGGTTGGGAACGACCTGGGGCGAGCCCACCTCCACCACGGCGACGCAGGAGTTCGTGGTGCCGAGGTCGATCCCGAGTACCTTAGCCAAGAGCGGCCTCCTTCGCGGTCCCGTTCTCCCTGCCGGGCGCTCCTGCGACCTTGACGCGCGCGGGCCTCAGGAGGCGTTCGTTCAGCAAGTAACCCCGCTGGAACACCTCGAGGACGGTGCCCGGGGCCGTGTCGGTCGTTTCTTCCCTCACGACGGCTTCGTGGACGTTCGGGTCGAACGGCAGGCCGAGCGCCGGCACCTCGACGAGGCCGTACTTGCGCAGGGACTCGCCGAGCTGGCGGGCGATCATGTCGATGCCCGCCTGGAAGTCCTCGCTCGACGCGTCGCCGCGGTGCGCGAGCGCGCGCTCGAAGTTGTCGAGGACGCCGAGCAGGTCGTGGAACGTGTCGGCGAGGGCGAACTTGAAGTAGTCCGCCTTGTCCTTCTCGGTGCGGCGCTTGAGGTTGTCGAAGTCCGCCGACTTGCGCAGGAGCGCCTCGCGCAGGCGGCCGGTCTCTTCCTCGGCGCGGATCGCGCGCTCCTTCATGCCCTCGAGCTCGTCGTGGGCGCGGCGCGCGCGGTCGATCGCGGCCTTCAGCTCGACCTCGATCGTCGCCATCCGAGGATCCGGCTGCGGCGGCTGCGGCACCGGCGGCGCAGGCTCGGGAGGCGCCTCCGGGGCGCGGGTCGCCGCGGACTCGTCGAGCTTCTGACGATGGCGCTCCTCGACCGCTTCGATGGCGCGCTCGGCTTCCTCGAGAGCCTTCGCCACGGCGTCGCGGCTCTCGGTTTCGAGGAAGATGATCCCGTCGTCCTCGTCGCGCCTCTTGCGTCCGGTCACGCGGCGCCCTCCGTGAGCCGGTGGCTCACGTAGCGGCCGAGCTCCTCGACGAGAGGCACGACGCGTTCGTACTCCATCCGCCGCGGGCCGACGACGCCGAGCGCTCCGAGGACGCGGCCGCCCTTGCGGTAGGGCGCCGTGACCACGGCCGTCTGCGTCTCGTCGGTGAAGACGCTGTCCGAGCCGATCACGACGCGGGCCCCGGCGAAAGACAGGCAGTCCGTCAGGAGATTCACGAGCCGGGCTTTCTCCTCGAACGCGCGGAACATCCGCCTGAGCGCTTCGACGTCGCCCCGGAACTCGGGCTTCTCGAGCAGCGACTCGGTGCCGTCGACGAAGACGGCGTCGCCCTCGGGGCGGCCTTCCGCGAACGCGCGCCGCCCGAGCTCGAGGGTGCGGGCGAGCGCGTGGTCCATCCGGAGCTTCTCCTCGGCGAGAGCGTCGAGCAGGAGGGCCCGGATCTCGTCGAGCGTCTTGCCCGCGTAGTCCACCGTCAGGCGGCGCGAGATCGAGTCGAGCTCGGCCTGGGCGAAGTCGTCGCGCGTCTCGATCAGGCGGCTCTCGACGAGGCCGGCGTCGGAAACTTCGGCCACGAGGATCCGCCGCTCGGTGAGGCGCGTGAAATGGACCGAATCGAGGACGAAGCGCGCGGACGCGGGCGCCGCCACGACTCCGACCTCTCCCGTGAGCCGGAAGAGGACGCGGGACGTCGCCTGGAAGAAGCGGTCCGTCTCGAAGGGCTCGGGGGCCAGCTCCTCGGCGATCCGGGCGCGCTCCTGCGCGCTCGGAAGGCGCGTCGTCATGAGCTCCCGCACGAACGCGCGGTAGCCGAGGTCCGTCGGGACGCGCCCGGCCGAGACGTGAGGGTGCGTGAGGAATCCGAGGTCCTCGAGATCGGCCATCGCGTTGCGCAGCGAGGCCGACGAGAGGCCGAACTTCCCGCCCTTCGTGAGCTGGCGCGAGGACACCGGGACCGCGCTTTCGATGTACGCGACGATCACCGACGCGAGCACCTCGCGGGATCGGCCGTCCAACCCCTTGAATTCACTAATCATGTGCAGCGAGTTGCGCCTCCGAAAACGCCCACAGGCTCCGAGAACCGTGCGCATGAATGATAACAAACGAGCAAGCCCTCCACCGGGGCGCCGTGCGCCCCGTTTCAAGGCGCTCCTCGGGGAGCGCCTGCGGCCCGCGGTGTAAGATGCAAAGTGCTCCGCAACGGAGGTTTGGCCAACACTCGATGGTTTTTTTCAACTACGCGACGATGCAGATGGCCGCCAAGATCGTGTACTACGGTCCCGGCCTCTGCGGCAAGACGACGAACCTCCACGTGATCTACGGGCGCACGGCGCCCACGTCGCGGGGGGAGATGGTCTGCCTCGAGACCGAGACGGACCGGACGCTGTTCTTCGACCTGCTCCCGCTCGACGTCGGCGTGATCGGGGGCTTCAAGACCCGCCTCCAGCTGTATACCGTTCCCGGCCAGGTCTTCTACAACACGACCCGCAAGCTCGTCCTCAAGGGCGTCGACGGCATCGTCTTCGTCGCCGACTCGCAGCGCCCGATGCGCGATCCGAACGTCGAGAGCCTCAAGAACCTCCGCGAGAACCTCGCCGAGATCGGCCTCACGCTCGAGAGCGTCCCCCACGTCTTCCAGTACAACAAGCGCGACCTTCCGAACATCCTTTCGATCGACGAGCTCAACGAGTCGCTCAACCCGGACGGGTCGGTCGAGGGATACGAGGCCTCCGCGACGAACGGAACGGGGGTCTTCGAGACGCTCAAGGCGATCTCGAAGCTCACCCTGCGTTCCCTCAAGGGCCGCATGACCGTCGAGCAGCGCCGCCCGACCGTCGTCGTGTCGGGCGAGACGCCGGCGCCGATCCCGGCGGCGGCGCTTCATGCCGGGCCCCGGGGCGCGCGCACCTCCGGAATCACGGCCGCCATCGAGTCGCTGGGGGAAGCGGGCGGCTCCGGCGAGCCGGCGGCCGAGGGCCGCAACCCGTACGACTCCACGATCTCCCGCCTGCAGCGGCTCCAGTCGCTTCACCGCCAGGGGGTCGACCTCCACGCCGCGAGCGCTTCAGGCACGAGCCTCGCGGCCCTCACCCCGCCCGCCACCGCCACGGCGGGGACCGACGGCGGCCCCCAGGACGCCCCGTTCGAAGCCGCCAACCTGCCGCCCGCGGACGATCCCGCCGCCGAAGTGAGCTTCGCCGAGATCCAGCCGCCGCCGGACGATCCGCTGCCCGACTCGTCGGTCAAGCACGTCCGCGTGCGTACGAACGTCGACATTCTCTCGGAGCTCGAGAAGCTGCGGAAGATCGCGACGCAGAAGCCGGCGTCGCCCGCCCACAAGGTCCGGAGCGCCGCGGACGTGTCGCTCGACGATCTGCTCGGCTCCGCGCGCAACCGCAAGAAAGACGTCGCGCAGAGTTTCGAGATCCTGGTTCCGCGCGACGCGCTCGCGAAGAGCCGGCGCGTGACCGTGGCCCTGCGGTTCGACGACGACTCCGGCGCCGCGATCGGCCCGGAGAAACGCTTCGACGTCGAGCTCGCCGCGTCGCAGGATCTCCAGAATCTCCTGCTCTCCCTCAAGTTCAACGTGCGCACCGAATGAAGGGCGCGCGTCTTCTCGCCGTCCTGGGGGCGCTCGCGGCGGCGGGCTGTGCGTCCGCGCCGCCCGGCGAAAAGGCCGCCGCGCCGGCTCCCGCGTCGCCCGACGCCGTCGCGTTCGCGGCCCGGACCCAGGCGACGGACCTCTTCTACCGAGGCAAGGCCCTGGCTCTCGCGGGCGACGCCGACTGCGCGCGCGAGGCGTTCCACGGCGCGCTCGAGACCTTCCGCGCGGCGGCCCGGCCCGGCAGCGGGTCCGACGCCGCCTTCGCGGGCGAGTTGTGGGAGAGCGTCGCCGCCTATCGGCCCGTCCTCGACGCCGCCGCCCGGACCGGCGAACCGGAGCGCGCGCCGGCGGAGGACCCGCGCGACAGCCTCGTGGCCGCGGCGCCGACGGCGAGCCCGGAGGAGTTCGAGAAGGCCAGGAGGGAGATCGACGCCGTCCCCTCGCGCGTCTCGTTCGACATTCCGATGGTCGTGAACGAGCAGGTGCTGCGCGCGGTCGCCTTCTACCAGTTCCGCATCCCGCTCGGTTTCGCGACCGCTCTCAAGCGCAGCGGCCGCTACATGGAACTCATGCGCGGCATCCTCAAGGAAGAGGGCGTCCCCGAGGACCTCGTCTACGTTGCGATGGTCGAGTCCGCATTCAAGTATCAGGCGCACTCGCGCGCCGCGGCGCACGGATTCTGGCAGTTCATCGAAGGCACGGGCCGCCGCTACGGCCTCCGCCGCACGCGCGAATACGACGAGCGCAGCGACGCCGTGAAGTCGACGCGGGCCGCGGCCGCGTACTTCCGCGACCTCTACGAGATGTTCGGCGACTGGCACCTCGCGATGGCGGCGTACGACGCCGGCGAGGGAAGGATCCTGAAGAGCCTTCAGCGGACCGGGGCCCGCGATTTCTGGGGACTCGCGCAGGGCTCGACGCTGCGCCGCGAGACGCGCGACTACGTTCCATTCGTTCTCGCGACTGCGCTCATGACCAAGGACCCGGCGCGCTTCGGGTTCGACGTCGTGCCCGACCCGCCGATCGCGTGGGACACCGTGGCCATCACGAAGCCGGTGGACCTCGGGCGCGTGGCCGGGGCCGCCGGCGCGACGCTTCCGGAGCTCCAGCTCCTCAACAGCGAGCTCCGGACGCGCTCGACGCCGCATGGCGTCCCGTCGTACGGCCTTCGGGTCCCGCCGGGCACCGCGGCGCTCGTCGCCGCCCGGCTGCCCGGCCTTCCGGCCGCGCCCGAGGTCGCCGAGAAACGCATCACGGTGAAGAAGGGCGAGACGCTGTCGCGGGTCGCCGCGCGCGCGGGCGTCTCCGTCGGCGAGCTGTGCGACTGGAACGACATCCCGCGGACCGCGAAGCTCCACAAGGGAACGGTCCTCATCGTCCCGTCGCGTCCGAAGGGTCAGCCAAAGGAACAGCTTGCCGCGAGGTCCTCGAACCCGCAGGGAGAGATCCGCAGCGTCCCGACGCCCGCGTCCGCGATCACGCGCGCGGCGGACGTCGGCCCGTTCACGGCGGCGCCCGCCGCGGCGACTCCGGCTTCCCCCGCAGCCGCCGCCGCGGCGCTCCCCGGGCGCGTCGACATCCCGGCGGAAGGGTTCGCCGAAGCGCGGGCCGCCGCGGCCAGCAGCGCCGCGGCCCGGAAGGTCAAGCACACGGTCAAGCCGGGTGAGACGCTCTACTCCCTCGCCGCGCGGTACGGGACGACGACCGACGCGATCCTCCACGAGAACCGCCTGCGCTCTGCCCGGTCGCTCCGCGCGGGCCAGACGCTCACCCTCACGCTCGCCGTCCTGAACTGACCGGAACGTTCCCATGACGGTCGCTCGGGCGCACTCCGCGACGATCGTTGGCCTCGACGGGATTCCGGTGGTCGTCGAGTGCGCGATCGGCGCCGGCCTGCCGGGGCTGACGATCGTCGGCCTGCCCGACGCCGCCGTGAAGGAAAGCCGCGAGCGCATCCGCTCGGCGCTCCGGCACGTCGGATTCCCGGCTCCGTCAAAGAACGTCGTCGTGAACCTCGCGCCCGCCGACCTTCCGAAGTCCGGCACGGCGCTCGATCTCGCCGTCGCCCTCGCCATCCTCGCCGCCAACGGCGACGTCCCGGCCGAAGCGCTCGCGGGCGCTCTGCTCGTCGGCGAGCTCGGACTGGACGGAGCCCTCCGCCCGGTGCCCGGCGTCCTCGCCCTCGCGGAAGCGGCGCGGGCCGAAGGGAAAGACATCCTCGTTCCTTCCGAGAATGGTCCGGAGGCTGCAGCGCTCGGCGGCCTCGATGTGTACGCGACCGATCATCTCGGCGCCGCGATCGCACACCTCCTGGGAAAACTTCCTCTTCCGAAAGCCGCCCCGGCACCCGAACGAGCTCTAGCGGCCGCAGCGGAGCCGGACCTCTCCGAGGTGCGCGGGCAGGCCGTCGGGCGGCGCGCCCTCGAGATCGCCGCCGCCGGCGGCCACAACCTCCTCATGACGGGGCCGCCCGGGTCCGGCAAGACGATGCTCGCGCGGCGGCTGCCGGGCCTCCTTCCGCCGCTCTCGCGCGAGGAGAGCCTCGAAGTCACGCGCATCTGGAGCGTCGCCGGCCGGCTGCCTGCGCGGAGCGGGCTCCTCGTCCAGCGCCCGTTCCGCTCTCCGCACCACGGCGCGTCGGCCGCGGCGCTCGCGGGCGGCGGCTCGGACCCGCGGCCCGGCGAGCTCTCTCTCGCCCACTATGGCGTCCTCTTCCTGGACGAGCTGCCGGAATTCCGGCGCGACGCGCTCGAGGCGCTCCGCGAGCCTCTCGAAGACGGGGTCGTGTCGGTCGCCCGCGCGGCCGGCGCGCGGACGTTTCCCGCGCGCTTCCTGTTCGTCGCGGCGATGAACCCCTGCCCGTGCGGCCATCGGGGAGACCCGCGGCGCGCGTGCGCGTGCTCCCCCCGGGACGTGGCCCGTTACCGCCGGAAGATCTCGGGCCCGCTGCTGGACCGGATCGACCTCCACGTGGAGGTGCCTGCGCTCTCCTCGACCGATTTCGGAGCGGACGGCGACGGCGAGCCCTCCCGTTCCGTGCGGGCCCGGGTCGTGGCCGCCCGGGAAGTCCAGCGGGCCCGCACGGGCGATCCTCGGCTCGTCAACGCGGCCCTGTCCGGCCGTTCGGGGCGCGCCCCCCTGAAGCCGAGCCCGGACGCCCGGGCGCTTCTCGACCGGGCCGTCGACAGGCTCACGCTCTCGGCTCGCGGCTACCAGCGCGTCCTCCGCGTATCCAGGACGATTGCAGACCTCTCGGGCAACGCCACGGTTGGGGCAGCGGAGGTGGCGGAAGCGCTGCGTTTCAGGCCCGGACGCGAGGCGTCCGAGGCGCCGTAAGTCTTTGAAAAAAGATCGGTTCTCATGATGCATCCAATTCACTTGACAGGTTCCGATCGGGGGCTCAAATTCACCCCGCACACTTCAAGGCCTTCATGGGTAGGCCGTGCTTCTTTTTGTCCGGGGATTTCCTGGAACGCACGAGCAGCAGCGAGCGAGACGAGATGCCGAAGCGCGAGCACACGATCATCTTCGTCCCCCACGCGAAGGCGCGTTTCAGGCAGTTTCACGTCTCCTCGCGGCTGCTCTGGGGTCTCGGCGCCGCCTTCCTGACGGCCGTTTTCCTGGGCACCACCTTCTCGATCCTCTGGGTGCGCTCCATCAACAAGAACCGCGAGGTCACGGCGATCCTGGCCGAGAACTCCGACCTGCGGTCCCGCGCGGCCCTCACGAACGCCCGCCTCGAGTCGCTCGAGAAGCAGCTGGCCGAGTTCGAGGACCGCACCCGGCGCCTCTCGATCGTCGCCGGCCTCTCGGCCGTGCGCGACCCCGGCACCGGCGGCGTCGGCGGCCTGTCCGCGGCCCCGATCGACCCGTCGGCCTCGGCCGACACGGGGCTCACCGAGGCCGGCCGCCGCGGAGCCCTCCTCTCGTCGCGCCTTCAGCTCGTCGAGAAGCGGCTCGCGACGCAGGCCGACCAGCTCGCGCTCACGCCGACGATCGCTCCCGCGGCCGGCGTCCTGACGGCCGGCTTCGGCCAGCGGCCCGACCCGTTCACCGGCCACCCCGAGTACCACCCCGGAATCGACATCTCGACGCCCGCGGGCAACCGCATCGTCGCGCCCGCCTCCGGCACGGTCGTGAAGGTCGGCGTCGACAAAGGCTACGGCCGGTTCGTCCAGATCGCGCACGGCTACGGCGTCACCACCCTCTACGGACACCTGCAGGCGGCGCGCGTCGCCGAAGGCCAGCGCATCAAGCGGGGCGACCTCGTCGCCCTCGTCGGCTCGACGGGCCGCTCGACCGGCCCGCACCTCCACTACGAGGTGCGCGTGGACGGCAAGCCGTCGAACCCGCTCGATTACGTGTTGAACGCGTTCTGACCGCTGCGCGATCAGAACGCGGGAACCGCGGCTTCCCTGTTCTCGGGGAACCCGCCGCCGGGTTCCCCGAACCCCTCCGCACTTTCTAAGAAATCTCCCTCTTCTCTCTCCTGCTAAACTCCCCGTTCTTCGCGCGAAGCGCGCGGAGCCCTCCTTTCATGATCATCGACAAGGCTCTCTCCAAAGTATTCGGCACGAAGCACGAGCGCGACGTGAAGGCCATGCGGCCCCGCGTGGCGGAAATCAACGCGCTCGAGGCCGGGATCAAGCCGCTCTCGGACGACGAGTTGCGCGCACGCGTCGGTGCGATCCGCACGCGCGTCCAGGACGCCCTGAAGGCCCTCCCCGAGAACGTCGAGGAGCGCCGCACCCTCGCGCGCGAGACGCTGAACAAGGAACTCGTCGAGACGTTCGCGCTCGTCCGCGAGGCCGCCTGGCGCGCGATCGGCCAGCGCCACTACGACGTCCAGCTCATGGGCGGCATGGTCCTCCACGAAGGCAAGATCGCCGAGATGCGGACGGGCGAGGGCAAGACGCTCGTCGCCACGCTCGCCGTGTCGCTGAACGCCCTCTCGGGCCGGGGCGTCCACGTCGTCACGGTCAACGACTACCTCGCCCGCCGCGACGCCGACTGGATGGGCCGCATCTACAAGTTCCTCGGTTTCTCGGTCGGCTGCATCCAGCACGACATGCCGGACGAGGACCGCCGCGACGCCTACCGCTGCGACATCACCTACGGCACGAACAACGAATTCGGCTTCGACTACCTGCGCGACAACATGAAGTTCGAGCTCGCGCAGATGGTCCAGCGCGGGCACGTCTTCGCCGTCGTCGACGAGGTCGACTCGATCCTCATCGACGAGGCCCGGACGCCGCTCATCATCTCGGGTCCGTCCGAGGGCGAGACGGACATCTATTACAAGGTCGACCGGATCGTCCCGAAGCTCGTCCGCGGCGAAGAGGTCAAGGACAAGTACGGCAACAAGACGACGACGGGCGACTTCCTCCTCGACGAGAAGGCCCATACCTCCTCGCTCACGGAGGAAGGCGTCACGAAGTGCGAGCGCCTCCTCGGCGTCGAGAACCTCTACGACCCGGTGAACATCGACCTCCTGCACGCCTGCCAGCAGGCCCTGCGCGCCCACACGCTCTACAAGCGGGACGTCGCGTACGTCGTGAAGGACGGGCAGGTCATCATCGTCGACGAGTTCACGGGCCGCCTCATGCCCGGGCGCCGCTGGTCGGACGGCCTCCACCAGGCCGTCGAGGCGAAGGAGGGCGTCAAGATCGAGCGCGAGAACCAGACGCTCGCGACGATCACCCTCCAGAACTACTTCCGCATGTACGACAAGCTGTCGGGCATGACGGGCACGGCCGACACCGAGGCCGCCGAGTTCGACAAGATCTACAAGCTCGACGTCGTCGTGATCCCGACGAACCGCGACATGGTCCGCATCGACGAGCACGACCTCGTCTACCGGACGGAGCGCGAGAAGTTCGACGCCGTGGTCGAGGAGATCGCCGAGAAGAGCGAGAAGGGCCAGCCCGTTCTCGTGGGCACGATCTCGATCGAGAAGTCCGAGCACCTCTCGACGATGCTCAAGAAGCGGAAGGTCCCGCACGTCGTCCTGAACGCGAAGTACCACGAACAGGAAGCGACGATCGTCGCGCAGGCGGGCCAGGTGGCCGCCGTCACGATCGCGACGAACATGGCCGGCCGCGGCACGGACATCCTCCTCGGCGGCAACCCGGAGTACCTCGCGCGCCAGAAGGCCAAGGACGACGAGGAGCTCTACAAGACGCTCCTCGTCGAGCTCCAGAAGGAGACGGCCGAGGCCCACGAGCAGGTCGTCGAGCTCGGCGGCCTCCACATCATCGGCACCGAGCGCCACGAGTCGCGCCGCATCGACAACCAGCTCCGCGGCCGCGCCGGCCGGCAGGGCGATCCCGGCTCGTCGCGCTTCTACCTCTCGCTCGAGGACGACCTCATGCGCATCTTCGGCTCCGACCGCCTGTCGGGCCTCATGAAGCGCCTCGGGATGGAGGAAGGGGTTCCGATCGAGCACCGGTGGGTCACGAAGTCGATCGTGCGCGCGCAGGGGCAGGTCGAGGGCCGCAACTTCGACACCCGCAAGCACCTCCTCGAGTACGACGACGTCATGAACAAGCAGCGCGAGGAGATCTACCGGCTCCGCAAGGAGATCCTGACCGGCAAGCTCTCGCGCGACTACGTGATCGCCCTCGCCGAGGACGTCTCTGAGGACTACGTCGACCGGCACTGCCCCGCCGGCAAGGACGTCTCGGAGTGGAACTGGGACGCGTTCGAGTCGCTCGTCTTCGAGACGTACGGCTTCAAGCCTTCCGCGAAGGGCATGTCGACCAACGAGACGAACGCGGAGCTCAAGGACAGCCTCCGGTCGGCCGTGCGCGAGACGTACGAGGCCAAGGAGAAGTCCGTCGGCCCCGAGGTCCTCCGCGACTTCGAGAAGTTCTTCATGCTCCAGACGGTCGACACGCTGTGGAAAGACCACCTCCTCGGCCTCGACCACCTCAAGGAAGGCATCGGGCTGCGCGGCTACGGCCAGCGCGACCCGCTCGTCGAATACAAGAAGGAGTCGTTCGCGCTCTTCGAGGCGATGAAGGAAGGGATCGAGGAGCAGATCCTCCAGTACCTGTTCCGCTTCGAGGTCCAGCAGGCGCCCGTGGAGCGCGCCTCACGCCAGGAGGTCGCGGTCGAGGTCTCGGCCGGTGACGCCGCCGAGACGGGCTCGGCGTCCTCGCGCCGCGCGGCCGCCGAGCTCGAGAAGAAGGCCCGCCACAAGGAGCAGGACCTCAATTACCAGGGCGCCTACGACCCGACGTCGGGCGGCGACTTCGAGGTCTCGACCGTCAAGGCCGCGGGACCGAAAGTCGGCCGCAACGACCCCTGCCCCTGCGGCTCCGGGAAGAAGTACAAGAAGTGCCACGGCGCCCACGCGCCCGTCGGCTGAGCCTCGTCCCTACTTCACCGACCCCACCGTGAAGCCCGCGATGAAGCGGTCGAGGAACAGGTTGTAGACGACGGCGATCGGCAGGCTCGCGATCAGGCACGCCGCCATCAGAGAGCCCCAGTAGTAGACGTCGCCTCTCACGAGGTAGATCGGGATCCCGACGCCGATCATCTGGTTGCGCTCCGGGGAGATGAACGTCAGCGCGTAGACGAACTCCTGCGTCACCAGCGTGAAGGAGAAGATGACGACCGTCAGGATCCCGGACACGGAGATCGGAACGACCATCCGGAAAAAGGCGCCGAAGCGCGTCAGGCCGTCCACCATCGCCGCATCCTCGAGCTCCTTCGGAATGGACTTGAAGAAGCCCATGAGCAGCCAGATGGAGAACGGGATCGTCATGCTCGGGTAGACGAGCACGACCGAGAAGATGCTGTCCTGAAGCCCCACGAGCGCGACGACGCGCGAGAGGGGAATGAAGAGCAGCGTCGGCGGGATCAGGTAGGTCAGGAAGATCGCGATCCCGAGCCGCTCGCCCCAGCGCCCGGCGAGGCGGGCGAGCGCGTACGCGGCCGGCACCGCCAGGACGAGCGTGATCGCGACGACGAGGACGCCCACGAGGGCCGTGTTCCCGAGCCAGCGCAGGAACCGGGTCTCCGCGAACAGGAACCGGATGTGCTCGAACGTGGGCGGGAGGTTGAACAGGAACGGGTTGTTCTCGACCGTGTAGAGGTCGATGTTCTGCTTGAAGGCCGCAATGAGCATCCAGAAGAACGGAAAGCCCAGCGCGACGACGAAGAAGCCCAGCACGGAGACGTGAAGCGCCCGGGCCCCGATCCGGCGCAACCCGCCGCGCTCCATCACGCCACCTCGCTGCGGTGCGCGACGCGCAGCATCAGATACGCGACCGCGACGAGGACCGGCACCAGGAAGAGCGAGATCGCGGCCCCCGCGGCGAGGTCGCTGCCGGCGATTCCGGTCGCGAAGGCGAGCGACGGCAGGGTCTGCGTCGAGTCGAAGGGGCCGCCGGCGGTCAGGATGTAGACGACCGTCATGTCCGTGAACGTGAAGATGATCCCGAAGAGGACGGCCACGCTCAGGATGGGCGTCATCATCGGGATCTTGATCTGGAAGAGAGTCCGCCAGAAGCCGGCGCCGTCGATGGCCGCGGCCTCCGGAATCTCCTTCGGGATCGCCGAGCGGCCGGCCAGCATGATCACGGTGGAGAACGGGATCAGCCGCCAGCAGTGAACGAGGACGACCGAGGCCATGGCGAGGTGCGGCTCCCCGAGCCACATCGGAGTGCTGTAGGGCTTGTAGACGTGGAGCGCGACGAGGACCCACGTGATGACGCTGTAGATGGAGTCGAGAATCCACTTCCAGCCGATCGTGCCGAGCGAGACCGGCGCGACCCACGGCAGGAGGATGAGGAACCTCACGAGGCCGCGTCCGCGGAAAGGCTCTTCCAGGGCCGTCGCGAGGATGTTCGAGCAGACGATCACGATGACCTGGGCGCTCAGCGTGAACACGATGGAGTTCCGGATCGCCTTGTGGAACCCCGGGCTCTGGAGGATGCTCCGGAAATTCTCGAGGCCGACGAAGTGAAGTCCCGCGCTGCCGATGCGGGCGTCGGAAAAGGCGTAGAGGACCGCGAGGACGAGCGGGATCCCGACGAGCGCGAGGATGTAGAGCACGGCCGGGAGAAACATCGCCGGAGCGAGCCAGCGCTCCTCCCGCTTCGCGCCCGCGCTCATCGTCTCCGGATCCCCGTCGCCTCGTCGAAGAGCTTCAGGTGGCGCTTCTCGACGGCGAAGTCGTAGGTCCGGTCCTTTGCGAAGACCCCGGCGTGCGTCGAGGCGATGCGCGAGACGACCTTCGCCCCCGCGTGCGGGCCGTCCGCGAGCGCCCCGTAGAGGATGCGCTCGGCGCCGAGGTACTCCTCGTGGCTGAACGCGAGGCGCATCGGAACGGAGTCCGGGATCGCGACGGCAAGGGCGGGGAGGAAGTGCTCCGGCCTGAAGCCCGTGATCGTGCCTCCGGCGGAGACGAGGTTCATCGGGGGCGAGCCCAGGAAGGTCGCGACGAACGTGTCCGCCGGCTCGTCGTAGACCTCGGCCGGGGTCCCGATCTGGCGGACCCGGCCCTTGTCCATCACGACGACGCGGTCCCCCATCGCCATCGCCTCGACCTGGTCGTGCGTGACGTAGATCGTCGTCGTCCCGACGCGCGCCTGGAACTGCTCGAGCTCCTCCCGGGCGGACGCGCGGAGCTTCGCGTCGAGGTTCGAGAGGGGCTCGTCGAGGAGGAACACCGCGGGCTCGCGCACGATGGCGCGCGCGAGCGCGACGCGCTGCCGCTCGCCGCCGGAGAGCTCCCGCGGCTTGCGCTCGAGGAGCCTCCCGATCCCGAGGAGCCCCGCGGCCCACTGCACCTTCGTGTCGTGCTGGTCCTTCGGGACGTTCTGCGCCTTGAGCGGAAACGCGATGTTCTTGTAGACCGTGAGGTGGGGATAGAGCGCGTAGCTCTGGAACACCATCGCGATGCGGCGCTCGCGCGGGGAGAGGTGATTCACGAGCTGGCCGCCGATCAGGATCTCGCCGGAGGTCGGGGTCTCGAGGCCCGCGATCATGCGGAGAAGCGTGGTCTTCCCGGAGCCCGACGGCCCCAGGAAGACCAGGAACTCCCCCTCTTCCGTCGCCAGGCTGACGTCGTTGACGGCCCCGAGCTCTCCCTGCTTGAAGACCTTCGTCAGGTTCCGTGTCTCGACGACCGCCATCGGGCGCTTACTTCCAGCGCGCGAAGATGCGCTTGTACTCGGTTTCCGCCGCCTTCGCCGCGTCCTCGGGGGACTCGTCGCCCCGCGCGACCTTCGCGAACATCGTCGGAATCACCCAGGTCGAGAACGCTTCCGCGATGCCCGCGGTCGCGTAGCCCGGGTAGCCGACGTTCGTGGCCCAGTCGAGCACGTTGCCGAGGACCTTGTACTTGTCCGGCGGGTTCGCCCGCGGGTCGTTCGCGATCTCCTTCTGGAGGTCCGGGACCGTCGAGGGGAAGCACGGGAAGTTGTAGAACTGCCCGGCGACGAAGCCCTCGTGGAAGTGGTCCATGAAGTCGATCAGGAACTTCTGCGCGCCGTCCTTGTTCTCGGCGAACTCCCAGATCACGTGGCAGTTCATGACGTGCTCGGCCGCGAGGCGCCGGACCGGGCCCTTCAGGGCGGGGCACACCATGATCTTGCTGTCGATCGGGAGCTTCTCCCTCTCGGACTGGCGCGTGACCGAGATCGCGTTCGCGACGTAGGAGACGCGGCCCGCGAGCATCGCCTGGTTGTTCGAGGGAGGGGTCCACGTGAAGACCTCGGCGGTCTCCGTCTGCGTGTAGAGCTCCTTCATGTACTTCAGCGCTTCGATCGTCTGCTTCGAGTTGATCGTGACGTTGCCGGCCTCGTCCTGCTCGGCGCCGCCGAAGGACCAGAGGAGGGCGCGCAGCGCCATGCTCGAGTCGAGCTCCTGCGAGAGGCCGAGCCCGCACGGGTGGCCGTTCTTGTCCCGGATCTTCTTCGCGCCCTTCAGCAGGTCGTCGTACGTGTCGGGCCCGTTCGGAAACCCCGCCTCCGTCCACCAGTCCTTGTGCCAGTTGCCGGGGTCGGGCGTGTAGGCGTCCGAGAACGCGAAGTACTTCTTCGTCTTCGGGTTGTACGTGGACTTGTGCGCGAGGTCGATCTTCTTCCCGTGCTTTTTCTCGACCTCCTTGTAGACGTTCGTCATGTCGATGACAGACGACTCGTACGCCGCGGGCGGCGAGAGGAACATGAAGAGGTCGTGGCCCTTCTTCGCCGAGACCTCGGACGCGGCGCGCGCCCCGAGATCCACGAGGTTGATGTTGTCCACGATCACGTTCGTGTTGTTCTTCTGGCCCCATTCCTTCGTGTAGGTGCCGTTGAACCACGTGTCCCAGGCGGGGACGAAATGGCTCCACTGGAGGATCTTCAGCGTCTTCTGCTGGGCGGCCGCCCGCTGGGGGAAGAGGAAGGCGGGCCCGCCGATCCCGGCGGCGAGGGCGCCGCCTCCTGTGAGCTTCGCGAACCTGCGGCGCGTGATTCCGGGGGCTGGAACCTTCTTCGTCATGGGGCGCTCCTTCGGCCGTTCGGCCTCTCACGGTGGCGTGATCGGATCGCTGGACGGGTCTGAGTACGTGCATGAGATCACTTCTCAGCGGGATCGGTCAACCGGGCCTTGCCGCGTATGGTATGAATCCACATGGTGAACGACCGTGACATCCCTCTGGCGCTGACGTTCGACGACGTTCTCCTCCTCCCCGCCCACTCCCGCGTCCACCCCGCCGACACCGACCTCAGGACCCGCCTGACGGACGGGATCCTGCTGAACATCCCGGTCCTCTCGGCCGCGATGGACACGGTCACGGAGTCCCGCCTCGCGATCGCGATGGCGCAGAACGGCGGTCTCGGCGTCATCCACAAGAACTTCACGATCGAGACGCAGGCCGCCGAAGTCGACAAGGTGAAGCGCTCCGAGAGCGGGATGATCGTCGACCCGGTGACCTGCCGCCCGACGCAGAAGATCTCGGAAGCCCTCGAGGTCATGGCGAACTTCCGGATCTCCGGCGTTCCCGTCGTGGACGAGCGCGGGAAGCTCGTCGGCATCCTGACGAACCGGGACCTCCGCTTCGAGACCCGCATGGACCTCCCGATCTCCGAGCGCATGACGAAGGAGAACCTCGTCACGTGCCCGCCCGGGACGACGCTCGAGCAGGCCAAGGAGCTTCTTCACCGCCACCGGATCGAAAAGCTCCTCGTCGTCGACCGCGGCGGCAACCTCAAGGGCCTCATCACGGTCAAGGACATCCAGAAGCAGATCAAGTACCCGAACGCCTGCAAGGACTCGCTCGGCCGGCTGCGCGTGGCCGCGGCCGTCGGGGCCTCGGCCGACCTCAAGGACCGCGCCCGCGAGCTCATCGCGGCCAAGGTCGACCTTCTCGTCCTCGACTCGTCTCACGGCCACAGCGAAGGCGTCCTCAGGGGCCTCGCCGCGCTCAAGAAGGCCTTCCCGTCGACGCCGGTCCTCGCGGGCAACGTGGCGACGGCCGAGGGCACGCGCGACCTCGTGAAGCGCGGCGCCGACGCGGTCAAGATCGGCATCGGGCCCGGCTCGATCTGCACGACGCGCGTCGTGACCGGCGCCGGCGTCCCGCAGATCCACGCGATCCTCGAGGCGATCAAGGGCATCGGGAAGTCGCGCGTGACGCTCGTCGCCGACGGCGGGATCAAGTTCTCCGGCGACGTCACGAAGGCGCTCGCGGCCGGCGCCCACTCCGTGATGATCGGCAGCCTCTTCGCCGGCACGGACGAGGCGCCCGGCGAGACGATCCTCTACCAGGGCCGCACGTTCAAGGCGTACCGGGGCATGGGCTCGATCGGCGCGATGAAGCAGGGCTCGGCGGACCGCTACTTCCAGGACGAGGAAGAGCCGCGGAAGATGGTCCCGGAGGGCATCGAGGGCATGGTCCCGTACAAGGGCCCCGTCTCGACTCTCCTCGGCCAGCTCACGGGCGGCGTGCGGTCGGGCATG
Source organism: Thermoanaerobaculia bacterium (assembly GCA_036504335.1). Taxonomy (GTDB): domain Bacteria; phylum Acidobacteriota; class Thermoanaerobaculia; order UBA5066; family UBA5066; genus Fen-183. The sequence continues at coordinate 52,426 of DASXVJ010000024.1, forward strand.
GGACTGTCGGGAGCGGCCACGCTGCCGGACCTCGTCAAGAAGGCGAAGTTCGTGCGGATCACGGCGGCCGGGCTCAAGGAGAGCCACGCGCACGACGTCATCATCACGAAGGAAGCTCCGAACTACCGCCGGGAAGAAATCTGAGCCCTCCGTCCTTCAAGGACCATTTCTCGGGGCACGCCGGCGACTACGCGCGTTACCGGCCCGTCTACCCGCCGGAGCTCTTCGACGCCGTCGCCGCGCTCGCGGGGCGACACACGCTCTGCTGGGACGCGGGGACCGGCAGCGGTCAGGCGGCGTGCGGCCTCGCGGACCACTTCGCCGAGGTCGTCGCAACGGACGCGAGCGCCGAGCAGATCGCGCATGCGACCCCGTGCCCCGGCGTGACGTACCGCGTCGCGCCCGCGGACCACTCCGGGCTGGAGGAGGCGAGCGTCGATCTGGTGACGGTGGGCCAGGCCGTTCACTGGTTCGAATTGAAGAGCTTCTATGAAGAAGTGAGCAGGGTCGGGGCGCCGGGGAGCGTCATTGCGGTGTGGGCCTACGATCTCTTCACGGTCCCGGAGTCCGCGGCCGTGGAGGCCGTCTTCCACGCCTTCCACGCCCGGGTGGAAGCCTACTGGCCGCCGGAACGCGCCCTCGTCGCCCGCCACTACGCCGATCTCTTCTTCCCTTTCGAAGAAATCCCCGTTCCGCCCGTGACGATGACGGCCGCATGGGACCTCGAGAGGCTCCTCGGCTACCTCTCCACGTGGTCCGCTGTGAAGCGCTGCACGAAGGAAACGGGCCGCGACCCGATCGGCGAATTCGAAGGCGCGTTTGCCGAAGCGTGGGGAGAACCCGGCGAACCGAAGCAGATCACGTGGCCGCTCATCCTGCGCGCCGGCCGGATCGCCTGAGCGGTCAGCGCAGGAGCGCTTTCACCGTCTCCTCGAACTCCCTCTTCGCCTTCGCGTGGCGCTCGCCCGTCGCGGGGCCGTCGAAGCCGGAGTGGATCCTGACGATCCTGTGTCCCCGGTCGAGGAAGAGCGTCGTCGGGTAGCCCTCGAAACCCTCGAGCGGCTTCACGGCCGCCGTCTCGTGGGCCGTGCGCGTCGTCCCCGCGATGAGCACCGGGTACGTCACGCCGAAGCGCTCCGTGAATCGCCTGACCTGCCGGCGGTTCCGCTCCACGTCGTCCGTGTACTCGAAGGCGAGCGAAACGAAGGCGACGCCCTTCGGCCCGTAGCGCGCCGCGAGGTCCCCGAGGACGGGCGCCTCGTCCGCGCAGTTCGGGCACCACGTCCCCATGAAGCTCACGACCATCGGCTTCCCGGCGAAGCGCGGATCCGACGAAGACACGACCTTCCCCTCGGCGTCGGGACAGGCGAAGGCCCAGGGCGCCTTCGGGTCTCTTGCGCGCACGACCTCGAATCCGCCCGGAAGGTTGGACGCAGCGGCTTTCGCGTCGAGGGGCGAGGCCTTCCACGGAACGGGGGGTGACGTGCGCGAGCGGTACTCGCCCGCGAGGGTTCCGTCCGGGAGCAGCTCGCCGTCGTAGCGATAGACGTGGACGCCGTCGAAGACCGTGAGGAGCATCCGCTCGCCGTCGAACCAGCCGTGGAGCGCGCCGTAGTCGCCCGTGACCGAGAGGAGCGTTCCCGTCAGGACCGCGCCCGTCTGCGCGAACACGCCCGTCAGCTTCTCGACCTTGCCGGGTAGCCCGCCGACCTCGACGCCCCACGAGCCGGCGAGGGACTTCCCGTTCGAGGGAGCGGGCGGCAGCGGCGGCGCCGCGCGCGACGCCGTGAACGGCACCTCTGCGACGCCCGCGATCACCGTGCGCCGGTACGTCCCGTCGAAGGAGTCGCCCGCGCGCGTCGCCGTGATCGTCATGTCGTACGAGGCGATCGCGAGGCCGAGCGTCGTCCCGTCCCACGCCACGGACGACAGCGGCGTCTCGACGCCTGCGTTCACGATCGCGCCGGAGAGCTTCCCGCCCTTCCCCGCCGCGATGCGCACGTCGAAGTAGACGGGGTATTCGGTCGTCGGCACGAGCGCCGCGTGCCAGAGCCCGACCGGGGCGAGGACCGGGGGAGACGAGGGAGAAGAGAAGAGTTTCTTAGAAAGTAAGAGGGGGAGGACAAGAGCACAGAGCAGGATGGCGGGCGGCGAAGCGAGACGGCGCATGCATCGAGAACGCGCCGCGAGGTGCGCTCTATTCCGTTCTAAGAGTTCTTATTCTTCAGTCTTTCCCTCAGCGCGCGGAGCGCGTCCGCGCGCGCCTTCAGGTCCCTCTCGGCGCCCTCGCCGTCCGGCCGGTAGTAGTTCCGTCCCTGGAGCGCGTCCGGCAGGCACGAGAGGCCCGCCGTCTTTTCCGGAAGGTCGTGCGCGTAGCGGTAGCCCTTGCCGTAGCCCGTGTCCTTCATGAGCTTCGTCGGCGCGTTGCGGATCGCGAGTGGGGGCGGCAGGTTCGGCTGCTCGCGGATGTCGTCCGCGGCCTCGCCGTAGGCCACGTAGAGCGCATTCGACTTCGGGGCGAGAGCGAGGTACACGGCGATCTCCGAGAGCGCGAGCGCGCCTTCCGGCATCCCGATGAAGTGCACGGCCTCTTTCGCGGCCACGGCGAGGACGAGCGCCTGCGGATCCGCGAGGCCCACGTCCTCCGAGGCGAACCGCACGAGGCGGCGCGCGACGTACAGCGGGTCCTCCCCCGCCTCGAGCATCCGCGCGAGCCAGTAGAGCGACGCGTCCACGTCCGAGTCGCGCAGCGACTTGTGGAGCGCCGAGATGATGTTGAAGTGCTCCTCGCCGGCCTTGTCGTAGAGGAGGACCTTCCGCTTGAAGAGGTCTTCGAGGACGGGGACCGTCAACTTCGGTCGGTCCGAAGAGACCGGAAAATTTTCTTCTGAAGGTGAAGAGGTCGGGGCGTCGCCCGCGCGCGCCGAGCGACCTCTGGGCGTCGGGCCACTATTCGAAGAAATCCGAGAATCTCTTTCTGAAAGCAGCTGGGCGGCCGCGGCTTCGAGCGCCGTCAAGGCTCGCCGCGCGTCGCCGTCGGCAAAGCGTCCTAACCACTCGAAGGAATCTTCATCCACCGTCACCAGCGCGTTGAGCCCCCTCGCGGGGTCCGCCAGCGCCCTCTTCATCAGCAGAATGAGGTCTTTCTCCTCGATCGCCGGCAGGACGATCACGCGCAGCCGCGAGAGCAGAGCCCCGTTGAGCTCGAACGACGGGTTCTCCGTCGTCGCGCCGACGAGGACGATGTCGCCCGCCTCCACGAACGGCAGGAACGCGTCCTGCTGCGCGCGGTTGAACCGGTGGATCTCGTCCACGAAGAGGAGCGTGCGCCGGCCGCGCCGCCGCGCCCGCGCGGCCTCCTCCATGACGGTCTTGATCTCCTTGATGCCGGAGGTGACGGCCGAGAACGCGAGAAAGCGCGCCTTCGTCTTCGCCGCAATGATCCGGGCGAGCGTCGTCTTGCCGCTCCCCGGCGGGCCCCAGAAGACGAGGGACGGTACGCGGTCGGCGGCGATGGCGCGCGCGAGAAACGACGACTCGCCCACGAGATCGGGCGGCCCGGCGACCTCGGAGAGCTCGCGCGGCCGCATGCGGTCCGCGAGCGGGGCGTCGGAGGGGGGTTCGGTTCCGGGCGACGGAAGCTCGTCGTCGAACAGGTCGCCCGGAGACTCGGCCATTACCCCTTCTGGTCCAGCGAGGCGAGGAGCCCGTCGATCGACTTGACCTCGGGGTGCTCCTTCTTGATCTTGACGAGGATCTCTTTCGCCTTCGCCTTGTCGCCGCGGTCGATTCCGTAGACGATCGCCTGGTTGAACGCCGCGGGCCAGTGGGCCGGATCCTTCGCGAGCGCCTTCCCGAAGTACTCCAGAGCCTTCGTGCCGTTCCCGACGTTGCGGTACGCGACGCCGAGGTCGGTCATGACGTTCGGGTCGCCGCCCTGCACCTTCAGCGCGCGCTCGTACGCGTCGACGGCCTTCTGCCAGTTCTCGAGGTCGTACGCCGTGTTGCCGAGCTGGACGAGGAGGGCGTAGTTGCCGGGCTCCTTCGCGGCCGCGGACTCGAGGTCCGCGAGCTTGCGCTGGGCGACGGGGTCGGCCGCGAGCGAGGGCTGGCCGCCCCCGCTGCCGGGGAGGTCGCGCGCCGCGCCGGGGCCGACTCCGGGAACGCCCGCGTGCGGGTCGGCGGCCGCCGTGGTGTTGAGGGCGGGCGGGATCCGGTCGATGTAGAGATACGCCGCGGCGAAGCCGGCCAGGAGTCCGACCGAGGCGAAGAGCAGCCGGTCGGCCCACGGCCCGAGGGCGCGCGGCGGAGCCGCCGCCGGAGCGGGCGCCGCCGCGCGCTTGCCCTTCTCGCGGGCGGGCGCGGGCGGCGGAAGGTGGTCGTCGTGTTCGGTCGTCATCGGGGCTCTCCTTCGTCCTCGCGTGCGGGCTGGGCGCTCCAGGTGCCGCCCGAAGGACCCGGGGCGGGAGCGATGACCGTTCCCTCCCAGGTTCCGCCGATGCGGCGCGCCGCGCCGGCCGTCACGCGTCCATAGAACTTGGCGTCGAATCCCCGCTCGGCGTCGATCCGGTCGAGCGAGAGCTTGTCCCCCACGAACGTGCCGCGGACGGAGCCGCGGAAGCCGCCGTCGAGGACGTAGTCGCCCGAGACGATCGTCCCGTCGAGGGCGAGCCGGAGCGTCCCGCGGCGGTTGCCGGGGCTGATCGTGACGTCCCACCGCCCCGTCACCGGATCGGACGGCGCGCGCACGCCCTCCCGCCGCTTCGCGATCTCCTCGCGCAGGAACGCGGCGCGGCGGCCGTGGGCCCCGAGGGAGTCGGCGATCACCCGGCGGCGCTCCTGCTGGACGAGCGCCCTCACGCGGGCATCCTCGATCGCGTCCGCAGCGGCCTCGAGCAACGCGCGGTCCGGGCTGCCGTCCCGCAGGAGGCGGGTGAGGCGCCCCACGGCGACCGTGACGTCCGCCTCGGCCCGCACGAGACGCTCCGTCACGTGCTCGAACTCCTCGGCGTCCTCCGCGGCGCCCTTCTTCTCGGCGTCGAGCGAGATGAGCAGGAAGTCGAGCAGGACGTCGCCCGTGCGGGACGGGGGCGCGGGAGCCGCAGACGCGAGCATCGCGAACGACATCGCGGCAACCAGGGCGCGGCGAACTCCCCTCCAGACCATCCTGCCGACTATACGGAATTCCAGCCCGCCCCATCGCGAATGCAGGGGCACTAAGGGCTCAAAAGGAGGAGGGGGTCCGGGGGAACCCGCGGCGGGTTCTCCCTGGGCGTTTCAGTGATCCCGGCCGTTCCCGCCGATGCGGCGCTTGACCATGGCCCGGTCCAGGGCCTTCTCGACCTCGGTCGCGACCTCGCCCTCGGGCAGCCCGTTGATCTGGGCGATTTCCGAGACGATCAGGTAGCGCGCGCGCTCGTACATCTTCTTCTCGCGGAACGAGAGCGCCTTCTGCTTCTGGACCCAGCTGAGGTTCTTGAGCACGTCGGCGATGTCCGTGAGGGCCCCCGAGCGCATCTTGTCGAGGTTCTGCTTGTAACGCCCCTTCCAGTCGCCCGTCGGCGGCAGGATGCCGTTCTCGAGGACGCGGAAGACCCCGCCGACGTCCTTGCGGCGCGTGAGGGGCCTGAGGCCGATCCGGTCGGAGTTGCCGACGGGGACCATGACGCGCGAGTTGTTGCCCAGCAGGCGGAGCTGGTAGCAGGGCGCGGGCGAGCCTTCCATGAGCGACTCCTGGATGGTCTCCACCACGCCGACACCGTGGTTCGGGTAGACGAGCCTATCGCCGATCTTGAACGCCACGGTGAACTCCTCCTTGGAAAGGGGAAAGAGAGACTACTCCTCCCTCCTCAGTGCGTCAACGAGTATGAGTCTTTCCCGGCTTTGTGGCGTTCGTCGAACGATTTAGGAGCGGCGACGCGTCTGCGTCGCGCAAAGAGAGGCAGGGTGTGGACGCGGAGACCAATCGGGCGCTCATGAAGGCGTACCAAATGGAGGTCGTGGGCCCGCCGCTCGAGTGACCGCGGCGCCCCTCACACCCTGTCTGGACTCCACCCATTGAAACGATATCGTCAGGTGCTAAAGGGTTCACACCTGCCTTTGATCGTCGCCTCTTCTCTCGCGTTCGTTCTCTCTCTCCTCGGAGCAATCCACGTGTTCTGGGCGCTCGGAGGCCGGCTGGGCTTCGTTTCGGCGATTCCCGAAGTCGACGGGAAGCGCGCGTTCACACCCACACGGGCCGCTACTTTCGCCGTCGCCCTCGCAGCGGCGCTCTGGCTCTCGCTACGCTAGCCAGTGAACGAACGTCGTTGTCGCAGCGAGTTTTCGCCGCCCAATGAAAATACGGCGTGGAGCCGATTTTCCCTTATTTTGTTCGGCGTAGATACACATACACCCACTAAGTCGAATGTGTGGGTGGTGCCGGAGGAGGGGGTCGAACCCTCACGACCTTTGCAAGTCGGGGGATTTTGAGTCCCCTGCGTCTGCCATTCCGCCACTCCGGCAGGCCGAATTAGGCCGTAATCATAACGGCTCGGCCCGCGAAAGGCGCCTTGGTGGGCTCTGTACGGGCTCTGTGAATTCGGTCTCTTCCGAAGGAGGAGACATGAAGTTCACGGAGCGATCCCTCAACGCCCTGCCGCGCGGCTCTGCCACGAGCACATGGTACGCGGACGACGGCCTGCCGGGTCTCTGCGTCGTGGCATACCCATCCGGCGCGCGCGTCTTCGTCGTGCGCTACCGCTCGGGCTCGGCCCGTCGCGTCGTGCGGCTGGGGCGCCACGGCACCCTGTCGCTTGAACAGGCGCGCGCGAAGGCACGGGAGCTGCTGTCGCGGGCGCTGCTCGGTTCAGACCTCGCGAGCGAGCGGGAACGCGCCCGGAACATGCCGACTTTCGGCGCGTGGATCGCGACTTACCTTGAGCGCATCGCCGTAGAGAAGAAGAGCCCGCGCGAGGACCGGAAGTTCCTGCCGCGCGCAGCGAGACACTGGAGGGATCTACCGCTCGACCAGATCACCGTCGAGCACGTCGAGGCCTTCCGCCTTACGATGAAGGCGACGCCGACCACCTCGAACCGCTGCCTCGCGTCCGTTCGTTCGTGCCTGTCGTCGGCGGTCCGAGCGGGGCATCTCCGCTTCAACCCCGCGAAGGGACTCAAGCTCTACCGCGAGGCGCCCCCGAGGGCCCGGACGCTCGACGCCGACGAGATGACGCGTCTTCTCGCCGCCATCGAGGCCGAGCCCGACCGCCGCGCACGCGTCGCCCTCCGCCTGCTAGTGGACTCGGGCGCCCGGCTCACCGAGGCGCTCCGCGCGAGACCCGAGGACTTCGACCCTGAGTCAGGTACTTGGCGCATCCCGTCCCCCAAGGCGGGACGCCCGCAGACGATCCCGCTCGCCGCCAGCACACTCGCGATGGTGCGCATGCTGTTCAGACCCGGCGCGTACCTCTTTCCCGCACGTCTGAGGCCCGATCAGCCCCGACGCGACCTCCGAGGCCCTTGGGAGTCCGTGAAGGCGCGAGCGGGCCTGCGCGACGTCAGGATCCACGACCTGCGACGGACGTTCGGCCTCGCAATCGCGCGGGCCAGCGGGCTGCACATCGCGAGCAAGCTGCTGCGGCACGCCGATATCAGGGTCACGGAGCGCGTGTACGCGCCGCTCGGATTGGAGGAGCTGCGGGAGGCCGTCGAGAAAAGAACCGCAAGGCTCGCGTGAGATGGCAGCTCGCGGGGTGTTCGAGTAGAGACGCTACTTCAGCTCGCCACGGCTGCTCATGAACTCGCGGCCCTCATGTGACAACTCGAAGGTCTCGGGATCGGACGAGGACCAGTCGACCCGATGAATCACGATCAGGGACTTCCTTGCTAAGCGCGTCATGACGAGTTTGAACTTCTCGGTTCCCCACTTCGAACGCGCATGGAGCGTTGGGGAGTCGATCCGCCCGCTGGCGAGTCTTCTGAGAATGAATAACTCATCGTCGTCCACCTCGACAGGCGGCTTCTTCTTCTTGCCGACCTCAGCGAGCGAGATCTTTAGCGGCGCCTCATCGGCGACAGGACGCGGCTCCCTCGTTGTGGGCGCGCCAGCAGGGACCGCTGGCGAGGCGACCTTTCGGCGAAGGCCCATCAGGAGAACCGCACCGGCGACAGCAGTGACGACGAGCCACAGGGGGACGGGCAAGAAGACGAACGCAAGCAGGCGCTTCTCCCACCACGAGCGGGTTTCGACGGGGTAGAGGCTCGCGACGGCGCCGAGGAGCCCCATCGCGAGGGCGACTAAGACCGCCACAAGGCCGATCTTCGCTTCGAGCGACCACTGCTTCGGTTTAGGCTCCATCGTCACGTCGCCTTGACCTTGCGGCCCACGTACCTCTTGTCGTGGAGGAGCGAAGCCCGCGAAGCCAAGTAAATGACTTTGTAGCGGCCAAGGGGGATCAGTGGCACGAACAGGAACGTGAACCACATCCGCACCTCAATGCTTCCGCAGCTGGGGCACGGGCTGCTGTCTTCCCACAAGGCGGTGCCGATGCCGTTTACCCTGCGTGTGCTTCCGGGGGACTCGGTCGAGGTGGCTGCGATGCAGGCGTCGCAGAACGGAGGCACGACGGCGCCGAGTGCGGGCTTGAAGCCGGGCGGAGGCCCGTCGGTCCATCCGACCGGGTCGTCGGTGTACGTCATCGCGAGAGACGATACCAGCGACGCAGACCGGCGCTCGGCTTCGAAGGGGTGTCGCGCATGCGGGACTCGCCCCCTCTGGCAGCTCGCCGGTCACGGCATACAGCCAGCTTACGGAACTACGAGGCCCGATCTCGGCAGGACCGCTACGTGTAGCGACCCCCTCACTTGAGACGAGTTGTCAGGCCGAACAGGGCTGGAAGGAAGAAGAACCGCGCGGGCGTGGCGCAACGCGCTGAGCTGCGGGCCGTTCGGCTGCACGCGCTCCAAGCGGGCGATGGATTTTGTAACCGGCGCGAGTGCTGAAAAGACCCGCCGCTAGCTCTACCGAAAGCGCCTGTGGGAGTTCCGCCGGAAGAAATCCCCACCATCTGGTGGCTTTCGGGTGGAAAAGCACTATCTCTTGCGTTTTACCCTTGACAAATAGGACTATATGTCCCATATTGGGGACGCACACTTTTTACCCACGTTCCCGCCATAGTAGCTAGGACACTCAAGAACGGTACCCGCCCCCCTTCCCGCTGTCAAGCGGAATCGTCCACGCGGTCTACAAGGCCGCCAACCAATCGGAGGAACCCCATGCCCCCCTGTCAGTCGTCTTGTTCGTCGTCCGCCCCCGAACTTCTGAAGCTCTCAGCAGCAGCGCATGAGCTGAACTGCTCCTCGCAGGCGCTGCGCAACGCCATCGCGAGCGGTCAGCTCCCCGCTGTCCGTCTCGGCAGCACGCCGAAGGCGCCCTTCCGCGTCACCCGCGAGGCGCTCACGCGGTTCGCTGCCCCGGTCGCGCCGAAGGCGGTGACGAAGTGAGCGCCGCCAAGCTCGCGCGCATCGTCGACCAGCTCGCCGAACGCTTCAAGTCGGCTTGCGGCGAAGTCACCGAGGCTGAGCAGCGCATCGCCGACCTTGACGCGAAGGTCGCCGAACGCCTCGCGGAGGATCCGACTGCCGACGTGAAGGCGCTCCAGCGCGACCGGGTCCGCCTCGAAGGCGAGGCCGCGTCCGCGCGCGCGTTCGCGCGGAACTGCGAGACGACGCACAGCGCGAAGGTCGCCGAGCTGGAGGCCGAGCAGGCGCGCGAGGTGGAGGCCACGAAGCATGGCGCGTACGACTCGCTGGCAGACCGCCAGCGCAAGGCTGAGAAGTCTCTGCGCGAGGCGTTCAAGGTGCTCAGGCCCGCTCTCGTCGAGGTGCACGAAGTCAACGCTGCTGCCGAGCAGCTCCGTGCGCAGGAGGGGCGCGATCCGATGCAGAGCCCGTTCGCGCAGGCGCGGATCGCGGCGGGCAAGCCCTTCTGGGTTCAGATTGTCCTCGATGCGATCTCGACCGAGCTGCTGCCGCCCGGCCTGACTGGACGCGTCACGATCACGGAGCCCATGCGGGCACCGGACATGTCCGCGCTCTCGGGGCTGCGCTGATGGAGGCGAACACTGCCCGACTCGCGCCCGGCACGATCCCGGCGCGCCAGAGGCCCGTGCCTCCTCGCTGGCGCTTCACGCGGCTCGCACTCTCGCCGGGCCTTTCCGACCACCCGAGGGTCCACAGGCTCGCCGAGACGCTGGGGCTTTCGAGCAGCTCTGCGCTCGCACTTCTCGTCCAGCTCTGGAGCGGCGCTCTGCGCGAGCGGCAGACCGGAGGACTGGCGCCCGCCTACCTCGCGGCCTTGTGCGACTGGACCGACTCGGACGGCCCGAGGGGCAACCTCATCGCGGCGCTCGTCGAGCAGCGCCTCATCGAGCGCGAGCGGTCGCCCGAGCCCCTCTTCCGCGTGCAGTTCCCTCGGGACATGGCGAGGCCTTGTCGGTGAGCGCGACTCCGAGCCTCGACCACGAGCCCGCCGAGAAGACCTTCAACAACCTCTACGCTCAGGTTCCGCTCGCCTTTGCCCATGACACGCGCGTCGTGGTTCTCCAGCAGGAGCTGGGTCTCCCGAGGCGCCGCGACGCGCTCGGACTCGTCTTCCAGCTCCTGCTCTGGGGCGGGAATTCCCGTCCGGAGGGACGGCTCGACTTCCAGCACGCCAAGCGGCACGTCGCTGGCGCCTGTGAGTGGAACTCCGCCGAGGGCACGCCTGAGCAGCTCTGGGAGGCGCTTGTCACGAGCGGTTTCATCGTGAGCGACGGTGAGACCCACTACCTCGCGGACTGGGACCGCCTCTTCGGTGCGGTCATCAGGAAGAGGCTCGCGGATAGCGCCCGGAAGTAACTGATACAGCCCTGCATCCGGACCTTCCACCGGACGTGACCCGGATGTCCGGGTCAGTTCCAGCGTAGAGAAGAGTAAACAAGACAAGAGCACAGAAGAGAAAAGAAGAGGGGGCACGTAGTACTACTGCTCCGTGCTCCCACGCCGTACGGATCCGTACGGACGTGGGAGCCCCAGAGCAAGCGGCTGGCTCCGCCCCAAGAAGGGGAAGGGAGCCTCGCTCCGCTCGGCCCGTTTTCTTCGAATGAAAGGAACCCCATGCAACCCCAAGGAATGCCCTTCGACACCCCGGATCGCATCCCCGCCGTTGTGGACGGGAACCTGCGCGGACTCCCGCGCGACCCCGACGCAAAACCCGTCCTCCTCTTTCGCACGCGTGAAGGCGTCGTCGAGATCTGGACCGACTTTCTCGAACAGCTCATCGACCGGTTTCCCCACCTCAGCACCCGTGACGTTCGCCACGAGCTGCACAAGCTCGACCAGAGCCACATGCTCAAGAACGACATTGCGTCCATCGGGCTCCCGAACCTCATCTTTCGCTGGTTCGAGTGCGCGACGAACTCAGCCGAGAAGTACGGTCAGAGTCTGCTGAACGGGAGCGACGGCGATATGGAAGGCTCCCTCGGACAGGATCTTGAAGGCGGGGACTATGAGGACGATCTCGCGGACCCTTGGCGTCCAATGCTGGTCTCACTGCCTCCGGGGGGCGCCCGATGATCTACGCGACTCCGCGCGCCGAGACTGTCTGCGAGGCCACGATCCGGCGGGAGATTCACGGCGAGGTGCTGACGGGCAACGTTCTGGTCCGCATCGGTGTCGAGCACAAGGACGGGCAATCCCGCGCGTTCCTTCGGAAGTTCTTTCGAGGCACCTCCCTCGACGGTCCGACTGACGGCTGGTACACGGTGTCCGGGCGCGACGTCTTCTTCCCGGTCCGGCGCATTCCCGAGATCATCGCGGCGCTGCAAATCGTCTACGAGCGCAGCACCTCGTCCAGTGGCTGCAAGGCGGTCGCGTGAGCGCCGACTGCGTCGACCTGCGCGAGCTGCACCCCGAGCGGCGCTATCGCCTTCGCATGTCTGGGGACCATGCACCTGGCTGCCTTGTGAGCCCGTGGAACGTCGAGCTGCACTGCGAGCGCGGGCGGATCTACGCGCACGGCGGCTCGAAGCTTCAGGCCTACACGGACCGCCCTCGAATCGGCGCCGCGCTTGCTCGTCTCGCCTGCGTCCGCGTCCACCAGCAGGGCGAGGACGAGGTTACGGTCACCTTCGACGTGAGGGACTTCGCCGCCGTCGCGGCGATCCTCCGCCCCATCCGGCGAAAGGCTGGGCGCGTCGGGGGTCCAGCTCCCAGCGTCTTCCCGAGCGCGGTATACGACCACCTTACGGCGCGCCAAGGCGCGATCTCTTCCCTCCCGCTGGTAGCGGGTTGCCTGATCGCCCGCCGTTGACTCCTGTACGCGAGTACTTCGCCTCGAAGACGGCGCCCGGACCTGCGGGCTGTCTTCTCTGGACGGGGCGGAGCACTCGCGCCGGAGACGGTCTAATCGGCTGGAACGGACGCTGGAGACGGGCGGAGCGGGTAGCGGTCGAGCTGGCGCGCGGCAGACTGCTCCCTGAGCATGTTCGGGTCCGGCGCAGCTGCGAGACGTGCGGATGCGTCCGGGCGGAGCATCTCGAAACCGTTGACCCCGAGAACGAGAAGGGCGCGCCGTGAAGCGCGCCTCCTCGTCCTCTGGCGGATTTTCGCTGAAACTTCTACGGCGCTAGCGTTTGCTCGCGTACAGGCACTCGCCGCAGACCGCTTCGACGGGCTCGCCTGCGTCCGCGTCCCATGCTCGCACCCGGCGCGTCCCGCCGCACTCGCGGCAGGGCTCGCCCGCCCGGCTCTCCGCCTGCGCCACGTCGCGCCTGAGTGCCTGCTGCGCGTCCCGTACTGTCTGCCGCGCCCCTTGGATCGTCCCTTCCATCTCTGCCTCCTCGCTCCCTCTGGAGCCTTCCTGCGGGCTCGTGGCCCGCGTCTTTCTTCAACTCATGGGGCCTCAACGTGAAGCCCTCTGTTCTCGTGTCGCCGCGCGCGCAGTTGCGAGCGGCTGTTCAGTTGCTACGCTGCCCGTCCAAGCACCCTAGATACCGAGTAGGGGTGCCACGCGCCGCCGCGAACCGTGCGCCTGCCCTCGCTCGTCAGGGTCCGTGCGATGGCGGAAAGGGACGCGCCGGACGCGTGGAGCTGCCGGATCCGCTCCGCGGTCGCGCGGCCCTCGTCGCTCGTCTCCAGCGCCGGGGCGCCGAGCCTGACGCCCCTCTCCTTGAGGAGCTGCATCGCGGCCCGCGTACGCTCGGCTACGAAGTCGCGGTAGTACTGCGCCTGACCCAGCGCAAGGGTCGTCTGCAGCTTGCCCATCGCCGACGCGTCGATCCGCTCGTCCGAGGCCTCGAAGCCGATCCCTGCCTTGGCGAAGGCCTGAAGGGACACGAGGCCCGCGACCGTGTTCCGGCTCCAGCGGTCGAGGCGGACCACGAGCACTACGTCGAAGAAGCCTTCGGCTACGCCCTGAAGGAGCGCAGCGGCCTCAGGGCGCTGTTCGGGCACCTTGAAGCCCGACACGCCCTCGTCCGTGTAGAGGCCCGCGACCACGTAGCCGCGCTGCGCCGCGTACTCGCGGAGGCGGCGCTCCTGTACTTCGAGGCCGAGGCCCGTGGTCTCGTCCGAACTCATGCGCGTGTACAAAGCGGCTCGCAGTGCGGTGCTGTTCATGCACGCGAAGGTAGGGCGCGCGCGACGTGAAATCAAGTGCTGACGCTGTATCTGCTGTATGAAATCGATGGTCTGTGCGCGCCAAGGTGCCTCCGGAGAGGGGGTACCTCCGACCCGGTGGCGGGGTCGAGCACGGTGTGGTCAAACACACGTTGGACGTCGACTCGAAAAGTCTCTGATACCGTGTCTCAACTGGATTTCCGCTGCTCTCGCTGTAGGATCTCTTCATGGCTACAGCGAAGAAGAAGCCCGGCAGGCCACGCGTTCACGGCGACGACGTCAAGCGCATCACGATGGTCATCGAGGCCGAGGAGTACGCGCAGCTGGCTGCCTTCAAGCGGCACCGCAGCGCGGCGGAGAATGCAGACCTCAGCTTCGCGCGCGTGCTGCTCGACGCGTTGAGCGAGTCGAAGGCGTACAGGGACTGGCGGAGAGCGCGGCGATGACTGGACTGGCCGAGCTACACACCGCAGGCAAGCTCGCTAGTGCGGCGCTGGATCTGCTCAAGAAGGTAGGGCGTCCCGTTCGCTGGACGCTCCTCGCGCTGGCGGTTGCGGCGGGGCTGGTGTGGCTCGACCTGACCCGCAATCATGGGGCAGCGGTCGCGTGGCTGCTCCGACCGATTGCGCTCCCCTTCGGGCTCTTCGCGGCGTACGTTGCGCTCGTGGTCGCGCTGGCTGCGCTTGAGGCAAAAAGGCGCCTCTTCCCGAGGCTGTCGGAGACAGAGAGAGCGATCCTGAAGGCGCTGGCCCTGAACGGGGAACTGGTGGCCTTCCTTCTGGCGGGCCATGCGGGCTTGGACTTGAGGGAGGAGAGAATCAGGATGCACATCCTCCGCCTTCGGGACGTTGGCCTCGTCTCTCTCACAAACCGCACAGTTCCCTATGTGGTCCTGACGAAGAAGGGCCTGCTACGCGCTCACCGGCTGGGGTACCTGTAGCGTTCGGTCCAACGTCGCGCCGGGCTCTGTCCGGGCTCTGTGACAGCTCGCGAACCCGCACTTGCCTGTGTTCACGTAGGATCGGGGCGGAAGAGACGGTCTTTTTGAGTCCCCTGCGTCTGCCATTCCGCCACTCCGGCAGGCCGTCGCAATCCCGATTCTACGGTCCCGTCACTCCCACTCGAAGCGCACGTTCCGGTTGAGGTGCGCGAAGGCGCTGCCCGCGATCGTGCCGAGCACGTTCCAGAACACGTCGTTGATGTCCGCGGCGCGCGTCGGGAGGAAGAGCTGGATGCTCTCGATCCCGAGCGAGAAGAGCGCGCCCACGAGGATGACGTCCACGTGGTTGCGCGCCGGCGTGCGGCCCGGCCCGTCGAGGAACTTCCACAGCAGAAACGCAAACAGGGCGAACATCGCGAGGTTCCCGACGATCCCGACGACGGCGTAGACGAACGCGTTCGAGAGCACGCCGCCGTGCCCGGCGCGCACGAGGATGCGCGCGATGTCCTCGAACGGCGCGAGGTTCGTCCTCACGCCGCTGCCGCCCTTCAGGAGCAGCGTCAGCGCGAGGAGCACGGCCGTGTAGACGACGAGGAGGAGCGCTTCCGTCTTCTTTCCGATCCTCACGACGCGCACGTCAGGCGCTCCCGAGCCGGAACAGCGTGCGGAGGTCGCCCACGACATCCCCGCGCACGTTGAGGACCGGCCTGAACGCGAGCCTCCGGAGGCGCGCGAGGCGCGCTCCCTTCGCGATCCCGAGCGCGCCGAGAACCTCGACGGTGACGGCGTCGCGCCCGCGCTCGGCGCCGTCCGCGATCTTCAGGGCGATCCCGACCGCCTTCCCGCCGCGCCGCGCAAGGGCGGCCGGGACGCCCACGGCGTAGACCCCTTCCGCCCCTTCCTTGGCCACGAGCGTCCCGCCGAACTCCCGCATGAGGTCCGTCGTGAAGCGGCCGGTTCCGGCCACCATCTCGGGCGCCGCGGCCATCGCTTCCGCGATCCTGCGGCGCCCGGACGCGTCCGCGAGGCTCTCGCGGCGCGGCCCGCCGCCGACGAGGCGGGCGTAGGCGCACGCGAGAGAGGCGAGCGGCACCCGGAAGACCGGCACGGAGCAGCCGTCGACGGCGCGCGCGATCCGCGCGGCGGGAACGCCGGTCATACGGGACACCGAGGCGAGGATCCGCTTCTGGAGCGGGTGCCCCTTCCTCCAGTACCCCGCGGGATCGAGGTCCATCAGGCGGCAGGCGAGAAGCATGGCCGCGTGCTTGCCCGAGCAGTTGTTGTGGAGGGGCGTCGGGCTCTTCCCGGCCGCCCAGACGGCGCGGGCCGACGGCTCGTGCATGGGCGGATGCGCGCCGCAATGCAGGTCGCTCTCGGCGAAGCCGCCCTTCGCGAGCATCGCGGCGGCGAGCCGCGTGTGCGCGGGCTCCCCGGAATGCGAGGCGGCCGCGAGCGCGATCTCCTCGATCGAGAGGGCGAAGCGCTCCGCCCCGCCCGCGGCGAGGAACGGAGCGAGCTGAAACGGCTTGGCCGAAGAGCGCAGCCACACGGCCTGGCGCGGGTCGCCGAGAGACGCGAGGAGCGTTCCGTCCTCCGAGACGACCGCGACGGAGCCGCGGTGCACGGACTCGACGCGTCCGCCGCGCGTCACGGCGACAGCCGGCTCGCTCCGGGGGACGCCGCGCGCTCCGGGTTCCGCCATTTGGCGCGCGAGATTACCCGAATTCGTTGACGCGACGCGCAGCAGCCAAGACAATGTGTCGTGCCGCCTCCCGCGCCGCCTCCGACCCGCTCGACCGCCGTTCCGGCGCACGAAGGATTCTTCGTGTCCGAGTTCCTCGGCGAGACCGTGCGCGACGTGGCGCGCCAGCCCGTCGGCAAGATCCGCGACCTCGCGGTCTCGACCGGCGTGAGGTCGCCGTTCCCGAAGATCACGGGCCTCCTCCTCCGCGACCGTTTCGACACGTTCGTCCTTCCGTGGGAGGACGTCGCGATCTTCCAGCGCGGGACCGTGCGCACGCGGCTCATGAAGGACGACCTCCTCCACCGGCCGGCCAGCGAGGACGAGATCTTCCTCGCGCGCCACCTCCTCGACAAGCAGATCGTCGACATCAACGGCGTGAAGGTCGTCCGCGTGAACGACCTCAAGCTCGACGTCGTGTCCGGGGACCTCGTCCTCACGGCGGCCGACGTCGGCGTGCGCGGCCTCGTGCGGCGCGTCTTCGGCGCGGGGATCACGCCGCGCGGCGGCCGGCTCTCGGACCGTTCTCTCCCTTCGCGCCTGATCCCGTGGGACTCGATCCAGCCGCTCCACCCCCAGCTCGACCGCCTCGAGACGACGCTTCCCCAGGAGAGGCTCCAGCGCCTCCACCCGGCGGACATCGCCGACATCCTGAGCCAGGTCTCGGGGACAGAGCGGACCGGGATCTTCCGCAAGCTCGACGTCGAGACGGCCGCCGAGACGCTGCACGAGCTCGAGCCGGAGATGCAGGCCGAGATCCTCGAGGACCTGCCCGAGGAGCACGCCTCGGAGATCCTCGAGCAGATGCCCGCGGACGAGGCGGCCGACGTCCTCGGCGAGATCGAGGGCGAGCACGCGCGCGACCTCGTCCAGCTCATGGAGAAGGAAGCCGCCGACGAGGTCACGGAGCTCCTCGTCCACGACGAGAACACGGCGGGCGGCCTCATGGGAACCGACTTCGTGACGTTCCCGCCGCACCTCACCGTGCGCGAGACGCTCCTCCGGCTGCGCCCCATCGCGCGGGACGCCGAGGTCCTCTTCTACTTCTACGTCGTCGACGAGCGCGAGATCCTCCTCGGGGCGCTTTCGGTCCGCGAGCTCCTCGCCGCGGAGGACGACGCCACGCTCGAGAAGGTGATGACGACGCCCGTGAGGAGCGTGACGCCCGACGTTTCGGCCGACGACGTGGCCGAGACCATGTCGAAGTACGACCTTCTCGCCCTGCCCGTGACGGACCCCGAGGGCGTCCTGATGGGGATCATCACGATCGACGACGTCGTGGACCGTCTCCACGACCTGCCGAAGCGCCACCGCCGGAGGCTGCGGTGATCGCACCGGCCGCGGAAGCGGCGCCGCGCCCGGACGTCCGGAGCTGGCGCCGCCGCCTCACCGTCTTCCTCGCGATCCTCGGCCCCGGGTTCATCACCGCGAATGTCGACAACGACGCCGGCGGCATCGCGACGTACTCGATCGCCGGCGCGCACTTCGGCTACTCGCTCCTCTGGACGCTCCTCCCGATCACGGTCGCCCTCATCGTCGTCCAGGAGATGTCCGCGCGGCTCGGCGCGATCACGGGCAAGGGACTCGGCGAGCTCATCCGCGAGAACTACGGCCTGCGCACGACGTTCTACCTGATGGTCGCGCTCCTCGTGACGGACATCGGGAACACGGTCGCCGAGTTCGCGGGGTGGGCCGCGGCGCTCGAGATCTTCGGAATCCCGCGATGGGTCTCCGTCCCGATCGGGGCGTTCGTCGTCTGGTGGCTCGTCGTGAAGGGCAACTACAAGACGGTCGAGAAGGTCTTCCTGATCGCGTGCACCGTCTACCTCACGTACGTCGCCTCCGCGCTCTTCGCCAAGCCCGTGTGGACGGACGTCCTCAAGCAGACGTTCGAGCCGAAAATCGAGTCGAGCGCCGCGTGGATCCTCATGATCATCGGCATCGTCGGGACGACCATCGCGCCGTGGATGCAGTTCTACCTGCAGTCCTCGATCGTCGAGAAACGCATCGGGCCCGAGGAGTACCGGCTCTCGCGCTGGGACGTCATCGTGGGCTGCGTCGTCGCGGCCGTCGTCGCGTTCTTCATCGTCGTCGCCTGCGGCGCGACGCTCTATCCGAAGGGGATCCGCATCGAGGGCGCCGAGCAGGCCGCGCTCGCGCTCAGGCCGCTCGCCGGCAAGTGGGCCGGCACCCTGTTCGCCTTCGGCCTCGCGAACGCCTCGCTCTTCGCGGCGTCCATCCTTCCCCTCGCGACGGCGTACTCCATCTGCGAGGCCCTCGGCTTCGAGGCCGGCGTCGGCAAGTCGTGGTCCGAGGCGCCCCAGTTCAACACGCTCTACACGTCCATGATCGTGATCGGGGCGGGCATCATCCTGATCCCCGGCGTCCCGCTCTTCCCCGTCCTCTTCCTGTCCCAGGTCCTCAACGGCCTGCTCCTTCCGTTCGTCCTCTTCTTCGTGGTCCTCCTCGTGAACCGGACCGACCTGATGGGGACGTACGTCAACGGCCGCTTCTGGAACTGGATCGCGTGGGGGACCGTGGGCGTCATGGTCCTGCTGACGCTCGTGCTCGTCGTCGCGACGATCTGGCCCGGCCTGTTCCCGGCGGCGTAGCATTCCGGAACGGGGGTTGCTTAAGGGTCCCGGAAGGGGCTGCCTTCGTCTTCCCCGGCGGACGCTCCGGCAGGGCCGGCCGTCCAAACGTCTGTTTCCAGGAGGTTCCACCATGCGATTCCGTCTTCTCGCCCTCGCCGGGTGTCTCGTGTTTGCCGTGGTCGCGGGCACGGCCGCCGCACAGGACCGCGGCGGCACGTTCGAGATCTCGCCCTTCGCGGGCGGGTACTTCGGGGGCCGCCTCTACGGCAACTACCCCGTCGGGACGGGAACGTACACCTATCTGGAGCCGCAGGACACCCTCACCTATGGCATCCGGCTCGCCTATGACGTGAACCGGCATTTCGGCTTCGAGTTCGACTGGACGTCGGCCCATCCGGACCTCCGGACCCCTTACTACTACGGCGCGCCGGCGAACAACCTCACGGCTGGCCGCCTCCGGCAGAACGTCTACGAGGCCAACATGATCTTCAGCTTCGGCAAGAACCGGGCGAACGGCTACTTCGGCGTCGGCGGCGGGGTCGCGACCCTCGACGTGACGGACACCGCCAAGTACGTTCCGTCGCGCTCGCGCTTCACGGCGAACGTCTCGGGCGGCGCGAAGTTCTGGTTCGCTCCCAGGGTCGGCGTGCGCCTGGATGCGCGCTACCGCGTGATCGACCAGAACGACGGCGACCATGGTTCATGCAGCAGCCACGACACCTGGTGCTCGGACCGCTGGGAAAACTGGTCGCACAACACGGAGCTGACGGGCGGCCTGATCTTCGCCTTCTGATCTGAAGCGGGAACCCGTCATGCGGGTTCCCGCACCTTCCGCTCGGCGGCTCCGCCGCCTGCGCTATCTCTTCGGCTCGTCGATCGTGATCGAGCGCGCGCCGCCCTCCGCGAGGTCGATCCTCACGCGCCACGCGTCGAGGTTCGTGAGCGGCGGGCGCGGCCACTCGACCGCGAGGATCGCGCCGCCGCGCGCGTCGAGCCCGAGGTCCTCCAGCCCTCCCCCCGCGCCCGGCAGGCGGTAGAGATCGGCGTGCACCAGGACCGGAGGCCTCCCGGCGGGGCCGTACTCGTGCACGAGCGCGAAGCTCGGCGAGGAGACCTCGTCGGGGTCGAGGCCGAGACCCTCGGCGAGGCCCTTCACGAAGACGGTCTTTCCTGCGCCGAGGTCCCCCGCGATCAGCACCGCGTCGCCCGGCTCGAGCCGCTCCGCGAGGGCGGCGCCGGCCCGGCGCGTCTCCTCCTCGCTCGCGCTCGCCACGAGGGTCATTCCGCGGCGGCCTCGCGCGCGAGGAGAAACGCGTCCGGCAGAGCCTCGACCACGTCGGACGCCGTGACGGACTCCTCCCCTTTCGCCTCGCGCAGGAGGTCTCCCGCGGTGCCGTGCAGCCACGCGGCGGCGCTCGCGGCGTCCCAGGCGGAAAGCCCGCGCGCCAGCAGCGCGCCGACGACGCCGGTCAGGACGTCGCCCGTGCCTCCCGAGGCCAGCGCGGGATTTCCCGCGAGCACGCTGGACGCGCGGCCGGAGGCGTCCGCGACGACCGGACGGAAGCCCTTCAGGATCACCACGGCGTCTGCCAAGCGGGCGATCCTCACCGCCGCGGCTTCCCGGTCGGCGTTCACGTCCTCGGTCGTGATCCCGAGCAGGCGGCCCGCCTCGCCGGGATGAGGCGTGAGAACCGTCGGCACCCGGCGGCCGGTGAAGAAAGCGGCGCCGCCCGCGAGATTGAGGGCGTCGGCGTCGAAGACCGCGGGGACCGGTTCGGCGACGGCCCGCGCGAGCGTTTCGCGCGCCGCCGATCCCTCGCCCCAGCCCGGCCCGACGGCGATCGCGGAATACCGCCCGAAGTCGGCTTCTCCTCCGGCCGACGTCGTCTCCGGCGTCAGCATGTGGAGGATCGCGCGAACGTCGTCGGGGACCGCCGCCGTCACGAGGCCCGCTCCGGCCCGGTGCGCCGCGCGGCACGCGAGCGCGGGCGCGCCGGCCATCCCGCGGGAGCCGCCCACGACGAGGAGGCGCCCGTACGTGCCCTTGTGCGACCCGGCGGCGCGGCGCGGGAAGAGGGCCGCCACGTCGCGGACCGCGACCGCTTCGCGCGCCGAGGGCTCGGTCGGCTCGACGAAGCCGAGATCCGCCACGGCGATTCGCCCGCAGCGCGCGGCCGGAGCGCGCTCCACGTGGCAGGGCTTCGGCCAGCCGAACGTCACGGTGACGTCGGCCTTGACGGACGGCGCCCAGGGCGCGGCCTCGTCGGCCGAGAGGCCCGAAGGCAGGTCGATCGAGACGACGAAGGCGCGGCCCGACGAGGCGAGAGCGATCGCGCGCGCCGGCAGGCCGTCGGGAGCGACGCGGCGCTTGAGGCCCGTCCCGAAGAGCGCGTCCACGACGAGCGTCGCGACCGTGAGCGGCTCGAGCTCGCGCGCGTCGTTCACCTCGCGGATCGCGCCCCCGACCTGCTCGAGGCGGTTGTACGTCTTCCGTGCGTCCGGCGTGAGGTGCAGCGGGTTGCCGAGGAGAATCGTCTCGACGTTCGACGCGAGGCGGCCCGCCATGAGGAGGCGCGCGATCTCGAAGCCGTCTCCGCCGTTGTTGCCCGGGCCGGCGAGGACGACGACCCGTGCGGCGAGCGACGGGCGGCGCCCGAGAACGCCCGCGATCTCCCGGACGACCGCGTTCGCGGCGCGCTTCATGAGGACGATCCCGGGCGTCCCCGCCGCGATCGTCCGCACGTCGAGGGCGCGCGACTCGTCGGCCGAGACGACTCTCACGGGAGCACCGGCCCCAGGAGGACGCCGAGAGCGCGCCGTGTCGCCGGCGCAAGAGTCGGATCCGCCGAGAAGTAGGGGGAAAGGGCCACGAGGTCCTTCAGTTCATCGACGTCCGGAAGGGTCGCGAGGAGGGCCACTCGCGCCCCCCTCGTGAGCGCCGAGCGACGGGCGTCGTCGAGGGCGTGCGCCGTGGACCATCGGACGCCGTCGAAGAAATTCCGGAAATCCCAGCTGCCGGCCAGCCCCACGAGCGAAAAGCCGCCGTCCGGCGCGGGCGCGAAGACGACGTCGGCGTCCTGCTCGAGCGCGGCGAACGCGGACTCGAGGTCCTCCCGTCCGAGCGTCGGCGCGTCGCTCCCGGCGACGACGACGTCGCGCCTGCCTTCCATCCTGGCGCGGAGGACCGCGCGGGCGAGACGCTCTCCGAGCGACCCGTCGCCCTGCGGAAGGAGGTCCCACGGCGCGCGGAACGTGCCGACGAGAAACGGGCCCGGCTCGAACTCGGCGTGCGCGAGCACCGCGTCCCAGCGCGCCGGATCGGGCAGGGCCGTGGCGAGGTCCTTCAGGAACGCCCCGTAGAGCGACGCCGCGGACCCGGCGCCGATCTCGCGCGCGAGGCGCGTCTTGACCTGCCCCGCCACGGGCTCGCGGGCGAAGAGGATGACGCGCCGGACGGGTCCGATCATGACGTCACGGCTTCGCCGGACGCTCCCCCGCGAACGCCGAGACGAAGATCGCCTTCTGCAGGTAGCTCGTCGTGTTCGTGACGTCGTCGCGAATCGCGAGCGAGAGCTTCTGGCCGCCCGGGATCATCACGAGCTTCACGTCGTAGAGGAAGTCGCGCTTGCTCTGGGCGGCGAAGCTCTTTGCGTCGAGCTCCACCATCACGGGCTGGGAGGTGAGCTCCGACTGCTTGCCCTCGGAGTCGACGACGACGAAGTAGAAGACAAGCCGGCCGCGGGCCTTGGCCCCCTCGGGCAGCATCGCGATGCGCGAGAACGGCACCTTGATCAGGATCGGGACGATGAAGTTTCCGCGGTCCGGAACGGGATCGCCCACGGTCAGGGCCGCGCCGAGCGGGTTGTCGTCGCGGGAGAAGAAGAGGGCCGACGTGACCCCCTCGCGGACCTTCGTGTCGAAGCCTTTCTCGACGTAGCTCCGGCGGGCGAGGATCGTCAGGCCTTTTCTAGCCTTCAGCTTCACGTCGACCTTGTGAGGCCGGTCCATGCCCGAGCGCACGCTGCGGTACCCGAGGGAGTAGTAGGACGTGTAGTCCTTCTCCATGTCCTTGAGCGCGATCCCCACGTCGTTGCGGTTGATGATCGCGCGCCCGCCCGTCTCCTCGGCCATCAGGATGAGCATGTTCTGGAGGTTGTTGCGCTCGATGAACGTGTCGAGTCTCTGGGACGTCGTGCGATTCTCGGCCGTCACGTTGGAGTCGACCGTGAGCCCGGCGGCGTCGATCGCGTACATCGAGACGCCCGCGGAGTTCGCGGCCTGGATGATCCCGAGGTAACTCGTGGTCTTGTCGAACTCGAACTGCCCCATCGAGTAGGACGTCGAGTTCGGATACCGGGACTGGACGTAGGACCACAGCTCGAGGCCCGGCGACTGCGGCAGCCCGCCCGACACGTGGACGAGAATCTTGCGGCCTTCCACGCCCGAGAGCTGGTTGATCGTGGTCTTCATCGCGTCGAACGTGAACTTGAGGTCGTTCTCGAGGGACTGCACGTACTGACGCACGCGGCCGACGGCCTGGTCGGCCGTGGTCGAGTCGTCGATCGCCCGGATGACGTCCCGGCGCTCGGAGTCGAGCTGCGACCCGAGGGCCGACTCCTCCTCGATCTGCTTGAGGATGTCGGAGAGGTCGCGCCCGTCGTTCGTGAACTT
>DASXVJ010000025.1:0-73323 GCA_036504335.1 Thermoanaerobaculia bacterium
GATCTCGGTGGTCGCGATGTCGGCGTGGCCGAGCATGAGCTGCACGGCCCGGAGGTCGGCATCGTGGTCCACGAGATGCGTCGCGAACGCGTGGCGGAGAACGTGCGGCGAGACCGCGGACGCCGCGAGGCCCGCCTTCACGGCCGCGGCCTTGAGCGCGAGGAAAACGGT
Source organism: Thermoanaerobaculia bacterium (assembly GCA_036504335.1). Taxonomy (GTDB): domain Bacteria; phylum Acidobacteriota; class Thermoanaerobaculia; order UBA5066; family UBA5066; genus Fen-183. The sequence goes on from DASXVJ010000025.1 coordinate 172, forward strand.
CTGGCGCGTCACGGGCCGGCCCTTCGTGCCGGGAAACACCCAGCGGCTGCCCGCGCCCTCCGTGTCGCGCCCCTCGGCGAGCCAGCGCTTCACCCAGCGCCCGGCCGAGTCGGCGACCGGCACGATGCGCTCCTTGCTGCCCTTCCCGCGCACGAGAACGAAACCTTCGTTCAGGCGCAGGCTCTCGATCGGCAGCGCCGAGAGCTCCGAGACGCGCAGGCCGCACGCGTAGAGAAGCTCGAACATCGCACGGTCGCGCAGGCCCTTAGGCGTCGCCACGTCCGGCGCGTCGAGCAGCTTCTGGACCTCGTCCTCGGAAAGGATCTTCGGCAGCATCGCCCAGCGCCGCGCGTTCGTGAGGTCGGCCGTCGGGTCCTCGGGAACGACCTTCTCGGCCGCGAGAAAGCCGTAGAGGCCGCGGAGCGCCGACGTCTCGCGCGCGAGCGTGCGCGGGGACATCCCCTCCGCGCGGCGGGCCCCGAGGTACGCGACGACGTCGCCGCGGGACACCTTTGCCGCATCCACGGATTTCTCCGCCAGGAACGCTCCAAACCCGGCGAGGTCGCGGCGGTAGGCCTCGAGGGTGTTCGGCGAAAGGCCCTTTTCGGCCGAGAGGTAGTCCAGAAACAGCGGCAGGTGCCGTTCGAGGAACACGCCTCCCCGGGCGCCGGTGGAAGGCCTCACGTCAGGATTTTACGGAAGCCGCGGGTTTCGCGTCGCGCGCACCCCCCGGCTCACCGGCCTCCGGGAACGAGCCCAGGATGGCGCGGATCTCCGCGTCGGCGAGCACGTGGTTCGCGAGCTTGGCGGCGCGGAGGATGGCCGCGACGCGCTCGGGCTCCGCCTCGAGCCCGCGCTCCTTCATCCATGCCACGACGTTGGACTCCCCCGACATCGGGCCGACGTCGATGACCTGCTTGAGCCCGAACATCCCGGCCGGCACGCCGGAGTAGACGCGATCCGCGAGCCAGTCGTCGCCTTTCGCCCGCGCCTTCACGATCGCGGCCGCGTGGCCGCCCGTCCCGGTCCGGAAGGCGTCGCGCCCGACCACCGGGTACCCGTCCGGGATGGGGACGTGGACGTAGTCCGCGACCTTCTGGACGTACTCCGCGAGGGCCGAGAGGTCCCGGTCGATCCAGCCGAGGAGGCGCAGGTTCACGAGCATCTGGTCCATCGGCGTGTTGCCCACGCGTTCGCCGAGGCCGAGACCGCACCCGTGCACGCGGTGCGCGCCGGCGCGCAGGGCGGAGAGCGAGTTCGCGACGGCGAGGCCGCGGTCCTGGTGGCCGTGCCAGTCGATCCTCACGGCCGGGTTCTCGCGCGCGACGAACTCGGCCAGGAAGCCGACGAGCGCTCCCGTGCCTTCCGGCGTCGCGTGCCCCACGGTGTCGCAGGCGCAGATCCGCGTCGCGCCGGCCTGGATCGCGGTTCCGTACAGGGCGACGAGGTCCTCGGGACGCGCCCGCGTCGTGTCCTCGGTGACGTACGTGACGAGGAGCCCTTCACGCACGCCCATCGTCACCGCGTCGCGGGTGAGCTTCATCATCTGCGAGAGGTCCCAGTCCTCGACGTACTGCCGGATGGGCGACGACCCGATGAACGTCGTCATCTCGAGGGTGCGGCCCACGCGCTGGGCGATCTCGACGACGGGCTCGATGTCGGCCGGGAGCGTCCGCGCCGCGAAGCCGGGCTGAAGGGAGAGCCGCGCCTCCGTCACGAGACGCGCGAGCGCCTCGCCCTCCGCCCGCGCCGTGGACCCCGCGGCGGGGATGCCCAGCACGGCCGTGTCCACGCCGAGGCGCTCCATGAGGCACACGAGCTCGAAGCGCTGCTCGACGGTCGGGGCCACCGCGGACGGCGACTGGAGCCCGTCCCGCAGGGTCTCGTCCACGAGCTCGACCGGGACGTGGCGTGGCCGGCCCTCGCCGGCGGCGCGATTCCAGTCGTAGACGAGGCGGCTGCGGTCCATCGGGCCTTTCGGGGTCGGGTGGCTGTTCCCCCGGCGGGTGCACCCGGCTTACACTGGGGATTATGGATTCGATCGGGATTGTCGGCTACGACTCGTTCCACTTCGTCGTCTCGGACCTTGCCCGGAGCCGCCGTTTTTACGCGGAGGCGCTCGGGTTCACGGAAGTGGCGCGCGCGGGCCGCGAGAAAGTCGAGCGCGGGGGCGAGGAAGCCTCCGTCTTCGGCGCGGGCCAGATCCGCGTCCTCGTCTCGACGCCCGTGCGCAAGGACTCGCGCGCGGCGCGCTACCTCAGGATTCATCCGGACGGGATCTCGTCGCTCGCGTTCCGCGTGAAGGACGTCGAGGCCGCCTGGAAGTTCCTCGACGCGCGCGGAGCCACGTTCCTGTCGGACATCCAGACGGACGAGACGCCGGACGGGGCGTTCCGGACGTTCAACATCGCGACGCCTCTCGACGACGTGACCTTCCGCTTCATCGAGCGGGACGGGGACTACCCGCATTTCGCCCCCGGCTTCGAGACCGTGGGCGACGGCAAGCCACGGGAGAACCCGCACGGCTTCGCGACGATCGACCACGTCACGTCGAACGCGTACACGATGCTTCCCGTCGTGAACTGGTACCGCGACGTCCTCGGCTTCACACACTACTGGGACGTCGAGTTCCACACCGCCGAGGTCGCGGCGGCCCGGCCGATGGCCGGCTCGGGCCTGCGCTCGATCGTGATGGCGGACCCGGGCAGCGGCGTGAAGTTCGCGACGAACGAGCCCATGCGACCGTTCTTCCGGGAGAGCCAGATCAACCGATTCTGCGAGGACCACCACGGCGCCGGCGTCCAGCACGTCGCGTTCCTCGTCAAGGAGATCATCCCGGCCGTCGAAGCCCTGCGCGAGAAGGGCATCGCCTTCCTGCCCGCTCCGGGCGCGTACTACGACCGCCTGCCGAGGCGCATGGCCGAGGTGAAGATCTCGAAGCTCCGGGAGCCCATGGACCTTCTCCGCAAAAACCACATCCTCGTCGACGGCGCGGACGAGAAGTACATGCTCCAGATCTTCATGCTCGACGCGATGGCGATGTACGGCGACGAGAAGGCCGGGCCGTTCTTCTACGAGCTCATCCAGCGGGAAGGCGACCGCGGCTTCGGCTACGGGAACTTCCGGGCGCTCTTCGAGTCGATCGAGTCGTCCCAGCGTTCCGGCTCGTCGGCGCTCGAGGTGGTCGGTTGATCGACTGGATGCGGTGCGGGGAGCTGCCCGCCAAGCCGCACACCGCCTTCCGGTCTCCCGAGGGGGCCCTCCGTTTCGAGGAGTGCCTCACGCGGCGCGGGTTCGACGGCGAGTTCTCGATCCTGTACCACGAGGGTCCGCCGATGACGGATTCCCTCATCGGGCCCGCGACGCCCGGGCGCTGGGACCGGAAGGCGCCGATCCCGGCCGAGCACCAGCCTCTCCGCCGCCGACTCCTTCTTGGCGAAAAAGCTCCGGAGGGTTTCACGCCGGTCCTTTTCAACGAGGACGTGACGGTCTCTCTGTTCCGGCTGCCGCGGGAGGCCGAGTCGCCAGACGGGTTTTCGAACGGCGACGGGGATGATCTGTTTTTCTTCTATGAAGGTGAGGGAACGCTGGAGTCGCCTTTTGGCGATCTTCCGGTCCGCGGCGGCGACTATGTCTGCATTCCGCGCGGCGTCGTCCACCGCCTGCGAATCTCCAAACCATTCGAAGGAATTCTCTTCGAACTCCGAGGGGGCCTGCATCTCCCGAAGGAATTCCGGAACCCCGTCGGCCAGCTCCGGATGGACGCGCCGTTCACGCACCGCGACTTCGTGCGGCCCGAGTTCAAGGGGCCGCGCTCGGGCCCGAAGCGCATCCTCGTCAAGAAGGACGACGCGTTCGTCGAGCGCTTTCCCGTCGCGTCGCCTTTCGACGTCGTCGGATGGGACGGCACCGTGTGGCCGTTCGCGTTCGACATCCTGAAGTACCAGCCGAGGACCGGGCTCATCCACCTGCCGCCCACGATCCATTCCACGTTCGCGGGGCGCAACGCGCTCGTCTGCTCGTTCGTGCCGCGCGTGACGGACACGCACCCCGACGCGATCCCGTGCCCGTACCCGCACACGTCCGTCGACTGCGACGAGATCATCTATTACGTGCGCGGCAACTTCACGAGCCGCAAGGGCGTCGGCCCGAAGGCCGTCTCGCTCCATCCCGCCGGCGTCCCCCACGGCCCGCATCCCGGGGCCTACGAAGGGTCGATCGGCACGCGGTCGACGGACGAACTGGCCGTCATGATGGACACCTTCGCTCCTCTCCGTCTCACGGTGCAGGCTCTCGCCCTCGAGGCCCCGGGCTACCACGACAGCTGGATTCCGGGCTGATGTCGTCGGCGGGTCCGGACTCGCCCCCTCCCCCGCCGAAACCGCGCGCGCCGGGCCCCCGCTTCTGGACGGGCTTCGGCTTCGGCATCCTCGGAGTCCTCGGTCCCGGTATTCCGCTCGACCGCCAGCCGCCCGGCTGCCTACAGGACCAGCGGGATCCCGGCGACCTTCATTCTCTCGGCCGACGGCCGCATCGCCTTCCGCCACGTCGGCGCTGCGAAGTGGGACGACGAGTCGACGCTGGCCTTCCTTCGGAGCCTGGCGCCCGGCTCCCGCGCTACTTCCCCGTGAACTTCGCCGGCCGCTTCTCGAGGAACGCGGAAACGCCTTCCTTCATGTCCTCGGTCGACGCGCAGAGCCCGAAGAGAGTCGCCTCGTGGTCCTCGGCTGCGGCGAACGGCATGTCGAGACCCGCGTTCACGGCGTCGAGGACGTAGCGCACCGCCAAGGGCGCCTTCCCGAGGATCTTCTTCAGCGTCTCGCGGCAGGCCGGCAGGAGCTCGGCCGGCTCGACCACCCTGTTGACGAGGCCGATCCGGAACGCCTCGTCGGCCGGGATCGCATCGCCCGTCAGAAGAAGCTCCAGCGCGCGGCCCTTCCCCACGAGCCGCGGCAGCCGTTGCGAGCCGCCGTACCCGGGGATGAGCCCGAGGTTCACTTCGGGCTGGCCGAGCTTCGCGTTCTTCGAGGCGTAGCGGAACGTCGCGGCCATCGCGAGCTCGCAGCCGCCCCCGAGCGCGAAGCCGTTCACCGCGGCGACGACCGGCTTGCCGAGGTTCTCGATCAGGTCGAACGCCGCCTGCCCCTTGCGCGCGAAGTCTCGCGCGCCGGCCGGCGTGAACGCCTTGAAGCCCGCGATGTCGGCGCCCGCGACGAACGCTTTCTCCCCTGCGCCGGTCAGGATGACGGCCCCGACGTCCGGGTTCTCCCTGGCGGCCGCAAACGCCGCGTGCAGGCCGTCCAGGACCTCGCCGTTCAGGGCGTTCAGCTTCTCGGGGCGGTTGACCGTGACGGTGAGGATGCGTTCGGAAACCTCCGTGAGAACGACGCTCATCGCCTCACCCGAAGGGGTTCTCGTCCGCGCTCGGCCCGTAGATGGACGGCAGGGGGACGTCGAGGAGCCGCAGGTAGACCGAGAGCTGGCCGCGGTGGTGGATGAGATGGTTCAGGAGGATCGTCCGCACGAACGCGATGCGCGGCATCTCCATGATGACGGCGGGCCCTTTCCGGAGCGTCCAGGGACCCATCGCGCGCGCGTCGTCGAGCTGCGCCATCGCGACCTTCGCGGCCGCTGAGGCTTCGTCGAACGTCTTCATGAGGGCCTCGGCGCTCGCCGGCTCCTTCGCCGTGCCGTCGCCGCCCGTGGCCAGGTCGAACTCGCCCGGCAGCAGCGAACCCGCGACCCAGTGCGGCATCCCGGCGATGTGGCCCGCGAGCGCGCCCAGCGACATCGACTTCGGATGCGGCTTCCAGGAGTACTTGTCCGCCGGCACCCGCGAGAGCAGCTTCTTCGTGGTCGCATTCTCGCGGTCGAACTCCATCAGCATCGGATCGATCATGCGCATGGATCAGCCCTTTCTGTTGCCCCGTTCGTCGTACTCGAAGAATCCTCTTCCGCTCTTCCGTCCGAATCTCCCGGCCAGGACCAGCCTCTTCAGGAGCGCGGGCGGCGCAAAGCGGGCCTCACGATACTCCGCGAACATGATCTCGGCGATCGCGTAGACCGTATCGAGCCCGACGTAGTCGAGAAGCTCGAACGGCCCCATCGGGTGGGCGCAGCCGAGCTTCATGCCCGTGTCGATGTCTTCGAGGGATCCGACGCCCTGCTCGTGCGCGCGGATCGCGTCGAGGAGGAACGGCACGAGGAGCCGGTTCACGATGAAGCCCGAGTTGTCCCGGCAGGCGACCGGCTCCTTGCCGAGCGCGCGGGCGAAGGCCGTGACGGCCGCGACCGTCGCGTCCGACGTCGCGAGGCCGCGGACGACCTCGACGAGCTTCATGACGGGCACCGGGTTGAAGAAGTGCAGGCCCGCGAAGCGGTCGGGGCGTTGCGTGGCCGCCGCCATCTCGGTGATGGTCAACGACGACGTGTTCGAACAGAAGATCGTCTCCGGCCCGCAGAGCGCGTCGAGCGCCCGGTAGACCTCGCGCTTGACGTTCAGGTTCTCCACGATGGCTTCGATGACGAGATCCAGAGAAGAGAATTCTTCGAGTGAAGAAGAGAACCGCAGCCGCCCGCGGATCTCGTCGCCTGTCCTGGCGTCCAGCTTGCCGCGCTCGACCGCCTTCGAAAGCGAACTCTCGATGCGGCGTTTGCCCGCGGCGAGCGCCTTCTCGTCGACCTCGCGTACGACGACGGTGAATCCCGCCTTCGCGCAAACCTCGGCGATTCCCGACCCCATCAGCCCGGCCCCGAGCACCCCGACCGAACGAATCTCGCTCACGAGAGCGCCTCGACCACGACCGCGATGCCCTGGCCCCCGCCGATGCAGGCCGAGGCGAGGCCCCAGCGCTTGCCGCGGCGGCGCAGCTCCTTGAGGAGCGTCAGCGTCAGGCGCGCGCCGCTCGCCCCGAGCGGGTGTCCGAGCGCGATGGCGCCGCCGTTCACGTTCAGCTTCGCCCGGTCGACGCCGAGCTCCTTGATCACCCCGAGGATCTGGCCCGCGAACGCCTCGTTGATCTCGACGAGGTCCATGTCCGCGAGGGACTTCCCCGCCTTGGCGAGCGCCGCGCGGCTCGCGGCAACCGGGCCGAGGCCCATGAACGCGGGATCGCACCCCGTGACCGCCTCGGCAACCAGCCGGCCGAGGGGCACGATGCCCTTCGCGCGGGCGCGCTCCTCGGTCGTCACGATCATCATCGCGGCGCCGTCCACGATGCCGGACGCGTTGCCGCCCGTCACCATGCCGTCCTTGCCGAACGCCGGGCTCAGCTTCGCGAGGCCTTCCAGCGTCGTGTCCGGCGTCATGTGGTCGTCCTTGGAGACCATGACGGTCTTGCGGCCCTTTTTCGCCTCCACCGGGACGACCTCGTCCGCGAGACGCCCGGACGCCCACGCGTCGGCGGCCTTCGCCTGGCTTTCGAGCGCATAGGCGTCCTGCTCCTCGCGCGTGATCCCGTGGCGGCGCGCGACGTTGTCGGATGTCTGCGCCATCGCGAGGCCTGGCACGGTGTCGAAGAGGCCGCTCATGAGCGAGTCCTCCAGCTTGCCCTGACCGAGCCGCAGCCCGGTGCGCGCGCCGCGGACCACGAACGGCGCCTGACTCATGTTCTCCGTCCCGCCCGCAAGGACGACGTCGGCCTCGCCGAGGAGGATCCGGTGTTTCGCCTGGACGAGCGCCTCGAAGCCCGAGCCGCAGAGCCGGTTCACCGTGACGGCGGGGACCTCCTGCGGGACGCCGGCGCGCAGGCCGACGTGGCGCGAGAGGTAGATCGCGTCGGAAGACGTCTGGAGCACGTTGCCGACGATCACGTGGCCGATCTCGCCCGGCGCAAAGCGCGCGCGGCGGAGCGCCTCCTGCGCGGCGGCGACGGCGAGGTCCGTGGCCGTCATGTCCGCGAAGAGTCCGTTGTACTCGGCCATGGGCGTGCGTGCGCCCTCGGCGACGACGATGGAAAGTGAGGCCATGAGGCCCTCCGGGCGGGGGCGAGTCGAACGCTCGCCGTTCGCGGGCAGATCTTATCGAGTCCCGCCGGATGAGACCGGATCGCGGGCCGGGAGGTCAGAGCGCCGCGGCGATCTCGTGGAAGCGGCGCCGGAAATCGTTCATCTCCGCGGCGCGGGCTTCCGGGTGAAGGCGGTTCGCGAGGAGGACCGCGACGCGCCCGAGCTCGGGAGCGACGAAGAGCGACGCGCCCGTGAAGCCCGTGTGCCCGTAAGCGGACGGACCCAGCGGTTCGCCGGCGCTCCCCGGGGTCGACGCGAGCTGCCAGCCGAGGCCGCGGTCCTCGCCGAGGCCCGCGGTCGCGTTCTCCGTTGCGAGCGCGAAGAAGCGCTCCGGCAGGAGGCGCCCGTCGCGCGCGAGCCACGCGCGGCCGAGGGCGGCCGCCGCCTCGGCCGTGCCGAAGAGGCCCGCGTTGAGCGACACGCCGTTGCCGCGGCGGTAGGCGTTGCCGTCGTTGACCTGACCGTTCACGACGCCCTCGCGGAAGCCGCCGTACTTGAGCTTACGGTCGGCGGTCATCCTCCGTTCCGTCGCGTCGTTCCGCTCGCCGCCGGCGCAGCGGGCGAGGTCCTCCGGGGAAGAAGGAGAGAAGAGAAGATTCTTTGAAAGGTGAAGAGGGGCGGAGACTCTCGCCTCGAAAAGCCTGTCGAGCGTTCCTCCCGCAACTCGTTCGACGATCTCCGAGAGGAAGAGATAGCCGGGGCAGGAATAGATCACCTTCGTCCCGGGAATCGCCGCGGCGTCCAGCTCTCCCAGCGTCCGGACGTACGCGGGGCGCCCCTCTCCCTTCGAATAGAGGGGGAACCAGTCCACGAGTCCGCCGAGGTGCGCGAGCAAGCTCCTGACGCTGACACCTTCCAAGAAAGTCTTCTTCCACCGATCCTCGAATCTCGATACGCAATCGTCCAACGAGAGGGTCTTCTCTGAAACCAGGGACAAAACCAACGCCGCCCCCGCGAGAGGCTTCGTCAGCGACGCGAGATCCCAGAGCGTGTCGGGCCCCGCCGCGCGGCGTTCGCTCGCCGGCTCGAGGCGCGCGTCCCCCGCGTGCCGCTCCGCAAGCGTCTCTTTTTCCGAGGCGACGAGCGCCGTGACGCCCGCGAAGAAACCGCGCTCGAGCCCCTCGTCGAGGAGCGCGCGAAGACTCTCCGGCGCGCTCACGGCTTTCCGGCCGGGGCCCTGGAGGGTTCCTTCGCGGCCGCCGGGAGCAGCGGGCGATCCAGCGCCTCGTGCGCGGTCGCGAGGCGCGCGCGGAACGGCTCCAGCGTCTTCATGTTGGCCCGGACCGAGTCTGGCTCCTTCTCGCGCGACTCGCGCCGCACGCGCTCGGCCTCGGCCTCGAAGTTCGCGATCTGCTCGGAGACGAGCTTTCGCGAGCCCTCGTCCGCCGCGTCGCCCTTGCGCGCCCTGAGGTCGGCGAGAGTCTTCTCGAGCATCCCGAGGGCGGAGGCGTTGAGGCGCACCGTCATCGCGGCGGCCTCGGCCTCCAGCACGCGCTCTTTCACCCAGAGGTACTCCTCCGTATTGACGCTCCGGGCGCGGGCCACGGTGAGGTCCGCCGGTTCGGACGCGAGCGGGTCGGAGGGCGGCGGCGCCTTGCCCGCTTTGCGGTCGAGGCGCACCCGGTCGAGGACGCCGAGGTAGGTTTCGACCTGCTTCGGGGTCACGCGGCCGTCGGCGGGCGGGCGGTAGACGTCCCGGGAGACGCCGGGGCGCGAAACGGCGGCGGCCGGCGCGGGGGCCGTCGGCGCGTCGGAGCCGCCGCAGCCGCCGAGGACCGCGGCCGCGAAAAACTGCAGCAGAAACGCGACGGGGCGCCGGAACACGTCCGAATGATAGCCGCGTGGTACGATTTTTTTCTTCATCATGCTGACCCAGGTTGGGAAATACCTGATCGAGGAGAAGGTCGGGGTGGGCGGTTTCGGAACCGTCTACAAGGGTCGGGATCCGTTCATCAAGCGGGCGGTCGCGATCAAGACCTGTCAGAGCGACGAAGAGGAGATCAAGAAGCGCTTCTTCCGAGAGGCCGAGTTCGCCGGGAACCTGCACCACCGGAACATCACGACGATCTACGACTTCGGCGTCACGGACGACGGGACGCCCTACATCGTCCAGGAGTTCCTGACCGGCGAGGACCTCGACAAGCTGGCGCGCAAACGCGATCCCCTTCCGCTCCGGCGCAAGCTCGAGATCCTCGTGGACGTCTGCGAGGGGCTCGGGTACGCGCACACGGCCGGGATCATCCACCGCGACATCAAGCCGTCGAACGTCCGCATCCTCGAGGACGGGACGGTCAAGCTCATGGACTTCGGGATCGCGAAGTCCATGGTCTCGCAGTCCACGCTCACGCAGACGGGCATCACGCTCGGAACCGCGTCGTACCTCGCCCCGGAGCAGATCCGCGGCGAGGTACTCGACGCGCGCACGGATCTCTTCAGCCTCGGCGTCCTCGCGTACGAGCTCACCACCGGGCAGAAGCCCTTCACGGGCGACCACATCTCGACGGTGCTGTACCGGATCATGAACGAGCAGCCCGCCCCGCCCTCGACGCTCGTTCCCGGACTGCCGCGGGCCCTGGACGCGATCGTCGTGAAGCTCCTCGAGAAGGACCGCGCCCGTCGGCAACCGAACTGCGCCGAGGTGAAGGCCGAGCTCGGCGCCGTTCTCGCGGGCCTCTCCGACCGCCCGGAACGCGAAGAGGACCGTGTGGACGACATGGACCGCACGGTTCCGACGCCGTCCGCCGGTTACCAGACGGGCGCCGCGCCCCGGGCGGCCTCCCGCGTCCTCGACACGCCGCTCTCGCCGCCGGCGCCCCTCCGACAGACGCAGGGCGGCGTCGCCGACGTCCGGCTGCGCGCCACGGGAGGCGCGCAGGTCCTCCCCTCCTCCACGGAGGCGCACGCGCGGGAAAGCGGTCCGGTCCTGCGCGTCCTGCTTTCGGCCGCGGTCGTCGTCCTCGCGGGCGGCGGCGGCTTCTGGCTCTACATCCAGAAGAAGGCCGCGAAGCCGCAGCCGGTTGCCTCTGCCGAGGCCTCGGCCCCGTCCGTGCCGGCTGCGGCGACGACCGCGCCATCCGCCGCCTCCGCGGCCGCCCCGGCGCCGTCGACCGCCGCTCCCGAGCCGGCCCCGGCGTCCGCGTCGGCGCCTCCCGTGACGGTGGCGGCCGAGCCGACCCAGGCGCCGACGCCGTCGGGCCCCGTCATGGTCACGTTCCGCTCCAACCAGGTCGCGACCCTGACGATCGACGGCAAGAAGAAGGGCTCGGTCCTTCCTGCCGGCACGCGATTCTCCGTGGAGCCCGGCAAGCACACGGCGGTCTTCGAGGTCCCCGGGTTCATGAAGCTGCCGCCCATCACGTTCGCGGTGGACGGACCCGACACGAAGCCCGTGCCGGCGGTCTTCCCGGCGAAGGGACAGATCGTCCTCACCGTGACGCCGCCCGGCGCCGAGATCCGGATCGACGGCGTGGCCCAGGATCCGCCGGCCGCGCCCCCGTTCAAGAAGTTCCTCGTGGCCGGCCAGCACGACATCGTCGTCAGCCTGCCGGGCTACACAACGGAAAGGCGATCGATCGACCTCGAAGAAGAGGCCCAGAACACGTACCGGATCGAACTCAAGAAAGAATAGCTAGAATCCTCCTGTGCGCATCCGGACGATTCTGGCGGCGGCCGGCGCGGCCTTCCTGATCGGTGCGTCCCTGCTCGCGCAGGAAGGCTCCGAATCTCTCGAAAAAGAGGCCCGCAAGGCATTCAACGGCGGCCAGTTCCGGCGCGCCGCGCTGAAGTTCGAGAGCGCCGCCTCGGCGGCCGGCGATCCGGCGCGCAAGGGCCGCATGCTCGTTCAGAGCGCGTGGGCTTCCTTCAACGAGGGCAAGCGGACCGACGCCCAGGAAGCCCTGCGGCGCGCGTACGCCGCGAGCCCGGATCTCGAGATCGTCCCCGACTTCTACTCGCCCGAGTTCGTGAAGGTCGCCGCCGACGTGAAGTCCACGCTGCGCACGATCCCCCCGGCGCCCCCGGCCGACGTCGCCGAGCTCAAGCGCGTCGCGCGGCAGAAGCTCGCGGACGGCGCCCCCGAAGACGTCATCCACGACCTGACGTACAACGTGCCGCGCGAAAAGCTCGACGCCGAGTGCCTCGACCTCCTCGCGGCCGCGTACGAGAAGCTCGGCAAGTTCAACGAGGCCTCGCGCATCCGGGCCGCCAAGGGGGATCCGGCCAAGGCGCTTCTCCCGGCCGTCGCCGCCGCGCCGCCCGGGACGGCCCCGCAGCCTCCGGCCGCGCCCGTTTCCGCGCCGGTCCGGATCGCGGGCGGCGCCCCGCCCGCGGTGGACTACCTCGCGCTGGGCCGGGCCGCGCTCTCGCACGGCGACGCCCTGAACGCGCAATCGGCCGCGAACCGGCTCCTCGAGGTCGATCCGCAGTCCAGCGACGCGTATCGCCTCCTCGGAAACGCCTTCGCGATGCGCGGCGAGAAGGTCCTCGCCGAGGCGAACCTCAAACAATCGATCAAGTACAACGAGAAGAACGAGGGTGCGCTCCTCGACCTCTACGATTTCTACATGGCGGACAAGACCTGGGAGCCGGCTCTGGACGCCCTTCGCAAGGCGGCCGACGTCAACCCCGAGAACCGCGACAAGCTCGTCGCGCTCGGGCGAAAGGCGCGCGCCGAAGGCGACCTCGCGCACGCGCGCCAGGTCTTCGCGACGGCCGCGGCGGCGGCGCCGAAGGACGCCTCGATTCTCACGGAATACGCGTCCGTCCTCCTCCTGATGAAGGATCTCGACGCGGCGCTCGAGCCGCTCACGAAGGCCGCGGCGGCCGAGCCGGAGCGCGAGATCGTGCGCGCGAACCTCGCCGCGGTCCTCCGCAGGAAGGGCCTCTGGAAGGAGGCCGAGAAGGAGTACCGCGAGGCGGTCCGCTCGGACCCCGACTACGCCCCCGCCCTCACGGGCCTCGGCGGGCTCCTCCTCGAGCGCGGCCAGGCGGCCGAGGCGATCGAGCCGCTGAAGAAGGCGGTCCTTCGCGCGCCCCAGAGCGTCGACGCCGCGTGGGCCCTCGCCCGCGCGCAGCGCCAGACGGGCGCCCTCAAGGACGCGGCCGACGCGCTCGAAAGGCCGCTCGCGCTCGACGCGCCCGAGCTCTGGAACGAGGCCGGCGCGATCGCGATGGAGCGCGGGCGCTGGGACGAGGCGGTCATCTTCTTCGACAAGGCCATCTCGCGCGACGGCACGGTTCCGCTCTACAAGGCGAACCGCGACAAAGCGGCGGCGGCCGCCGCGTTCGTCAAGAGCGCGGCACCTTCGTCCTAACGCAGCCCTTCGACGGCGTAGAGCCTCGAGAGGCTGCGCATGATCGTGTAGCAGGTGCACGCGCCGTCGGGCGTGATCTGGACGCTGAACAGGCGGTCGACGCCGGTCGGGTCCGCGAGCGCGATCTCCCGCAAGAGCGTCCGTTTCCCGGTCGCGAGATCGAACCGGTCGATGCGCGCCGGCACGCCGGAGCTCGCGACGAAAAGCGTCTTCCCGTCGCCCGCGAAGGACGGAACGCTCTCGCGGGGCCCGATGCCCTCCAGGGGCCGCGCATCCGCGCTGCCGGCCCCGACGAGAACGTGGCTCCCGTCCGGACGCCGCGCGACCACGAGGGTCCCGTCGGGCGAGAGAACCTCCAGATAGAGGTCGGGAGGACCGAAGGCGACGGGAGCCCCTCCCGAGAGGTCCTTCACCCAGAGTCGCGGCGTCTTCCCCTTCTCCCGCGCCTCGACCAGAAGCCGCCGGCCGTCCGGGAAGAAGGCGGCGTCCCGGTACTCGAGGCCCTCGTCCCGGAGCGTCCGCGCCTCTCCCGGCCCGGCCGGGAGAAGCACGAGGCGGTCCGGGAACGCCTGCACGACCCACTTGCCGTCCGGCGAGAGGCTGCCGGCCTTATCGCCGTCCCCGAGGCGCACCGCGGGAGCCGAGCCGTCCGTCTTCCTCGTGTACGTGCCGCCCTTCGCGCCCTCGCCCGCGCCGCCTTCGCGAAACAGGAGGTCGCGCCCGTCGCGCGACAGGGCCACGCTGACCGAGAAGTCGAGCCAGCTCAGGTCGACCGGCTTCGCGGCACCCGGCGGGAGGCAGGTCATCGTCGTCGGCCAGTCGTCGCTGCGCACGAGTACGCTCCCGTCCGGCGCGATGTCCTCGACGACGAGAAGGGTCGGGGCCCGCGCCACGACACGCTTCTTCCCCGAGAGCGAGATCGCCTGAATCTCGACGACCCCGAACCCGGCGCCCCTCTCCCGCGCGGAAACCCAGATCTCGCCCGTGAGCGGATGCCACGCGAGCGACGGGACGAACTCGAACGAGTCCGAGAGGATCTGAATGTTTCCCGCCAGATCGACGACCCCCACGGCGTTGCGGCCTACACCGCCCCGGACGAACGCGATCGTCCGCCCGTCCGGCGAGAACCGCGCTCCGTACACGGTGTCCCCGGACTTTCCGGGAACGAGAACCCTTCCCGCCGGGAACTCGAGCTGGCCACGCCTCACGACCGCGAGCCCGGAACCGTCCGGAGCCCAGTCCGCCACCGCGGGGCTGAAGGGAAGCGAGAACGTCACCCCGTCGGCGAGCTCGCGCGGCGCGCCGCCGGCGAGCGAGACCTCGGCGACGAGGCCGGTGGGATCGCGTGGCAGGACGAGCGCGACCATGCCCTTTCCCGAAACGGAGGCGACGTTCGCGTCCGGGAGCGGGAGCGCCGTCGACTCGCGGCCGTCGACGCGCGTCGTGTAGATCCGTGGGAGGCCGCCCTGCCACGCGGCCGTATAGACGACGGTCTTTCCGTCCGGCGCGAACCGTGCGCCGCCGACGGAGCCGCGGCGGAACGTCAGGGGCCTCCAGATCGGCGGCCCCGAAGCCGATCTCCTCGTCGCGAGAACGACGAGGATCGCGCCTCCGGCGAGCGCCGCCGCAAGGAGCGGGATCGCCCACCGCAGCCTGCGCGGCGCTGCGATCGCCCGCGTCCCACCCGACGTGAGGAGATCCGATGCACCGTCCCTCAGGCGTGCGAGATCCCGCGCGAGGTCCCGCGTCGAGGCGTACCGCTCCTCCGGGTCCTTGGCGAGACACCGCTCGACGATCCAACGCAAGGGGACGGGCGCAGCCGGCGCGGCCGTCGCCAGCGGCTCCGGTTCGTCGCGGATGATGGCCGTCATCGTCTCCGGGGTGCTGGGCCGCGGAAACGCCCGCCGCCCCGAAATCATCTCGTAGAGGATCGACCCGAACGAGAACTGGTCCGAACGGAAGTCCAGCGGTTCGCCGAGGGCCTGCTCGGGCGACATGTAGACGACCGTCCCGAGCACGACCCCCGCTTCCGTGAACGCCGTGACCGTGGGCGACTGCGTGCGCCCCCCGCTGCCCGCGTCCGGACCTGTGAGCTTGGCGAGGCCAAAGTCGAGGATCTTGACGGCTCCGTCCTTCGTCACCATGACGTTCTCGGGCTTCAGGTCCCGATGGACGATTCCGCTCTCATGCGCCTTCGCGAGCGCGTCGGCGATCTGGGCCGCCCAGGACAGGAGCTTTTTCAAACCCAGAGCTCCGCCCGCGATCCGCGCGCGGAGCGTTTCGCCCTCGATCAATTCCATGACGAGAAGGTGGCGAGAGAGGGATCCGGGAGAAGAGGGGACTTCTTCGAATGAGTAGATGGCAGCGATCCCGGGATGATTGAGCGCTGCGAGCAGCCGCGCCTCTCTCTCGAACCGTTCCTTCTTCTCTCTACCTTCCAAGAACTCTTCCGGCAGTACCTTTACCGCGACTTCTCGGTTGAGGCGCGAGTCTCTCGCCCGGTAGACCTCGCCCATCCCCCCGGCGCCGAGCGGCGCCAGGATCTCGTAGGGACCGAGGCGGGTTCCCGCGGCGACCGTCACGTGGTTGAGAGCGATTCTACGCGGCGGGATCCCTCACGTGGCGTCGTCGCCGCGCAGAGCCGTCAGGAAGTCCGCGAGGATCCGCGCGGTCGCGCCCCAGATCGCGTGGCCCTTGTAGTGGTAGACGAGCGTCATCACGTCCCGCCCTTTCCACTTCACGGGCCGCTCCTCGACGACCATCGGGTCGAGCAGGTACGAGACGGGCACCTCGATGATCGACTCGACCTCCCCCGCGTGCGGCGCGAACTGCGTCGGGTACGGGATCGCGCCGACGAACGGCGAGATCTCGAAGTCCGTCACCGTGACGAGCTTCGGGAGAGCGCCGAGAATCTTCACGCCCGCGCGCGGAACGCCGATCTCTTCCTCGGTCTCGCGGACCGCCGTCTCCCACGGGTTCGCGTCCGACGCGTGCTTGCCGCCGCCCGGAAACGAGATCTGCCCCTTGTGGTGCTCGACGAGGTCCGTCCGCTTCGTGAAGAGCGTCCAGAGCGCCTTCTCGCGCACGAAGAGCGGGATGAGGACCGCGGCTTCCCGGAGCGGTCCGGCGTCCGGGCCGCGCTCGAGCTCGAGCTTCCGCTCGGGCCAGTCGCGGAGGAGCTTCCCCCTCACGTCCTCGATCCAGGTGCGGGGGGCTCCGCCGCCGTCGCTGCTCACGCCGGGTCCGCCGCGTTGAATCCGGGGCGATCCGTCGCGGCCTTCTCGCCCTTCTTGACCATGGTCTGCAGGAACGCCTCGATGAAGCCGTCCAGATCGCCGTCGAGGACGCGGTCCACGTCCCCGACCTCGTAGTTCGTGCGGTGGTCCTTGATGAGCCGGTACGGCGCGAGGACGTAGGACCGGATCTGCGAGCCGAAGCCGATCTCCATCTTCGTGCCCGCGCGCGCGTCGTTCTTGGCCTGCCGCTCCTCGAGCGCCATCTGGTAGAGGCGCGAGCGCAGGACCTTCATCGCGGAGGCTTTGTTCTTGTGCTGCGACCGCTCGTTCTGGCACTGCACGACGAGCCCCGACGGGAGGTGCGTGATCCGGATGGCCGACTCCGTCTTGTTGACGTGCTGTCCGCCCTTGCCGCCCGCCCGGAACGTGTCGATCCGGAGGTCCTTGTCGTTGATCTCGACGTCGATTGTGTCGTCGATTTCCGGCGAGACGTAGACCGCCGCGAACGACGTGTGCCGCCGCGCGGCGGCGTCGAACGGCGAGATGCGCACGAGCCGGTGCACGCCGCGCTCGGCCTTCATGTGCCCGTAGGCGTACTCCCCTTCGAAGCGCAGCGTCGCCGTCTTGATCCCGGCGTCGTCCGCGTACGTGACCTCGAGGACGTCCGTCTTCCAGCCCTGGCGCTCGCCGTAGCGGAGGTACATCCGCATGAGCATGTCCGCCCAGTCCTGAGCCTCGGTGCCGCCGGCGCCCGCGTGAATCTCGAGGAGAGCCGGCATCGGGTCCTCGTCGTTCGTGAGCTTGAACGTCAGCTCCTTGCGGCGCGCCCACGGCCCGACCGTCGCGATCGCCGTGTCGGCGTCCCTCTCGACGGCCTCGCCCGACTTGAGGAACTCCGCGAGGATCTCGAGCTCCTCCTGCCGTTCCTTGAGGTCCTTGTCGTCGGCGAGGATGCGCTCGGCGCGCTTCAGCTTCCGGAGCGTGTCCTGCGCCTCGAGGGCGTTCGTCCAGAAATTGGGCTCGCCCGTCTTCCGCTCCAGCTCGTCCTTCTCGCGTCCCGCCTGGCGGACGTCAAAGATAGCCCCGGAGGGAGCTCACGGACGACGCGAGTTCGAGCAGTCGCTCAATGCGTTCTTCGTTCACGTGTTTCCTCTCGGCGGCGCGGGGGACGCGGACGCCACGGGACCCCGGGGCGAGGGGAACCGCGCGCGCAGGATACCGGCGAGGAGGCCGGCGGCGCAAACCCAGAGGATCGCGTCGCCGAGGGCGGAAGCGGGCGGCGTACCGCGCGGGCGGAAGACGGGCGCCGAGAACGCGCCCTTTCTCCCCGCCGGGAGCGACACGAGGACTCGCCCGTCCGGCTCCACCGCGCCGCTGATGCCCGTGACGGCGGCGCGCACGAGCGGCCGCCCCGTCTCCACGGCCCGGAGCACCGCGGACTGCCAGTGCTGCCGCTGCGCGCCGGCGCGCCCGTACCACGCGTCGTTCGTGAGCGTGAAGAGGACGTCGGCGCCGGCCCGCGCCTCCCGGCGCGCGATCCACGGGTAGACGACCTCGTAGCAGACGGCGCCGCCGAGCTTCCACGACCCGAGAGAGAGGAGGACCGTTCCCGTACCCGGCGTGAAGCCGCCGGGCACCGCGCGGCTGATCGGCTTGATCATCCTCAGGACCGGCGCGAGCGGCACGTACTCCCCGAACGGCACGAGCCGCTGCTTGAAGTACGGCGGCAGGACGGGACCGTCCTTCGTCACGAGAAGCGCCGCGTTGTAGTACGGGGCGTTCTCCTCCCCCGGCGCGTCCGACCAGACCGTGCTCATCAGGATTGCGATGTCGAGCTCGCGGCACAGGCGCTGGACGCGCTCGCGGTAGAGCGCGTTGAACGACCACGCGTACGGAGAGGCGCTCTCCGGCCACAGGACGACGACGGGGCGATCCGCCCGGCACAGCGCGCGCGTCTGCTCCTCGAGGTCGCTCTGGATGCGCTCGGCCGTCCCGCGATCCCAGCGGATGTCCTGCTCGACGTTCGGCTGGACGACCCCGACCTTCAGGACCTCGTCCGAGGAACCCGACCGCGGCGGGCGCACGGCCGCCGCCGCGAGGGCGAAGACGGCGGCGCCGAGGAGCCATCCGAGGCGCGCGTTACGCACGGGGCGCGTCCACGCGACGAAGAGCGCCGCGTTCAGCGCGGCGAGGAGGAACGACGTGAGCGTCACCCCGCCGAGGGCGGTCGTTCCCAGGAGGGCGGGAACGTCCGCGAGCGGATTCGCGAGGAGGCTCCAGGGGAATCCGCCGAAGATCCAGACGTACGTGCGAAAGCCCTCCTGCGCGACCCATGCGGCGGCGAACGTCACGACGACGCCGGGACCGGTCCGGGGGCCGACGGCCGCGTGCAGCGACGCCATGACGCCGAACGGCACCGCGCAGATGGCGGCCGTGATGGCGAGCGCCAGGCCCGCGAGCGGCAGCCCCACGCCGCCGAAGCGGTGGACCGTGTACGCGATCCACGGGATCGTGACGAGCCAGAACACGCAGCCGAAGAGGAATCCCGGCAGGAACGCGCGCCGCCACGTCAGCCCGTCGAGAGCCGCGAGGAGCGGAATCAGCGCGACGGGAAGGAGCGGAAGCACCGAGAAGTTCGGGAAACACAACGCCAGCAGCACGCCGGAGGCGAGTGAGAAGAGAAGACGGGAAGACTTCTTAGAAGGTAAGAGAGGCTGCATGCGGCGTTCGCGCGTTTCCCGGTCCGGCCGCCTTCAGTCTAGCGGTTTGGATCGGCCGGGCGGAGAATGGGGAACGCGATGCTGCCGGTCCCCG
Organism: Thermoanaerobaculia bacterium; assembly: GCA_036504335.1. Lineage (GTDB taxonomy): Bacteria > Acidobacteriota > Thermoanaerobaculia > UBA5066 > UBA5066 > Fen-183. Next base: position 19,541 of record DASXVJ010000025.1, read on the forward strand.
CGTTCGCCTTCGTCGGCTTCTTCCTCGCGGTGCCCGTCACCGCGCAACGCGAGGTCGCGCCCCCGCTCCTCGCCCCCGGCGCGACTCCGGGCAAGGTCGTTTCCGACGTCTCCGCCATGTACGACCAAATGGAAGCGAATCTCGAAAATCAGTACGCGAAGCTGATAAACGACGCGAAGGCCCGGAAATCCGCCCTCGAGGACCAGATCCGGGCCATCGACAAGCAGATTGCAAAGCTCGAGGCGGACAGGCAGAAGTCGCTCGCCGACCTCCGGAAGCAGAAGGAGAAAGCGATCAAGGAGGCGTCGAAGGCCCAGGACGTGCGCCTCGTACGGACCCCCACACCTGCGCCAAAGAGGCCCTAGATCATCCCCTCTTCGTCACGAACTCTTCCGCCCGGTAGCTCGACCTCACGAACGGGCCCGCGAAGACGGCGGTGAAGCCCATCTCGATCCCGCCGCGCTCGAGCGCCGCGAAGCGCTCGGGCGTCGCGTACTCGGCGACCGGAAGGTTCCACGCGCTCGGGCGCAGGTATTGCCCGACCGTGACGACGTCGACACCGGCGTCCCGGAGAGCCCGGAAGACGTCGAGCACCTCGTCGTCGCGCTCGCCGAGGCCGAGCATGAGGCCCGACTTCGCCGTCATTCCGGGATGGCGGGCCTTGACGCGCGCGAGGAGGTCCACCGACCTCCGAAAGACGGATTTCGGGCGAACGGCGTCGTAGAGCCGGGGGACCGTCTCGACGTTGTGGTTGTAGACGTCGGGGCCGGCGTCCGCGACGCGGTCGATCTGATCCGCGACGCCCTGGAAGTCCGGCGTTAGGACCTCGACCGTGCGGGCCGGGTCGTCGTCCTTCAGGGCGCGCACGACGCCCGCCCAGTGGGCCGAGCCGCCGTCCGGGAGGTCGTCTCGGTCGACCGACGTCACGACGACGTGGGCGAGGCCCATGTCCCGCGCGGCCGCGGCGAGGCTCGCCGGCTCGAGCGGGTCCAGCGGCGCAGGCTTCCCCGACGTGATGTGGCAGAACCCGCACGCGCGCGTGCAGACGTCCCCCGCGATGAGGAACGTGGCCGTCTTCCGCTCGAAGCACTCGGTGCGGTTCGGGCAGCGCGCCTCCTCGCAGACGGTCGAGAGCTTCCCGAGCCGCATGCGGGCCTTGATCGCGTGGAGGTCGTCGAGGCGCAGCTTCTTCTCGCGGATCCACGGCGGCAGCGCCGGCTCGCCGCGGACGGGCAGCGGACGGCTCACGGCACCACGAGCGGGACGTTCTTGATCTGCTTGTCCGTGGCCTTGATCTTCTTCGCGAGCGCCTCGGCCTTCGCGCGGTCCTTGAGCGGCCCCACGTGGACGCGGAACCATCCGGGCTTGCCCGCGATGACCGCGACGTCGGCGTTGAACCCCTCGTCCTTGAGCCGCTTGGCCAGTTCGTCCGCGGCGGCGGCGTTCTTCGTCGCGAGAATCTGCACGTAGAACGGGCCTTTCGGCGCGGGTTTCGCCGCGGCCGCGGGCTTCGGAGTCGGAACTCGGGCTGCGGTCGGAGTCGGCGGCGCCGCCGTCGGAGCGGCTGTCGGCGCCGCGACGGGAACGGGCGCGGCCTCGGCCGCCCTCTTTTCTTCGGGCTTGATGCCGAGCGTGTCGTCCGGCTTCTTCGACTCACGCGGGACCTCGGCGGGCGCGAGCGTCGGAACGGGGATGTCGGACGCGGACGCGATCACCCCGGCAGCTCCCCCGCCCGGCCCCTTCTTCGCGGCCGCGCCCGTCTTCATCCCGAAGAAGAACGACAGCCCGAGCGCGGCGAGGAGCAGCAGGAAGAAAAACCCGGCCTGCCGCCCGGTGATCGAGATCTGGTAATGGACCGGCGCGGCCTTGTCCGGCGTCTCCCCGGCGCGGTCGTCGAGTCCGAGCCCCGGCATCAGGCCTTGTCCTTCTTGAGGAAGGCGCTGATGAGGTCCATCGGCAGCGGGAAGATGATGGTCGAGTTCTTCTCGGTGGCGATCTCGGTCAGGGTCTGCAGGTACCGCAGCTGCAAAGTCGCGGGCTCGCGGCCGATGATCGCCGCGGCCTCCGAAAGCTGCTTGCTCGCCTCGAACTCGCCGGACGCGTGGATGATCTTGGCGCGCTTCTCGCGCTCGGCTTCGGCCTGCTTCGCCATGGCGCGCTGCATCTCGATGGGCAGGTCGACGGCCTTCAGCTCGACCATCGTGACCTTGATGCCCCACGGGTCCGTGTGCTTGTCGAGGATCTCCTGCAGGTTCTCGTTCAGCTTGTCGCGTGAGGACAGCAGCTCGTCGAGCGTCGCCTGGCCGAGGATCGACCGCAGGGTCGTCTGGGACAGCTGCGAGGTCGCGTAGAGGTAGTTCTCGACCTTCACGACCGCCTTCGACGGGTCCATGACGTGGAAGTAGACGACCGCATTCACCTTCACGGACACGTTGTCGCGCGTGATGACGTCCTGCGGCGGCACGTCGAGGACGACCGTGCGGAGCGAGATCCGGATCATCGTCTCGAACGGCCAGAAGATGAACGTGAGGCCGGGGCCCTTCGGCTGCGGCGAAAGGCGGCCGAGCCAGAACGTGACGGCCCGCTCGTACTCGTTGAGGATGTTGATCCACTTCGAGATGAAGATGATCGCCACGAAGACGACCGGGACGATGAAAGCGAGGTTGTTCATCCGGGCTCCTGGCCCGCCTTGCGGGCCGGCCTCACGACGAGCGCGAGGCCTTCGATGCCGACGATCTCGACGAGGTCGCCGGCGGCTACGGGTTCCGTGGAATGCGCTTCCCAGAGGTCGCCGTCGGCGAACACCTTGCCGACGGGCGCGATCGGGCTCCGCGCGGAAACGATCTGGCCGACGAGGACTCCGAGGCCCGTGCGGTCGGGCAGGCGTTTCATCGCGAGGGCCTTGAAGGAAAGGACCGCGAGGATCGCCGCGGTCGCGACGGCTCCGGCGACGAGGACCGCGAACTCGCCCCGCGGCGCGCCCGCCTGCTCGGGGAAGAGCAGGATCGCGCCGAATACGACGGCCGCGGCGCCGCCGACGGCGAGGACGCCGTGCGAGGCGAGCTTCACCTCGAGGAAGAAGAACAGAGCGCCCACGAGGAGGAGCGCGACTCCCGCCGCGTTCACGGGCAGGACGGACATCGCGAAGAGCGCGAGGAGGAGCGCGATCGCCCCGAGGACGCCCGGCAGGATGCCGCCCGGATGGGACAGCTCCGAATAGAGCCCGACGATGCCGATCAGAAAAAGGATGCCGGCGAGGCCCGGGTTCGCGAGGACGCCGAGGATGCGCTCGCGGCGCGTCATCGTCCGCGTGGCCGTCGCGAGGCCCGCCGTCTTCAGCACGGCGTCGCTCTTGCCGACCCGCTTCACCGTCCGGCCTTCGAGCTGGGCGAGGAGGTCCTTCTCGTCGCGCGCGACGACCTCGATCAGCTTCCGCTTGAGGGCCTCGCTCTCCGAGTACGACGCGGCCTCGCTGACGGCCTTGACGGCGTCGTCCACGGGCCGGCCCCGCGGCTCCGTCACGGACCGCAGGAGCGCCGAGACGTCCTGCCCCGCTTTCTTCGCGAGCGTTTTGGGGAGGTCCTCTCCCCCTCCGCCCACCGGCGCGGCCGCGCCCGCGTTCGTGCCCGGGGCCATCGCGGCGACGTCGCACGACATCAGGATGATGAAGCCAGCCGACGCCGCCTGCGAGCCCGGAGGCGCCACCCAGCCGACGACCGGCACGGGCGAGGCGAGGATCGCCTGGGTGATCGTGCGGGTCGAATCGATGCGCCCGCCCGGCGTGTCGATCCTGAGGACGACGAACGGCGCTCCGCTCTTCTCGGCGTCCTTGAGGACCCGCGAGACGAAGGCGGCGCTCACGGCCTGAATCTCGGTGTTCAGGTCCGCGACGACGACGGTTCCCGCAGCCGGCGGGGGCGCCGGCGCCGCGGATGCGGCCAGCGCGCCGGAGAGAAAGAGAACCGCGGCGCAGCGCACGGAGGGGATTATAGGTTCGTGTGCTAGAACCCGTCGGTGCGCTGGAAGCCGGTCGACGCCCTGACGTCGCTGTTCGCGGCGGCGCTGGTCGTCGCGGGCCTCGCGCGCTACGGCGCGCTGGAGGGCCCGGGAGTTCTTCTGAGAATGGGGCTGGTCGCCCTCGTCCCCGCCGTGGCTGCATGGCTCCGCGGCCGTAATCCGAACCCTTCAAAGAATCTTCAGATTCTCCTCGACTATTACGTCATCGCCTGCATCGTCGTGATCTTCGACGGGCTCGGGCCGCTCATCCGGGCCGTGAACCCCGTCGACAAGGACGTCCACCTCATCGCCTTCGATCGGTGGCTGACCGGCGTCGACCCGACGGTCTACCTGGAACGGTTCGCGACGCCGTTCCTCTCGGACGTCCTGACGTTCTTCTATTCGCTCTACTACTTTCACCCCATCGTGCTCGGGACGCTCGTTCTGCTGGACGACCGGGAGCGTCCGCCCGCCGCGCGCGACTTTGCGCGCTACGCGTTCACGATGGTCTTCGTCTTCTTCGTGAGCTACGTCGGCTACTTCCTCGTCCCGGCGGTGGGCCCCCGCTTCACGATTTCGCACGCCGGTCCCCTGCCGCGCGGCGCCGTGGCGCGCGTCATCGACGACACGCTGAACATGCTCGAGAGCAACAAGCGCGACTGTTTTCCGTCCGGCCACACGATGGTCGTGACGGCGGTCCTTCTCGAGGCGGCGCGCCGGTCCCGGAAGACGTTCTGGTGGTTCCTGCCGTTCGCCGTCGGCCTCGTCATCGCGACGGTGTTCTGCCGGTACCACTACGTCGCGGACGTCCTCGCAGGGTTCGCGCTCGCGTTCGTGGCGGTCCCGCTCGGAAACGCGCTTTACAGGCGCTTCTCGACGATCCGGTAGCGGCGGTAGATCCGGCCGTCGAAGACCTCGAGGGGCTTGAGGATGTCGAGGTTGTCCTCGAGCATCCAGGAGAACTCGGCCGACTTGTAGTTCAGGCGGACCGATTCCTTCACGGCCTCGGAGTAGAGGAGCGAGTCGAAGCCGCGCCGGCGGTACTCGGGCAGGATGCCGAGGGCCAGGGTCCGGCAGCGGTCGATCTTCTTCTTCAGGAGGAGGAACTTCAGCCAGCCGAAGGGAAACAGGGACCCGCCGAGCTTGTTCAGGACCAGGTTGTAGTCGGGCAGGGCCAGGTAGAACGCGACCGGCTTTCCGTCCAGCTCGACGAACATGACCCAGGGCGGATGGATGAGGGGCTTCAGCTTCTTCGCCATGGCGTCGATCTCCTCCGACGTCATCGGGACGAAGCCCCAGTTCTTCTCCCATGCCCTGTTGTAGATCTCCTTGACGATCGCGAGCTCCTCCGCGAAGCGGTTCATCCGGATCGTGCGGACGGCGACGCGTCCCTTCTCGCGCCGAATCACCGCGTCCGCGATCCGCCCGAGGCGCTTCAGCGAGCCCCCGCCGTCCCCGGGCGCGAGGATCGCGACGACGTCCTTGACCTTGGCGTACCCGGCCGCCGCGAAGAGATCGAGGGTGTACGCCGGGTTGTACGTCATCATCAGGAACGGGATCCCCGGCTCGCTCTCGGAGGGGACCAGCGCGCCGACCTCCTCGTTCATCGAGGGGTTGACCGGACCCCGGAGCCGGGAAGCCTCCGGCAGGACGCGGCGCACCCAGGCCTCGGCCTCGCGGAAGAGGGCCACCGCGACCTCTCGATCCTCTTCGCACTCGAAGAATCCGAAGAAACCGATCTTCTCCTCGTGCACGCGGTTGTGCTCGTCGTCCACGATCGCCGCGATCCGCCCGACGACGCGCCCGTCCTTCCTCGCGAGGAAGAGCTCCCGTTTCGCGTGCTTCCAGAAGGGGTTCTTCGAGAGGTCCAGCACCCACCTGACGTCGCTCTTGAGCGGCGGCGCCCAGTTCACGTCGCCCGCGTAGAGGCGGAACGGGAGGTCCACGAACTCGCGCAGCGCGCGCGACGAATCGACGGCGTCGATCTGGAGGGTGCTCACGGTGGCGAACTATGCCACGGTCTTCGTCGTCGACACACCGATCGACGCCGCCCGAAAGACGAACGTCGCGAGCCCGAACCGAACCTCATCCCCGTCCTTGAGCGCGACCGGCCCCACGATGCGGACCCCGCCGAGGAACGTTCCGTTCACTCGACGCTACGAAACCAGCCCGAGCTCGCGGCCGACCTTGTGGAACGCCTCGACGGCGCGCGTGAGGTGCTCCTTCGTGTGCGTCGCCATGTAGGACGTCCGGATGATCGCGCGCCCGGGAGGGGACGCCGGGCTCACGACGGCGTTCACGAAGACGCCCTCGTTCTCGAGCATCTTCGCCATCTTGAACGCGACCATGTCCGGCCCGACGACCACGGGAATGACGGGAGTCGAGGATTCGCCGCAGTCGAATCCGATCGCTCGGAGGGCCGTGAGCATGAAGCGCGTGTTCTCCCACAGGCGCTCGCGCCGCTCGGGCTCGCTCTCGATGATGTCGAGCGCGGCGAGAACGGCCGCGACGGACGCGGGCGGCGGCGCCGCCGTGAACATGAGCGCCCGGGCCCGGTGCTTGATGAACTTGATGACGTCCGGCTCGCCCACGACGAATCCGCCGACCGTCGCGAGGGACTTCGAGAACGTCCCCATGATGAGGTCGGTCCGGTCCTCGAGTCCGAAGTGCTCGGCGGTGCCGCGGCCGTGCTTTCCGAGGACGCCGACGCCGTGCGCGTCGTCCACCATGAGGGCCATGTCGTAGTCGTCGCAGATGTCGGCGTACTCGGGCAGCGGCGCGATGTCGCCCTCCATCGAGAAGACGCCGTCGATGACGAGCATCCTGCCCCCGCTGCGCTCCCCGCTGATCGCGAGAAGCCGCCGGAGGTCGGCCGGGTCGTTGTGCTTGAACTTCTTGATGTCGGCGCCGACGGCCAGGCGCGCGCCGTCGAAGATGCACGCATGGTCCTGGCGGTCCAGGTAGATGGTGTCGCCCTTGCCCGCGAGGGACGACAGAACGCCCAGGTTCACGAGAAAGCCCGTCGAGAACGTGACGCACGCCGGCTTTTTCATGAACGCCGCGAGGCGCTCCTCGAGCTGGACGTGGATGTCGAGCGTGCCGTTCAGGAGACGGCTGCCGGCGCAGCCCGCGCCGTACTTCCGCACGGCGGCGATCGCGGCTTCCTTGATCTTGGGGTGCGACGTCAGGCCGAGATAGTTGTTCGACCCGAGCATGACCATCTCGCGGCCGCCCATCATCACGACCGGGTCCTGGCCGGATTCGATCATGCGGAAGAACGTGAAGAGGCCCGCCGCCCGAAGGTCGTCCGGAGCGGTGTACGTCCGGCATTTCTCGAAGATTGAACGGTTCGCGGACGCGGCGGATCCGCCGTGCGTCCTCGCGGACATCGTTTCACCCTCTGCGGCCTGAGGCCGCGCCGAACGTGGCTGTGTCATCTGGTCTCCCTCACGCGGATTTTATCACCCCGGTCCGCGAGCCAGCCCCGCTCGAGATACCAGTCCCACGTCAGTCGCGACCCGGTCGCGAAATCAGTTCGAAATGGTTGTCCGAGAGCGACTTGCGCGTCGGAGACGTCGCAGATCCAGGCCTCCTGAAGCATCTCGTTCGCCTTGTCAGCGTTGAAGACGGGCGCGCCCTTTCCGAAGGCTGAGAGCGCTCCGAGAATGTGACCGGCGCCACGGACCACGCTGGACGGTACGGGCACCCGAAAGGCCCGGCGGGAAGGGAGCGCCGCCAGCGTTTCGGCGATGGAGGCGTAATCGAGAATTTCCGGGTGCGCGACCGAAAAGGTCTCCCCCCGCGGCCCGCGGTCGAGGGCGCCCCGGACGGCGGCCGCGACCTCGGGTCCATAGACCATGTGGATGCGGGGCCGTCCGCGAGCGAGAACCGGCACGACACCCTTCGACGCGGCCACGAAGAGGTCGCGGATCGCGGTCTCCCGCGGACCGTAGACGGCGCAGGGCCTGAGGATCGTGAAGGCCGCTCCGGACCGCTTGAGCGCCTCCTCCCCCGCGAGCTTGGAACGGCCGTAAGCGGAGACCGGCCGCCCGGGCGCGGCGCACGAAACGGGCAGCCCGTCGAGGCTGGGCCCGCCCGCCGCCTGGGACGACACGAGGACGACGTGGGCGTCCGGCGCATGGGCGCGTGCCGCCGCCGCGACGTTCCAGGTGCCACCCGAGTTCGCGGCCATGTACTCGGCCTCGCTCCGCGCCAGGACGATTCCGGCGACGTGCACGACCGCGGCCGCGCCGTCGACGAGGGCCGGCAGCGTCGAGGCGTCGCGCACGTCGCCTTTCACGAAGTCGACGCCGGTGCCCTTCAGCCAGGCGACGTCCTCGGGGCGCCGCACGAGCGCCCGCACCCGATACCCGGCGGCGAGGAGCGCGTCGGCGACGTGGCTCCCGACGAAACCCGTGCCGCCCGTCAGGGAAACGAGATCGCCCGCGCGCATCGGTGAACTCTATCGCAGGGCTAGAATCGCCCGCCACCATGAAACACTTCGCTTGGGCCGCCGCCGCGACGCTCGCGCTCGCCCTTCCCGCCGCCGCGCTCGAGGCGCCGCGGAAGATCGTCGACTACGACATCAGGGTGTCCCTCGATCCCGAGACGAAGCTCGTCGAGGGGTCCGAAACCCTGAAGTGGACGAATCCCGGGGGCGGCCCGGTCGGCGAGCTGCGCTTCCATCTCTACTGGAACGCGTTCCGCAACGACCGCTCGACCTTCTTCAAGGAGTCCGGCGGCCGGCTGCGCAGCGACAAGGCCGACACGGGCAAGGGCTGGGGCTACACGGACGTGACGTCGATGAAGTGGAACGGCGCCGAGCTGATGAAGGGCTCCCGCTTCGAGAGCCCGGACGACGGAAACCCGGACGACCGGACCGTTCTCGTCGTCCCGCTCCCCCGCCCGGTCGCCCCCGGCGAGACCGCGACGCTCGAGATCACGTGGAAGGCGAAGGTCCCGAAGGTCTATGCGCGCGCGGGCTACGTCCGCGACTTCTTCTTCTTCGGCCAGTGGTTCCCGCAGATCGGCGTCTTCGAACCGGCAGGCCGCCGCCGCCAGACGGATGCGGCCTGGAACTGCCACCAGTACCACGCGAACTCCGAGTTCTACGCGGACTGGGGCGACTGGCGCGTCGCGATCACGCTGCCCGGGAAGTTCGTCGTCGGCTCGGCGGGAGCCCTCGTCTCCGAGAAGAAGGACGGCGGGAAGAAGACGCTCACGTTCGAGCAGAAGGCCGTCCACAACTTCGCCTTCACGGCGGACCCGCGGTACGTCGTCGTCGAGGACGTCTTCGACGCCGCGAAGGACGTCCCGAAGGACGAGCTGGCCCGCGCCGCGAAGGCGCTCGGCCGCTCCGAGGCCGAACTCCTCGCCGGTTTCCGGAAGGTGGCGATCAAGCTCTACCGGCAGCCCGAGCACGGGGGGTTCGACCGGCGGCAGATCGAGGCGCAGAAGTGGGCGCTCGCGTGGACGGGCCTCTGGGCGTTCCCGTACCCGTACGCGCAGATCTCCATCATCGACACGCCCGAGGACGGCACGGGCGCGACCGGCATGGAGTACGAGACGATCTACACGACGCTCTCCCCCAAGTGGATGGCGCGCTGGCCGTTCGACCGGCTCTACGTGCCGGAGATGGTCACGATCCACGAGTTCACGCACGGCTACTGGATGGGGCTCCTCGCCTCGAACGAGTTCGAGGAGAGCTGGATGGACGAGGGCATCAACACCTTCACCGAGTTCGTCATGGTGGACCGGAAGTACGGGGCCTTCATGACGTTCCCGCCGGGAATCGGCTTCACGGACGAGCAGAGCAACCGCGTCTCGGCCCTCACGCAGGACCACGACCCGATCCTCTCGAAGGCCTGGAAGTACGCGACCGAGGGCTCGTACGGGCGGAACTCGTACCCGCAACCCGGCACCACGATTCAGCAGATCCGCAACCTCCTCGGTGAGGAGAAGTTCTGGCGCGCGTTCCGCGGCTACGCGGAGCGCTGGCGCTTCGACCACCCGACCTCGGAGGACTTCTTCGACTTCATGCGCGCGAGCGGGGACCCGCTCGTCGCGGACCTGATCAGGAAGACGTGGTACGGACGCGGCTGGGTGGACTTCACGATCCTCACGGCCGAGACGAACAGGGACGACGGGTTCACGGGGTTCGACGACGCGACCAAGGCCGTCAACTTCGACCCCGACCCGAAGAAGAAGGAAAAGAGGAAGGACGACAAGGGTAAAGACGACAAGGGCACGTGGCGGTCCCTCGTCACGATCGCCCGCGACGGCGACCTCGAGATGCCCGCGAAGGTCGTCCTGACGTTCAAGGACAAGTCGACGATCACGCGCACGTGGGACGGCGCCTCCGAGTGGGTCAAGTACCGGGTGACGTCCTCCTCGCCGCTCGTGAAGGCCGAGGTGGACCCCGAACGCCGGACCGTCCTCGACCGCAATCCCTGGAACAACGCGCGTTACACGAAGAAGTACGACGGGCCGTCGGCCGCCGCCAAGGGCCGGACCTACGCCCTGCATCTCGTGGAAATCCTGCTTTCCACGCTGTGGGGCGTCCTGTGAGCGTCTACGCCACCGGCTTCCGCGCCGCGCTTCGCAACCGGCGCCTCGCCGCCGTCCTCTGGCTCTCGCTCCTCGGCTCGGCGCTCGTCGCGGCCGGGCCGATCAAGGCCCTCTTCAAGGTCTTCGACGAGGGCGCGTTCCGCGACGCGCTCGTGAAGGGCTGGGACGGCTGGGCGTTCGTCTCCTTCGTGGTCACGCAGGACCGCGGGATCGCGATCGCCCTGGCCTCGGTCGGAGCCGCGCTCGTCGTCTTCGCGCTCCTCACGATCTTCCTGACGGGCGGCGTCCTCCGCGCTCTCATCGCGGGACGGCCCAGGCCCGTCTTCCGTCTCGTCGTCGCGGAGTCCGCGGGTCTCTTCAAGGCGAACCTCTGGGCGACCGTGCGCTTCGTGCTGACGGCCGGGATCTGGACAGGGATCCTCGTGGCGCTGCCCGTGCTCGGAATTCACAAGCTGTTCAAGGATGCGGCGCCGCACACGTTCTGGCCCAACCTCGCGTTCTGGTGGCGCTACGGCGTCGGGGCGATCGTCCTCCTGAACGTCGGCCTCCGTTACGACCTCGCCCGCGTCGCGCTCGCGCGCGGCGAAGCGGTGAACGCCCGCGGCGCCTACCGCGTCGCGAAGCGGCGCCTGCGCGGCAGCCGGACGTCCGCGATCCTCCTCGCGGTCGTCTGGATCGCGATCGGCCTCGCGGTGCAGGCGGCGTTCACGTCGTGGGGCCTGCGCTGGAACCCGCAGACGAACGCCTCCACGTTCGGGCTCTTCGTCTTCCGCCAGTTCGGGTTCTTCGTCCTCGCGATGGCCCGCGTCGGCTTCTGGGCCTCGCTCCTCGCGTGGGAGGACACGCGCCGCCCGTCGCCCTCGCGGTACGGCGTCTAGTCGGTCAACGGCAAAGCCAGCGGGGGCTCGACGTGGAAGTCGAGTCCGCCGATCTTTGCGAGGGCAGCGTCGAGCGCGCTCTGGGCGACCGGCTCGAGCGTGATGACGAACGGGAGCGCGTCCTTGTCGTCCCAGGGCTCCTGGAAGACGGCCTCGATGTTCGCGCCGTGGTCCGCGAGGATCCGCGCGAGGTCCGCGATGATGCCGGAGCGGTCGCGCACGACGAAGCGCAGCGAGTAAGCGGACACGAACTCCCTCGCCGAAGCCGCCTCGCACGGGAGAAGGTCCGCGAACCCGAGCGGCGGGACGCGCGGCTCGCCCTTCGACCGGGCCAGCTCCAGGACGTCCGCGAGCACGGCCGTCGCCGTCGGTTCGCCGCCCGCGCCGCGGCCCGAGAACACGAACGAGCCGCCCGCGACGCCTTTCACCTCGATCGCGTTGAACGGGCCCGTGACCTTCGCGAGCAGCGACGCGCTCGAGACGAGGTGCGTCCTCACGGACAGGAGCAGGTGGCCCGAAGGCAGCTCCCGCGCGACGCCGAGCTGGCGCGGCGTGCGTCCGAGGCGCTTCGCGTAGAGGAAGTCGCACGGCAGGAGGCGCGTGATGCCTTCGCGCGCGATCTGCGCGACCTGCGCGTCGCGCCCGAACGCGAGCCGCGCCAGGAGCGCGAGCTTGTAGGCCGCGTCCTCGCCTCCGACGTCGCTCGCCGGGTCGGCCTCGGCGTACCCGAGCTGCTGGGCGTCCTTCAGGACGTCGGCGTAAGCGCGGCCGGTCGCCTCCATCTCCGTGAGGATGAAGTTGCAGGTCCCGTTCAGGATCCCCGACACGGAAGCGATCCGGTCGCCCGCGAAACTCTCGCGCAGAGCGCGGAGGATCGGGATGCCGCCCGCGACGGCCGCTTCGATGCCGAGCCCGGCCTTCTTTTCCCGTGCGAGCGCCTGCAGGCTCGCTCCTTCCTTCGCGAGGAGGAGCTTGTTCGCCGTCACGACGCTCTTTCCCGCGCCGAGCGCCGCCCGGATGAGCGCGTTCGCGGGCTCGTGCCCGCCGATCAGCTCCACGACGAGGTCCACGTCCGGGGCCGTCGCGACCGACGCGAGGTCCGTCGTCCAGCGCACGTCGCCGAGCCCCGCGTCGCGCGCGTCGTTCGCCCGCCGCGTCCCGACCGCGACGAGCCGCAGGCCCACGCCCCGGCGCGAGGCGAGATCGGGCGCGCGGGAGGCGAGGAGCCGCGCGAACGCGCGCCCGACGTTTCCGTAGCCGAGGAGACCCACGCGGACGGGCGAGGGACTATCGCTTTTCATGCGGGAGCAATGTACGGTACGGCCACGCCGCGGTCAAAGTAACGCCTCCGGAGGCTTTTGATGCTGAGCACGCTCGCCCTCACCTTCGTTCTCGCCCAGGCCCGCGCGGCGCGGCCCGAGGCCACCCCGCCCGCGGCGCCCGCCGCCTCGGCGAAGGCCGACGAGACCGCCCAGAAGGACGAGAAGAAGAAGGAAGAGAAGGAAGAGCCGGCGGTCGTCACGAAGCACGTCCTCACGGCGGGCGGGAAGACGCTGTCGTACACCGCGACGACGGGCTTTCTGCCGATCAAGACCGACGCGGGCGAGACCGAGGCGAAGGTCTTCTTCATGGCGTACACGCTGGACCGCGGCGGAGCCGCCGCGGCGAAGCGGCCGCTCACGTTTTCGTTCAACGGCGGCCCCGGCGCCGCGTCCGTCTGGCTCCACATGGGAGCGCTCGGCCCGAAGCGCGTGAAGATGAAGGACGCCGACGGGATGATGCCGGCGCCGCCCTACACCGTCGTCGACAACGAGGAGACGTGGCTCGGGGACACCGACATGGTCTTCATCGACCCCGTCGGCACCGGCTACAGCAGGCCCTCGAAGCCCGAGCTCGGGAAGAAGTTCTGGGGCCTCGACGGCGACATCGCGTCCGTGGGCGAGTTCATCCGCCTCTACCTGACGCGCTACGAGCGCTGGGGCTCGCCGCTCTTCCTCGTCGGCGAGAGCTACGGGACGACGCGCGCCGCGGGCCTGTCGGGCTATCTCGTGGACCGCGGGATCGCGTTCAACGGGATCCTCCTCGTCTCCTCGATCCTGAACTTCCAGACGGCGCGCTTCACGCGCGGGAACGACCTGCCGTACCCGCTCTTCCTTCCGACGTACACCGCCACCGCCTGGTACCACCGGAAGCTGCCCGCCGACCTGCAGGGCAAGCCCCTGCGCGCGGTTCTCGACGAGGTGGAGGCGTTCGCGGGCGGCGAGTATCCCGTCGCGCTCGCGAAGGGCGACGCGCTCGCCCCCGCCGACCGCAAGGCCCTCGCGGCGCGCCTCGCGCGCTACACGGGTCTCGACGCCGGGTGGATCGAGCGGGCGGACGAGCGCATCGAGATCATGCACTTCTGCCGCGAGCTCCTCGCCGCCGAGCGGAAGAACGTCGGCCGCATCGACTCGCGCTTCACGGGCGACAACGAGTCCGGCATCGCCGAGCGCCCGGACTTCGACCCGAGCATCGCGGCCATCGTCCCGCCCTACACGGCCGCCTTCAACCAGTACGTGCGGGCCGACCTCGGCTTCAAGAGCGACCTGACGTATTACGTGCTCGGCGGCGGGATCGGGAGCCCGTGGGAGTTTCCCCAGAACACCTTCGCGGACACGAGCGGCGCCCTGCGGTCCGCGTTCGCGAAGAACCCGTCCATGCGTCTCTTCGTCGCGTCCGGGCATTACGACCTCGCGACGCCTCACTTCGCGACGCGGTACACGCTCTCCCACATGGGCCTGACGGCCGAGCAGAGCGCGCGCATCACATCCAGGGAGTACGAGGCCGGACACATGATGTATCTCCACGTCGGCGAGCTCGCGAAGCTCCGCAAGGACGTCGGGGCGTTCTTCGCGTCGGCGCTCGGGAAGTGACCGGGAGCGCCCTCGCGCTGATCCTCGCCTTTCCGGTCGGGCTCTCGCTCGGCCTCCTCGGCGGCGGCGGGTCGATTCTCACGGTGCCCGTCCTCGTCTACGCCGCCGGCCTCGAACCCAAGCTCGCGATCCCGGCGTCCCTCGTGAGCGTCGGGGCGACGAGCGTCGTCGCGGCGCTCGCGCACGCGCGGCGAAGGGCCGTCGCGTGGGGCGCGGCGCTCGCGTTCGGCGGAGCGGGCCTCGTCGGCGCGTTCCTCGGAGCGCGCGTCGGGCGGACGTTTTCAGGGCGCACGCTCCTCGTTTTGTTCTCGCTCCTGATGGTCGCCGCGGGCGTCCTCATGCTCCGCGTCCGGCGCGCCGGCGGCCCCGCGCACGAGCCCCGCCCCGTCCTCGTTGCCCCGCTGGGCGCGGGCGTCGGGTTCCTGACCGGGCTCCTCGGAGTCGGCGGCGGGTTCCTCATCGTGCCCGCGCTCGTCCTCGCGGCCGGCCTCGCGATGCCGCTCGCCGTCGGCACGTCGCTCGTGGTGATCGCGATCAATTCCGCCTCCGGTTTCGTGGGCCACCTCGGGGACCACTCCGTGCCCTTCGGCTACACGGCGGCGTTCACCGGGGTCTGCATCCTCGGCGCGCTGGCGGGCGAGCGTCTCGGACGGGACGTCCCGGCCGCGAGGCTCCGAAGGTGGTTCGGCGCCTTCGTGATCGCGGTCGGGATCGCCCTTCTCGTGAAGAACGTCACGTCCTGACGGGAACCGCCGCCCCGCGGCCGGGTCCAAGGGTGCGAAGGAGAACGCCATGAGACTTCGCACCCCGCTCCTCTCCCTCCTCCTCGCCGCGGCCCCCGCCTTCGCGAGCGCGCCCGCCGGCTTCGGCCTCGAGGTGCTCGTGGACGGCTCGGCCCGGCCCGAGTACCCCGCCCGCGGCACGGTGTACGTCGAGGCCCTCCGCGGGCGGGACTTCTCGCTCAGGATCACGAATCCGCTCGGCGTGCGCGTGGCCGTCGCGCTGTCGGTCGACGGCCTCAACACCATCGACGCGAAGCACACGGCGGCGCGGGACGCGCGCAAGTGGATCCTCGACCCGTACCAGACCGTCGTGATTCCCGGCTGGCAGGTTTCCGGCGACACGAGCCGGAAGTTCTATTTCACGGGCGAGAAGCGCTCCTACGGAGCCGCGCTGGGCCAGACGTCGAACCTCGGGACGATCGAGGCGGTGTTCTTCCGGGAGAAGCAGCCGTATCGGGCCAGCTGGGGAGGAAGAAAAGAGGAAGAGAAGATTTCTTTGAGTGAAAGAGGGAAGGACGAAGAGAGAATCTCTTCGAATGAGAATCAGGGGCGCCTCGACGCGGCCGCGCCGGCCGCACCGCGCGAGCAGATCGTCCGCGACCTTTCTAAGAAATCTTCGTATTCCTCTCCTTCCCCCACTCTCTCCGACGAGCTCGCGGCCACCGGCATCGGCCGCCGGACGCGGTTCGACGTGACGCGCGTGGACGTGGACCTCGAGGACGGGCCTGCGACGTCCGTACGCCTTCGCTACGAATTCCGGCCGCAGCTCGTCGCCCTCGGCGTCCTGCGCGAGTCGCCCGACCCCGTCGCCCGGCGCGAGGCCGGCCGCGGATTCTCGGACTTCTGCCCCGAGCCAAACTGATCCGGAAACTCTTCGGGCTCTCCTTCGTATGCGTAGGGGATAGATTCCGTCTACGAAGGAGAGCCTCGAATGCGCCTCACAAGGCACCTTGCCCTCGTCCTCACCGCCCTGACCGCCTCGCACGTGAACGCCCAGTCCGGTAAGCCCGCCTCCCCCGCCGCCGACATCCTCCCCTTCAAGGCGACGGAGAAGACCCTTCCGAACGGCCTGAAGGTCATCGCCGTCCCGACCGGCTTCCCGAACATCGTCTCGCTCCAGATTCCCGTGCAGACGGGCTCGCGGAACGAGGTCGAGCCCGGCAAGTCCGGATTCGCCCATTTCTTCGAGCACATGATGTTCCGCGGGACGAAGGCCTACCCGCCGGCGAAGTACCAGGCGATCGTCACGCGCTCGGGCGCCCGCCAGAACGCCTATACGACCGACGACTACACGAACTACCACACGACCTTCCCGAAGGAAGACCTCGAGACGATGCTGAAGATCGAGGCCGACCGCTTCCAGAACCTCGAGTACGGCGAGTCCGAGTTCAAGACCGAGGCGCGCGCCGTGCTCGGCGAGTACAACAAGAACAGCGCGAACCCGATCTCGAAGCTCTACGAGGTCACGCGCGACAAGGCTTTCAACGTCCACACGTACAAGCACACGACGATGGGCTTCCTCAAGGACATCGAGGACATGCCCAACCAGTTCGCGTACTCGAAGACGTTCTTCGACCGCTGGTACCGGCCCGAGCACACGACGATCATCGTCGCGGGAGACGTGGACCCGGCCGGGACCATCCGCCTCGTCGAGAAGTACTGGGGCGGCTGGAAGAGGGGCGGAGAGACGCTCCCGATTCCGCAGGAGCCGCCCGCGAAGGGCCCGGTCGCCGCGCACGTGCCGTGGCCGTCCGATACGCTGCCCTGGGTCGTCGTCGCCTTCCACGGCCCGGCCTTTTCCGAGACGAAGAAGGACCTGCCCGCCCTCGACGCGCTCTTCGACCTCACGTTCGGCCCGACGTCCGACCTCTACAAGAAGCTCGTCGAGAAGGAGCAGAAGGTCGACTCGTTCCAGCCGAACGTCGACGTCAACGAGGACCCGGAGCTCGTCGGCGTCTTCACGCGCCTGAAGAAAGGGACGGATCCCGTCTACGTCCGTGACCAGATCCTCGCGACGATGGCGGCCCTCCGCGACGCGCCCGTCGACGCGAAGCGTCTCGCCGAGGTGAAGTCCAACTCGCGTTACGGACTCGTGCGCGGTCTCGACGACACGGAGCGCATCGCGGGCCTCCTCGCGCGCTTCGTGCGCCTGCGCCGTTCGTACGGGACGCTCAACCAGTACTACCGGCTCATCGACGCGCTCACGCCGGCCGACCTCCAGGCCGCGGCGAAGACGTACCTGACCGACGCGAACCTCGTCCTCACGACGCTCTCGAAAGACCCGATGCCCGAGGCCATGGCCGTCGTTCCGCCGCTCGCCCGCTTCAGCGGCGCCGCGAAGCCCGACGCCGCGGGGGCCGCAGTCCCGTGGATCGCGCAGAAGTCCCTGCTCCCGCGCACCGAAGTGAAGTTCCTCTTCGCCGCGGGCTCGGCGCAGGACCCCGCCGGCAAGGAAGGCCTCGCGGCCCTGACAGCCCGCATGATCGTGGACGCCGGCTCCTCGGACATGCGCATCGACGAGATCAAGAAGGCCCTCTTCCCGGTCGCGGCCAGCTTCGACTCCGGCGTCGACCGGGAAATGACGCTCTTCACCGGCGTCGTCCACAAGGACGCCTGGAAGACTTTCGCGGACGCCGCTCTCCCGCAGCTCACCGCGCCCGGCTTCCGCGAGGAGGATTTCCGCCGGATCAAGGACGTCCAGAAGAACGCCCTCGTCCAGAACCTTCGTAACAACAACGACGAGGAGCTCGGCAAGGAGCGCCTCCAGCAGCGTGTCTTCGCGGGTACGCCCTACGGCCACCCCGTCCTCGGCACGGTCGCCGGAATCGACGCGATCACGCTCGACGACGTCAAGACCTTCGCGCAGAAGGCCTACACGCAGGCCGCGCTCACGGTGGGCGTCGCGGGCGACATGCCCGACGACTTTGCCGCCCGGGTCAGGGCGGACGTCGCGAAGCTCCCCGCGGGCCCCGCCCTTCCCGCCCCGGCGGGCGTCGCCGGCCGGAAGCCCTCCGGGATCGACGTCGACATCGTCAGGAAGGAGACCCGCTCCACGGCGATCTCATTCGGCTTCCCGATCGAGGTCACGCGCACTCACCCGGATTTCGCCGCGCTCTCGGTCGCGCGCGCGTGGCTCGGCGAGCACCGCTCGTCCAGCTCGCACCTCTACCAGCGCATCCGCGAGGTGCGTGGCATGAACTACGGCGACTACGCCTACATCGAGGCGTTCCCCGGCGGCATGTACCGCATGCTCCCCGAGCCGAGCGTCGCGCGCCGCGCGCAGCTGTTCGAGATCTGGATCCGCCCCGTCATGCCGCAGAACGCCCACATGGCGCTCCGCGTCGCGATCTGGGAGCTGGACAAGCTCGTCGCCGACGGCATCTCCGAGGAAGACTTCCAGACGACGCGCGACTACCTCATGAAGAACGTCTATCTCCTGACGGCCACGCAGGACCATGCGCTCGGCACCGCCCTCGACCAGAAGTGGTACGGCCTGCCGGACTACGTCACGGACATGCGTGCGAAGCTCGGGAGGCTCACGCGCGCCGACGTGAACGCGGCCGTAAAGCGGCACCTGCAGGCGAAGAACCTGTCGATCGTGATGGTCACGAAGGACGCCGAGGCGCTGAAGGCGGCGCTCGTCGCCGACGAGTTCTCGCCGATCAAGTACGACGGCGAGAAGCCGAAGGCGCTCCTCGACGAGGACAAGGTGATCGGGGCCCTGAAGCTCGGCGTCAAGGCCGACGCGGTCACGATTACGCCGGTCGACGACGTCTTCACGAAGTAGAGGACTCCGGCGGCGTGGCGATCGACAACATGTACCGGCGGCGGCGCCTCGGGCCGCCGCTGGGCGTCCGGATGGCGCTGTCGATCCCGCCGTCGGTCTTCTTCCCGACGCTCGGCTTCCTCTACATGGCGTTCCTCGACCACCCGCGGAGGCCGCGCCCGGCGCTGCTCTACGTGTTCGCGCCGATCACGGCGCTCGGCTCCACGAAGGACATCGGCCTCGCGGCCATGCTCGTCCTCCTCGACGTGCTCGTCTGGATGGCCGTGATCAACGGTCTCTTTACCGGCATCGGGTGGCTGTTCGAGAAACCGGAGCCGAGATGAGCCTTGCCCCCGCCCCCCCGGCGACCCATATTCGCCCCGAGGGCGAGGGCTCATGACGGCTCCTGAGGCCTTCCATCCGACGAAGTACTGGCACGCCGAGGGCGACCGCGTCCAGTGCGACGTCTGCCCGCGTTTCTGCAGGCTGAAGGAGGGGCAGGAAGGCCACTGCTTCGTCCGGGCGGCGCGCGGCGGGAAGATCGTCCTGACGACTTACGGCCGGTCGAGCGGCTTCTGCGTGGATCCGATCGAGAAGAAGCCCCTGAACCACTTCCTGCCGGGCACGTCCGTCCTGTCGTTCGGCACCGCCGGCTGCAACCTCGCCTGCAAGTTCTGCCAGAACTGGGACATCTCGAAGTCGCGCGAGATGGACACGCTCGCCGCCGACGCGATTCCCGGCCGCATCGCGGCCGCCGCCCTCGACCTCGGCTGCCGGAGCGTCGCCTTCACGTACAACGATCCCGTCGTCTTCATGGAGTACGCGATCGACGTCGCCGCGGCCTGCCACGCCGTGGGCGTGAAGACGGTCGCCGTGACCGCCGGCTACGTCGAACCGCAACCTCGCGCGGAGCTGTTCGCCGCGATGGACGCCGCGAACGTGGACCTCAAGGCGTTCACCGAGGACTTCTACGCGAGGGCGTGCGGCGCCCACCTGAAGCCCGTCCTCGAAACGCTGGAATACCTCGTGAGGGAGACGACCGTCTGGACGGAGATCACGACGCTCCTGATCCCCGGGATGAACGACTCCGAGCCCGAGATCGACGCCATGACGCGCTGGGTCCTCGAGCATCTCGGCCCCGACGTGCCGCACCACTTCACGGCGTTCCATCCGGACTGGAAGCTGCGTGACGTCTCCGCGACACCCGCCGCGACGCTGAAGCGCGCGCGGGAGATCGCGAAGAGAAACGGCCTTCGATGGGTCTACACGGGGAACGTGCACGACCCCGAGGGGCAGAGCACGACGTGCGCGGAGTGCGGGGAGATTCTCATCGAAAGAGAGGGATACGAAATCGGCGCGTGGGGCCTGAAGGCCGGCGGCCGATGCGGCGCGTGCGGCGCCCCGTGCCCGGGAACATTCGAAGAATCTCCCGGTTCCTGGGGCTCCCGCCGCCTCCCCGTCCACCTCGCCGCGTCATGAAGACGAGCGTAAATCCCTCGCCTCGCGTCCGCCCCGCCGCGGTGGCCGGCATGTTCTATCCGGCCTCCCCCGCCGCGCTGGCGCGGCACGTCGACGCGCTCCTCGCCGGGGCGGTCGTTGCGCCGGAAGAGGCGCTTCCGCTCGCGCTCGTCGTCCCGCACGCGGGGACCATCTACTCCGGGCCTGTCGCGGCGAGCGCGTACGCGCGCCTGCGCCCTCACGCGGCCGCGATCAGACGAGTCGTGGCCTTCGGCCCGGTGCACCGCGTGCCCGTGCACGGCGCAGCCGTGCCCGCGGCCGACGCCTGGGCGACGCCGCTCGGCGAGGTGCCGATCGACGCCGCACTCCGGATGCGCGCCGCCGCGTGCGGAGCGGCCGTGGACGACAGGCCCCACGCCCCCGAGCACGCGATCGAGGTCCAGCTCCCGTTCCTGCAGCGCGTCCTCGAGGAAGGCTTCACGTTCCTGCCGGTGGCGGTCTCGGAGCTCTCGGCGCGGGCGACGGCCGACCTCATCGCCGAGTTCCTCGGCCAGAGGGGCACGCTCGTCGTCGTGAGCACGGACCTCAGCCATTACCACGACCTCGAGACCGCCCGCCGCCTCGACCGCACGACGGCCGACGCGATCCTCGCGCGCGAGCCGGAGAACCTCTCGGGCGAGGACGCCTGCGGCTACTACCCGCTCCGGGGTCTGCTCGAGCTGGCCAGGCGGAGGTCCCTCCCGGTCAAGCTCCTCGACCTCCGGACCTCGGGCGACACGGCGGGCGACCCGGCGAGCGTCGTCGGCTACGGGGCGTTCGAAGTGAGATCGCGTCTCACTAACTCTCTCTAAGAGAGTCTCTTATCCCACGTTCTCATGGCCTTGACTGAATTCGTCCTATTTCATACAGTACCGATCCGGTTCGGTATCGGACCGGGGAGAACTCGATGTTCCGAATGACCAAGATGACCGACTACGGGATCGTGCTGCTGACGCAGTTCGCGGCGCACGAGGACCGGCCCGCGTTCACGGCGCGCGAGCTCGCGCACGACACGAGGCTGCCCCTCCCCACCGTCGGCAAGCTCCTCAAGCAGCTCTCGCACGGAGGCCTCCTCGCCTCCCAGCGCGGGACGCGCGGCGGCTACTCGCTCGCACGCCCCCCGCGCGAGATCACGGTCGCCTCGATCATCGCGACGCTCGAAGGTCCCGTCTCCATCACCGAGTGCGGCGGCGCCGTCCGCTGCGAGCACGAGAGCTTCTGCTCGACGAAGCCGAACTGGCAGATCATCAACGACGCCATCCGGGCGTCGCTGGAAGGCCTGACGCTCGCCGACATGACACGGCCTCTCCCGCCCCGCTTCGCCGCGGCGCCGGCCGCGGCGCTCCCCGCGCACCGGAGCCCCGCATGAGCGACGCGCTCCTGAACGAGCTGACGCAGCGCGAGTACCAGCACGGCTTCGTCACGGACGTCGCGACCGAGTCGATTCCGGCCGGGCTGAGCGAGGACGTCGTCCGGATCATCTCGAGGAAGAAGAACGAGCCCGAGTGGCTCCTCGAGTGGCGCCTGAAGGCCTACCGGCACTGGCTCACGCTGGACGAGCCGACGTGGGCGCGCGTCTCGTATCCGCCGATCGACTACCAGAAGATCGTCTACTACGCCGCGCCGAAGTCCGCGAAGGACGGCCCGAAGAGTCTCGCGGACGTCGACCCCGAGCTCCTCGCGATGTACGAGAAGCTCGGCGTCCCGCTCAAGGAGCGCGAGATCCTCGCCGGCGTCGCCGTGGACGCGGTCATCGACAGCGTGTCCGTCGCGACGACGTTCCGCGAGAAGCTCGCGTCCGTCGGGATCATCTTCTGCTCGTTCTCCGAGGCCGTGCACACGCACCCGGACCTCGTCAGGAAGTGGCTCGGGTCGGTCGTGCCGTCGCGCGACAACTTCTTCGCGGCGCTGAACTCGGCCGTCTTCTCGGACGGCTCGTTCTGCTACATCCCGAAGGGCGTCCGCTGCCCCATGGAGCTCTCGACGTACTTCCGCATCAACCAGGCCGACACGGGCCAGTTCGAGCGCACGCTCATCGTGGCCGAGGAAGGCGCCACCGTCTCGTACCTCGAGGGCTGCACGGCGCCGAAGCGCGACGTGAATCAGCTCCACGCGGCCGTCGTCGAGCTCGTCGCGATGGACGACGCCACGATCAAGTACTCCACCGTCCAGAACTGGTACCCCGGCGACCGCGAGGGCAAGGGCGGCATCTACAACTTCGTCACGAAGCGCGGCAAGTGCCTCGGCAAGCGCTCCAAGATCTCGTGGACGCAGGTCGAGACGGGCTCGGCCATCACGTGGAAGTACCCGAGCTGCATCCTGATGGGCGACGACTCGGTCGGCGAGTTCTACTCGGTCGCGCTCGCGAACAACTACCAGCAGGCCGACACGGGCACGAAGATGATCCACATCGGGAAGAACACCCGGTCGACGATCGTCTCGAAGGGCATCTCCGCGGGCCACGGGCAGAACACGTACCGCGGCGGCGTGACGATCCTGAAATCCGCCGAGGGCGCGCGCAACTATTCCCAGTGCGACTCGCTTCTCATCGGCGACCAGTGCGGCGCCCACACGTTCCCGTACATCGAGGTCAAGAACAGCTCGGCCACGCTCGAGCACGAGGCGTCCACGTCGAAGATCGGCGAGGACCAGCTCTTCTACTGCATGCAGCGCGGGATCTCGGCGGAAGACGCCGTGTCCCTCATCGTCAACGGCTTCGCCAAGCGCGTCCTCAAGGAGCTCCCGATGGAGTTCGCGGTGGAAGCGCAGAAGCTGCTCGGCGTGTCGTTGGAAGGATCCGTCGGATGAAGAAGAGAGATTTCTTCGAGTGGAAGAGAGCCGCCGGCTGCGCCGGCGCCAATTCACCTTCTAAGAAATGCGCCCTGACACGAACCACTGAGTCAGCGGCGAAGGGACTGAAGTTTTCGTGAGCCAGCAAAGTCTTCTCGAAATCAAGAATCTTCATGCCTCCATCGAAGAGGACGGCACGGAGATCCTCCGCGGCATCGACCTCGTCATCAAGCCGGGGGAAGTTCACGCCGTCATGGGCCCGAACGGCTCCGGTAAGAGCACGCTCGCGCACGTCCTCTCGGGCCGGCCGGGTTATGCCGTAACTCAGGGCACCGTCTCGTTCCTCGGCAAGGACCTCCTCGCGATGAAGCCCGAGGAGCGGGCGCGCGAGGGCGTGTTCCTCGCGTTCCAGTACCCGGTCGAGATCCCGGGAGTCTCGAACACGTACTTCCTGCGCACGGCCGTCAACGCCGTGCGCCGCCACCGCGGCCTCGCCGAGCTCGACGCCATCGACTTCCTCGCGCTCCTCGACGAGAAGGCGAAGCTCGTCGAGATGGAGGAGGCGCTCCTGAACCGCTCCGTCAACGAGGGCTTCTCCGGCGGCGAGAAGAAGCGCAACGAGGTCCTCCAGATGGCGCTGCTCGACCCGCGCCTCGCGATCCTCGACGAGACGGACTCGGGCCTCGACATCGACGCGCTGCGCATCGCGGCGGGCGGCGTCAACGCGCTCCGCGACGGCAAGCGCGGCTTCCTCGTGATCACGCACTACCAGCGCCTCCTCAACTACATCGTCCCCGACGTCGTCCACGTCCTCTCGGACGGCAGGATCGTCAAGTCGGGCGGCAAGGGCCTCGCCCTCGAGCTCGAAGCGAAGGGCTACGGCTGGATCGAGACGGAAGCCGCCGCCGCGGCGCGCTGAGCATGACGGGATCCGCACGAGCCGCCACCATCCGCGACGGCGTCGACGTCCTCGCGACGCAGGCCGAAGAGTTCGCATCCGGCCTCGCCGGCCCGCCGTGGCTCACGAAGCTGCGGCGCGACGGCATCGCGTCGTTCGCGAGGGCCGGCTTCCCGTCGCAGCGCGACGAGGAGTGGCATTACACGAACCTCCTGCCGCTCGCGCGGACGGTGTTCGGCCTCGCCCCGCGCGACGTCACGATCGCCGAGCGTACGCAGGCCGTCGAGCTCGAGGCCCGCCTCGGGACCCTCGGCCTTTCCTCCCCCGGCCCGCGTCTCGTCTTCGTGAATGGACGGCTCGTGCGGAGGACGGCGCACACGCTGCCGCCGGAGATCCTGTTCGAGAATCTCGCGACGGCGCTCCGCCTCGCTCCCGAGCGCGTCGAGAAGGCGCTCGTCTCCGCCCCGTCCGCAAACCCGTTCGTCGCGCTGAACGACGCGTTCCTCGACACGGGCGCCCTCGTCCGCGTCGGGATGGGGCTGACGGCGCCGGTCCCTCTCGTCGTCGTCCATCTCTCGACGTCCGCGAGCGGCACGCCCGCCCCGCTCATGTCGCACCTGAGGAACCTCGTCGTTCTCGAGGAGAACGCGTCCGCCACCGTCGTCGAGGTCTTCCTCGGCGCGGACGAGCTCTCGTTCACGAACGCGGTCACGCAGGCCGTCCTCGGCGAGAACGCGCGGCTCACGCACATCAAGGTCCAGCTCGAGGGCCGACAGGCGTTTCACGTCGGGAACCTCTTCTTGTCGCACGCGAGGGGCGCCCGCTCGACGTCGCATGTCCACTCCTTCGGCGGGGCGACGGTCCGCAACGAGATCGCCGCGACGCTCTCCGGAGAAGGATCCGGCACGGAGCTCTACGGCCTCTTCGCCGCGGCGGCCGGCCAGAACGTCGACTGCCACACCGTCATCGACCACGCGGCGCCCCGCGCGGACAGCCTCGAGCTCTACAAGGGAATCCTCGACGGAAACGGCCGCGGCGCGTTCGACGGCAAGGTCATCGTGCGCGAGGGCGCCGTGAAAACGGACGCCCGCCAGACGAACCGCAACCTGATCCTGTCGAACGACGCGCTCGTCGACAGCAAGCCCCAGCTCGTGATCCACAACAACGACGTCCGGTGCTCGCACGGCTCGACGACGGGCCGGATCGACTCGGACGCCCTCTTCTACCTTCGCTCGCGGGGCCTCTCGGAAGGGGCGGCCCGGGCCCTCCTCACGTACGCATTCGGCAGCGAGGTCGTCTCGAAGGTGGCCGCGACGGACGTCAAGGCCCTTCTCGAGGACCGCCTGCACGCCTGGCTCCCGCTGCCGCAAACGGAGAACGCATGAGCGTCGTCCCCGAGACCGCCGTCCCCGGCGTCACCCCCGCCTTCGACGTCGAGAGGATCCGGGAGCAATTCCCGATCCTCCGCCAGACCGTGCACGGAAAGCGGCTCGTGTACCTCGACAACGCGAACACGACGCAGAAGCCGCGCGCCGTGATCGATGCGGGCCGGACGTACTACGAGGAGACGAACGCGAACATCCACCGCGGGACGCATTTCCTCTCCGAGAAGGCGACCGCCGAGTACGAAGGCGCCCGGGCGAAAGTCGCCCGCTTCCTCGGCGCGCGGTCCCCGAAGGAAGTCGTCTTCACGCGCGGCACGACCGAGGCGATCAACCTCGTGGCCGCGGGCTTCGCGCAGTCGGTCCTGAAGGAGGGGGACGAGGTCCTCCTCACGGGGCTCGAGCACCACTCCAACATCGTCCCGTGGCAGCTCGCATGCGGCAGGACCGGCGCGAGGCTCGTCGTCGTCCCGATCACGGATTCCGGCGAGGTGCCGGTCGAGGAGTTCGGGAAACGGCTCTCGGAGAAGACGAAGATCGCCGCCGTCTCGCACGTCTCGAACGCGCTCGGGACGATCAACCCCGTGGAGGAGTTCATCCGCCTCGCGAAAGCCCGCGGCGTTCCCGTCCTCGTGGACGGCGCACAGGCCGCGCCGCACGTCCCGATCGACGTCGCGGCTCTGGGCTGCGATTTCTACGCGGTGTCGGGCCACAAGATGTACGGACCGACCGGCATCGGCGCGCTCTATGGCACGGAGGCGTGGCTCGAGAAGCTGCCGCCGTACCAGGGCGGCGGCGACATGATCTCTTCCGTCACGTTCGAGAAGACGACGTACAACGAGCTGCCGTGGAAGTTCGAGGCGGGCACCGCGAACATCGCGGGCGGGATCGGGTTCGGCGTCGCGGCCGACTGGCTGGCGGGCGTCGGCCTCCCCGCGGTCGCCGCCCACGAGCACGCGCTTCTCGTCCGCGCGACGGAAGCCCTCTCGGCGATCGAGGGCCTCCGCATCGTCGGGACCGCGCCGCACAAGGCCGCGGTGGTCTCGTTCCTCCTCGGCGACGTCCACCCGCACGACGTCGGGACGATCCTCGACCGGGAGGGGATCGCGATCCGGACCGGCCAGCACTGCGCGCAGCCCGTCATGGACCGCTACGGAATCGGCGCCACCGCGCGGGCGTCGTTCGGCGTCTACAACACCGAAGAAGAGGTCGACATCCTCGCGGCGGCGCTGAAGAAGGTGCAGGAGGTCTTCGCCTGATGACGGACCTCCGCGACCTCTACCAGGAGGTCATCCTCGACCACAACAAGTCGCCCCACAACTACCGCGAGATGGCGGACCCGAGCCGCATGGCGCTCGGCCACAACCCGCTCTGCGGCGACCGCCTGAGGCTCTACGTCCGGCTGGACGGCGACCGGATCGCCGACGTCGCGTTCCAGGGCTCCGGCTGCGCGATCTCGAAGGCGTCGGCCTCCCTCATGACGGACGCCGTCAAGGGCAAGACGCTCGACGAGGCCGAGGCGCTGTACGGCAAGTTCCACGACCTCCTCACGGGCCCGCCCGACGAGAAGGCCACGGGCGCCGGCCTCGGAAAGCTCGCGGTCTTCTCGGGCGTGCGCGAGTTCCCGGCGCGCGTGAAGTGCGCGACGCTCGCGTGGCACACGCTCGAGAGCGCGCTCAAGAACGTCCCCGAGGTCGCGAAGACCGAATGACCGAGCTCGAGCAGAAGGTCGTCGACGAAGCGCTCAAGAAGTGCTTCGACCCCGAGATCCCGGTCAACATCTGGGAGCTGGGGCTGATCTACTCGATTTCCGTTTCGCCCGAGGGCGCCGCCAGGGTCCAGATGACGCTCACCGCTCCCGCCTGCCCCGTCGCCGGCACGCTGCCCGGCGAGGTCGAAGCGAAGGTGAAGGCCGTCCCCGGCGTCACGGACGCGAAGGTCGAGCTCGTCTGGGATCCGCCCTGGAACGCCGACATGATGTCGCGCGTCGCGCGCGTCATGCTCGGGATGTAACGGCGGAGATTCAGTTCGAGAGCTTTGGTTCTAGGATCGTGACCGCATTCGATCCCGGTTCACCGCCTTCGAATATCGTCGAAACGTAGGCGAGGAATGGCTGAGTAGACGTGATACTCAGCCAGGCGCGCTCGTCGTAGCCGACGTGGTCGGGCGGATAAGAGGCCAGGGGAATCGGGACCGAATTCAGTTGCCTGACTTCGAGAAGGGGCACAGTTACTGTCTCCTCGTAGATCGGATAGCTGAAAGCGTAAGACCGTCGCGCGACGAGCGTGACTCGTGCCTCCGCTAGGCCTGCGTTGAAAAGGGTTACGTTCACACGGCGGCGGTGCGCCATCGGTCCGGTAATACACGTGCCGGGGTGGTCCAGCGAGCCGAGGTCCACGGGGCCTGCGACAACGGTGCTGTTTGCCGGGAAGAACCCCCGAAACACGGGAAGTGGCGCGGACCCCTGGGGTACGGCGGTGTAGATCAGCCACTCGGGAGGGCCGCCGCCGAGGCCGCAACCCGGCACATCGACCACCCGGTTGACGTTGGCGAATACCAGGATCGAAGGCTCTGCCGTAACCTCGATGAACCCGTAGC
Source organism: Thermoanaerobaculia bacterium (assembly GCA_036504335.1). Classification (GTDB taxonomy): domain Bacteria; phylum Acidobacteriota; class Thermoanaerobaculia; order UBA5066; family UBA5066; genus Fen-183. Next base: position 47,607 of record DASXVJ010000025.1, read on the forward strand.
CCCCCACGTACGGCGCGCCGAAAACGCAGCCCCCCAAGTCGCCGCCCATGTTCGAGTCAAGCAGAATGTTCCGACACGGTGGAGGGAAGGCAATCCACAAACCAGGGCCATAGGTCCCCGTGACGTGCAGCATCGCGGGCTTAGGGCCACTGTTGAACACCGTCGCAGAACTCGACCAGTAGACGTACGTCGGCCCGGGCTGACCCTGAATCGTCTGGCTCAGGACACTGACAAGCGGCACGTAATAGGTGATGTCCTCGCCCCGCGCCTCAGCGGTAAGGAGTATAGCGAGCAGGCCACCCGATCCTCTAAGAAATCTCCCCTTCCGTGTTCCCATGAAAGGACGATAGGCGCCGCCTGAGAGGGCCGCCCTGATGCTCTGGCACTAAATCGGGGTGACGACCGCCGGCTCCGGCCGCCTCAGCGACAGCAGCCAGCCCGTCCCGAACGCGATCGTCGAGCCGAGGAGCGAGTACCAGGGCCACGCGATCATCTTCCCGAGCGGGAACGGGACGAAGCCCTTCGAGCCCAGCCACAGGACGAACATGAAGACCGCCGACGTCGCGATGCCGATCATGGCGTCCGTCTGCGTCGCCTTCCGCGCCCAGAGCGCGAGGAGGAACCCGCCGAGGAGGCCTCCCGCCGTCACGCTCGCGAGCCCGAGGGCGACCTGGACCGCCGGGACGTTCTGCGGCAGGCGCGAGAACCCGACCGCGAGCCCCGCGAGGACGAGCGTCCAGAACAGCGTCAGCACCTTCCCGAGGACGAGGCCGCGGCGGCCCTCGACGTACTTCTTCCCCATCAGCGGCGCGACGATGTCGAGCGAGAGGGCGGACGCCAGCGAGTTCAGCGCCGACGACTCCGAGCACATCGCCGCCGAGAAGATCCCCGCGACGAGGTACGCCGACACGAACGGCGGCAGACTCTTCACGATGAACGTCGGCAGGATCGCGTCGGAAGACGCGAAGCCGCCCGGCCCGATGGGCGCGCCGCCGTAGTACGCGAAGAGGCCGACGCCGAGCGCCAGGAACAGCGTGAACTGCAGAATCACGAGGACGCCGGAACCGATGAGCGCCTTCTGCGCGTCGCGCAGGCCGCGGCATGCGAGCAGCCGCTGGACGATCAGCTGGTCGGCGCCGTGGGAGGCCATCGCCAACACGGCGCCCCCAATGACGCCGGACCACAGCGTGTACGGTTCGGAAAGATTCTTTGAAAGGTTAAGGAGGTGGACGGGCTGCCCGAGCTCCATGCACCTTCTAAGAATCCCTCCGAATCCCCCTTCTATTGAATGAACCAGGACCCACAGGGCCATGGTGGCGCCCGATATGTAGACCACCACCTGGATGAGGTCGATCCAGATGACCGCCTTGATGCCGCCGACGTAGGTGTAGAGGGCTGTCGCCGCCGCGAGGAGGAGGATCGCCGCCCAGACCGGAATTCCGAGGATGAGCGCGATGGGGATCGCGGGGACGGCGAGCCTCACGCTCGCCGCCATCACGCGCGTGACCATGAAGATGAGCGACGTGAAGCGACGCGCCCCCACGCCGAACCGCCGCTCGAGGAGCGCGTAGGCCGTCGTGATCTCGCCGTGGAAGTAGCCCGGCAGGAGGATGAACGACACGGCGATGCGCCCGACGTGATAGCCGAACGCGAGCTGGAGAAAGGTGAACCCGGAGCGGTAGGCGTCGCCGGGCACCGAGAGGAACGTCAGCGCCGACGTCTCCGTCGCGACGATCGAGGCCATGACGGCCCCCCACGGCATCGCGTGGCCGCCCAGGAAGTAGTCCTTCGCGTCCTTCTGGCCCCGGCCGAGCCAGGCGCCGAGCACGTTGATCGCCGCGAGGTACACGGCGATCGCGACGAGCGTCGGCAGCCCGAGCGAGATGCCCTCCATCCGGAGGGCATGATCACACAGGGCGCGGCCCATTTAGACTCCGGCCGTGGCACCCGCCGTCGAACGCAACAGGCTCCTCGCGGAGCTGGCGGATTTCTGCGCGGCGCACTCCGTGGACGAAAAGATCCTCCTCGTCCCGTCCTTCCCTGTCGGCCAGCAGATCCTCGACGCGCTCGCCCGCTCGGGCTGCTCTCACCTGAACCTCAGGCCCGCCACGGTCTTCTCGCTCGCCCACGGCGTCGCCGGGCCGGCCCTCGCGGCGGCCGGGCGCGAGACGCTCTCGCGCGCACAGCTCCTCGCGCTCGTCGAGGACGCCTGCGACCAGGTCTTGAAGCCCGATTCGTACTTCGGAGCGCTGCGCGAACGCCCGGGCCTCCATCGCGCCCTGCAGTCCACGCTGAACGAGATCCGCCGCGCGGGCCTCACGCCCGAGCAGCTCCCCTCCGAAGCCCTCGAGGACCCGCGCAAGGCGCGGGAGATGAAGGCGATCGGGCGCGCCTACCGCGACGCGCTCGAAGCCGGGAAGTTCGCGGACCCGCTCGACGTCCTCGCGGCCGCGACGCGCATGCTGCGAGAGGACCCCGGGCTGAAGCTGCCGCCGGCGGTTCGCGTCCTCCGGCCGGAGGGCCTCGACCTCTCGGCCGTCGAATCCGCGTTCCTCGAGTCGTTTCTCCCCCGCGAGGTCACGGCCCTCCCCGTCGACGTGCCGGCGGACACACCGCTGACGGCGGACCGCGTGTCTCTCGCGTGCGCCTCAGGCGAGGAGAACGAAGTGCGGGCCGTCTTCCGCCGCGTCGTCGACGAGAACATCCCGCTCGACGACGTCGAGATCGCGATCACGGATGACGCCGCCTACCGGCCGCTCGTCTACGAGCTCGCCCAGCAGGCGGGATTCCCCTGCACGTTCGCCGACGGCATCCCCGCGACGTTCTCGCGCCCGGCTCAGGGCGTTCTGGACGTCCTCGACTGGATCGCAGGCGGGTACGAGGAGCGCGCCCTCGCGCGGCTGTTCGGCGCGGGCCGGGCGAACCTGGCGGCCGCGCACCCCCGCGGCGCGCTCGTGGGGCCTGTCCGCGCGGCGCGGGCGTTCCGGCGCGCGCGGATCGTGCGTGGGCGCGACCGCACGCGCGCACGCCTCGCGCTCGAACGAGAGCGCCTCGAGCGCCGGGCCCGGGCCGAGGGCCTCGAACCGGAGGCCATCGCCGAGCGTCTGGTGCCTCTCGACGCGGTCGCGGCCTGGGTGGACCGCCTCCTTGCGATCGCCCCCGTGCCCGACCCCGAGGGCCGGATCGACCTCGCCGCGCTCGCGCGCGCCGGCCTCGAGATCACGGGTCTCCTCGACGTCGCGAGCCGGCTGGACGGCATGGCGCGCGAGGGTCTCGCCCGTCTCTTCGCGGAGTTCGCCTCGCTGCCGCCGCGCAGGCTCCCGCTCGCGGAGGCGGCGGCGCGCCTCCGCGAGGCCGTCGGGACGCTCGCCGTGGCGTCCTCGACGCCCGCGCCCGGCCACGCGCACGTCGCGCGCATCGCGGCCGCCGGATGGAGCGGCCGCGCGCGCACGTTCCTCCTCGGCCTCGACGAGGCGCGCTTCCCCGGCGGCGGGGCGCAGGATCCCGTGCTCCTCGACCACGAGCGCGAGGCCGTCAACAGGCGGATGGGCTCGCACACCCTGCCGCTGCGCCGCGGCACCGCGGCCGAGGAGAGCCGGAGCGCGCTCGCTTCGCTCCTGGCCCGGGCGCGCGGACGCCTCGTTCTCTCGTACTCGAACCGCGACTTCCTGCAGGACGCCGAGCAGTTTCCGTCATCGGCCGTCCTCGACGTCTTCCGCGCGCTCGAGAGCCGGCCGCGCGCGAGCTTTCAGGACCTCTTCGACCGGGAGGGCGCGCCGGCCGCGTTCCGGCCGGCCGGCGCGCCGCTCGACGAGATCGAGTGGTGGCTCGCGGCCCTTCACGCACCGGGAACGGAACCGGAGCGCGCAGGCCGGGAAGTCGAGACCGCCTACCCGTGGATTGCGGACGGGCGCGAGGCCGACGAGGCGCGGCGCTCCCCGGCGTTCACGAAGTGGGACGGGCGGCTGTCCGTCGCGCCCGGCGAGCTGGACCCGCGTGTCACGCGCGAGCCGACGTCCGCCTCACGCCTCCAGCTCCTCGCGAAGAGCCCGCGCGGGTACTTCCTGAAGTACGTTCTCGGCCTCTCGGAGCCGGACGAGGACCACGCCGTGGACGTCTGGCTGGACGCCCTCGAGTACGGCCGGCTCTTCCACGAGACCGTCTTCGAGTTCTTCACGGAACGGGTGGAGCCGGACGCCCCGTTCGACCTCGTCCGGGAGACGGCGCGCCTTCTCAAGGTCGCCGACCGCAATCTCGTCCGGATGCGCGGGGAGATCCCGCCGCCGAGCGACGTCGCCTTCCGGCAGCAGCGCGACGCCTTCCTCGCCGACCTCGACGTCTTCGTCAAGGGAGAGGCGAAGAGCGCGTCGACGTCCGTTCCACGCTTCTTCGAGGTGCCGCTCGGCCGTTCGTACGGCGCCGCGGGCAAGGATCTCGCGTCCGCCGAGCCCGTCGAGATCGCGGGCGGGGGCGGAACGTTCCTCTTGCAGGGCCAGATCGACCGCATCGACTCCGAGGGAGCCGGCGCGTGGGCCGTTTGGGACTACAAGACGGGCAGCGAGAGACAGTTCAAGGACGCCCTGCCGCTGAACAGGGGCCGGCAGATCCAGCACGCCCTCTATGCGCGCGCCGCGGAAACCCTTCTCCGGCGGTCGGGGTTCGACGTGAAATCCCTTCGCTCGGGCTACTACTTTCCGACCCGGAAGGGCGGGGGCCGCCGCGTCGTGCCCGAGGTGTCCGACGCCGACGTCGACGCCACGCTGACGAACCTCTTCGACCTCCTCGCCGCCGGCGCGTTCCCGCACTCGACCCGGAAGCGCGACTGCGACTTTTGCGACTTCCGCCTCGCCTGCGGCGATCCCGGGGAGGCGGCCCGCCAGTCGAAGGCGAAGTGCGAGTCGGGCGAGCCGCTCCTCGAGGCGCTCCGCGCGCTGGGGGGCCGCGATGTCTGAGCGGATGCTGAAAAAGGGACCGCTCCCGGACGCCGCCGAGCGGCTCCGGATCGAGACCGAGCTCGACCGCAACTTCCTCGTGGAGGCGGGCGCGGGCTCCGGCAAGACGACGAGCCTCGTCTCGCGGATGATCGCGCTCCTCGGCGCGGGCGTCGCAGAGCCGGACGCCCTCGTCGCCGTGACGTTCACGCGCAAGGCCGCGTCGCAGCTGCGGCAGCGCTTCCAGGAAAAGCTGGAGGAGCGCCTCGCCTCCGAGAAGGAGCCCGCCGTCAAGGAACGGCTCGAGAGGGCCCAGAAAGGCCTCGACCTCGTCCGCGTCGGGACGATCCACTCGTTCTGCGCCTCTCTGCTGCGCGAACGCCCGGTCGAGGCCGGCATCGACCTCGGCCTCTCGGACGTCAAGCTCCAGGAAGCCGCGCTCTTCCAGCCGCTCGCGTGGCGCGAGTGGATCGCCGAGTGCGCGGAGAAGGACGACCCGCGGCTCGCCGCGCTGGAAGAAACGGGCCTCTCCGCGCAGGACCTCGAGAGCGCGTTCGTGACGCTCGCGGAATATCCCGACGTCGTTCCGGCCGTCGCGAGCCCGCCGCCGCCGAAGCCCGCGCTCGAAGGCGTCCGCCGGAAGACGGCCCTGCTCCTCGCGGAGGCCGGGCCGCTGAAGCCGGGCGAGCCGCTCGCCGGGAAGGAAGCCGACGACCTTCAGGCGGCTCTCGTGAGGGTCGCCCGCCTCCTGGAACAGCCGGACGCCGAGAGCGACGACGGGTTCGTCCGCGTGCTCGAGGAACTCGAGCCCGAGAAGCTCGCCGACATCAAGGTCACCCAATGGGACGGCGGGAAGGCCGCGGCGCTCGCGTTCGTCGCGCGCTTCGAGGCGTTCCGCGAGAAGGTCCTCCGGCCCACGCTCCTCGCGTGGCGCGAGTGGGTGCACCCGCGCGCGATGGGGTTTCTCCTCCCCGCGCTCGAGCGCCTGCGCACGCGCCGCCGCGAGGAAGGCTTCCTCACGTACGAGGACTTGCTCCTGATCTCCCGGGACGTCCTGCGCGACCAGCCGGCCGTGCGGCGCTACTTCCGCAGCCGCATCTCGCACCTTCTCGTCGACGAGTTCCAGGACACGGATCCGCTCCAGGCGGAGATCATGCTGTTCCTCACCTCGGACGACGACCGGCAGAAGAACGCGTGGAAGCTGCGGCCGAAGCCGGGCTCGCTGTTCGTCGTCGGCGACCCGAAGCAGTCCATCTACCGCTTCCGCCGCGCGGACATCGAGACGTACGAGACGTTCACGGAGATCGTGATCGCCTCGGGCGGCGAGGTCCTGCCTCTGACGTCGAGCTTCCGGACCGTGGACGCGGCCGCCGCGCCCGTGAACCGGACGTTCGCGGGAGTCTTCCCGAAGAAGGCGACGAACCTCCAGGCCAGGTTCGCGTCCCTCGAGGCGCGCGGCGCCGAAACGGGTCCGACGTGCGGCGCCTTCCGGCTCGCGTCGCAGGGCGACGGCACCGTTCGCGAGGGCCGCGTGCGCTCGATCAACGCGCAGAACGTGGCCGACTTCGTCCGGCGCGCCCTCGCCGGCGGCTGGAAGATCCCGGCGGGCCCGGGCGGCGCGCCCGTGACGCCGAAACCGTCGGACATCCTGGTCCTGACCGTGGGGCGCGACGCGCTCGCCGAGCACGCGCAGGCCCTCGAAGTCGCGGGGGTCCCCGTCGAGGTCACCGGGAGCAGGGCCTTCGCGATCACGAAAGGCCTCCTCGCCCTGCAGCCTCTCCTCGCCGCCGTGAACGACCCCGACGACGAGGTCGCCGTCGTCGCGTTCCTCTCGGGACCGCTCTCAGGCGTGGACGACGACGCGCTCTGGCGCCACCGCAAGGCCGGCCGCCGTTTCGCGTTCACGACCGACCCCGAGCCCGGCACGGACCCGAAGATCGCGCGCGGCCTGGCTCACCTCCGCGACGCGCTGAGGGACAGCCGCGCCTTCCCGCCCGCGGCCGCGCTCGTGAAGATCGTGGAGCGTCTCGGCCTCGCGGCGTCCATCTGCGCCGACGAGGGCGGCCGCACCGCGACCGGCAACCTCCTCAAGGTCCTCGCGTGGGCGCGGCGGCTCTCGGCCGACGGCCACTCCTTCGCGAACGTCGCGCGGCGCCTCGTCGAGGAGGCGCCCGAGCTCGAGGAGATGAGCGTCGACGCGGCGCGCTCGAACGCGGTCCGTCTCATGAACATTCACAAAGCCAAGGGGCTCGAGGCGCCGATCGTGATCCTCGCCGAGCCGGTCGACCGGGCGCCCCACGAGCCGGGCTCGCACATCGAGCGGACGGGCGACGTGCCGCGCGGCTGGTTCCCGGTCCTCAAGCCCCTCGGCGAGCGCGGCGTGCGCATCCTCGCGCTCCCTCCAGACTGGGAGGAGAAGAGCGGAATCGAGCGCCTGTTCCTCGACGCCGAGCAGCAGCGTCTCTTCTATGTCGGCGCGACGCGGGCGATGTACACGCTCGTCGCGAGCGTCCACACGAAGGTCACGAAGAAGGAAGGCGCGCGGCTCACGGGCCTCTGGGCGCCGCTCGACCCGCACCTCCAGGAGCTCGTGGCCCGCCCCGCGCCTGCGCCGGCCCCGCCCGGGCGCGAAGTGCCGCCGCTCGCCGAGAGGCTCCCCGGGGTGCGCACGCGCCTCGCCGAGGCGCGGGAGCGCGCCGGCGCCCCGACGTATGGCGTCGTCACGGTGACGGCGCTCGCGAAAAAGGAAGGCCCTCGCGCCCCGTCGCCGGCCGAGGAAGCGCGCGGCGCGGCGTGGGGACGCGTCCTGCATCAGCTCCTCGAAGCGGCCCTGCGGACGCCCGGCGTCGACCTTCGGCCCCTCGCGCTCAACCTCATGCGGGACGAGGAGGTCGCGCCCGACCTCCTCGTCGAGGTGCTTCGCGTCGCCGGGTCCGTCACGGCTTCGGAGCTCTGGGCGCGGGCGCTCAAGTCGCCGCGCCGCTACGTGGAGGTCCCGTTCGAGATGGTCGTGCCGTCGAAAGAACTCGGCTTCGCAGCCGGCCCTTCCGAGACGCTCCTCAAGGGCGCGATGGACCTCGTCTTCGAGGAGGACGGCGTCTGGCGCATCGTGGACTGGAAGTCCGACGTCGTCGGCGACGGACTCGAAGCCCTCGTCGCGCACTACGCGCCCCAGGTGACGCATTACAGACGCGCGTGGGAAGCGCTCACGAAACGGCCGGCGAAGGCCGGGCTGTTCTTCATGGACACCGGGGAACTCGTCTGGCTGGGAGAAAACGAGAAAGAAGGGATGGAAGAGAAGATTTCTTTGAACGTACGACGGGAAGCGCCTCGGCAGGGCTCGCTGTTCGACGAATGAGAAAGGCCGCGTTTCTGTTGGCGTTCGTGACGGCCGGCTGCGCGTCGTCGCCGTGGCAGAGCACAGAGAACGTGCCGGGCGGAAAGCTGTACGTCCCGAAGCTCTACGCGCCGCTCCTCCCCGGCTCCATCTACCCGGACAAGAAGGTCCCCGTGCCCGCTAAGGGCCGGCCGGCGCTCGTCGTCGTGTGTCCCGAGAAGGGCGACTGCCGAAGAGACGTGATCCTCGACCAGGCGGCCCAGCGCGGCCTCGTCGTCCTCGTTGGACTCGAGCCGAAAGCGGATTTGCTTCGGACCCGTGCGGAGGCGGACCCGGAGCGAATCGGCTGGCTTCTCGTCGCACCCAGCGGGGATTTTCTTAGAAGGTTGATTGAGGCCGGGGCGCGGGGCGCGGCCGTCGCCGTAATCGCGCCGCCGCCGCAGGCCGGCGCGAGGGTCCCCTCTTACCCTTCTAAGCATCTTCTCTTGGCTGCCCTCCACTCTGCCGAGCTGCCGGAGGCGAAAGACGCGACCGTCCTCAGGCTCTATTCGCCGAACGACAAGGGCCTTCTTCCGGACGAGGCGTTTCGCGATGCCGTCGAGTGGCTGGCCGGCGAGCTTGGGGCTCGCTGAGACACGCTCTCAGAGCTAGAATTCCCGCCATGACGGTTCGAAACGAAGGCGCGGTGCGCGCCAAGGGCGTCCTTCACCCCTGGCAGAGGCGGCTCTACACGATCCTCCTCGTGCCGCTCGGCCTCATGGCGGCGAACTCGATCTACCTCGTCGCCTTCACGAAGTACTCCTCGTTCTTCATGGCGATGCTGCTCATGCACCTCGTGCTGGGCCTCCTGATCGCCATCCCCTTCCTCGTTTTCGCGCTCACGCACGGCGCGCGGATGCTCGCGAACATCCGGAACCGCAACGCGAAGATCGCCGGGATCACGATCGTCTGCCTGTCACTCCTGTGCATCGGGACCGGGATCACGATGGCCCTGAAGGGCGCGACGCTCACGAACCGGCCGATCTACCTCGCGCACGTCTTCGCGATTCCGGCCGCCCTCGTCGCGTTCATCCTCCACCGGCGCGCCGCGGTCCACAAGCTTCACTTCCGGATGCTCGGGCAGTGGGGCGGCGCCGTGGCCGCGTTCGTCCTCGTGATGGCGGGCCTCCACAAGCTGGAGAAGCCGCCGCAGCGCGTCGTGAACACGAACGGCGACGTGCAGTTCTTCCTATCCTCCGCCGAGACGTTCGACCAGGGCCTCCTCGACGGCAAGAAGCTGTCCGCGAACCAGTACTGCCAGGAGTGCCACCCGGATTCCTTCAAGCGCTGGGAGAAGTCCGCGCACCGCTTTTCGTCCTTCAACAACCCGTTCTACCGCCGCTCCGTCGAGCTCATGGCCGACCGCGTCGGCCGCGAGAAGACGAAGTGGTGCTCCGGCTGCCACGACCCCGTCGTCCTCTTCACGGGCCAGATGGGCAAGGCGACGATGTCGAGCTTCTCGTACGACCAGTTCGAGGGGCAGCAGGGGCTCACCTGCATGTCCTGCCACTCGATCGCCGAGGTCAAGGACCTGCGCGGCAACGGCGGCTACGTGATCGAGGAGAGCAAGCAGTACCCGTTCGCGTTCTCGGACAACAAGGCGCTGAAAGAGGTCAACAAGCTCCTGATCCGCATGGAGCCGTCCCTCCACCGCCAGACGTTCATGAAGCCCTTCATGCGCACGCCGGAGTTCTGCTCGACCTGCCACAAGGTCGGCCTCCTCCCGCCGCTCAACGACTACCACTGGATGCGCGGCCAGAATCACTACGACAGCTGGTACGACTCGGGCGTCTCGGGCAACGCGGTGCGGTCGTTCTACGACCCGCCGAAGACGAAAGCGTGCCGCGATTGCCACCTTCCGCTCATGCCCTCCCGCGAGTTCGGGAACGTGGCCGGCATGCTCCACGATCACCTCTTCCCGGCGGCCAACACGGCTCTGCCGGCCCTGAGAGGGGACAAGGAGACCATAGAAGATATTCGTAGAAAGGTATTGGTCGGATCACTTTCGATCGACGTCTTCGCCGTGAAGCGAGCCTCGGAGGTCATCCCTCTTGGCCCTTCGCTGCCGTCTCTTCATCCCGGCGAGACCGTGGACGTCGAGGTGGTCGTGCGCACGCGCACGCTCGGGCACCCGTACACGAACGGCACGTCCGACAGCAACGAGACGTGGGTCGAGTTCAAGGCCGACAACGGGGCGCGCTCCGTGATGGCCTCGGGCACGCTCGACGCGAACGGGCGCCTCGACCCCGCCGCCGACAAGATCGCGCAGCTCGCGATCGCGCACGACGGCTCGTTCATGGACCGCCGGCAGCCGCAGGACATCCACGTCCCGCTCTACAACAACTTCATCCCGCCCGGCGCGGCGCGCACGGTCCACTACCGCTTCACCGTGCCGAAGGACGCGGCCGGAACGATCACGCTTGCGGCCGCGCTCAACTACCGGAAGTTCTCCAGGGACTATTCGATCTTCGTGGGCGGGAAGGACGCTCCGGAGCTCCCGGTGACGGTCATTTCCGCGGACTCCGTGATTCTCCCAATTTCTTCGCAGAATTCCCCGACACCGACTGCGGTCGCCGAGGCCTCGCCGCCTGGCACGGCGCCTCCGAATGCCAAGGCTTCAACCACTCGCGGAAATCCCGATTTCCCCGATCGCCCGTGGATCCGCTGGAACGACTACGGGATCGGCCTCCTGCTGCAGGGAGACCTCCGCGGCGCGTCGTGGGCGTTCAGGAAGGTTGCCGAGCTCGCGGCCGACAAGCCGGACGGCCCGCTGAACCTCGCGCGCTGCAAGGTTCAGGAGGGCGATCTCCCCGCCGCGAAGGCCGCGCTCGCCGACGCCGAGAGGCGCAGGCCGGGCTGGGGCAAGACGCAGTACTTCCGCTCGCTCGTCTCCAAGGAGGAGGGCCGCCTCGACGACGCGCTCGCCGACCTCGACCGCGTCCTCGCGAAGTTCCCGAAGGACCGCGTCGTCCTGAACCAGAAGGCGCGCGTCCTCTACCTCGCGGGCAAGTACGCGGAGGCGCTCCCGCCGATCGACGCCGTCCTCGCGATCGACGGCGAGGACCTCGCCGCGCATTACAACGCGATGCTCTGCCTCAAGGCGCTCGGGCGCTCGGAGGAGGCCGCCGCCGAGGAGAAGTGGTATCGCTTCTTCAAGGACGACGAGGCCGCCCGCGCCCTCCTCGCGGAATACCGCATTGCGCACCCGCTCGAAAATCGCGAGTCGCTGCCCGTGCACGTCCACGACGACGCGCAGCCGCCGCAGGCCGTTCCGCCCGCCTGGCTCGCCGAGATCGGGCCGAAGGGCTACGCGTACAAGGGCACCGCGCCGAAGGGCGAGATGGTTCTGAAGGACGACCGCCCGCAGGGCGCGCCTCGCCCGTTCGCGCGGCCGGCGCCGCCGTCGAAGCAGGCGGGAGAGCGCAAGGGACCCGGCGTGCCGGTTGCGGCCGCCGTCGCCCCGGTCCTGTCGTCGCACTGATATCGTTCGTCGATGAAGAAGCAGATCTTCCTCTTGCTCCTGTGCGTGGCGTTCTCCGGCTCGGCCCTTCCCCAGGGAGACGTCGCCGCGATGGACAAGTGGCTGAAGCCGAAGACGATCTACTACCACGTGGACGGCGCGTACTCGGGGAAGGCGCTCGTCTCGGTGCCCAACGGCGGCGCGTGGGCCGACGTGACCGACCGCGTCGCCATCGACCTCGAGTGGGACCTCCGGAACGGAACGCTCGCACACGTCCTCAAGATCGAGAACTTCCCCACCAAGACCGCGAACCTGCGCCAGGGCGAGCCGAAGTGCGCGCCCCCCGTCCTGCGCGGCGCGTACGAGCACTGGACGGTTCTCGACATCGCCACGGGGCCGACGGGCCAGCCCGAGATGAAGGTGGAGACCACGGTCCCGGACGTCGACACCCCGCAGTTCTGCACCGGGAAGCCGAAGCGCTGGAAGGGCAAGAAGAGCGTCCGGCCCGAGGAACTTCTGGTGCAGTCCCCCGTCCTCCTCACGATGCCCCTGGGCGATTCGAAGGACGTGAAGATCTCGAGCGACAAGAAGTCCATCGTCACGACGAAAAACGGCTGGACCTGGACCTTCACCCCGAGCGTGACGAAGCCGGCCTGAGAGACCATGCAGATCCACACCCTCGACCTCGAGTTCTTCCGTGGGGAGACGATCGCCGCATACCTCGTCGAGTCCGGCGGCCACCTCGCGCTCGTCGAGACCGGCCCCGACTCCACGTGGCCGCACCTCGTCGCCGCGCTCGCCAAGCACGGCGCCCGGCCCGAGGACGTCCGGGACGTCCTCGTCACGCACATCCACCTCGACCACGCGGGGGCCGCGTGGCGGCTCGCGCGGGCCGGAGCGAACGTGTGGGTCCATCCGCGGGGCGCTCCGCACATGGCCGACCCCTCGAAGCTTCTCGCCTCCGCCAGGCGGATCTACAAAGAGCAGATGGACACGCTGTGGGGCACGCTGGAGCCGATCCCTGCGGACCGCCTGAAAATCACGTCGGACGGCCTCGACGTCCCCGTCGGCAGCGCGCGGATCCGCGTCCTCGAAACGCCCGGCCACGCCATTCACCACAACGCGTATCTCCTCGACGGAAACGTCTTCACGGGCGACGTGGGCGGTGTCGCGATCGGCGACGGCCCGAACCTGCCCCCGACTCCCCCTCCGGACATCGACCTGCCGACGTGGGCGCGCTCGATCGACCGCATCAAGGCCGCGCGCCCGGACTCCTTCTACCCGACGCACTTCGGTCGCCACGGCGACGTCTCGCGCCGCCTCGACGAGATGATGGAAGAGCTCCACGCGTGGGCGGGCTTCATCCGCGCCCGGCTCGACGAGGGCAAGGACGAATCCGCGATCGTGCCGCTCTTCGAAGCGTGGCTCACGGATCGCCTCCTCGCGGCGGGCGTCGGCGCCGACGGCCTCGAGGCCTACAGGACCGCGCTCCCGTTCGCCATGAACGTCACGGGTCTCGTGAGGTACTGGAAGACGGCCGGCGCGGCGGCCTGAGGACCGACGACCCGCGACCCGTCAGCCCTTCCGGTACACCTCGGTGCTCACGTACTTGAGCCCCGAGTCGATCATCAGCGTCACGACTCTCGCTTCGGGTCCGAGCCGTTCGGCCACGCGCAACGCGGCGACGACGTTCGCCCCTGAGGACGTCCCCGCGAAGAGCGCCTCCTCCCGCGCGAGGCGCCTCGCCATCGCCTCCGCGTCGAGCGTGCTCACCGGCTGGATCTCGTCCACGAGCCCCGGATCGAACAGGGGCGGGATGCTGCCGATGCCGATTCCCTCGATCCGGTGGGCCCCCGCCGGGCCTCCTCCCAGGACCGGGGACTCCGCGGGCTCGACGACGACGAGCCTCACCTTCGCGTCGTGGCGCTTCAGGACGGAGGCCACGCCGCGTGACGACGCCGCCGTCCCGGCGGACTGGACGAACGCGTCGACCCGTCCCTCGGACTGCCGCCAGATCTCCTCGCCGAGCCCCGCGTAGCCCGCGATCGTGTCCACGTTGTTGAGCTGGTCGACCCAGAAGGTGTCGGGCTCGAGGCTCATCCGGCGAGCGGTCTCGATCATGTCCGTGAAGAGTTTCCGGGTGCTGAGGCCCCCTTCGCTGGGGACGAGCGTCAGCTCGGCTCCGAGCGCCGCCATGTGGTCCCGCTTCTCCCGGCTGAACGCGTCGGACGTGACGATCCGCAGTCGGTAGCCCTTCGCGGCGCACACGAGGGCGAGCGACGTCCCCGTGCTGCCGCCCGTGTACTCGACGACGGTGTCCCCGGGCTTCAGGCGGCCGTCGGCCTCCGCGCGCGCGACGACCGCCAGCGCCATCCGGTCCTTCATGCTGCCCGTGGGGTTCTCCCACTCGAGCTTGACGAGGATTTCGGCGCTGCCAGGAGGAACGACCTTTCGGAGCCGGACCATCGACGTGTCGCCGATCGCCTGCAGGATGTCCATGGATGCACCTCCGTCAGGCGACGACTTCGTACTCGCTCTGGACGAGTCCGCTCGCGAACGAACGCGTCGCGACGTGCCTGAGGAGGATGTCGTGCGGGACGGCGCCGAAGAGCGGGATGCCCGACCCGATGAGGACGGGCACGCGCGTGACGACGATGCGCTGGACGAGACCCGCGCGAAGGAAGCGCTGGATCGTGATGCCGCCGTCCACGTAGGCGTGGCCGATTCCGCGCGCCGAGAGCAGGGCCACGATCTCGGCCGGCTCTCCCGCCATCCTCTCCACGACGGCGCCGGCCGGGGCGGGCGGCAGCGCGCGCCTGCTGAGGACGAAGACGGGCTTCTTCCCGTAGGGCCAGGACGGGAACGCCAGGACGACGTCGAACGTGTTGCGCCCGATCACGAGCGCGTCGACCGTCGCCATGAACTCGTCGTAGCCGTGGGGCTCTCCGCCGCCCGGCGGCAGGAAGTCGAAGCTCCCGCCGGGACGCGCGAGAAACCCGTCGAGACTCGTTCCGACGAAGACGGACGCCTTCATTGCGAGTCCCCGGCGCCCCTCTACATCCCCGACTGCGGCTTCAGGTCGAGCGTCGGCCGCGGCTCGTAGTGGAACAGGAACTCGTTCACGCTCTCCTGCTGCGAGGCCTTGAGCACCGCGCGGAGCTGGATCTGCTCGAGCGACTGCGCGAGATAGCGCGGGCCGCCCATGAACTTCGGGGCCTTGTCCTTGAAGAAGGCCTCGACGTCGGCTCGCTTCTCGGCGTCGCTGAACCCGGCCGCGAGCATCGGGAAGCGCGCCGGCGACTCGCGCGGCAGCCGCGCGGCGATGCTGTCGAAGTTCGCCTTGAGGAAGGCCCATGCCTCGGGCCGCGTGTCGCGGTTCGAGGCCCCCTCGCGGAGGATGCCGGCCGTCTCACGCGCGTCGAACTCGGTCGACAGGGTGAGCTTCAGGGCCACAGGCACGACGGAGGGGTCCCGGAAGAGCCCGAGCGCGCCGAGGAGACGCGCGCGCTCGCGCCGGTCCGTCGCCTTGCGCGCCTCGGCCAGGTACGCCTGGAAGAGCTCCACGTCGCCGTGCCGGGCGGCGACGTCGAGGACCTCCGACACGAGGAGCGCATCCACCGCCTTGCGGTCCTTGAGCCACGCCTTCGCGAGGGAACCCGCCTCGGCCACGAGCGCCGGCTCGTCGCCTTCGTTCGCGGCGAACGGGACGAGCGAGGCGCGCAGGAGCTGCGTGTCCTCGTCCTCGCCCTTCTTCGCGGCCCAGCCGAGCGCCCGCGCGCGCGCACCGAACGCGTCGCTCACGAACCGGCGGTAGCGCGGACGCATCTCGTCGGTGACCAGGAGGTCGCGCGGCGCCGCGGCGATCCTCTGCACGGACTCGACGACGGGCCGGTCCGGGTCGTTCGCGAACGCGGGCACGAGCGCGAGCGCCGCCGCCATCGGCACGTCGCCGCTGCGCGCGAGGGCCGCCACGTCGGCCAGCGTCGAGATCCGCTCCGACGCCGTCAGGTGCCTGCCGCCGTCGGCGAGAACCTTCCCGAGAAGGCTGCCCTTGTAGAGAACGCGGTAGTAGCCGTCCCCGGCGTTCGCGAGGACGCGCGCCGGGCACGCGCCCGGAAGCGACAGGGAGCCGGTCGCCTCGGTGAGGAGAGTGCACGTCGTCGCCGCGCCCGGATCGCCCGTCCGCGCACAGACCGGCACCCGCCACGTCTCCCGCGTCGAGCCCGTGGACCCCGTCGGAAGGAACCGCTTCTGCGAGAGCGCCAGCTTCGGCGCGCCCCCGGCGGCGCACTGGAGCTCGGCCGTCACGAGCGGGACTCCCGGCTGGTCGAGGAACGACCGGAATGCAGGAGCGACTTCCCGGTTTCCGGCGGCCTCGGCGATCGCCGCGACGAAGTCGTCGGCCGTCGCGGCGCCCCACGCGTGGGCCTTCAGGTAGTGCTGGATGCCTTTTCGGAAGCCCTCCTCGCCCACCCAGCCCTCGAACATCGCGATCACGGCCGCGCCCTTCTGGTACGTGATGCCGTCGAACGCGCTCACGATGTCGTCGTTGCCCGCGATCGGCTGGCGGACGCGCCGCGCGGTCACGAGCGAATCCTGGTCCATCGCCCCGGTGCGCGAGCCGGCGCGCTGCACGGCCCAGCTCCACGCGGGCTTCCAGCGGTCGACGATCTTGGAGCCCATCCACGTCGCGAAGGCCTCGTTCAGCCAGATGTCGTCCCACCAGGCCGTCGTGACGTAGTCCCCGAACCACTGGTGCGCCGTCTCGTGCGCGCAGACGCTCGCATACGCGCGGCGGAAGCGGATCGTCTCGTCCGCAGGCTTCGCGAGGAGGAGGCCGGACGAGTACGTCACGAGCCCCGCGTTTTCCATGGCGCCGAAGCCCACGGTCTGCGGGATCACGAGGTGGTCGAGCTTCTCGTACGGGTACGGGATGCCGAAGTAGTTCTCGAGGACTTCGAGAATCGGACCCGTGGACTCGGCCGCCCAGCGCGCGTCCGCAGCCCGGCCCTTCGGGACGATCATGCGGATCGCGGTCCTGCTGCGGCCCGCGGTCCCCGCGGGGACCACGTCGAACGGGCCGACGCCGAAGGCGACGAGATAGCTCGGGAGCGGCTTCGTCAGGGCGAAGACGAACGCCCGCGCGCCCTCCCCGTCCGACCGCTCGGCGACGACGGGCGTGTTCGCCACGGCGATCGCGCCCTTCGGCGCGTGGATCGTCAGCTGCCACGGCGTCTTGAAGGACGGCTCGTCGAAGCACGGGAACGCGCGCCGCGCGTAGATCGCCTCGAAGTGGCTGAAGGCGTACCAGTCGGCGCCGTCCTTCTGCCGGAAGATGCCCTGGGTGTCCTTGCTCTCGACGCGGCCCGTATAGGTGAGCGTCACGTCATAGTCGCCCGGCGGAAGATTTCTTTGAAAGTGAATACGCACGTAGTCCGCGCCCACGGCCGATCCCTCCGCGGCGATGGCGTCTTTCCCGCCCGCCGCGACGGCCGACGCCGACTCGATCGTCAGCTCCGTCCCGTTCAGCCACAGGGTGTCGGATTCCCCTTTCAAGGAAATCCGAATCTCCATGCTTCCCCTGAACGTCTCCTTCGCCGGGTCCAGCCACAGCTCCGCGGCGTAGCGCACCGGGGCGACGCCCGCGGGAAGGCGAAGCTTCGGCGGTTGCGGAGCCTCGGCCAGGGCGACGGTGGCGAAAGCAAGGGAAAGAAGAGGAATTCCTTTGAAAGGAAGAACGCGGGCGATTCGCATGCCGCCAACTCTACGACGAAAAGGAAGCGTGCCGGTGCGATAGGATTTCCGTCCGATGACCATTCAAAGAAATCTTCTCTTCTCTCTTCCAACTTTGTTCAGCCTTCTCGCCGCCGCCTGCGGCAAACCGGCTCCCAGGCCGGTCTCCCCCA
Source organism: Thermoanaerobaculia bacterium (assembly GCA_036504335.1). Lineage (GTDB taxonomy): Bacteria > Acidobacteriota > Thermoanaerobaculia > UBA5066 > UBA5066 > Fen-183. The sequence continues at coordinate 65,280 of DASXVJ010000025.1, forward strand.
CGCCGGCCCCCGAGCCCACGAAGGTGGCGTCCTCGATCCGGTTCGAGGACGTCACGAAGGTATCGGGCGTCGCCTTCGTCCACGTGAACGGAGCCGCCGGGAAGAAATGGATGCCCGAGACGATGGGCTCCGGCGTCGCGGCGTTCGACGCGGACGGAGACGGCCGAATCGACCTCCTCTTCGTGAACGGCCGCTGGTGGCCGGGCGACCCGAAGGCCGCCCACCAGCCGACGCTCTCCTTCTGGAAGAACGTGACGGAGCCGGGCGGGCCGATCCGGTTCGAGGACCGGACGAAGGAAGCAGGCCTCGCGATCTCCCTCTACGGGATGGGCGTCGCCGTCGGCGACGTGAACGACGACGGCGCGCCGGACCTCGTGATCACGGGGCTGGACGACATCCGCCTCCTCGTGAACGACGGCAAGGGACGCTTCAAGGACGCGACGAAGGGCTCGGGCCTCGCGGGCTCCGGCTGGGGCACGTCGGCCGCGTTCGCGGACTTCGACGGCGACGGCGTCCTCGACCTCTTCGTCGGCCAGTACGTGAACTGGACGCCGAAGACGGACATGCATTGCTCGCTCGACGGCAAGACGAAGTCCTACTGCACGCCGGAGCGGTACAACGGCGTGTCGTCCCGCCTCTACAAGGGTCTCGGCGCCGGGAAGTTCCGGGAGATCACGAAGGAAGCGGGTCTCGTGAACCCGCTCGGCAAGGCGCTCGGGGTCGCGGTGAGGGACTTCGACGGCGACGGACGCCCCGACCTCGTCGTGGCGAACGACACCTCGCCGAACAACCTCTGCCGGAACGTGGAAACGGTGAACGGCATCCCGAAGTTCAAGGACATGGCGATCGAGGCGGGCGTCGCCGTCGGCGAGGACGGCCGCGCGCGCGGCGCGATGGGCGTCGCGTTCGGCGACACGAAGAACGACGGCGGCGTGACGCTCGTCGTCGGCAACTTCTCGAACGAAATGTGGTCCGTGTGGAGCGCGGGCCCGAAGGGCGATTTCTTCGTGGACGAGTCCGTCCAGAGCGGCATCGGCCGCACGTCGCTCCTGCCGCTCACGTTCGGCGTCGCGTTCGCGGACTTCGACCTCGACGGCGTCCTCGACCTCGTCGGCGTGAACGGCCACGTCGAGACCTCGGTGCAGGACGTCCAGCCGACCGTCACGTACCGCCAGGCTCCGCTCCTCTTCCGCGGGCAGGGCGCCGGCCGCTTCGCGGACGTCACGTCGCAGGCGGGCGCCGCGTTCGCGGTGCCCGTGGTCGGGCGCGGGCTCGCGGTCGCGGACCTCGACGGCGACGGAAAGCCCGACGTCGTGATCACCGAGAACGGCGGCCCCGCGCACGTCTACCGGAACGTTTCGGAGGGCGCCGGGAAGGCCGTGCGCCTCGTCCTCGCGACGAACGGGAAGAACCGCGGCGCCGTCGGCGCCCGCGTGACGTGCACGATGGGCGGAAAGAAGCGCGTGGACGAAGTCTCGGGCGGCGACGGCTACCTGTCCGTCAACGAGCGGACGATCACGATCGGCCTCGGCGCGGCCGCGAAGCTCGACGGCGTCGACGTGCGGTGGCCCGACGGGACGACGGCGAGCGCGAGGGACCTCGTCCCGGGCCTCTACAAATGGGTCGAGGGCGGCGCGCCGGAGCCCGCGAAGCGCTAGGCGCGCTACCGCATCCGCACGTCCTCGAGGTCCAGCTCGTGCTGGAGGCGATGGAGGACGTCGTCGCCGATGACTTCCTCGTCGCGCAGCTTCAGGAGCTGCTTCCGCTGGGCCTCGATTGCCGTGCGGCGCAGTTCGCGCGACAACTCGAGGGGGGCGTGCGCGGGCCCTTCCCCTTCCAGGCCCTTGAGGGACCGCACCCGCTGGACGTACTCCTGCCGCACGCCGTGGACCTGATGAGCCTGCAGGTTCCGCTCGTCCATCGCTCCGTCGAGGTGTTCGAGCGCGGCCTCGGCGAGCGCGAGACGCGCGTGCCGCTCCTCCTTCTCTCCCGATCGGTCCTCCTCGACGCGCAGCCAGCGCACGAGCGGCGCGAGCGTGAGGCCCTGGAAGACGAGCGTGCCGAGGATGACGGCGAACGTGATGAAGATGATCAGGCTGCGAGCGGGAAACGGCCGCCCGTCCGCGAGGACGAGCGGGAGCGACAGGGCCGCCGCGAGCGACACGACGCCGCGCATCCCCGACCAGCCCACGATCACCACCGCCTGCCACGGCGGATAGGGATGCGCGGCGCGAAGCTTCGGAAACAGGTAGCGCGGGAGGTACGCGCCCGGGAACACCCAGGCGAGGCGCACGACGACCATCGTTCCGAACGTCGCGAAGATGCCGTCCACGACGACCGGCCAGGGCCAGTCCAGGGTCCTGAGGACCGCCGGAAGCTGAAGGCCGATGAGGACGAAGACGAGCGCGTTGAGAAGGAAGATGAACGTCTGCCAGACGGCCGTGCTCTCGATCCGCATCCGGGAGGAGCTGATCCGCGGCACGACCCTTCCCTGCACGACGCCCGCCGCCACCGTCGCGAGGACGCCGGACACGTGGACGTGCTCGGCCACGATGTACGTCACGAACGAGACGAGCAGCGAGGCCGTCGTCGCGAGGATCGTGTCGTCGAGATACCGCTGGGCCTGCGCGAACAGCCAGCCGAACGCGAGGCCGACCGCGACTCCCCCGACCACCATCACGCAGAACTCCGCGAGGCCCGGCAGGACCGCGAGATGCCCCGTCACGATCGCCGCGCTCGCGAACTTCAGCAGGACGAGGCCGGTTGCGTCGTTCACGAGGCTCTCGCCCTCGAGGATCGTGACGATCTGGCGTGGAAGGCGGACGCGCTGGGCGATGGCGGTCGCCGCGACGGCGTCCGGGGGCGAGACGACGGCGCCGAGGACCAGCGCCGCCGGCCACGGCACGCCCGGAACGAGCGCGACGACCACCGCCGCGACCGCCGCGGTCGTCGCGACGACGAGCCCCACGGCGAGAAGCGAGATCGAGAAGAGGTTCGCACGGAAGTCGCGCCACGACGTGAAGTAGCCCGCGGCGTAGAGGATCGGCGGCAGGAAGAAGAGGAACACGAGCTGCGGGTCGAGGGAGACGGCCGGCAGCCCGGGCACGAACGCGACGCCCATTCCGCCGATCACGAGGAAGATCGGGTACGGGACTTTCGCCTTCTGGGCGAGGAACGCGAGGAGCGTCGTCAGCCCGAGAAGCGTCAGGATCGTCTCGACGGTCTGCACGAGACGGATTCTCGCTTATGATGCGCCCAACTCATGCGTTCGGCGATCGTGGCGGGAGCTTCCGGGCTCGTCGGCGAGCGTGTCCTGCGGCGGCTGCTCGCGGGCGGGACGTACGACCGCGTCATCGCATTCGTGCGCGGCCCGGTCAACGTCACGCACAAGAAGCTCGAGCAGCGCACGGTCGACTACGAGCGCATGGGACGAATGTCCGCGTTCCCGCGCGCCGAGGACGTCTTCTGCTGCCTCGGGACGACGATCCGGAAGGCGGGCTCGCCCGAGGCCTTCCACACCGTGGACGTCGGGTACGTCGCACGGCTCGCCGAGGTGTCCGTCCGGGCGGGCTCGACCCAGTTCCTTCTCGTGAGCTCCGTCGGCGCGAGCGCGCAGTCGGGAAATTTCTACCTGCGCTGCAAGGGTGAAGCCGAGGACATGGTCCGGACGCTGCCCTACAAGGGAGTCCAGATCTTCCGCCCGTCCTTTCTCATCGGGCACCGGCGCGAGAAGCGGGTCGGCGAGGCCGCCGGAATCGCCCTCGCGCGCCTCGTGTCGGTGGCGATGCTGGGACCGGCCGCCCGCTACCGGCCGATCCGGGCGGACGACGTCGCGAAGGCCATGGCGGCCGTCGCAACGGACTCGCCGCCCGGAATCCACGTCTACGAGACGCCGGCGATGCAGGCCCTCGCCGACGACGCCGCCGCCTTCATTTGAGGCGGGCGAGCGTCTCCGTGAGCCGTTTCTTCTGGTCCTCGGGCGCCATCGAGAGGGCCTTGCGGTAGTTCTCCGCGGCGGCTGCCTTGTCGCCCTTCGTCTCGAGCCCCTCGGCGAGGCTGTCCCACACGTTCCAGCTTGCCGGGTGGTCGGCTGCGTTCTTGCGGAAGACCGCAATTGCCTCGTCGATCTTCCCTTCTCCGAGCAACGCGTACCCCTGCAAGTTGATGTCGACCTCGGTCGCGAGAGTCTGGGCTTTCTGGCGCACCTCGGCGGCGCCCGCCGCGTCGCCCTTGAGCTCGAGGAGGCCGGCCCTCGTCCGCAGGTTCTGGTACGTCGGCGTCATGGAAATGGACCGGTCCGCCCACGTCATGGCCTCGTCGAGGTTCGTCTTGTTCCGCATACACCACGCCGCGGCCCCGTTCCAGCCCTGCCAGCCGAAGCGCGGCAGGCCGCGGAGCTGGTCGCGGATGTTCGCGAGCGCGACGGCCTTCGCGTCGATGCCGATCGGGACGGAGGCCCGGACCTTTTCCCAACGCACCGTGAGAGTCACCCCGTCGGCCGTGGGCTCGTCGAACGACCAGGCGAGGCGTTCCGTGAGGTCGCCGGAGGCCGGCTTGACCGACGCGCGGACGACGTCCTCCTTCTGGTCGTAGGTGAAGCTCCCCCAGGCCTTCGACTGCGAGCTGAGGATGAACGTCCACTCGTCCGCCGTCGGGAGGACATGCACGCCGTACGTGCCCGCCGGCACGGCCTTGCCGCCGAACGTGAACGGCGTCGTGGCCGTGAGCGTCGTGTTCTCGTTCGCGCCCGCGCGCCACACCTGGCCGTAGGGGACGAGCTTGCCCCAGACCTCGCGCTTGTTGACGGCCGGACGGTGGTAGGAAACCGTGAAGTCGGCGAGCCCGATCGCCTGGCTCACGGTCGCCGCCGGGCTCGCGTCGGGCAGCTTGACCTGCTGCTGCCCGGCGGCGGGTGGGACGAACAGGACCAGGGTGGGGACGAGAGCGAGGAGAACGCGGGTCATGCGTTTCATGTATTGCCTCCCTGTATTCACCGTTGAATTTCTTCGAAGGTGAATACGGATGGCAGGACGGCGGGTTTCAGCGGGTCGAACGATGTTTGGGGCGCGCCACCGCCGCGCCCTTCGCGAGAGCCGCCTGCAGCCGCTCTCTTTCACTCGAAGAGATCTCTCTCCCCTCCCCCTCTTTGATTTCTCCGAGCTCGACCGGCCCGACGGAGATGCGCCTCAGGCGGCGCACCTTGTGCCCCGCCGCGCGGAAGAGGCGGCGGACCTCGCGATTGACGCCCTCGTGCAGGACGACGCGGAAGCGCGTGCCTCCGCGCGGCGCCTTCCCGGTGCGCGTCACCTCGACGGGGCGAAGCGTTCGTCCGTCGAGTTCGACTCCGCCCGCCCGCATCGGAGCGAGCGCCGCGTCGTCCGGAAACCCCTCGACGACGACCTCGTAGACCTTCGGCACGCAGCCGGGGTCCATGAGACGCTGCGCGAAGACCGGGTCGTCCGAGAAGAGAAGGAGCCCGTCGGATTCCTTGTCGAGCCTTCCGACCGCGAACCAGCCGCGGAACTCCGGCGGCAGAAGGTCGGTGACCGGCGTCGCCCCTCCCTCCGCGACCGTGGAGCACACGACGCCTCGCGGCTTGTGGAACGCGAAGACGCGCGGAGCGATCAACGCCGGAAGGCGCGGCGTTCGGCGAGCGCGCCGTCCTTCACCGTGTAGAGGCGGCCGGCCGCTACGCTCTCGAACCGGACCGACGGCGCCGTCGCGCCCGGCGGGATCACCTCGACCGTGGCGGCCTCCGCCGAGCCGAGCCCGAAGTGGAGCGGGATCCACGCTCCGGAGGCGTACGACGGCCGCAGGATGAACTCCTGCACCTGCCGCACGTCTCCCGCCGTCACCGCGACTTTCGTCCCGAGCACGGTGCGCCGGTCCGCTCCGGCCACCGGCAGGATCTCGAGCGCGTTTCCGGGAGCGGCCGTCGCGTTCCGCAGAACGTGCGCACTCCCGCTGATCGACGCGATCACGAGGTCCACCCGCCCGTCGCCGTCGACGTCGCCCGCCGCGAGGCCGCGCGCCGAGAGGCGCAGGCCCGCAAAGTCCCCCGACGACGGCGTCACGTCCTCCATCCGGCCGCCACCCGCGTTGCGGTAAAGGACGGGAGGCTGCTTGTAGCTGCGGTCGCCGCGCGCGTACGGACCGAGGCTCTTGCTGTTCCCGAACAGCCGCGCCATCGACATGATCATCTTCGGGATCAGGTGGCCGGACACCATGACGAGGTCGGGGCGCCCGTCGTCGTCGAGGTCGACGATGTCGGTCCCCCACTGGACGTACGGGAGAGACGGGCGCTCCACGCCCGACGATTCCGTGGCGTCGTCGAACAGCGCGCCCTCCACGTTCCGGTAGAGCGTCTTCGGCTCGCCCGCGAAGTTCGTGACGACGATGTCCGGCCGGCCCCTGCCGCCGAGGTCCCCGATCGCCACGCCCATCCCGGCGCGCGCCTCCTTGTGGTCGCGCCTGCCGGCTCCCGTCTCGACCGTCACGTCCTCGAACGCGCCGCCGCCCCTGTTGCGGTAGAGGACGTTCGTCGTGCGGTCGTTCGCGACGTAGAGGTCGGGTTTCCCGTCGCCGTCGTAGTCGAAGAACACGGCCGTCAGGCCGCGCCCGCCCGTGTTGAGGACGCCGGCCTCCTTCGCGCGTTCGACGAACCGGCCGTCCTCGCCCTGCACGTTCAGCTTCGCCTCCTGTCCCTCGTAGTCTTCGGGGACCCGGACATCGAACTGGCTGAACGAGCTCTCCTTCGCGTAGTCCGTGTCGAGGTAGCCCACGACGTAGAGGTCGACGCGCCCGTCCCCGTTCACGTCGCCCGCCGCGAGGCCGACCGAATAGCCGGGCCCGACGAGGCCGCGTTCGGCAGCCTCGTCGCGGAACGTCCCGTTCCCGAGGTTCTTCCAGAGCTCGACCCTCCCGATTCCCGTCACGACGAGGTCGAGACGCCCCACGCCGTCGAGGTCCACCCAGTACGCGCCCATCCTCCAGCCGCAGGACCTGATCCCCGAGCGCGCCGTGACGTCCTCGAACGTGCCGTCGCCGCGGTTGCGGTAGAGCACGCCGCACGGGCCGGCGTCGGGCTTCTTCCCGCTCGCGGCCGAGCCCGCGAAGAAGAGGTCCGGAAACGAGTCGCCGTCGAAGTCCCCCATGGCGACCCCGGCGCCCATCGTGGCGAGGTTTCGTCCGCGCCTGAGGTCGGTGTCGTAGTCGAAGGTGACGCCCGACTTCTTCGTGACGTCGGTGAAGCGGATCGGGGAACGCGGAAGAGACGAAGACGAAGAGGGGATCTCTTCGAATGAGTAAGAGAGCAGCGGGATGAGCAGCACCGCGGCGAGCAGGGCCGCGCCAGGTCGTGGCGCTTGTCGGCGCGCCGCGGCCGCGGGCGCGCTCCGCGTATTCACTTTTCTAAGCAAATCTTCCTTCACCGCTCCCCAAGCGCCCGACGGAAGCGTTGTGGTCCGACCTCCCGCGTGAGCGTCTCCTCGAGGAACTTCGGGTCGGGGTGGCGTTCGGTGTCGGGGTAGGGGTACGCCGACATCGCGTGGAACGGCCACGGGCCGTAGCTCTGGCCGGTCACGGTGTTCTTGTCGAAGTCCTTGTCCCAGCCGTCCGACACGACGACGAAGTCCCTCTTCCAGCCTGCGGGCACCGAGGGGAGCTTTGTGGCGTCGAACTCGATGCGAATCGCGTCGCCTCCCTTGAAAACGACCCAGCGGTCGTCCGTCTTCGAGAGTAGCTCGGTCACGTCGCCGAGACGCGTGACTTTTCCGGGCACGTCCTCCCAGGCGGGCGCCGCGCTCGCGTCGCCGTGATCGAAGACCTCGGGGCCGTCGGGCGTCTCGCGGAACCGCCGCGAAAACCCGCGCTCGGAGAGGACCGCCTTCGCCGGCGGCAGCAGCGTCTTGACGACGCTCACGGCGGGGTCGTCGACGGTGACGTACGCCTCGTCCCAGAAGATCGCCATCGTCGTCCGGATCCGGACGCGCGGGTCGGCGGGGTCGACGAGCCCCGTCAGGTCGACCGGCATCGTCTTCGTCTT
>DASXVJ010000026.1:0-100756 GCA_036504335.1 Thermoanaerobaculia bacterium
GGACGATTAGCTCTCGACTTCGGGGGTTCGTCTTTGCTCTGCTATGGCAGTTCATCCGGGTTTCTCCGATGGCCTGCTGCTGTTTCGCACCAACAGCTTCCCACCGGCTAACCCGGGTGAACAACCTCCTGAGTCTTTACACCTAGTCCGGCTCGACGCCCTCGCCCGCGACGTCCGGGGCGGCCTTGGCCGCGAGCTTCGCGCGATGCCGTTTGATGAGCCGGAGGAGCAGGACGTAGGTCAGCGCGCCCGCGACGAGCGAGAGCGCGAACATTCCCACCGCGATCTGCGCGCCGACCGCGCGCATCGTCGGCCCCGCGGCCGTCCAGAATGAACGCCGGAACATCTCGCGCCACGGCAGGTGGGCGATCGCTTCGCGCCGCGCATGGAGCAGGAACCGCCCGATCGGCAGCGCGATCGCGCCGACGGCGGGGAGCGTGACCGGGTTCACCACGAGCGTCCCGAGCAGGACGTCGACCTTGTTGAGCTTCAGGGCGAACGCGAGCAGGAGCGCGATGACCCAGTGGAGCCCGATCAGCGGCGTGAAGGAGATCGCGACGCCGATCGCAAACGAGGCCGCGACGACCTCGGGGGGCGAGTCCCTCCCGAGCATGTGGAGGAAGCGGGCCTTGAACGACCCCTCAGCCGGCGTCAAAGTGGTCGAACCCGGCGTCGGGCAGAGGCGTCCGCCGCCCGTCGCGCACGAGCCTCACGCCCGCGCCGTCGTCGATCGTCCCGATGCGCCGCAGCGCGAAGGTCCCCGCGAGGCGGTCGACCGCGGCGAGCTTCTTCTTCGGGACCGTGAAGAGGAGGCCGAAATCCTCGCCTCCGTAGAGCGCGGCCGCGAGCGGGTCGAGGCCGGCGAGCGGCCCGAGATCGGCGAGGGCTGAGTCGACGGGGAGCCGGTCCGCCTCGATGGTCGCCCCGACGTCGGAGGCGCGGCAGAGGCGGTAGAGGTCGCGCGCGAGCCCGTCCGAGACGTCGATCGCGGCCGAGGCGAGGGAGGCTGCGGCGAGCGTCGAGCCGAGCACGAGCTGCGGCCGCGGGTCGATCAGGTGGCGGATGAGGCGGGCGACTTCCTGGGCGCGCGGCGCCGATACGCGCCGGCCCTTCGGGTCCAGCGCGACGCGCTCGTCCGAAAGGCGATACCCCTTCTCGAGGAGCCTCAGGCCCGCGGCGGCGGCGCCGAGCGTCCCGGAGACGAAGAGCGCGTCGCCGGGCTCGGCGCCCGCGCGCGTGAGCGGGGTCTCGGGAGCGTGGCCCATCGCCGTGACGGCGACGAAGACCTTGTCGGAAGCGCTGAGGTCGCCGCCCACGACGGCGACGCCGTGCTCGGAAGCCGCTTCCTTCACGCCCGCCGCGAGCGCGTCGAGCCACTCGGGCGTCGTCTTCTTCGGCAGCCCGAGCGCAAGGACGGCCCAGAGCGGCCGGGCGCCCATCGCGGCGAGGTCGGAGAGGTTCACGTTCATCGCCTTGCGCCCGAGCCGGCGCGGATCGGCATCCTTGCGGAAGTCGTGGTCCTCGAGGAGGACGTCCGTCGTGACCGCGAGCCGGTCCGGGCTCACGACGACGGCGGCGTCGTCGCCGATCCCGACCTTCACGTCGCGGCGGCGCGTCGCGAACGCTGCGGCGAGGCGGGCGACGATCGCGTCCTCGGGCGGAAGGCCGGAGCGCCTCTTCACGGGCGCTTCCTGCGCTTCTTCGGGGCGGCCTTCTTCGGAGCGCCCTTCCTCGGAGGCGAGGCCGGGCCGATGAACGCGGCTCCGAGGACGTCGTCCACCTTCGCCGCGAAGACGAACCTCAGGTTGCGCCGGAGCTCCTTCGGGATCTCCGCGAGGTCGCGCCTGTTGGCCTTCGGGAGGATGACCGTTCCGATGCCCGCGCGGCGGGCCGCGAGCACTTTTTCCTTGACGCCGCCAATCGGGAGGACGTCGCCGCGGAGGGTGATCTCGCCCGTCATCGCGACGTCGCGCCGGACGCGCGTGCCGCCGAAGGCCGAGATCATTGCGGTCGCCATCGTGACGCCGGCCGAAGGGCCGTCCTTCGGGATCGCGCCCTCGGGCACGTGAATGTGGACGTCGTGCGTCTCGAAGTAGTCCGGAGCCAGGCCGTATCGGTCGGCGCGCGAGCGCGCGAACGTGAGCGCGGCCTGCGCGGATTCCTTCATGACGTCGCCGAGCTGGCCCGTGAGCTGGAGGCGGCCCTTGCCGCGCACGGCGCGCGCCTCGACGATGAGGACGTCGCCGCCCACGGCGGTCCACGCGAGGCCGGTCGCCGTCCCGACCTGGTCGGTGCGGAGCGCCTCGTCGCGCGTGAACCGCTGGATGCCGAGGAACGCTTTCACTTCGCGCGGCGTCACGACGACGGGCTTCTTCTTGCCCGAAGCCCAGCGCACGGCCACCTTGCGGCAGCACGAGCCGATCTCGCGCTCGAAGCTGCGGAGCCCGGCCTCGCGCGTGTAGTTCTCGATGATCGCGCGGAGCGCGTCGTCCTTGAACGTCACGGCGCCTTCGGGCAAGCCGTTCTCCTTGCGCTGCTTCGGGACCGTGTGAGTCTTCGCGATCGCGAGCTTCTCCTCGGTCGTGTAGCCCGAGAGGCGGATGACCTCCATGCGGTCGAGGAAGGCCGGCTGGATCGTGTCGAGGACGTTCGCGGTCGTGATGAAGAGGACCTTCGAGAGGTCGTAGTTCACGCCGAGGTAGTGGTCCCGGAACGTCCGGTTCTGCTCGGGGTCGAGGACCTCGAGGAGGGCCGACGACGGGTCGCCGCGGAAGTCCGCGCCGATCTTGTCGACCTCGTCGAGGATGTAGACGGGGTTCGACGTCCCGGCCTGCGCGAGGCCCTGGATGATGCGGCCCGGCATCGCGCCGACGTAGGTGCGGCGGTGCCCGCGGATCTCCGCCTCGTCGCGAACGCCGCCGAGCGACAGCCGCAGGAACCTGCGGTCGAGGGCCCGGGCGATCGAGCGGCCGAGCGACGTCTTGCCGACGCCGGGCGGGCCGACGAAGCACAGGATCGGCCCCTTGGACTCGGGGGAGAGCTTCCTCACGGCGAGGAACTCGAGGATGCGCTGCTTGACCTTCTCGAGGTCGTAATGGTCCTCGTCGAGGATCTTCCGCGCACGGGCGAGGTCGAGGCTGTCGGTGGAGACGACCGCCCACGGGAGGTTCACGAGCCAGTCGAGGTACGTCCGCAGCATGGCGTTCTCGGCCGAGTCCGGGTTGCCGCGCTCGAGTCGCTTGACCTGCTTCTCGATCTCCTGAGCGGCTTCCTCGGGGATCTTCTTCTCGGCGATCTTCGCGCGGTAGGCCGCGATCTCCTCGGAGAGGTCCTCGGTCTCGCCCAGCTCCTGCTGGATCGTCTTGAGCTGCTGGCGCAGGAAGTACTCGCGCTGGCTCTTGTCGATCTCGCCCTTGGCCGCGCCGGAGATCTCCTGCTGGACCGTCAGGACGCGCACCTCGCGCCGGAGGATCTCGAGGACGGTCTTCAGCCGCTCGACGGCGGGGATCGTCTCGAGGATCTTCTGGGCCTCGTCGATCTTGAGCTCGAGGTTCGAGGCCGCGAGGTCGGCGAGGCGCGCGGGCTCGTCGAGGCCCGCGGCGACGACCATCACCTCGGGCGAGATGGACTTTCCGAGGGCGACCGTCTTCTCGAGGGACTCCTTGGCGCTTCTCACGAGCGCCTCGACCTCCTCGGGCGGAGGCGTCTGGGCGTCGGGCTCGGGGATGCGCGTGACCTTCGCCCGGAGCGACGGGGAGTCCGCGAGGATCGACTCGATCTTGACGCGCGACAGCCCCTGCACGAGGAGGCGGATCCGCCCGTCCGGGAGCTTGAGCATCCGCATGACGGCCGCCGCCGTCCCGATCGTGTAGAGGTCGCTCGCCGCGGGCTCCTCGACGGAGGCGTCCCGCTGGGCGACGAGGAGCAGGACGCGCTGCTCCGCGAGGGCGGCGTCGACCGCGGCGATCGACTTCTCGCGCGACACGGAGAGCGGCACGATGACGTAGGGAAAGAGGACGACGTCCTTCAGCGGCAGGACGGGGAGGATGTCGGGAATCGCGACCTGTGCGCTCGCGCCGGGGTCCACGGAGCTCATCAGCTCTTCTTGCCTTTCACGATGGGAATCGACCGGCCCTTGCCGCCCGAACGCTTCGGAATGTCGAGCATCAGGAGGCCGTCGGCGTACGTGGCGCGGGAGCCTTCGGGATCGGGGTCTTCGGGCAGCTCGAGCACGCGCTCGAACGCGCCGGCGGCGCGCTCGACGCGCAGGAAGACGCCGGACTCGCGGTCCGTCGGCTTTCGCGTCCCGCGGAGCGTGAGGACCCGCCCGCGGATGTCCACCGAGATCTCCTCGGGGTTCGTGCCGGGGATCTCGAACGTGAGGCGCCAGAGCGGGCCGTGGTCCACGACGTCGACCGGCGGGACGAGGGCGGGCCGCTCCGGCGGCTCGTGGTCGGTGCGGACGAAGAAGCCGACGGGGATCTCGCGCTTCTTCATTGTTTCTTCCCTCCGGGGGCGCGTCCGAGGAGCGCCTTGAGCTCGTCCACGAAGTCTCCGAGGTCCTCGAAGCGGCGGTAGACCGACGCAAACCGGACGTACGCGACCTGGTCGAGGTCCTTGAGCTTCTCCATGATGCTCGCGCCGAGCTCGAGCGTCGTCATCTCGCGCGGCTCGCGCGCCGACAGCTCGGACTCGACCGCGTCGCAGATGTCCTCGAGCGTCTTGGTCTCGACGGGCCGCTTCTCGCAGGCCTTCATGAGGCCGCGCAGGAGCTTGTTGCGGTCGAACGGCTCGCGCCGCCCGTCCTTCTTCACGACGAGGAGGGGGATCTCCTCGACCGTCTCGTAGGACGTGAAGCGCCTCTGGCAGGCGTTGCACTCGCGCCGGCGCCGGATGACGGCGCCCTCGCGGCTCTCGCGCGAATCGACGACGCGGTCGTCGCCTTCCCCGCAGTACGGACAGCGCATGGGCCCCGAGCCTAGCAGGACCGGGGCGTCAGTTCCGCCCGAAAGGGAAGGGGATCACGTCGCCGTCCTCCGCGGCCTTTTCGGGCTCCACGGCGGCCGGCTTGTCGCCGCGGGCCCCGCGGCGGACCTCGATCAGGAGGTCGCACATCTCGCGCACGGCGCCGGCCCCGCCCGGCTTCGTCAGGCGCAGGGCGGCGGCGTCGCGCACGAGCGGGGTCGCGTCGGACGGCGCGGCGCCCACGCCGGCGCGGCGGAGCATCCCGAGGTCGGGCAGGTCGTCCCCGACCGCCGCGATCTCCCACGATTCGAGGTCCCAGCGCTTCGCGAGGAGGTCGAACGCGGCCGCCTTGTCGCGCTCGCCCTGGAGGACGAATTCCTCGGGAACCTTCAGATCCGCGCAGCGGCGCGAGACGACCTTCGACGTCCGGGACGAGATGATGCCGATGCGGTAACCGAGGTCCCGGAGCAACACCAGGCCGAGCCCGTCCTTCACGTCGAACGATTTCGTCTCGCGGCCGTCCTCGTCGAACGTCATCGAACCGTCCGTCAGGACGCCGTCCACGTCGAGGACGAGCCCCCGGATGCGCGAGAGCTTGGTCCGGAGGTCGTCGGGAACGATCGGCGCCGCGGGCATGTCCCGTCATCATAAGCGCCGGGGCGCGCTAAATCGACTCGACGCCCCAGAGGTCGTGGAGGTGCAGGATGCCCTCCGGGCGGCCGTCCGGCGCGACGACGAAGAGGGACGTGATCTTCCGTTCCTCCATGATCCGGAGCGCCTCGGTGGCCCAGGCGTCCTTCGCGATCGTCTTCGGGCTCCTGCCCATCGCGTCGGCGGCGGTGTCGTTCATGATCTTCGGGCCGTCCTTCTCGAGAAGGCGGCGGAGGTCGCCGTCCGAGACGGCGCCGACGAGCTTCCCGCCGTCCGTGACGCCCGTGATGCCGAAGCGCTTGCGCGACATCTCGTAGACGACGTCCTTCATGGGAGCCGTGGCCGGGACGAGCGGGACGGCCGCGCCGGTGTGCATGAGGCCTTCCACCTTCAGGAAGCGCTTCCCGAGCTTGCCGCCGGGATGGAGCGCGGCGAAGTCCTCGGGCTGGAAGCCTTTCTCGACGGACAGCGCCATCGCGAGCGCGTCGCCCATCACGAGCTGCGCGGTCGTCGAGGCGGTCGGCGCGAGGTTCAGGGGGCAGGCTTCCTCGCGGATCGTGATCGAGACGACGACGTCCGCGCCCTTGCCGAGGGTCGAGTCCTTCCGGCCGGTCATCGCGACGAGCGTCGCGCCGCGGCGCTTCACGTGGGGGATCAGCGCGACGACCTCTTCGGTCTCGCCGGAGTGCGAGAGCGCGAGGACGACGTCGCCGCCGAGGATCATGCCGAGATCGCCGTGGATCGCCTCGGACGGGTGCAGGTAGAACGCGGCGGTGCCGGTGGAGGCGAGCGTCGCGGCGATCTTCTGGCCGACGATGCCGCTCTTGCCGATGCCCGTCACGACGACGCGCCCGGCCGTGGACTTCATCGCGGCGACCGCGCGGTCGAAGCCCTCGTCGAGGCCGTCCGCGAGCGCGCGGACGGCCCCCGCCTCGATCTCGATGACGCGGCGGGCCTGCTGTCTTGCGGGGGTCGTCAAGCAGGGGCGAGTTTACTTGCCTTTGCCCAGAAGCACCGTCCGAGAGCCCGTGGCGGGGTCGAGGCGCACGAGGCGGCCGTCGGCGTCGAGGAAGAGCGACGTCCACGGCACGCCGGCCTCGGCCGGGGGCAGCACCGACGAGTTCCACCACCCGAAGCGGTCGGCCGGGACGAGGCCGTCGGCGTGGGAGACGACGCTTCCGTTCGCGGCGTCCACGATGGACAGCTTCGACGCGCGGTGCGCGGCCGCGGGACTTCCTTCGAAGGGTAAGAGGGCTACGGCGACCCGCCCGGCGGCGATCTCTCCGCCGAGAACGATGCGCAGGGCGGGACCCAGATCGACGGAACGGCTCGGCGCGCCCCAGCCCTTTTCACCTTCGAAGAAGAGGAGCTTTGCGGACGCTCCCGCGATGCCGGCGACGGCGATTCTGTTCCCCGTGAGGAACCGGGCCTGGACGTTTACGAAGCCCTCGGCAAGGGTCGCGACGACGGCGCCCGAAGGCACCTCGTGAAGGGTGAGGACCGAGGTGTTCTCGGCATCCTGCCGCCTGCGGACGCCGAGGAGGAAGCGGCCGTCCGCGCTCAGGCGCGTGAAGGGCATCGTCTCGCGTTCGAACCGACCGGCGAGGCGGGATCTCTTCGAAGAAAGGGAGAACTCGGCGATCTCGAGGCTCGCGGAAACCAGATCGTTGTGGTGCGCGGAGTTCCGGTATCGCGGGATCAAGAGGAGCGTGTCCTCGCCGGCGAAGCCGAGAGAGCGTCCGTCCTCCGGGAGAGGGAAGACGGCGAGCTGTTTCGGGTTCGCCGCGTCCGAGACGTCGAACGCGGCGAGGGATCCGAATTTGCGCACGGCGATCCGTCGGCCGCTCGGCGAGAGGACCATCCATCCGCCGGACCCGGGCTCGAGCTCGACCTCGGAGGACCGCCCCGTCGCGAGGTCGGCGACGTGGAGATCCCACCTCCCGTTCTTCCCTTCGAAGAATCCGAATCGCGGCTCGCCCCACGCGGCGCGCGTGCCGTCCTGAGAGAAGACGACGTAGACCCCCCGGACGCGGATCGAGCGGCCGCTCGCGGCGTCAAAGAGGAAGGCCCCGTCACCCCGCCAGCCGCGCAGGGAGCCGGACGCGTAAAGCCACGAGCCCCTCGGCGCCGTCGTGACGTACCGCGGGAGCTGCTCGAGATCCGTGGCGTCCGCCGAGGCGCACCAGAAGGCATACCCGCCGAGGGCCGCCACCGCGGCGGACGCGAAACCGAAGAAGGTCGCGGAGAACGCGCCGTGGGCGCGACGCGCATCCGTCCGTCCCTCGCCGACCTGGGCGAACGTCGCGAGGATCAGGCCGGCGCCGACAACCGCCAGCGCAGCCATCGCGGCGACCTGGAGCGTCTGCATGCCGTCGTACCCGAAGACCGACCCGCGGGCGATCGAGCGGACCGCAAGGAGGCCCAGGAGCACGAGCGCCGGTGCGAGGAGCAGATCGAGCGCGACCCAGGGCGAACGCAGGCGCGCGACCGTGACGACTGCGTGGGCGGCGAAGACGCAGCCCGCGACGAGGGCGAGGCCGGCGAGCGCGGCCTGACCCGCCCGCAGGTCGACGCCCCAGAGCGCGCGAGCTCCTGCGGGTCCGGTCAGCCAGCCCGGGAGAAAGACGAGGAAGCCGGCCGAGAAGCTGACGAAGACGGCTGCGAGGAGTTTTCCGGCCCAGATCGCGGCGGCTGGAATCGGCCGCGAGAAGTAGAACGAGATCCGCTTCTCGGCCGTCTCGCCCGGGATCATCGAGCCCCCGTAGAGAAGAGCGAGCGCGACGGCGAGGGCCAGCCCTCCCACCGAAGCGGCGAGAAGCCGCACGTCGGCGTTGCCCGGGGTGTTCCACCCGTGAAAGGCCGAGGCGACGAGAGTCGGGACCCCGCAGCAGAGCCCCACGAGGAAGACCATCCGGCGCTCGGCAACCTCCCGCGCGAAGACGGCAGCGAAGGCTTTCATGATTTCCTCCCGGCCGGCGTCTCGCCCGCGATGGCGATGAAGATCTCCTCGAGCGAGAGCGACGAGGCCTCCGCGTCCACGACGCCGTCGAGCGAGGCGAAACGAGCGAACTCCTCGTCACCGTAGTTCGACACGACGGCCTCCACGCCCCAGCCGCGCACCTTCACACGCACGGCGTCGAACGCCGCGAGCTCCTGGCCGTACTCGGTTCGCTCCTCCGTCTGCTCGTTCGCGTAGCGCAGGCGACGGAAACGGCCCTTGAGCGCCTCGAGCTCCTCGTCGAGGACGAGCCTGCCGTCCTTGAGGAATCCGACGTGCGTCGCCAGATGCTCGACGCCCGCGAGGTCGTGCGACGTCAGGAGCACGGTGGTCCCGCGGTCGGCCAGCTCGCCGACGAGCTCCTCGAAGAACGCGCGCCGCGCGACCGCGTCGAGGCCGAGCGTCGGATCGTCGAGGACGAGCAGCTCGGGGGAGGACGCGAGCGCGAGCGCGAGCGCGACGAGAGCCCGCTGGCCTTTCGAGAGGCTGCCGTAAGGCGTCCCGGCGGGCACGCCAAACCGCGCAAGGCGCGCCTCGAGGGAAGACGCGTCCCAGGCGGGGTAGAGCTTCGCGCAGAACGCCGAGAGCTGGCGCGCGGTCATCGCCGGCGGCGCGTCGGGATCCTCGGGCACGACGCCGAGCTTCGACATGAGCGAGGCGCGGCGTTTCCAGACGTCCTCGCCGAAGAGGAAGCACGCGCCGGACGTCGCCTTCTGCTGGCCGAGGAGACAGCGGACGAGCGACGACTTCCCGGCGCCGTTGCGGCCGAGCAGCGCGTAGACGGAGCCCCGGGGGACGGAGAAGGAGATTTCTTCGAGTGTCGGAGAGGGGGCGCCGCCATACCTCACGAGGAGGCTGCGGACCTCCACCACCGGCGCCGGGGATTTCTTCGAAGGTGAATTCGGCTCACCGCTCATTCCGCCGCCCCCTCTTTCTTCCTTCTAAGAAATCCCAAACTGCGTTTCACGTGCTCCACCGCTTCCTCGTTGCTCGCGCTGAGCGTCACGGCGAGAGACGCGTAGCGCAGCGCGCCGCCCTCCAGCTCCTTGTCCCGATCGCCGCGCGATATCGCTGGTGGTTTCTCCGCCACGAACGTCCCCTCGCCGCGCTTCACGGCCAGGATCCCCGCGTCCACGAGGCGCTGGTATCCCTTCGCAACGGTCGCGGGGTTGATGGAGAGCTCGCGGGCGAGGTCGCGGACGGAGGGGACGGCCGTGCCGGCCTTCAGCGCCCCGGACGCGACGAGCCGCCGCACGTTCTCCTCGATCTGCTTCCAGAGGGGGACGGCGTCGGATGGGTCGACGGAGAGGCCGCGGCTCACGGGTGATTCCGCCTCATCGGGTGAAGGGCTGGTTCACGAACTGCCCGTCCTTCATGACGATGTCGAGGTCGAACTCGTCGCGTGTCGCGAGCGTGATCCCGGCCGAGACCCTGCCGTCCCGGCCGAGGCACCGGAGCGTGTACGTGTCGCCGGAGCTCGAGTAGGCGTAGGGATGCCCCCACGGGTCCTTCTTGTCGTACGGCACCCACGGGCACGTCGGGCAGTTCCGCACCGTGAGCGGGTTCGGGTAGACCCCCAGGATCGACAGGCGGACGGCGATGTACTTCGCCATGTCGCCCATGTCGTCCATGGCCTTGGCCTGCTTCGCCCGGTCGATCGCCTTGAGCCCCTGCGTGATCGCGAGGCCCGCGAGGATCCCCACGATCGCGACCGCGACCGTGATCTCGACGAGGGTGAAGCCGCGAACCGCTTTAGTGTATCGCAACAGTAATACACTAGGGCCGGCCCGGGTCCTTGTCAAGGGCACGGGGGGAGCTTCCTAGGAAATCGTCTCGCGCCGGAGCTGGTCGAAGCTCAGGAGGGCCGACAGGAACTGCGGCAGCCCCGAAAGCGGGAGCTGCGTCGCCCGGTCGGACTTCGCGCGTGCCGGGTCGTCGTGGACCTCGAAGAAGAAGCCGTCCACGCCCACCGCCGCGGCGGCGCGGGCGAGGGCGGGGGCGTACTCGCGCGAGCCGCCCGTCTCCCTCCCGAGGCCTCCGGGGAGCTGCAGGGAGTGCGTGGCGTCGTAGATCACCGGGACGCCGAGCGCGCGCATCATCGGGAGCCCGCGGAAGTCGACGACGAGGTTGTGGTACCCGAACGTGGTGCCGCGCTCGGTCAGCGTCACGTTCGTGTTTCCCTTCGCGCGGCACTTGTCGACGATCTGCTTGCAGTCGTCCGGCGCGAGGAACTGGCCCTTCTTCACGTTCACGGCCTTCTTCGTCGCGGCCGCGGCCTCGATGAGGTCGGTCTGACGGCAGAGGAACGCGGGGATCTGCAGGACGTCCGCGACCTCGGCCGCGAGCGCGCACTGCTCCGGCTCGTGCACGTCCGTGAGGATCGGAAGGTCGGTCTTCTCCTTCACTTCCGAGAGGATCGCCAGGCCCTTCTCGAGGCCGGGTCCGCGGAAGCTCGCCCCCGCGCTGCGGTTCGCCTTGTCGAACGAGGACTTGAATACGAGGCGGTCGGCCGCGCCGCAGTCGGCAAAGACCTGCTTGATCGCCTTGGCCATCTTGAGGGCGTGGGCGCGCGATTCGAGGACGCACGGCCCGGCGAAGAAGACCGGGCGGCAGCGGTCGCCGACGGAGAGGTGGGGCGTGATGGAGGCAAAGACCTTCACGGGGTGCGATGTTACAGAAGGCAGGCCCCGGCCTCAGAATGGAGGCATGAAGAAGACGCCCCCCGACTCCTCGTTTGCGGGCCTCGGCCTCGACGCGCGGCTCGTGCGCGTCCTCGCGGCCCTCGGCTACGAGGAGCCCACGCCCATCCAGGGCGAGTCGATCCCGCCCATGCTCGAAGGCCGCGACGTGCTCGCTCAGGCGGCCACCGGGACGGGCAAGACGGCCGCGTTCGCGCTCCCGATCCTCCATCACATCGGCGCCGCCGAGGCGCGCGGGAACGCGCCCTCGGCCCTCGTCCTGGTCCCGACGCGCGAGCTCGCGATGCAGCTCGCCGAGGCGTTCCACCGGTACGGGCGCGAGATCGGCGTCCGCGTCCTCCCCGTCTACGGAGGCGCCTCCATGGAGACCCAGCTCCGCGCCCTGAAGCGCGGCGTCGACGTCGTCGTCGCGACGCCCGGCCGAGCGCTCGACCACGTGAACCGCAAGTCGCTCGCCCTCGACGGCCTGAAGGCTCTCGTCCTCGACGAGGCGGACGAGATGCTCGACATGGGCTTCGCCGAGGACCTCGACGCGATCCTCGCGGCGACGCCGAAGACGCGCCAGACGGCTCTCTTCTCGGCGACTCTGCCCGCGCGCATCGGCTCGATCGCGGCGAAGCACCTGAAGGACGCCGTGCGGATAACGATCGCAAAGGACAGCGTCACGCCCGGCAAACTGCCGAAGGTGCGGCAGACGGCGTACGTCGTCGCGCGCGGGCACAAGCGCGCGGCGCTCGGACGCATCCTCGACCTCGAGAGCCCGGCGGCGGCGCTCGTCTTCTGCCGGACGCGCCTCGAGGTCGACGACCTCACGGAGAGCCTGAAGGGCCGCGGGATGCGCGTCGAGGCGCTTCACGGCGGCATCTCGCAGGAGGGGCGCGACCGCGTCATGAAGAAGCTCAGGACGGGCGCACTCGAGCTCGTCGTCGCGACCGACGTGGCGGCGCGGGGCCTCGACATCTCGCACCTCTCGCACGTGGTGAACTACGACGTGCCGTCCTCGCCCGAGGTCTACGTCCACCGCATCGGCCGGACGGGGCGGGCGGGGCGCGAGGGCGTGGCGATCACGCTCGCCGAGCCGCGCGAGCACTGGCAGCTGAAGAACATCGAACGGCTCACGAAGCAGAGGATCGAGGTCGCGAACGTCCCGACGGTGGCCGACCTGCGCGCGAAGCGCCTCGAGCTGACGCGGGCGTCGCTCGAGGAGGCGCTCGTCGAGGGCGGCCTCGAGCACTACCGCGTCGTCGTCGAGTCGCTCGCGGAGGATCACGACCCGATGGACGTCGCCGCGGCCGCCGTCCGTCTCATCGAGCGCGCTTCCGGGGCGCCTGGGGAGGACGAGCCCGAGATCCCTGCCGTGGCCGCCCCGCCGCCGCCGCGCCGGGCGGCCCCCGCGGCCGGAGCCGGGCCCGCGCGCTACAGGTTCGGGGGGCGCGATTCCGGGACTTCCGCGCGGATCTTCGTGGGCGCGGGCCGCGCGGCCGGGATGCGGCCGGCGGATCTCGTCGGCGCGATCGCGAACGAGGCGAAGGCGAACCCGCGCGACATCGGCGCGATCCAGATCGCCGACCGCTTCTCGCTCGTCGAGGTCCCGGAAGCCATCGCCGAGTCCGTGATCCGGGCGCTGCGCAATGCGACGATCCGGGGGCAGAAGGTCGTCGTGCGTCGCGACCGCGACAAGGTCTGAGGGGGAAACGGCGACATGTCCATCCGCATCCTCGTCACGGGCGGGACGTTCGACAAGGAGTACGACGAGCTCACGGGCCGGCTCTTCTTCAAGGAGACGCACATCCACGAGATGCTGCGCCTCGGCCGCTGCCGCGAGCCCGTGACGGTCGAGGCCGTGATGATGGTCGACAGCCTCGACATGACGGACGACTGCCGCGCACGGATCGCGGACGCCTGCCGGAAGGCGCCGGAAGACCGCATCGTGATCACGCACGGCACGGACACGATGGTCGAGACGGCGGCCGTCCTCGCGAAGGTGCGGGCCGCGAAGACGATCGTCCTGACGGGAGCGATGGTGCCGTGGGCCTTCGGGAGCTCGGACGGGCTCTTCAACCTCGGGAGCGCGATCTCGTTCGTCCAGACGCTGCCCCCGGGCATCTACGTCGCGATGAACGGCCGCTACTTCGACTGGCACGACGTGCGGAAGGACCGCACGGCCGGGACGTTCGAGACGAAGGGATGAGCCCGGCTCCTACCGGCGGTGAACGGTCGCCGGCGCCGACGTCACGGTCAGCAGGAGATTGAAGTCGGCCCGGTAGAGCGCCTGGCCCTTCGCGTCGAGGCCCGTCGGGATGACGAACACGGGAAAGGTCCCCACGAGCGGCTGCTCGACCGTGTACGTCCCCTCACGGAGCCGTTCTCCGTTGAGCGCGACGAAGGTGAGGGTGAACTGGCTCGTGCCCGGCCGCGGCGGGGCCTCCGCGCAGGCGGTGAGGACGAGGTTGACCGGCTCGTTCCGCCAGGCGTTCTGGAACTGGAACACCTCGCCGACGAGCGACTTGAACGTCCGGCCGTCAGGCTTGTCGGGTCCCGCGCCGAGGAGCGCGGACGGCCTCAGCGCGGCGGCCGCGACACCGGTTGCGAGAGTCGTGAGGAACTGCGCACGCGTCGTCTTCATGGGGTGCCTCCGGGCGAGGTTTGTGCCAGCATGCGGCGCATGCCGCCGGACCTGACGTTCTCGGATTTCTCTGGAAGGGTTGGAGAGGGTTTCCGCGTGTCGGTCGCGGACGAGGCGATCGTCCTCACGCTGGCGGACGTCACGAGCCTGGCCCGCGCGAACCACCCGGGCCCGCGGCGAGCCCCTTTTTCGCTGATCTTCCGGGGCCCCTTCCGGCCGCAGCTCGTCCAGCGGATCTGGCCACTCGAGCACGCCGCGCTCGGGACGCTCGACATCTTCCTCGTGCCGATCGGGCCCGACGCGGAAGGCATGCAGTACGAGGCTGTCTTCAACTGACGCCTGCCTCGACGGCCTCGGGCTTCCATTCCATGAGGACGTACATCCCCTGCTCGCCCTTCGGCGCGAAGCCGAGCCGCTCGTAGAGGGCGCGCGCGGGGTTGAAGATCTCGACGTGGATCGTGACGGGCATTCCGGCCGGGGCGGCTTCGGAGAAGAGCCGTCGGATGAGCTCGGTTCCCACGCCGCGCCCCCGGAAGGCGGGCAGGAGGGCGATGTCGACGAGCCGGACCTCCTTCGGCCATCTCTGGACGTAGAGGCGGCCGGCGGGAGAGCCGTCCACTTCGACGATCGACCTCTCGGCCTCCGGGTACTGTTCGTTCCAGTACGCCGTCTGCGCGTCGAACTGCTGGCGGATGAAGGCGTTTTTCTGCTCGTCCGTCCACGGGACGGGCGCGAGCTCCTCCGTGCGCGTCGAGCCGTAGATCCTGCAGAGGAGGTCACGGTCCTCCGGGCGGATCGGGCGCAGGGAGATCGCGTTCGTCACGACGGCGTCAGGTTCGCGGCGGGTAGACGCCCTGCAGCGCGATGCAGAAGTTGAGCGTGAGGTACGGCTGCATGTTGTTGTGGGGCTGGTCGCCTCCGGCGGGCGCCACGGCGCTGCCGCTCAGGCTCGTGAGCGCGGCGGGGGCCGCGTAGAGGGCGACGCCGACGCCTCCGGCGAACAGTTCGTTCCCCGCCTGCTGGTCGGTCCCGTCGCCCGTCGACGCGGTCATCGTGTGGGAATGGGACGGAATCTCCGACTCGAGAAGCGAGACGGTTTCCGAGCCGCCGGTCTCCCCGAGGACGTGGAGGGACAGTCCCGGACCCTGTCCCGGGTGCATGGGCGCGTTCCCCTGCATGTTCGGCAGCGCGAAGTTGCTTTTTCCGTCCCCGCCGTACGTCGTGCCGAGCAGGGAGAAGAGCGCGGTGTTCTGCGAGAGCGGGAGGATCTGCCCGTCGCAGAACGCCCAGCCCTTGGGCGCGAAGTTGAACGGGAAGATGCGGATCTCGGCGACGAAGGGATCCATGCTCGGTTCCTCAGTTCTGGCTCGGGAAGATCCCGAAGAGCGAAATGATGAAGTCGACGCAGAGGTACGGCTGGAAGTTGTTGTGCGGCTGGGATCCTCCGACGGCGGTCAGCGCGGAGGCCTGAAGCGGCGTCGTCGGCGCGTCCGTGCCGTACGCCGTGATCGTGGCGGCCGCGCCCGAGGCCGGGACGGACCCCGCCGCCGACTTCGTGGAGGCGGGGGCGGCGGACGCGAGAAACGCGTGGCTGTGGGCCGGAATCTGCGAAACGGTCAGGGTCACGGTCTCGACGCCTCCGGTCTCGGCCAGCGTGAAGCCGTTCCCGAAATGGAGGGGGACGCGGCCGCGCAGGTCCGGCAAGGCGAACGTGCTCACGCCATCGCCGCCATACGTCGTGCCGATGAGCTGGAAGAGCGTCTGGTTCTCCGAAATGGGGAGGAGCTGGCCTTCGCAGAACATCCAGCCCGCGGGCGCGAAGTTGCCCGCGAACATGCGGATCTCGCCGACGTAGGGTTGTGCCATCGCGTGCTCCCTAGTTCTGACTCGGGAAGATGCCCTGGAGGGCGATCGAGAAGTTCAGGATGAGAAACGGCTGCATGTTGAGGTGCGCCTGGCTTCCGCCGACATTTGAGATCGTCCGCGGATCCATCGCCTCGAGATTGACGGGCGAACCCCACGCGTTCGCGCCCGCGCTGTCCGAGAGGACCAAGCCGCTGGCCGGAGCCGCGGACGGCGTCGAGCCCGTGGTGGCGCGCGCCGAGTGGACGTGGGTCGGGATCTCGGAGATGGAGAGCGTATGGGCCTGCTCTCCGCCGCGCTCGCCGAGCGTGTGGCCGCCTCCCATGTGGATCGGCGCACGCCCCTGAAGGTTCGGCAGCCCGAAGTTCACGCGGCCGTCACCCCCGTAGGTCGTGCCCAGCAGCGAGAACAGGGCCTGGTTCTGATTGATCGGCAGGAGCTGGCCGTTGCACGTCGCCCAGCCTTTGGGCGGGAAGCCGAAGCTCATGATCCGGATCTCCGCGAGGAACGGTTCAGCCATGACGTTCTCCTTGCCCTCAGGGGAGTGAACAGTTCGAGAAGCCCGACGTTGCCGAGATGAGAAGCGTCCCGCCGCCCGCGGGATTGAGGCTGTCCACGTAAGCCTCCACGGCGGGCGTCGCCGTCGCCGCCATGCCGTTGACGCCGAATGCGTTCAGCGCCGGGTTCGTGCCCTGTTTCCTCAGGCCGATGCCCTGCGCGCCGCCGCTGCCCGCGCTCGAGTTGGCGGCGATGTTGAGGCACACGCTGTCGCTCACGGAGGTCGCATTCCCGGCGTCCACGCGGATGCCGGGGCGAATGCCGCCGAGGGGAGCGGCCACCGTATTGCCCTGGATCTTGACCTTCAGGCTCCCCGTGACGCCGCGGCCCTCGGCGAGGATCCCGTTTCCGTCGGTCGCGCTGATCGCGTTGTTCACGATCGTCCACGTGAAGTCCGGGGTGTCGGCGCTCGAGTTCGAGATGCCGTTGCCGCCGCCGATGCCCTGCGAGCCCAGGCTGTTGTGGGCCACGATGACGTTGTTGCTCGTCGCGACCGTAGCCGTCGTGTCGCCGTTGATGCCGACGAGGATGGCCGTGCCCACCATGTTCGAGAGCGGGGTCCCGATCGTCCCGTTGTTCGAGATGTTCGCGTTGGCCCGGCTGCGCGACGCCGGGTTGGCGCCCGAGACCGCGAAGATGATCGCGCTCGTGTTCATCGGCACGGCGGCGCTGAGCCCCTGGATGTCGTTCCCCGTGATCGAGACGATGTTCGTCGCGTCGTTCGGGATGCCTGCCGTGGTGCCCGGCCCGGCCGGGCTCGCGCTCGAGAGGTTCACCTGGATGCCGGCGCCGCTCGGGAAGTTCCGGATCGTATTGCTCGCGATCGTGGCACTCGTGAGGCTGAACGTCGTGGCGGCTCCGCCCACGCCGACGAAATTGATCCCCTGACCCTGCGACGTCGCGGCGGTCGCCGGGCTCGTGATCGTGTTGCCCGTAATCGTCGCCGATGCAAGCGTGCCGTCTCCGCACTGGACGTCGATGCCGCTGAACCAGGCGTTCGTCAGCGTGCTCCCGGTGACGGTCAGCGTCCCCTGGATGTTCCTCGCTGTCGTCGGGTTCGCGTTGAAACCGATGTTCGAGTACGTGTTGCCGCCCCCGGGCGTGCCGGACGTGCCGGAGTTGTTGATCGTGCCGTTCACGAAGCTGAAGTTTCGCACGTCGTTCTGGCCGTCGATGCCGCTCTGGGTCGTGCTCTGGATGCTCATGGACGTCAGGGAGACGTTGCGCGCGTTCGAAAGCAGGACGCCGATCGTGGCGTTCTGGATCGTCCCGCCGGACGCGTTGTTGGTGCCGTCGCCGGTCACCGTGAAGGCGCCGGACGTGACGGCGAAAGTGGACAGGCTGATGCCGTTCGCGGCGCCGTTCGACGAGAGGCTCCGGAACGTGAACGTGCTCGTGTTGACGTTGTTCAGGTTGACGGCGGTCGCCGTGGTCGACGCGACGTTTCGGGCCGTGAAGGTCACGCCCGTGAGGCCGCCGCTCCCCGACACGGCGGTGGAGCTTCCCGTGCTCATGTCGATGCCGTTCACGACGACGCTCGACGCGAGCGTGAGCGTGCCGGAAAGCACCGGCGTGTTTGCGGCGTTCCCCGCGACCGTCAGGACCGGGCCCACCGTCGGGACGCTCAGCGTCGCCCCGGCGCCGATGAGCTGCTGGCTCGCCAGCATCGTGTAGGCGCCGGTCGTGGACCCGCTGCCCTTGGCGACGTAGATGAAGTCACCCGTGCCGGTCCCGGCGCCGCCGACGGCGGTCATCGTCTTGAACGGCGTCGCCGACCGTCCGTCGTTCGTGCCCGAGGCCGTCGCGTTGTCGACGTACCAGACCTTGCCGCTCAGCGTGAACGTGAGGCTCGCGGTGGCCGTCGTGGCCGTGGGCGTGGCGCCGGTGTTGGACGAGATCGTGTACGAGCACGTCGCCGAAGTCGCCGAGACGTTCGGCGTGAAGATGAAGCGGCCGGAGCCGTCGAACGTCGTGATCGTGCCGCCCAGCGAGCAGCTCGCGGCCGTCACGGAGACGCCGCCGGCGGGCTGCGCGCCGTTCAGGAGAGCGGTGAGAGTCGTGACGGCCGGCGTGGTGGGTGCGCCGGAGACGCCGGTCACGTAGAACGGCGTGTTCCCGACGCCCGTGTACGACTGCGACGGGGCCGTCGGCGCCACGGTGACCGTCACGCTCTTGGAGCCCGTGCAGCCGCCCGCGTCCGTCGCCGTGATCGTGGCGGAGAACGTTCCGGTCGCCGTGGGCGTGCCCGTGACGGCGCCCGTGCCGGAGTTGATGCCGAGGCCGGCGGGGAGGCCGGTGGCCGACCACGTGATCGTGGAAGTGGTCCCGCTCTGCGTGAACGTGGCCGTGGACATCGCCGTGTTGTAGGTGAGGGCCGGGATCGTTCCGGAGACCGTGATCGTCGGGCAGGTCAGGACGAGCGTGTACGTCGCCGACGTGCCGAAGCAGCCGTTCGTGTCGGTGGCCTTGACGACGATCGGGAACGAGCCCGTCTGCGTGGGCGTGCCGGAGAGGTGGCCCGTCGAAGAATTCAGCGTGAGGCCCGTGGGAAGCGTGCTCGCCGTCGACCACGTCGCCGTGCCGAGGATTCCCGTGGCGGAGAAGACCTGGTCGAAGGCATTCCCCTCCGCTCCGGTCGCGGTCACGGGGTTCGTGACGTTGATCGGCTGGCAGTTGATCACGAGGTTGTACGTCGTTCCGGCGCCGGTGCAGCCGTTCGCGTCGGTCGCGGTGACGACGATCGGGAACGTGCCCACCTGGTTCGTCGTACCCGAAAGGACGCCGGCGCTCGAGAGGGTGAGGCCGGTGGGCAGCGTGCTCGTCGTGGAGAACGTGACGGCGCCGATCCCGCCGGACTGCGCGAAGGTCTCGCTGAAAGCGGCGCCCGCGGTGCCGCCCGCGTTGACCGGGTTCGACACCGTGATCGTCGGGCAGGCCGTCACGAGGGTATACGACGTCGAGCCTGCGCAGCCGGCCGCATCCGTCGCGGTGACGACGATCGGGAACGTCCCGGGGGCCGTCGGCGTTCCGGACAGAACGCCGGCCGTGAACGTCATTCCAGGCGGCAGGGCACCGGTCTTCGCGAGGGTGTACGGGCTCGTGCCGCCGGACGCGGTGAACGTCACGGGGCCGTAGGCCGTACCGACGGATCCGGACGCGAGCGTTGGCGGCGCGACCGCGATCGTCACGCCGACACACGTCACCGTGACGACGTAGTCCTGGCTTCCGGCGCAGCCGCTCGCGTCCGTCGCCGAGATCGTGATCGGGAACGTGCCCGTCTGCGTCGGTGTGCCGGCGAGAGTGTCGACCGTGAACGTCATCCCGGCGGGCAACGCACCGGCCCGGGCGAACGTGTACGGGCCGGCCCCGCCGGACGCCGTGAACGTCGTGGACGGGAAGGCCGAGCCGGCCGCCACCGTCGGAAGCGAGGACGGCGAGAGCGTGATCGACGTGCCCGAGCAGACCACCACGAGGAGGTAGTCGTGGCTCGCCGTGCAGCCGTTTGCGTCCGTGGCCGTGACCGTGATCGGGAACGAGCCGGTCTGCGTCGGCGTGCCCGAGAGAACGCCGCTCGCGAAGCCCATTCCGGTCGGGAGAGTTCCGGTCTGCGCGAACGAGACGGTCCCGATGCCGCCCGCGTGCGTGAACGTCGTGGCGGGATACGCGACGCCGGTCTTCGCCTGCGGGAGCGTGGCTGGTCCGACGGACCAGGTCTGGCAGCCGACGACGAGCGTGTACGTCGCCGACGAGCCGAAGCATCCGTTCGTGTCCGTCGCCGTGACGACGATCGGGAACGAGCCCGTCTGCGTCGGAGTGCCCGAGAGGACGCCGTTCGCGCCGAGCGTGAGGCCGGTCGGGAGCGTCGACGCCGTCGAGAACGTCACGGCGCCCACGGTGCTCGACGCCGTGAACGTCTGGCTGAACGCGGTTCCCGCGGTGGCGGTCGACGTCCCGGGGTTCGTCACGGTGATGACCTGGCAGCCGATCGAGAGGTTGTACGTCGCGCCGGCGCCCGTGCACAGGTTGCCGTCCGTGACCTTGACGACGATCGGGAACGAGCCCTTTTGCGTGGGCGTGCCCGAGAGGAGGCCGTTTGCCGCGAGCGTGAGGCCCGCCGGGAGCGCGCTCAGGGTGGAGAACGTCGCCGAGCCGATCGCGCCCGCCTGCGTGAACGTCTGGCTGAACGGCGCGTTCACGGTGCCGGCCGCCGTCGCCGGGTTCGTCACGGCGATCGTCTGGCAGCCGATCACGAGGTGATACGTCGCGCCCGCGCCGAAGCACCCGTTCGCGTCGGTGGCCGTGACGACGATGTCGAAGGAGCCCGCCTGCGTGGGCGTGCCCGAGAGAATGCCGTTCGCCGCGAGCGTCATCCCGATCGGGAGGGCGTTCACCGTCGAGAACGTGGTCGTCCCGACGCCCCCCGTCTGCGTGAAGGTCTGGCTGAAGGGAGAGTTCGCCGTTCCGGCCGCGACGGCCGGATTCGTCACGGAGATCGTCTGGCAGGCGATCACGAGCGTGTACGTCGGCCCGGTTCCCGTGCAGCCGTTCTGGTCGGTCGCGGTCACGGTGATCGGGAAGGTTCCGGACCGCGTGGGCGTGCCCGCGAGGGTCCCGTTCGCGGCGAGCGTCAGGCCTGCCGGCAGCGGCGAGGCCGTGGCGAAGGTCGTCGCGCCGAAGCCGCCGGAGGAGGTGAACGTCTGGCTGAACGGGGCGCTGACGGCGCCGGCGGCGGTGGCGGGGTTCGTCACGGTGATCGGGCTCGTGCAGGCGAGGACGAAATAGCCCACGACGTCGAGGATGTAGTCCGCGCTCCCCGCGGACCCGTTCGCGAGACCGACCGTTCCGGACCCGTTCGCGGCGAGCGCCACGAACGCGAAGCCGGCGCGCGTGTTGCGAGCCTTGAAGCTGAGCACCGTCGTCGGCGGCACCGGCGCGTCGCCCGCGAAAAGCTGCGCGTATCCCGGCGCGGCGGGGTTCACGACCGTGAGGTTGACGACGAGTCCGAGCGCGTTCGCGGGGACGCCGCAGGTGCCCGCGACGGGGAAGATTCGGAGCGCGTTCGCGCCGAGCGCCGGACCGCCATTCGGGCCGGCCGGGCCGCGCGTGTCCACGGTCCGGCACGCCGTGATCGGGACGAACGCCTGACCCACCGGACCGACGCCTGCCGCGAGCGGATGCGCGAGCGCGAGAAGAGCGGCGGCCGGAAAGAAGGCTAGCCCACGACGGATCATTCGACCTCCGCTGCGCCGTTCATACGGCGCGCTGATTCTCTGTACGAGCGCTCATGGCGAGCCCTCTCCGAGGCTGGGGAGTCGCGATCGTATCTCAAGAACGGAAACGCCGTCCGCAATGTGAAAAGCGGCGCTCGACGATTCAGGGCGCGGGCGCCGGACGCGGGATCGAAGCCTCGTGCCGCACGGCGCCGAGGGCGTCGACGAACCTCAGGACGAGCGCGTCGCGCGCGACGGCGACCGCGACGAAGCCGTTCACGGCCGCGGCCCATCGGGTGCGGCCGTCGGGCGCGACGCGCGTGAGCTCCGAGCCGGCCCCCGACGTGACGTAGTGCCGCCCTCCGACGACGAGATCCTGGAGCCCGTGGTCGTGCCCGTTGACGTAGAGCGCGACGCCGGTGCGGTCGAAGAGCGGGACGACGCCGCGCACGAGCTCGGCCGAGTCGCCGTGGGGCCCGCAGGAGTAAACCGTGTGGTGTCCGACGACGACTTTCCACTCGGCCGTCGAGGCCGCCAGCTCTTTCTCGAGCCAGGCACGCTGGGCCGCCGGGTCCTGCCCGCCGACCTTCGTGCGCGAGACGAACGAGCGATAGGTGCCGAGGAAAGGCGTCGTGTCGAGGACGAAGAGCTGCAGGCGCGTTCCGTCCGGGAGCGCCTCGACGACCGTGTAGTAACGCGCAGGCAATTTCCAGCGGAGGCTCCGCTTCGAATACCCGACCTGCGCCTCGACGCTGCCGCGATAGTCGTGGTTCCCGAGAGAGATGAACCACGGGACCTGAAGGCTCCGGGCCGTGTAGACGTCCTCGAAGGACGCCTTCCACTTCGGGTCCGTCACGGACGCGACGCCGTCCTCGTAGAAGTTGTCGCCCGTCGAGACGACGAATCTCACCGGCCGGGCGTCGGCCCATGCCGCCATGGCGGCCGCAACCGGTTTCTGTCCCTTGTCGCCGCCCCGGCCCCAGTCGCCCAGGACCAGAAACTCGAAACCTCCCGCCGGCATCGCCGGTTTCCCGGCGGCGCCGGGCGGGAAGACGGCCGCGGCGAGCAAGGCCGCCCCCGCCAGAAGTCGAAGCACCATGTGATGCTAGCAGGGGACGGTTACGGGGTTCCGGGTTCAGTGGACCGTCAGCACCGGGCACGGCGCCGTCGCGATGACCTGGCTCGCGACGCTGCCCATGACGAGCTTCTTGATGCCCGTCCGGCCATGCGTTCCGATCACGACCATCGCCGCCCCGTTCCGGTCCGCGAGGAGAGCGAGCTCCTTCGCCGGGTGTCCGGCGAGGATCTCGCCGCGCACCTTCACGCCGGCCGCGCGGATCGTCGCGAGCACCGGCTCGAGCTGCTTTTCGACGTCTTTGCGGATCGTCGCCTCGAGCTCGGCCTCGATGAGGTCGTCCGCAACGCCCGAGTGGCTCAGGCTCGCGGGCGGCTCGTACACGTGGGCGACGATCATCTCGGCGCCTTCCTTGCGGGCCAGTTCGATCGCCTTCACCAGGGCGCCCTTGGACGCCGGGGAGAAGTCCGTCGCGAACACGATCGGCTGGAGGGTCACCGCCTTCGCGGGCGGGGCTTGGGTCGGAGTCATTTGCGGTGTTGCCATTGCGCCACCTCCCATGCCCTCATAGAGGCGATAGGACGGCGGACAGGGCCCGGCCATGAGGCATTTGAATCAGAGCCTGTATTTCGGGCGAATTCAGGCGGAAAGGCCGTTCGGGGCGGGGAGGTTCGCCGGCGCGACGACCGGCGTTTCCAGCTCGGCCGCCTTCTTCTCGACCCCCTCGCGCGTCGCGAGCCGGTGGGCGCGCGCGGCGCGGACGAAGTCCTTGAAGAGCGGGTGGGGCTGGGCCGGCTTGCTCTTGAACTCCGGGTGGAACTGGCAGCCGAGGAACCACGGGTGATCCGACAGCTCGACCATCTCGACGAACTTCTTGTCCGGCGACATCCCGCAGAACGTCAGGCCCGCGTCGCGCAGCATCGGGAGGTATTCCTGGTTGACCTCGTAGCGGTGGCGGTGGCGCTCCCAGATCTGCGGCTCGCCGTACGCGCGGCGAGCGAGCGTCCCCTCGCCGAGGTCGCACGGGTACTTGCCGAGGCGCATCGTTCCGCCGAGCGCCTCGACGCCGAGGAGGTCGCGCAGCATGTAGATGACCTTGTGGGGAGCCAGCGTGTCGAACTCGGTCGAGTTCGCGTCCTTCAGGCCGCAGACGTTCCGCGCGTACTCGATGACCGCGCACTGCATCCCGAGACAGATCCCGAAGAACGGGACCTTCATCTCGCGCGCGAAGCGGATCGCCTTGAGCTTGCCCTCGATCCCGCGGCGGCCGAAGCCCGGCCCGACGAGAATCGCGTCCGCGCGGGCGAGCGTCTCGGGGTAGCCCACGCTCTCGAGCTCCTCGGAGTCCACGAACGAGATCTTCACCTTCACGTTGTTCGCGATCCCGCCGTGGTGGAGCGCCTCGTTGAGCGACTTGTAGCTGTCGCCGAGCTGCACGTACTTGCCGACGAACGCGACGTTGACCTCGTCCTGCGGGTTCTTGACGCGGTTGACGATCGTGTCCCACTTCGCGAGGTCGCGGTCGTAGTGGGGGAGCGAGAGGTAGTCGAGCAGGATCTCGTCGAGGCCCTCGCGCGCGAACGCGAGCGGGACCTCGTAGATCGTCGGAACGTCGATGGCGGTGATGACGGCGCGCTCGTCCACGTTGCAGAAGAGCGCGATCTTCTTCTTCATCTCCTCGGGGATCGAGCGGTCCGCGCGGCACAGGAGGATGTCGGGCTGGATGCCGATCGAGCGCAGCTCCTTGACGGAGTGCTGCGTCGGCTTCGTCTTGAGCTCGTCGGAGCCCGCGATGTGCGGGACGAGCGTCACGTGGACGTTGATCGCGTTGCCGCGCCCGACGTCCTGGCGGAACTGGCGGATCGCCTCGAGGAACGGGAGGGACTCGATGTCGCCGACGGTGCCGCCGATCTCGACGAGGACGACGTCGTTGTCGCCCGCGACGCGGCGGATGCAGTCCTTGATCTCGTCCGTGACGTGCGGGATGACCTGCACCGTCTTGCCGAGGTAATCGCCGCGCCGCTCCTTCTCGATGACGGACTGGTAGATCTTGCCGGTCGTGACGCTGTTCGCCTTGCCCGTCACCGCCGAGGTGAAACGCTCGTAGTGGCCGAGGTCGAGGTCCGTCTCGGCGCCGTCGTCCGTGACGTAGACCTCGCCGTGCTGGAACGGCGACATCGTGCCGGGGTCCACGTTCAGGTACGGGTCGAACTTCTGCAGCGTGACCTTGAAGCCCCGCGCCTCGAGGAGCGCGCCCATCGAGGCCGCCGCGATCCCCTTGCCGAGCCCGGAAACCACGCCACCCGTGATGAAAATGTATTTGGTTCCCACGCTACACCTCCGCTGCGGCGCCAGCGCCCGTTTTCATTCTAAGAAATAATTCTTCTACTCTCTTCGCATCCTCTTCTGTGTCCACTCCGATCGAGTCGCTCGCCGCGTCCAGCACCGCCATCGCCATCCCCGCGGCGAGCGCGCGCAGCTGCTCGAGGCTCTCGGCGCGCTCGAGCGCATGAGGTGGGAGGGAGGTCCAGCGTCTCAGGGCGTCCTTGCGGTAGCCGTAGAGCCCGAGGTGCTTGAGCGTCGCGAGGCCCGGCTCGGGCCGCCGCCGATAGGGAAGGGGCGAGCGCGAGAAGTACAGCGCCCGGCCGTCGTCGGCGCGCACGACCTTCACGTTGTTCGGGTTCGCGATCTCGGCGGCGTCCTGGATCGGGAGCGCGACCGTCGCGAGCGGGAACTCGGGGTGGTCGAGAAGGAAGCCCGCCACCCGATCGACGTTCTCCGGGTCCATCATCGGCTCGTCGCCCTGCACGTTCAGGACGACCGCGACGTTCAGGTCCTTCACGGCGGCCCAGACCCGGTCCGTCCCCGAGGGGAGGCCCGGGTCCGTCATCACGGCCCGGCCTCCCGCCGCCTCGACCGCCCGCGCGATCCGTTCGTCGTCCGTCGCGACGAGAACGAGGTCCACGCGGCGGGCCTTCTGCGCCTGGTCGAGCACACGGACGACCATCGGGACGCCGGCGATGGGGTGGAGGGGTTTGCCCGGGAAGCGCTCCGCGCCGTAGCGGGAGGGGATGACGGCGGCGGCGTTGATGAGGGGAGGGTTCGCCGTCCGGTGCACGTTCGATACTAAATCGGCGTGCCGGATCGCGTCAACGAACTCGTGGCCCCAAACGGGAAGTCGTCACCGGCCCGGGGGGTCGATGACGACGTGAGCGGGAATGAAACGGGATTCGGGGGCCTTCTATCCGGCCGCGTTGCTTCGGCCGGCGGTGTTCTCGGCTTCCTCGGTCTCTTCCTCCACGAGTTCGTGAAGGGGAATCGCCGACGTGTCGACGGCTCCGGACAGCTCCTGGATTCCTTCGCGGGCCGCGACGGAGTAGGAGTTGGAGTCGTCGTAACCCGATGCCGCGATGACCTTCTCGTACGTGAGGAGGGCCTTCGTGGGCTCCTTCAGCGCGTAGTGGTACGTGTGGGCCACGGTCATCCGGGCCTGCAGGTCGTAGGGATTGAGCCGGAGGATCTTCGCGAGGAAGACGAGCGCGTCCGAGTAACGCTCCTCCTCGAGGGCGACCTCGGCCCTGTGGCGGTAAAGCGCCACTTCCTCTTCGAGAGTGAAGTCCTCGCGTCCCGAAGCGCCGAAAGGCGTGCGGAACGAACGGAACAGCTTTTCGATCATTGGGTCTCCTGATCGTCCCCGAAGCTGTGGGGTGCTTTGTTCATACCCACGATAGGTTGTGGTTAAGGTACGACTGTCGAGAACCGAAATCAAGAGAAGAGCCAGAAAAAAGAAGGGATTTCTTCGAAGGTGCCTTCTTTATTTCGGCTACGGCGCGCACAGGTGGCGATGGCACCGCCGGCATTAGGCAGACTTCGCATCCGCCCTATTATCATTCGAAGGCATTATCTTATTTGTTTTTGGTAGTGGGTCAGTTTGACTAAGTCGTGATGCCTAAATGGTATAGATGATGCAGCGACCCCCGCCAAACGGACCGGTTCTTAGCCCTTTTCAGCCACGGCCATGCGCGCCAAGAGGGAACGCACGACGTGCGCCGTAAGCGTCAGATGGTCATCCTCGGGTCTACAGGGGGCTAGCACTTGGACCCCGTTTTTTTCGAGGAATCTCGCTTTTCGCCTCGGGCTCGGGCTGCTACCGCCCGGCGAAGGGGGGATGGGGATCTCTCCGAGTTTCCATCCGTCAAGCTCCGCTTGCCGCCGAAACTGGGCGAATGACGGTGCCTGGGGAGGGCTGACCTTCAAGCAACTGCGCTATCGGCTACCCGCTCCACCGAGTGGATGAAGCTGTAGGACGACTTCGACTGACGTCGAGGGGCGCTCTTGGCGGCAAGCTCTCTCGCTCGCGTCCACGCGGCCCAGTAGATTTTGGGAGCCTTCGGGAGACCAGCGAATGGCTTCCGGCCAAAGTGCTTGTCCACGGAGATCTGATCGGAGATTAGGAGCTCCAAGCACTTCTGCGTTTCGCTCAGTGTCTTACCTTGAGTGGCTAGATCGTATTCCAAGCACTGAGCCGTCCACGAGTCTCCGTGCGGAATTAGTAGCACGCGAAACTGAAGCGAATCCATCTCGCGTCCCTTCGGTTTGACGCCCGTGGCGTCTCTTTCCCCTGCCATGCTAGACACTCATGAGGGGCCCCGTTTCTGTCCCCGTAGACTCGTAACGAGTTTACGGGCGCGGTTATTCCCCGTCAAATGTGACCATAGCATGGTCGGGCCAGATCAAGCTGCGAGGAGCGCGAGTACTTCCGACGTCTCCCAAACGTGATCCGCGATCCCGGCTTTCATGGCGGGCGTGACCCGAAGGGTCTGGTGAATCCGGCAGAAGTTGTAGTGCATGAAGTGGAGGGCGACGGCCGCTTCGAGGTTTTCTACCTTCTTCGAGAAGGCGTTCGTCAGTCGCGTGAAGCGTCGCATGCTCATCCGCATCGTGAGGTTCTGGCGCTCCACGTAGGACGTGGATACGTGCCGTTCGTCGGGGTTGCCTCTTATTACCCTCCGCTCGGAGGCGACGAACTTCGCGGGGCTGTAGCGGCGCTGGTCCTCGTCGGGCGATGAGCCGTATATCTTGATGAGCTGCGCGTAGTCGATCTCGTTACCGAAGGCGCCTTGAATCGCCGTGAGGTACGCCAGGTGGCCGTCTGTCGTCAGCTGGACCCGGTTACGGAGACGGCGCGCTACGTCGCCCATGAAGGCGGAGGCGAACCCGGCATCCCGGCCACCGACGAGCCACGAAACCATCAGCTTCGTGTCGGCATCGAGGGCTGTCCACGTCCAGACCGAACCGGCCCCCTTCTGTCCCATCTCGGGCGTGACGTTCCGGCCCTTCGCATAGACGAAGGCCCAGATCTCGTCGCACTGAATCCGCTTGCAGGGGAGGTCAACGAGAACGTCGCGCTGATAGGAGTCGCAGGCCCGGCCGAGATCAACGAGGAGCTTGAGTACGGTGCCCTTCGCCACGTCCGTCATGCGGCACGTGGCACGGATGCTGTTGCCTTCAACGAGCGCCGCGACGACCTGCGCTCGCTTCGCCGTACTCAGCTTGTTCATGGCTTCAATATATGCTTGAGCGGTCAAGCATGTCAAGGGGTGTGGTCGGGTTTTCTTGACACGTGGGGCAGAATGAAAAGAGTGGAGGCGGGGGGAATTGAACCCCCAGCGGAAGGTCTAAAGTCTCCGGCCGGGCAACCAGCCACCGCCCCCACAGCGAGACCTGCGGTGCGCCGCTTCGGAACGTCATGCCTGCCAAGACGGGCGTTCCGGGGCGGCGGTCCTTTTTTCGGCCTCATCGCGTCGCCGCATTGCCGACGCGGTCGGCCGGGTCATCTCCTCATGGCGCTTGGCCCCCCTTCGCCATGAGTTTCTCGAACGCCTCAAACCAGCCTTTCTTAAGCTCATCGGACCAGGATGGATCGAAGTCCGGGAACTTCCGGAGCAGGAGCTCCATCCAGGGCTCGCGATCTGCTCCGCTGCCACCCGCATTCTCTCGACGCGGCTTGTGCTCGAGCGATGGCGGGGGTGCAGGAACGGGAGGCGGCCCGGTTCGTTCTGAGACCTCTCCCGCTTCCACGACGTTGTAACGCGACTCATCGGACGAGACGAGTCCGGCCGCTTGGAGCCACTCCATAAGCAGGAGCAGTTCGGCCTTGTCCTTCGTTGTAGCGCCGGCCGCCTCGGAAAGGACGGGGATTGCATCTGTGCGCTCGACCGACCCCATCGTGAGCATCGGCTTGAGCACGGCCCAGAACCACGAACGCGAAAGGACCGGCGCGAGTTTGTGGGCCGCCGTCTCCTTTTTCCACTGCCACATCTTCTGGTAGCTGAAGACCTCGGGGGCGGGCCGGTACTTCTTCCCCTCGCGAGAGAGGAGCCCCGCGTCCACGAAGAAATTGCTGAGGAGAGAAGGCGTGCTTTCGTGGACCTTCGCGAGCTTTGCCGCCTCGACCTTCGAGACGGCCTTGCCGTCGTCGCCACTCGCCGCCGCGTAGGCCCGCAGAATCTCAAGCTGTTTGTCGAGAGACATCCGCACGGTGGGCAGCCCCTTTGTGGGTCGCTTACCCTTCGACGTGTCCTGTGTTCCCGGGATGGTTGTCGCAGCCGTTTCGGCCATCGCTGAGTTCTCCGTGACCGATTCTCCACCGGTCACTCAGCGAAGTCAACACTCCGGGCGGTAAGGCGCCGATTTAGTCCTCGGTCCTCTTCCAGCGGGCCAGCGCGCCCTTCCGGGCGATCTCTCGCCGTTTCTTCGCGCTAAGAGCCTTCGCCCGCGCTACGCCGCCCTTCTGGCCTCCTAGACGTCCCAAGGCGACCGCAGCGGGGTTCTTGACGTGCGGGGCTGTCTCGGTAGCCTCGGCCACGATCCGGGCCGCCAGCTGGTTCAGGTCGGGCTCCTCGGGTCTCCTTGAGCGCGTAGGCATGCCCTGATCTTAGGGCCGCCATCTCAGCCGTCAAGGCCGAGAAAACTCAAACTGACCCACTACCTTGTTTTTAATTACTTACGTCGATTTGCGGCGTATTCCGCGGCCAGGAGGAACCCCTCGCGCGAGGCCGTCTCGGGGAAGGAAGTGGCGATCTCGCGGGCCCGCTCGGCGTGGGCTTCGGCCATGCCGTGCGCCCGGTCGAGCGCGCCGAGGCGGTGGACGATCTCGAGGATCTGCCCGGGCCGCACGGACTCGAAGCCCTCTTCCTTCACGACCGTCTCGATGAGCTTCCGCTCGGTGCGCGTCGCCTGGGGCAGGCAGAGGATGAGCGGAAGCGTGAGCTTCCCTTCCTTGAGGTCGGACAGGACGGGCTTGCCGAGGTCGGCCTCGTTCGCCGTGTAGTCGAGCAGGTCGTCCTGCAGCTGGAACGCGATCCCGAGCGAGAGGCCGTAGTCCCAGAGGCGTTCCCCCCACGCGTCGCTGCCGACCCCGAAGGCGTCGGTGACGAGGTAAGACGGGATCTTGCAGGCGCCCGCGAAGAGCAGGGCGGTCTTCCTCCGCACGATGTCGAGGTAGCCCTCGAGCGTGAGGTCGAGGAGCCCGCGCCGCTCGGCGCCGATGATCTCGCCCTCCGTCATGCGCAGCGTCACGTCCGAAAGGACGCGCAGGACGCGCAGATCGCCCTCTTCCAGCGCGATCTCCATGGACTTCATGTAGAGGAAGTCGCCGAACAGGACGGTCAGCTCGTTGCCCCACCGGCGGTTCACGCTGGTCCGCCCGCGGCGGGTCTCGGCGTCGTCGATGATGTCGTCGTGGACGAGCGTCGCCGTGTGGATGAACTCGATCATGGCGCCGTAGCGCACGTCGCGGTCGCCTTCGTACCCGAGCATGTGGGCGCCCAGGAGAAGCAGCGCCGGGCGGATGCGCTTGCCGCCGCCCTCGACGAGGTAGTCGCCGATCAGCGCGATCGTCGGAATTCCGGACCGGGTCCGGTCCAGGAGGACGGTCTCGACCTCCTTGAGCTTCGCCTCGATGGGGGCGAGCGCCCGGAGGAGGCGGCGGCCGTTCTCGCGCTCCTCGGCCGGGAGCGTCGCGACGAGAAGGCGGTCCTTGAGAGAGGTCTGGCTCATACGCGAGGGGCGCATCTTACCGCCCCTTCGGACCGGTTTACGCCCGGTGGAGGGGGCAGGATGCTCTAGCCCCGGAAATTCGTGAACTGGAGCGAAATCCCGAAATCGGCGCCCCGAAGGAGGGCGATCACGGCCTGCAGGTCGTCCTTCTTCTTGCCGGAGACCCGGAGCTGGTCCCCCTGGATGGAGACCTGGACCTTCAGCTTGGCGTCCTTGATCGCCTTGACGATTTCCTTCGCCTTTTCCGTCGCGATGCCCTGCTGGATGGTGACGACCTGGCGGACGGTCCCCTTCGACGCGGGCTCGACCTTCCCGTACTCGAGGGACTTGAGGGAGACGCCGCGCTTGACGAGCTTCGTCTGGAGGATGTCGTTCACGGCCTTGAGGGCGAAGTCCGTATCCGCGGTCAGCGTCAGCTCGCGCTCTTTCTGCTCGATGCCGGCGGACGAGCCCTTGAGGTCGTAGCGCTGGGCGACCTCCTTCTGGGCCTGCGCGACCGCGTTCTGGGCCTCGGGGAGGTTCACTTCGGAGACGACGTCGAACGTGGGATCGGCCATGGATTCACTCCGTGAGGATCTTCGTCCCCTCCGGCGGGGAGAGGGCGAAGTCCGAGTCGGGGCGTTTCGCCCCGGGGATCTTCTGCGTGAACGTGAACGTCGTGCGGTTGCCCGCGGCGTCGACGAGAACGAGGCGCTTGACCTCGCCGGTCGCGGTGAGCGTGAGGAGGGAGGCGGATTTCAGGCTCCCGGGCTTCTTCGGGGTGAGGACGACTTCGACGAGGCCGTTGTCCGCGGGCGTTTCGGCCGCGACGTACCGCGCGAGCAGGGCCTCGGCCGACTCGAGAAAGACGATCGGGAGGCGCTCGCGGTCGCCGGGGGCGAGCTTTCTGACGACGAGTTGCCGGTCGGCCGCGACGTACTGCCGTCCCGCCGCTCCGTCGAACGTGAAGACCTTGCCCTCCGGCCCGTCGTAGTCGAACCGCACGCGATCCGGCGATTGCAGGACGAGCTTTCCCGTCTCGGGCGCGGTCTCCGCGAAGCCGGCGGGGGCATACGTCTGCACGAACGTGCAGGACACGGAGCCGGGCGTCCCGTACGCGGCGCGGATCTTCGAGAGGATCGAAGAGGAGGAGGACGAAGAAGATCTTGCTTCGCAGGTAAAGAAGCAGCCGAGCGCGGCGAGAGATGCCAGGGCCGCATTGCGAATGTCGTGGGTGCGAACGGGTGTATTCAATGCCTGAAGTGTCTCTTCCCCGTGAAGACCATCGCAATGCCGGCGGTGTCCGCCGCGGCGATGACGTCGGGATCCTTCACGGAGCCGCCCGGCTGAATGACCGCCGTGACGCCCGCGCCCGTCAGGACCTCGAGCCCGTCCGGGAACGGGAAGAACGCGTCCGAAGCCGCGACGGCGCCCTTCGCCCGCTCGCCGGCCTTGCCGGCCGCGTCGCGGCAGGCATCCACGCGGCTCGTGCGGCCGCCGCCGATGCCGACTGTCGCGGTCTCCGTTGCGACGACGATGCCGTTCGACACGACGCCGCGCAGGACGAGGTTCGCGAAGCGCATCGCGCGGCGCTCGGCCTCGGTGGGTGCGCGCCTCGTGACGACCTTCCACGACGTCTCCTCGTCCGGGAGGAGGTCGCCTTCCTGCACGAGGAGGCCGCCGTCGATGCCCCGCGCCTCGAGGCGCGGGCGCGGGCCGGCCTCCGGCGTGACGGTGAGAACGCGCAGGTTCGGCTTCTTCGCGAGGACGGGCTTCGCGTCTTCGGTCACGGCGTGCACGACGACGACCTCGAGGAAGCGCGACGTCAGCGCCGAGGCGGCCGCCGCGTCGAGCGTCCCGGTATACGCGACGACGCCGCCGAAGCCCGCGATCGGGTCCGACGCCCAGGCGGCCTCGAAGGCCCCGGCCATCGCGGCTCCCGTCGCGGCGCCGGACGGAATCCGGTGCTTGACGATCGTGAGCGCGTCCGGCCCGACGACGCGCGACGTGTAGAGCGCGGCGTCGGCGTCGAGGAAGTTGTTGTACGAGAGCTCCTTGCCCTGGACGAAGGCGTAGCGGGAGAGCGCCGCCGGGTGGGCCGCGGCGTCGGCGTAGAGGGACGCCTTCTGGTGCGGGTTCTCGCCGTAGCGCAGGGACGACGCGAGCCCGAACGACAGCGACAGGCGCTCGGGGAAGGGCTCGCCCGTCTGCCCGGAGATCCAGCGTGCGATCGCGGCGTCGTACGCGGCGGTGCGGCGGAAGACCTTCGCGGCGAGCTTCGTCCGCGTCTCGTCCGTCAGGGCGCTGCCGTGCGCGGCGAGCTCCGCGGCGACGGCGGGGTAGTCCGCCGGGTCGCAGACGACGCCGACGTGCGCGTGGTTCTTCGCGGCCGCGCGGAGGAGCGACGGCCCGCCGACGTCGATCTTCTCGATCGCCTGGGCGAACGTCGATCCCGTCCTCGCGACGGTGTCCTCGAACGGATAGAGGTTCACGACGACGAGGTCGATCGGGCCGACGCCGTTCTCGCGGGCCTCGGCGCGGTGCGTCTCCTCGGAGCGGTTGAAGAGGATGCCGCCGAAGAGCTTCGGGTGGAGCGTCTTGACGCGCCCGCCGAAGACCTCGGGAAACCCCGTGAGGTCCGAGACGTTCGTCACGGCGAGGCCTGCGGAGGAGAGGTGCTGCGCCGTGCCGCCGGTCGAAAGGAGGCTGAACCCCTGCGCGACGAGGGCGCGGGCGAAGTCGACGAGTCCGGTGCGGTCCGAGACGGAGAGGAGCGCGAGGCGGGCGGTCACGGCTGGTAGGGTCCTTTCGCTTCGGGGTACTGCGTCACGATCGACGCGTCGCCTCCGGCCGTCTTCCAGGTCCACGCGAGGAGGCGGGCCGTGAGCGTGACGGCGGCGGCGCGGCGCTGAGCGGCGGTCGCGGCAGGGAGCTTCGCGGCGGCGAGCGTCTCGGGCGCCGCGAACGGGTCGGCGGAGAAACCGAGAAACGGCGATGGGCCGGGCGTCCCGGGGGCGTCCGGCGCGTAGGCCATCGCGGCCGCGTGCACGATCGAGCCGGCCGCCCAGGCGACGTCCGCGAAGGCCGAGTGGCGCCGGATCGCGGCCGCGAGGGAGCGCGTGTCCCGGGCCGCGGCCTGGCGGTGCGCGGGGTCTCCCGGCGCGAGCGCCTCGGCGGCGGCGGCGTCCGAAACGCCCTGCATGAGCCTCTTCCCGTGCTTCGCGAGCTGGCGCTTGAAGTCCGGCGGAGCCCAGGACGCGGCCTCGGCCGCGATCCGGGCCTCGTCCGCAACGCTCCAGCGGACGGGTTCGGCGGCCCGGGCTGCGGGAGCAGCGAGCGCGAGGACGAGTGCGGCGGAGAACGCGCGGGTCTTCATGGCGGGCGGATTGTACGGGGCCGCGCATAGACTCGGGGGACACGGACACCGCCGGATGGATACGCGTCGAATCGTGGCGTTCGCGGCCCTTGGAACGCTGGCCGGGGCGGCGGCGCTTGCCGTCTTCCTCGCCGGGAGCACCGTGGCTCCGGGCGCGCGGTTCCAGCCGGTCGCCCCTCCCGGAGACGACTTCGCCCTCCTGCCCGAATCGGGGCGCACGTTCGCCCGGGTCGTCAGCAGAGGGAGTACGACCTCGTCGCGGGCCAGATGGAGGGACGCGGGCATCGCCGTCGTCCCCCTGCCGCTCTACCCGAGCGGCGAAGGCGGCATGCACTGCATGATGCTTCGCTAGAAGATCTTCAGGACGTTCAGGGAGACGACGACGCCGTTGTAGCCCCGGTTCCGCCCCGCGACGGGCGTCCCGGCGTCGATCCTGACGAGCGTCGCCCACGGCCCCGCGAACTCGCCGGAGATCCCCGCGCCGCTGAAGTAGGCCCAGTCCAGCCCGGCGGCGGCGTCCTTCACCCGCGCGTCCTCGTAGATCGCCTCGAGGCGGAACGCCGTGCCGATGACGTAGCCGTATGCGAACTTCGACGTGATCGCCTCCTCGGCCCGCAGGGCGCCGGAGCGAAAGCCGCGGAGCGACGTCCCGCCGAAGAACCCGAACGTGTACTTCGAGAAGCGGTCCGTGTTGTCCGAGCCGAGGTAGCCGACCGACGTCCGGATGCGCTGGAAGCGCGGGAGGTGGAAGTCCTTCTGCAGCTCCGCTCCCCATGTCGTGTGGGCGTCCTTGTCCGCGGAGTAGTCGGGGTTGCCCGCGTACCCCCATGGGTCCCACTGCGAGCGCTTGCCCCACGCCCAGCGCCCCGTGAGCGCCCAGCCGCGCCAGTCCCACGCGAGCTGGCCTTCGACGCGCGTCAACCAGTGGTTCGAGGGGATCACGAACGCCGGCGACGTCTCGCTCTCGTCCGCCGCGAAGTCGCGGTGCGATTCGCTCAAGGTCCCCGTCAGCTTGAGGTGGCGCGAAAGGGGCACGCCGGCCTTGAACGCGGCCGCGAAGGAGCGGCTCTTCACGCGCTGAGACTTGTCCTCCTCGCCGCCGGAGAAGACGGCGTCCGTACCGCGGATCGCGATTCCGAAGAGGTCCACGCCGACGTCCACGGGCGACCCGAAGAGCCGGGGCTGGTTCCACGAGGCCGCGAGGATCACGCCGCCGAAGAGGACCTGTACCTGGTCGTGCCGCTTGCTCGCGTCGAGGTCGACCCAGTAGACGCCGAGGATCGGGAGGGGGTAATCGTACGAGCCGTCGTAGAAGAGGCCGCCGAGACCGAAGAGGTGCCCTCTCTTGCGGTCCTCCGTGACGACGCGGCCGCCGTCCTTCGTCTTCTCCAGGTAGCGGACGCCCTTCTCCGTGTCGCGCACCATCGTGTCCTTCGACGCGAACGCCTCCTCGCGCTCGGCGCGGAAGGACGCGTCGTCGAGGCGGACGTCCGTGAGGACGCTCTCGCGCTCGATCACGGTCGTGCGCGAAAACGTCTTGAGGATCCACTGGCCCGTCGTGCGCGTCGGGAAGCGGA
This sequence comes from Thermoanaerobaculia bacterium, assembly GCA_036504335.1. Taxonomy (GTDB): domain Bacteria; phylum Acidobacteriota; class Thermoanaerobaculia; order UBA5066; family UBA5066; genus Fen-183. Next base: position 35,639 of record DASXVJ010000026.1, read on the forward strand.
GGGGCGGCCCGCCGTCGGGCGCCGGGACGTCGGTGAAGTCCGACGTCTCGTCCACGGCCTGGATCTCGCCCGTGAGGTTCAGCTGGCGGGTGCGGATCCGCACCGCTCCGTAGCCGTCCCGGGCGATCCACACGCGGCCCGCGTACGAGGGCTTGTCCGTCACGGCGACGCGCGGCTCGAAGTCGAGGGACCAGCAGGCCACGCCGTTGACCGTGTCTTCGCCGGCGAGCGCGTAGCGGTAGGCGTCGTCGAGCGTGAGCGCGAGCGGCATGTCCGAGACCTTCTCGGGCTGCAGGAGCGGCAGCTCGGGAAGCGTCTTCGCCTTCCAGCGCACGCCGTTGAAGTACGCGTCGTGCCACGCCCAGTCGAAGCCCGCCCCCTTCTCGTAGAAGAACGGCCCGGCGAGCGTGAGGTCGAGCGTGTTATTGAGGTTCGCGAAGCGGAAGCGCATCGAGAGCGAGTTCGTGGCCGTGAGCGTCTTCCAGCGCGCGTCGCGGGCGGCGCGCCATGCCTGGTGCCGGGCGAGGATCTCCTCGGCCGTGATGCCGCGCGCCGCCGCAACGCCGACCGCCGCCTTCGGAGCCTCGGCCGGCGCCTTCTCCCGCGCGGTCAGCCGCAGGGCGAGCGGGCCCTTCGCGAGGGAGAGAGTCAGGCGCGCCGGCACCGCCGAGGCGGGGATCTCGAGCCTCTTCGCGGCTCCCGTCGCGAGCTCGAGAATCTCGGCGGAGGCGTAGGGCGTCGCGTCCAGCGTCAGCGTGACGGCGCCGGGTTCGACCGGCAATCCGTCGCGGGTGCCGGGCACGAGGACGACGCCGCCGAGGTCGACTCCAGACACGACACGGAACGTGTCGCGCGCCGACCCGTCGGCCGCTGTGACGGAGGCCGCGCGCGTGTCGGGCCCGAAATCGCCTGCAACGAAGCGCCCGAACCGCTCGAGGATGGCGTCCTCTGCCGCCGGCCACGCGGGCGAAACGGTGACAAAGGGGACGTTCTCGGGCGCGAGCCGGGCCGCGGCGGCGAGCAGCGCGCCGGGGCTTCGGACGGAGCCGCCGAGATCGACGAGGCCGGGTTTCCCGAACGCGACGGAATCGATGGCGGCTCGGACCGCCGCGGAGGTCGTCCGTTCGTTTCCGGCCAGGGCGATCAGGTCGAGATAAGCCGTGTTTTCTTCTGAAAGGAGGAAACGGGACTCCGCGCTCACGAGATCGCCCGCGGCGCCGGGAAACGCTTCGAATGCGATTCGCGCATGCGGCGCTGCCGCGCGCGCACCCGAAGACACCTTTCTGAGCAAATACGCCCGCGCCTTCGAGTCGCCGCCCGCAGGCGCTGCGAAGGAAATCGCCACGAGGTCCGCGGTCCTTGCCTCTGTCAGGATCTCGTCGAGCCCCGGCCAGAGCTCCGCGACGGTGGCCGCTTCGGCGGCGCGCGCGTCCGCCGGCACGGCGCCGTCCGGCAGGTCCAGCTTCAGGCCCCACTTCCACCCCGCGCCGTGCGCGTGCTCGGCAAGCTCGCGCGCCGCCGCGAGGGCCGCCGCGCGGCCTCCGGCCCAGGTGGTGGCATCGATCCGGAGCAGGAGTCCCGGGGCGTTCGGCGAGTGGGCCGCGATCGGGAGGTCGGCGATACGCGCGATTCGCGCGTCGCGAGGACCGACGGCGAGCCACGCGGCGACGTACGGACCGGGAATCGTCCCTGCAGCGGCAGGGGAGAGCAGACCCCCGAGGAGGGCCGCGAGGAACCGGCGCGCCGTCACGCCGGCATTCTAGGGGCGGAACGTCGTCAGAGTCCGTGCATGTGGTCGCCGCAGGGCTCGACCGCGAGCACGGCGACGAACCAGGCGACGAGGAGCGCCGTCCAGCAGCCCTCGAGGACGCCGCCGGCGCGCAGGAGCGTGCCGGCGTCCACCGCACGGGACTGCAGGAGGGCGACCGCAACGGCCACGAGCAGCACGCCGCCGCAGCCGAAACCCAGGGCCGCGGCCAGGAACCCCTTCGGGGGACGGCTCAGGTAGCGCCGCTCCGCGAGCCGCGCGAGGGCGACCCAGACGACCGGGAGCAGACCCACGAGGGCCAGTCCCGCGAGCGCCGTGTCCAGCGGGAGAGGCGCCCCGTGGAAGGCCGAGGTCAGGGCGACGACGCTCGTCGCGAAGAGGGAGAAGGTCGAGACCGACCGGCTCCAGTACTCGAGGGCGGTGCGGCGGGTCCAGGGAAATCGTCCGCTGGCGGAGTCTGCGTTCGGCATACGCGGGGGCTGCACGCAATTGCTGGACGCAGCCCCCGCGAAAAGGTTTACGGATTCAGGACTATTTCTTGCCGAAACCCTTTCCGGACTTCGGTTCGGCCGAGGGATGCGGCGTCGCGATCGTCACCGGCCCGGCGGCCATGACGTCCGTGGTCGGAAGGCCCATGTTCGCGCGGATCTTCTTCTCGATCTCGTTCGCGATGTCGGGATTGTCCCGGAAGAACTGTTTCGTGTTCTCCCGGCCCTGGCCGACCCGAAGGTCGCCATAGCTGAACCACGCCCCCGACTTTTCGACGATCTTCATCTCGACGCCGATGTCGACGAGCTCGCCCGTCTTGGAGATCCCCTCGCCGTAGCCGATGTCGAACTCCGCGGTGCGGAAGGGCGGAGCGACCTTGTTCTTGACGATCTTCACCTTCGTGCGAGACCCGACGACGGCCTCGCCGTCCTTGATCGCGTTGATGCGGCGGATGTCGATGCGCACCGACGAGTAGAACTTGAGCGCGCGGCCGCCGGTCGTCGTCTCGGGGTTCCCGAACATGACGCCGATCTTTTCGCGGATCTGGTTGATGAAGATGAGCGTCGTCTTGGACTTCGAGACCACGGCCGTCAGCTTGCGGAGCGCCTGCGACATGAGGCGCGCCTGGAGGCCGACCATCGCGTCGCCCATCTCGCCCTCGAGTTCGGCCTTCGGGACGAGGGCCGCGACGGAGTCGATGACGACGACATCCACGGCCGCCGAGCGCACGAGCGCCTCGGCGATCTCGAGGGCCTGCTCTCCGGAGTCGGGCTGCGAGACCATGAGGTTGTCGACGTCGACGCCGAGCTTGCGGGCGTAATCGGGGTCGAGCGCGTGCTCGGCGTCGATGAACGCCGCGAGCCCGCCGCGCTTCTGCGCCTCCGCGATGATGTGGAGCGTGAGCGTCGTCTTGCCCGAGGACTCGGGCCCGAAGATCTCGAGGACGCGCCCGCGGGGCACGCCGCCGATGCCGAGGGCGTTGTCGACTCCGATGGAGCCGGTGGAGATGGCCTGGATCGTCTCCTGCGGCTTGTCCCCGAGGCGGACGAGCGCGCCCTTGCCGAACTGGCGGTCGATCTGCTGCATCGCCTGCTCGAGCGCCTTGAGTTTGTCCTTGTTCACTTCGACCATGTGGTCTCCTTAAAGCGTGGCGGATTATAGGGACGGAGCGGAACGGCGCCGCTGGATACACCCTGCACCGCCCGCATTCACCCTTCTAAGAAAATCTTCTTTATCGGCGAATCGGCCTACGATCAGGCGGCCGCGCGGAAGGAACGCATGCAAAGTAGTCCCGGGTCTTCCGAAAATCAAGAATCTCGTGTGCGGGCCGGCACGGTTCGCTCCTGGCGCGAGGTTTTCGCCGAGGCCCGGGTGACGACGCTCGTCTCGACGTGGTTCGGCGCGGGTTTCCTGCCGATCGCGCCCGGGACGTGGGGGAGCCTCGCGACGATCCCGATCGCCCACCTCGTCGTGACCGTGTGGGGCGTCTGGGCGCTCGCCGGCTTCGCGCTCGGCGTCGCGGTCGTCGGAACCCACGCCGCGGGGGAGACCGCGCGCCTCAGGGGAGTGAAGGACCCGTCCGAGGTCGTCGTCGACGAGGTCGCCGGGCAGGCGATCGCGCTGATCCCCGTCTACGCGCTCGTCCCGGCGGACGCGGTCGTTCTGCGCATGGGCACGATCCTCCTCGCGTTTCTCCTCTTCCGCATCCTGGACGTGTGGAAGCCGGGTCCGATCGGCTGGCTCGAACACCTGCCGGGCGGCTTCGGCATCATGGCCGACGACCTGCTCGGCGGCGCCGTCGCGGCCGCGATGGTCGCGGCCGGCCTCCTCCTGAAGGGATGATTCCCGACGCCCTGCGCAGCCCGGGGGTCGCCGCCCGCGAGGGCGAGCCTCTCGCCGCGCGCACGACGCTCCGCATCGGCGGTCCCGCGCGGCTCTTTGTCGAGGTGGCCGACGCGGACGCCCTCGCGCGCGTCCTGCGCTTCGCCTCGGCGGAGCGGCTGCCGATCCTCGTCCTCGGCAAGGGCTCGAACCTTCTCGTTCCGGACGCGGGCTTCCCGGGCGTCGTGATCGTCCTCGCCGGCTCCTTCCGCGAGACGCGTGTCGAGGGATCGGAGGTCGTCGCGGGCGGCGGCGTCTCGCTCATGGCGCTCGCGGTCGCGGCCCGGGACGCCGGGCTCTCCGGCGTCGAGAACGTCTCGGGGATCCCGTCCTCCGTCGGCGGCGCCGTCCGGATCAACGCAGGCTCGTACGGCTCGGAGATCTTCGACGTCCTCGTCTCGGCGACGCTCGTCTCGCCGGCGGGAGAGGTCCGGACGGCCGCGGCCGCGACGGTCGCCCACGGCTACCGCTGGACGTCGCTCTGCGAGACCGGCGACGTCGTCGGGGAGGCCCGTTTCCGCCTGACGTCGAAACCCCCCGCCGAGATCGCCGCCCGGATGGCCGAGGTGGCCGCCAGGCGCCGCGACGCGCTGCCGAAACAGCCGAACGCGGGCTCGATCTTCAAGAACCCTCCGGGCCGCTTTGCGGGAATGCTCCTCGAGGAGTGCGGCCTCAAGGGCCGGCGCGTCGGCGGGGCGGAAATCTCGCGCGTCCACGCGAACGTCATCGTGAACACGGGCGGCGCGACGGCGGAGGACGTGAGGCGGCTGATGGAAGACATGAAGGCTGCAGTCCGGGAACGATTCGGAGTCGAGTTGCAGCCGGAGATTCAGATCGTGGCCGCGCAGGAGATTTCTTAGAAGGGTGAGTGGGGCCCGGGCAGGGCACCCGCGCAGCGGCTTCTCGTGCGGCGCAGCGCAACACACCCTTCAATGAAATCTTCGTTCCTCCGTACAATGTCTCGATGGCCGACGCGTCCGTTCGCGCCCTGATCCTCGCGGGAGGCAGCGGCACGCGCCTCTGGCCGCGTTCGACGGACGTCCGGCCCAAGCCGTTCCTTACTCTCACGGGAAAGGACTCGCTCCTGCGCGAGACGTACCGCCGGGCCGCCGCGGTCGCGGGCGCGGAGAACGTCTGGGTCTCCGGGCGCGCGTCGCACGGCGCGCTCCTCGCGGCCGAGCTTCCGGAGGTGCCCGCGTCGCGCTTCGTCCTCGAGCCGACGCGCCGCAACACGGCGCCCGCGATCGCGCTGTCCGTTCTCGCGGCATGCGCGGACGATCCTCGCGCCGTCGTCCTGGTCCTCCCTTCCGATCAGGCCGTCGCCGACGAGCCCGCGTTCCTCGCCGCGCTCCGCGCGGGCGCGAAGGTCGCGGCGAAGGAGGACGCCTTCGTCACCCTCGGCATCCCGCCGACGCGCCCGGAGACGGGGTACGGCTACATGGAGACGGCCGAAGACCTCGGAAGAGAAGAGAAGATTTCTTCGAGTGGAAGAGAGCGGGGGGCAACGGCGGCCCGTGTCGTGAAGCGGTTCGTCGAGAAACCCGACGCGGCAAAGGCCGCCGAGTTTCTCGCCTCCGGCCGCTTCCTGTGGAACGCCGGCATCTTTCTGTTCCGGGCATCTCTGCTATTCGAGGAACTCTCCAGAACCGCTCCCGCGGTCCTGGACGCCGCTCGACGAGCGCTGGCTGCGCACCGCGCCGGCGATCTCTCCTCATTCGCAGAAATCTTCTCTTCTTCCCCGTCGGTCTCAATCGACGTCGCCGTCATGGAGAAGGCTCGCCGCGTCCTCACGATCCCCTCGGCCTGCGGCTGGAGCGACCTCGGGTCCTGGGAAGCGGTGTTCGAGTTCCGGGGCGGCAAGCCGGGCGCGGACGTGATCGAAGGGGACGGCGCCTCGGAGGGCGGCTCGGGGAACCTCGTCCTCGCGGGCGCGCGGCCGGTGCGCGTCGTGGGCCTCTCGGGCGTCGCGGTCGTGGAGTCTCCGGACGGCCTCCTCGTGATGAAGCTCGGGGCGTCGGACGACCTGCGCCGGGCGGTCGAGAAGGGGTTGAAATGAGCGCTCCCGCAGCCGCCACGGTCGTCGCGTCGATCGGACGCCTCGTCGCGACGGTCCGCACGGCGTACCGCGGCCCCGCGGCCGCCGTCGAGGACGCCGTCGTCTGTCTCCTCGCGCGCGGCCACCTCCTCATCGAGGACGTGCCGGGCGTCGGCAAGACGACGCTCGCGACGGCGCTCGGGAAGGCGCTCGGCGTCGGCGTCCACCGGCTGCAGTTCACGCCGGACACGCTGCCGAGCGACATCCTCGGCCTGACGGTCTTCAATCAGCGCGCGCAGGAGTTCGAGTTCCATCCCGGGCCGATCTTCACGCCCGTTCTCCTCGCCGACGAGATCAACCGCGCGACGCCGAAGACGCAGTCCGCGCTCCTGCAGGCCATGAACGAGCGCGCCGTGTCCTCGGACGGCGTGACGCGGCCGCTCCCGGAGCCGTTCCTCGTCCTCGCGACGCAGAACCCCGTCGAGTACCTCGGGACGTATCCGCTTCCCGAGTCGCAACTCGACCGGTTCCTCCTCCGGATCTCGCTCGGCTACCCCGCGCCGGACGAGGAGCGCCGCCTCCTGATCGCGGGCGGCGCGGACCGCGTCCTCGCGCAGCTCCAGCCCGCGATGAACCTCGAGGACCTGAAGGCCGCGCAGGACGCGACCGAGCGCGTCACGGTCGCGGACAAGCTCATGGACTACATCCTCGCGATCGTGGCGAGGACGCGCACGGGAAAGGACCTCCTTCTCGGCGTGTCGCCGCGGGGCGCGCAGGGCTTCTTCCGCGCCGTGCAGGCGCGCGCCCTCGTCGCGGGGCGCCCGTACGCGACGCCGGACGACGTGAAGCGCGTCGCCGGCCCGGCGCTCGCGCACCGCGTGCTCGCGTCGCAGCCCGGCGCGTGGGACGGCGGCGGCGGGCGGCGCGAGCGCGACGCGATCCAGCGCCTTCTCGACGAAATTCCCGTTCCCCTCTAGTCCCGTGACGCTCCGCTCGCGCCTGAAGAAGCTCGCCGACCCCGGGATCCTCGTGCGCGTCACGAATCTCGGGCTGGGCTTCATCCTCCTCACGCTCGTCGTCGCCGTGGCCGCCACGAACACGGGCAACAACGGTCTCTACATCCTCGTCTCGCTCTTCCTCGGCGCGCTCGTCGTGTCGGGCGTCGTCTCACGGCGCAACGTCGAGAAACTCTCGGTCGAGCTGGAGGGTCCGCCCGAGCTGTACGCGGGAATCCCGTCGCGCTTCACGCTGCGCGTCACGAACGGGGGCCGCCTTCCGCGCCGCGCCGTCCTCGTGAAGATCTCCGGCGCGGCCGCGCCGCTCCTCTTCGGCCGCGTGGGCCCGGGGGAGACCGCATCGCGCGGGGTGGACCTCGTCTTCCCGAAGCGCGGCCTGCGCTCGCTCGAGTCCCTCCTCGTCTACAGCGGGTATCCGATCGGCCTCTTCCGCAAGGGGCGCGTCCACCCCCTGACGGAGGAGCGCCTCGTGTACCCGGCCCCCGCGATCGTCCACTCGATTCCGCCCGACCCGCGCCAGGCCGAGGGCGGCGACCCCCGCAGCTTCCTGCGCGGGCGCGGCCCCGAGATCCGCAACCTGCGCGACGCGGGGTTCGGCGACGACCCGCGCGACGTCCATTGGCCGCAGACGGCCCGCCAGGGCAAGTTCATCGTGAAGGAGCGCGCCTCCGAGGAAGGGCGCGACGCGCTCGTCGCGCTCGACGTGGCACGGCCCCCTGGGGCGCCGTCCTCGTGGGACGCGGCCTTCGAGCGGTCCGTGTCCGAGGCCGCCGGCCTCGCGCTGCAGCTCCTCGCGCGCGGGAACCGCACCGGCCTCCTCCTCGGCGACGCGCTCGTCCCCCCCGGCGCGGGGCCCGCGCACCGCCGCGGCCTCCTGCGCGCGCTCGCACTCGTCGGCCCGACCGACCGGCCCGCGGCACCGCGGGCGCTGCCCGCGAGCGTGGCCGTGTTCCGCGCCGGCCCGAAGGGGAGGGCCGCATGAAGGATGCGCCCGGCGCCTCGACGGGCGTCCTCCCGCCGCCGTTTCTCCGCGAGCGCGTCCTCGCGGTGGGGTCGCTCGCGCTCCTCGCGCCGGTGCCGCTCTTCTTCGCGAACGCGCTCGAGCTCCTCGTCCTTCTGGTCTACGTCCTCGCGCTCGGGCTCCTCCTCGCCCGCACGCGCCGGGGCCCGGTCCCGCGCCTCCCGAACTGGGTCCTGAACCTCGCCGGCCTCGCGTACCTGCCCGTCGTCTACTTCGACGCCCGCTACGGGAGCCGATCGCTCCTGAAGACGATGCTCCACCTGCTCCTCTTCACGACCGTCTTCAAGCTCGCGGCGATCCGCAAGGAGCGCGATCTCTCGGTGGCGCTCGTCCTTTCGGCCATGCTCTTCGTCGCGTCGGTCTCGACGTCGTTCCACGTCGCGGTCCTTCCGTACGTCGTCCTCGTTGCGGGCGTCGCGTGGACGGTCCTCGTGAAGTGGGCGCTCTGGCGCGACCTCGCGGCGGCTCCCGAGGAGTGGGAGCGCGACCGCGCCGCGCGCGCGCTGCCGGGCTTCGGGCCGCTCGTCTCGTCGGTCGCGGCGGCGATGGCCCTCGCGGTTCCGCTGTTTCTGTTCCTGCCGCGCCTGAAGGCTCCGGTCGTGCGCGGCGGCGAGACGGGGCGCGAGATCACCACGGGCTTTTCGGACACCGTCGACCCCGACGTCTTCGGAGCTCTCAAAAACAGCGACCGCGTCATGCTGCGGATCACGAGCGAGGAGCCGCTGGACGCCGGCGCGGTTCTGCGCCTCCGGACGCTCGCCCTGACCCGCTTCGAGCGCGGGGTCTGGAAGAGGCCCGAGCGCTCCGGGAGCGTGCCGCCCGGGACGCGCGGCGGCGTCGTCCCGCTCGGACCGCGCCCCGGGAGCGGTGAGGCCATGACGATCGACCTGACGCCGCTCCAGAGCCGCGCCCTGCCCGTCCCGGCCGGCGCCGACGGCCTGCGGCTCGCGGAAACGTCGTTCCGAAGTCCGAGCCGCGCCCTCGTCTTCGTCGACGCCGCGCGCAACGTGAGCCTGGGCTTCGAGCCGGAGACGACGGTCCAGTACACGGTGACGACGAGCCGCCGTCCGGGGCGCGACCTCGGCCGGAGCGACGAAGAAGACGGCCTCGCCGGGCCTGACTCCGAGACCCTGCGCGCGTTCGCGCGCGACGCGTTCGCCGGAATCGACCCGGCGGCCGATCCGGAGGGGGCCGCGCGCGCGCTGGAGGGCGTCTTCCACCGGGAGCCGTTCCGCTACGAGCTCGACCTCGCGCCGCGCGGGCCGAACGCGCTCGAGGACTTCCTGACGGTCAGGCGTGCCGGCCACTGCCAGACCTACGCGAGCGCCATGGCCCTTCTCCTGCGCTCCGCCGGCATCCCGGCGCGATTCGTGACGGGTTTCCTCGGCGGCGAGATCGGCGCGTTCGGCCGGTACGTCCTCGTGCGCGGAAACAACGTGCATGCATGGGTCGAGGTCTGGTGCGGACCGGAGAAGGGCTGGGTCACGTTCGATCCGACGCCGGCCGCGGGCCAGCCGCAGCTCGAGCGGGTGCCGCTCTCGGCGCGATTGAGGCAGGTGACGGACGGAATCGAGTTTTTCTACGACCGCTTCGTCCTCTCGTTCGGGCAGAGCGACCAGGCCGAGATGCTCCGCCGGCTTCGCGAGGCCACGAGCGGCGCCGCCCAGGCGCTGAAGGGCGCGGGCGCGGGGGTCGGTGCGGCGCTCGCGCGCCTCGGCGGCGGGCGCGCGTGGGCGGGCGCGGGGGCGCTCGCGCTCCTCGCGGCGCTCGTCGCGCTGGCGATCCGGCGCCTCCTCTCACGCGCGCGCTTCGGGACGCGCGGCCTCCCGCCGGCGTCGGCGGTGTACCGCCGGCTCCAGAAGGCCCTCCACAGGCGCGGGGCCCCGCTCACGCCGTCGTCCGCGCCCGCCGAGACGCTCGCGGCGGCGGCGGCTTACGGCCGCGCAGCGGCCGAACCCGCCGCCGCCATCGTCAAGGCGTACGTGCGGGAGTCGTTCGGAGGATTTTCTGCTTCGGAGGAGGAGAAGAAAAAGCTCGGGGAGACGCTGGAGCGATTCAGGTCGGCGCTCGGCAGGGGAGAGGCCGTTCGGATTTCTTAGAAGGGTGTGTGGGCGCCTCGCGGCGGCGAGGCCGGTGCGGCTGCCTGCCGCCCGCCTCTTCACCTTCTAAGAAAATCTTTCTCTTTCCCTTCTCTTCGTCTTCCTTCTCCGTCTTCCTCAATAAGCATTTTTATGCGTGAAGCCCCAGCGCACCGTCGCCCAGAGGATCTTCACGTCGAGGCCGACGGACCAGTTCTCGATGTAGTACAGGTCGTACTCGATCCGCTTGTCGATCGGCGTGTTGCCGCGCCAGCCGTGGACCTGGGCCCAGCCCGTGATCCCCGCGCGCACGCGGTGGCGGAGCATGTACTGCGGGAACTTTTCCTTGAACTCCTTGACGAACTCCGGCCTCTCGGGCCGCGGCCCCACGAGCGACATGTCGCCCGTGAAGACGTTCACGAGCTGCGGCAGCTCGTCGAGCGAAGTCTTGCGCAGGAACGCGCCGACGCGCGTGCGCCGCGGGTCGTTTTCCTGCGTCCACTGCGCGCCCTCGTCCTCGGCGTTCACGCGCATCGACCGGAACTTGATCATCCGGAAGAGTCGGCCGTCGAGCCCCATGCGCTCCTGCGCGTAGAACACCGGGCCGCGGTCCTCGAGCCAGATCGCGAGCGCGATGAACGGGAAGAGCACCGCGAGCGCGACGAGACCGAGCGCCGAGAGGACGACGTCCATCGTGCGCTTCACGAGCGAGTTCCAGCCCTCGAGCGGCATCTGCGTGAGGTTGATGACGGGCAGCCCGTCGAAATCCTCGACGCCGGCCTTGAACGTCACGTACTGGAAGAGGTCCGGCACGACGCGCAGGTCGATCATCTCGTTGCCGACGTCCTTCAGGATCGCGAGCATCGTGCGGTGCGCCTCGACCGGCAGCGCGAGGAACACGGTGTCGACTTCGTGCGCGTGGATCAGGTCGCGCACCTCGCCCGTCGCCCCGAGGATGTCCAGGCCGCGGTAATTTCCCCGGCGCTTGGCGGGGTCGTCGTCCGCGAAGCCGACGGGCTTCATGCCGGTGGCGGGGTGCTCGAGGAGCTTGTCCGCGAGCGCGCGGCCCGAGTGGCCTGCGCCGACGATGAGCACGCGCCGAACTCCGGCGCCCGTCGCCCACATCGTCTCGAGGTACTTGCGGATCCCGAAGCGGGCGAGCGAGACGAGGACGATGTCGAGGACGAGGAACAGGACGAGGAGCTGGCGGCTCGTGTAGGTGAAGCCGCGCCAGAACGAGAGGATTCCGACGAGCAGGATCGTCCCGAGCGTCGCGGCGACGAGGATCGAGAGAACCTCGTCGATCGTGGAACGGTCGCGCCGGATCTGGTAGAGGCGGTGGAAGTAGAAGACGACGGGCCAGACGACGAGGAGGATCGGGATCAGCGGCGCGTAGTTTCCGAACGGCTGCCCGCCCTTGGGCGTCGGCCACACGCTCTCGAAACGGATCAGCCACGCCGCCCAGAGGGCGAGCACGGTCGCGAGCACGTCTGCCGTGAGGAAGACGGCCTGCAGGCGGCGGGTCTGTCTGCGGATCACACGGTCACCGGGGGCGCCATTTTACTCGGGGACGCGGCCGGATCGGCGCGCGCCTCGTCCAGCGCGCGCCGGAAGCCCCGGCGGAACGCTTCCCGCGAGAACCGCGCCGCGTTCGCGGCGGCGGCGGCCGGGTCGAGCCCCAGCGATCGCAGGCGGTCGAGGGCCGCGAGGAGCGAGGCGGCGCCAGGCTCCGGCATCAGGACGCCCGTCTCCCCATCCCGGACCGTCTCGAGCGCGCCGCCGCGTCCCAGGGCGATCACGGGCGTGCCGCAGGCCTGTGCCTCGAGGGGCACGATTCCGAAGTCCTCCTCGCCCGGCATGAGGACCGCCTCGGCCGAACGGTAGAGCTGACGCAGCATGGTGTCGTTGGGAGTGTCGGCGAAAACCACCGTCTCACCGGCCATCGCCTCCAGCCTCCGGCGCTCCGGGCCGAAGCCGGCGATCGTGAGGGAAAGCTTCCGGGCGTTCGCGGCCTCGATCGCGTCGTCCAGCCGCTTGTACGGGGCGAGGGCCGAGACGATCAGGAGCCCGCGGCGCTCCCCGCCGGGGCCCGGCGTGTAGAACTCCGTGTCGACGGGCGGCGGGACGACGACGGCTTTGCGCCGCCAGAGGCGGGCGATCCGGTCCTTCACGTTCGCCGAGTTCGCGAGGAACGCGTCGACGCGCGGCACCGTCGCGACGTCCCAGGCCGCGAGCGGCGCCCGGGCGAGGCGGGCGGCGAGCACCACGGGCCCGGACCGCCCGCGGAAGTATGCGTCGAACTGGTCGTGAAGGTAGCGGACGGGCGTGTGGCAGTAGCAGAGGTGGAAAGCCCCGGCGTGCTTCCTCGCGTTCTTGGCGACGCAGTGCGACGTCGAGATCACGAGGTCGTACCCGGTGAGGTCCCATGTCTCGGCGGCGGCGAAGAAGAGGGGGAGAAGCGGGCGGTAGTTCCGCGAGGGCGAGACGAGCGACTGGAGAAACGTCGTCCGGATCTCCCGCGCCTCGATCTCGGGATGCTGGGACGCGGGGAAGTGGAAGAGCGTGAACACGGGCGCGTCCGGGAACATCCGGACGAGCTCGAGCAGCACCTTCTCGCCGCCGCGCGTGCCGGTCAGCCAGTCGTGGACGAGGGCGACTCTCATGAGGAAGAGGGAAGAAGATTTTCTTCGAATGTTCTAGGAAATTTCTTCATAGATCCTGGCCGTCCGCTCAGCCACGGCATCCCAGGTGAAGGCGCGGGCTCGCCCGCGTCCCTTTTTTCTAAGCAGATTTCTCTTCTCTTCATCTCCAAGCAAGGAGTTCAGTGCGCTCGCGATCGTGGAAGCGTCGTGGGGGTTGAAGAAGACGGCCGCCTCTCCCCCCGCCTCGTGGAGCGCCGGCAGGTCGGAGCACGCCACGGGCGTCCCCGCGGCGTGGGCCTCGAGCACGGGGAGGCCGAAGCCCTCGGCGAAGGAGGGGAGAACGAGCGCCTCGGCGAGGGCCACGAGCGCGGGCACGTCTGCGTCGGGCACGAAGCCGACCGCCTTCACGCCTTCGGGCAGCTCGCGCCCCGGCTCGACGCCCGCGAGGACGAGCCAGAGCGCGGGGTGTTCGGCGCGCACGTGCGGCCATGCGCGCAGAAGGCCCTCGAGGTTCTTGTGCTGCTTGTCGTTGCCGAGAAAGAGAAGATGAGAAGAGATTTCCTTCGAAAGTGATTCGGGGCGAAGCGGCTGCTCCTCGTGCGGAAGGGCTTCCCGGGCGCGCGCGGCCCTCTCTCCCCATTCGAAGAAATCTCCTCTTACGCCATTCGGAATCACGACGACCTTGCCGCCTTGCTCGGGTCCGAAAGCAAGAATCTCTTCTCGCGTCGCCTCCGACACGGCGATCACGCGCGCGGAGAGGCGCATCGCCCGCCCGATCATCCACTTCGCGTATGCGCGCTTCCACGGCGCGCCGTGCTCGGGCCGCGTGAGGTGCATGAGGTCGTGGATCGTCACGACGGTGGCCGCCGGCGGCTGGACCGGCACGACGTAGTGCGGCGCGTGGAAGACGGCGGGCTTCAGCCGCGCGATGGCCCCGCGCACGGCGAAGAGCTCCGCGACCGAGTAGTGGCGCGCGTCGCAGGCCACGGGCGAAACGCCCGGCGGCAGGAGGGCGTCGCCGCCGGGGTGAACGGTCGCGCAGAGGTCCCAGCGGTCCTGCCGCACGAGGCCCCCGAGCAGGCCACGGATGTAGCTGCCGATCCCGAAGTCGGCGGCCTTGCGGGCGTCCACGAGGACGCGGGGCCGCGTCACGAGAGCGCCTCCTCGAAGAGGGCGCGCATCTTCCGCGCCGCGGACGCCCACGTGAACGTCGCCGCCCGCGCCGGTCCCTTCGCGGCGGCCCACCGCCGGAACGCCTCGTCGTCGTGGGCGCGCTCGATCGCCGCGGCGATGGCGGCGGAGTCGCTCGGGTCGGGGAGGAGCCCGGCGTCGCCGACGACCTCCGGCAGCGACGAGGCAGACGACGCCACGACCGGCGTGCCGAGCGCCATCGCCTCGAGCGGCGGCAGGCCGAAGCCCTCGTAGAGGCTCGGGTACGCGAAGACGCGGGCGCCCGACATCCAGAGGGAGCGCTCGCCGCCCGCGAGATAGCCCGCGCGCCGGATGCGCGCGGCGTGGCGCGAGGAGCGCAGGCGCTCCCCGAGGCCGGGCAGTCCCCAGCCCTCGGTCCCGGCCAGGACGAGCTCGGGGAAGTCCGGGCGCCGGTCCCAGATCGACTCCATCGCCTCCACGAGGCGTTGGACGTTCTTGCGGGGCTCGAGCGTGCCGAGCGACAGCACGTACGGCCGCCCCTCGTTCGGCGCGGGGCCGCCGACGGGGGCGGGACAGTCCGCGACGCCGTTGTGGACGACGCAGGTCTTCCCGGCCGCGTCGGGGAAATGGGCGACGAGGTCGCGCCGCGATTGTTCCGAGACGGCCGCGATCCGCCTCGCGGCCCGGACGCTTCCGCCGATGAGGGGGGTGAAGCCGAGCCGGTTCTTCCAGGAGTGCCACTCCGGGAAGAGGATCGGCGTCAGGTCGTGGACCGTTGCGACCGAAGGCGGCCCGCCCGCGAGGGGGACGATGCCGAGGCAGCCGAAGAACGCGTCCGCCCCGGCCCGGCGCGCCGCCGGGCCGGCGGCGGTCTGGAGCCACAGCGTCCCGGGGAGCTTCGCCGAAGGGGCCACGGCCACCCGGCCTTCGAGGGAGGGGGGCACGAAGACCGGCCGCGGCGACAGGAAAACGAAGCCGTCCCCCGGCCGGTCGGCCAGCCAGGCGGTCAGCAGTCCCTCGAGGTAGCGTCCGACGCCGGTCGGCCTCTCCTCCAGCGGCCGCGCGTCGACGGCAATGCGCATCCGGTCCATGTTATATTCCGCGGCTCCTCTTCGCTGAGGAGACTCCCTGCATGGACCTGAATCTGGAAGCGGCTTTCGACGAGCCGGTCGATCTTTCTCATGAATTCGAGATCCCGAGCGGACGTCTCGAGAGGCCGGAGCTTCTCTCGCTGTCGCCGGTCTCGTTCACGGGGCGCCTCGAGAGGGTCGACCTCGGCTTCGTCCTGACCGGACGCCTTGCGTTCTCCGGCGTGGTCGCCTGTGCGCGGTGCCTCGCCCCCGTGCCGTTCGGACGCAAGGAGCAGGTCTCCTGGACCTTCATGCCCGCGCATGTGAAGCCGGTGGAGAAGCCGAAGGCGGCCAAGCCGGCCGAAGGCAAACCCGCCAAGGCCGCGAAGGCCGGCAAGGGCGCCGAGAAGAACGAGGAAGACGACGGGGACGAGCTCTCGGCCGCGGACCTCGACGTCCTCTATTACGAGGACTTCGTCGTGCCCTTCGACCCCCTCGTCGAGGAGCAGCTGCAGCTCGAGCTGCCGATGAAGGCGCTCTGCCGGGACGACTGCAAGGGCCTCTGCCCGCAGTGCGGTTCCGACCGCAACGCGGCCCCCTGCGACTGCGCGCCGCCCCCGGACGAGCGGTGGAAGTCGCTCAAGGCGATCCTCGAAACCGACGAGAAGAATTGAAAAGAACGAGCGGACCTTTCCGGACCCGCACCGACCACAGGAGACGACGATGCCGAACCCAAAACACCGACACAGCAAGACGCGCCGCGACCTGCGCCGCGCGCACGACTTCCTGAAGCCCAAGCAGACGTCGAACTGCCCGAACTGCGGCATCGAGAAGCTGCCGCACCGCGTGTGCGCGGCCTGCGGCTGGTACAAGGGCCGCGAGGTCACGACCGGGGCCACGAAGTAGCTTGACGATCGCCGTCGACGCGATGGGGGGCGACCACGCCCCCCGCGTCAACGTGGAGGGGGCGGTCGCAGCCGCGATCGACTTCGGCCTCGACACGCTCCTCGTGGGGCGGCGAAAAGAGGTCGAGTCCGAGCTCCTCCGCACGGGTTACACGGGCGGCCGGATAGGCGTCGTGGACGCGGACGAGGTCGTCCTCTTCGACGAGCCCTCCATCACCCCGATCCGCAAGAAGCGGCGCGCGTCCATCCGCATCGCCGCCGAGTGCGTCCGCGACGGGCGCGCGCGCGGGATGTTCACGGCGGGCCACACGGGGGCCGCGATGGTCGTCGCGAAGATGATCATGGGCGTCGTCGAGGGAATCGACCGCCCGGCGCTCGCCGCCGTGCTCCCGGGCCTCAAGAAGAAGCAGGTGCTCCTCGACGTCGGCGCGAACGTCAACTGCCGCCCCGAGCACTACCGCGAGTTCGCGCTCATGGGCCACTTCTACGCGCAGGAGGTCCTCGCCGTCGCGAAGCCGAAGATCGGCCTCATGTCCGTCGGCGAGGAAGAGGGCAAGGGGACGGACGCCACGCGCGAGGTCTTCGGCCTCCTGAAGGAGTCGGGCCTGAACTTCATCGGGAACGTCGAGGGCCGCGACGTCTACTCCGGCGACGTCGACGTCATCGTCACGGACGGCTTCACGGGCAACGTGATCCTCAAGGTTTCCGAGAGCCTCGCGCACCTCGTCGAGGAGGCGCTCAAGCAGGAGATCACCCGCAGCCTCCAGGCGTCGATGGGCTTCCTTCTCTCGAAGGACGCCTTCCGGTCCTTCAAGAAGCGCCTCGACTACAGCGAGTACGGCGGCGCGCCGCTCCTCGGCGTGAACGGCGCGTGCTTCATCGGGCACGGACGCTCGAACGTCAAGGCCGTCCGCAACGCGATCAAGGCCGCGCACGATTTCGTCCAGCGGCGGATCCCCGACAAGATCCGCGCGAAGGCGATCACGTTCGCGCCGCCCGCCCTCACCCGTTAAGATCCCGCCTTTCCGTCTGGGAGGAGGACCGATGCTCCACGCCACCATCGCCGGCACCGGCCGGGCCGTTCCCGACCGGATCCTGACGAACGCGGACCTCGAGAAGATGGTCGAGACCTCGGACGACTGGATCACGTCGCGCACCGGCATCCGCGAGCGCCGGATGGCGGGGCCCGGCGACATCCTTTCGGACTTCTGCGTGAAGGCGGCGACGCCGGCGCTGGAGGCCGCGGGCCTCGTCCCGATGGATCTCGACACGATCATCCTCGCGACCTGCACGCCCGACCACCCGATTCCGGGCGCGGCGCCCGTCGTGCAGCACAAGCTCGGCGCGAAGAGGGCCGCCGCGTTCGACCTGAACGCCGCCTGCTCCGGCTGGCTTTACGGCCTCCACGTCGCCGACGGCCTCGTGCAGTCCGGGAAGGCGAAGAACATCCTCCTCATCGGCGCCGAGTTCCTGACGCGCTTCACCGACTACACGGACCGCGGCACGTGCGTCCTCTTCGGCGACGGGGCCGGCGCGACGGTGCTCAAGGCGACCTCCTCGGACCACGGCGTTCTCTCGACCGCGATCCGCACGGACGGCGAGGGCTCGTGCTTCATCTCGATGCCCGGCGGCGGCTCGACGCATCCGCCCAACCGGCCTGAGACGCTCGAGGCGCGCCTCACGTTCATCCAGATGAAGGGCGGGGACACGTTCAAGGCCGCGATCCGCTCGATGGTCGAGGTCTGCAAGGAAGTCCTCGCCGAGAGCGGGTTCACGGAGAACGACGTCGCATGGCTGCTCCCGCACCAGGCGAACGAGCGCATTCTCACGGCGACGGCCGACCGCCTCAAGATCCCCGCCGAACGCTGCATGAACAACATCGCGCGCTACGGCAACACGAGCGCGGCATCGATCCCGATCGCACTCGACGAATACGCGCGCGCCGGGAAGATCAAGCGGGGAGACCTCATCCTCATCACGGCCTTCGGCGGCGGACTGACGTGGGGCGCGGCGCTCGTCCGGTGGTGACCCCGTGAGCGGAGTCGCGTTCCTCTTTCCCGGCCAGGGCTCGCAGTTCGCCGGCATGGGGAAGGACCTCGTCGAGCGGTTCCCGGAGGCGCGCGAGGTCTACGCCCGCGCGGATGCGGCGCTCGCGCCGCTCGGCCTCGTCGTCTCGAAGGTTTCGTTCGAGGGGACCGACGAGGAGCTCAAGCAGACGGCCGTCACGCAGCCTGCGATCGTCACGCACGCCGTCGCCGTGCTCGCGGTCCTGAAGGCGAAGGGCGTCGTCCCCACGGTGGCGGCGGGCCACTCGCTGGGCGAGTACGCGGCGCTCGTCGCCGCGGGCGCGCTCGCGCTCGAGGACGCCGTCGTCCTCGTGCGGCGCCGCGGAATGTTCATGCAGGAGGCCGTCCCGGCCGGCCGCGGCGCGATGTCGGCCGTCATCGGCCTCGATCCCGAGCTCGTCGTGGAGGCCTGCGCCGAGGCGGCCGCGGCCTCGGGAGAGGTCGTGTCGGCCGCGAACTTCAACTCGCCCGAGCAGACCGTCATCGCGGGCTCCGCCGCGGGCGTCGCGAAAGCGGGGGAGATCCTCAAGGCGAAGGGCGCCAAGCGCGTCCTCCCGCTGCCAGTCTCCGCCCCGTTCCACTGCGCGCTCATGCAGCCCGCCGAGCGGGCGCTCTCCCCGTTCCTCGACGCGGCGGCCTTCGCGCCGCTCGCGATCCCCGTCGTGAACAACGCCGACGCGGACGTCGAGACCGATGCGGATGCCGCACGGGAAGCCCTTCGCCGGCAGGTCTGCTCGCCCGTGCGCTGGGTCGAGTCCGTCCAGCGTCTCTCCGGGATGGCCGCCTCCGCGATCGAGGTCGGGCCGGGGACGGTCCTCTCGGGCCTCGCAAAGCGCATCGCGAAGGACTGGGCCGTGAAGACGACGTCCACGGCCGCGGCGCTCGACGCCCTCGCCTGACGGATCTGATAGAAGGCTGACTCGAAAGGAACACCGATGGCCGTCTCGTTCTCGCTTTCCGGCAAGGTCGCGCTCGTCACCGGGGGCTCCCAGGGCATCGGGGAGTCCATCGCGAAGGCGCTCGCCGCCGCCGGGGCGCACGTCGTCGTGGCCGCCCGCAGCGAGGACAAGGCCGCCGCGGTCGCCCAGGCGATCGCCGCCGCGGGCGGCTCGGCCGAGGCGCTCCGGCTGGACGTCGCCGACCCCGCCTCCGTGACGGCCGGTTTCAAGGCCGTCGTCGACAAGCACGGGAAGCTCGACGTCCTCGTCAACAACGCGGGGATCACGGACGACGGACTCATCCTGCGCATGTCGAAGGAGTCGTGGGACCGGGTCATCGCGACCGACCTGACCGGCGTCTTCCTGTGCGCGCAGGAGGCCGCGAAGACCATGCTCAAGAAGCGGGTCGCGGGCCGCATCGTGAACATCACGTCCGTCGTGGGCCTGATGGGGAATCCCGGCCAGACGAATTACGCGGCCGCCAAGGCCGGCGTCGCGGGCTTCACGAAGGCCCTCGCGCGCGAGATCGGTTCGCGCGGGATCACGGTGAACGCCGTGGCCCCGGGCTTCATCGAGACGTCCATGACGGACGCCCTGAACGAGGAGCAGAAGAAGGCCCTCGTGGGTGAGATCGTCCTCGGGCGCCTCGGGACCGGGGACGACGTGGCCGGCGCGGTGCTCTTCCTGGCGTCCGACGCGGCCGCCTACGTGACCGGGACCATCCTCAATGTGAGCGGCGGTCTGCATATCGGGTAAGCTCCCGGCGACGCGCCTGGGTTGAAATGAGTCGTGGGTGCGGTCAGAATGCTCCCCTCGCGACAGAACAATGCATTTTCGGAGGATTCGATGTCGACTTCGGTGGAAGAAAAGGTCAAGGGCATCATCGTCGAGCAGCTCGGCGTGCAGGCCGAGGAAGTGAAGGCCGACGCGTCGTTCGTGGACGATCTCGGCGCGGATTCGCTCGACACGGTCGAACTCGTCATGGCCTTCGAGGAAGCGTTCGGCATCGAGATCCCCGACGAGGACGCCGAGAAGATCCAGAAGGTCAAGGACGCGGTCTCCTACATCGAGTCCCACGCCAAGCCGGCCTGAGGCGGCGCGGACTCAACCTTTCGTGCCGGAAACGATCGCTCCTCTCCTCGACGCCCGCGGGCGGCGCCGCGTCGCCGTCACGGGCGTCGGCCTCGTGTCGCCCATCGGCCTCACGCGGGACGAGAACTGGGCGAGCCTGAAGGCGGGCGTCTCGGGCATCGGCCCGCTGACGCGGTTCGACGCCACGGACTACGCCTGCCGGATCGCGGGTGAGGTGCGCGGCTTCGACCCCGGCGCGTTCCTCGACAAGAAGGAAATCAAGAAGTTCGACACGTTCATCCACTACGCGGTGGCGGCGTCGAAGGACGCGATGACGGACTCCGGCCTCGTCGTGAACGAGGAGAACGCCGAGCGCGTCGGCGTGTGCATCGGATCGGGCATCGGCGGGCTGCCGCTCATCGAGGAGACGCACAAGACGCTCCTCGAGAAGGGGCCGCGCCGCATCAGCCCGTTCTTCATTCCGGGGCTGATCGTCAACATGGGTGCGGGGCTCGTCTCGATCCTCAACGGCGCCAAGGGCCCGAACACGGCCACGGCGACGGCCTGCGCGACGTCGGCCCATGCGATCGGCGACGCCGTGAACATCATCCGCCGCGGCGACGCGGACGCGATGATCGCCGGGGGCGCCGAGTCCGTCGTGACGCCGCTCGCGATCGGCGGCTTCGCCGCGATGCGCGCGCTCTCGACGCGCAACGACGACCCGAAGAGCGCCTCGCGCCCCTGGGACAGGGACCGCGACGGCTTCGTTCTCGGCGAGGGCTCGGGCGTCCTGATCCTCGAGGACTTCGCGCACGCGAAGGCGCGCGGCGCGGCGATCTACGCCGAGGTCGCCGGTTACGGGATGTCCGGCGACGCGTTCCACATCAGCGCCCCGTCCGAGGACGGCGACGGCCCCTCGCGCGTCATGCTCAACACGCTCAAGGACGCCGGCGCGAATCCCGACGAGATCCAGTACATCAACGCCCACGGCACGTCGACGCCGCACGGCGACAAGATCGAGACGACGGCGATCAAGAAGGTCTTCGGAGACCACGCGAAAAAGCTCGCGGTCTCGTCCACCAAGTCCATGACGGGGCACCTTCTCGGCGCCGCCGGCGGGTACGAGGCCGGCGTCCTCGCGCTCGCGATGCGTCACGGCGTCATCCCGCCCACGATCAACTACACGACGCCCGATCCCGAGTGCGACCTCGACTACACGCCGAACACGGCGCGCGACGTGCGCCTCCGCGTGGCGCTCTCGAATTCGTTCGGGTTCGGCGGCACGAACGCGTGCCTCCTGATGCGCTCCGTCTGACGGGCGCTCTCGCGGGGGCCGACCGGCCTGCTACCATAAACCGTGTTTCCATTGTTGCGCTCGCGCCGTGCGGCCGCGCTTGCGGCCCTGGTGGCGGTTTCCGCGGCTGCGGGCGGCTTTCTCTGGTGGCGCGCGAACCGGACGTTCCTCGACCGCTGGGGTGAGGACGCCTCCCGCCTCGTGTCCGCCTCTCGCATCGGGACCCAGATCGAGGTGCTCTCCGCGAAGCCGCACCGCGCGGGCTCGCCGGCGAACGGCGAGGTGGGCTCCGAGGTCGAGCGCCGCCTCGCGTCGGCCGGGCTCAAGCCGTGGAGCGACGTTCACGACGCCGACCTGTGGGAGCCCGTCACGCTGCGCCTCGCGCTCGCGGGCCCCGGAGGGCGCGAGATCGACCTCCACGAGCGGGAGGTGCCGGGCGATCCCGCGACGCGCGCCGCGAAGGACGAGCTGCCGTTCCTGGCCTACGCGCCCGACGCGGACCTCGAAGCGCCGCTCGTTTACGCGAACTTCGGCGCGGCCGGGGACTACGAGGCGCTCCGCAAGGCGGGCGTCGACCCGCGCGGCAAGGTCGCGATCGTCCACGTTCAGGGCGTCTGCCGCGGCGAGAAGGTCGCGGCCGCCGAGCGGGCCGGCGTCGCCGCGCTCCTCGTGTACCTCGAGCCGAAGGACCAGGGGATCCTGAAGCCGGCGTACCCGGAGGGCGCGGGGCCGCACCCGGCCGCGGCGTCGCGCGGCTCGCTCCTGAAGTACTTCCGGCGCCCCGGCGACCCGCGGCGGGCGAAGGAGCAGGGCGTCGACGTGCTGCCGAAGATCCCGGCGCTCGCGATCTCCGCCGAGGCGGCCGAGGCGCTCTTCAGGGAGATGACGGGTCCCGAGCCGCCGAAGGACTGGAAGGGGACGCTCGCCGCGCCGTACGCGCTCGGGCCCGGCAAGGCGCGCGTCAGGATCACGGTGCGCGGCCGGACGATCCGCGCAAGGCTGCGCAACGTCCTTGCGTCCATTCCGGGCGCCGACCCGAAAGCGCCGCCGGTTCTCGTGATGGGCCACTACGACGCGTGGGTGAACGGCGCGGTCGATCCCGGCTCCGGCGCGGCCGTCGTCCTCGAGACGGCCGAAGTGCTCGCGCGCCTGGCGGAGAAGGGCTGGCAGCCCGCGCGCGGCGTCCTCTTCGCGCTCTGGGACGGCGAGGAGCCGGGGATGTTCGGCTCGACGGCCTGGGTCGAGGCGCACCTCGGTTCGTCGGGGCTGCCCGTGGCCGCCGCGATCAACGTCGACTCGGCGGCGCGCGCGAACGACCTCTTCGCGAGTCTCACGCCCGGGCTGAGGGGCGTCTTCGACGAGGTTCTGCCGCGGGTCGCCGACCCCCTCTCGCCCGGCAAGACGCTCGCCGACTCGGCGGGGCAGCCCGCGCTCCCCGGCTTCTCGAGCGACGTGGCGCCGTTCCTCGGCTTCACGGCCGTCCCGGCCGCCGAGCTCGGGTTCGGCCGCTGGTACGGCGCGTACCACACGCTCTACGACACGCCGGCGTACGCCTCGAAGATCGCGGACCCGGGCTCCGTCCGCGCCGCGGCCCTCGCGAAGGCCGTCGCGCTCTTCGCCGGCTCGCTCGCGACGCCGCGCGTCTTCCCGTTCCGGTTCGGCGAGGTGTCGGTGTTCACGCAGCGCGAGCTGCGCGAGATCCAGGCCCGCTACCCCGGCGCGATGGGCTGGCTGCCCGCAGCTCTCAACCCTCTCGACACGCACCTCTCCGCTTTCGAGTCGGCCGCGGCCGCGTGGGACGTGTTCGCGCGGTCCCGCTCCGGCCGCGCGCGGGATCGCGCGCGGGCCGACGGCCTCGCGGGCCTGGCGATCGCGTCGCTCGGGGCGCGCGGCGTCTTCGGCCGCGGCTGCGTCCTCTGGGGGCCGTCCGAGGCGACGGGCTGCGCCGCGACGGCGCTGCCGGGCCTCGACGACGCCGTCCGGCGGGGCGATCGCGCCGGAGTGGCGCGCGAGATCGGCCGGCTCGGCGCCGCCTTTTCCCGCGCGCGGGACTATCTCGTCGCGGGCGACTGGCTGGGGCGCGGCAACACGTCGTCGCGCACGTCGCGCCCGGACGGCCCGGGCCGCTCTTGAGGAGGCGCGGCGCCGCGTCCGCGGCGTCCGCTCTCGCGGCGCTCGCCCTCACGGCGGCGGCGTGCGGCGGCTCCCCGTACGCGCACCGCTCCGCGCGCGTCGAGCGCCTCGTGAACGGCGCGCGCATCGGCGCGCGCGTCGAGGCGCTCGCGGCCCTCCCGCACCGCGCCGGCACTCCGGCGCAGGCGTCCGTCGTCGAGACGGTGGCCGACGCGTTGCGCGCGGACGGGCTGGAGGTCGTGGTCTCGGCATTCGACGTCGACCTGCCCGAGCCGGGAGAGGCGTCGCTCGCGCTCGACGGCGCTCCCGCGTTCGAGCTCGCCGAGCGCGCGCTCCCCGCCGATCCGTACTCGACGGACGGCGCCCGAGAGACTCCGTTCTTCGCGTGGGCGCCCCCCGGCGAGGCGCGCGGGCGCGTGGTCTACGCGAACCACGGCGACCGAGGCGACTACGCGCTCCTCGCGAAGGCGGGGGTTCCCGTGAAGGGCGCGATCGTCCTCGCGCGCGCCGGGGGAATCTGCCGCTCGATGAAGTCGCTCCTCGCCGAGGAGGCGGGCGCCGCGGCGCTTCTCCTCTACCCGGAGCGGCGCGATCTCGGCGTCGTCAAGCCGGACTTTCCGGAGGGTCCGTACCTGAACCCGTGGGCCGTCCCGCGCGGCTCGATGCTCCGGTATTTCCTCTATCCGGGAGACCCCGCGGGCGCGCGCGCCTGCGCCGTTCCGGGCCTCCTGCCCCGGATCCCGGCGCTCCCGATTTCGGAGAGCGTCGCCAGAGAGTTGCTTGCGAAGATCGAGGGAACGCCCGCCCCGGAAGCGTGGACCGGCTGGTTCCGCGTTCCTTACCGCGTCGGCGCGAGCCGATCCGAAGCCTTGCTTTCCGTTCGCGGCGCGAAGCGCCGCGCCACTCTCAGAAATCTCCTGGCGACTCTCCCCGGTCGGCGCCGCGACGCGGCGGCGATCGTCGTGTCCGCGCACACGGACGCCTGGGTCCACGGCGCGATCGACCCGGTCTCGGGCGCGGCGACCGTTCTCGAGGCCGCGGACGTTCTCTCGCGCCTCGCGAAGGACGGCTGGCGGCCCGAGCGCGACGTGGTCTTCGCGTTCTGGGACGGCGAGGAGTACGGGATGCTCGGCTCGACGCAGTGGGTGGAGGAGCGGCTCGCGGACCTCCCGCGGAAGGTCGCGGTGTTTCTCTACGTCGACTCCTCCGCGCGCGCGTGGGATTTCATGGCGGACGTGTCGCCCGGCCTCGCGGGCTCCCTCGACGACGTCCTCGCCGCCGTGCCCGACCCCGCGACAGGCCGTCCGCTCGTCTCCGTGCGCGGGACGCTTCAGCTGCCGGGCTTCAGCGGCGACACGGCGCCGTTCGTCGGGCTGGGGGGCGTGCCGGGAGCGCAGGTGGGCTACGGGCGGCGCACGTACGCGATGTACCACACGGGCTACGACGACCCGCTTCTCGCGCGCCGCCATCTCGACCCCGGCTGGGGCCTGTCGGCTTCGCTCGCGCGGATCCTCTCCGTGTGGTCCTCGGTTCTCGCCGACGCGCCCGTGCCCGCGTGGAATTTCTCGGAAATTTCGGATTTTCTTAGAAAGGAGATCGAGGGCCTGCCGGCTGCAGGGTCCGCGCGGTTTCCGGAGCGGCGCGATCTTCTCGCGGCGGTGGCGCGTTTCCGTGAAGCGGCCGTGTCGTGGGACGGCGTGGGTGACGCGTTTCGCGGCGCACACGCGCCGGAAGTCGAGCCGCTCGTCGTCTCCGCGATGGCCGCCTTCCGCGACCTTCCCTCGGCCCGCGACTTCGCGCGCTCGAGCCTGCTCCTCGGGCCGTCGGCCGAGACGGGCTGCGGCACCGAGACGCTGCCGGGCCTCAGGCGCGCGCTCCACGGCGACGGCTCGCCCGCGTTCGAGGCGGAGCGCCTCCTCGCCGCGCTCGCGGCGGCCGAGACGAAGCTGCGCGAAGCCGTCCGGATCGCCCGGAGCTGATCAGCGGAAGTCGTGGCTCGGGACGTCGGGCAGCGACGGCAGCGGCCAGAAGCGCTCGGCCCGAACCGACACGTTCCCGCCTTCCTTCTGGAGCGGCCCCTCCACGACGAGGCCCGCCGACCCGACGATGAGCGCGCGGTTCTCCTTGAAGAGGTCGGGCCGGACGATGGCCTGCACGATCCCGCTCTCGTCCTCGAGCGACAGGAACACGAAGCCCTTCGCGGTGCCCGGCCGCTGCCGCACGATCACGGCGCCCGCGGCCTTCACGCGGTCGCCCTCGCGCGCGCTCCGGAGCTCGGCCGCCGAGAGGATGGAGTTCGCGGAGAGCAGGGGCCTGAGGTGCTCGATGAGATGCGGACCGGCCGTCATGTCGGTCGCGCGATAGTCGGCCGTCGTCTCCTCGACGGCGGACATCTCGGGAAGGGGAGATTCTTGCGAAGAGGAAGAAAGAGGAAGATTTTCATAGAGGGTCCCGAGCGGGCGGGAAACTTCCGCCACCTGCCAGAGGGCGGTGCGGCGGGAGATGCCGAGAGAAGCGAGCGCGCCGGAATACGCGATCAAGGTCATCTCGTCGGGGCGGAGGCGGCAGCGGCGCGAAAAGTCGACAACACCTTCAAAGGATCTCTTCTTCCGCTCCTCCTCGATGGCTCTCCCCGTCGTCTCCTTCAGGCCCTTGATGAAGCGCATCCCGAGGCGAAGACAAAGAGAAGAGAAAGATTTCTTAGAAGGTGAAGAGGGGGATTCGTCGCGCGACACGGCGGCGCCCGGGGCCCTGCTCTCTTTACCTTCTAAGAAAATCTTCTCTTCCTCTTTTCTTTCTCTTTCCAAATCGCACTCCCACCCCGAGAAGTTCACGTCGATGGGCAGGACCGTGACGCCCTTTCGCTGGATGTCCTTCACGATCGTGGCCGGATGGTAGAAGCCCATCGGCCACGCGTTCAGGAGGCACGCCGTGAACGCCGCCGGGTGGTGCGCCTTGAGCCACGCGCTCGCGTACGCGATGAGCGCGAAGCTGGCCGCGTGCGACTCGGGAAAGCCGTAGAGCGCGAAGGACGTGATGGACTTGACGATCTGGTCCTGCGCGGGGCCCGTGATGCCGTTCTTCGCCATCCCGGACCTCAGGCGCGCCTCGATCGCGCCCATGCGCTCCTCCGAGCGCTTGAACCCCATCGCGCGGCGCAGCTCCTCGGCCTCGCCGCCCGTGAACCCGGCCGCCACCATCGCGATCTTCAGGAGCTGCTCCTGGAAGAGCGGCACGCCGAGCGTGCGCTTGAGGATCGGCTCGAGGCACGGGTGCGGGTACACGACGGGCGCCTTGCCCTGCCGCCGGTCGAAGAACGGGTGGACCATCCCGCCCACGATCGGCCCGGGCCGGATGATCGCGACCTGCACGACGATGTCGTAGAAGACCATCGGCATGTGCCGCGGGAGGGACGCCATCTGCGCGCGGCTCTCCACCTGGAAGAGGCCGATCGTGTCGGCCTTCTGGAGCATCGCGTAGACCGCCGGGTCGTCGTGCGGGATGTGCGCGAGGTCCACCTTCTCGCCTTCGTGCGCCTCGATCATCGGGATCGTCCTCTCGATCGCGCCGAGCATCCCGAGGCCGAGGAGGTCCACCTTCACGATCCCGAGGTCCGCACAGTCGTCCTTGTCCCACTGGATGACGACGCGCCCCTCCATCGCGGCGGGCTCGAGCGGCACGACCTCCGAGAGCCGACCCATGGCCACGACCATGCCGCCCGAGTGCTGCCCGAGGTGCCGCGGCAGGTTCTGGACGCGCATGAAGAGCGACCCGAAGTGCTTCACGCGGGCCTCGCCGGGGTCGAAGCCGGCGGCGGCCATCTCGGCCGAGAGGTCGCGCTGCCCGTCGCGGTACTCGCCGAAGCTGTACCGCCCGAGGTGCTTGGCGAGCGTGTCGACCTGGTCCGGCGCGAAGCCGACGGCCTTGGCCATCTCGCGCGCGGCCGAGCGGTCGCGGTACGTGATGACGTTCGCCGTCATCGCGGAGCCGTGCGCGCCGTACGTCGCGTAGACGTGCTGGATGACCTTCTCCCGCTGGTCGCCCGAGGGGAGGTCGAGGTCGATGTCGGGCCACTCGCCGCGCTCCTCCGAGAGAAAGCGCTCGAAGAGGAGCTCCATGCGCACGGGGTCGACGGCCGTGATCGAGAGCGCGTAGCAGACGGCGCTGTTCGCGGCCGAGCCGCGGCCCTGCACGAGGATGCGCTCGCGTTTGCAGAAGTTCACGATGTCCCAGACGATGAGGAAGTAGCCCGCGAGGTCGAGCTTCTCGATGAGGTTCAGCTCCTTCGTGAGCTGCGCCTGCGCCTTCGTCGTGAGCGGCCGGAAGCGCCCGCGCGCGCCTTCCCACGTCACCCGTCTCAGATGTGACGACGGCGTCTCGCCCGGCGGGATCGGGTATTCGGGGAAGCGGTAGCCGAGGTCGGCGAGCGTGAACGAAAGGCGCGAGGCGAGCACCGCGCTCTCCTCGAGGACTCCCGGCAGGTCCGAAAAAAGCGTCTGCATGTCGGCGGCGGACTTCAGGTGCCGCTCGCGCCCGGCGTGGAGCTTCGTCCCGGCCGCGTCGAGGTGCGTGTGGTGGCGGATGCACGTGAGCGCGTCGAAGAGGTCCTTGTCGCGCCTCTGCGCGTAGCGGACGCCGTTCGTCGCGAGGACCGGCAGCCGCCGCGCGCGCGCCAGGTCGAGGAGCGCACGGTTCGCGTGCTCCTCGCCGCGCAGGAGATGGCGCTGAAGCTCCACGTGGACGCGCCCCGGGAAGAGCGAAACAAGCCGGTCCAGCTCCCGGCCGGCCGCCTCGGGGCCGCCCGAGACGAGTGCGCGCGTGACGGCGCTCTCCTCGCCTCCCGTCAGGACGTGCAGCCCCTCCGCGTGCGCGGCGACGTCTTCCCACGCGGCGGCCGCCTGCCCCTTCGGCTTGCCGGCCGCGGCGGCGGTGAGAAGCGAGCAGAGGTTCTTGTAGCCCCTCTGGTTTTCGGCGAGGAGGGTCAGGCGGGGGAGAGAGACTCCGGGAGGAAGAGGGGGAGGGACGAGGCCGAGCGGGCCGGACAGAAGCAGGTCGGAGCGCCGATTTCGGATTTCTTCGAATGGTTGAGGGGGCGAGGCCCCTCTTCGCAACGCATCGGCTGCTTCGCGCGCATCGCTCTTTCCCCTCTTAACCTTCAAAGAATTCTTCGTGCTCTTCGAACCCCTCCCGAGCACCACCTCCGCCCCGACGAGCGCCTTGATGCCCGCCTGCTTCGCCGCCTTCCAGAAGCGCGGGGCGCCGGAGAGGCCGTTCGTGTCGATGAGCGCCATGGCGGGGAGGTCGAGGGCGGCGGCGGTCTCGGCGAGGTCCTCCGGCAGCGAGGCGCCGTTCAGGAACGAGAACGCCGACGCCGCACGCAGCTCGGCGTACGGACGCCCGCGGCGCCCGCTCGCCGCGGGGCGCGCGTAGTCGCGCCTGCGCAGGTTTTCCTTGTGCGCTCCGGGGCCGACGTACGCCTTCCCAGGGTCGCGGTCCACCAGCGGGCCGAGCATGTCGCGTCCCGGCGGCCCGCCGTGCTTCCCGTCCCCGCGCCCATCCATGGGGCGTGGAACGTTAGTCGCAAGTCAGGCGCAAGTCAATCGACACCGTACTTGTCTTTCAGGACGGCGACGTGGTGCCGGGCATGGCCGACGAGGATGTACGCGATCGCACGCGGCGTCACGGGCAGGGAGTTCGCGGTGCCGAAGCGCGTCCACGCCTCGTCGTCGACGTGGCGGAGCATGAGGACGTGGCTCTTCCGCAGGGTCGCGAACTCCTCGAGGAGCGACGCGACGGGCCGGCTGTCGTGGCCGGCCCGCGCGGCATAATCGTCCTCCTCGAAGGCCGGCAGCGAGGCCTTCTCGCCGCGCGAGATGCACAGGGCTCGGTAGCCGAAGACGCGCTCGGCGTCGAGGATGTGGCCGAGCACGCCGCGCACCGTCCACTTGCCGGGCGCATAGCGGTACTCCTCGCGCGCAGGAGGCACGGACGCGAGCGCCGCGGCCATCTCGGCCGGCTGGGCCTCCAGGGCGGCGAGGACGTCCGTCTCCGGGACGCGCGAGACGTAGCGTTCGAAGGCCTTGTCGTACTCGTCGGGGCTGGGGCGGGCGTTCTTCATGAGACTCATTCTGCCCGTTCCAGTGCCGTGAGGGCAGGGGCGAGGTCCTGCGCGGCCCAGATCCCGAGGCCGCACTCCACCAGTCCCGTCGCGCGCAGCTTCTTCCGGTACCACGCGGCCGTGCGCTTCCGGAATTCCACGAGGTCGCCCTCGAGTCCGGTCTCGAGGTCGTCGTCCGACGTCAGGAAGTCGAGGTACGCGACGCCGCCGACGAGCGCGGGCAGTCCGCCGAGCCCCCGCAGGAACTCCTTCGTGGGCACGTAATGGAGCGCGTCCGAGCAGACGACGAGGTCGAACGGTCCGCCGAAGCGCATCCCGGGGAGCTGGCCCCACGAGCCGGAACGCAGGTTCCGCGCGCGGCCGTAGCGCCGGATCGCGTATTCGCTCGTGTCGAGGCCGAGGTACTTCAGGCGGGGCCGGAGCTTGCGGAGGATGGGCTGCCACGAGCCTTCGCCGCAGCCGACGTCGAGCACGGAGTCGACGGCACGTCCGATGAGGTGCTCGGCGGCGCCGAGCGCCATCGCGACCTTCCGCTCGAGGTCCGCGCGGCGCACGATCGCCTTCTTCGGGTCGCGATACCAGGTCTGAAAGTACGCGTGGTCGTAGACCTTCGCGCGTGCGGCGCTCACGGCACCGAGCCCGCGTCCGTCGGCGTGAAGGGCGGCGGGTTGATCGTCATGCGGGCGACGAGCCACGAGCCGTCGGGCTGGCGGTCCCACTCCGCCTCGAACGTGCCCTGCGTTTCCACGACCTTGCCGTCCGGGAGGCGGGTCTTCTGTTTGAACGTCCCGTTCTGCAGCGCGCTCGGGCCGAGGAGCTGCAGGGAGCCGCTCTTCATCTCTTTCCCCTCGGTCTTCGCCCAGGCCTGCAGGGCCGCCTCGATCCGCGCGGGAGCGTCGTCCTGCTCCGCGAAGGAGCCGCAGCCCGAGAGCGCCGCCGCGGCCGCGAGGGCCGCCAGAATCTTTCCCGTCACGCTTTCACCATGACGAGGATCATCTTGAAAGGCGTGACCGCTTTCAAGCCGTGCGGTTCGTTCGCCGGGAGGCGCAGGAGGTCGCCCGCCTTCACGCGGTGGGGAGCTCTCGAGATCGAGACCTCGGCCTCGCCCTCGACGCCGATCACGAGCGCGTCGAACGGCGCCGAGTGCTCGGAGAGAGCCTCGCCCGCGTCGAACGCGAAGGCCGTCACGGTGCCGCCGCCCGTCTTCACGAGCGTGCGGCTCACGACGGCACCCGGCTGCAGGGCCACGAGGTCGGGAAGGGGAACGGGTCCGGAGGGAAGCGGGACGTTCGACATGGCTACCTCTTTTTCTGTGGAACATGGGCGATGCACTCCACCTCGACGCGCGCGCCGAGCGCGAGGCCGCTCGCGCCGAGCGCGCTGCGCGCGGGAAGCTTGCCGGGGAATGCCTTGCGATACACCTCGTTGAAGTCGCCCCATTCCCTGATGTCGGCGAGGAACACGGTGCACTTCACGACCTGGGTCATGCTCGATCCGTGGCGCTCCACGATGGCGCGGATGTTCTCCAGCGCCTGCGCGGCCTCGGCGCGCATCCCGCCGGGCACGAGCCCGAGCGTGCCCGGCGGATTGCCGATCTGGCCCGAGACGAAGAGGAGGTCGCCGTCGCGGACGGCCTCCGAGAAGGGCAGCGTCGCGGGCGAAGACGGGTAGTGGGCGGGGGCGGGGGGCGGCGCGGACGCGCAGCCCGTGAGGACGAGCGCGGCGGCGGCGAGCCCGAGGGGCGGGATTCTGGCGGACATGGAGACCTCCGGGCGGGCAGCTTACGACGGCCCCGCTATATAGTCCGAGGCCATGGGCCATACGAACCTGAGCGCGCGGATCCTGACGTACCTCGAGGGGGCCGTGACGGGAAATCTCCTGCGCAGCGAGCGCGAGATCGCGGCGGCCGTCGCGGCCACGGTCGAGGAAGTCCACGAGACGATCCGCGACCTCGTCCGCCGCGGCGAGGTGTTCGAGCCGATTCCCCGGCGGTACCTGCGCCGCGAGCGGCGCGTCGGCGAGCGGCGCGGCGTCGCCGAACGCCGGGCGGCCCCGCGTCCGAGCGCGCGCGACCGGCGCAAGACCGCGCGCCGCGCATCGAAGCCCTAGCGGTTCCGCGCGGCGCCGACCCGGCGTCCCGTCACGCGGGCAGGCGGCCCTTGAATCCGAGCCACCACCGGAAGCAGCGGTGCGCGACGTCCACGGGGGCGCAGTACATCAGCGGGCATCCGCCCACGATCGGCGCGATCCCGGCGGCGCGGCAGGCCTCCAGCGCGGCGTCCGAGACGCTGCCCTCGCCGAACGAGCGGTGGAACCAGACGTGCTTCACCCCGCGCGCGGCCGCTTGTTTGACGAGGCCCGCGGCGACGTCCGGGTGGGCGGCGATCACGAGGCCGTCGACGGCTCCGGGAATGGCCGCGAGGTTCGGGTAGCAGGCGACGCCCTCGACCGTCTCCGCGTTCGGGTTCACGGGCACGGCGTCGTACCCCGCAGCCTTCAGCTTCCTGAAGATGGCGTTCGCGGGCAGGTTCCCCTCGCGCGACACGCCCGCCACGGCGAAGCGCGTGCCCTGCAGGAACGAGGCGACGGACTCGGGGACTCGCGCCACGTGATCCTGATCCTACGTCGTGCCCTTGAAGAGCGCCCTGAGGTCCAGCGAGTGGGCGTCGCGGTTCCGGCTCACGAGGGCGACGTACTCGATGGCGAGCGCCTGCTTGCCCGCGCCGAGCACCGTGCTGACGAGTCCGAACGCCTCGGGGTACTGCAACGGCTCCATGCGGGCCGTGATCCGCCGCCAGATGACTTCCTCGAGCACGTTGAAGGCCGTGTGGACCTCCTCGAGGTCGAAGCCGTCCTTGTAGCGCTCGCGGGCGACGCCCTGCGCGTACTCGATCATCGGGAGAAGCGTCCGCGTGGCGACACAGTCGGCCGTCAGGTCGTAGAGCTTCGCGAGCCTCTCGCGATTCTGCTCGGCGCGGCTGGCGGTGTAGTGGGGCAGCGTCGCGCGGGAGAGGCCCTGGATCGCGTCCGCGACCGCTTCCGCGCGCGTTTCTTCGAGCAACCGGGGGAGTTCCATCGATTCTTCCTTCCTCGAGACGACCATCATGGGCAAAGATAGGGCCGCTCCGGCCGTTGGCGCCCTGAGTGCGGCTGCTCTATCGCGGGAGCGGAAATTCCGTGGTAATGATCCCGGGATGAAGACGTTCCGCGTCGCCGCCTCGATCGCACTCCTCGCCTTTTCCAGCGGTCTTCTCGCGCAGCCCGCGCCGGCGCCGGTCTTGTCGCCCGCCGCGACCCGCGTGAAGGCAGACGTCGCCTTCCTGGCTTCAGACGACCTCAAGGGCCGTCGAGCGGGCACCGTGGATGGCGACCGCGCCGCCGCCTGGGTCGCCGAGCAGTTCAGGAAGATCGGGCTTGCGCCCGCCGGCCCGAACGGCGCATGGCTGCAGCCTTTCGACTTCATCGACGGCGTCGACCTCGGCGCGAAGAACCGCCTCGAGACGGCCGCCGGGGCGAAGAAGGCCTGGACCGCCGGCAACGACTTCCGGCCACTCGCGTTCTCGGCCGCGGGCGTCGCCGAGGGTGACGTCGTGTTCGCGGGCTACGGCATCGTCGCCAAGGACCTCGGGTACGACGACTACGCCGGGCTCGACGTGAAGGACAAGATCGTCCTCGTCCTGCGCTACAGCCCGGACGGCGACGACGAGAAGTCCGCGTTCTCGCCGTTCGCGGCGCTCCGCTTCAAGGCGGCCGTCGCGCGCGAGAAGGGCGCGAAGGCCATGCTCGTGGCCGCGGGCCCGCTCACGAAGGACGTGACGGACGACCTCATCGCGCTGCGCACGGATGCGGCGTTCTCGGACGCCGGCATCGTCGCGGTCTCCGTCCGCCGGCCCGTCGCCGAGGCTCTCCTCGCCGGCCCCGGCAGGACGCTCGAGGCGGCGCAGAAGGCCATCGACGACACGAAAAAGCCGGCGTCGTTCGCCGTCGCCGGCGCCCGCGCCGCCGTGAACGTCGACGTCACGCCCCGCCGCGTCAAGGCGGCCAACGTGATCGGTCTCCTGAAGGGCACGGACCCCGCGAAGAGCGCCGAGGTCGTGATCGTCGGCGCACACTGGGACCACCTCGGGCTCGGCGGCACGACGTCTCTCGCCTCGGCGAGCGGGCCGCAGATCCACCACGGCGCCGACGACAACGCGTCCGGCGTCGCCGCGCTTCTCGAGACGGCGCGCGACCTCGTCGCCCGTCGCGCCACGCTCCCGCGGTCCGTCCTCTTCATCTCGTTCGCGGCGGAGGAGCTCGGCACGCTGGGCGCCCTCCACTTCACGAAGAACCCGACCGTGCCCTGGGACTCGGTCGTGGCGATGTTCAACCTCGACATGGTCGGACGGCTCCGCGAGAACAAGCTCGACGTCCAGGGCGCGGGCACCTCGCCGGCCTGGAAGGGCTTCGTCGAGACGTCCAACAAGGACGCGAACCTCAAGCTCGCGCTCCTCGACGGGGGCTTCGGCCCGTCGGACCACTCGCCGTTCTACGCGGCGAAAAAGCCCGTGCTCTTCGTCTTCACGGGCGCGCACGGCGACTATCACAAGCCCTCCGACACGGCCGACCGCATCGACTCCGAGGGCATCGTCCGCGTCGTGAAGTTCATCGAGCCGATCGTCGTCGCGGTCGCGTCCGAGCCCATGCGCATCGCCTACGCCGAGGTGAAGGGCGGCGCGCCGGCGGGCGGGGGATCGCGCAGCTTCCGGGTGTGGGTCGGCGGCATCCCGGACTTCTCCGAGGAGGGCAAGGGCGTGAAGCTCTCCGGCGTCACGGGCGGCTCGCCCGCGGAGACGGCGGGGCTCATGGCCGGCGACACGATCGTCAGGCTCGGCGACAAGGAGCTCCGCAACCTCTACGACTACACCTACGCGCTGCAGGGCCGAAAGCCGGGCGAGAGGGTGAACCTCGTCGTCAAGCGGGTCGAGAACGGCCAGACGGTCGAGAAAACGATCGAGGTCACGCTGGGCTCGAGGCCGGACGCTACGAAGTAGGCCGGGTCAGACCCCGTCGACGAGGATCATCCGCGAGCGCGCGGTCGCGAGCCGCAGGGCCTTTGGTCCCGCGTATTCCGGCGACGCCCACCAGGCGCGCGCGCGCTCGCGATCCGGGAACTCCAGCATCGCGAGCCTGGGCGGGTGCCAGTCGCCCTCCAGCGTCTCGATCGCGCCGCCGCGGACGAGGAATCGGCCGCCGTAGGCGGTGATGGACGGCATCACGGTCTCGCGGTAACGCGCGTAGCCCGCGGCGTCATGGACGTCGATCTCGACGAGGATATATGCGGGCATGGGGCCTCCGTTCCTACTCGACGATGAGCATCTGCGCCTCGGCGCCCAGCGCGTCGACGGACTGCCGGCACGTGTGGCCGGGTGTCGCCCATTCGACGTAGAGCAGGCTGCCGAAGTCGGGGAAGTCGGGCTCCTCGAGACACTCTTCCGGGTCGTCCGTCTCCGGGTCGAAGGACGCGTCGAGGTTCGGCCTCAGCACGAGGTCGGCGTGCGTGCCGCAGAGGGACGCGTGGTAGTACGGGCCGATCGACGCGCTCTCGTGGAGCTCCATCGCGACGCCCAGCGTGCGCTCCACGACCCCGCGCACGGCCTCGATGTCCGGGTCCGGAAATCCCCAGAGCTCGACGATTGGTTCGGCCATGGGCGGATTGTGCCTGACGGGCCACAAAGCACGAGAGGCGCCTCGACGAGGCGCCTCTCTTTAAGACCTTCTAAGAAAACCTTCTCTTCGTCTTCGTTTTCAGCGGGGGCGGAAGCCGCCGCCGCCCGGGCGTCCACCGCGGAAGCCGCCGGGGCGCGGGCCGCGGTCGCGGTCGAAGCGCCGCGGGCGGTCGTCGTCGCCGCCGCCCTCGCCGGCCGCGACGGCCGTGAGGCCGAGGCGCTCGACTTCGGCCGCGCTCTCCTCCGGCGTCAGGGCCTGCCGGCGCGAGAGCTTGACCTTCCCGTTGACCGGATCGATCGCGATGATCTTGACCTTGATCTTGTCGCCCATCTTGACGACGTCGGTCGTCTCGCGGACGCGGCCGGGCGCGAGCTCGGAGATGTGGACGAGCCCGTCCATGCCCGGGAGGATCTGCACGAAGCAGCCGTAGGGCTCGATGCGCACGACCGTGCCGAGGTACTCGGTGCCGATTTCGGGCACCGTCGTGAGCTGGCGGATGGCCTCGAGGCACTTCTCGGCGGTCGGCATGTCGCTGGAAGCGACCGTGACGGTGCCGTCGTCCTGCACGTCGATCTTGCAGGAGTATTCCTTCTGGAGCGCGCGGATCGTCTTGCCGCCGGAGCCGATGATGTCGCGGATCTTGTCCTCGGGGACGTTGATCGTGAGAAGGCGCGGCGCGAACGCCGAGAGCTCGGGGCGCGCGTTGTGCAGCGTCTGCTCCATCTTGTCGAGGATGAAGAGGCGGCCGTGGCGGGCCTGCTCGAGCGCCTGCTCGAAGATCTGCGGCGTGATGCCGGAGATCTTGATGTCCATCTGGAGGGCCGTGATGCCCTTGCGGGTGCCGGCGACCTTGAAGTCCATGTCGCCGTAGTGGTCTTCCTGCCCGGCGATGTCCGTGAGGATCGCGAACGCGTCGCCTTCCTTCACGAGGCCCATGGCGACGCCCGCGACCGCGCCCTTGACGGGCACGCCGGCGTCCATGAGGGCGATCGAGCCGCCGCAGATCGTCGCCATCGACGACGAGCCGTTGGACTCGAGGATGTCGGACACGACGCGGATCGTGTACGGGAAGGACTTCTCGTCGGGCAGGACGGCCTGAAGCGAGCGCCAGGCGAGGCGGCCGTGGCCGATCTCGCGGCGGCCCGGGGAGCCGAAGCGCTTGACCTCGCCGACCGAGAACGGCGGGAAGTTGTAGTGGAGCAGGAACGCGCGCTCGGACTCGCCCTCGAGGTCCTCGATGAGCTGCGTGTCGTCGGAGGTGCCGAGCGTGACCGTCACGAGCGCCTGCGTCTCGCCACGCGTGAAGAGCGACGAGCCGTGGGTGCGGGGGAGGACGCCGGCCTCGATCGTGATCTGGCGGATCTGGTCGAACGCGCGGCCGTCGAGGCGCTTGCGCTGCTTGAGGATGGTCTCGCGCGTGAGCGTCTCGACCATCTCGGAGAGCGCGCGCTTGGCGAGCTTGCGGGCCTCGGGCTGGTCCTCGGGGACGAGCTCGACGCCGTACTTCTTGACTTCCTTGATCTTCGCGTACGACTCGATCTTCCCGGCGTGGGTCAGGGCCTCCATCATCGGGCCCTCCCACTGCTTGCGCACGGCGGCGGCGAACTCTTCGGGGACCGGCGCCGGCGACTTGAACGGCGCCTTGACGACGCCGCGGCGCGCGGCCATCGCGGCGATCGCCTCGACGATCTTCCGCACCTGCGCGTGGCCGAGGAGGATCGCCTCGAGCATCACGGCTTCGGAGACTTCCTTCGCGCCCGCCTCGACCATCGAGACGGCGTCGTGCGTGCCGACGACGACGAGGTCGAACTCGGACTCCTTGCGTTCCTTCGCGGTCGGGTTGAAGACCCACCGGTCGCCGATCTTGCCGACGCGGACCGCGCCGAGGACGTGCTGGAACGGAATCGTGTTGATCGCGAGCGCGGCGGCGGCGCCGTTGATCGCGAGCACGTCGGGGTCGTTCTCGCCGTCGGCCGAGAGGACGAGCCCCACGATCTGGGTCTCGTGGTTGAAGCCCTCGGGGAAGAGCGGCCGGAACGGCCGATCGATCATCCGGCAGGTCAGAATCTCCTTCTCGGTGGGGCGCCCCTCGCGCTTGAAGAAGCCGCCGGGAATCCGGCCCGCCGCGTACTGGTATTCCTTGTACTCGACGGTGAGCGGGAGGAAGTCGATGTCCTTCGACTCCTTCGCGTAGCAGGCGGTCACGAGGACGACCGTGTCGCCGCACTTCACGACGGCTGCGCCGTCGGACTGCTTGGCGATCTTGCCGGTCTCGATCGTGAGCGGACGTCCATCCAGGTCGACGGTCAGGGTTTCATGCATGGGCATTTCCTTTCGGTGGCCCGGCGCGCCGGCCGGCATGCACGTCTCACCCGGGCCGCAGGGCGCGGGCCGGGATGTGCCGCCGGACGATTGCCGATGAAGAAAAGGACTACTTGCGCAGTCCGAGGCGCTCGATCAACGCGCGGTACCGGTCCGCGTCGCGCTTCTTCACGTAATCGAGCAGGCGGCGGCGCCGGCCGACCATCTGGAGGAGGCCCCTCCGGGAATGGTGGTCCTTGGCGTGCGCCTTGAAGTGCTCGGTCAGCTCGGAAATGCGCTTGGACAGGAGAGCCACCTGGACCTCGGGCGAGCCCGTGTCGCTGTCGTGGCGCCGGTACGTCGTGATCGTTTCCGCCTTCTTCGTGGTGAGCTGGGCCAATGTCTTATCGTTCCTTCTCTAATTTTTCAGAACGGGGAGTCTAGCCGACCGGCCGGGGCGGGTCAACCGAGCGGTTGCGGACGTGCGGCCCCGGCCCGCGGTCTTCCTATACTGGCCCAAGATGCTCGATCGGAAAGGGTTCTCGGCCCGCTACGCCCGGGTCCTGATCGTCGCCGTGGCCGCCGTGCTGGCGGGGGCGGTGCTCGCCTCCGACCTGGACGCGGTCGGCAGCTTCATCTTCCCGCTGGACGACTCCTACATCTACCTCCAGTACGCGTCGCGGGCAGCCGACGGCCACCCTTTCTCCTATGGGCCCGGCGAACCCCCGAGCACCGGGATGACCGCCCTCCTCTATCCCGCGCTCCTCGCGCTGCCGGCGCGAGCCGGGCTGCGAGGGGACGCTCTCGCGCTTTTCGCGTTCGGCCTCGGCGCCGTGTTTCTGGCGGGATCGGGCCTCCTCGTGCATCGCTTCGTCGGACGGGTCTGCCGGCCGTCGGTGGCCGTGTGCTCGGCGCTCCTCGTGCTCGCGACGGGCCCTTGTCTCTGGGGAATCCTGAGCGGGATGGAGATCGGGCTGACGGTCTTTCTCTTCCTGCTCTCCGCCGAGACGCTCGTCCGGGAGATGGAAGCCGGGCGCCTGCGCCTCGCTCCCGTCCTGCTTCTCCTCCTGGGATTCTCGCGCCCCGAGGCGATGCTGTGCGCTCTCGCGCTCTGCGTCCTCGTGCTCGCCTGGACGCGGCGCCGCGCCCTGCGCGGGCGCGGGCTGCTGCTGCTCCCGTTCGCGGCCCCCCTCGTCCTCGTCCTCGTGAACCTCGCGCTGACCGGACGGATCGGGCCCGACACCGCGCGGCCGAAGTCTCCGCTCTACACCCCGGAGTACTCGCCGCTCTTTCACGCGAAGGTGGCGGGGCGTTTTCTCGCGTCGGCCGGGGAGGGGCTGGTCTCCGGCTCGTTCCTCCCGCGGGACGCCCCGGGCGTCGCGGCCCGCGAGACGCTCGTCTTTCTCCCTCCCCTCGCGGGGGTGCTGTTCGCGCTCGCGCTCGCTCACGGCCTCCGCGGCGAGGTCCGGGCGCGCGCTCCGGGCCCGTATCTCCTGCTGGGCGGGTGGTTTCTCACAGGTCTCCTGGCCGTCGCGTTCCTTTCGGGGTCTTCGAGCCATCATTTCCGTTACTCCCTTCCCTACGTCGTCGGGCTCGTCGCGCTGCTTCCTCCGGGAGCCGACGCCCTCGCGTCGCGGCTTGGCGCGGTCGCCCCGCGTCTGGGCCGGGGAGGCCTCTTCGC
This sequence comes from Thermoanaerobaculia bacterium, assembly GCA_036504335.1. Lineage (GTDB taxonomy): Bacteria > Acidobacteriota > Thermoanaerobaculia > UBA5066 > UBA5066 > Fen-183. The sequence goes on from DASXVJ010000026.1 coordinate 75,007, forward strand.
GCTCGCAGCCGCGGTTCTGCTCCTGTGGCAGCTGCGGACGTCGGTGGACTTCGTCGAGCGATACGGCCGCGAAGCCCGGGGCTTCGTCGAGTACCGCGACGCCGCGACGTGGATGCGCGACCGGCTCCCCGCGGACGAACGCACGGCGATCCTCGACGCCGGAATCATCGGCTTCCGCTCGGAGCGCCGGCTCGTCGATCTCTACGGGCTGACGACGGCGGCGATGGCTCCGTCGACGGTCTTCTGGGCCGACTGGGCGGGAAGCAAGTTCGAGGTCATGACCTCGTGGAAGGGGAAGGAGCGCCCGCGTTACTTCCTCGCGCACCGGATCCGGTGGGACGAGAACGGAGACGAGGCCCACCTCGACCCCTTCCGCGGACGGGTCGTGAAGGTGTTTGCGTCCCCGCCGCGCAGCGTCCCGACGATCGGCCAGGCCCTGACGTTGTGGGAAATCGACTGGACCCGCCTGGAACCGTCACCGGGTCCGTGCGGTGCGGCTGCGAGCGGGCTTCCCGTGCTCGACGCGGTCAACGTCGCGGACGTCGCGAGTGAGCGGGCTCACGGGTGGCGCTTCCAGCCGCGCACGGCCGGGACGTTCACGTCGAATCGCGTCCTGACGCTCGCCTGCCGGGAAGGGCGCCGCGCGGCCGACGGCGTTCGCGGGATCGACGGCAGCGCGGCGTTCAATCTCGACGCGCCCGCCGCAGGTGCGGCGCGGCTCGCCCTGCGCCTGGCGGGGCCGGCCGGCACGGTCCGCGTCGACGTGAACGGCGCCCCGATCGGAGACGCCGTCCTGGAGGGCGATCCCGCCCGCTGGAGCGAGCCGGTCCTGCGCATCCCGGACGGTCTTCTGAGGAAGGGCCGCAACTCGTTTCGTGTGACCGGCACCTTCCTGGTCGGCCACGCCTGGCTTCTCGGCGACGCGCCCTGAGCGCGTCGTCCCGGCGATTCAGCCCGCGAGGACGACTTTCGGCCGGGCGAGGGCGAGAGCGCCCCGGCCGAGGGGCTCGAGGATCCCGAGGGCGAGGAGCTCTCCGCCGTCCGTGAGGCGGACCATCGAAGCGCCGGCCGCTCCCTCGGGCACGCGGACGGGCACGCCGTGGCCGCTCCTCACCTTCGCGGCCTCCGCGGGCGCGAGCGCCACGACCGGGAACGGCAGCGGGATCTCCGAGAGGGACATCCAGGACGGCTTCCCGAAGCGTTCCTCGCGCGCGAGGGCTTCCAGAGCCGGCAGCGTGCGCGCCTCGTCGAGGCGGAACGGGCCGATCGACGTGCGCCGGAGGCTGCCGAGGTGCGCCCCCGTGCCGAGGACCTTTCCGATGTCGTGCGCGAGCGACCGGATGTACGTGCCGGTCGTGCACGCGACGCGGAAGCGCGCGACCGCGCCGTCGACGCCGAGGATCTCGAGCGAGCGGACGGTCACCTTCTTCGGCGTGTCCGGCACCGGCTCTCCGGCGCGCGCGAGCTCGTAGAATTTCTTCCCGCCGACCTTCTTGGCCGAGTACGGCGGGGGCACCTGCAGGATCTCGCCCGTGAACGCGCGGCAGGCGTCCTCGAGCGCTTCGCGGGACGGAGCCGGGCCCGGGTGCGGCGCTCCAGCGGGCGTGCCCTCGGTGTCGTACGTGTCGGTCGCGACGCCGAAGACGATCGTGCCCTCGTACGTCTTGTCCCAGCCGGTCAGGAACGACTGCAGGCGCCCCGCGCGGCCGACGCACAGGACGAGCAGGCCGGTCGCGGCCGGGTCGAGCGTGCCCGTGTGGCCGATGCGGCGCGTGCCGAGGAGGCGGCGCGCGACGTCGACGACGTCGTGCGACGTGAGCTTTACCGGCTTGTCGACGAGGAGCACCCCGTCGGGGCCCGCCGGGCGGACGTTCAACGCGTCTCCGGAGCGGAGTCGGCCGTGACGGCTGCGGCGATCTCGGTGACGAGCGCCGCCTTCGCGGCGTCGAGCGTGCCCTTGATCCGGCAGCCGGCCGCGTTGCGGTGGCCGCCGCCGCCGTGGAGGGCCGCGACGCCGCGGACGTCGACGGCGCCCTTGCTGCGGAGCGAGCAGCGGATCTCGCCCTCCTCGCCCTCGCGCAGGAGAGCCGCGGCCTTGACGCCGTGGATCCCGCGCGCGCGGTTCACGAGCCCTTCGGTGTCGGACTCCTGCGCCCCGCTCTCGGCGAAGAAGCGGCGGGGAAGCTCGACGGTCGCGACGGCGCCGCCCGCGTGAAGGGCGAGCGTGCCGAGGACGAGCGCCTCGAGCTTCAGCGAGGACAGCGGCGCCGCCTCGAAAAGGAACTCGTTCACGGGCCCCGGCTTCGCACCCGCCGCGACGAGCCGCGCGCCGAGCGCGAGCGCCTTCGGCGTCGTGTTCGAGTAGCGGAACGAGCCCGTGTCCGACACGAGCGAGACCCACAGGTTCGTCGCGGCGTCGGCCGTGAGCGGCCACTGGAGGAGGTCGAGGAGGTCCGCGACGATCTCGCCCACGGCGGCCGCGGGGAGGTCGACCAGGTTCAGCGCGCCGTAGCGCGCGTTGCCGGGGTGGTGGTCGATGTTGACGACTCTCCCTGCGAACAGGTTCGGCCAGCCCGTGCGATCCGACTCGGGGCACTCCATGACGAGGATCGCGTCGTACGCGGCCGGCCAGTCGGCGGGCAGGGCGTCGAGCACCTCGACGCGGGAGATCCCCGGCATCCCGTCGTACGCGTAGGACCAGGGGTCGCGCATGACGACGCGCGCCTGCTTGCCCGCCGCTGCGAGCGCCTGCGCGAGACCGAGGGCCGAGCCGAGGGCGTCGCCGTCCGGGTTCCGGTGGCCCGTGAGCAGGAAGCGTCGCCCGTTCCTGAGGAGGTCCGCGACGGCGCCGTAGGCCTCGTCGAGCGCGGCGTCACGCGTCATTCGGCCTCGCCGGGGTCGTCGGCCCCGTCGGCCTTCGGGATCGTGCGGAGGAGCTCCTCGATCCGCGCGCCGCGCTCGAGGGTGTGGTCCTCGGTAAAGTGCAGGTCGGGCGCGTAGCGCAGCCCGCAGTTGCGTCCGACGAGCGAGCGCAGGTGGCCGCGCGCGTGGTTGAGGGCCGCGACGGTCTTGGCGAACTGGTCCCTGGCTCCGAAGACGGAGACGTGGACGCGCGCCGAGCGCAGGTCGTCGGCCATGACGACGTCCGTGATCGTCGCGAACCCGATCGCGGGGTCGCGCAGCTCTTCCCGGAGGAGGCGCGCGAGCTCCGCGCGCACGACGTCGCCCACCTGCTTCGGCCTGCGGCTGGGCGGCCCGGCCCTCTTCTCTCGAACCATGTCAGTCTCCCGTGGCGCCGAACGCGTTTCCGGCGGCGCCGACGTCGCCGTAATTCAGGAACTCGTGACGCGCCGCTGCGATCTCGGCGCCGTTCTCTTCCGCATATCCCTCGACGTACGAGAGCACCCTCTGGAGCAGGGGCTCGAGCGCCACCCGGTCCGGCCCGACCGCCGCGACGCCGAGCATCGCGCGCTGGAGGAGGTCCTGGTGCGCGACCTCCGCCGCCGAGATCTCGAACTCGCCCCTGAGCCGCGCCTTGAGCGGCCTCAGGAACGCCCGCTTCTCCTTCAACCCCCGGCACGCCGGGAGGTGGAAGTCGAAGACGGCGAGGGCGACGACCACGGCGACCGCCTCAGGTCAGGGAGGCGGCCGTCTCCTCCACGACGAACGCCTCGATCACGTCGCCCACCTTCACGTCCTGGTAGCCGGCGATCCCGATGCCGCACTCGAAGCCCTGCTTGACCTCGGAGGCGTCGTCCTTGAAGCGTCTGAGCGAGCCGATCTTCCCCTCGTAGATGACGCGGTGGTCGCGCACGAGGCGGACCGACGCGGACCGGGGGATCGACCCGTCCGTGACCATGCAGCCTGCGACCGCCCCGATCTTCGGCACCTTGAAGAGCTCGCGCACCTCGGCGTGGCCGCGGGTGACGTCCTTCTTGACGGTGTCGAGGAGGCCGGCCATGGACTTCTTGATGTCGTCCGTGAGCGTGTAGATGACGGAGTAGAGCCGGATCTCGACGCCCTCGTGGTCGGCGAGATCCTGGGCCTTCTTCTCGGGCTTCACGTTGAAGCCGATGATGATGGCCTCGGACGCGGCCGCGAGGAGAACGTCGTTCACGGAGATCGCGCCGACGCCCGAGTGGAGGATCGAGACCTTCACCTTGTCGGACGGCAGCTTGCCGAGCGTCTGGACGAGGACCTCCTCGGAGCCGTGGACGTCCGCCTTCACGATCAGCGCGAGATCCTTGGCGACGCCCTCCTTCATGCGGTTGAAGAGCGAGTCGAGCGACATGCGCGACGACTTCGCGAGCGATTCCTCGCGCTCCTTCTGGGAGCGGAACGAGGACACCTGCCGGGCCTTGCTCTCGTCCTCGACGACCTGGAGCGTATCGCCGGCGTCCGGAAGGGTGTCGAAGCCCATAACCTCGACGGGCGTCGCGGGGCCGGCCTCGGTGAGACGCGCCCCGCGGTCGTCGAGCATGGCGCGGACGCGGCCGACGGCGGCGCCCGCGAAGAACACGTCGCCGACGTGGAGCGTCCCCTGCTGGACGAGAACGGTCGCGAGCGTGCCCTTGCCCGCCTCGCGGCGCGACTCGAGGACGACGCCGCGGGCGTGGCCCGTCGCGACGGCCTTGAGCTCGAGCAGGTCGGCCTGCAGGAGGATCATCTCGAGGAGCTGGTCGATCCCGACCTTCTTCTTCGCGGAGATCTCGCAGGCCACGACGTCGCCGCCGAACTCCTCGACGAGGACTCCCTTGTCGGCGAGCTCCTGCTTGACGCGCTGGACGTTCGCGTCGGGCTTGTCGATCTTGTTGATCGCGACGACGATCGGGACCTTGGCGGCGCGGGCGTGGTCGATCGCCTCGGCCGTCTGCGGCATGACGCCGTCGTCGGCCGCGACGACGAGGATGACGATGTCCGTCGCCTTGGCGCCGCGCGAACGCATGAGCGTGAACGCCTCGTGGCCCGGCGTGTCGAGGAAGACGATCGTCTTGCCCTTGGTTTCCACGCGGTAGGCGCCGATGTGCTGCGTGATGCCGCCCGCTTCGCCCTCGGCGACGTTCTCCTTGCGGATGGCGTCGAGGAGCGACGTCTTGCCGTGGTCGACGTGGCCCATGACGGTGACCACGGGCGCCCGGGGCACGCGTACGCCGCCCGAGGTGTCTGCGGCGTTCGTCTCCGCCGCGTCAGCCGCGTGGTCGATCGCGGTCTGCTGCCGGGAGAGCTCCAGCTCTTCCTCGAACGACACGACGGCCGCCTCGACGCCGAACTCCTTCGCGATCTCGATCGCGAGCTTCTGCTCGACGGGCTGGTTGATCGTCGCGAAGATCCCGCGCGCGAGAAGGGACTTCATGAGGTCCTTCGCGAGGACGCCCAGCTTCTCGGACAGCTCCTTGATCGTGACGCCTTCCGAGAGGAAGACGGGCCCCTCGGCCTTCTTCTTGACCTCGACGACCTCGCCGGTCTCGGTGGCCATCGTCTTCTTGCCGGCGCGGCGCTGCGCGGACTTGGAAAGCGGCTTGGCCGCGAGGGCCTCGTCCGTGCCTTCGGCCGACGGCGTCGGGATGTCCTCGTACGTGTCCTGCTTGTAGCTGCCGAGGTACTCCCGCACGTCTTCTTCGAGCGCGGAGACTTCCTTCGTGCGCGGCTTTTTCGACTCGGCCTTCTTCGCGTCGCCCTTCTTGACGGCGAGTCCGGGCTTCGTCGCGTCCTTCTTCCGCCGGTCCGCGGTGTCGGGCAGCGGCGGCGCGGCCGGGCCGCCGAGCGGCGGGCGTCCGAAGCCGGGGCGCGGCGGGAAGCCGGGCCGCGGCGGGAAGCCGGGGCGCTGCTGCTCGAAGCCGGGGCGCGGCGGGAAACCGGGGCGCGGCGGGAAGCCCGCGGGGCGGGGCGGCATGCCGGGCCTCGGGCCCGAGGGCATGACGGGCGTCGCGGTGCGGATCGGGCGAACGGTGGCCGGAGTCGGAGCCGCGATGACGGCGCGGCCGAGTCCGCCGGCTCCACGGAGGGGAGCGGCGGGAGGCGCCGGGGCGCCCGCCTGAACGGGAGGCGGCGCCGCGGGCCGCACGTGCGTGACGCCGGGCGAGTTCGGGCCGGCGCTTGCGCCGTAGGCCGACATCTGGTCTCCACGCTGCGGCTGGGGCGGCGGGGCCGGAGCCGCGGTCGGGCGGGGAGGCAGAGTGCCTTCGCGCTTGAGGAGGCGCTGGAGAGCGCCGACGGGGGCCGGCGGAGGCGCGGGGCGCGACGGCGGCATGGCCGGACGCGCGGGCGGCATGGCCGGGCGGGCGACGCGCATGGGAGGAACGGCGGGGCGCGGTGCGGGAGCTGCCGCGGCGTGCGCGACCGGGACGGAGGCGACCGCCGGAGCCGGGGGCGGCTCGGGCCTGGGCTCGGGTTTCGGCGCGGGGGCGGCGGGCGCGGCGGCGGCTTCGACCGCCGGAGCGGCTGGGGCGGGCTCGATGGCCGCGTCCGCGTGGGTCGGAGCGGGAACGGCGGCGGCTTCAGCGGCGGCCGGAGTCTCGGCGCCGGCCTCGGCGAATTCGCCGGCCTCGGACGTCTCGGCCTCGCCGTCGGCCGTCTTCTCGACGATCTTGATGCGCTTGAGCGCGGCCCGCTCGGTCTTGGCCTTGGCGGCGGCGGCCGTCGCGAGGGCGGCGGCGGACGGGGCGGTGGGCGCCCCCCGGACGATGAGCGACTTCGGCGCCTGGGTCTTGCCCGCCAGGAGGGCGGTTGCGGTCGCGGCGTCGAGAACGGAATCGGGGGTCTTGACGTCGACGCCGATGCCCTGGAGGAGGAAGAGGACCTCCTTCGGGGGCTTGCCCATCATCTTCGCGAGCTGGGTGACGGTGAACTTCGCGGCGGTCGGTTTCACTTTTCAGGGGTCTCCGTCACGGGAGCGGACGAGGACTCCTCGTCGGCGGTTTCCTGGAACTCGAGGGTCTCTTCTTCTTCGTCCTCTTCAGCGGGCGCTTCGTCGAAGGCGCGCACGGCCTCGATGGCCGCGTCGCGGGCGGCGGGCTCGAGCGCCACGGCCGCCAGCGGGTTCTCGCCTTCGCCGAGGGCGGCGTCGAGGAGGTCGCCCACGGTGGCGAATCCGGCGGCCTCGAACGCCGACGCGGCTGCCGCGTCGAGGTCGGGCACCTCGGAGAGGTCCGTGCCGCGGCGCTGCGACGCGATGAGCATGCGCTGGAGCGCGTCGGCGACCTCGGCCTTGACGGCCTGCTCGCTCTTGATTTCGATGCGCGCGCCGATGAGGGCGGCCGCGAGGCGGACGTTCTGGCCGCGCTTGCCGATCGCGAGGGAGAGCTGGTCCTCCTCCACGATGCACTCGAGCGTCGGGACCGGCTCGATGGGCTCGCCGTCGGCGTCGATCTCCCGCTCGGCCTCGTCGTCGGCGGGCATGGCCGACACGCGCGTGATCTTCGCGGGGGAGAGCGCGTTCTGCGCGTACGTGACGAGGTCGTCCGAGTACTGGATGATGTCGATGCGCTCGCCGCGCAGCTCGCGCATGATCGCCTGCACGCGCGCGCCGCGCATGCCGACGCAGGCGCCGACCGGGTCGACGTCCCGCTCGCGGGAGGACACCGCCACCTTCGCGCGGTCGCCGGGCTGGCGGACGCAGCCGCGGATCACGACGGTGCCGTCGTAGATCTCGGGGACTTCCATCTCCATGAGGCGCATGAGGAGCTCGGGCGCCGTGCGCGACAGGATGATCTGCGAGCCCTTGGGGTTCTTGTGGACGTCCACGAGGACGCCGCGCACGCGCTCGCCCTGCGTGTAGCGCTCCGCGCGCGACTGGTGCTCGCGCGGGATCGCGGCCTCCGTGCGGCCGAGGTCGACGATCATGTCGCCACGCTCGAACCGCTTCACGGTGCCCGTGATGAGCTCCCCGACCTTCGGGAAGTACTCGTTGTAGATGTTGTCGCGCTCGGCTTCGCGGAGCTTCTGGTAGAGCACCTGCTTGGCGCTCTGCGCCGCGATGCGGCCGAGGCCCTCCGTCGAGCGGTAAAGGCGGATCTCGTCGCCGAGTGTGATGGCGGCGGCGTCGATGATCTCCTCGTCGCCCGTGGACTCCTCGCCCCTCGGGTTGCGGATGACCTGCCAGCTCTGGCCGGCGAGCTCGCCCGCGAGGAGCGCGTGCGCTTCCTCGGGAAGGACCTCGATCCAGGGGAGGCGGATCTCCTTGTCGGGGTCGACGGGAACGGGGGCCGCGACCGGGACGGGCGCCGCGGCGGCGCCGAGCGGCACGTCGTCCGGGTCGAGGACGGCCTCGGGCTCGGGCTCCTCGGGCTTCGTCTTCTGCTCGACGACCCGGTAGGGGGTCCAGGCGGTCAGGAGGCCGGTCGTCGCGTCGAACCGGGCGCCCATCTCTCTCACCTTGTAAACCTTGCGGGCGGCCGTCGCGATCGCCTCTTCCAGCGCGGCGACGAGGCGCTCGAAATCGATCTCCTTGTCGCGCGCGGCGGCCTTGAGGGCTTCGATGATCTCGTCGGCCTTCGTGGCCGGCGGTGCGGCCGCCGCCTTGGCGGCCTTCGCGCGCGGCTTCGCCGCGCCTTTCGGCGCCTTCGTCTTCTTCTTTGCGGGCGCCGGGCCGTTCTCCGTCGGGGGCTGGGTGCTCATCGTGTCGTGTTCTCCGTCGAATTTACAGTTCGGGGACAAGCCGCGCGATACGGACATCGCCGAATCGCACAGTGTAGCGTCGCTTCTGATCCTCATCAAGGACCGTCAGGGAGTCCCCGCGGACGTCCTCGAGGACTCCCTTGAGTTTCGCGGCCCCGTCGATCTTGCGCTCGAGGCGCACGGCGACGCGGCGGCCCTTGAACTTCTCGCAGTCCGCGAGCTTCCAGAGCGGGCGGTCGAGACCGGGAGAAGAGACCTCGAGGACGTACTCGGGCAGGCTCTCTTCGAGCGGGTCGAGGACTTCCGACGCCTCGCGGGAGGCGGACTCGCAATCCTCCAGCGTGACACCGCCCGGCCGGTCGATGAAGAGCGTCAGCGTGGCGCGGCCGCGGCCCGGGTTCCAGTCCGCGTGACACAGCTCCAGCCCGAGCGCCTCGAGGCGCTCGCCGAGGAGGCTCACCGTCCCCGCTTCGATCGGCAGGCTTTTTCCGGTCATCGATTCGTTTCGGGCTCTTCCCGCAGCCCGTATGGGGCAAAAAAAAGAGGGCTGATGCCCTCTTTCAAGCCCCTTGAAAGCTGCGTGGTCATTATAGGCTCGCGGCCCTCCTCGGGCAAGGCGCGAAAGCCGCTAACATGCCGGAGGGAAGTGGCATGGACTTCCCATAGGAACGGGCCGCGCGACAACCGGGCGCCCTCTCGAGGGGAAACTCCATCAGCGATCTCACCGTCATTCGTCTGAACGACGAAGCCGTCGAAGGGCAGGAGGACCTCGCCCCGTGGCCGCCTCCCGGGGGCCTCAAGCCGGAGGAGGACCCGTTCTCGGCCCTGGCGCTCGCCGAGACGCCCGAGTTCATGCCCGGGGCGCGCGCCGAGGCGACGGCCCGCGACTGGCGCCTCAACACGGAGCGCGCGCTCGCGCTCTCGATCATCCTGCATCTCCTCCTCGTCATCGTGCTGCTCACGGTCAAGTTTCCCCAGCGGCGCGCGGACGAGCCGCAGCCCGACCCGCTCGGCCTTCTCTCTCTCATGCAGGGGACCCCGCCGGATCCCGCCATCCCGGTCCAGCTCTTCCCCGGCCCCAAGGCTGCGCAGCCGGGGCCGCGCCCGATGCCCTCGGACATGAACCGCCAGGCCCACGGCGGCGACCCGAAGCAGCCGGTTCAGGCCATGCCGAAGGCCTATCCGCAGGCGGGCATCCGTGACATGGATGCCGGGCGGCGGGGCGCCCCGGCGCCGCCGGCGGCCCGCGCGCCGCAGGGGAGCGAGACGGGGGAAAAGCTGACGGACCTCCGGCGGGGCGCCTCGCTGAGCGACCCTCCGACGCCCGACGAGCGCGCGAGCGCACGGGCGCTGCGCGGTCTCCCCTCGTTCGACCTCGGCTCGATCAGCGCTCAGGACGCCAAACGCGCCGCCCAGGCGGACGGGCAGGGCGGGGAGGGCGGCGGCGGATACGAGCGCGACGGCGGCTTCGTGGACTCGGGTCCCCTCTCGTTCGACACCGTCGGGTACGACTGGGGCGCCTATGCGGCCGAAATGATCCGGAAGATCAAGCGCAACTGGGACGTTCCGGCGCTCGCCCGGTACGGCGTCAAGGGAAAGCTCACGATCCGCTTCTACATCCTCAAGGACGGGCGCGTCGAGGCCGAGCGCATCCTGTCGAACTCGGGCGTCCCGCCGTTCGACAACGCGGCGTTCCTCGCGATCGCCCACTCCTCGCCGTTCCGGCCGCTGCCGTCGGACCTCGGCAAGGACCGCGAGGGCGTGACGGTGTCGTTCTTCTACAACATCCGTCCCGAGGACCTGGAGCCGGCCGGCCGGCGCTGACCCCCCGCACGCCGCCGCGCCGTTGTGACGCGGAAATCCCGGCACGGACCTTGCCCGTAGAGAGACCAGGCGCCGGCGACCCCACCTGCCGGCGACCCACGAGGGCCTATCATTCATGGACGCCATGCGCACGAAAACCAAAGTTCTGTCTCTCGCCGCCCTGCTCGCCGGATCGGTCGTCTTCGGGATGATCCTCGCGGGCAGCCTCGACCTCACCCGCCTCGCGACGGCCCAGAAGGCCGCGCCGGCGCCCGCCGCGGCCGCCGCTCCGGCTCCGGCCGCGCGGCCCGCCGTCGGCACCGCGCTCGCGCTGCCGTCCTTCGCGGACATCGCAGAGCAGATCTCGCCCGCGATCGTCTCCGTCACGGCGACGGACATCGTGAAGGGCAAGAAGCTCACGCGCCCGTACCACAACTTCGGCGGTGAGGGCGGGCAGGATCCGTTCGACTTCTTCTTCGGCCCGGACGGCCCGAAGCGCAAGAGCGCCGACGACGACGAGGACCAGAAGCAGCTCTCGGGCGGCACGGGATTCATCATCGAGTCCGACGGCTACATCCTCACGAACAACCACGTGATCGACGGCGCCGAGAAGGTCGACGTGAAGGTCGGCGACCGCGAGGAGTACAAGGCCAAGGTCGTCGGGCGCGACGCGGCGACGGACCTCGCGCTCCTGAAGATCGAGGGACCGAAGCCGTTTCCGACCGTCCGGCTCGGCGACAGCGACAGGATCCGCGTCGGCGAGTGGGTCATGGCGATCGGCGACCCGCTCAACTTCGACAAGTCCGTCACGGTCGGCGTCATCTCCGGGAAGGGCCGCTACGCGGGCCTCTCGCGCGCGACGAGCGCCTTCGAGAATCTCCTCCAGACGGACGCCGCGATCAACTTCGGGAACTCGGGCGGGCCTCTCGTGAACGTGAGCGGAGAGGTCGTCGGGATCAACACGGCGATCTCGCGCATCGGGCAGAACATCGGCTTCGCGGTCCCCGTGAACGTCGCCAAGCGCCTCCTGCCCCAGCTCAAGAAGGGCAAGGTCGTGCGCGGCTTCCTCGGCGTGCAGGTCGAGTCCGTCAACAAGAAGTGGCAGGAGGCCTACGGTCTCAAGGCTCCCGAGGGCGCGTTCGTGCAGTCCGTCGAGAAGGGCAAGCCCGCCGAGAAGGCCGGCCTCAAGCACGACGACATCATCACGCGCGTCGACGACGTGACCGTCAAGAGCAACCGCGATCTGATCGACTACGTGTCGAGCAAGGCGCCGGGCGCGAAGATCACGCTCACCTTCCTGCGGGACGGCAAGGAGCAGACCGCCGTCGCGACGCTCGAGACGCGGCCCGAGGACGGCGAGAAGCCGGTGGTGGCCGACGAAGAGGACGGGAGGGCCTCCGCGCGGCAGAAGCTCCTCGGCCTCGAGATCGACGACCTGACCGCGCGCACGCGCCGCTCGTACGGGATCGGCGCGGAGCCGGCGAAGGGCGTCGTGATCACGCACGTCAAGGCCGTGTCCCCGGCGGCGGACGCGAACCTCCTCGAGGGCGACGTCATCCTCGAGGTGAACGGCGCGGCCGTGGGGTCGGTCGACGAACTGCAGGCCGCGATCAAGAAGGCTCCGAAGGGCAAGTACATCCGGTTCTACGTCCAGCGGCAGGCCGCGCGCGGCCAGGCGACGAAGTTCTCGACGGCCGTCAAACCGGAAGAATGAGAGACGGGGCGGGGGGATTCCGCTCCCCCCGCACCCCCTCGGGTGCCCCCCGCACCCCCCCGCGGCGCTCCGCGCCGGTTTCTTAGAAAGGGGTCGTGCGCGGCCTGTACGAGAATTGCCGCGCTCGGGCTCGCGTGCGCCTCGAGGAGGGCCAATTGACTTCTGCCCGCCCCCGGATCTTCTTTCTAAGCAGAATTTCTCTTCTTCTTTTTCTTTCCCTCGCGGCCTCCGCCGCCCTCGCGGCGATGGAGCCAGGCGCAGCCGGCGCTCCGACCTCGCGCCTCGCGTGGGCGCTGAAGCCGGAGATCTTCGAGCGCCTCTCGCCCGCCGCGCGCCAGTCGGTCCTCGTCGCCAACGGCCTCGCGCCCGCCCCGGCTCGCCGCGATTCGCCGGCCGCGCCGGCCCGGGTTGCCACGTCCTCCGGCCTCGCCTCGCCCGCCCCCCGGCAGAACGTCCGCGTGAACGACCCGGCGCTCGACGTCGCCCACCACGCGACGCGCACCTCGTCCATCGCGGCCCGCGGCTCGCGCGTCTTCGTGGGCTTCGAGGACGCGACGTGGACGGCCGCGGGGTACGGCGTCTCGAACGACGGCGGCGCGACGTTCGCGCACCGGCGCATTCCCGCGGCCCCCGACCTCGTCGTGTGGGGGAGCCCTTCGGTCGCGATCGGGCCCGCCGGAGAGATCTACTACGCGTTCCTCCAGAGCGTGCCCGGCGAGCCGGCCTCGGTCGCCCTCGCGAAGTCCACGGACGGCGGCCTCACGTTTCCCGAGCTCTCGAGCCCCGCGGGCGGCGTCGAGAACGGCTCCGACGTGATGGACAAGCCGGCGATCGCCGTGGACAACGGCGCGGCGTCGCCGCGCAAGGGCACGGTCTACGTCGCCTGGACCTACTACTTCACCCGCTACGGCTACACGGCGATCCTGTGCTCCCACGCCGCGGACGGCGCGTCGTTCACGGCTCCCGCGATGCTCTCGATCATCGACGGGGCCCCCGTGGACCACGCGGCGGTCGCCGTCGCGCCCAACGGCGACGTCTACGTGGCCTACCAGGACGGCCACCGCTCTCCGAGCGGGATCACGATCACGCGCTCGACGGACGGCGGGCAGTTTTTCGGCGCGCTGCGCGGGGCCGCGACGTTTCAGCCCGCGGGCGCACTGACGGCGGGTTCGGGCGGCGCGGTGCCGAATTCCGGCCCTTCCCTCGCGGTCGACGGCGCCGGCACGGTCCACGTCGCGTGGGCCGCGGTTTCGTCCGGTGCGACGTCGGACCGGTCGGACGTTTTCTACGTCCGCTCGACCGACAACGCGACGACGTTCTCGGCCGCCCGGAAACTGAACGACGACGGGACGCCGACGACGCAGGCGTTTCCGGCGCTCGCCGCCCTGCCCGACGGGACCGTCGGCGTGCGCTGGGCGGACCGGCGCAACGACCCGGCCCGCGACGCGCTGAACGACGTGTACCTCGCGATCTCGCGCGACGGCGGGACGACGTGGGGACGGAACTTCCGGGTCACGGACCGGAACTCGCCGTGGGGGCCCGGCCCGCACAGCGTGTCCGGATCGGGGCACGCGTCGTACGACGGGCTCGCGGCCGACGGCGGGAACTTCTACGTCGCGTGGACGGACGAACGCTCGGGCGACGCCGACGTCTATGCGGCAGCCGTGCCCGCTGCGTTCGACGCGGCGACTCCCGATTTCAACCTGTCGGCTCTGAACACCTACGCGGCCGTTCCGCAGGGCGGCGCCGCGACGTTCGACCTCGCGGCCTCCGGCGCCAACGGCTTTGCCGGGACGCTCGACCTCGCGCCGGACCTCGCGCCCTCGGGGCTCACGCTGTTGCTCGCGAGCGGCACGATTCTTCCGGGCCAGACCGTCCGCCTGACGGTGACGGCGTCGGCTTCCGCGCCTCCCGGGGACTACGTCTTCGGCGTCGCCGCGAGGTCGGGTGGCCTCGTCCGCGGGACGCGCATGCGCCTCACGGTCACGAACGGCGCCCGCGGCTTTGCGCCGCCCGTGAACGTGACGCGGACGCCCGGGTTCTCGACGGGGGCGGTCAAGCCGGACGGGGCGGGCGTGCTCCACGCCGTCACGGACGACGACTCCGGCGCCGTGACCGGCTCGGAGGTCTTCTATCGCCGTTCCCTCGACGGCGGCGCGACGTTCTCCGCGCCCGTGAAGCTCCACGCGACGGGCTCCCGCGCGAGCGAGAGCGCGTTCACGATCGACGCCACGGGCCGGATCTTCGTCGTCTGGTCCGGCAAGGCGAGCGCCGACCCGACGCCGCGCATCTACTTCGTGAAATCCACGGACGGCGGGGCGACATTCTCGGCGCCTCTCGCCATCAACGGGACCACGGGCTACGCGGTACTCCCGAACATCGCGGCCGACCGGAACGGGAACCTGGTCGTCGGCTGGTACGACCTCTCCGGGGATTCGCCGGTCGTGGGCTGGTCGCGCTCGACGAACGCGGGCACGGGCTTCTCGACGCCCGTCGCGGTCTTCGACTCGCCGACGACCTTCACGCGGCCCGCCCTCGCGATCGACTCGAAGAACAACGCGTACCTCGCCTGGAACCAGCAGACGTACAACACGTCGGTGATCCGGCTCACGGTCTCGAAGGCGGGCGCCGCGTTCGGCGCTCCCGCGACCGTGACGGACCCGGCGGCCCTCTCGTACGCCTCGGACCTCGCCGCAGGCCCCGACGACAGCATCGGCCTCGCGTTCTACATGCGCACGATCGTCGCCAACGTCCTCCAGAACCGCATGATCGCCTTCGCGCGCTCCACGAACGGCGGGACGTCGTTTTCGAGACCGGTGTTCCTCTCGTCGGCCGCCGGTCAGTCCTACGTGCCGGCGGTCGTCTTCGAGTCCACGGGCGCGATCGACGTCGCATGGGAGGGTTTCGACGCAAACGACGTCCAGAGCGACGTCCGGGTCGCGCGCTCCACCGACGGCGGGGCCACGTTTTCGCCCCCCGTCGACCTCTCGGCGAATGGCGGCTTCTCGGGCAGCTCCGCGAACCCCGTGGACGGCCTCGGAGGCCCCGGCCGGGCGACGATCTCGGCCGGTGCGGACGGGACGATCGTCGTCTCGTGGTCCGACGACGCCGGCGCCGCGCCGGACGTCTTCGTCTCGACGCTCCCCGCGGCGCTGATCTCGAACCGCCCGCCCGTCCCCGCGATCACGGGCCCGGCCCCGAACGCGACGTTCGAAGCGGCCGTTCCCGTGCCGTTCGTCGGTTCGGCGACGGACCCGGACGGCGACGCCGTGACGCTCACCTGGGACTTCGGAGACGGCAGGAGCGCAGCGGGCGCAACGCCTGCGGCGCACCCCTTCGCGGTGCCGGGCACGTACCGCGTCACGCTCACGGCGCGCGACCCCAAGGGCGGGTCCGCTGTCGCTTCAATCACGATCACGATCAGCGTCCCGGCCGGGTCCGCCGGAACCGCGCGTCTGCTCCCGGTCGTCCTCGAGTCGCCGGGGCTGGGTGGAAGCCGCTACACGAGCGAAGTCACGCTCTGGGCGGTGGGCGATTACACGCCGGTGCTCCTTGCCTATACGGCCGCCGCAGGCGGCGGAACCGGTTTCGCGCGCCTCAACCTCGGCTCGCACGAGATGCGGACGCTGCCGGACGTCGTCGCGTGGCTCCGAACCCAGAACCTCCCGATCCCGGACGACGGCGCGACGCACGTCGGCACGCTCCGCATGACGTTCTCCACGCATCCCGGTGAAACCGTGTATGCGGGGGCGCGCACGTTCACGGCCGATCCCGCGGGCGGCGCGGGAACGTTCGGCCTCGCCTATCCGTCGGCCGACTCCACGGCGGTCTCGGCGACGCTCTTCGGGCTGCAGCAGAACGCGGCCCAGCGCTCGAACGTCGCCGTCGTCAACGCCGGGCCGGATCCGATCGTCCTCCGGTTCTCCCTCCAGGGTCCCGCGGGCGAGGACCTCGGCGCCCTGCCGGATCAGCCGCTCGGCCCGTGGGGCTGGTTCCAGTTCAACCAGCCCCTCGCGGGGAAGGCCTCGTCGGGCCGGGGCGTCGTGACAAGGGTGTCGGGCGCGTCGCCGTTCACGGCGTACGCGGTCCTCAATGACGCCGTCACCTCGGACGGCTCGTACGTGCCGCCGCTCCTCGCGGGCGACGCGTCCGGAGCCGACCGGCTCGTGCCGGTGGTCCTCGACGTGCAGGGTCTGGGCGCGCGATTCCGGACCGAGCTCACGCTGACGAACTTCACGGCGGCGCCGCTGGCGCTCCAGCTGGCCTACGCGGCCGCGAACGGTTTCGGCAGCGGGTCCGGCGTCGCTTTGCTCACGCTCGCCCCGGGGGAGCAGCGCATCCTGCCGGACGCGATCGCCTTCCTCCGAGGGACGCTCCCGATCGAGAGCGACGGCCGCAACGTCGGAGGCTCGCTCTCCGTTCGGGCGGCGTCGGGCACGCCGGCGGACGCTCTCGGGGTCGGCTCGCGGACGTACGTGCCGACTCCCCCCGGCGGCTCGTACGGCCTGTTCTATCCGGGCCTCACGGCCACCCAGTGCGCGACCGCGACGGCCTCGGTCTACGGCCTGCAGGAGAACGCCTCGCAGAGGTCGAATCTCGCGGTCGTGAACCGCGGCGACGCGGCGGACGCGATCACGCTCCGCTTGACGTATTTCGGCGCCGGACCCGGACGGCCGGTGCTCGGGTCGCCCGTCGTGAAGACGCTCGCGCCCGGCGAGTGGTTCCAGTTCAACCGGCCGCTCGCCGACTTTGGGGCCTCGTCGGGGTACGCCGAGGTCGAGAAGATCTCGGGAGCGTCGCGCTTCGCGGCCTATGCCGTTCTCAACGACAACATCACGTCCGACGGCAGTTATGTGGGCATGAGCGTCCCGTAAACCCTTCCCGGCGGCGGCCGTATAGTCACGGCATGAGCACGAAACTGTTTCGGGCGGCGCTCGCCGCCGCCCTCTTCGCCGCGCCGGCCGCCGTGGCCGGCACGGCGGCCGCGCCCCGTCCGATCCTGCCCTTCATCGAGGACGACTACACGAAGGCGCTTGCCTCCGCGAAGGCCTCCGGCAAGCCGATCTTCTTCGAGGCCTGGGCGCCCTGGTGACACACATGTCGCTCGATGAAGGCCTTCGTCTTCACGGACAAGGCCCTCGAGCGGCAGGCCGGACGGTTCGTCTGGCTTTCGGTCAACACCGAGAAGCGTGAAAACGCGGCGCTGCTGGGGAAGTTTCCCGTCAAGGTCTGGCCGTCGATCTACGTGATCGATCCCGCGACCGAGAAGATCGTCCTGCGCTGGGCGGGCGGCGTGACGACGCCGCAGCTCCTGCGCCTCCTCGACGACGGGGAGAAGGCGGCCCGCGGGAAAACGGCGCCGGGCGCGGCGCTCGCGGAGGCGGATCGCCTCTACGCGGATGGCAAGTACGCCGAGGCCGCGGCCGCATACCGCAAGGCGCTCGAAACGCAGAAGCCGGGCGCGCCCTCGTACGCGCGCACGGCCGAATCGCTCCTCTTCTCGCTCTCGCAGAGCGGCCAGCGCGAGGCGTGCGCGGCGACGGCGCGCGACGTCTTCCCGAGCCTCCGGGGCACGCCGTCGGCCGCGAACGTCGCGGGCTCGGGCCTCGACTGCGCGCTCTCGCTGAAGGACGACGATCCGCAGAAGCCGGCCCTCGTCGCGGCTCTCGCCGCGAGCGCCCGGTCCGTCGTCGACGGGACGAAAGCCGGCCTCGCGGCCGACGACGTTTCGGCCGTCTACGGCTCGCTTGCCGATGAGCGCAGCGCCGCGAAGGACGAGCCGGGCGCGAAAAAGACGGTCGAGGCGTGGGTGGCCTACCTCGAGGGCGAGGCCGCGAAGGCGAAGACGCCATCGGAGCGCACCGTGTTCGACGCGCACCGCGTGTCGGCGTGTCTCGCGCTCGGCCAGCCCGAGCGCGTCGTCCCGGCGCTCGTCCAGTCGGAGAAGGACTTCCCGGACGACTACAACCCGCCGCAGCGCCTCGCGATCGCCTACGGGGCGATGAAGAATTACGACGAGGCCCTCGCGGCGTCCGACCGCGCCATGGCGCGGGCCTACGGTCCGCGCAAGCTCGTCGTCTATCGCACGCGCGCCGGCCTCTACAGGGACGAGGGCGACGCGGCGGCGGCGAAGAAGACGCTCGAGGAGATGCTTGCCTACGCGGAAGGACTGCCGAAGGAGCAGGTCAGCGAACGGACGATCGCGTCGATCCGGAAGCAGCTCGAGGCGGCGCCGAACTAGAAGACGCGGCGGCCTCAGCTCGACGCAATCGCGGCGTCGAGCCCCGCCGCGGGCGAAGAAGGAGGAGCGCCCTTCTTTTCGACCTTCGAAGAATCTTCCGGGGTCCTGATCTCGAAATCGTGCCGGTTCGCGCGCAGGACGCGGCCCGAGGCGTCGCGGACGACGCGCTCGTAGTACGCGTCGCGCTCGAAGGGCTCGCGGCCCGCGCCGCGGATGAGGCCCTCCATCTGCGCGCGCGTCAGGCCCGCTTCGGTCGTCGCGCCGGCGGCGTGCGTGATCGTCTCCTCCATCACGGTGCCCACGAGGTCGTCCGCGCCGAAGTGGAGCGCGACCGGCGCGAGCTTCTCGCCGATCTGCACCCAGTACGCCTTCACGTGGTCGACGTTGTCGAGCATGAGGCGCGAGACGGCGATGACCTTCAGGTCCGTCATGCCGGTGGCGGCGGGGAGGTCGGGGAGCTGGGTCTCCTCGGGATGGAACGCGAGCGGGATGTACCCGAGGAACCCGTGCGTGACGTCCTGCAGCTCACGGATCCGCACGAGGTGGTCGACGCGGTCCTCGACCGTCTCGACGCTGCCGTAGAGCATCGTGACGTTCGTCTTGACGCCGTTCTCGTGGCAGAGCTTCGCGAGCTCGAGCCAGCGCTCGCCGGAGATCTTGTCGCGGCAGATGACGTCGCGGACGCGCTTCTCGAAGATCTCGGCGCCGCCGCCGGGGCAGGAGTCCATGCCGGCGTCCTTGAGCTCGCGGATCACCGTCACGACGTCCTTCTTCGCGACGCGGGCGATCCAGTCCACCTCGACCATCGTCCACGCCTTGAGGTGGACGCCGGGGAACTTCGCGCGCAGCGCGCGGAGAAGGTCGAGATACCAGGAGTACGGGAGCGACGGGTGGAGGCCCCCGACGATGTGGAGCTCCGTGATCCCGTCGTGCCAGCCGGCCGCAGCCTCGCGCACGGCCTCCTCGATCGACATCGTGTACCCGCCGTCGACGCCCGGCTTGCGGGCCCACGCGCAGAGCGCGCAGTCGACCCAGCAGAGGTTCGTGGGGTTCAGGTACCGGTTGACGTTGTAGTAGCCGGTGTTGCCGTGCTTCTTCTCGCGGACGAAGTTCGCCAGCGCGCCGACGCCGAGGACGTCGGGGGACTCGAAGAGCGCGACGCCGTCCGCGTACGAGAGGCGCATCCCCGCGGCCACCTTCTCCGCGATCGGGAGGAGGGCCGACCCCTGGAACCGTTCGAGGATCACTCGACGTCGCTGACGGAGTTCGGACGCGACAGGGTGCGCGGCGCCTGCATGTGTGAGGCCGCGTCCGGATTCAGCTGGTCCGCGCGGCCCCCGTAGCGGGCGTAGCACGTCGCGCAGTAGGCCGCGTCGGGCCGGAACGTGAAGTCGAAGACGGTCCCGACGGCGTACCGCTCGTCGAACGTCTCTCCGCAGGAGTCGCATGCGCCCTTCTGGTGGAGGCGCTTCCACACGGGTCCAGACATGCGGGGGATCTTACCCGGCCTTGCGCCCGTGCGGAACAAGCGCCACGAGGCCGAGGACGGCGGCCGCGGCGACGGCCGAACCGGCCAGAAACGCGGTCTTCGAGCCCGCGCCCTGCCAGATCGCGCCGAAGAGGACGCTCGCGGGGAGGGCCGCGAACCCGATGAGGCCATTCATCCAGCCGAAGGCCCGGCCGCGCATCGCGGGACCCACGAGGTCGGCGACGAGCGCCTTCTCCGTTCCTTCCGAGAGCGAGTAGTAGAGCGAGTAGATCCCGATGAGCGCGACGAGCGGGCCCGGCGACGAAACGAAGGCGAAGCCCGCGTAGCAGACCGCGTAGAGCGTCCACGCGACGAGGAGGAGGCGCTTGCGCCCGAAGCGGTCGGACAGCCCCCCGCCCCACGTCGAGAAGAGCGACTTCACGGCGTTCGAGAACGCCCAGAGGATGGGCAGCCACGCGGCGGCGATCCCGATCTCCTTGGCTTTGAGGAGGAGAAACGTGTCGGACGACGCGGCGAGCGCGAACAGCGCGAAGACGCCGGCGGTCCGCCAGAAGACAGGAGGAAGAGAAAGAGAAGAGGAAGACGAAGACAAAGAAGAAGATTCTTCGAGTGTTAAAGAGGGTTCCGGGGAGCCGCGGGGCGCGTCGTGCGGCGCAACGGGCGCCTCCGCCCTCTTCACCTTCAAAGAAATCTTCTCTTCTTCTTGTTCTTTGCCTTCTCTTACTCCGAAAGCAAGAACCAGCAGAGAAAGCCCGGCGGGTATCGCCGCCAGCAGGAAGACCGTTCTCAGCGAGAGTCCCATCCATCCGACCAGGGCGGCGGCGATCAGGGGGCCGAAGACGGCCCCCGCGTTGTCGAACGCGCGGTGGAGGCCGAACGCCGCGCCGCGGCGGCCCGGGGGCGCGGCCGCGGCGATCATCGTGTCGCGCGGGGCGGTGCGCACGCCCTTGCCGATGCGGTCGAAGAAGCGGATCAGGACGACCGTCGGCCAGCCCGGCGCGAGGCCGATCAGGGGGCGGGCGAGCGACGAGAGGCCGTAGCCGAGGAAGACGAGCGGCTTTTTCGCCTTCGCGCGGTCCGTCCACTTGCCCGAGAGGATCTTCACGAACGAGGCCGTCGCGTCCGCGATTCCCTCGATCCAGCCCAGCGCCGCAGCCGGGACGCCCGACAGCGTCACGAGGAACGCCGGCAGCAGCGGGACGATCATCTCGGACGACACGTCCGTCAGGAACGACACCCAGCCGAGGCGGACGACGGTCTTCGGCAGGCCGGTGCGACCCGCCGGGGGAGAATCGTCCTGCATGGCGCTCGTCTCGACCACGGCCTTCATTCTGAAGCTGGACCCGCTTTCGGAGAAGGACCTCGTCGTGGCCCTCCTCACGAAGGACCACGGCGTCGTCCGGGCGGCCGTGCGCGGCGCGCGCGGCAAGTCGAAGCGCGCGGCGGCGCTGCAGCTCCTCACCGAGGTCTCCCTCACGTACTTCCGCAAGGAGGGCGCGGACCTTGCGCGCGTGGACGGGCTCGAGATCGTGAAGAGCGCGTACGACCTCGCGGTGATCGCCGACGCGGCGATGCTGCTGCCGTACGTCGCGGAAAGCGCGCTCACGTTCGTGCCCGAGTCCGAACTCGGCGGCGACGTCTACCGCCTCGTGCGCCACGTGCTGGACGCGCTGGAGGCCGGCGTCCCGGCGCCGCTCGCGACCCGGTACTTCGAGACGTGGCTCCTCCGGTTCGCGGGAGTGCTCGACGAGGAGGAGGTCGCCGAGCCCGCGAGGAGCGTCCTCGCGGCCATGCGGAAATCCCCGCTCCTCGCGCTCGCGAAAAAGCCGCCGCCGGCGGGAGCCCTCGAGGCCCTCGAGGACGTTCTGCGCGAGGCGCGGAGGAGCTTCCTCGGGCACGAGCTCAAGAGCTACCGGTTCCTCGGGGCGCTCGGGTGAGCGGCGACGGCGTGGAGCAGGCTGCGGCAAACGGCGGGAGGAACGTGTCGCGACGCCTCTTTCTCTCGGGTCTCATCGCGCTGCTGACGGCTCGGGGCGCGCCCGCACGGACGGCGGAGGAGATCAATCGGCAGCTCGTGGCGGAACTCCGCGCCCGCGATCGCGCGTGAGATGACCCGCGCGTCCGACGCTCCCGAGAATCGCGCCTTTCTGGCGGTCGTCATTGCGTCCAGAGAGAAGATGTCGAAGGAGGAGTGGAAGGAAGCCAGCGAGCTGGCGCGAGCGGTGGAGCGTGAGGCTCGGGAAGACGTCCCGATTCAGCAGGCCGTGGCGGGAGTCGCGATGAGGACGGGTGACCTCGCGTTGCTGGACTCGGCCGTCACGAACCTGAAGGTCCTGGCGCCCCGCGATTCCCACACCCTGAGGCTCGACGCCATCCTTCAGTTCAACCGCGGCCGGTTTCGCGAGGCGAAGAAGGTTCTCTCGCAGGCCCGGGCGGCGGGTCTTCCAGAAGACGAGTTTCGGAAATTGTCGCAGGCTGTCGATCGCGCGCGCCCATGGTGGTGGCGAGCGCTCGAGATCGGAGGCGTCGTCCTCGGGTTCGCCGCGGCGACCCTCCTCCTCGTCTTCGTCGCGGGCTCGATGCGCCAGCGGCGCTCGGGCCGGCGGCCTCCGGATCCCGGCGCGCTTCCCTGAGCGTCGATTCGGTACACTCGGCATCCCCTCATGGACCTCCAGAGCCTGATCCTCAAGCTTTCCGCCTACTGGTCGTCGAAGGGCTGCCTCATCGAGCAGCCGTGGGACGTCGAAGTGGGCGCCGGGACGATGCATCCCGCGACGTTCCTGCGCGTGCTCGGCCCCGAGCCGTGGAACGCCGGCTACGTGCAGCCCTCGCGCCGCCCGGCGGACGGCCGCTACGGCCAGAACCCGTTCCGCCTCGTGAAGCACCAGCAGTTCCAGCTCGTCATGAAGCCCGCGCCCGTCGACATTCAGGACCTCTACGTCGAGAGCCTCGTCGCCCTCGGGATCGATCCGAAGGAGCACGACCTCCGCTTCGAGGAGGACAACTGGGAGTCCCCGACGCTGGGCGCCTGGGGCGTCGGCTGGCAGGTGCTGCTGGACGGGATGGAGATCACGCAGTTCACGTACTTCCAGCAGGCCGGCGGACTCGACCTCGCGCCGATCACGGCCGAGATCACGTACGGCCTCGAGCGCCTCACGATGTTCCTCGCCAAGAAGCGCAGCGTCTACGACATCGAGTGGGCGCCCGGCATCACCTACGGCGAGGCCCGCAAGCAGGACGAGTACGAGGTCTCGAAGTACGGCTTCGAGGTCGCCGACCCCGCGCTCTGGCAGCTCCTCTTCGAGAAGTACGAGGCGGAGGCGAAGCGCTGCCTCGAAGCGGGGCTCGTCCTCCCGGGGTACGACTTCACCCTGAAGTGCTCGCACGCCTTCAACATCCTCGACGCGCGCGGCGCGGTCTCGGCCACGGACCGCGTCGGCGTCATCAAGCGCGTGCGGGGCCTCGCCGTCGAGTGCGCGAAGGCCTACGTCGCCTCGCGCGAGGCGCAGGGCTTCCCGCTGCTCCCGAAGAAGCCGGAACCGGCCGCGGAGCCGTCCGATGTCTGAGTTCCTGCTCGAGATCCTGGCCGAGGAGATCCCGGCCGGCGTTCTCCCGGGCGCGCGCGAGGACCTTCTCGCACGCGTCTCGAACGCGTTCGCCGAGGCGCGCCTCGGCGGCACGCTGACCGTCCACTCCACGTCGCGCCGCTTGATCCTCGTCGGTGAAGGCGTGGCCGAGCGCCAGCCCGACGCGACGCTCGAGATCACCGGGCCGCCGGCGTCCAGGGGGTTCGACGCCGAGGGCAAGCCCACGCAGGCCGCCGAGGGCTTCGCGAAGGCGCAGGGCGTGTCCGTGGACGATCTCTCCGTCGTCCAGCTCCCGAAGGGGCCCTACGTCGTCGCGAAGAAGACCGTCCCCGGCCGCCCGGCGTCGGAGGTCATCTCGGAGACCCTGCCGCCGCTCGTCGAGAAGATGACGTTCCCGCGCATGATGCGCTGGGGCGACGGCGCGCCGATCTGGATCCGGCCCGTCCACTCCGTCGTCGCGCTCCTCGACGGACTCGTCGTTCCGCTCCATCTTTTCGGCGTCGAGAGCGGCCGCACGACGTACGGCCACCGCACGCTCGCGGGCGGCCGGCTCATCGTGATGGGCGTCGCGGACTGGTTCGCGAAGCTGAGGGCCGCCCGCGTCGAGCCCGACCTCGCCGTGCGGCGCGCGCGCTTCGAGGAGCAGGCAAGGGCGCTCGCGGCGGAGATCGGCGGCGAGCCCGCCGCGGACGCCACGCTGTTCGAGGCGTGGTCGCACCTCGTCGAGTGGCCGGGTCTCGTGCGCGGCGCGTTCGACGAGGCGTTCCTGGAGCTGCCTGAAGAGATCCTCGTGACGTCGATGCGCGAGCACCAGAAGATGCTCCCGATCCGCCGCGAGGGGGCGCTCCTTCCCGCCTTCCTCGCGGTCGCCGACCAGACGGGCGACCCGAAGGGGCTCATCGCGCAGGGCAACGAGTGGGTCACGTCGGCGCGGTTCGCAGACGCGCGCTTCTTCTGGGACGACGACGGCAAGACGAAGCTCGAGGACCGCCTCTCGCGCCTCGGGCGCCTCCAGTTCCAGGAAACGCTCGGCGATTACCTCAAGAAGACGGGCCGCGTGCAGGACCTCGCCGAGCGTTTCGCGGCGCGCCTCTCGGTGGCCGATTCGTCGTCGGTCGTCCGCGCCGCGCGCCTCATGAAGGCCGACCTCGTGACGGACATGGTCCGCGAGTTCCCCGACCTGCAGGGCGTCGTGGGAGGGCTCTACGCGAGGCGCGAGGGCGAACGCGACGAGGTGTGGCAGGCAATCTACGACCAGTACCGGCCCGCCTCCGCCGACGACGCGTCGCCGCGGAGCGACGTGGGCGCCGTCGTCGCGCTCGCGGACCGGCTCGACACGCTCGCCGGCCTCTTCGGCCTCGGCCTCGTCCCGACGGGCTCGCGCGACCCGTACGCGCTGCGCCGTGCGGCGCTCGGCGTCGTGAAAGTCCTGCTCGACCGCAACTGGCACCTCGACCTTCCGATCGCCATCTCGGACGCGCTCCAGCTCCACGGCGCGCTCGCGCGCAAGAGGGAAGAGGTCGTGCCCGAGCTGACGGCGTTCCTGACCGAGCGGCTCCGCTTCCTTCTCGAGAAGAAGGGGCATGCGGCCGACACGATCGAGGCCGTCCTCGCGGCCGACGCGCGCGACCCGGTCGACGCCGCCGAGCGCGTCGCCGCCGTGGACGCGATGCGGAAGGAAGCCGACTTCGCGCCGCTCGCCGCCGCGTTCAAGCGGATGCAGAACATCCTCGCGCAGGCGCCCGACGCGCTGGGCGAGCCCGACCCCGCGAAGATGACGGACGAGGCCGAGCAGGCCCTCGCGGGCGACTACCTGCAGGCGCGCGGGATGATCGACGACCTCCTCGCCCAGCGCCATTTCCACGACGCGCTCGGGATCATGGCGTCCTTCGGACCCGCCCTCGACCGCTTCTTCACCGAGGTCCACGTCATGGCCGAGGACGAGAGCGTGAAGGCGAATCGCATCGCGCTCCTGAAGGCCATCCGCGACCAGTTCGCCCGCGTCGCGAAGTTCGCCGAGATCCGGGGCTGACGGCCCTGCCCTGATGCATCGGCATCAGAGGCACCTCGCGAAAGTTCGACTAATTTGTCGGTGCAATCGGAGGAAACCGATGAAGCTCGCAAAAGCGGGGCTCCGCCTTGTGTTGGCCGTGTCTCTCCTTCCTGCGGCCGCGTTCGCCGCTTCGCCGGTGGACACTATTTCCGACGGACCACAGGCCTGGACGGCCCCGCCGTACTGGGCGCCACTTGGGGCTCCGCAGAGCGGGCGGAATCCGCTCGCGGCGGGGCGTGAGGCGCTG
>DASXVJ010000027.1:0-23826 GCA_036504335.1 Thermoanaerobaculia bacterium
CGCGGCGCCCGCCGGGAGCAGAGTCCCCCCGAACGCCGACAGCGCACAGGTGACGAACGCCGCGCCCACGCAGGCACGCGACCTTCCAAGAAAATCTTCTCTTCTTCCGATCATCTGGAACTCCTCGAATGAAAAGCCTCACGGAGCCGCCCCTAGCGGGCGGCGCGAGAACGATTCAGCGCAGGAATCAGACCAGGAGGACGGAGAAGAGCAGGTGCAGCGGCGCCGAGCGCGCGCGCGGCGCGACGCAGGCCGCAGGGCCGGTCGCGACGGGAGCTTCCGCCACGACCAGGGGCGCGAGCGTCTCGGCGAGCACGACAGCCGGGACATCGGCCGACACGACGACCGCGGGGGCCGGCGGGACGGGATTCAGCGAGCAGTGGCAGGGCGGGGCGTCGTCGTCCCCCATGCCGGCGCAGCACTCCATCCGCGCCGAACCCCCGCACGGGGCCGCGGCCGCAAGGCGCGCCGCGGGCGCCGCCACGAGGGCGGCGGCGAGCAGGGCGAGAAGGAGAACCCGTCGCATCCGCGCCATTCTACGCGCCTCCCCCGCCCACCCCATGATGCAGACGCTCCGGGTCACCTCCGGACGAGGACGACCGACCCGCTCACCGCGCCGCAGCAGGCGCCGCCGCCCGTCGCCTGGCCCGTGTAGGTCCCCGTCAGACCGCCGTCGGCGCCGAGCGTCAGCGTGCCGCTCGCCGAGCCTCCGCACGGCGAGAACCCGACCGCGAAGACGAGCGTCGCGCCGCTCACGTTGCCGGTGAGCGTGCCGACGCCCGGCAGGTCCGCGACGACCTTGCAGCCCGTCTGGAAGAGCGTGACGTCGAGCGTTCTGACGCCGCACGAGTCCGTGAACGTCCCGGCGTACTGCCCGGTCAGCGGCACGCACGAGGACGGCTGCGTCGGCGTCTCGGCGCTGCCGCAGCTCGTGAGAACGAACGCAGCCGCAAGAGCCGCCAGCGCGGCGGCAAGCGGGCCCGCTCTCACGCGGCCTTTCCTGCGCGCGCAGCCGCGAGGCGGTCGACGGTGCCGACGCAGTCCTTCGCGCGGTAGGCGCTCCCGCCCGATTCGAGGAGGATGCGATCGAAGCCGCGGCACAGGCGGACGAGCCGGTCCGCGTTTCCGCGCGTCACCGGGAAGTCCAGCGCGAGCGAGAACCCGTCCGGCGCGTAGCCGCGCGGGAAGGTGTCGGCGCGGTGGCGCTTGACGACGGCGAGCGACGAAACGACCTCGACCTCCTGCTGCAGGACGAGGGCGCGGGCGAACGCCTCCTCGGCCTTCTCCTTCGGGACGAAGAGCTGGTACTGGATGAAGCCGCCCGGCCTGTACGCCTCGTTCCAGCCGGGAACGTAGTCGAGCAGGAACGAGTATGCGACGAGCGACTGGCGGTAACGCGCCCGGCCCGCGAACCGGCCGGCGAGGAACTTCGCCGCGTTCACGAGGCGCATCTGCGGGCCGCGCGCCGTGAGCTTCAGCCCGAGGAGGAGGAACGGCACGGGAAGCGGCCCCGTCCTGACGTCGGCAAGCTGCTCTTCGACGGAGAACCCGGTCGGCTCGCCCGGCGCCGGAACGTGCCCGTTCGCCACGTGCAGGGCGCTCCGGCCGAGCGCGCGCCCGGACGCCCAGCAGTCCATCCAGCCGACGACGTATTCCCAGTCGTCCTTCGCGCCGTCGATCGCCGCGAGCGTCGCCGCGAGGCCCGGCGTCGCAAACCCCTCGACGTCGAGGTAGCCCGAGCGGAGCTTCTTGAGGCGGAGCGCGACTTCCACGATCGGGTCCGCCGCACGCGTGTTCCCGACGACGTCGGCCAACGCGGCCGAGCCGGCGGCGACCTCCTCGAAGCGGCCGTCCGGCCGCAGGATGGTGACGCTCTCGAGGTGGTCGCCGATCGTCCCGCGCTTCCAGCCGTTCTTGCCGTGGACGTTCACGGCGACTGCGCCGCCGAGCGTCACGTTCATGGTGCCCGTGACGACGGGCGGCCAGAGGCCCCTGGGAATCGAGGCCTTCCAGAGCTCGCCGAGCGTGAGCCCCGCCCCGGCGCGGACGATTCCCGTCTCGGCGTCGAGGCTCCGGATCGCGTTCAGCCGCGTGAGCTCGACGACGGGCCCGGCCGGGTTCAGGGCCGCGTCGCCGTACGAGCGCCCCGCCCCGCGGAAGACCGGCGTCTCGCCGCGGGCGCGTCCGTCCGCGAGAACCGCCGCAAGCTCCTCCACCGACGACGGCCGGTAGACGGGCGACACACAGAAGTTGTAGAGGCCGAAGCCCTCGACACGTTCGGGAACCGGGCGGTGGACGGCCGTCACGGCGGGCCCACGCGCTTGAAGAGGAAGCGCGGAACATGGTGGAGCGCGAGGCCGAACAGGCCCCATCGGCGGTACACGTAGAAGACCTCGTGCCCCTTCTCGAGGCGGTCCGCGATCGTCCGGGCCGCCACGTCGGCCGGGACGACCCAGAAGAGGTTCTTCTTCCCGTCCAGCAGCCGCGTGCCGACGAAGCCGGGCTTGACCGTCGAAACCGTCACGCCGAACGGGAACAGCCGGTTGCGCAGCCCTTCGAGATACGTCGTGAGCGCCGCCTTCGAGGCGTTGTACGCGGGGTTGGCCTTACGGCCGCGGTCGCCCGCGATCGACGAGATCGCCGCCAGATGGCCGCGGCGCGCCGCGCGGAAGTAGTTCGCCGCGAGGCCGAGCATGCGCACCGCCGCGACCGCGTTGACGTTCATGGTCGCGGCGTCGCTCTCCGGGTCGCACGTGACGCCGTCGCCTGCGGGCATCAGCCCCGCGTTGTAGAGGAAGAGGTCACAGTGTCCGGAAGCCTCGAGCGCCTCACGGAACGCCGGCTCGATGCGCGCGGCGTCCGCGAGGTCGCAGACGACGCCGTGGACCGTGGCAGCGGGGTGGCGCGCGGACAGCTCGGCGACGAGGGCTCCGAGCTTCTCCGGCGACCGGCCGAGGATGGTGACCCAGCAGCCCCGCGACGCGTACTCGGCCGCGAGCGCGCGGCCCAGCCCGTCCGTGGCCCCGACGAGGACGACTCTCTTCACGCGTTCTCCCCGCCCATCTTACGGCGGCCCGTCACGGCCAGAGGCGCTCCTTCTCCTCGTGCCAGTCGCGCGTCACGTCCAGCCAGAACGCGAGTCCCGCGTGGGCGCCGAACGGAGCGTAGAGCCGCGCGACGCGCGCGTCGGAAACCTTGCGCCCGCGGAACCGCAGCGTCGAGACTTTCTTCCGCGACCACGAGTCGAGCCCCAGCTTGCCGTGCCGGCCGAGGAGACGCCCGAGCGTGTCCGCCGCGTACGGGCCGAAGCCCTTCTCGGCCCTGATCTCCCCCTCCACGACCTCGCTCGGGCGGGAGGCGTCCTCCCAGCGCGCGAGGTCGAGTGCGCCGGAGGCGACGCGGTCCGCGAACGCGGCGAGGTACGGCGCGCGGTACCCGAGCTTGAGCTTCTCGAGCTCGCGGGCGGAGAGCCCGGCCACGAACGCGGGCGGCGGGAACGCGCCGCCGTTCCCGTAGCGGGCGATGAGGTTTCCGACCATCACCCTCGTGAGGCCCCACGTGCAGTTCGTCGTCGCGAGCACCTTCACGGCGTCCTCGAAGAGCGTCGGCGCGCGCAGGACGCGCCCCGCCCCGCGCCGCGCGATCCACGCGAAGCGGGGATCGCCGGCGCAGAGAGAATGAAACCCGGACAGTTCTGCTCGGAGATCGAAGACCCGATTCAGCGCGCGGCGAACTGCCGCTCTTGACGGAATGTTCGAAGAGAGATCTTCTTTGAATGGTGAAGAGGGCGCACCCGTCGCGGGTGCTGCCGCTGCGACCAGCCCGCTCGCCGCGCTCCTGACTCGCACCTGCACGGGGAATTCACCTTCTAAGAAAACAAATCCGAGCCTGTGCGCATCGCCGTCCCATTGGAACGGGGGCAGGTCGTACCACCCGTGGCTGCGCACGACGAGGTCGAGGTCGAGGGGCGGGAGCGTCAGCCTCAGTTGCCCGCTCCCCCGATGCCCGGGCCCGGCGCACCGCCGCCTCCGTGGGGACAGCGCTGCTTCGGCTCGGTCCCCTCGAGGAAGACCTCGTCCAGCGACGCGGGACACTCCTCGGTCACGAGAAGGCCCGTCGTCGGGTCGATCGACGCCGTCACGACGCCTGGCGTCTTCGGGAACGGCGTCTCGAACCAGTGCGACGGCAGGCGGCGCACGAAATCCGCCCAGATCGGCAGCGCCGCGTGCGAGCCCGAGAGGTTGAGGCCGCGGTTGTCGTCGAAGCCGACCCACACCGCGACGAGGAGGTTCGGCGAGAAGCCGATGAACCACGCGTCGCGGCCGTCGTTCGTCGTTCCCGTCTTGCCGGCGAAAATGCCCTGCGCCCCGAGCCGCCGCGCCGAGCCGCCCGTCCCGCGGTCCACGACGCCCCTCAAAACCGAGTCGAGCACCGACACCGCGTCGGCGTCGGCTCCCCGCACGATCGGCTCGTCTTTCGACTCCATGCGGCGGAGGGACGGCGTCACGAGACCCAGGAGGGCGTTCGGCTTCACGCGGAACCCGCCGTTCGCGAACGTGCAGAACGCAGAGGCGATCTCCATCGGGCTCGTCTCGAACGAGCCGAGCGCGAGCGACGGGTAGGGCTTGAGCGGCGACGAGATCCCCGCGCGGCGCGCCGTCTCGACGATGTCGGGCAGGAGCGTCCGCCCCGGCGCCGTCTGGGTGACGGCGATACGCACGGTCGGAATGTTGATCGACTGTTCGAGGGCCTGGCGGGCCGTCATCGTCCCGCGGTACTCACCGTCGTAATTCTTCGGGGACCAGGTTTCGTCCTCTCCCGTGCCCCACACGAGCGCGATCGGCGAGTCCACGTAGAGCGACGCAGGCGTGATCGGCGGGACGAGGTCGCGCTTGCCGAACGCCGTCAGGTAGACGAACGGCTTGAACAGCGAGCCCGGCTGGCGCCGCGCCTGCACGACGCGGTTGAACTGGCTCACCTGGTAGTCGCGCCCGCCGACGAGCGCCCGCACCGAGCCCGTGGAGGGGTCGAGGGCGATCAGGGCCGCCTGGAGCGGCTCCTCGTCGCCGCGGGCGCGCAGGCGCTTGAACTTCTTCTCGAGCTCCTCGAGCCCTTTCAGGACCGCCGCCTGCGCGGCCTGCTGCATGTCGGGGTCGAGCGTCGTGAAGACCGACGAGCCGTCCTCCTTCGAGTAGCCCGGGATCTCCTTCGCCTGTTTCAGGACGAAGTCGACGAAATGGGGCGCGACGACTCCCATCGGGGGAGCCGCGATCGGCGTGAGCGGCGCCGCGCTGGCGGCGTCGAAGGCGGCCCTGTCGATCTTCTTCTGCTCGAGCATGCCCTTCAGGACGACGGCGCGCCGCTGGCGGGCGTTTTCGGGATTTCGGAACGGCGAGTACTTGCCCGGCGACGAGATCAGCCCGGCGAGCATCGCGGCCTCGTTCAGGTCGAGCCGCGCGACGCCCTTGCCGAAATAGAAGCGCGACGCCTCCTCCACGCCGGTCACCGACACGGAGCCGCGCTGGCCGAGGTAGATCTCGTTGAGGTACGCCTCGAGGATCTGCGTCTTCGAGTACTTCGCCTCGAGGATGACCGCCATGAGCGCCTCGACGGCCTTGCGCTTGAGCGTGCGCTCGGGCGTGAGGAACATGTTCTTGACGAGCTGCTGGGTCAGCGTGGACGTGCCGCGGACCCCGGCGCGGCGGGTCACGCTCTGCAGGACGGCCCCGACGAGGCGCCGCGGAGAGATCCCCGCGTGGGTGAAGAAGTCCCGGTCCTCCGTCGTGAGGATCGCGTCGAGAAGGACCTTCGGGACCTGCTCGAGCGTGACGAGCGTGCGGTCCTGCATCTTCTCGTCGAAGACGGTGCCCACGACCTCGGGCTCGAAGACGACGTGCGGAAGGGGCGAGCCGTCCTCGGCGCGGCGCACGGACGCGACGCGGCGCCCCGAGAACTCGAGCACCGCGGCCACGCCCGGGGTGCGGCCCCACGCCGTCTCGCGGTCGTTCACGGAGACCGAGATCCGCTTCGGCGAGAGCGCGTACTGGCCGGGCAGAAGCGGAGCCTTCGGGACCTCGGCGTAGCGCAGGCGCCCGAGCCGGCGCGTCACGTCCTCCGCCGCGAGGGCGTCGCCGGGCCGCACGACCCAGACGTCGGAGTAGAGGCGCGTCGGAAGGCTCCAGCGCCGGCCGTCCATCGTCGTCGAGACGACGCGGGAGAAGTACAGGACGACGACGACGGCCGCGGCCACGAGGAGGACCGCCGTCGCGCCGAGCGCGAACCAGGCCGGCCGGGGGACGCGGCCGAGCTGCCGTCCGCACCACGCAGAGACGGCCTTCAGGCGCGCGGAGGCCGCCACGCCCAGGGCTTTCAGGCGGGCGGACACCGCCGAGAGGGCCGCGGGACGCGGCTCGGGCTCGTTCACCGCGGCGAGTCTAGCCGACGGGGTCCGGTGCTACGATGCGATTGATTCTCGATGGCGAAGACTTTCGCGGAGCTCCTCCGTCGCCTCGACGCCTTCTCGGACCGCATCCCGCTCGGCGAGCTGGACGCGGCGCTCTCGGACGTCTCGATCTCCCTCGACGACGTCCGGCCCTGGCTGATCTTCGGGGCCGACACGTACCGACGGAACCTCGTCCATGCCGGCCCGGCCTACCAGGCGCTCGTCCTCTGCTGGCGGAACGGACAGCGCAGCCCGATCCACGACCACTCCGGCTCGAGCTGCGGCGTCCGCGTCCTCTCGGGGGAAGCCCTCGAGACCGTCTTCGAGCGGACGCGGACGGGGATGGTCTTTGCCGTCCGCTCCCTCGCCCACGCCCCGGGGAGCGTCTGCGCGACGCAGGACACGGACATCCACCAGGTCTCGAGCGTCGCGGACGACGGCGGCGACCTCGTGACCCTGCACGTCTACTCGCCGCCGCTCCTGAACATGGGGACTTACACGCTCTTCGACGCGAACGTGCGCGCGTTCCACGAGCCGGTCCACGAGGACGCGCTCGTGGACGGCGGCGGGATCTGAAGGCGCGCGCCTCCGCAGCGACGCGGGCGCCGCGTCAGGCCGTCTTCTGGGCGGCGCCGTTCTCGCGGGACGCGAGCGTCCCGTCGGCGTTCATGACGAGGAGCTCGGCGCCCGTGATCTCCACGAGGTGGCGCGCGGTCCGAACCGCATTCTGCTGACCTTCGAACGCGCCCATCGGCTGTCCGCTTCCGACTTCGTGGACGTACCAGAGGCCCTCTTCGTACACGACCATGAACCTCATGCGGCGCGTCATGGCTTCAGTGTCGCGGCCTCCGCGCGCCCGCGCCAGAGCATGATCATGTCCCCCGGGACGTCTCCCCCGTCACGCGATCCAGCCGGCGAGGATCGCCGCGGCCGTGGCCGAGGCCGCGAGAACCCAGAGAATCACGCCGAGCAGGATCGGCCGCACGCCGACCCGCGCGATCGCCTCGCGCGTGAGCGACGTCCCGATGAGGAACAGCGTGACGACCAGCAGGCGCCTGGCCGCTTCCGCGACGGCGTGGCCCGCCGGAGCGAGAGACGGGAGCCACGTGACGAGCGCGGCGGCGGCGACGAAGCCGCCGAGGAACCACGGGACGGCGAGGCGGGCGTGCGCGCTCTCCCCCGTGCGGCGCGCGTGGTATCGGGCCGCGAGAAGCGCCAGGGGAACGATCCACAGGGCGCGCGCGAGCTTCACCGTGGTCGCCACTTCGACGGCCTTGGGCCCGTACGCGGCCGCCGCCCCGACGACGGAGCTCGTGTCGTGGATGGCGAGCGCCGCGAAAAGCCCGAACCGGGCCTCGTCGAGCCCGAGGAGGCGCCCGAACGGCGGAAAGACGACGAGCGCGAGCGCGTTCAGGAGGAACACGGTCGCGAGGGCCACGGACACGGACTCGGCTTTTGCGCGAATCGCGGGAGCGACCGCGGCGATCGCGCTCCCGCCGCAGATCGCCGTCCCCGCCGTCACGAGAATCGCCGTGTCCTCCTCGACGCGGAGCGCGCGCGCGAGGGCGAACCCCGCAGCGCACGTGAGCGCGATTCCCGCCGCCGTGTAGCCGATTCCGCGGGCGCCCACGCGCGCCACGACGCCGAGGTCCGCCGCGGCCCCGAGACCCATCACCGAGAGGCCGAGGAGAACGTGCGCGAGGCGCTTCGTCTGCGCGGGCCAGGGGTTGCCGGCGGTCAGGGCGGCGAGGATTCCGAGGACGAGGGCCCCGCCCGCGGGCACGGCCGGCGCGAGGCAGGCGGCCGCGAGAAGCGGGACGAGGACGCGGCCGGCGGTCACGCGCGAAGTGTAGGCTAGCGCCCGATGTCCGCTCCGCACCGCGACGCGTCCGTCTCCGTTCACGTCGTCCGCCGCGACGGAGACGCCGAGAGCCGGGACCGGGACTCCCTCACGGCCGAGGAGCCTCTCGAGATCCGCCTCCGCGACGGAGACGCCGCGCCCGAACGGTTCGTCGTCACGATGCGCACGCCGGGCGACGACGACGATCTCGCCGTCGGTCTCCTCTACGGGGAAGGCGTGATCTCGGGGATCGGCGACGTCGCGGCCCTCGGGCCGCCGGGCGAGCCCGGCCTCGCCCCGGAGCTCGCGCGGAACGTCCGCGTCGTGACGCTCGCTCCCGGCGCCGCGCGTTGCGCCCCGCGGCGCGCGACCGTGATGGGGTCCGCCTGCGGCGTGTGCGGCCGGACCTCGGTCTCGGACGTGATCGCGCTCGCCGAGGCGGCGCGCGCACGCGCCGCGCGGCCCGCCGGGGACGGGGGCGCTCGAGACCTCACGATCCCGGCCGCTCTCCTGACGCGTCTCCCCGACGTCCTGCGCGCGCGGCAGTCCGTCTTCGCCTCGACGGGCGGCCTCCACGCCGCCGGGTTCTTCGAGGCCGACGGGACGCTCGTCGTCGCGCGCGAGGACGTCGGCCGCCACAACGCGACCGACAAGGCCGTCG
The DNA here is from genome assembly GCA_036504335.1 of Thermoanaerobaculia bacterium. Taxonomy (GTDB): domain Bacteria; phylum Acidobacteriota; class Thermoanaerobaculia; order UBA5066; family UBA5066; genus Fen-183. The sequence goes on from DASXVJ010000027.1 coordinate 8,944, forward strand.
GGGCGCTCCTGCGCGAGGGGCGCGCGACGCCGCCCATCCTTCTCGTCTCGGGGCGGCTCGGATTCGAGATCGCCCAGAAGGCGGCGCTCGCGGGCGCCCGCATCGTCGCGGCCGTCTCGGCGCCGACGAGTCTCGCCGTGGAGCTCGCCGAAGAAGCGGGCCTCACGGTCGTCGGGTTCCTGCGCGGTCCGCGCTTCAACGTGTATGCCCACCCGGAGCGCATCCGGGGGTAGACTGCGCGCCGCATGCCCAGGGAGATCCCCGTTTCGCTGCGGCTCTGCTGGACGGACCCCGTCACCGGCGAGGCGCGGAGCGTCCCGCTCGAGGGCGCGCTGCGCTTCGGGTCGAACCGGCAGCAGAACGACGTCGTGCTTCCGCTCCGCTCGGTGGAGCCGTTTCACGCCGAGATCCTCGGCGACCGGTCGGGAGGCTGGGAGCTCGTCGCGCTCGGTCCCCGCCGGCTGAAGGTCGACGACCAGATGACGGCCCGCGCGCGGCTGACGGCGGGCACGGAGTTCTCCGTCGGTCCGGTCGCGTTCCGCATCCGGCCTGACGAGGCGCAGGTCCGCAAAGCCGTCTCGAGCACGGGCTCGCGGCGCGCGTTCGTACAACCTCCGCCCCCGCCCGCTCCGGCCCGCGGGCCCGCGATCGCCGTGGCGATCCTCCTCGCGGCGACCGGCGTGGCGACGTGGTCCGCGCTGCGCCCGGGAGTGGAAGAGGCGCCGGGGGCGCGGGCGAAGACGGCCTCGCCGGGCGCGCCTGCCCCGGACCGAGCGCGCCCGAAGGCGAAGGCGGCGGACCGGACGGCTCTCCTCGAGGCCGGCTCGGTCGCGACCTCTCCGGCCGCCTCGCCCGACGTGGAATCCGCCGCCCCGATCGTCCTCGTGAAGGTCGGCGGGTCGTGGGCTCCCGTGCAGGGCTTCTTCGTCACGACGAACGGCCTCCTGCTCACGAACCAGCGCCTCGCCGCGGCCGCCGACGCGATTCTCGTGCGGGCCGCCGGGGCCGACGCGCCCGTCACGGCGCGCCTCGTCGCTTCGGATCCCGCAAAGGACCTCGCGCTCCTCGAAGTTCCCCTGAGCGGCCCGGTGCTCGCGACACGCCTCGACGACGACGACGCGCTGCGCGCGGCGGCGCTCGCTCTCGGAGTCCCCGCAGCGGACGTGCGCGCCTTCGTCGCCGCCCACCGCTGAGACGGGCCGCCGCGGGCGTCGCCGCCCCGAGGCGTACACTTTCCCCACGATGTCCGCGCTCCTCGCAGCGGCGCTTCTCTTCCAGGTCCAGGACCTGAGACCGGCGACGAAGGCCTGCCCGTTCTTCGTCGTGACGACGTCGGGCGAGCGCGTCGGCGCCCTCGACCGGCCGAATCACGACGGCAAGCCCGTGAAGTTCCGCCTCTGCTCGAACGGCACGCTCACGATGTTCGCCGCGCAGGACGTCGACTGGGCCGCGACCGAGCAGGCCAACTCCGCGGGGAGCGCCCCCGCGCCGACCCCCGGCCTCGCACCCGCCCCGACGCGCGCGTCCCTCTCGGGCATCGCGAAGCAGACGTCGCTGCGCGACGCGGACGCGGCGGTCAAGCAGAACCAGCTCTCCGGAAAGATGAAGCTCGCCGGCCGCGAAGTCTCGCTCGACGACTCGGTGCCGTTCTTCGGCAAGGAATCCGTCGCGCAGCATCTGAAGCTCAGCGCGTTCTACGCGGACGCCACGGGCTGTCCCTCCCAGCGGGCCCGCGCCTACGGCTCCGTGAAGAACATCTCGCGCATGAAGCTCCGGAGCCTCAAGGCCCTCGTCCTGATCGGAAGCATCCGGTCCGGCGACTACAACGGGCAGGTCCAGACGATGGACCCGTCCGACCTCGTCCCCGGCGAGGAGTCGGAAATCTTCCTCTGGCTTTCCTGCGACTGGGCAGGCCAGGCTTCGACGTTCCGAACGAAGAACGACGGCGTCCTCGTCATGATCGCGGACGTCGCGGGGCGCACCGAAGAGGTCTCGAAGCCCGACGGCTCGAACCCCTTCATGACGCCCGCGCCGACGAAGACCGCGGCGCCCGCGCGCACGCCCACGCCGGCCTCGCCCTACGGAAACGCTCCGATGAAGCCGCGCTGATGCCGGAACCCGGAGCTTCCCTCGCCCTGATGTGGATGGACCCCGCGACGGGCGAGACGCGGAAGGTGCCGCTCGACCACGCGCTGCGCCTCGGCTCGAACCGCCAGCAGAACGACGTCGCCCTGCCCTTCGCGGGCATCGAGGCCCTCCACGCGGAGATCGTGTCGCGCCCCGGCGGCGGATGGGAGATCGCGCCGGTGGGCGTCCTGCGCCTGAAGGTGGACGGCGCGATGGTCCCGCGCGCCGAGCTTCGTCCGGGCTCGACGTTCTCGATCGGCGTCCTCGATTTCACCGTCGGATACGCGGGGGCTTCGCCCGAGCGTGCGGGAGCCGTCCGGCCCGCCGCGACGGTCTCCGGCTCGTCGCGGATCCTCGTGCCTCCTCCGCCGCGCCGCCCGGCGGTCGCGGGGCCGCGCCCGCCTGAGCCCGACCGGCGCCTCGCCTCCGCGCTCCTCGGCGGCGGCCTCGTCGCCGTCCTCGCGGCCGGCGTCTGGTTCGCCGTCCTCCGGCCGAAGGCTGGCAGCCGCCCGGGCGCGGCGCCTGCCTCGAAGATCGCCGCGACGGCGGGCGCGACGGGCGACGAGGCGCCCGCTCCCCGTCTCCCGGCGAAGCCGGCCGAAGAGGCCGCCGACCCGTTCGCGGCCGCCAAGAAGTCCGTCGTCACCGTCATCGCGAAGCTGGCCTTCGACAAGGGATTCGCGACCGGAACGGGTTTTTTCGTGACCTCGTCGGGCAAGCTCGTCACGAACTTCCACGTCGTCAAGCGGACGGACTACCAGCAGATCCTGATGCCGGGCTCGAAGAAGCCGATCGACGCGCGCATCCTCGCGACCGACGAGGAGCACGACCTCGCGCTGCTGCAGGCGATGGTCGACCCGCCCGTGCCGGTCGCGCCGCTCGCGGCCGGTGCGCTCCTGAAGATGGGCGATCCCGTCTTCGCGCTGGGCTCGCCGGCCGGCCCCGTCCTCGAGATGAGCCTCTCGCGCGGCATCGTGAGCTCCGACAAGCCGCGTCAGTTCGGGGACGTCGCGCTCATCCAGCACGACGCCGCCATCAACCCCGGCAACAGCGGCGGTCCCCTCCTCGATCAGCAGGGGCGCGTCGTCGGCGTGAACACGCTCAAGATCAAGGAGACGCAGGGGCTGAACTTCGCGATCCCGGTGGATCAGGTCAAGGACTTCCTCGCCCTGCCGCGCTGACGCCCGTCAGTCGTCCACGACCCAGCGCTCTCCGTCCAGGCGGAGGCGGACGGACACGCTCGTGAGGTTCGGGAACGAGCCGGTCGCCCGGGGGTCGGTACAGGAGAACTCCGCGTTCCAGTAGGCGGACACGCCATCGCGGCTGACGAGCGTCGCGCCCGTGAACGTGCATCTCGCGCGCGCGGACTCCTCGCCCGAAAACGCCTGATCCGCCGCGCGCCGGCCGAGCGACGACGCCCGCCGGGCGACGATCGCACGCATCTCGGCCGTCTCGCGCGCGGCGGTTTCCTCGGCCGAGGGCGTCGGGACGGGCTCCGCGGAGGTCGCCCCGGCCCGGTCGATGCGGATCGGCGCCTTCGTGTCGAGCGCCTTCCCCATCACGAACATCAGGGATGCGACGAACGCGAGCCCGAGGCCGGCGAAGATCCAGGCGCCGCGGCCCATGCTCCCCTCCCCTCAGCGGCCGCCGGCCGCGGGCGCCGCCGGCTTCGGCCGGCTGCGGTAGCGCTCCCAGAGCCGCTTGTGGCGGTCGGAGAGATCGAGCGCCACGCCCTTGTCGTAGAGCGCGGTGACGGTGGACGTCGTCTGGAGCGGGTCGCCCGTCCACACGGCGAGCGACGCGTCCTTGCCCGGCTCGAGCGAGCCGATCCGCGCGTCGACGCCGAAGATGCGCGCCGGGTTGAGCGTGATGGCGCGGAGCGCCTCGAGCCGGTCGAGACCGAACGAGACGGCCATCGCCGCGTGGTTCGGAAGGTCGCGCGTCGTCGCGGCGGCCATCGTCGTCTGGCCGTTGCCGACGGCGACGAGGACGCCCGCCTTGGCGAGCTCGGCCGCCTTCGTGAACGGCGCGTCGTACGGCTCGTCCTCGCGCATCGGAAGCTCGAGGACCGTGTCGAGGATGACGGGGATCTTCCGCTCCGCGAGCGCGGCCGCCGACCTGGGCGCGTCGTACCCGCCGAGAATCACGAGGCGGGCCTTCGTGCCCTTGAGATCCTCGTCCAGGAACCGCAGCGCCGCGTCGATCTGCGACTTGCGTTCGGCGCGGACGACGAGGGGAATCGACCCGTCGAGCACGGCCGCGAGCGCCCCGGTGGACGCGACGGTGTCGTGCGCCGGGACGCCGGCCCTGCCCTCGGCGGCGCGGGCCGCCCGGTACGCCGCGGCGTCCCGGAACGCCCGCCGGATGAGCTCCAGCGCTTCGTCGCGCCGGCGCTCCTGGATCCGCGCGGACGGCCGGGCCTCCGGGCGCCGGTCGACCGCCATCTCGGGCCACTCGACGAGCACGGCGGCCGGGCACTTCACGCACGCGTCCTCGCGCGTCCAGCCGTTCAGCGTCACGACGGACGCGGCGCCGGGGAACGTCGAGCCGCGCGGCGCAAGCGCCGCGAAGAGGACGCCGTTCGAGCGCGTCACCGGGAGAGCCTCGGAATCGAGGTTCATCGCGACGTCGGGCCGCGCCTCGGGGTTGATCTCGGCGATCTCAGAGACGTCGTTCGTGGCGCGTACGGCCTGAATCTCGACGAGCCCGACGAGCGAGGCGGGCGCGAAGAAGGCGGGGGCTACGTGCTTGCCGGCCGCGTCGACGACCGTCGCTCCCGCGGGAATCGGCGTGCCGGCGCCGCCGACGGCGGCGATCTTCCCGCCCTCGATGACGACGACGCCGTTCGGAAAGGCTGGCCCGGCGGCCGTGTGGACGGTGGCGCCCTTGAGGACGAGGACGGAGGCGAGAAGAAGCGCGCTCATCGTGCCACCTCCACCCAGGCGGACGCTTCCGTGGCGTGCTCCTCCTCGCTGCAGGAGTGCTCGGCGGGCCGCGCCGACGGCCCGGCGGGCGCGGCCGCGGCGCCGCGGGAGGCCGCGAGGCGCGCCTTGCCGATCAGCTCGGCCTTCTCGGCCCCGAGGGAGGTGCGGGCCTTCACGTCCTCGGCGCGGTCGAAGTACTTCTTCCCTTCGATCCAGGTCTCGTCCGCGTGGCTCGTGGCGTCCAGCGGGTCGCCCGACCACACGACGAAGTCGCCGTCCTTGCCCGGCTCGAGGGAGCCGATGCGCCCCTCGACTTTCAGCTGCTTCGCGGAGTTCGCGGTCACGAACTTGAGCGCCTCTTCGCGCGGCACGCCGCCGTATTTGACGGCCTTCGCGGCCTCGACGTTCATGCGGCGGGCGAGCTCGTCGGAGTCGGAGTTGAACGAGACGAGAACGCCGCGTTCCCTCATCAGGGCCCCGTTGTACGGGATCGCGTCGTACACCTCGAACTTGTACGCCCACCAGTCGCTGAATGACGACGCGCCGGCCCCGTGCGTGGCGATCTCGTCGGCGACCTTGTAGCCCTCGAGGATGTGCTGGAGCGTCCCGATCTTCACGCCGCACTCCTCGCAGATGCGGATCAGGTCGAGGACCTCCTGCTTGACGTAGCTGTGCGCGTGGATCGCGCGCTTGCCCTCGAGGATCTCCGCGATCGCCTCGAGCTGCAGGTCCGTGCGGACGGGCTCGGCGTTCTCGCCGCGCTTCTTCGCCGCCTCGAAGGCCTTCTGCTTCCTCCGATAGTCGCGCGCGGCGGCGAAGCGCTCGCGGATGAGCGCCGAGACGCCCATGCGCGTCTGCGGGTAACGGAGGGGACCCGAGCCCTGCATGTTCGAGCGCTTCGGGTTCTCGCCGAGCGCGAACTTGATGCCGGGCGGCTCGTCCCTGAGCTTGAGGCCGTCGGGCCCCTCGCCGTTCTTCAGCTTGAGGATTTCCGACTGCCCGCCGATCGCGTTCGACGAGCCGTGGAGCACGTTCGCAGCGGTGAGGCCGCCTGCGAGCTCGCGGTAGATCGCCGGCGCGAAAGGATTCACGACGTCGCCGATGCGGACCTCGGCCGAGATGTTGTGGCTGCCCTCGTTCACGCCGCCGTCGACCGCCGTATGGCTGTGGGCGTCGATGAGACCGGGCGTCACGGACCGGCCTTGCGCGTCGATCGTGACGAGCGACGAGGCGGCCGACGCCGGCACGGCGACGTCCTTCCCCACCGCGGCGACCTTTCCGTCCACGACGAGGACACTGGCGTTCTCGAGCGTGCCCTTCGGACCGGACGTCCAGACGGTCGCGTTCTTCACGAGAACGGCCTTCGGCGCCGCGAGCGGGGCCGCCCAGCGCGCGGGAAGCGGACGCACGTCGGAGTCGGGCGCGTCCAGCTTCTCAGCGGCGGCGGGCGCCGCGCCCGGCTCGGAGGCGTCGGCGCCGGGACCCCCGCGGCCCGACGCGGCGCGGTCCCGTTCCGCGCGCCTCGACACGGCGGGCCCTCCCGCGGCCGGGCGAAGGTCGAGACGCAGCGAGTCGCCCTCGACGACGGCCTCCGCCTTCTGCGGGCCGGAGAGCCCGAGAGGCGCGCCGTCGACGTCGAACGTGAGCCTCTGGCCGTGCCTGACGACGTTCGTCGCCGCGACCGGCTTGCCACCGGCCGCCGGCGTCACGCCGACGCCCGGGAGCCCGGTGCGGGGGTCGGAGCGGAGCGCCACCGAGACGCCGTCCAGCCTGAACATGCCGGCGACCGCGCCCTTTTTCGGTCTCACCTCGTATGGAACGCCGTCGACGAACGTCGTCAAGACGCGCGTCCTGTCGGTGAAGAGCGGGCCGGACGACACGACGAGGTTCGCGAGCGCGCCCGGGACGATCTCGCCCGCGCGGCCCGCGAGACCGAGCTGGCGCGCCGGGATCGTCGTGAAGGCCGCGAGGAGGTCGTCCGCCGAAAGACCGCGGGCCCGCGCCTTCTTCACGCGATCCGCGAGGTCGGAGAGCTCGGCGAGGCCGTGCGTCGTCAGCGAGAACGTCAGGCCGAGGTCGCGCATCCAGCGCGGGTTCGAGGGCGCGCGGTCCCACGCGCGCAGGCGCTGGAGCGACACGTCGCCCCACTCGTCCTCGTCCTCGACGGACGGCGCCGCCGGAAACGCGAGGGTGAGAACGAGGTCGGGCTTCGCGGCCTTGACCTCGTCGGCGAGCACGTAGAGGTCGCTCCCCGTCGCCACGTAGCGCGCCTTAAGCCCGAACTCCGCCGCGATCTTCGCCGAACGGAGGAGCGCCAGCACGTCCGGCGCCTCGAAGACGACGGGCTCCCTGCCGGATGCAGCGTCGCCCAGCGCGACCCATCCGTCGAAACGCTCGGGACGCGCGCGCCCGGCGGGCTTCGCGGCGTATGCGGCGTCGGCCGCGAGGAGCCACTTCGCGTCCGAGAAGGCCTGCCGCACCGCCGCCGCCATCCCCATCTTCGATCCCGGGTATTCCCCTCCGAACTCGGGCGCATCGGCGTCGCGCCCGACATGCTGAGCGGACTTCGCGACGAGCAGCGCGCGGGAGAGCGGGCCGTCGGAGAGGGCGATCACGGCGCTCTCGCCGCGCAGGATGCCCTTGTCCGGCACGGCGGCGATCACGGTGAAGCCGAGGTCGCGGAACGCCTCGCGCACGTCGGAGGAGACCTTCAGGTCGGAGTGGACGGACCGTTCGGGGCGGAGCTTCGACGACGGCAGCGCGTTTCCGGAGGGCTCGGGCGCCGGCGTGGCCTGGGGCATCGCCGCCGCGCCCGCGCCGCGGCGGCCGGTCGCGGATTCGTCCGGTGCGGACGGACGGGCTCCCGAGAGGCGTGAGACCGTGACGTACGGGTCGATGAGGCCCGGCGAGACCGTCTGGCCTTCGAGGTCCATCACCTGGGCGTCGGCCGGCTCGGCCACGGCGCCCGCGGCGCCGACCGCGGCGATCACCCCGCCCCGCACGATCACGGTGCCCTTCTCGATGACCTTGCCCGGCGCCGTCACGACGCGGGCGTTCACGAGCGCGTAAACGTGCGGCAGCTCGGCGGCGTGCGAATCAAGTCCGAAGAGCACGAAGAAAATGCTGCTTAGAAGGTGAAGAGGGGCCGCAGCCCGCCCGCCGCCGGTGCCGTGAGTGGTGCGCATCGAAACCTCCACCTTCTAAGAAATCCGAAAACATCGGCCCGTGGCGCTCCGGCCTGGAGGCGCGGCTCGGGTCCGAAGCAAAAGGCTCTCTCTTCTTCTTCTCTTCTTCTTCCTACTTGAGCAGGTTGTCCTCGACGAATTTCAGCGTCGCGAGGAACAGGAAGTCCTGGTTCTTCTTCTTGCTGAAGCCGTGGCCCTCGTCCTTCGCGAGCAGGTACCACACGGGGCCGCCGTTCTTCTTGATCGCGCCGACCATCTGCTCGGCCTCGGTATACGGCACGCGCGGGTCGTTCCGGCCCTGGACGATGAACATGGGCTTCGTGATCTTCGACGCGCTCGCGAGCGGCGAGATCTTCTCGAGGAACTCGCGCATCTTCGGGTCGCGCTCGTCGCCGTACTCGACGCGCCGCAGGTCGCGCCGGTAGGCCTCCGTGTGCTCGAGGAACGTGACCCAGTTCGAGATCCCGACGACGTCGAGCGCGCAGCGGAAGCGGTCGTTGTAGTGCGTCATCGACGCGAGCGTCATGTAGCCGCCGTAGGAGCCGCCGGTCACCATGACGCGGCCCTTGTCGAGGCCGGGCTGCGCGGCAATCCAGTCGAGGAGCGCCCCGACGTCCTTCACGGAGTCCTCGCGCAGGACGCCGTTGTCGAGCTTGACGAACGTCTTGCCGTAGCCCGTGGAGCCGCGCACGTTCGGATACAGGATCGCGACGCCGAGCTCGTTCAGGAGGAAGTTGTTCCGCCCGAGGAACCCGGCCTGGGACTGCCCCTCCGGACCGCCGTGGATGTTCACGATGACGGGCCGCGGGCCGGCGAAGGTCGCCGGCGGGCGGTAGAGAAGTCCCGTGATCTTCTTTCCGTCGAAGCTCTTCCACGACACGATCTCGGGCTCCGCGAACGCGTTCCCGTCGAGGCCGCCCGTCTCGCTCTCGGTCCACCGGTTCAGGACGCCCGTCTTCGTGTCGACGGCCCAGGCGTCGGCGGGCGACTTCGCGGACGTGAGCGTGAAGCCGAGATTCCGGGCCTCGGGGCACCAGGCCAGGCCGCCGATCGTCCCGGACGGGATCTTCGGAAGCGGGATCTCCTTGCGGGTCTTCACGTCCATCGCGTGCAGCGTTTCGGCGCCGGCCTCGTTGACGGTCCACGCGAGCTTCGCCCCGTCCTCGGAGAGGGTGAAGCCCTGCACGTCCCAGGCGAGGCCCGGCGTCAGGACGTCCATCTTCTTCGTCGCGACGTCCACCGCGACGAGGCGGCTGAACTCGGAGTCCGCGTCCGTCGTCGTGTACACCGTCTTCCCGTCGGGAGAGAAGCGGCCCGCGCCCCAGGACACCTGCTCCTTCGACTCCGGCGAGAAGCGCGTCTTCACGCCCGACGCGACGTCCACGAGCCACTGCCGCGATTCGTTGACGGAGATCCCCTCGACGACGAGGAGCGTCCTGCCGTCCGGCGACCAGTCCGTGACGAACAGGTTCTCTCCGGCGCCCTCGACGACGAGCCGGTCGGTCTTCGCAGGGTCGGAAGGGTTCATGACCCAGATGTCGCCGTTCTTTCCCGTTCTCTTCGTGGAGGTGTAGGCCATCCACGTCCCGTCCTTGCTGAACGCCCCTCCCTGGTTGCGCGACTTTCCGTCCGTGAGGAGCGTGACCTTGCCGGTCCTGTCGTCGCGCAGGTAGAGCTGGAACCACTCGCCGCCGCCCACGTCCTTCGAGAACACGATGTCGGCCGTTTTCGGCCGGTAGCGCGCGCCGAGAACGCGCTCCGAATAGAACGTGAGCTGCGTGCGCGCGGCGCCGGGCGCCTTGACGCGGTGCAGCTGCGGGACGTCGCCGAAGCGCGTCGTGACGAGCATCTCGAGCCGCAGCGGGTTCCACGCCTGAAACGACGCGGTCCGGAACTCCATGTACGGAAGCGCGCGGTCGGCGAACGCCTTCGGGACTGCCGGCAGGCCGTCGAGGACGAGCGCCTCGTTCGGCACGACGGCGTCGTCCGCGCCCCGCGCCGGGAGAGGGAGGGAAAGAATGCTGCTTAGGAAGAGAGAGGAAGAGAAGAGAAGAAGAGAAGATCTTCCTAGAAGGTGAAGAGGGGCCGCAACCCACCCGCCGCCGGTGCCGTGATGGACGCGCATTGTTTCCTCCACCTTCAAAGAAATCATCGTCCGAATCCGAAGTCCGAATCTTCCTAGACAAAGACCTCTATCTTCTTGATCGTCATCTCGTCGCCGAGCACCGTCGCCCGTTCGCCGGCCGTCTTTCCGAGCAGGAGCTTGCCGAGCTCGGAGAGGTACGAATACACGCCCTCGTCCGGCTTCGAGTCCCACGGGCCGAGGAGGGTGACGGTCTTCTTCCCCTTCGGGCCTTCGAGCGTCACGCGCGTCCCGGGGCGGATCTCGGTCGTGTCGATCGTCGCGGGATCCAGCGCCCGGGCCTTGAGAAGCTCCTCCTGGATCTTGCCGGCGCGGGCCGAGAGGAGCTGCTGCTTGTCGCGGCGCGCTTTGTACTCGAAGTTCTCCGACAGGTCGCCTTCCGCGGCCGCGAGCGCGATCCCCTTCGTGTTCTCGGGGATCTGCACCTTCAGGATGTCGTCGAGCTCGGCGCGCTTTCGCTCGATGGCCGCGGCCGTCACGAAGAAGGTGTCGTCCTCCGCCTTGCGGAGGTCCTTGAAGCGCATCTCGGCGGCCGCGAGGAGGCCGTCGCGGCGCAGCGGCTCGAGCTCGTGGTGGCGCGAGAGCCCGGCCAGGAACGAGCGCGCCTCCTCCACCGAGGCCTGCTTGACGAGCCAGCCCGCGACGAGGCCGGTACGGTCGAACATCTCGCGCACCTTCGTGCGCAGGCCGCCCAGCTCGTCCCAGGAGATCGCGTCGAGAAGCCGGCCGAGGACGTTCGGGTTGAGACGCGCCCGGAACGCGTCGTCCGTCGCGGACCGCTGCGCGAACCACACGAAGGCGCGAGGCCCCGAGCGCGGGTTCTTGAGGAGCTTGTCGAGCGTCCGTTCGCGCGTCGAGGGGTCGATCTCCGCGAGCTTCCGGTCGATGAGCTCGATCGTGCGGCCGTCCTCCTCCTTGAACATCCACTCCGCGAGGACGGCGGGGGCCTCCAGCGGCTTCTCGCGGACGAGGATCTCGAGCGCCCGCTCGCGGATCGTCCGGTCCGAGAGGCGTCCGAGGAGGGCGAGCGGCTGCGCGAGGACGTGGCGCTCGACGTCGGCCGCGTGGGTGACGCCGGGCACCTTCTCGACGAGGACGGCGATCTCGAACGCCGTGGCAGAGTCCCGGTCCTCCAGCTCCTCGGCGTCGGCGACGAGGAGCTTCGCCATCGCGAGGGCGAGGTCGGCCGAGCGTTTCTGGTTCTTGCGGAAGAGGTCGAGGCGGTCCTTCAGGGCGGACCGCTCGAACTTCGCGAGGAGCGTCGCGTCGGCGGCGTCCGCCGAGTCGGACCACTCGACGGTCGCGTTCTTGCCGCTCCCGTGAACGACGACCTGCGGGTTCTTCTTCGAGGCGGTCCACCAGGAAGTCCAGGCGTCCTCCGCCACGAGGCCCTTCACGGCTTCCTTGACCTCGGTCATGGTCAGGGCGCGCCCGAAGGAATCGATGAGGTGCTTGAGGGCCGCTCCCGGGTCGGCAACGACGCGTTCTCTCAAGGCGTCAGGCGCCGAGAACTTCTCGTTCAGGAAGTGGCCCGGCGGGAGCGACACGAGCTGCCGCGACGCGATGCCGATCGGAACCGCGACGCCCTTTGCGGACTCGAAGTCGAGCCGCACGACGTTGAGCGCGAAGTTCGTCTCGACGACCTTGCCGGCGCCGCGCCCCGCCATCGCGAAGACCTTGCCCGTCTCGAACGGGAGCCAGGCCTCGGCCTTTTCGGCGCGGGCGAGGCCGTCGAGCGGGTCCTTCGCCTCGCGGAACTTGAAGCGGCCGAGAAGGCTCGTGAGCGACGCGGCTTCGGGCCACGCGGACGCGAGCACGTCCTCGAAGAGGCGGTGGAAGCCGTCGGGAGTCGACGGCGTCGCGCCGGCCCGGACGGCCTCCTTGAGGATCGTCCAGCGGAGCCTCGGAGCGTCGGGGTCCGCGGACTTCTTCAGGGCCCCGTCCGCCGCGCCCGCGAGAGCCTGCAGGCGCGGCTTCTGGCCCGCGCGCGCGAGGCCGCGCAGGGCCGCGAGGATCGTTTCCTCGTTCAGGAGAGGGTCGGCGAGCGCCTCCTGGAAAACGGTCTCGACGAGATCGAAGCGCTTCTCGGTGAGAAGGCTCTGCAGCGAGGCGCCGCCCGTCAACCGAGCATTCCCTTCTTGAGGTCCTCGGACGGGGGCTTCGGCCCGAGCCAGAGCGCGAAGAGAGCCTCGGCGAACTCCTTGCCTTCGATGACGCCGAGCTCCTTGTCCCCGAAGGAGACGGTCGTCCCCTTGCCCGGGAGATACGAGAAGGAGAGCGTCTGGGTCTCCTTCATGTCCGGGATCAGACCGTAGAGCTTCTCGATCGCGGCCTTCTGGGCGGCCGCCTTCTGCTTCGCGTTGGCCTCGAAGCCCTCGACGAAGGCGTCCTTCAGCTGGCTCTTCGAGACGTCGCGCAGGAACGTCATCCGGACTGCCTTCGCCCCGTCGGAGGCGAGGATCGCCGCGGCGTCCTTCGAGGCCGCCTCGAGATAGAGGCCGCCGACGTAGACCTTGAAAATGGCCTTCTTTCGGAGGCCGAGGCCGTTCAGCTTCAGCGTCTTGTCGCCCACGGAGAGGGTCTCGGGCATGTTCACGCCCGCGAGCTCCTTCGCGGCGGCCGGACGGGCGGGGATGACTGCGGCGAGAGCCGCAGCGGCGAGCACGAACAGGGTGGCGCGTTTCATCGCAATCCTCCTCAAAGGGAACGGGGATTCTAGCTTTGCTTCGGACCCGGGCGTTTCCGGTGAGGACGTAGCTCGGGAAAAGGCGCATTTTCTTTGAAAGTGAAAGAATCGGGCCCAACGCCGCAGCAGGAAGGGGCCGCCGATGCGTAAGCCGACCGGTCACACACCTTCTAAGAAATCTTCTCCGAATCCGAAAGCAAAGAAACCCTCTTCGGCCCCCGTCTTCCCCACCCTCGAGGTCGTGTTCGCGTCCGTCGAGGTGAAGCACAACGGCTGGCCGGGCGACGCCGCGAGGCCGACGGACCTCTCGCTCATCCTCCAGCTCGAGATCCCGTCGGCCGCCGCGCCGAGCACGGCGCTCGCCTCGGCGCGCATGCCTTTCCGGGCGGCCTCCGGGCAGACCGTCGCGGCGGACGACCTGCCCCCGGACGCGTCCGGGCGCCCCTTCTTCGGCGGGCCCGTGAAGGTCTCGAACCACGTGAACCTCCACGCCCGCCTCTTCGTCGACCGCACGAACACGGTCGGCCCGATCCTCGGCGCCGCCCTGAACACGGTCATCGGAACGTTCGTCGGGCAGATTCCTCTCCTCGGCTCCCCGGTGCGCGACGTCCTTCACATCCAGATCGGGAACGTGATCTCCACCGAGCTGGCGCGCGCGACGGCGATCGTCCCGGCCGACCGGACGATGAAGGGGACGCACCCCGTCACGATCGCGCTCGTGGCCCCGCGCTCGATCCCGGGCGTCTACGCGCCGCCCGGGAGCCCGGAGGGCTACCGCAAGGGCGTCGTGGTGACGGAGGGCGACCTCGTCGCCCTCCTCCACCTCACGCTCACGCTGACGCTGACTACGGCGCCGGCGTCGCCTTGACCCCGAGCGGCTCGAAGTCGTAGGTCGTTCCATTGATGCGCAGGCCGTCGATGGCGCCCTGCCAGCCGTAATCACGCCCCTTCCCGACGGAAACGCTGTAGATCGTGGCCCCCGTGCCGGTCGCCAGGAAGGTCTGCACCGCTGCGAACGTGCAGCGCGGGCCGTTGATCCCGCAGTTCGCGAGGGTGGGGGGCGAGTTGAACGCGCCGCCGGTCAGGCCCCAAAGGCCCGTCGTCGTTGCGTCGATGTACCCGCTCCACCTGTTCGACGTGGAGTTCGCCGCCGGCATGAAGACGAGCGAACTGTACGTCGTGGTGGTCCCGCCGGCGCCGTGCGGATTGATCTCGAACGTGATGCCGGGCATGTTCACCGTGCCGTTGACCGGGACGACGGGCGTCTGGGAGTTCTCGCCCGTCGTGAAGACGTTGAATCCCACGGCCGTCAGCGCCGACACGTTCATGTTGAAGAAGTCGACCTCGTTCCCGAACGCGACCTTGGCCGTTCCGTCCGCGACCTCGATGCCGAGGCTGCCGATGCCCTTTGGCGGAGCATCGACCACGCCGAACGAGCCGAACGGACCGGCCCGCAGGGCGGCCACCGGGGAGCCGATCGTGTTGCGGGAGATGACGCCCCAGTTGGGACCGATGTAGGTGGCGTCGGCGCCGGGCGGACCGGTGTCACCCTTCGGACCAGTCGCACCGGCAAGACCCTGGATTCCCTGAACCCCCTGAGGTCCGGTCGGGCCCGCTGGGCCGGTCGGCCCGGCGGGTCCAGTCGGTCCCGCGGGTCCGGCCGGAACGGACGTGGCAATCGTCAGAGTCTGTCCGCTCGGCGTCAAGGTGACGTTCGTGCCCGCCGCGAGTGTCAGATCCCCACCCTGGCCGTTGAGGCTGTTGACGACGCCCAGCGGCGAGTAGTAGCCGTTCGTGTCCAGGACGAGATCGGCTCCC
>DASXVJ010000028.1:0-19327 GCA_036504335.1 Thermoanaerobaculia bacterium
TTTTTTCTTTCAGGCCGCCGGCTCTGCGTCCAGCCGCCAGCGGTTGTGGAGCCACAGCCATTGCTCCGGGTGGCGCCGGATCATCTGCTCGAGGATCGTGTTGAACCGGGCCGTGAGCGGCTCGGCCTCGCGTTCGGCGGCCGACAGGCTCCGCACGTCCAGGACGGACTCGACGATCAGGCGGTAGCGCGACGGTGCGATCCGGATCGCGGCGGCCGGCAGGACGAGCGCCTCGGTGCGGTCGACGATCCGGGCGAGGGCCGAGGTCGTGGACGCGGGCCGCCCGAAGAACGGAAGGGGAATCCCGTCGGGCGGCCCCACGTGCTGGTCCGCGAGCACGCCGAGGACACCGCCGCTGCGCAGCGCCCGGAGCATGCCTCGTGCGGCGTCGTGCTTCTCGATGATCGCGTTCCCGTTGCTCGTCCGGAACGCCGTGAGCCATGCGTCGAGGAGCGGGTTGTCGAGCGGACGCGCGACGACCGAAGCCGGGACGCCCGCGGCGGCCATCCCGAGCGCGGAGTACTCCCAGTTGCCGAGATGGGCGGTCAGGAAGACGACGCCCCGTCCCGAGCGGCTGGCCTCGCGCGCCTTTGGGGCGTCGGGGAACTCCACGCGGGCGACGGCCTCGGGGACGGGCCGGCCGGCGGCGTGCAGGAGCTCGGTTGCGAGCCCTCCGAAGTGCGCGAAGACGGCGCGGGAGAGAGCGTCGACCTCCCCGGAAGACATTCCAGGGAACGCGCGCGCGATGTTCGAGCGCGCGAGCTCGCGCCGCCGGCGGTCGACGCGCCGGTAGAGGAGCGCGAGGCGGCGGCCGGCCGCCTCCGCACGTTCGGGGGACACCCGGGCGAAGACGCCGCGCAGCGCGCTCACGAGGAGGGCCTCGACGCGATTCCGGATGGCCGAGCGGTCGCGGCTCATGTCAGGACGGGCGCCGGGCCAGCCGGGCGAGCGCCTCGGCGACGAACCCCGGCTCGAGGACGGGCATGTCGATCTCGACGCGGTAGACGGGCAGTTGAAGCCGGCCCTCGAGCTTCACGGCGTCCTTCTCGGTGGTGACGACGGCGGTCGCGCCCGATTCCTCGGCGGCGCGCTCGATGCGGCCGAGCGCGGCGGGCCCGTAGGGATCGTGGTCGCGGAAGGCCCGGAAGGCCGCGGGGACGATCTTCAGGCCCGCGAGCGTGGCGAGGAACGCCTCGGGCCGCGCGAGGCCCGCGACCGCGACGCACGTCGCGCCCGGCAGGTCGGCGGGGTCGATCGCGAGGCCGGCGGCGTCGCGGATGCCGAGGACGCGCGTCACGGCGTGGTAGACGGGCACGCCGGGAGCGTAGCGCGCCGCGAGCTCGCGGGCGCGCGAGGGGTCGGCCTGCTCGGTCTTCGTGACGACGAGGAAGTCCGCGCGCGCGAGGGACGCGGGGGGCTCGCGCAGGCGCCCGGCGGGCAGGAGCGCGCCGCCGGCGTCGGGCGCCGTCGCGTCGAGGAGGACGACGTCGAGGTCGCGCGCGAGGGCGACGTGCGAGAAGCCGTCGTCGAGGAGGTGAAGAGTCGTCGCGGGCGCCAGCCTCTCCGCGGCGGCCGCGGCCCGCACGCGCCGGACGTCCGCCACGATCGGCACGGACGGAAGGGCCCGCGCGAGCAGCGCCGGCTCGTCGCCGGCGTCGCGCACGGACGCGAGGCCCCCCGCGCCGTCCGAGACGACGACCGTCCCGCGGCTCCTGCGCCCGTAGCCGCGCGTCAGAATCGAAGGCTTGAGGCCGCGCGCGAGGAGCTCGCCCGCGAGCCACCGGACGAACGGCGTCTTGCCGGCGCCTCCGGCGGCGACGTTGCCGACGGAGAGCACGGGGCGGCCGGCGCGCCGGACGGGCAGAAGGCCGCGCCGGTACGCCGCGAGGCGCGCGGCCACGCCCGCGCCGTAGAGGGCGGCGAGAGGATCGAGGGCGTTCACGCGCTCGCGCTCCCGTCGAAGAGCTCGAGGGCGGCCGCGGCCGCGCGGGCCGCGGCGCCCGAGGAGGCGGAGAAGAGGGCCGCGGCCGCCGCCACCGCCTGCGCCCGCGCGACGCCCCCGGCCAGGAGCGGCGCGAGCGCCCCGGCCGCGGACGCGGCGTCTGCGGCGGGGAAGACGGCCCCCCGGGCGGAATCCACCGTCTCGCGGATGTTCTCGACGGACGGGCCGACGACGACGGGCGCTCCCGCGCGGAGCGGTTCGAGGACGTTGTGGCCGCCCTTCGGCGCGAACGTGCCCCCGAGGAGCGCCGCGTCCGCGAGCGCGTACGTCCCCGCGAGCTCGCCGACCGTGTCGAGGAGGAAGACGTCGGCGCCGGCTTGCGGCGCTCCTTCAGGCAGAGCGCTCCTCCGGACGACGTCGAGGCCGGCTTCCCTCGCGAGCCTGTCCGCCGTGTCGAAGTCGTCGGGCTGGCGCGGCGCGAGGACGAGGAAGAGGGGAGCCGTTTCCGCGAGGCGGCGGCGCACGTCGAGGACGAGCGGAATCTCGCCGCCGGCCGCCGAGCCCGCGACGAGGACCGGCCGTCCGGCCGCGAGGGCGCGCAACGCTCCCGCGAAGGACGGCGGCGCCGGCGCGGGGCGGTCGTACTTCAGGTCGCCGGACACCGCGACGCGCGCGGCCGGGACGCCGATCTCGACGAAGCGGGCCGCGTCCGACGCCGTACGCGCGAGAACGCGCGTGAGCGCCGAGAGCGGGCCCGCGAAGAGAGCCGATGCGCGGCGGTAGCGCGCGGCCGAGCGCTGCGAGAGGCGCGCGTTCGCGAGAAGCACCGGGACCCGGCGGCGGCGCGCCTCGTTCAGCACGGCGGGCCAGAGCTCGGTCTCCACGAGGACGAGCAGCCGCGGGCGCTCGGCGTCGAAGAAACGCCGCACCGCGAACGGGAGGTCGAGGGGAAATGGCCGCCACGGGAAGGAGGTGGACGCAAGGCGCCGGGAGAGAAGGCCGACGCCCGCGGGCGTCGTCGCGCTCAGAAGGAGGGGGATTTCGGGCCGGCTGCGGGCCACCTCGGCGGCCAGCGTGAGGGCCACCTCGACCTCGCCGAGGGAGACGCCCTGGATCCACATGCCCTCTTCGGCGAGCGCCCGGCGGGAGGGAAAGAGGCGGGACCGGACGAGAGGAAGGAGGGGGGCTCTGGCGGGGACAATCGCGCTCAAATCGAGTCCGGACAAGAATTTAAGATGCGTCACCACGCCGCGACGGATTATACTGCCGAGCGGCCCGGAGGCCTCTTTCCTGATAGACGAAGACGATCCGGCAAACGTAACAGAGGCTGAAGCGATGCGTCTCGTCTCTGCCTCCGCGCGCTCCGTGCCGCCCGCGTCCGACGCGCCGGAGGAGGGTGTGTCCACGCCGGGTACGGAAACCGACGCCCCGGCCGTCGAGCGCGCGCTCGCGCTGAGGGCGCAGGCGGGCGACCTCGAGGCCTTCGCCGAGCTCGTCCAGCGCCGGACGCCCGGCGTCGTCGCCTTCCTCCGCCGGATGCTCGGCGACGCCGAGGACGCGCGCGACGTCGCGCAGATCACGTTCCTGAGGGTCTGGGAGAACATCGGCCGCTACGACCCCGCGTGGGCGTTCTCGACGTGGCTGTTCCGGATCGCCGGCAACCTCGCGATCGACGCGCTGCGCGCGCGCAAGACCCGCCAGCGGACCGAGACCGAGAGCTTCCGCCTCGTGAAGGGCGCGCGGACGAGCGCCGAATCCGACGCGCTCGGCGCGCTCCACCGCGACGAGGTGCGCCGCGTGTTCGAAAACTGCGCGGGCGTGCTGTCGGAGACGCAGCGCCTCGTTTTCGTCCTCCGGGAGTTCGAGGAGAAGGAAGGCAAGGACATCGCCGCGATCCTCGAGTGCCGCGAGTCCACCGTCCGCAACCACCTCTTCCAGGCCCGCCGCCTCCTGCGCGACGAGATCCGGAAGCGGTACCCCGAGTATGCCGGAGGCGGACGATGAGGTTTTCCGTCTGCCCCGACTCGTCTCGTGTGCTCGCCGCCGTCCGTCTTTCCCTTTCAGAAGAAGATCTCTCTTCTTCTTCTTCCTCTCTCCCGTCTCTCCCCTCCGACCTGAAAGCCCATCTTTCCTCCTGCCCCGCGTGCGCCGCCGAGGCCGCCGCGCTGGACCCGGCGCTGGTGTTCGCGCCGCTCGCGGCGTCCGTCTCGCGGGAGCCCGCGTCCACCGGCCGGCGTCCCGCGCCGCCCGTCGCCGAGGACGCGCGCCGCGTCGCGGACGCGGTGCTCGAGGAGCTCCGCCGCCGCGCCCGCGTGACGACGTCCGCACCGGCGGCGCCCGCCGCATCCTGGTGGCGCACGCACCGCGTCGCGCAGGCGGCCGCGCTCGTGGCGCTGACAGCCGGCCTCGCGGGCCTCGTCCGATGGGAGAGCGCGCGCCTCGCCGCTCCGGCGGACACGGTCGCGTCCGCCGTGACGCCGCCGGCCGCCGCTCCCGCGCCCGCCGACGCACCCGCGCGTCCCCTCATCGAGGGCGTGCGCAGCCCGAACGCGCGCGTCTACGAGTTCGCCTCGAACTCGCCGCTGGAGCCGGCGGTCGTGTTCGTCGCGAACCCGAACGCGGACCTGTGACGACCATGCTCCGCCCGTTCTTCCCGCGCGCCGCCGCGGCCGTCCTCGCCGCGGCCGCCCTCCTCGCGCTCCTCGCCCCGGCGGCCGCGGGCGCGCCGCCCGCCGTGGTCGTGCGCGTCTTCGCGCTCAAGCACCGCGCGGCCGACGAGGCGCTCCAGGTCGTGCGCCCGCTCCTCTCGGACGCGGGCTCCGTCATGCTCGAGCCGAAGACGAACGAGCTCACCGTGCGCGACACGGCCGCCTCGGTCGAACGGGCGGCGCAGGCGATCGCGGCGTACGACGTTCCGATGCGGGGCGTCGACGTCGCGGTGACGCTCCTGAAGGCGACGTCCGACCCGAAGGCCGCGCCGTCGATGGCCGATGCGTCCGCGGAGATCCGCGGAATCGGCGAGCGCCTCAAGAAGCTCTTCAACGTGACGGACTTCACGCGCCTCGACTCGGTCGTCGTGCGCGGCATCGAGGGTCAGCGGGTCGCTTACGCGATCGGCGCGACGTACCACATCCAGTTCGTCCTCGACCCGTCGCGCGACGGCAAGCGCCTGCAGTTCCGGGACCTCTCGCTCGAGAGGGTGCGGCGCGAGGGCGGCAAGGAGACGCGTGGCGAGATCCTCCATACGTCGATCAACGTGAACATGGGCCAGCCGTACATCCTCGGCGTGGGCAAGGACGAGGCGGCGCGCGGCGCGCTCTTCCTCGTCTTCTACCCCGAGTGGACCCGGCCGGGCCCGGGGATCCTGCTGAACTGATGGCGACGTACGTCTGCCGGCTCGGGCTGCCCGACGGGGCGATCGCGACGCGCACGATCGAGGCGTCCGACGAAGGCGCGCTGCGCACCGAGATCGCGCGCCTGAACGCGCGGCTTTTCTCGGTCAAGGTGGCCGGGGACGCGCCGAAGGCGGCCGTGCCGGGCCGCGGAATCACGCTTCCGCGCCTCTCGTTCGGGTCACGCCGGCCCGTGAAGGCAGCCGAGTTCCTCGTCTTCAACCAGGAGCTCGTCGCGCTGCTCAAAGCCGGGCTTCCGATCGTCGCCGGCTTCGAGATCCTCCTCGAGCGCCAGGAGAACGCGCGCTTCAAGGGGATCCTCCTCGACGTCCGCGAGCAGCTCATCTCGGGAGTCGCGCTCTCGGACGCGTTTCTCTCCCACGGCGACGTCTTCCCCCGGCTCTACGCCACGTCGCTCAAGGCGGGGGAGCGCTCCGGCGAGGTCGAGAAGGTCCTGCGGCGTTACCTGTCCTACCAGAAGATCCTCGCGGCGCTGCGCCGCAAGGTCACGGGCGCGCTCGTTTACCCGGCGGTCCTGATCGGCCTCTCGATCGGCCTCGTCACGATCCTCATGACGTACGTGATCCCGCGCTTCCGCGAGTTCTTCGCGGGTTTCGAGGCGGGGAACCTTCCGCTCATCACGCGCGTCGTGATCGGGACGGCGGACTTTCTCCGCGGACACATCCTCTTCGTCCTCGCGGGGCTGGTCGTGGCGACGATCGTCTTCACGCGGTGGAAGGCCACCGAAGCCGGGCGGCTCGGATGGGACGGTTTTCTCCTGAAGATCCCGCTCATCGGCACGATCCTCCAGCAGTTCGCGCTCTCGCAGTTCTCCCGTTCGCTCGCGACGCTCGTCGGCGCGGGGACGCCGGTCGTTCCCGCGCTCGACATCGCGGCGGGCGCCGTCGCGAACCGGAAGATCTCGGGCGCCGTGGCGTCGGTCGTGCCGCGCGTGCGCGAGGGCGCCGAGGTGTGGCGGAGCCTCGAACAGACCGGCGTCTTCACGTCGCTCGCGATCGAGATGATCAAGGTCGGGGAGGCGACGGGCGCCCTCGAGGAGATGCTCACGAACGTGTCCGACTTCTACGACGAGGCGATCGACGCGCTGCTCGGGCGCATCGTGACCCTCATCGAGCCGATCATCCTCGTCGTCATGGGCGCCGTCGTCGCGACGCTGCTCCTGTCGATCTACCTCCCGATGTTCACGATCCTCTCGAACATCAAGGCCTGACCATGAGCACGGCCCGCAACGACTCCGCCGACGCCGCGATCCCGCGCTTCCTCGACGCGGCCTCCGAGGAGACCCGCGCCCGGCAGCTCGCCGAGCGGCTCGGCCTCCCGTACGTCGACCTCTGGACGTTCCGCATCGACGCGGAGATTTTCCGGTCCATCCCTCTCGAGTGGATGCTCCGGTTCGAGTTCGTGCCCGAGCGCCGCGAGAACGGGGCGCTGTCCGTCGTGATGGCCGACCCCTCGGACGTCGTGAAGCGCGACGAGCTGGAGGCCCTTCTCAAGGCGCGCCTGAAGGTCAAGGTCGGCTCGCGCGCCGCGCTCCAGGACATCCTCCAGAAGTCCGAGTCGACGCAGCGCGTCCTCGAGGAGGCCACCGAGGAGTTCCGGATGCAGGTGGTCCGCGAGGACGAGGAGGGCCAGGAGGTCCTCTCGATCGACCGGATCACGGCGGACGCGAGCCCGATCATCAAGCTCGTCGACTCGGTCCTGTTCAACGCGATCCAGCGCCGCGCCTCGGACATCCACATCGAGACGCAGGAACACGTCGTCGTCATCAAGTACCGCATCGACGGCGTCCTGTACCCGGCGATGGAGCCGATCGACAAGAAGCACCACCAGACGATCATCAGCCGCATCAAGGTCATGTCCGAGCTCGACATCGCCGAGAAGCGCATCCCGCAGGACGGCCGCTTCAAGGTGCGCGTCAAGGGCCGGACGATCGACTTCCGCGTCTCGATCATGCCGACGGTGCACGGCGAGGACGCCGTCATCCGCATCCTCGACAAGGAATCGGCCAACGCGGAGTTCAAGAACCTGCGCCTCGACGTCCTCGGGATGGATCCCGAGACGATGCGGCGCCTCCGCAAGTTCATCCGGGAGCCGTACGGCATGGTCCTCGTGACGGGGCCGACGGGCTCGGGCAAGACGACGACGCTGTACGCGTGCCTGTCGGAGATCCAGACGGTCGAGGACAAGATCATCACGATCGAGGACCCCGTCGAGTACCAGCTGCGCGGCATCACGCAGATTCCCGTGAACGAGAAAAAGGGGCTCACGTTCGCGCGCGGCCTGCGCTCGATCCTCCGCCACGACCCGGACAAGGTCATGGTCGGCGAGATCCGCGACGAGGAGACGGCGCAAATCGCGGTCCAGGCCGCGCTCACGGGCCACCTCGTCTTCACGACCGTCCACGCGAACAACGTCGTCGACGTCCTCGGGCGCTTCCTGAACATGAAGGTCGAGCTCTACAACTTCGTCTCGGCCCTCAACTGCATCCTCGCGCAGCGCCTCGTCCGCAAGATCTGCCCGCATTGCCGCCAGCCCCTCGTCCCGACCCCGCAGCTGCTCGAGGAGTCGGCCCTCGCGCCCGAGCGCCTCAAGGGCGTCACGCTCTACGAGGGGCGCGGCTGCATCGAGTGCAACGGGACGGGGTTTTTCGGCCGCATGGCGATCACGGAGCTCCTCGACCTCTCGGACCAGATCCGCGTCCTCATCCTCGACAAGCGGCCGGCCGCGGAGATCAAGAAGGCGGCCCAGAACGAGGGCATGACATTCCTGCGCGAGAGCGCGATCCGGAAGGTCCTCGCCGGGGAGACCACGCTTCGCGAGATCAACAAGGTGACGTTCGTTGAGTGACACGAACCCCTTCTCACGGTCGTTCTGGCGCTCGCCGCGCCCGCCGCACGCCTTCGTGCTCGGCCGCGACCGGCTCGTCTACGTGGGCCCGCAGGAGCCGGCGAAGAAAGCGGCGCTCGGCGCCGCGCCGGCCCTGCGCGTCGTGGCGCGGGCGCTCCCGGAAGACGCCTTCGCGCCCGGGCCGGGCGACGTCCCCGTCGCCGGGCCGGCCGTGGCGGGCGCCCTCCAGCGCCTCCTCGCGGAGGTCGCCGTGAAGATCCCGGCCGCCTCGCTCGTCGTGCCCGACGGGTTCGTGAAGCTGCTCGCGGTGGACGTCGAGGACGCCGACCGCAACCACCGCGAGACGGACGAGATGATCGCGTGGAAGTTCGGCCGCGCGTTCGGCGAGCCGGCGCCGCCGCTCCGCCTCTCGTGGCATGCCGCCGGCCCCGGCGCCACGGGGACCCGCATCCTCGCCCTCGCGGCGCCCGAATCGGCGGCGGCCTCCTGGGAAGCGCCGTTCGAGAAAGCCGGAATCCGGATCGGCGCGCTCGAGACCGGCGCGTTCGCCGTCTCCGCGCTCGCGAAGCCCGCGCCCTCCGGCGACTCGTTCCTCGTGTGGGCGGACGGCGACACCGCGACGGCCGTTTTCTTCGTGGACGGCGCGCTGCGCTTCGCGCGCACCCGCCCGGTCTTCGGCGACGCGGAGGAGGCCCTCCACGAGATCCGCCTCTCGGCGGCGTACCTGCGGGCCGGCGACGGCGGCGACGATCTCGGCGCGCCCTGCTCGGCCGGGCCCGAGGGCGCGGCCGTCGTCGCGGCGCTCGCGGCCTTCCGGAAGACGCGGGGACTCGACGCCGCCGTGCCTCTGGCGCTCGGATCTCTCGTCCCCGGAGCGAGCGTGGCGCCGGCCGCGTCGGCCTCCGACCCGGCCATCCTCATGGGCCTCGGCGCCCTCGCGGGGGACCGCTGACGTGGGCGGCCGCTTCAACCTCGCCCGGCGCCCGTTCGTCGACACGCGCCCCGCGAACCTGACGGCGGGGATCCTCGCGGTGCTCGTCCTCGGCGTCTCCTTCGTGGCGGTCCGGACCGTGTTCCGCTACCTCGACGATTCGCGGCGCACGCGCGAGGCGATCGCGCAGCTGAAGACCGAGATCGCGCGCCTCGAGGACGAACGCGCGCGCGCGGAGGCCTCGCTCGCCCGCGTCGACGTCGCCGCGCTCGCCGCCGACGTGGACGAGGCGAATGCGATCGCGCTCCGCCGCGCGTTCTCGTGGACGCGGTTCCTGACCCGCCTCGAGAAGACGCTTCCCGCCGACGTGCGCATCGCCGTCATCTCGCTCCAGAAGGCCGCGACGACGTCCGGAGCCGCCGGAGGGGTCCGCGGCGTGTCGGGAGAATCGATGACCGTCGGCCTCACGCTGATCTCGCGCGACCCGAACGGGCTGCCGAAGACGATCCGGGCCCTCGACGCGTCGCCGTGGTTCGAGCGGCCGGCGCCCTCGAACGAGGACCGTGGCGAGAAGAGCGTGCCGGAAGGCCGCCGCCTGACGCTGACCGTCCTCTACCGCGACGTCGAGGGCCGCGTGGTGCCGGCGGCCGGATCGGCGGAAGGAGCCGCCCCGTGAGCGCGCCCGCAGTCCCCGCCGCGGGCGTCCGGGTGTTGGGCGTCCTGCGCTCCGCGCTCGACCGCGTGACGCGCCGCGGGTTCCGCGCGTCCGCGTGGCGGGCCCGCGCGCCGCTGATCGCAGGCCTCGCGCTCGTCCTCGCCGCGGGGATTTTCGTTCTCGTGACGTACCACGGGTTCTACGACGCCCGCGTCCAGGCCCTCGAGGCGACGCGCGTCGAGCTCGCCGCGAGGCGCGACGAGGCCGCGGTCGCCGCGGCGAAGGTGAAGGCGACCGAACAGCGTCTGAGGAACATCCAGAAGGAGCTCGAGACGTTCAACAAGGACGTTCTCGGGACGCGCAAGGAGCGCCTCGCGGCGCTCATCGAGGACGTCTACGCCCTCACGCAGAAGTCGGGCCTCGTGCCGGGCCAGATCGCGTACGCGCTCGGCGACTCCGCGGGCGCCGCGCGCCTCGGCCTGACCTTCTCCGTCCAGGGGCGCTATGCCGACGTGAAGAGACTCCTCTTTTCGTTCGAGAACAACCCGCGCTTCCTGCTCCTCGAGAACGTCGCCGTCTCGACGGACGACCGCGAGCCCGACATCCTGCGGCTGAACCTCGTCGTCGCCCATTACTTCCGGCCCGACGCGGCCTCGCCCCGGCGCGCGGCCCGGGCGGTGGCCGGGCGGGCGCCCGCCGCGCCCGTCAAGGCCGCACCGAACCCGGGGGTGCCCGAATGAGCGCGCCCGCGGCCCAGCCGAAGACGAACACCCGGCTCCTGCTGGTTCTCCTCGCCGTCGCGGCGGGAGCCGCGGCGTTGACGTGGTGGCCGACGAAGCCGGACGAGGCCCCCGCCGGGATCCCCGGCTCCGAGCGCGCACGCCTCGTGCGCGGGCCCGCCGACGCGTCGGCCGTGCCGGACCTCGCGCAGATCCCGCCGCGCGGCGCCCGCGCGGGCGAGGTGGACCGCAACGTCTTCCGCTTCTACGACAAGCCCACGCCGACGCCGACGCCCGTCCCGACGCCGCGGCCGACGCCCATCGCGCCGGGCTCGCCGCTCTTCATCGGGCCGATGCCCATTCCGCCGACGCCGACCCCGACCCCGATCGTTCCCCCTCCCATTCCGTACAAGGTGCTGGGGAAGTTCGGGCCGCGCGACAACCCGATCGTCGCGCTCGAGGAGGGGGGACGCATCATCAACGCCCGCGAGGGCGACGTGGTCGACGGGCGGTTCCGGATCCAGAAGATCAACCGCGAATCCGTCGACATCTCCTTCCCGGGCCTTCCGCCCGAGATCACCCGCAGGATCCCCATTCCGCTGCCATGACGGGCACGCCGAAGGACTTCGCATGACGACGACCCCTCCCGACCGCGACCCCCGCCGCCGCACGCCCGTCCGGGCGCTCGCGGTGCTCGCCACGTTCGCGATCGCCATCGCCGTTTCCGGCTGCGCCGGCTCGCGCGCCCTGCAGGAAGCCCGGCGACAGGAAGCGCGCGAGCACTGGGATCTCGCCGTCCTCGCCTGGGAGGAGGCCCTCGCGCTCGAGCCCACGCTGACGGAGCTCCGGGTCGGCCTCTACCGGGCGAAGATGAAGGCCGCCCAGATCCACTACGAGCGCGGGCGCATCCACCGCAACTCGGGCCAGCTCGACCTGGCCCTCGCCGAGCTCGAGCAGTCGGTCGCGCTCGACGGGACGAGCGACGCGGCGCAGATGGAGCTCAAGAAGACGAAGGCGGACATGGAGGCGCGGGCCCGGGAGAACGCGGGCGGCACCCCGGTCGAGAAGGCGAAGGCGCGGACGCGCGGCGCGCGCGGCGCCCCGCCGATGCTCGTGCCGTCGTCGACGAAGCCCATCGACGTCACGTTCCCGCCTGACACCAACATCAAGAAGATCTATGCGGCCCTCGGCGCCGCCGCCGGCATCAACGTCATCTACGACCCGCAGCTCAAGGACGACCGGTTCTCGCTCGACCTGCGCGGGATGACGTTCCAGAAGGCGCTCGAGACGACGCTCCGGCAGGCGGGCCACTTCTACAAGGTCATCGACGAGCGCACGATCCTCATCGCTCAGGACACGCAGCAGAACCGCAAGGAGTACGAGGACCTCGTCATCCGGACGTTCTTCCTGTCGAACGGCGACGTGAAGGACGTTTCCCAGATGGTCCGGTCGATTCTCGACCTCCGGCGTCTCGCCGTGATCCCGCAGCTGAACGCCGTCGTCATCCGCGACACGGCCGACAAGGTCTCGGTCGCCGAACGCCTCATCGAGGTGAACGACAAGGCGAAGTCGGAGGTCGTCGTCGACGTGGAGCTCCTGCAGATCAATACGGACCAGCTCATCGACCTCGGCGCGCGGTACAACCGCACCGTGACGGCGACGGTCGTGCCCGGCGCGGGCACCGGCGGGACCGCGCCCGCGACGTCCCTCCCGTGGAACTCGATCAAGGCGCTCGGGATCAACGACTTCATGTTCTCGGTCCCGGCGATCACGTTCAGCTTCATCAAGGACAACACGGACGCCGAGCTCCTCGCCAAGCCGCAGCTGCGCATCGCGGAGGGCGAAAAGGCCCAGCTCGTCATCGGCGACCGCGTCCCGATTCCCGTCACGACGATCAACACGCAGCAGGCCGTCGGCGGGACGGGCGTCATCCCGATCACGTCGTTCCAGTACCAGGACGTCGGCATCAAGATCGACATGGAGCCCCGCGTCCACCACAACAAGGAGGTCTCGCTCAAGCTCACGATCGAGGTCTCGCAGATCAACGGCTACCAGACGGCGGCCGACGGGACCAAGCAGCCCATCATCGGAACGCGCACGATCACGTCCTCGATCCGGCTCAAGGACGGCGAGACGAACTTCCTCGCGGGCCTCATCCGCAAGGATGTCGCCAAGACGCGGAACTCGATCCCGTTCCTCGGCGACCTGCCTCTCATCGGCACCCTGTTCACGGCGGTGAGCACCGACACGAAGCGGACGGACGTCTTCCTGACGCTGACGCCGCACATCATCCGGTCGCCGCAGATCACCGACGAGGACCTCATCCCGATCTGGGTCGGGACGGAGAACAACGTCTCCTTCTCCGGCCTGAACACGCGCCTCGAGTCCCCGAACGCGGCGGGCTCGCCGTTCGACGCGCCCGCCCTCGAGGCTCCCCGTGTGGCGCCGCGGCCCGTGGGAGCGCCCGCCGCGGCGCAGCCGGGCATCCCGCAGGGCGGAATGCCGAACGACCCGTTCCGGCGCACGGCTCCCGCCCCGGCGCCCGCGCCGGCTCCCGCTCCTGCTCCCGGCCCTGGAGGGTCGAGGACCAACGCCACGGCCGCGACGGTCGCCGAGGCCTCGAACGTCGCCGTGAGCGCCGCGGCCGCGGCCTCCGACGCTCCAGCCGGCGCCGCGCTCTCCCTCGAGGCGACGTCGGAACGCGTCGCGCCCGGCGAAGTTTCCGTCGTGAACCTGACGGGCCTCTCGGGCCTCGCGCCGCTCTCGACGCTCGAGCTCACGGTCGAGTGGGACCCCTTCGTCGCCGAGGTCACGGGCATCGCGCCGGGCGCGTGGCGGAACGCCGAGGACGCCGCGTCGATCCGGTTCGAGGCGGACCGCACGGCCGGCCGCGCGCACCTGCACTTCGCACGTACGGGTCCGGGCGGCCTGCCCGACGGCATCCTCGCGAAGCTCGCGATCAAGGGCACCGCGCCCGGGACGACCCTCGTTCGCGTGACCGCGGGCGCGGCCGCGACGTCCCGCGGGCCCGCGGCGCCGCCGGTCGTCGACGCCGCCTCGTTCACGGTGAAGGCCGTCCCATGATCCTGGCGCCCCGCCGGAACCGCGGTTTCTCGCTCGTCGAGCTCGTGATCGTCTGCGCGTGCATCCTGGTCCTCACGGCGATGATCGTGCCGGTGACGCGGTTCGGCGTCGTGCGCCAGAAGGAGATGGAGCTCCGCGCGGCGTTGCGGAGCATCCGGACGGCGATCGACGACTTCAAGCGCTCGTCGGACCAGGGGCTGATTCCGGTCGAGCTCGACACCGAAGGGTATCCGAAGACGCTCGAGAAGCTCGTCGAGGGCGTCGATCTCGTGGGCCAGATCAAGAAGAAGAAGCGGTTCCTGAGGAAGATCCCGATCGACCCGATGACGGGGAAGGCCGAGTGGGGGCTGAGGAGCTATCAGGACGATCCCGACGCGCGCTCGTGGGGGAGGCAGAACGTGTACGACGTGTACTCGCTCTCGCCGCTCACCGGGCTCGACAAGACGAAGTACAAGGACTGGTGAGCATGAGACACGGGAAGGGCTTCACGCTCGTCGAGCTCCTCGTCGTGATGGCGATCCTCGGGATCCTCGTGGCGATCGCCGTTCCGCAGCTGCAGCAGGCGCCCATCCGCGCCAAGGAAGCCACGCTGCGCGAGGACCTCTTCACGTTCCGGACGTGTCTGGACCAGTTCTACGCGGACAAGGGGCACTACCCCGAGACGCTGCAGACGCTCGTCACGGAGAAGTACATCCGCAAGATCCCGGTCGACCCCTTCACGCGGTCGGCCGAGACGTGGCAGGTCGTGATGGAGGAGCCGGATTCGTCGGAGGCCGCGTCGCCCGACCAGCAGCCGGGGATCGTCGACGTCAAGAGCGGCTCGAAGGAGATCTCGCGAATCGACAAGACGGCCTACAACACGTGGTGACGGGGGCGAAGATCTTCGGTTCTCTTCGGACCTCGCGCGGCTACACCCTGGTCGCGCTGATCATGGGCATGACGATCATGGCGATCCTCATCGCGGCCGTGCTTCCGCTGGCCTCGACCGAGGCCCAGCGCGACAAGGAGGACGAGCTCATTTTCCGGGGCTTCCAGTACGCCGAGGGGATCCGCGGCTTCCGCCGCCGGTACGGGCGCTACCCGAACACCCTGAAGGAGATGTTCGAGACGCGCCCGCGGACGCTCCGCAAGCTCTGGAAGGACCCCATGACGAATTCCCTCAACTGGGGGCTCGTGTCGCTGACGACCGGCGCGCCGCTGCCCGGAACCACCTCGCCGCGGCCTCCCGGCGGGGCTTCGCCGACGCCGGTCCCGACGGCCGCCCCGACACCCGGTTTCGGCGCGCCCCCGGCGACCGCGACGGGGCCCGTGGCGGGCGTGTACTCGCTCTCGAAAAGGAAGGCGTTCCGCCTCTTCAACGGCCGGGACGTCTACAGCGAGTGGCGGTTCACGGAGCAGACGTTGATGAACCAGGGGCCGCAGCCGCCGGCGGCGCCTCCGGGGCCGGGGATCGGGCGCTGACGGGCCTGAGTCCGGCGCGCAGGGCGGGGGCGAGCTGCCGCGCCGCAGCGTCGTGGCCGGCCGCGTTCCAGTGGATTCCGGCCGGCAGGAAGAGCCGGGCGCCTGCGGCGCTTTCGCGCCGGAAGGCGGGCAAGAGGTCGACGAACGGGATCCCGCGCGCCTCGCACGCCTCGCGGACGCGCCGGAAGCCGTCTTCCTCGAAGGCGTCTGCAGGCAGGCCGTAGACTTTCACGAGACGGGCCCCGACCGCCGCCTCGACGAGGAAGCGCGGCGGCACGGAGAAGACGCCGAGCGGCGCGCCGAGCGCCGCGGCCTCGTCCCGGATGGCCCCGAGGAGCGCGAATGCGAGCGCGAACTCCGCCTCGCGCGACGCGGGCGGGCTCTTCAGGGAGAAGTCGATCGAAACGGGGCGCTGCTCGGGGGCGCCGCCCACGGCCCGGCCGGCCGACGAGAGCCCGTTCCGAAGGAGCGACCAGAGGTGCGACCGTCCCCCGAGGGAGGCGTCGAGACGAGCGAACGTCGACGGCGCCGAGAAGCCGGCGGGCGGGTGCGGGACGAGTCGGCCGCCCTCGAGAGTGAACCGCGGCTTCGGCAGGCCGTAGATCCGGTCGCTCACGTTCTCCATGAGGTCGTTCCAGAAGAACCCGACGAGGACGAGGTCGGGGGAGAACTTCCGGCCCCAGCGGCGGAGGGTGAGCAGCTCCTGGTCCGTCCCGTAGCCCGGGACGCCGAGATTCACGACCTCGAAGCCGGGACCGAGGTGCGCGGCGAGCCGCCGCGTGAGGATCGCGTCCTGCGCCACGCCGCTCCCGAACACGAACGAGTCGCCGAGCACCGCGATCCGGTACGCCCCCGGCGCCTTCGCCTCCGCGTGAGGCGCGTCGCGGAAGCCCGCCGCGTTCGTCGAGAGGCCGTTCTCCCAAGGCGCCGAGCCCACTGGCCATGCGACGTCGGGCTTGAGCGTCCAGCCGAGATCCGGGTCGCGCCGCGTGAGAGGGCCCCCGGCGTCCGCGGCGCGGATCGTCTCGAGGAGCGGCTGCGGGAAGAACGCTCGCAGCCCGGCCTCGGACGCCGCGAGAACCGCGGCGAGGGATACGGCGAGGAGAAGGGCGTTCGTGAAGACACGCCGGCCGAGATTCAAATCCGGAACCCCCCGCCCGCGATTGTCCGGCGGCGGCCGGTCCGGAACAAGCTCCGCCGACTAGAATCGGGTGTGCAGGTCGCGAGGCTCACGGACGGGACGGCGGTGTGGCTGGACCCCATGCGCGACGTGAAGAGCCTCGCCCTCGGAATCTTCGTCGCCGCCGGCTCGGCGGACGAGGCGTCTCACGAGCGCGGCGCGACGCACTTCCTCGAGCACCTCCTTTTCAAGCGGACACGGCGGCGCTCCGGCGCCGCGATCGCGCGGATCACGGACCGCCTCGGCGGGGACTGCGACGCGTACACCACGAAGGAGTGCGTCGCGTTCCATGCGCGCGTCCCGGCGGCGCGCGCGGCCGAGGCCGTCGACCTCCTTCTCGACCTCACGGCCGCTCCCGCGTTCACGGCCGCGGACGTCGAGGTCGAGCGCGCCGTGATCCTCGAGGAGATCGCCGAGGCGCACGACGTGCCGGACGACCTCCTCCACGACACGTTCGTGAGGGCGCTCTGGCCCGGGCACGACCTCGGCGCGCCGATCTTCGGGACGAAGGAGAGCGTCGCGGCCCTGACGCGCGCGACGCTCGCCGGCCGGTTCCGGGCGATCTTCCGGCCCGAGCGCACGCTGGTCGTGGCGGCCGGGGCCCTCGATCCCGATCGCCTCGTCGGGCTCCTCGAGCGGGGCCGCTCGCGCCGCGCCCGTGCGCACACCGAACCCGCGCCCCGGCGCGCGCCTCGGGCCGCGCGCTGCGCCGTGGCGATTCCGCGTGCGGATCTCGGGCAGACGCACCTTCTCGTCGGGTCCGCGGCTCGCCTGCCCTGGGGGGACCCGCGCGTGCCGGCGGCGTGGATCGCCGCGGAGATCCTCGGCGGAGGCGTCTCGTCGCGCCTGTGGCGGGACGTCCGTGAGGCCCGCGGGCTCGCGTACCACGTCGGCGCGCACGTTTCGCTGCACCGCGCGGCCGGCCTCGCGCTCATCTCGGCCGCGACGCAGCCGAAGAACCTCGGCCGTCTCGTCAGGACGACGGGGCGCGTCCTCGGCCGGCTGCTCCGCGACGGCGTGAGCCGGACGGAGCTCGCCCGCGCCAAGAACCAGTTCGCGGCGGAGGCTGCGCTTTCGCAGGAGTCCACGGCGTCGCGCCGGGAGACGGCGGCGCGCGCGTGGCTCTCGCGCGGCCGCCCCTACGAGACCGAGGAGTACCTCGCGGACGTCGCAAAGGTGACGGCCGGGGACGTCGCCGAGGCGGCGACGCTGCTCTGGGGCGACTCGGGCCGCATGGGCCTCGGCGTGTCCGGCCCTCTGCCCGGCGCGCGGGCGGGCGGCGCCGAACGCTTCGCGCGCGCCCTCGCGGACGACTTCGCCGGGGAGGCCGCCGCGTGAAGCCGGGCGAGGAGATCGCGGTGAGGTTCACGGTCGCCGAGGCGTTCGAGGATCTCGCCCCGCCGCAGTACGCCTCGGCGGACGCGGCGGGAGCGGACCTGAGGGCGGCCGTCTCCGCGCCGATCGTCGTGCCCCCCGGCGGGCGCGCTCTCGTCCCCACGGGGCTCACGCTCGAGATCCCCCGGGGGTTCGAGGCGCAGGTGCGCGCGCGTTCAGGGCTGGCTCTGAAGAAAGGCCTCGCGCTCGCGAACGGCGTCGGGACGATCGACGCGGACTACCGCGGCGAGGTCGGCGTGATCGTGGTGAACCTCGGCGCCGAACCCGTGACGATCGCGCGCGGCGACCGGATCGCCCAGCTCGTCGTCGCGCCCGTCGCGCGGGCGGTCTTCACGCGCGCCGGCGGCCTCGACGGGAGCGCCCGCGGCGCGGGCGGCTTCGGGAGCACGGGCTCGTGACCGCGTCCGCCGCTCCCTCGATCCTTTCCATCGCCTTCCTCGGGTCGGGGTCCTCGGGCAACTGCGCCGTCGTGCGGTGCGGGGGAACGACCGTCCTCGTCGACGCCGGGCTCTCCGCGCGCGAGACGAAGAGACGCCTCGCGCTCTGCGGCGTCGCCCTCGAGGACGTGTCGGCGGTGTTCCTCACGCACGAGCACTCGGACCACGTGCACGGGGCCCTCGCGCTCTCGAAGAAGGCGGGCCTGCCGGTCTATGCGACCGCCGGCACCGCGGACGCCGCGGGGTTCCCCGGGCCGCTGTTCTCGGACGTCAGGACGGTGCGCGGCGGGCGCGACCTCGTCGTCGGCGATCTCTTCGTGCGCGTCACGTCGACGCCGCACGACGGCGTCGAGTCCGTCTGTTACGTGTTCGCGGACGGCGCCGGCCGCCGGGTCGGGATGGTCACGGACCTCGGCCACGTGTCCCGCCCGGTGGTCGAGGCTCTCCGGGACTGCGACGCGCTGGGCCTCGAGGCGAACCACGACGAGGACCTCCTGCGGGAGGGGCCCTACCCGGCGGTTCTGAAGCGCCGCATCCTCTCGGACGTGGGGCATCTCTCGAACGAGGCCGCGGCCGAAGCGCTGCGGGCGCTCGTGGGGCCGCGGACGCGAAGCGTGACGGCCCTCCACGTCTCGCGGCACAACAACACCTATCCTCTCGCCGAGCGCGTCTTCCGGGAGGCGCTCGGCGAGATCGGCGCGCGCGCGGGCCTCGCGGTCGCGCGGCACGACGTCCCGACGGAATGGAAAACGGTCTCAGAGGAGGCGGCATGACGGTTCTCGTGAAGGTGATGCTCAAGAGCGGCGTCCTCGACCCGCAGGGCAAGGCGATCGCCGACGCCCTCCACCGCCTCGGATACACCTCCGTCTCCGACGTCAGGGCCGGCAAGCTCTTCCGCATCGAGGTCGACACGGCCGATCCGCGCCACGCCGTCGAGGTCGGGACGCAGATGGCGGCCAGGCTCCTCGCGAACCCCGTCATCGAGGACTTCGAGGTCGCGCCCGAAACGGCCGCGGCCGCGGGAGGCTCCCGGTGAGCACGGAGAAGGCGCCGCGCGTCGCCGTCGTCGTCTTCCCGGGGAGCAACTGCGACGAGGACGCCGCGATCGCGGCGCGGACGACGCTCTCGGCCGACGTCAGGATGGTCCGCTACGACGAGCGCGCGCTCGGCGACCCGGACCTCGTGATCCTGCCCGGGGGCTTCTCGTACGGCGACTACCTGAGGAGCGGCGCGATGGCGCGCTTCTCGCCCGTGATGGAGTCC
>DASXVJ010000029.1:0-104394 GCA_036504335.1 Thermoanaerobaculia bacterium
GATATCGTTTGGGGCGCCATCCGCTGAAGTGATACGTGGGGCATAGACCCCGAATGGACGAGTGGCCGGCAGCTTCGTGCGGCGAAAAGAATCTCAGGCGAGGGGCTTGACAGAAATCTTCATGGGCGAGTTCAGCGGCGAGAAGGAAGGAGCGCAGCGACTGACGCCGAGTCCGCTGCAACGAGGGGTTAGGCGGCGTTTCTGCTGGTGGAAGCCTGCGAGATGGACGCACAACTGACCGACCCGCTAGATGCCGCTCTGAGGTGAACCGGATGCCTGGTGAGGGAATACGGTGGGAACGTGTGCGAGATGGCTACTCCCGGTAGCGGAAACAGTAGATTGCGGCGGTGCCGAGGACAACGAAGGCGACGGCGATGTTTAGGTACTGGGGTTCGTTACGCTCTATATCGTGAAGAATGCCGCCGTGCATTGCCAGACTGAGAAGGAACCCCGGCATTAGGACGACGGCGAACACGGGATTTAGTTCCGACTGCTGCGTTGTGTAGAGCGAAACGGCGATGATGACCGCCAAGAGCGCAGTCAGTACGACGCCGACTAGCCGAACACGCGAGACCGACATTGTGTTTCCGCCGCCTAACTAGTATTAGACGGCAACATGGGTATTCATTTCCATGAGCGTTTCCTTCGAAAATGCCCGGAAATCCGTACGGGTAGTGAGGTTTGGATCTCCGTATCTGTAGAGGTTTTCGAGGCGTGGGGGACGAGGAAGGAGACCCTTTCGTTCAAGCCGAGCGCGAGAGCGCGATCGTAGCGCATGCGCCATCGCGCCGCCTTTGGAACCCACCGGCCTCCCGCGGCCTTCACTTTCTCACGCAGCTCGGATTCCCACGATTTCACCTCGACCAGCACGAGGCGTGCGGGAGAGAGCCTCCAGGGAGCGACCGCGACAACGACCTCGATTGTCGTGAAGCGCGTGGGCGGGTCGTCCGTATACCGGTAGCGGACTGCCACGAGACGGTCGCCCCAATCCCGTACGGGGCGCTTCGTGCCCGGGACACCGGGACGCATCGTTGATCCGACGACGCTGTCGATGGCGCCAGCGAAACGACCCATGCCGCCCCCCTCTTCTACCCCTTCGGGATCGGCGCCACCGGCGGGCCCGTGCGGGCGTCCTTCGGCCAGACGAGGTCGAGCTTGCCGTTCGCCTTGTTCTGCGTGACGACGAACGGAAGGACGGCCTGGCCGGTCTTGCTGAACTTGAAGACCCCGCCCGGCAGGATCGAGTCCTTGATCTCGAGGGAGGCGAGCGCGACGCGGATCGCCTCGGGCTTGAGGGAGCCGGCCTTCTTGATCGCCGTGAAGATCGCGCGAACGGTCTCGTACGCGCACGCGTGGTACCACTGCGGCGTCGTGCCGGTCGCGGCCTTGTACTTCTCGGTCCACGTCTTGACCTGCGGGTAGGGCAGGAGGTCGGACCACCAGCCGCTCGCGAAGATCCAGTCCGTAGCGGCGCCGAGGCCCTTGCGGGCGGCCTCGTCCGAGCCGCGCGCGCCGTACGTGACCATGAGGTGGTAGAGGCCCATCTGCGTGTACATCCGCTGCATCGAGATGTAGTCCTCGAGGTGGGCGTCGCACATGAAGAGGTCGGCCTTGGCGTTCTGAACCCGCGAGAGGAGCGGCTTGAAGTCGGGGGCGTACATCTCGAAGCTCTCGTCGAGGGCGACGGAGAACTCCTTCTGGTGTGCCTTGACGAAGTCGTGGATGCCCTTCTGGAAGTCCTTGCCGTGCTCGGTGTTCTCCCAGACGATCGCGATCCTGAGAGGCGGCTTGAGCTTGCCCTCCTTGACGAGGTCGGAGAGGAACTCCATCTGCGTCGTCGCGAGGTTCTCGACGGGGGAGAGCGTGCCGAAGACCCACTTGCTGCGCCCGTAGATGCTCGTGGCGCCGGCGCCGCCCGCGACGTAGGGGATTTCGTAGCGGTCCGGGACGACGCTCTGCGCCTGCACGAGCTGCGAGCCGTACCCGCCGACGACGGCGTGGACCTTCTGCTGGGCCATGAGCTGCTCGACGAGCTGGGCGCTCTTGCTGGCCTCGGACGTGTCGTCCAGGAGGCGCAGGTCGACCTTCATCTTCTTCCCGCCGACCTCGAGGCCGCCCGCGTCGTTGATCTCCTTGACGGCGTACTCGGTGGCCTGCTTGTAGGCGCCGCCGATTTTCGACTCCTTCCCGGTGACGGGCAGGACCGCGCCGAGGCGGATTTCCTCGTCGGAACGGGCGGGGAAGGCCGCGAAAAGCGCGGCGGCGAGGACGGCGAGAAGGCGGGGGCGGCGGTTTGGCGTCATCGGATCCTCCAGAACGGAACCGCCCCTCGTGAGAGGGGCGGGGGGTTTCGGTCGGATGGCGCGGACGCGCCGGGGCTCAGAAGTAGTAGGCCTGCATCTGGACCGTGACCTGGTCCGTGATGAAGTTCGACGAGCTGGCCCGGCAGGGGGCCGTGGCCACCGCGCACTTCTGCGTGACGCGCTGCCACCAGATCTTGATGTTGAAGTTGCTCTCGGACTTCGCGTACGGGTAGTAGTTCAGGCCGAAGGCATAGCGGTACTCGTTCCTGAACTCGTTGACGGCCTGGGTGAACGTCTTCTGCTCGTAGCGGGCGATCGGGGCGATCTTGGCCTTCTTGAAGTAGGCGCCGGCCTCGATCTGGAACGTGCTCTCCTCCGGAAGGGACGCGATGAACGTGCCGCCGTTGACGTACTGGTACTGGACCGTGGACTCGAACGAGCCGACGGGAACCGGGAAATCGAGGTACATGTCGGCGGAGGCGTAGCGGTAGTCGCCCTGCGTGTCGTAGGCGCCGCCGACCGCGAGGATCTTCTTGTTGCCGTAGTTCACGCCCGCGTACGAGGGCATGTTGTAAACCTCGGTGTCGAAGAAGTTGTACTGGAGGCGGTTCACGAAACGTGGGGAATTCTTCACGCCCGGCTGGCGCACGCCGCCGAGGACCGCCGAGCGGTACTCGAGCCGGTCGCAGAGGAACCAGCCGCGGAACATGACGCCGGTGTCGCGGCCCGCGTTGTTCTGGAGCGGGGCGCTCGTGAGAAACGTGTAGGCCGAGAGGTCGAGCATGAACTGGTTCGGGCTGCTCTTGAGGCCCTCGCGGCTGATCGGCGACCGGATCTCGCCGAACTGGACGTTGAACTCCTTCGCGAGGCGCCACTCGCCGACGGCGTCGAGGAGGTTGAACCCGGTGCCGAGGGACTTGCCGCCGGCCGCCGAGCCCACGGCCTGCGTGGACTTGCCGAGGTTCGAGTTCTCGGTCTCGGCGAAGAAGAACAGGTTCTTCGCGACCTGCCCGCCGATGAGGAACCGCAGCCGGCGGATCAGCAGGTTCTGCTGGAACCCGTTCGAGCCGTCGCCGGTCGCGTTGACGGTCTCCGTCCAGTCCGCTTGCGGCTGGATCAGGAATCCGAGCTTGAAGTTGACGTTTTCGTTGACCTTGATCATGGCCTGCCCGTGAGCCGGGAAGGCGGCGCCGATCAGGGCGAGGAGGGACGCAGTGGCGAGAACAGAAGCGAGCCTCCGGGGTGCGGGGTGCGCGCAAATCGGCATGAGAACGAGTCTCCTCTTCGGCCGGTCGTTAGGCGTAGGTAAAGGATAGTCCAACCGGGCGACGTGTCAATCATTTGCCGGAGGGACCGGCGCATTTACGCGCAGAGAAAGACGACCGCGAGCAACCCGGTCATGAACGAGGCCAGGCAGGCCGCCACGACCCCCGGCCAGCCCCACGCCTGCCAGGCGAATCCGGGCAGGACGGAGCCGAACGTCGCCCCGAGGTAGTAGAACGTCGTGTAGAGGGCGCCGGCGCCTCCCTTGGCCTGCCTCGCGGTCGCGTTCACGAAGGCCGGGGCGGTTCCCTGGACCATGAACATGCCGACGCAGAGGGCTACGAGGCCGAATGCGACCGCCGGCAGCGAGGCGGCGAGGGTCGAGAGGACGGCGGCGGCGGCCACGAGGAAGCCGGCGGCCATGAGCGCCCTCCGCCCGAACCTCTGCGACGCCCGGCCCGCCAGCCACGAGGTGGCGATCCCGGCGACGTAGACGAGGTAGACCCCCGAGACCTTCGCCGTCGAGAGGCCGAACGGCGGCGCCGTGAGGTAGTACGGCAGGTACGTGAAGATCGCGATGAACCCGAAGAAGACCGTGAAACCGATCACGAGGCCGCCGGCGATCCGGCGGTCCCGGAGGTGCCCGGCCATCTCGCGGAACGCGCCCGCCAGCGAGCGGGCGGGGCCGGTCGGCGACGCGGGGAGGTGGAGCGCCATGCCGAGCGCGGCGACGAGCGTCACGGCGCCGAAGACGAGGAACGGTGCGCGCCAGCTGAAATGGCTGGCGATCCACCCGCTCGCGACGCGCCCCGTGAGCCCGCCGAGAGCGGAAGCGGCGACGTAGCTGCCGACGGCGGGTCCGAGGGCGGCGCCGGCGTAGGCGTCGCCGATGTAGGCCACGGCCACCGCGGCGACGCCCGGCATGAGAAGGCCCTGCAGGGCGCGCAGGCCGACGAGGGCCGGGAACGAGGGCGCGGCGGCGCAGAGGAACGTGGGCACGGCGAGGGCGGCGCAGCTCGCGACCATCACGGGCTTGCGGCCCCAGGCGTCCGCGAGCGGGCCGTACGCGTTCGAGACGAGCGCGATCATGAGGACGACGACCGAGACCGTGAGCGCCGCCGTCGGCGCCGTCACGCCGAACTCGTGCGAGAGGAGCGGCAGAATCGGCTGGGTGACGTAGAGGTCCGCGAAGACCGCGACGGAGGCGAAGAAGAGGGCGAGGAGCCCCAGCTGGGAGCCGGGCCGTGGGCCGGCGCCGCCCGCCGTCACAGGCCGAGGTACGCCTGCCGGATGCGCGGGTCGTCGAGGAGCTCCTCCGCGGGTCCGGACTGGACGATGCGGCCCGTCTCGAGGACGTAGCCCCGATGCGCGTGCTCGAGCGCGACCTGGACGTCCTGCTCGACGAGCAAGACGGTCGTGCCCTTCTCGTTGATCCGGGAGATGAGGTCGAGGAGGTGGTCGACGACGAGCGGCGCGAGGCCGAGGGACAGCTCGTCGATGAGGAGGAGCCGCGGGCGGCTCATGAGGCCGCGCCCGATCGCGCACATCTGCTGCTCGCCGCCCGAGAGCCGGCCGGCCAGCTGGCCCGACCGCTCGTTCAGGCGGGGCAGGAGCCCGTAGACCCACTCGAGGTCGGCGTCGATCTCCGGCGCGTCCCGCCGCATGTACGCCCCCTGGAGGAGGTTCTCCTTCACGGTGAGGCCCGAGAAGAGGCGCCGGCCCTGCGGAACGTGGACGATGCCGGCGCCGACGATCTCGTCCGGCCGGGCGGCCGTGATGTCGGTTCCCGCGAACGCGATCGAGCCGGCCATGGGCCTGAGGATCTGCGAGATCGTGTTGAGGAGGGTCGTCTTGCCGGCGCCGTTGGCGCCGATGAGGGCGACGATCTCCTTCTCCCTCACCTCGAGGGAGACGTCGCGGAGGATCTGGACCTCGCCGTACCCGCCGGAGAGCCCTTTCACCGAGAGGAGCGCCTCGCCCGCGGCGACGGGAGCGGCCTTCCGGAACTCGCCCGACGCCACGAACGCGGTGGCGGGTTCGGCGGCTCCCCGCGCGCGCGCCGCAAAGCGCTCGCCGAGGTACGCCTCGATGACGGCGGGGCTCTCGACGATGTCCTGCGGCTGCCCCTCGGCGATCTTGCGGCCGTAGTGGAGGACGACGAGCCGGTCCGAGATCCCCATGATCGCCTTCATGACGTGCTCGATCACGAAGATCGTCACGCCGCTGCGGTTGATCGAGAGGATGAGGTCCATCGCCTTCTCGATCTCCGAGGAGTTCAGGCCCGCCATGACCTCGTCCAGGAAGAGCAGCCGCGGGTCCATCGCGAGCGCCTTGGCGAGCTCGAGGCGCTTGAGGTCGGGGATCGTCAGCTCGGTGGCCGTGCGGTCCCGCTTGTCGGCGAGGGCGACGCGGTCCAGCACCTCGTCGGCGTAGGAGCGGGCCTGCGCGGCGGTGCGCTCGCGGCCGCGGGCGCCGAACATCGCCCCCGTCGCCACGTTCTCGCGGACGGTGAGCTGGCGCAGCGGCTTGACGACCTGGAACGTGCGGGCCATCCCGAGGTGGCCGATGCGGAAGCTCGGCGTCTTCGTGACGTCGTGCCCGTCGAAGACGATCGTCCCCGCCGTCGGCTTGTCGAGGCCGGTCATGCAGTTCACGAACGTGGTCTTGCCGGCGCCGTTCGGCCCGAGGACGCCGAGGATCTCGCCGCGCCGGATGGAGAGGTCCACGCCGTCCACGGCGGCGAGGCCGCCGAACTTCTTCGTGATGCCCGTCGCGACGAGGATGGGCTCCTCGGAGATCCTCGGCGGGGGAACGGGGACGGCGCTCATCAGGTGACCCGGTGCGCGCGGATGTTCGCGAGGAGGTCCGAGGCCTTGAACGGCCGCTCGCCGCTCTTGCGGCGCCGCCCGATCACCGTCATGAGGCCGCGCGGCAGGAACACGATGAAAAACACGATCACGAGGCCGAGGACCGTCGGATGCAGCTCGATGAACTTGCCCCAGATGTACGTCGAGAGGAGCTGGTAGACGGCGGCACCGAGGACCGGGCCGGCCACGGTCCCGACGCCGCCGATGATCGTCGCGATGATCATCTGGAGCGTGTAGTCGATCTTGAAGAAGTCGCCGGGCGTCACGTGGACGTTCTGGTAGGCCGTGATCCCGCCCGCGACGGCCGCGAAGACGGCGGAGATCGCGTAGGCCGCGACCTTGAAGAGCGTCGTGTTGACGCCGAGCATCCGCGCCGCGTCCTGGTCCTCGCGGATCGCGACGCAGCCGTAGCCCAGCTTCGACCGCGCGAACGCCCACGTCGCGAGGAGCCCGAGGATCACGAAGCCGAGGGCCGCGTAGTAGAAGAACTCGCCGTCGCTCCGGATCGGGAGGTCGATGCCCGTGGAGCCCTCCGTCACGCTGTCCCACGTGTCCGCGACCTGCGCGAGCGCCTCGGCGACGCCGAGCGTCGCGATCGCGAAGTAGTGGCCCTTGAGGCGCAGGATCGGCAGGCCGAGGAGCAGCGCCACGCACGCGGCGAGGAGCGCCCCGACCCCGAGAGCCGCGAAGAACGGGACGTGCCACTTGCCGAGCATGAGGAGGCCCGTCGTGTAGGCGCCGATGCCGAAATACGCGACGTTGCCGAACGCGGCGTAGCCCGTGTAGCCGCCGATGAAATTCCACCCCTGCGCGGTGAGCGCGAGGAGGAGGAACCGCGTGTACGTCAGGAGCTTGTAGCTCGAGACGAATCTCGGAAGCGCGAGAAGGAGCGCGAGGGCGAGGAGCGTCCCGAGGACGGCCAGGCCCTTCTTCACGCCGATTTCCCGGCGATGCCCTGCGGGCGGAGGATGAGCAGGATGACGAGAATCGCGAACGTCACGGCGCGCGAGAGCGACGGGAGCCGCGCGCCGACGAAGACGTCGACGAACGCGTAGATGGCGGCGCCGATCACGACGTTCGCGACGTTCCCGAGGCCGCCGAGGACGCAGATCGCGAACGCGCGCTGCGTGTACGTTCCGCCGAGGTTCGGGTCGAACGGCACGATCATCGAGAGCAGCGAGCCGGCCGCTCCGGCCATGCCCGCGCCGATCGCGAACGTCGAGGCGTAGACGGCCGCCACCTTGACGCCCGTGAGGCGCGCCGCGTCGAGGTCCATGCCCGTCGCCCGGATCGCCCGGCCCGTGCGCGTGCTCTTGAGATACCAGGCGAGCGCCGCGACGAGCACGAGGGAGACGCCGAGCGCCCCGAGCCGGATGTACGGGATCCGGACGCTCCCGAGCGTGAACCCGGTGCCGCTGTACGGCGTCGTCACGGAGCGCAGGTCGGCCTTGAAGAAGTAGTTGATGAGGTTGACGATGAGGAGCTCGAGCCCGAAGGTCAGGAGAAACGTCGCGAGGAGCGGCGCCTTGATGACCTGGTTGATCAGCCCGCGCTGGAGGGTCCACCCGAGCGCGAAGAGGACGAGCATCGCGAGCGGGATCGAGAGGAACGGGTCGACGTGCAGGAGCTCGTGCAGGAAGAACGTGATGTACGCGCCGAGGACGATGAACGCCCCGTGCGCGAGGTTCACGATGTTCATGATTCCCCACACGAGCGAGAACCCCAGCGCCACGAGCGCGAGGATCCCGCTCAGGAGGACCGCGTTGACGAAGATCTGCCCGAGCTCGCCGAGGCTCACTTACGCTTGTCCCAGGGCACCATCGGGTAGAGCGCTTCCTTCTCGGCGACGTTCGCGGGGAACACCGTGTATTTCTTGCCGTCCGGCTGGAGCTGCTCGATCGCCATCGGCTTGTAGACGTTGATTCCGCGCGAGTCGAACTTGATCTGCCCGTAGAACGTCATGATGTCGAGCGCCGCGATCGCGTCGCGGACCTTCGTCGGGTCGAGCGAGTTCGCCTTCTCGATGGCGCGCCAGAACGCGATGACGGCGGCCGAGGACTCGGCGACCTGGTAGGGAATGACGGAGTACTTGGGATTCTTCGCCCGGAACGCGTCACCGTAGGCCTTCGGCGTCTTCCACGGGTCGTCGCCGTTGTACTTGAGCGCCTCTGTCCACTGCGTCGCGCCGAAGATGTAATCCGCGTTGCCC
Organism: Thermoanaerobaculia bacterium; assembly: GCA_036504335.1. Classification (GTDB taxonomy): domain Bacteria; phylum Acidobacteriota; class Thermoanaerobaculia; order UBA5066; family UBA5066; genus Fen-183. The sequence goes on from DASXVJ010000029.1 coordinate 8,643, forward strand.
TTCAGGTTCTCCCGGAACTCGGGCGAGGACGGCCCGACGGAAAAGCCCATCGCCTTGGGCGAGACGCCGAGGTCCTTGGCCTGCTTGACGATGAGGAGCGCGTCTTGCAGGTGGCCCGCGCCGAGGACGATGTCGGGGTTCTTCGCCTTGATGTTCGTGAGAAGCGCGCTCACGTCCTGCGTGCCGGTCGGGTACAGCTCCTGGTAGACGACCGTGAGGCCCCTCTCCTTCGCGTACTCGGCGCCGCCCGCGGCGACTTCCTTGGAGAACGGCTCGTTCTCGCCGAGGACCGCCACGGTCTTCGCGGTCTTGTCCCGGGCGATGACGAGGTCCACGAGGCCCTTGAGGTAGAGCTTCGCGGGGGAGAGGACGGCGAACGTGTACTTGTAGCCCTTGTTGAAGATCGACTCCGCCGAGCCGTTCGCCTCGATCATCGGGATCCTGTACTTCTCGCAGATCGGGGCGGCCGTGCCCGAGGGGGCCGAGCCGTAGGGGCCGAGGATGAACGTGACCTTGTCCTCGTTGATGAGCTTCTCGATGAGCTGGGCGGTGCGCTCGGACTTCGACTCGTCGTCGTAGTACTTGACGGAGACCTTGTACTTCTTCCCGCCGACGGTGATCCCGCCCATCTCGTTGATCTTGTCGACGAAGAAGTTGTAGCCGTCGCGCGTGTATTCGCCTTCCTTGGCCGTCTTGCCGGTGAGCGACACGGCGGCGCCGAAAACGATCGTGTCGGCGGCGGCCGCGGGGAGCGCGCCGAGCGCCAACGCCAGGACGAGGAGCGAGACCGTCGCGGTACGCTTCATCGGATGCCTCCTGAGACTCAGATGCCTTTGTTGTGCGCGAACTATACCCGAGGGGTCTGGGGGCGAGGAAGAAGAGGATGAGCGATTTCGACCGATTCATCGGGGTGTGGGAGTTGGAGGAAATAGAAGATGAAGATTTCTCAGAAGGTAAGAGGGGAGGGAGACCGGCCGTCGGCTTCGAGAATCCCGTGGGGCTGCTCATTTATCTCGCCTCGGGCGAGATGTCGGTGAATTTCGCCGGATCCTCCCGCATTCCCTTTCTAAGAGAATTCTCCCCGTCCCCCTCCGAGCTCTCGGCGGCGGGTGCCGCGTACGGCGGGTATGCGGGGCGGTGGGAGCTGGACGAGCCGCGCCGCGAGGTCATCCACCTGCCGCAAGTCTCCTTCGTGCCGAACCGCGTGGGCGCGCGCGTCCGCCGCTCTTACTCATTCTCAGAAAATCTTCTTCTTCTCCGACCCATCGCGATCGCCGCCCACGATGAGGCGCCGAATCGGACCCTGAAATGGCGCAGGCGGGCGACGCCGTAAACTGGGAGCAGGAGTTCCACATGCTCGCGCAGAAGAAGATCGCCGTCATCGGGTCGGGAACCATGGGCCGGAGCATCGCCTCGGGCCTGCTGCGCTCGGGGAAGGTCAAGGCGCACGCGCTGCGCGCGACCGCGCGCACGAAGGCCAGCGCGGAGAAGGTCGCGAAGGAGCTGGGCTTCGCGTGCACGACGGAGAACACGAAGGCCGCCGCGGACGCCGACATCGTCCTCCTGTGCGTGAAGCCGAAGGACGTGGCCAGGGCCGTCGAGTCGATCAAGGGGAGGCGCAAGAAGCCGCCGCTCGTCATCTCGATCGCCGCCGGCATCAGCACGGGCTTCATCGAGGGCCATTTCGGCGACGCGACGCCCGTGCTCCGGGCCATGCCGAACACGCCGTGCCTCATCGGGAAGGGCATGACGGTGCTCTCGAAAGGGAGCCACGCGACCGACGCCGACGTCGCCCTCGCGACGGAGATCTTCGAGCCGCTCGGGAAGGTCCTCGAGCTCGAGGAGAAACACATGGACACGGTCACGGGCCTCTCGGCGAGCGGCCCGGCCTTCATCTACATCATCATCGAGGCGCTCGCGGACGGCGGCGTCATGCGCGGGCTGCCGCGCAGCGTGGCGACGACGCTCGTCGCCCAGATGACGATGGGCGCCGCCGAGATGGTCCTGACGACGGGCCGGCATCCCGCGGCGCTGAAGGACGACGTGACGACGCCGGCGGGCTGCACGATTGCCGGCATTCTCGCGCTCGAGGACGGGCGCATCCGGTCGGTCCTCGCGCGCGGCGTGGAGACGGCGGCGAAGGTGGCGGGGGAGCTCGGAAAGTAGCGGGGGCGTCAGCCAGTCTCGTCGAGGATCGAGAGAACGACCTCGTCGACTGCGGCCGCGACGGCGGCGGTGAGGGCGCGACCCGGGTCGACGCGCCCCGCCTCGATTCCATAGACGGTGAGCGAAGCCGGCAGCCGGCCCAGGACGCGCGCCGTCTCGATGCCCTCGGCGACGCCGGGTGAATGCGACGAGATCCAGCCGGCGTCGCCGGGGATCGGCCCCTCCGTCGCCTCGAAGCGGAAGACCGTGCCCGGGGCGTGGCCGGACGACAGCGCGTCGACGACGACGACGCGGTCCGTCGGCCGCCAGTGGTCCATCAGGGAAAGGCCGTCCGTCGTGTGCTCGACCGCACGCACGCCGCGGCAGGCGCGCAGGCGGCGGGCCGCGAGGAGGCCCGCCGCGTCGTCGCCGCGGAAGTCGTTGCCGACGCCGATCACGAGGAGCGGCACGTCAGTCCCGCTCGATCTTCAGCTGCAGGAAGTGCGTCGCGCAGGAGATGCACGGGTCGTGGTTGCGGACGACCTGCTCGCAGAGGAGCGTCAGCCGTTCCTCCGCGACGTCGAGATGGTTCTGGACGAAGCCGCGCAGGTCGGCCTCCATCGCACGGAGGTTCTGCGCCGTGGGCGGCACGATGCGCGCCTCCTTGATGAGGCCGTCGCCGCCGATCCGGTAGCGGTGGAAGAGCAGGCCGCGAGGCGCTTCGGTCGCCGCCGCCCCGACGGCCTCCCGCGGGACGACGTCGACGAACGAGGGCTCCGGCGGCTCGTACGAACGCAGGATCGCGAGCGCCTCGTCGATCGCCCAGAGCGTCTCGACGCAGCGCACGAGGATGCTCTTGAAGGGGTTCCGGCACTCCTTGCCGAGCCCGGCTTCCTGCGCGGCCGCCTGGATGGCCGCGGGAAGACGGTCGAAGTTGAGACTGTAGCGGGCGAGCGGCCCGGTCTGGATGATGCCGCCGCCCTTGCGGCGCGCGTGCAGGGCGTTGGACCGCGGAACGTGTTCCTCCTCGAAGTGCCGCTCCCACTCGGACGCGGCGATGTCGAGGCCCTCGCTCGAGACGATGCGTCCCTCGTTGAGCGGGTACTCGGAGGGGTGGCGGAGGGAGACGAGCTCGTGGTGGAGGTCGAGGTCGGGAAACGTGAACGTGGAGGCCCACCGCAGCAGCTCGACGGCCTCGCCGCGGGCCGTCTCGAGTTTCGGGACGAGCGGCGCGAGCTCGGAAGGCGACGGCGCGCGCCAGAAGCCGCCGACGCGCACGTTCACGGGGTGGATCTCGCGCCCGCCCACGGCCGTGACGATCTCGTTGCCGGCTTTCTTCAGGCGCAGGCTGAGCGTCACCGCGCCCGGATGATCCTTGGCCATGTGGAGTGCGCTCTCGTACCCGAGGAAGTCCGGGGCGTGGAGCATCGCGGCGTGGAGGACGTGGCTCTCGATCCACTCGCCGCAGTAGAGGAGGCGGCGCAGCGCGCGGACGCGCGGCCCGGGTTCGGCGCCGCACGCGGCCTCCATCGCGTGGACGGAGCTCATCTGGTATGCCACGGGGCAGATCCCGCAGATGCGCGCCGTGAGGTCCGGCGCCTCGCCGAGCGTGCGGCCCTTGAGGAACGCCTCGAAGAAGCGCGGCGGCTCGTAGATGTCGAGCCTCACCTCCTGCACCTTCCCCGCGCGGACGCGCACTTTGAGGCCGCCCTCGCCCTCGACGCGCGCGAGGGCGTTCACCGTGATCGTCCGGACCTTACTCATGGAGCTCGCTCTCCTTGCGGAACGCCTCGGCGCTCGCGTTGAACGAACGGAACGCGCGCACGAGGCCCGCGGGCGGGACCCCGAGCTCGCCCCAGAGGACGGCGAGCGACGCGGTGTTCGGCGACTCCATCGGCCCGAAGCAGGCGAAGCAGCCGCGGTGCCGGGAGGGGCAGAGGGCGTCGCAGCCCGCCTGCGTGACGGGCCCGAGGCACGGCGTCCCGTGGGCGACCATGACGCACGGCGTGCCGCGCCGCTTGCACTCGAGGCAGACGCTGGAAGCCGGCGTCACGGGCTTGCGGCCCGCGAGGAAGGCGCTCACGACCTCGAGAAGCTGGACCTTGCTGATCGGGCAGCCGCGGAGCTCGAAGTCGACGAAGACGTGGTCGCGGATCGGCGTCGACTTGCCGAGGACCTCGAGGAACTGGGGCGAGGCGTAGACGGCCTTCGCATAGTCCGCGACGTCCGTGAAGTTGCGGAGAGCCTGGATCCCGCCCGCGGTCGCGCAGGCTCCGATCGTCACGAGGAACTTCGCCTGGCGGCGGATCCTGTGGATGCGCTCGGCGTCGTGCGGGGTCGTGATGGAGCCCTCGACGAGGACGAGGTCCCACGGCCCCTTGCCGACGGCGCGCGAAGCCTCGAGGAAGTTGTCGATCGAGACGGCGCCCGCGACGGCGAGGAGCTCGTCCTCGCAGTCGAGGAGCGAGAGCTGGCAGCCGTCGCACGACGCGAACTTGAAGACGGCGAGCGTGGGCTTCGCGTTCACCATTCAGAGCTCCCGCCGGGACATGAGGTCCCAGACGTCGACGCAGGGGAAGACCGGGCCGTCCTTGCAGATGAACTTCGGCCCGCACTGGCAGTGGCCGCAGAGCCCGACGCCGCACTTCATGTTCCGCTCGAGCGAGAGCCACATCTTCGCGGCCGGGACGCCGCGGCGCTCGAGCTCGAGGACGGTGAACCGCATCATCGTCTCGGGGCCGCAGACCATCGCGACGGTGTGGTACGGGTCGAACGGGACGCGGGGGATGAGCGTCGTGACGACGCCGACGTTCCCGCGCCACGCGCTCGTCGCCCGGTCCACCGTCACGTGGACGTCGAGGTCGAAATCCCCGCGCCAGTCGTGAAGCTGCTTGCGGTACAGGATGTCGTCCGGCGTGCGGGCGCCGTAGAGGAGGACGACGCGTCCGTACCGCTCGCGGTGGGCGAGGATCTCGTAGAGGGCCGGACGGAGCGGGGCGAGGCCGATGCCGCCCGCCACGACGACGACGTCGCAGCCCTCCGCCTCCTCGACCGGCCAGCCCGTGCCGAACGGGCCCCGGACGCCGAGCGCGTCGCCGCGCTTCAGGGCGCCCATTCCCTTCGTGACGGCGCCGACGACGCGCGTCGTGTGGACGAGCCGCTGCGGAAAGGCCGGATCGCCGCTGATCGAGATCGGCACCTCGCCGATCCCGAAGACGTAGAGCATGTTGAACTGGCCGGGATCGAACGGAAACCTGCCGCCGGCCTGCGGGAGGAGCTCGAGGGTGAACGTGTCGGCCGTCTCGCGCTGCGTGCGCTCGACGATGAACGGGACGGGCTGCATCGGGTCCGTCGCGTGCATCGAAGCCTCGTCCACGGGCCGAGGCGCCTCGAGGACCACGCTCACGTGTGTCTCCCGGCCGGCTCGGCGGTATAGACGTCGAGGAGCTGGAGGCGCGTCGCGTCGAGGCGCTGTCCGACGATGTCGGCGAAGCTCTTGAGGAGCTCGTAGCCGAGGTCGTGGTCCTCCTCGCACTTCTGCCTCAGGCACCGGCCGTCGAGCGCGATCGTGCGCGTGAGCTCCTTGGCCTGCGCGCTGAAACGCCAGCGGTACGGGGGCACGAGCCAGGACCAGCCGAGGATGTCGCCCTCGCCGACCGTCTGGATCGTCACGGTGCCGCGCGGCGGCGCCCCGACCTCCACGGCGACCTTGCCGTGACGGACGATGAAGAACTGGTGCGCCTCCTCGCCCTCGCGAAACAGGAACTGGCCGGCCTCGAAGCGCTCGTTGCGCGCGCAGCCCGCGACGGTCCGGATGTGAGCGGGCGTGAGGCCCTTGAGGAAGGGGTGCTCGGCGAGCAGGGGGTCGAGAGCTTCCATCGATTCCTCCGTCAGGCGGCAGGCGCGGGCCGGGCCTCCTGGAGAACGCGGGCCTCTTCCGTGAGGTCGATCCCCACGGGGCACCACGTGATGCAGCGGCCGCAGCCGACGCAGCCGGTCTCGCCGAACTGGTCGACCCACGTCGCGAGCTTGTGCGTCATCCACTGGCGGTAGCGGGCCGACGGGCTGCGCCGGATGCTGCCGCCGTGGATGTAGGAAAAGTCGAGCGTGTGGCAGGAGTCCCATCGGCGCCAGCGCTCGGCCGAGGCGCCCGTCAGGTCCGAGGCGTCCTCGACGGTCGCGCAGAAGCACGTGGGGCAGACCATCGTGCAGTTCGCGCAGGACAGGCACCGCTCCGCGATCTGCTCCCACCGGGGACTGTCGTTGCTGGCGGTCAGGAGGTCCTTGAGGCCCGCCGTGTCGAGCGCACGGCCCATCCCGGCCTCGGCGCGGCGGGTCGCCGCGCGCGCCGCCTCGAGGTCGTCCGGCCTCGCGGGGCGCGAGTCGACCTGCTCGAGGAGGCGTGCGCCGCGGTCGGTGCCGACCTCGACGACGAACTCGTGTCGCCCGTCTCCCACGATCTCCGTGAGGGCCAGGTCGAATCCGGCCGCGGCGCGCGGGCCGGTCCCGAGCGAGGAGCAGAAGCACGTCCCCTCGGCCTCGCCGCACTGCACGGCGACGACCAGCGCCTTCTCGCGCCGGGCCCGGTACGCGGGATCGACGTACGGCCCCCCGAGGAAGACGCGATCCTGGCGGGCGATTGCGGCGACGTCGCACGGCCTCACGCCGAGGAAGGCGTCGGGCCGGGCGTCGGCCGCGCCGCTCTCGACATGCAGCGTCTTTCCGGCGCGGGTCACGCCGAAGAGGCGAAGGGAGGCGGGGAAGAGAAACTTCTTCCACGCGTGCGGCCCGACGGTGTAGCCGAAGAGCGCACCGTCGCTCCGCTTGCGGAGGCGGTAGCGGCCGTTCGTCTGTTCCTGTCCGACCCCGGCTGGCAGCCGGGCCGCGGAGGCGATCTCGTCGTAGACGATCGCTCCGCCCTTGACGGTCGGCCCGAGGACCCTGTAACCCGATTCGAGGATGACGTCGAGAAGCGCGGAAATCTCGTGCGCCTCGACCACGCGGGACGAGGCGCCGGGCGCCTCCGCGGAGGCATTCATTCAGACCCTCCTCCCTAGAGATGGGGCGGCCCGGAATGGGTGTCAAGGGAGCGAGGTGCTTCGGAGCACCCCCCGGGTTCTATGATCGATGCGGGCTTCGGGAGGTCTTGAATGAAAGACTCCGTCTCGTTCCGCCTCAACGGGAGACCCGTCCAGCTCGACGTCGATCCCGAGCGCTCGCTGCTCTGGGTCCTGCGCACCGACCTCGGCCTCACGGGGACGAAGTTCGGCTGCGGCGAGAGCCTCTGCGGCGCCTGCACGGTCGTGATCGGCAGGGAGGCCGTCCGATCCTGCCTCCTGCCCGTCAAGGCGGTGCGCGGCAAGGACGTCACCACGATCGAGGGCCTCGAGAAGAACGGAAAGCTCCACCCGCTCCAGGAGGCGTTCGCCGAAACGGGCGGCCTTCAGTGCGGCTTCTGCACGCCCGGGATGATCATGAACGCCTACGCGCTCCTCCTGAAGAACCCGAAGCCCTCGCGGCCCCAGATCGTCGCGGGGATGGAGGACAACCTCTGCCGCTGCGCGGCCCACCACCGGATCGTGCAGGCCATCGAGAAGGCGGCCGCGGGAGGCGCGTCGTGAGCGGCGCCCGACCTCCCCTCGTGACGCCGCCGACCCCGTCGGAGGCTTCCCTCAGCCGCCGGCGCTTCATCCGCCTCGTCGGCGGCGGGATCATCGTCCTCTTCAACGCCGACCTGTCCGACCTCATGGGGCAGGAAACGCGCACGCGCGGGTACCCGACGGATTTCAACGCCTACCTGAGGATCGCGGCCGACGGCCGCGTCACCGTCTACTCCGGGAAGATCGAAATGGGGCAGGGCGTCGTCACGTCGCTCGCGCAGATGGCGGCCGACGAGCTGGCCGTGCCCCTCGGCTCGATCGACATGGTCATGGGCGACACGGCGCTGTGTCCCTTCGACAACGGGACGTACGGCTCGATGTCGACGCGCTTCTTCGGCCCGGCGCTGCGCGCGGCGGCGGCCGAAGCGAAGGCCGTGCTCGTCGAGCTCGCCTCCGAGAGGCTCAAGGCGCCGAAGGAGACCCTCCGCGCCGTGGACGGCGCGGTGGTCTCGGCCTCTGACCCGAAAGTGCGCGTCACGTTCGGCGAGCTCGCGAACGGCCAGAAGATCGTTCGGGCGCTCGACGGCAAGGCCGTCCCGAAGTCCGTCGCCGAGTTCCGGCTCATGGGCAAGCCCACGAAGCGCCTCGACGCGCGCGCGAAGGTGACCGGCAAGGCCGCCTACGCGGGGGACGTCCGCCTGCCCGGAATGCTGTACGCAAAGGTTCTGCGCCCGCCGGCTCACGGCGCCGTGATGAAGAGCGTCGACACGTCGGCCGCGGCGCGCGTCACGGGCGCCGTCGTCGTGAACGAAGGCGGCCTCGTCGCCATCCTGGCGCCGGACCCGGAGGCCGCCGAAAAAGCGCTCGCCGCCGTCAAGGCCGAGTGGGACGTTCCGAAGCCCGCGTTCGACGACCGGACGGTGTTCGACCACCTCCTGAAGTCCGGCGGCGCGGGACAGGAGTCCGGGCGGAAGGGCGACCTGGCCGAGGGCGAAAAGTCGTCCGTCTTCCTTTTCGAGGGCAAGTACCTGAACGGATACGGCGCGCACGCCGCGATGGAGACGCACACGGCGCTCGCGCGGCTCGAGAACGGCACGATGACGGTGTGGAACTCCACGCAGACGCCGTTCCCGAACCAGGCCGCGATCGCGCAGGCGATCGGGTTTGAAAAGGAAAACGTCCGCGTCATCACGCCGTTCGTGGGCGGCGGCTTCGGCGGCAAGAGCGGCGGCGGGCAGCAGGCGATCGAGGCGGCGAAGCTCGCGAAGGCCGCCGGCAAGCCCGTGCAGGTGTGCTGGAGCCGCGCCGAGGAGTTCTTCTTCGACGCGTTCCGCCCCGCGGCCGTCGTGAAGATCCGCTCGGGCCTCGACGCGCAGGGCCGGATCTCGCTGTGGGACTACCAGGTGTACGCGGCGGGCTCGCGAGGCGCCGAGCAGTTTTACGACGTCCCGCACAACCTCATGCGCACCTACGGGCGCTGGGGCGGCGACAGCCCGAAGATGCACCTCTTCGCGACGGGGCCGTGGCGCGCCCCGGGGGCGAACCTCAACGTCTTCGCGCGCGAGTCGCACCTCGACGTCATGGCCGCGAAAGCGAAGGCCGACCCGCTCGAGTTCCGTCTCCGCAACACGTCCGACGGGCGCATGCGGAGCGTCCTCGAGGCCGCGGCCGCGCGCTTCGGCTGGAAGAAGGCCGCCGGGCCGTCGGGCCGCGGCGTGGGGATCGCCTGCGGGATCGACGCGGGGACGTACGTGGCCCTCGTCGCCGAGGTGAAAGTCGACGCTGCCAGCGGGCGGATCCGCGTCGTGAGGATCGCGTGCGCGCAGGACATGGGCGTCGTGATCAACCCGGACGGCGCGACGATGCAGATGGAAGGCTGCATCATGATGGGCCTCGGCTACGCGCTGACGGAGGAAGTCCGCTTCGAGGGCGGGCGCATTCTCACGAAGAACTTCGACACGTACGAAATCCCGAAGTTCTCGATGATGCCCGTTCTCGACACCGTCCTCGTGAAGAACGACGAGCTCTCGCCGCAGGGCGGCGGCGAACCGGCTCTCGTGCCGGTCGGGGCGGCCATCGCGAACGCCGTATTCGACGCGACGGGCGCGCGCCTCGCCGAGATGCCCATGACGCCCGACCGCGTGAAGGCGGCGTTGGCCGCCGTCAGACGCCCAGGTACGCCTCCTTGACGTGCGCGTCGTTCAGGAGGTCTTTCCCCTTGCCCTCCAGAACGATGCGCCCGTTCTCGAGCACGTAGGCGCGGTCCGCGATCGCGAGGCTCTTGAAGACGTTCTGCTCCACGAGCAGCACCGTGACGCCGGCGTCGTGGACTTCCTGGATGACGCGGAAGATGTCCGAGACGAGGATGGGGGAGAGGCCGAGCGAGGGCTCGTCGAGCATGAGGAGGCGCGGCTTCGACATGAGCCCGCGGGCGATCGCGCACATCTGCTGCTCGCCGCCCGACATCGTGCCCGCCGCCTGCTTCTCCCGCTCCTTGAGGCGCGGGAAGATCCCATACACCTTCTCGAGCATCTCGGGGCGCGTCTTCTTCGCCTCGGGCGTCAGGGCGCCGAGGAGGAGGTTCTCCTTGACGGTCATCTCGGGGAACAGCCGCCGCGCTTCTGGCACGTGGGCGATTCCGAGCCCGACGAGGTCGTAGGGGGCGCGGGTATGGAGGGCCTGTCCCTCGTAGGTCACGGCGCCCTTCTTCGGCCTGAGGATCGAGGAGACGGTGTTCAGGCTCGTCGTCTTGCCCGAGCCGTTCGCGCCGATCAGGGCGACGACCTCGCCCTTCTGGACGTTGAAGGACACGTCCCAGAGCACCTGGACGTCTCCGTAGAACACGTCGACGTTCTTGACCTCAAGCATGCGCGGCTCCCAGGTACGCCTCGATCACTCTCGGGTCGTTCGCAACTTCCTGCGGCGTGCCCTGGGCGATCCTCTCGCCGTAGCACATGCACAGAAGACGCTGCGAGATCGACATGATGACGCGCATGTTGTGTTCGATGATGAGAATCGTGACGCCGCTCTCGTGGATCTTGCGGACGATCGCGATCGTCTTCTCGACCTCGGCGGGGTTGAGGCCCGCGAAGTTCTCGTCGAGGAGGAGAAGCTCCGGCTTCGTCGCGAGGGCGCGGGCCATCTCGAGGCGCTTGCGCATCCCGAGCGGGAGGCTTCCCGCCGTGCGGTCCCGCCAGGCCTCCATCTCCGTGAAGGCGATCGCCTCCAGCGCGATGCGGCTCGCCTCGCCGCGGTGGTCCGTGCGGGAAAACGCCGAGACCATGACGTTCTCGAGGACGGTCAGGCGCGCGAGCGGCTTGACGACCTGGAACGTCCGTGCGAGGCCGCGCCGGCAGATCGCATAGGGCTTCAGGCCGTCGATGCGCTCGCCCTTGAAGAGGATCTCGCCTTCCGTCGGCGCGTAGAAGCCGTTCACGACGTTGAAGACGGTCGTCTTGCCGGCGCCGTTCGGGCCGATGAGTCCGAAGATCTCGCCCTTCTCGACCGTGAAGGTCATGTGGCCGACGGCCTGGAGGCCGCCGAAGCGTTTCGTGACGTCCTTCAGCTCGAGGAGGCTCACGCGGCCTCCTTCAGCGGGCCGCCGGCCGGCGGGGCCGCGAGGCGCCGCTTGCGGCGCTGGAGGGATTCCCGGAGCGTGCCGACGATTCCCTGCGGGAAGAAGATGATGATCACGATGATGAGAAGGCCGAAGAAGACGAGGTGCCCGGACTTCAGGTACGTTCGGAACACCTCGGACATGAGGATGTAGATCGCGGCGCCCACCGCGGGTCCCCACGTCGTCGCGACGCCGCCGAGCATCGTGACGAGGATCATCATGACCGAGATGTCGTGGATCGAGAACACGATGCCCGGGTCGATGAACCCCATGTAGTTCATGTAGAAGCTGCCCGCGACGCCCGTGAAGAACGCGCTGAGGAGCAGCGAGATCAGCTTGTACTTCGTCGCGTTGATCCCGAGCGACTCGGCGCAGTCCTGGTCCTCGCGGATCGCGAGGAAGTAGAAGCCGAGCTTTCCGTGCATGACGAGCCGGATGAGCGCCATGCTCACGGCCGCGAGCGCGAGGACGATCCAGTAGTACCAGCTCTTCGAGTTGAAGGCCGGGATGAAGAGGATGCCCTCGGCGCCGTTCGTGAGCTGCTTCCAGTTCAGCGCGACGAGGCGGAGGACCTCGGCGAGGGCGAGAACCGAGAGCGCGAAGTACGGGCCGCGCAGCCGGAAGCAGATCCAGCCGATCACGGCGGACGCCCCCGCGGCCGCGAGGCCGCCGAGGAGAAGGCCCCACCAGGCGGCGGCAGGGGACATCCCCGTCTTCACGAGGATTCCGGTCGTGTACGCGCCGATGCCGAAGAAGGCGGCGTGCCCGAAGGAGACCTGTCCGGTGTATCCCCCGAGGAGGTTCCAGCTCTGGCCGAGGACCGTCCAGAGGAGGCAGAGGATCAGCATGTGGAGGACGTACGGATTGCTCACGACGGTGGGGACGACCGCGAGGAGCGCGAGGCCGCCGAGCGGGAGGAGCACGGAACGGCTCATCGTCAGGCCCTGCCCTTTCCGAGGAGTCCCTTGGGCAGGAAGATCAGGACGAGGACGAAGATGATGAAGCCGAACGCGTCCTTGTAGCCGAGCGAGACGTAGACGGAGCCGAGCGATTCGGCGAGGCCGAGGACGACGCCGCCGAGGACGGCGCCCGCGACGTTCCCGAGGCCGCCGAGGACCGTGATGATGAAGGCCTTCAGCGTGAAGGGGCCGCCGATCTGCGGGAACAGGTAGTAGACCGGAGCGAGGAGAGCCCCGGCGGCGCCCACGAGGGCGGAGCCGAGGCCGAACGTGATGTACGTGATCCGCTTCGTGTTGACGCCCATGAGGGACGCGGCGCGGGCGTCCTGCGCGGTCGCGCGGATCATCCGGCCGAGGTCCGTGTAGCCCAGGAAGAGGAACAGGGCGCCTCCGAGGGCGAGCGCGATCCCGAATGCGATCAGCATCGGGAAACTGAAGGAGAGCGAGATCGTCTGGCCGCCCATCTTCACGTCCCAGTAGATCGTCTTCGACGCGTAGGAAACGGGGACGGAGCGGTAGTCCGCGGTGAACGCAAGGAGCGCGAGGTTCGAGAGCACGAGGCCGATGCCGACCGTGAGGAGCACCTGGTTCTCCGGCAGGATCGACTCGGCCTCCATGACCGGGGCGATGAGCCATTTCTGGAGCATCGCCCCGAGGACGAAGAGGGCGGGAATGACGATGAGGAGCGAGACGTACGGGTCGATCTTTCCGAGCGTGAACGCCCAGAACGTGATGTACATGCCGACCATCATCAGCTCGCCGTGCGCGAGGTTGATGATCTTCATGACCCCCATGATCAGAGACATCCCGAGCCCGATCAGGGCGTAGAGGCCGCCGAGCAGGATCCCCGAGATGAGGACCTGCGCGAGCAGCTCGATCTGACCGGCGACCTGTGGCGTCACGGCATCACGTCCGTCGGCGCCGCCGCGTTACTTGCGGTCGCGCCAGCGCGGCGCCGGGTAGACGTAGGGGGCCGAGGCGAGGGCCTTCGGCCACACCGTCTCGAACTTCTTCTTCTGCCACTGGCCGACGAGCGTCTCCATTCTGTTCTGGTTCGTGAACTTGTCCCAGGACTGGAACTTCACGGGGCCGAAGGCGGTCATCATGTCCGTCGCGGCGAGCGCGTCGCGCAGGTCGTCGCTGGACGTGGACTTCGCCCGGGCGAGGACGTCGGCGAGGACGAAGGCCGTCGCGTAGGCCTCGGCGGCGTGGTAGCTCGGCGCCTTCTTGTAGAGCTTCTGGAAGTTCGCGTCGAACGTGGAAGCGCCGGGGTACTTCACCTGGGGCGTCCAGAGCGACGCGGACATGCAGAACTCGGTCGCATCGCCGGCGTTCTCGAGGAACTCGGGGAGCGTGTGGCCCGCCGCGCCGCCGATGAAGGCCTGGGCGTTGAGGTCGAGCTCCTTGGACTGCCGCATGAGAAGCGAGGCGTCCATGAGGTACGACACCATGTAGACGATGTCGGGGCGGAGGGACTTGACCTTCTGGAGAATGGGCTTGAAGTCCACGGCGCCGGCCTGGTAGCCCTCGGCGAGGACGACCTGCATGCCCTTGGACTCGGCGTACTCCTTCATGGACTTCGAGGTGGACGTCCCGAAGTCCGTGTTCTCGAAGAGGATCGCGACCGACTTGGGCTTGGCGACTTCCTCGAAGAAGGAGAAGACGCCCTTGGCGTAGAGGCCCGCAGGCGAGTTCAGGCGGAAGATGTACTTCCATCCCTGCTGCGTGATCTTGTCCGCGGCGCCCGTGTCGACGAGGTAGGGGACCTTGTACTTCTCGGCGATGCCCGCGACGGCGTACGAGCACTGGCTCGTGTACTCGCCGACGACGATCGGATACTTGTTGATCGTGATGAACTTCTCGACGATCGCCGAGGCGGTGTCGGGCTTTCCGCCCGAGTCCTGGATGTCGAACGCGAGCTTCGTGCCCTTCACGCCGCCCTTGGCGTTGATCTCGTCAGCCGCCATCTGATAGGCCTGCTTCTTCATCTCGCCGAACTTCGCCTCGGCGCCGGTGAGAGGGAGTGGCACGCCGACGGTGAAGGTCTTGCCCTGCGCGAGGGCCGGAGACGCCGAGAGCGCGGCGATCGCCGCGACGGCGAGCACGGAGAACATGCGTCGGTTGGTCATTTAAGGCCTCCTCTTGAGTTTTCGTGTCCCGAAACGACACCGTTATGTCGAGATTCGTTCTCGGACGCGATGATTCGAATGAATCAGATCGCGGCCAAAAAGATGCGCCGGGGCGTGGGCCCCGGCGCGGAGAGAGGCGCGGACCCCGGCGAATGGGCCCGGCCCCGGGAATCAGTCGGCTTCGACGCGGGCGTCGCCGTAGGCCTTCGTGAGCTCGGCCCTGAGGGCGTCCGGTTTCGAGCAGTCGACGCGCATGATGAGCTCGCGTTTGCCCGCCGGGACCTTCGCGTAAGACCCGAGGATGGACACGATCTTGCCGCCCGCGGTCCGGCAGAGGTCGGCGACCTCGCGGATGGAGCCGGGCTTGTCGGGGATCAGGATGTCGACGCGGAGCCGGCCCTTGCCGACGCCCGTGATGTCCACGAGGGCCCGGAAGACGTCGCCCTCGGTCAGGATCCCGACCAGCGCGCCCTTCGCGTCGAGGACCGGGAGGCCCTCGACGCGCTTCTCCATCATGATCTGTGCGGCCCGCTCGATCGGGGTGTCCGGCGTCACGGTGAACGGCTTCTTCGTCATGATGTCGCCGATCTTCAGCTTGTCGAGGACGTAGTGGAGCTCCCAGATGTCGAGCGTCGTGGCGCGCGACGGCGAGACGTCCTTCAGGTCGCGGTCCGAGACGATGCCCACCAGCTTGCCGTCGCCGTTGACCACGGGGATCCGGCGGATCTTCTTCTCTTTCATCAGGTGGATCGCGGCCGAGAGCGAATCCGTCGCCTTCAGCGTGATCACCTTGGCGGTCATCCATTTTTCGACGCGCATGGGGGGCCCTCCAGACGTGCGCCATTACGCGCCCCGGAGCGGGATCCCGGCGATAGTTCGTTTGAATCAGGCGCCGGCGGAGGGAGCGGCGAGGCCGAGCCGTTTCTCGACGTCCTCGGCGGGCTCGGGGTGCGCGAAGAGGTAGCCCTGGACGTCCTCGCAGGCGAGGGCGGCCAGCAGGGCCGCCTGCTCCTCGGTCTCGACGCCTTCGGCGGTCACCGCGAGCCCGAGGTTCCGCGCGATGGACACGACCGTCGCGACGATCGCGTGGTCCTTGTCGTCCGTCGTCATGCCGGCGACGAAGGACTGGTCGATCTTCAGGCGGCGGATCGGGAAGTGCTTCAGGTAGTTCAGGGACGAGTGGCCCGTCCCGAAGTCGTCCATCGAGATCTGGATCCCGAGGTCCGCGAGCTCGGTGAGGACGCGCCCCGTGTGGGCGACGTCGTGCATCGCGATGGACTCCGTGATCTCGAGGTCGAGAACCGAGGGCTCGAGCCCGGACTCCCGGACGATCCGGCGCACGTTCGCCGCGAAGTCGCGCTGCTGGAACTGGCGCGGCGAGACGTTCACGGAGATGCGCATCGGAGCCGCCCCGGCCGCCTGCCACGCCCTGAGCTGCTCGCACGCCCTCCGGAGAACCCACTCGCCCACGCGCGCGATGAGGCCGACGTCCTCGGCGAGCGGAATGAACTCGCGCGGCGACAGGATGCCCTTCTCGGGGTGCCGCCAGCGGACGAGGGCCTCGACGCCGACGACCGAGCGGTCCCGCAGCCGGTAGATGGGCTGGTAGTGCAGGACGAACTCGCCGCGCGGGAGGGCCCGCCGGAGGCCCGACTCGAGTGCGGCGCGCTCCTGCGACTGCTCCTGCATCTTCCGCGTGAAGAACTGGAAGCTGTTGCGCCCCGTCTCCTTCGCGCGGTACATCGCGGTGTCGACGTTCGTGATGAGCGTCTCGGCGTCGGCGCCGTCGCCCGGGTACATCCCGATGCCGATGGACGCTTCGATGAAGAGCTCGCGCTTCTGGACGAGGAACGGCTCGGCCAGGATCCCGAGGATCTTGCGCGCCATGGTGGCGGTGTCGGCCTCGCGCGTGATCCCGTTGAGGAGGAGGAGGAACTCGTCGCCGCCGACGCGGGCCACGGTGTCGTCCTGCCGGATGCAGCGGCGCAGCCGGTCGGCGACCTTGACGAGAAGCTCGTCGCCGGCCGAGTGGCCGAGCGTGTCGTTCACGCGCTTGAAGTGGTCGAGGTCGAGGAACATGACGACGAGCGACTGCCGCCGGCGCTGGGCGTGCAGGATCGCGAGCGAGAGCCGGTCGTTGAACAGGACCCGGTTCGGAAGGTCCGTGAGGGCGTCGTGGTTCGCCTGGTGCCAGCGCTGCTGCTCGGCGCGCTTGCGGTCCGTGATGTCGATGAGGCTGCCGTCCATGACGACGTCGCCTCCGGCCTCGTCCATGAGGCTCTCGTTCGCGAGGACCCAGACGGGGCTCCCGTCCCGGCGCCTGAGGCAGATCTCGAAGTTCACGAGGACCCGCTGCTGTTTGAGGCGCGCGACGAAGGACTCCCGGTCGCCGGGGTCCGAGTACAGGTCGAGCGCCGTGATCTTGAGAACCTCTTCGCGGGACGGGTAGCCGAGGATGCGCGCGAAAGCGGAGTTGCAGTCGAGGATCCTCCCGTCGAGCGTCGTGCGGTAGAGGCCCGCGAGATTCCGCTCGAAGAGCAGGCGGTAGCGTCTCTCCGAGGCGGTCACCGCCGAGTCGCGCCGCTTGAGGACCTGCGCCACGAAGACGGATGCGGCCACTCCGAGGCCGACGAGGAGAAGGGTCATCGCACCGACGGCGACGAGAAGACGCGTCCGGAAGGCCCGGGACGCCTGCCCGAGCGTTCCGGCGAACGCATCCTCGAGGACGGCGCCCCGGTCGTTGAGGCGCTCGAGGCGCAGGTCGAACGCGGCGCGGGCCTCGGGCGTGAGCCGGTCGGCGACGACGTCCTGGTGCACGACGATGCCGAGCGCCTCGAGCTCGTCGACCACCGCGTCCCCGCGCTCCCAGATCTGGAGCGCCCTCTGGATGTGCTCCGTGTCGCGGAAACGGTCGAGGATGGCGACCATGTCGTCCGCGTCGGCGGGGGAGTTCAGGCCCTCCAGAAACCCCTGAAGCGCGGCGCGGGGGTCCGGCTTCGCGCCGGACATCGCCTGGCGCGCCTTGCGGTCCCCGCGGGGCACGGCGAGGCGGGCGTTGAAGCTGCGGTAGTAGGCCTCGTCGCGCGTGTCGAGGTAGCGCGCCAGCGAATAGACCGCGTCCTTTTGAGCCTTCGACCAGGTGGCCTGGCCCGAAACGAACGCCCGGATGCCCGACAGAGCCGACATCCCCGCGAGGCCGGTCGCGAGGATCGCCACGATGATCGAGACGAAAAGGACGACGAGGAGGGCCACGAGGCGCGACACCTGCGCCGGAGAGTCGCCCGGCAGCCGCGGGGAGCGCGGTTCCGGACTCGCGGGGAGCAGCGCGTCGCGGGGCACGCGTGATTATAGGGAGGCGGGGACGGGAGCCTCGCCAACGTTGAGGCCCATCGTCCCGAACATGCGATCCTCGTATCGGGCCGCGGAGAGCCCGGCCCGCTCCATGAGGTCGCGGACGCCGCGCTGGGCGGGATAACGCTCGAGCGACTCGGGAATGTACCGGTATGTGTCGGGGTCTCCGTGAAAGAGCCAGCCGACGACGGGCATGGCGCTTTTCAGGAACCCGCCGTAGAGCGACCGCGTCAGCGGGTTCGCGGGCTTTCCGAAGTCGAGGACGACGACGCGGCCGCCGGGTGCGAGGACTCGCCGGACTTCCGTCAGGCAGGCGAGCGGGTCGGCGACGTTCCTCAGGCCGTAGCCCATCGTGACGGCGTCGAAGCTCGCGTCGGGGAACGGCAGCCGCATGGCGTCGCCCTGGGCGAACGCGGGGGCTTTTCCCGGAGGCCTGCGGGAAAGCGCGACGCCCAGCATCGGAAGGGTGAAGTCGAGGCCGAAGACGCGCGAGCCGGCGGCGGCGCCGGCTTCGGCGCGGAACGCGAGGTCGCCGGTGCCGCAGCAGAGGTCGAGGACGCGTACCGGCCCGGTGCGCCCGGCGAGCGCGAGTTCGACGGTGTCACGTTTCCAGAGGCGGTGCATGCCGAGGCTCATCACGTCGTTCAGGAGGTCATAGCGTCCGGCGAGCCGCGAGAACATGGCCCGCACCTTCGGGCCGCGCTCGCCGTCGTACGAGAGATACTTGTTCGCCACGGAGGGATTGTAGGTGGAGCGCTTTCTCGCCGACGGCCCGGCGCACGCGCCGCTCACGCTCGTTCTCGCTCACGGCGCGGGGGCGCCGATGGATTCGTCGTTCATGAACGCCGTCGCGGCGGGAATCGCGAAGGAGGGCTTCCGCGTCCTGCGGTTCGTGTTTCCCTACATGCGCGCCCGGCGCGATGTCGGACGGAAGAAGCCGCCGGACCGCGGGCCGGTTCTGGAAGAGGCCTGGCGCGATGCGATCCGCGAGGCGGCGGGAAAGAAGGGAGCGAAGGCCGTCGTCATCGGCGGCAAGTCGATGGGCGGCCGCATCGCGAGCATGGTCGCGGACGAGGCCGGCGTCGCGGGCCTCGTGTGTCTCGGGTACCCGTTCCACCCCCCGGGACAGCCGGACAAGCTGCGCGTCGCGCACCTCGAGAAGCTCGAGACACGAACGCTGATCCTGCAGGGCGAGCGAGACGCTTTCGGGACGCGCGAAGAGGTCGCACGCTATTCACTTTCAAAGAAGATCCGAATTCTCTTCCTCGAGGACGGCGACCACTCGTTCAAGCCGCGCGCGTCGTCCGGGCGCACCGAGAAGCAGAACCTGGACGAGGCGGTCGCTCTCGTCAGCGAATTTCTCGGGTCTCTCCGATCCGCATGACCCAGGCGCGGTCGTCCGGATAGCCCGCCTGAAGCGCCGCGGCGCGGAACCGCACGGGGGGCTCGAACGGCGGCTCGTCGGTCAGGACGATCGTGCCCCAGTGCATCGCGACGAGCGTCGAGGCTTTGAGGTCGCGGCCGGCGGCGACGGCTTCCTCCGGGTTCAGGTGGACGGGCCGCATGATCGACGCGGGCTCGTACGCCCCGATCGGCAGGAGCGCGGCGTCGAACGGGCCGTGCGTCCGGCCGAGTTCGGCGAAGACGGGCCCGTATCCCGTGTCGCCCGCGAAGTAGAGAGCCCGCGTCGGAGAAGCGATCTTCCACGAGCACCAGAGGGTCTCGTTCCGGTCGAAGGGCGTGCGGCCGGAGAAGTGGATGCTGGGGAGGCAGGAAAGGGAGAGCGAGGAGGAAGAAGGAGAGGAAGAGGAAGATTTGCTTAGAAAGGTGCCCTCTCCCCATCCAAGCTCTCGGACATCCGGGAAACCGCGGCGCTCGAAGAAGCCGCGCAGGCCGCGGGGAACGACCGCCGCCGCCTTCCCTCTTACCTTCAAAGAAATCTTCTCTACAGACGGTCCGTCGAGGTGGTCGTAGTGGTTGTGCGACAGAAGGACGACGTCGATGTCGGGCAACTCTTCGATCGCGAGCCCCGGCGGGACGTAGCGCTTCGGGCCGAGGCCCGCGATCGGGCTCGCGTAGTCCGAGAGGAACGGGTCGGTCAGGATCGTGAAGCCGCCCGTCCGGATGAGGAAGCACGCATGGCCGAGCCAGGTCAGGCTCTCGGGGCCAGCGGCGAGGAGCATCGCCCTCGCCTCCGCGGGCGGGACGACGTGGCCTGCGGGAACGGCCGGCGGCCCGTCGGCCGCGCGGCGGAGGAAGAACGGGAGAAAGTCCGATGGACCTGCGGTCTGGGGCGGGCTGCCCGGCGGGTTCCGAAAACGCACGCGGCAGGATACCGGCCCGCGCGCGGGTTAGCATCCGGTCCGTGCGACGGGTTCTCGCGGCCGCTCTCCTCGCGGCGTCGTCCTTTGCCTCCGCAGCGCCGGAAGCGTTCGACGAAAAGGCCGCCGGCCGATTCGCCGGCCTTGCGCTCGCGTGCGTTTCGAAGGAGTACCCGAGCAAGATCGCGCATGTGATGAACGGCGACGAGGACGCGAAGCCTCCGCACGCCCTGACGCCGGCCTTCTACGGCTGCTACGACTGGCACTCGGCCGTGCACGGCCACTGGCTCCTCGCGCGGCTCGCGCGGACGTTTCCGGCGGCCCCGTTCGCGCCGCGCGCGCGCGCCGCGCTCAGGGCGTCGTTCACGCCGGAGAAGGTCGCGGGCGAGGTCGCGTATCTCGCCGCTCCCGGGCGCGCGACGTTCGAACGGCCGTACGGGCTCGCCTGGCTCCTGCAGCTCTCGGCGGAGTTGCGCGGCTGGGACGACCCCGAGGCAAAGACCTGGGCGAAGACGCTCGAGCCCCTCGAGCGCTCCGCCGTGCGGAGGCTCGCGGACTGGATCCCGAAGCTCGCGTATCCGATCCGCGAGGGCGAGCACGCGCAGACCGCGTTCGCGTTCGGACTCGTCCTCGACTGGTCGCGCGCGTCGGGCGACGCGGCCATGGAACGCCTTCTCTCCGCCCGCGTCCGGGACCTCTACGCAAAGGACCGGGCTTGCCCGATCGGGTACGAGCCGTCGGGGCAGGACTTCCTCTCGCCCTGCCTCGCGGAAGCGGACCTCATGCGCCGCCTCCTCGCGCCGCCCGCGTTCGCGGGCTGGCTGCTCGGCTTCCTGCCGGGCGTTCCGGGCGACGGGGGCGCCGCCTGGCTGCCCGTCGGGACCGTCACGGATCCGACGGACGGGAAGCTGGCCCACCTCGACGGCCTGAACCTCTCCCGCGCCTGGATGCTCGACGGAATCATGTCGGGGCTCCCGCCGAAGGACGGCCGCCTGCCGGCCCTCAAGGCCGCGCACGACGCCCACGCCGCCGCCGGGCTCGCCGCCGTGACCGGCGCCCACTACGAGGGCGGCCACTGGCTCGGGACGTTCGCCGCCTACCTCGCGACGCGCCGCGGGATCGCGGGAGACGCGCCGTGACCGCCGCCACGTTCGCGCTCCTCTTCGGCTCGGCCGTCGGAGCCGGGATCATGAACGCGCTCGCCGGCGGCGGGACGCTCCTCACCTTCCCGGCCCTCCTCCTTGCGGGCGTGCCCGCCATCCGCGCGAACGCGACGTCGACCGTGGCGCTCGTGCCCGGAGCCGCCGCGAGCCTCGCCGGATACCGCCGCGAGGTGGGCGCGCACTCGCGCTGGCTCACGACGCTCCTCATCCCGAGCCTTCTCGGAGGCGGGATCGGCTCCGTGCTCCTCCTCATGACGCCGGAAAAGATCTTCGAGCGCCTCGCCCCGTGGCTCGTACTGTTTGCGACGCTGCTTTTCCTTTTCCAGATCCTCTGGGCGCGCCGCCGCCCGGGGACCCAGGCGCCGGAGCCGTCCTCGTGGGCCCTCGCGTCGGTCGCCCAGTTCTTCGCGGCGATCTATGGCGGCTACTTCGGGGCGGGGGTCGGGATCGTCATGCTCGTGATCCTCGGGGGCCTCGGCCTCACCGACATTCACGCGATGAACGGGCTCAAGAACTTCTTCGGGATCTGCATCAACAGCGTCGCGGCCCTGTATTTCATCGTCCGCGGCGCCGTGGACTGGCCGCTCGCCCTGCTCATGACGGCGGGCGCCGTCCTCGGGGGGTTCATCGGCGCGAACTTCGCGCGCCGGATCGGCAAGGACAAGGCCCGCGTCGCGGTCGTCGCGATCGGACTCGGAATCACCGTCGTACTCTTCCTGCAACGTCACTGAGCACGCGCCGGGAGACGCCCGGCACGAAAGGAGACACACATGCCGGCACGCACTGCCAGCGCCGTCTGGACCGGAGACCTGAAGAGCGGAAAGGGCACGATGAAGTTCGGGGGCGGCGCCTGGGAAGGCGCCTACTCGTTCCAGTCGCGCTTCGAGGAGGGAGCCGGGACGAATCCCGAGGAGCTCGCGGCCGCCGCCCACTCGGGCTGCTTTTCGATGGCGTTCGCGAACGAGCTTTCCAAGGCGGGCTTCGTCCCGACGCGCGTCGCGACGACCGCAAAGGTCCACCTCGAGAAGGGCGAGGCGGGCTTCTCGATCACCCGGATCGATCTCGCCTGCGAGGCGCAGGTCCCCGGGATCGACGACGCGAAGTTCCAGGAGCTGGGGGCGGCGGCCAAGAAGGGCTGTCCGATCTCGAAGCTCTTCACGGGCGCGCAGATCAACCTGGAGGCGAAACTGGTCTAGGTCTGAGGCGAAGATCGCCGCTTCGCGGCGAGGAAGAAGATTTTCTTAGAAGGTGAAGAGGGGGAGGGCGAAACAGCCCGCCCCCTCTTCGCGTATACGGGGACAAATCCCAGGAAAGCAGGAGGCCTCAATGATGAAACCGCGCCGCAGCATTCTTACTTTCAAAGCAATTCTTCTTCTTTCTCTTCCTCTTTTCCTCTGTCCCGCCGCGTTCGCCGACGACAAGCCCGCGGCGGCTGCCGCCGCCGCCCCAAGCCAGGACGAGATGATGAAGGCCTGGATGGCCCAGGCGACGCCCGGCCCGACGCACAAGGCGCTGGAAGCCGCCGTCGGCTCGTGGGACGTGAAGACGAAGATGTGGATGGCGCCGGGCGCCCCGCCCGCCGAGTCCGCCGGCGCGTCCGAGAACAGGATGATCCTCGGCGGCCGCTTCCTCGAGCAGCGGTACGAGGGGACGATGATGGGTCAGCCGTTCAGCGGAATCGGGGTCACGGGCTACGACAACTACAAGAAGAAAGTCGTGGCGACCTGGATCGACTCGATGTCGACGTCCGTCATGGTCATGCAGGGCACGGCGGACAAGACCGGAAAGGTCATCACGTGCTTCGGCGCGATGGACGACGTGGTCGCGAAGAGGCCGATGAAGGTGAAGTCCCGGGTCACGTTCGTGGACGCGGACCACCACACGTACGAGTCCTGGCACACCCTTCCCGACGGCAAATGGTCGCAGGACCTCGAAATCGCCTACACGCGGAAGAAGTAGCTCAGAGACTCTTCAGCGCCTCGAGCGCGGGCTCGAGCGCCTGGCGTCGCCTGAAGAAGTCGGCCCACGGGTCGCGCTTCTTCAGGCGCGCCGCGAAGTTCCCGATCGTGAAGTCCTCGGCGCGGAGGGACGGCACGACCTCGCTCCAGGCGAGCGGCGTCGAGACGGGCGCGTGGGGGCGCCGCCGGACGGAGTAGGGCGAGACGACGGTCTGGCCGAACGCGTTCCGGAAGGAGTCGAGGAAGACGCGCCCCTTCCGCGCCGCGATCCGCATCTCCATCGTGAGGTCCTTCGGCCAGGCCGCCGCGAGGCGCGTCCCGAGCGTCTTCGCGAACCAGGTGACCTCCTCGGTGCCCGGGCCGCGGACGATCGGCACGAAGACGTGGAGCCCCTTGCCGCCGGACGTCTTCACGTACGAGACGAGCTCGAGGGCGTCGAGCGCCTGCTTCACCTTCAGAGCGGCGCCCACGGCGTCCGTGATGAGGCCCGAGTCCGGGTCGAGGTCGAAACAGACCCAGTCGGGCCTGTCGAGCTCGTCGGCGCGGCTGCCCCAGACGTGCGTCGCGATGCAGCCGAGGTTCGCGAGCGCGAGCTGCGTCTCGAGCTTCCCGCCCACGACCGTGTTCGTCACCTTGCGGTCCTTGCCGTGGCGCACGACGACGGTCGGCGTGCCGGGCGGCAGGCTGGCGGGCTTCTCCTTCTGGTAGAAGCACTCGCCGCCGAGGCCGTCCGGGCAGCGCTCGAGCGAGAGCGGCCGGTCCTCGACCCACGGGCGCAGCTTGTCGAAGACGCCCGCGTAGAACGCGACGAGGTCGCCCTTCGTCCACCCCTCCTCGGGCCAGAAGACCTTGTCCGGGTTGGAGACGGGGACGGGGAAGGAAGACGAAGAATTCTTGGAAGGTGAGGAGGGGAGAGGCGCACCCCGGGGGCGTGAATGCCAGACGGCGGGGGACTCCTTTTGCTTTCGCTGAAGCAGCTTCGGATTCTTCAGCAGCTTCTCGACCTCGGCGACGGGGTCGCCCGTGGAAGCCTTCTCGACGTCGCCGCCTTCGTCGATGGCAATCTGCGTGAGCAGCCGGTTCGATACGACGGACCGCGGGCGCGTCTCGGCGACGTCCTCGTCCGAGGCGAAGTCGTCGCGGTGCTTGATGAGGAGCCACGAAGGCTTCGACGAGCCGCCCCATCCCTTCGTGCGGACCAGCACCCACGAGCCCTTCAGCTTCTCGCCGTGGAGCGTGAACTTCAGGTCGCCCTTCTTCAACGCCGCGTCCACGTCGGGCGACTCCGGCGCCCACGTGCCGCGGTCCCAGACCATCACCGTGCCGCCGCCGTACTCCGCGGCCGGGATGATTCCCTCGAACGCCGCGTACTCGATCGGGTGGTCTTCGACGTGAGACGCCATCCGCTTGACGGCCGGGTCGAGCGAGGGGCCCTTCGGAATCGCCCACGAAAGCAGGACGCCGTTCCATTCCAGCCGGAAGTCGTAGTGGAGGGCCGTCGCCCTGTGCTTCTGGACGACGTAGGCGAGGCCTTTTCCGCTCCTCTTCGGCGCCTTCGCGCCGGCAGGCTCGGGGGTGACGTCGAAGCGGCGTTTCTTCCGGTATTCCTCGAGAGGCATCGGAGGAACGATACGGGGAACCCGGCCCGGCCGCCAGATTCGCCGCTTCTGCGTGCTAGCATCGACCGCTCTCCGGACGGTCGCGACCCCGGGACGTGGCTTGCTCGGGAGCCATTGGAGGAGGCGCACGGCGGGGCGATGGACGACACCCAGCATCCTATCGATCCGGATGTGAAGGAAGCGCTCCTCGAGCTTCAGTGCTACCTGTCCGACAGCCTCGCGCCTCTCATGGTGGCCGAGTCGATCAACCTGCTCCTCGACCAGCCCGCTGCGATCGCTGCGACCGAGGTGCAGGCGTGGACGATCGCGCAGTTCCGGGGACGGGGCCAGAACGTGCCGATCTCGGACTACCTCTACCACGCCGTCGAGAAGCTCCACGCGATGGGGCAGTACGAGCTCGTGCCGCGCGATCCGCTGCGCCGCTTCCTCCAGGACCTCTCCCAGCAGCTTCTGGCGTTCTGCCCCCCGGCCGACCGGGAAATGCTCCGTCAGAATCTGGGCCGGTTGGGCCAGGCGGAGAGCGTCCTCGCGGCCCCGGTCGAGATGCTGCACCGGCAGGGAACGACCGCCGACGCGCCTTCCGCCGCCAAGCGCGCGTCCGGCGAGCACGGCGTGCCGCTGTCGTCTCAGACGGTCTCCGACCTCCGGCACCTCTCGATGCTCCTCGAGCGCCTCGGCCCCCTCCAGGCGCTGCCCCCGTCGGAGGCCGCTCTCTTCGGCGCCGCGGCGGCCCCCGGGAGCCAGGCGCCGGCCCCCGGAGGCGGTTCGCCCGCGGCCTTCGGGGCCATGATCCAGTCCCCGCGGGAAGCGCTCGTGGCCCAGGTCCTCGCGGTCGCCGCGATCGCGGCCCGGTCGGACGGGGAGCTCGCTCAGGCGCTGGAGCGCCTGCGCGCCGCCGGGGTGGACGTGCCGTCCGGCGAGGTCATCCGGACCCTGGGCCGGTCGATCCCGCCGTGGCCTCTCTCCCTTCCGTCCGAGCCCGTCGAGGAGGCGCTGTCGTCCGCGCGCGCCTCCGCGACGCAGGCCATTCGCCGCGTCGTCACCCTTCCCAAGGACCAGGAGGAGGTCGGGAAGCGCTTCCACGAGATGGTGGCCGCGGCCGTCGAGCAGCTGAACCAGGGCTCGCTGACGCGGGCCTCGCGGATGTTCGACGTCGCCGAGAAGCTCGTCGTCGAGAACAAGGTCAGCCCTCTCTCGCTCGAGGCCACGCGGAAAAAAGCCCAGGATTCGGTGGACCTCGAGCGCGTCCGCAGTCTCGGCGAGGACGCGCGGAACCAGCAGCCTCTCGCGAGAATCCTCTCGTTCTTCCCGGGGCTCTCGGTCGGGACGCTCATCCAGGAGCTGCACGTCGAGGAGAAACGGGAACGCCGCCGCCTCCTCCTCTCCCTCCTCGAGATTTACGGCCCCGAGGCGCGCGCGGCGTCGCTCGACGTTCTCCGCCAGCTCGCCGCCGTCGGCGCCCCCGAACAGGATTGGCACTTCAAGCGGAACCTCCTCTACCTTCTCCGCAAGACGCCGCGGCCGGCGGATCAGACGCCGGACGCGGAGATGGACGCCGTCATCCCGTTCGCCGACCCTTCGCTCCCGCCGCCGATCGTCAAGGAGGCGATCGCGGGCCTCGCGGCGATCAAGCACGAGCGCTCCGAGGCGGTGCTCGTCACCCTCGTGCAGGGCCTCGAGGCGATGCTCGCGAAGAAGGGCGACGCCCCGTTCGACGAGGCCGAGCTCCAGCCGCTCCTCGACCGGGCGGTCTCGGCGCTCGCGCGATTCGGAAGCCCGACCGCGCGGCGCGTCGTCGTCGAGCACGGGCTGAAGAGGAAGAGCGGCCTCGGCGACGTCGGCGCCCGGCTGGCCGAGCTCGCGAGCCAGGACCTCACGGACGACCCGGAGCTCGTGAGCCTCCTCCTCAAGAGCGCGCGGGCCGAGATGCCCTTCAAGGTGTTCGGCCTCACGCTGAAGAAGCGCGAGGACCGGCTCGCTCCGATCGTCGAGGCGCTGTCCGGCACCCCCTCACCGGGCGTCCGGAAGGTGTTCGAGGAGATCGTCGAGAAGCACGCGGACACGCCTGCCGCCAGGGCGGCGTCGCGCGCTCTCGCGGCGTTCGACGCGCCGAAGGCCGCGGAGGAAGGGCAGGCGAGCCTCATGGGCGACCTCGCGATCTTCGAGCTGCCTGCTCTCCTCCAGAGCCTCGCCTCCACGGAAGTGACGGGCGCGCTGTCGCTGCGCGACACGGGCGGTTCCGTGGTCGGGAAGTTCCTCCTCGAAAACGGCAGGATCCGGTCCGCCGAAGCGTTCGGGCTGAAGGGCGACGACGCCTGCTTCCAGCTGTTCGAGCGCCCCACCGGCGGCACGTTCTCGTTCGTGCGCCAGCCGGCGCTGCCTCCCCTCCGCGAGGGCGAGAGCCTGCGCGAGGTCGTCTCGATCCTTCTCGAGGGAATGAGGCGCTACGACGACTTCCAGCGCTTCTCGGCGCTCGTTCCCGACGACCTCGTGCTCGCGCCGACGGGGACGAAGCCGTCGACGGAGCCGGAAGAGGCGGACGGCGCGCTCCAGAAGGCCGTGTGGACGAAGGCGTCCGGCGGGGCGACCCCGAAAGCAATCGAGTCGGCGGTGGCCGCCGACTCGTACCGGATCCGGAGATTGCTCGTCAGGTGGGTGGAAGAGGGGAGCCTGAAGGCCGCCTAGCCTTCCTTTTCCTCGTACTGCTCCTTGAGGGACTTGACGACCGTGGGATCGGCGAGCGTCGTCGTGTCGCCGAGGACGCGGCCCTCCGCGACGTCGCGCAGCAGCCGCCGCATGATCTTGCCGGAACGCGTCTTCGGGAGGTCCACCGTGAAGAACAGCTTGTCGGGCCGCGCGATGGGCCCGATCTTCTTCACGACGTGGGCCTTGATCTCCTGCTGGAGAGCGGACTTGGTGTCGGCGGCCTCCTGCGTGCGCCCCTTCTCCTTGAGGATGACGAACGCCGCGATGCCCGTGCCCTTCATCTCGTCCGTGATGCCGACGACCGCGGCCTCGGCGACGGCCGGGTGGTCGACGAGAGCGGACTCGACCTCCATCGTGCCGATGCGGTGTCCCGCGACGTTCATGACGTCGTCGACGCGGCCCATGAGCCAGAAGTAGCCGTCCTTGTCGCGGCGCGCGCCGTCGCCCGTGAAGTAGATGCTCTTGTCCCACTTGCTGAAATACGTCTTCTGGTACCGATCGTCGTCGCCCCAGAGCGTGCGGAGCATCGAGGGCCAGGGCTTCGTGAGCGCGAGGTAGCCGCCCCCGACCTTGATCTCGTTCCCGAGCTCGTCGAGGATCTTCGGCTCGATGCCCGGGAACGCCACGGTCGCCGAGCCGGGCTTCGTCTTCGTGAGCCCAGGGAGAGGCGTGATGAGGATGCAGCCGGTTTCCGTCTGCCACCACGTGTCGACGATGGGGCAGCGCCCCTTTCCGATCGTCTTCTGGTACCAGATCCACGCCTCGGGATTGATCGGCTCGCCGACGGTGCCGAGCAGCCGGAGGGAGGAGAGGTCGTGCTTGTCCGGGAACTCCGTGCCCCACTTCATGAACGTGCGGATCGCGGTCGGGGCCGTGTAGAGGATCGTGACGCCGTGGCGCTCGATGATGTCCCAGAATCGGTCGCGGCCCGGAGTGTCGGGCGCGCCCTCGTACATGACGCACGTGGCGCCATTCGCGAGAGGGCCGTAGACGACGTAGGAATGGCCGGTGACCCAGCCGATGTCGGCCGTGCACCAGAAGATGTCGTCTTCCTTGAGGTCGAAGACGAGCTTCGAGGTCGCGAGCGTGCCCGTCATGTAGCCGCCGGTCGTGTGGACGATGCCCTTCGGCTTGCCGGTCGTGCCGGACGTGTAGAGGATGTAGAGGATGTCCTCGGCGTCCATGGACTCGGGCTTGCACCACACGGGGGCGTCGGCCATGAGACGGTGCCACCAGTGGTCGCGGCCTTCCTTGACGTCGATCGCGGTGTGCGTCCGCATGACGAGCACCACGTTCTCGATCGTGGGCGTGTCCTCGAGGGCCTCGTCCGCGATCCTCTTGAGCGGGACGACGTTCCCGCGGCGCCATCCGCCGTCGGCCGTGATGAGGAGCTTCGCGCCCTGGTCGTTGATGCGGTCGCGGAGAGCCTCGGCGGAGAAGCCGCCGAAGACGACGGAGTGGATCGCGCCGATGCGCGCGCAGGCGAGCATCGCGATCGGGAGCTCCGGAACCATTCCGAGGTAGATCGTGACGCGGTCCCCGCGCCGGATCCCGAACTTCCGGAGCACGTTCGCGAACTTGTTCACCTCGATGTAGAGCTCGCGGTAGGTGAGCGTCCGGCGGTCGCCCGGCTCACCCTCCCACACGATGGCCGCCTTCGTGCGGCGGAACCCGTCGATGTGGCGGTCCAGGCAGTTCACGGAAGCGTTCAGCTTGCCGCCGAGGAACCACTTCGCGTGCGGCGGCTTCCACTCGAGCACCTTCTTCCACGGCTTGTCCCACGTGAGCTGCTTCGCCCAATCTGCCCAGTACGCTTCGGGGTTCTTCGCTCCCTTGGCGTAGACGGAGGAGGCCTTCGCGTTCGCCCTGGCGGTGAAGGCTTTTGGCGGGGCGAAGGTGCGCTTCTCGCTCAGGAGGACGTCGATCGTGGCGGGGGCGGCGGAGGCGGCAGGGGCCGGCGACGCCTTCTTCTTGGCGGGCTGCTTCCGGGCCATGGCGTGTGCTCCTTCTGATCTTCTTTCGAGGAGTGGCGGACGGCCGGGCTCACGCGGGACGGGGAATCCCCGCCCCGCGGAGCCGCGCGGGGTCAGTAGTAGAAGAGCTGGACCTGGACGGTGTACTGGTTCGTCGTCGCGGTGTTCGGATCGTTCGGGAGCTGCTTGCGCGTCCAGCCGCCCTTGAAGTTGAAGTTCGCGCCGTACGGGTACCAGCCGAGGCCGAGCTGGAGGAAGTTCTTGTTCAGCGAGTCGCAGCCGGCCGCCGGGCACCCCGCCGTGCCGTTCTTGTACATCTGGGTTTCGTAGCGGGCGAACGGCATGAGCTTGATGTCGCCGCCGGTGTAGAAGCCGGCCTCGGCGAAGACGACGTCCTGCTTGAAGAGCGCGGCCGTCGGGAACGTCACGCCGCCGTCGTAGTGAATGTAGTCGACCTGCGCCGTGACGCCGCCCTTCCCGACGGGATAGTCGAAGAAGACGTCGCCGGCGTAGGCCGAGTAGTCGCTCTGGGTGTCGTAGCTCGCGCCGAACGCGAGGATCTTCTTCTTGCCGAGGTACGTGCCCGGGTAGAACTGAACCTTCTCGACGTCGAACACGTTGTACTGGACGCGTCCCGTGAACCGGAACGAGTTCTTCACGCCGGGGGCGCGGAAGCCCGAGTAGACGCCCGCGCGGTACTCGAGGTGATCGCCCGCGAAGTAGCCCTTGGCCTGGAAGCCCGTGTCGCGGCCGATGGAGGACTGGGTCGACGCGCTCTCCTGGAAGGACCACGTCCCGTAGTCCATCGACAGGAGCGTCGCCGCGCTCGAGTTGCAGTTGCGGCAGAGCGGGATGAGGATGAGGCCGCCCTGGATGTGGAATTCGTTCGAGATGCCCCAGTCGAGGTAGGCGTCCTGGACGATGAACCCGGTGCCGGGCGCCTTGCCGCCGGCGCCGCCCGCCACCGTCTGCGTGGACTTCCCGAGGTTCGGGTTGTCCGTCATGAAGAAGAACGTGACGTCCTTCGCCACCTGCCCGCCGAGGAAGAATCGGGCTCGCCGCAGGAAGAGGTTCTGCTGGAAGCCGGCCTGGTTCCCGGCCGCGTCCGACTGGCCGTTCCAGTCCGCCCATCCCTGCAGCAGGATGCCGAGGCGGAAGTTCACGTTGTCGTTGACCTTGATGATCGCCTGGGCGCTGGCGAGACCGGGCAGCAACGCCACGACGACGGCCAGGGCGACGAGAGCCACGCGAGCGGAAAGGATCCTTGAACGCACACCTTCCTCCTTACACGTCAGCACGCCGAAAGAGCGGCACGAACGGAAGCGCATCAATGTGAAAACGATAAACACCCAGTGGATTCCACGTCAACTGGAATCTCTGTCGAGACACGATCTCTTTTCGGGCCCCGGAGCGCCTCGATTGCGTTAACACCGCCTCCGGTTTCCGCTTGACATCCCGGAGGACTCTGAAAGACTTCCGCTAGATTTTTCGACGAATCGGGGAGGCAACGTCCGCGCGGGCTCGACGGAGCGGCGGAGTGATATCAGCGGAACTCCCGCGCACCGTGCGGGGCTTTCCATCGGGCTAAGTTCAATCGGCCAAAGGCCGTATGACAGGGAGGAATTGGATGAGCACAGCGGCACCCGCGGAATCAGGCAACCGGGTCATCACGTCCGCCGAGGAGAGGCGCGTCATCGTCGCGTCGTCGGTCGGCACGGTCTTCGAGTGGTACGACTTTTACCTCTACGCCACTCTCGCACCGTTCTTCGCGAGCCTCTTCTTCCCGAAGGGAAACGAGACGGCGGCCCTCCTCTCGGCCTTCGTCACGTACGCGGCGGGATTCCTCGTCCGTCCGTTCGGCGCCCTCATCTTCGGGCGCGTCGGCGACCTCGTCGGGAGGAAGTACACGTTCCTCGTGACGATCGCCGTCATGGGCGGCGCGACCGCGGCCGTCGGGTTCCTGCCGACGTTCGCGACCATCGGATGGTGGGCTCCCGCGATGCTCGTGCTCCTGCGCCTTCTGCAGGGCCTCGCCCTCGGCGGTGAGTACGGCGGCGCGGCGACGTACGTCGCCGAGCACGCTCCCGACCACCGGCGCGGCTACGCGACGAGCTGGATTCAGACGACGGCGACCGTCGGGTTCTTCATGGCCCTCATCGTCATCTACGCCTGCCGGGCGTGGATCCCGGCCGCGGACTTCTCCAACTGGGGATGGCGCATCCCGTTCGTCATTTCGCTCGTGCTCCTCGCGATCTCCATCTACATCCGCCTGAAGCTCCAGGAATCGCCGATCTTCCAGCGCCTCAAGGCGCAGGGGAAGCGTTCCAAGTCGCCCATCAAGGACAGCTTCTTCAAGTACCCGAACAACAAGTACGCGGCGCTCGCCCTCTTCGGCGCCACCGCGGGCCAGGGCGTCGTCTGGTACACGGGCCAGTTCTACGCGCTTTTCTTCCTCACGATCACGCTGAAGATGGACTGGCAGACGGCCTACACCCTGATCGCGCTGTCCCTGCTCATCGGGACGGGATTCTTCATCGTGTTCGGAGCGCTCTCGGACAAGATCGGCCGGCTGAAGATCATTCTCTTCGGCTGCCTGATCGCGGCCCTCACGTACATTCCTCTGTTCAAGGCCCTCACGCACTACGGGAACCCGTCCCTCGAGAAGTACCAGGATTCGGTCCCGGTCACGATCGCGGGGACGAACTGCCAGATGCACATCTTCGTGACGCCGTTCACGAAGTTCTCGCCGTGCGACAAGGCCCAGGACTTCATCGCGAAGCAGGGGCTGTCGTTCACGACGCTCCCGCCGCAGGGTGACGACGTCGTCATCAAGATCGGAAGCATCGAGATCAAGGGCTACGACGAGGCGAAGCTCAAGGACGCCATGAAGACGACGGGCTATCCGAACCCGCCGTTCAAGAAGGCCGAGATGAACTTCGGGATGGTCCTCCTCATCCTCTTCATCATGGTCATCTACGTGACCATGGTGTACGGGCCGATCGCGGCCTTCCTCGTCGAGCTGTTCCCCGCGAACATCCGGTACACGTCGATGTCTCTCCCGTACCACATCGGCAACGGATGGTTCGGCGGAATGCTTCCCCTCATCGCCACGGCGTGGGTCGCCGCGTCAGGCAACATCTACCAGGGCCTCTGGTACCCGATCATCGTCTCCGTCATCACGGTCGTCATCGGCGGCCTGTTCCTGCGCGAGACGAAGGACGTCAAGATCCACGAAGAAGTCTGAAGAGAGACAAAGCGAAAGAGTTTCTTAGAAAGTATTGCGGGCCGGGGGATTCTTCTCCCGGCCCTTTTTCATTGCTGCGAGTACCAGGCTGGAATGCCCCCGGTACACTCGCCGCGTGCCCGCTGAAAGCACGATCCGCCCGTCAGCCTTTCTAAGGAATTTTCTTCGGTCCGAAGCTCTCTCTGGAATCCTCCTCCTCGCCGCCGCGGTCGCCGCGATCGCCCTCGCGAACTCGCCTCTCAAGGACGCGTACGCCCACGCCACGCACCTTCCCCTCCGGTTCGGCGACGGTTCGTGGCGCGTGGACACGACGCTCCTCCATGCGACCAACGACGGGTTGATGGCCGTCTTCTTCCTCGTCGTCGGGCTCGAGATCAAGCGAGAGTTCCTGACGGGAGAGCTTGCCGGGAAGGGCGCCGCGATTCTCCCCGTGGCGGCCGCGTGCGGGGGAGCGGCCGTCCCCGCGGCGATCTACGCCGCGTTCAACGCCGGGACGCCCGCGGCGCACGGATGGGGCATCCCGATGGCGACGGACATCGCGTTCGCCGTGGGCGTCCTCGCGCTCCTCGGCCGGCACGTGGCGCCCGTGTTCAAGGTCTTCCTCACCGCCGTGGCGGTCGTCGACGACCTGATCGCGGTTCTCGTGATCGCCTTCTTCTACACGTCGGGGCTGAACCTCGGCGCGCTCGCCGTCGTGGCCGGCGCGTGCGCGGTCCTCTACGCGTTCAACCGGGCGGGCGTCCAGTCCCTCGCCCCGTACCTCCTCGTCGGAGCCGTCCTCTGGGCCGCCATGGCGCGGTCCGGCGTCCACGCGACGATCGCGGGCGTCCTGCTCGGCATGAGCGTTCCCGCGACGGGCGCGCAGACATCGCCCCTCCGCCGGCTGGAGCACGCTCTCCACCCCTGGGTCGCGTGGGGGATCATGCCGGTCTTCGCCCTCGCGAACGCGGGCGTGACGGTGCCGGCGGGGCAGGTTGGAGCGATGCTCACGTCGCCGATCGCGCTCGGAATCGTCGTCGGGCTCTTCTTTGGAAAGCAGGTCGGGATTTTCGGGACGACGTTCCTGCTGGCACGGCTCGGCGTCGGCACGGTTCCCGCGGACGCCCGGGGACGGCGTTCTCTCTGGGGCGTCGCGCTGCTCGGCGGGATCGGGTTCACGATGTCGCTCTTCGTGAGCGGACTCGCGTTCCATGGAGAAGCGATGACGGACGTTTCCAAGGCCGCGATCCTCGCGGGCTCGTTGATGTCGGGTCTCGCCGGCGCGGCCGTTCTCGCGAGCGTCCCCGAGCCGGTGGCGGGAGACGCGGACGCCGGTTAGACTCCTCGGTCGAGGATGGCCATCTTCGGGAAAAGCTCGCAAGGCCCGGCACCCGCGGGCCGCGTCGAGCCGGCGCGCGGGCCGTCCGTCATCGGGCCCCACACTCGAGTCCAGGGCGAGCTCCTCGGAGACGAGGACGTCCTGGTGGAAGGCCGCCTGGAGGGGCGCGTCCTCCTCGCGCGCGAGTTCCGCGTCGCCGCGGGCGCCGTCGTCGTCGCCGACGTGCACGCGGGCACCGTCGTGATCGCCGGTGAGGTC
This sequence comes from Thermoanaerobaculia bacterium, assembly GCA_036504335.1. Lineage (GTDB taxonomy): Bacteria > Acidobacteriota > Thermoanaerobaculia > UBA5066 > UBA5066 > Fen-183. The sequence goes on from DASXVJ010000029.1 coordinate 43,003, forward strand.
GTCGGCGACGTGAGCGCGACCGAGCGCGTCGAGATCCTGCCCTCCGGGTCCCTGGAAGGAAACATCCGCGCCCCCAAGGTCGCCGTCGGCGACGGGGCGCGATTCAAGGGGAGCGTCGACATGAGCGCCGGGCCCCCTCCCGGCGGCGACGCCCCCAGCTGACCGAAAGGAACCTCCGCACATGGCACCGTCCGCACCCGTTCACGGCAATTGGATCGCCGGCAAGCACGTTCCCGCCCGCTCGGGCCGAACCTTCGAGAACCGCAACCCCGCAGACGTGACCGACCTGATCGGCCGCTTCGCGGATTCCGACGAGCGCGACGTCAGGGACGCCGTCGATACGGCCGCGGAGGCCTACAGGAGCTGGCGCCTCGTCCCCGGCCCGCAGCGCGGCGAGATCCTCTATCGGCTCGGCGAGATCCTCCGCGACCGCAAGGAACAGTATTCGCGCGACATGACCCGCGAGATGGGCAAGGTCCTGAAGGAAGCCCGAGGCGACGTGCAGGAGGCCATCGACATGGCATTCCTCATGGGAGGCGAGGGCCGCCGCCTGCACGGACAGACGACGCCCTCGGAGCTCCCGAACAAGTTCGCGATGTCCGTGCGGGCCCCGATCGGCGTCTGCGCGTTCATCACGCCCTGGAACTTTCCGATGGCGATCCCGGCATGGAAGTCCACGGCGGCCCTCGTGTGCGGGAACACGGTCGTCGTGAAGCCCGCCACGGACACGCCGCTCTCCGTCGTGAACTTCGCGAAGGCGCTCGAGGACGCGGGCCTCCCGCCCGGCGTCTTCAACGTCGTGACGGGCTCGGGGTCGAAGGTCGGGAACCCGCTCCTCAAGGACCCGCGCGTGAAGGTCGTCTCGTTCACGGGCTCGACGTCCGTCGGGCGCTCGATCAACGAGGCCTGCGCGCCGTCGTTCAAGCACGTCCACCTCGAGATGGGCGGCAAGAACCCGATCATCGTGATGGACGACGCGAACCTCGAGCTCGCCGTCGACGGGGCGATCTGGGGCGCGTTCGGGACGAGCGGGCAGCGCTGCACCGCGTCCTCGCGCCTCCTCGTGCACCGCAAAGTCGTCAGGAAGTTCACGGCGATGCTCGGCGAGCGCGCCGCCGCCCTGAGGGTCGGCAACGGGCTCGACGAGAAGAACGAGATGGGCCCGGCGATCAACGAGAGCCAGCTCGACACGGTCCTCGACTACATTTCGATCGGCAAGGACGAGGGCGCGAAGCTCGTCTCCGGCGGCAAGCGCCTCACGGGCAAGGGCCACGACAAGGGCTGGTTCGTCTCGCCCACGGTGTTCGGCGACGGCGACCGGAAGATGCGGATCGCGCGCGAGGAGATCTTCGGCGCCGTCACGGTCGTCGTGCCGATCTCGTCGCTCGAGGAGGCGATCGACATCTCCAACGAGTCGGAATACGGCCTCTCGTCGGCGATCTTCACCCAGGACATCAACAAGGCGTTCGTCGCGATGCGCGACCTGGAGGCCGGCATCTTCTACGTGAACCTGCCGACGATCGGCGCCGAGACGCACCTGCCGTTCGGCGGGACGAAGCAGACCGGCAACGGCCACCGCGAGGCGGGACTCGCCGCACTGGACGTCTTCAGCGAGTGGAAATCGATCTACGTCGACTACTCCGGGACGATCCAGAAGGCGCAGATCGACGTGCCGGCCGGCGAGACGTCCGCGAAGAAGAAGAGATAAGAGAAGAAAAGACTTCTTAGAAGGTCAAGAGGGCGGCCGGTCGCGCGGAATCGCGGCCGGCCGTTTTCATTCGATGCCTCGTGCCTTTCGATAGGCCGGAAGCGCCTGCGCGAGGATCGCGACCGCCTCGCGGAGATCGTCCTCCTTGAGGACGTACGCGATCCGCACCTCGTCCTTTCCGAGGCCCTCGGTCACGTAGAACCCGCTCGCCGGCGCGACCATGACGGTCTTTCCGTCCCTCTGGAAGTCCGTGAGGAGCCAGGCCGCGAAGTCGTCGCTGTCTTTGATCGGGAGGCGCGCGACGAGGTAGAAGGCGCCCTCAGGTTTCCTGAGGAAGACGCCCGGAATGCCCGACAGGCCTGCGAAGAGCGTGTCGCGACGCGTCTGGTACTCGGTGACGACGCCCTTGTAGTACTCCGGGCCGAGCGCGGCGGCCGCCGGCGCGATGTACTGCGCGAGGCCGGGCGGGGAGAGCCGCCCCTGCGCCATCCGGTTCGTGGCGGCGGCAAGCTCCTCATTGCGCGTGACGAGAGCGCCGAGGCGGATCCCGCAGGCGGAGAACCGTTTCGACAGCGAGTCGACGACCACGACCTCGTGCTCGAAGCCGGCCAGCGAGAGCGCGCTCTCGGACACGCGGCCGTCGTACAGGAACTCGCGGTAGACCTCGTCCGAGACGAAGAAGAGGCCGTGGTCGCGGCAGAACTCCGCCACGAGGCGGATCTCCTCTTTCGTGTAGACCGTCCCGGTCGGGTTGTTCGGGTTGCAGAGGAGAACGATCCGGGTCTTCGGCGTGAGCGCCTTTTCCCATTCGGCGCGGCCGGGAAGGTGAAAGCCGTCCTCGCCGCGCGTCACGATGGGCTTGAGCGTGAGGCCCGCCATCGCCGCGAACGAGCGGTAGTTCGTGTAGAGCGGCTCGACGGTGAGGATCTCGCCGCCGGGATCCGAGCACGCCATGAACGCGAAGAGCAGGGCCTCGCTGCCTCCGGTCGTCGCGAGGATCTGGGACGGCTCGAGCGAGACGCCCAGCCGTCCGTAGTACGTCTTCAGGAAGTCGAGGTACTCGGGCGTGCCGTTCGACGGCGAGTACGCGTAGACCTTGTCCTTCAGCTCGGCGAGGCGGCGCCGCATCGGCTCGGGCGTCTCGAGGTCCGGCTGCCCGATGTTCAGGTGCAGGACCTTCACGCCGCGGGCCCGGGCGGCGTTCGCGAGCGGCATCAGCTTGCGGATGGGGGATGCGGGCATGGCGAGGCCGCGTGCGGAGACGTGCGCGGCCGTGCGTGTCGTGCTCATGCGCTCAGCGTAGCAAAGAGCCTGGATCGGAGATTCCGGCAGCCGAAAGCAGGCCGACCATGTCCGGCGGGACCGGCGCCGTGAACGTCATGGGCTCGCCCGAGACGGGGTGCCGGATCCCGAGCCGCCACGCATGCAGCGCCTGCCGCGGGAACGCCTTGCAGGCCTCTTGGAGCGCCTCGTCCTTCAGGCCCTTCCAGCGCGGCGAGCCGTAGACGGCGTCGCCCACGATCGGCAGGTTCAGCGCCTTGAGGTGGACGCGGATCTGGTGCGTGCGGCCCGTGACGAGGCGGCATTTCAGGAGAGAGAGGCCGGAGAGGGGACCGGAAGATTCGGAGAGGATTTCATAGAAGGTTGAAGAAGCGCGGCCTTCGCTCTTCGACGTCGTCATGCGCTTTCGGTCACGTGGGTCGCGCAAGATTCCGAGATCGATCTTTCCCTTGGTGACGGCGGGTCGCCCATAGACGACCGCCAGATATTCCTTTTCCAGGAATCTCTCTTTCATGGCTTTCCCAAGGACCGACATCGCACGCTCCGTCTTCGCAATGATCAGCACCCCCGACGTGTCCTTGTCGAGACGGTGGACGAGGCCGGGGCGGTCCGCGGGGCCCGCCCAGTCCTTCGAGCGGTGAAGGAGCGCGTTCACGAGCGTCCCCTGGCGGTGGCCGACGGCGGGATGGACGACGAGACCGGCGGGCTTGTTCAGGACGAGGATTGCGGAGTCTTCGAAGATGATGGAGAGGGGAATGTCCTCGGCGATGAGGGACGCCCTGGGCGGGGGAGGAGGCGGGAGGACGATTTCGATGACGTCCCCCTTCTTCACTTTCTCAGACGTCTTCTTCGGTCTCCGCCCCGCGATCGAAACCCATCCTCCTTCGATCCACTCCTGGATCTTCGTGCGCGAAGCCTCGGGCAGGTCCGTCAGATGGCGCAGAAGCACGTGGTCGAGCCGCTCGCCGACATCGCCGCGGTCCGCGCGGATGGCCCGGGCCGGCCGCGGCGCGTCGCTCACGCCGGCTTCGGGGCGGGCGGAATCCGGCGGCGCAGCGCGTAGATCGCGAGCCCGGCGAGGACGCCGCAGAGCGCGATGAATTGCGAGGTCGACATCACGCCCAGGACCTCGCCGCGGGGATCGCCCCGGAAGAACTCGATCGTGCCGCGCAGGAGCGCGTACCCGAAGACGTACCGGGCGAACGTCTCGCCCGAGAACGCTCGCCGCTCGAAGCGGACGAGAAGCACGCAGAGGAGGAGCGTGCCGAGGATCTCGTAGACCTGTGTCGGGTGGAGGGGGATTCCGAGCGGGACGCCGACGTTCTCGTGGGCGACGGGGCTCGTGAACGTGACGGCCCACGGGAGGGAGCATTCCCGGCCCCAGCAGCAGCCCGCAAGGAAGCAACCGACGCGGCCGAACGCCTGCCCGAGGGCGACCGACGGCGCCGCGGCGTCCGCAAACATCCAGAACGAGATCCTCCGGCGCCGAAGCAGGATCGCGGTCGCGAGAACCGCGCCGATGAGGCCGCCGTAGAAGACGCCGCCGGCGCGCGCGAGCGACGCGAAGTCGCTCCACGAACGGACGTAGGACGGCCACTCGACGATCACGAGGAGGAGCTTCGCGCCGACGAGACCCGACAGCAGCAGCCAGACGCCGATGTCCGACGCCGTGTCGGCTTCGATGCCGAACGACGGGGCCCGACGGCGCAGGAGCCACAGCCCGGCGACGAAGGCCACGGCCATCATGAAACCGTAGCTCGGGAGCGCGAACGAGCCGATTCGGAAGAGCTCGGGATGCATTCGGGTCAGGTCCTCGCGGCCTTGCGGGCCGCCTCGGGCTCGGGGCGGCGCCAGACATCCCACGCCAGCAGGACGACACCCACGGAAATGGCGCTGTCGGCGACGTTGAACGACGGCCACTCCCAGCGGCCGACGTAGAAGCGCAGGAAGTCGGTGACGGCCGAGAAGCGGACGCGGTCGATGAGGTTGCCGACGGCTCCGCCCATGATCAGGCCGAGCGCGCCCTGGAGAAGCCGGTGCTCCGGCGGCGTCGTCAGCGACCAGGCAAGAACGCCCGCAAAGACCGCAAGGGCGAGCAGCGTGACGAGAAGCGGACGCGCCGAGCCCGCCGCCGCGAGGACGCCGAACGCGGCGCCCGTGTTCTGGAGGTGTGTGAGGTCGAAGAAGCCCCGGATCACGGGAATCGTCTTGTAGAGCGGAATCATCGCGACGACGAGCGCCTTCGTGGCCTGGTCGAGGACGACGACGCCCAGCGCGAGAAGAAGATACGGGAGGCGCCGCGTCACCGGGAGATTCTACCCGCCGACGACGGCGCGGCAGCGGGCGCAGACGCCGTCCTCGCCGGGCTCGACGTCCTTCTTGACCTGCCAGCAGCGCGGGCACTTGGCGCCTTCGGCGGCGCGCGCGAGCACGGACTCGGCGTCTCCCTCCCGCACGACCGACGGCGTCCCGAACACGTCGGCCAGCCTTTCTTCTGAAAGGTGAAGAAGGGCGAGCGCGCGGTCGACGTTCTCGCCGCGCCCGATCGCGGCGACGGCCTGGGACGCGGAGCCGACCTTGTTTTCGCGCCTCAGGGGCTCGAGGGCCTGCAGGAACGCCGCTCGAAGCGCGAGGACCACGCCCCACGCCTCTCTTTCATTCGAAGGAATCTCCGAAGTCTTCAGATCCCCCCAGCTCTTCAGGAACAAGGCGGACGGGTCCTTCGCGTTCCCGGGCAGCGATTCGAATATCTCCTCGGCCGTGAACGGACAGATGGGGGAGAGGGCGACCGCGATCGTCTCCACGAGTTTCCAGGCGGCCGTCTGCGCCGATCGGCGCACGGGGTCGTTCGGCGCGAGGACGTAGAAGGCGTCCTTGCGCACGTCACACCAGAAAGCCGAGAGGTCGACCGTGACGAAATCCAGGAGCCGCCGGGCGACGCCGTGGAATTCGTGACGGCCGTAGGCCTCTCGCGCCTCGCTCGCGAAGCGGCCCGCGGCGTCGAGGACCCAACGCTCGAGCGGCTCGAGTCGCGCGTCCGGAACGGCGTCCTTCGCCGGGTCGAAGTCGAAGAGGTTCGAGAGCAGGAACCGCGCCGTGTTCCGGATCTTGCGGTACGCCTCGGACGTGCGCTGGAGGATCTCCTTCGAGAGCGGGTCGTCGTTCGTGTAGTCGAGCGACGCGACCCAGAGGCGGATGACGTCGGCGCCTTCGGTCTTGAGCAGGTCCTGCGGCTCGATCGTGTTCCCGAGCGACTTCGACATCTTCCGGCCGTCGCCCGCGACGACGAAGCCGTGCGTGAGCACCGTGTCGAAGGGCGCGCGGTTGGTCAGCGCGACCGACGTGAGGAGCGACGACTGGAACCAGCCGCGGTGCTGGTCGTGACCTTCGAGGTACATCACGGGGACCGGCGGCTGCGTCGTGTACGGGTCCGCGAGGCCGTAGTCGCCCGAGCGGAGGACGGCTGCGTGCGAGACGCCCGAGTCGAACCAGACGTCGAGGATGTCCTTCAGCTTCTCGAAGTTCGTGCCCCCGCAAAGAGAACAGGAGGCCGAAGACGAAGAGGAAGAGGAAGAGGAAGAGGAAGATTTGCTTAGAAAGTAAGACGGGGGGAACGCGTCGTCGTACCACGCATTGGCGCCGTGCTGCCGGAAGGCCCCTCTTACCCTTTCAAAGAAATCTTCTCTTTCTCTCTTCTCGTTCTCCGTTCCGCCGCCCTCGACTCTGGGGAAATGGCTGACGATCCCCTTCTCTTTGCAGTCCACGCAGCGCAGGAACGTGATCGGCGAGCCCCAACGCCGCTGGCGGGAGATCGTCCACTCGAGGCGGTTGTCGACCATCGCGCCGATGCGGTTCTCGCTGTAGGAGGGGATCCACTCCACGCGCCCCCGGATCTCGCCCATCGCGCGCTCGCGCAGCGCCCCGAGGTCGATGAACCACTGGTGCGTCGCCCGGAAGACGACCGGGTTCTTGCAGCGCCAGCAGTGGGGGTAGGAGTGCGGGGAGGACTTCTGCGAAAGGAGGATGGAGGCGCCGGCGCGCCCGTCCTTCAGGGCCTCGAGGACGGCGACGTTCGCGTCGTCGGCGGGCGTCTTCGGCGTGACGACGCGTTTTCCCCTGAGGAATTCCGGGGCGTTGACGTCGTAGTAGCCGCCCTCGTCCACGGGGCAGAGCGCCGGGTCGTCCACCTTGAAGCCGGCGCGGCGCACCACCTCGTAGTCGTCGCGGCCGTGGCCGGGCGCGGTGTGGACGAGGCCCGTGCCGTCCGTCGTCGAGACGTGCTCGCCGAGGAGAAATCCGAAGTTATCGAATGGGTCGGACGCAAAGGGCCGGGCGTAGCGCAGGGCCGGCAAGGCCCCGGCGATCACTTCGCCGCTTTTCTTCGAATGAGGAAGAGGGTGTGCGTCGCGCCAGCCGAGCGCAGCGGTCACCTGCGGGACGAGCGACTCGGCGACGAGGTAGGCGGCGCCCGGCTCTGATTCCCTCTTCAGAAGTACGTATTCGATTTTCGGACCCAGCGCGATGGCGCGGTTCGCGGGCAGGGTCCAGGGGGTCGTCGTCCAGATGACGGCGTAGAGTTGCCGCACGTCGCCCGACTGAGCGAGAGCGCCCCACACACCGTTCAAAGAATCTTCTCTTAGGGGCATCGCCAGGTAGATCGACCAGTCCGTCTTGTCCTCGTACTCGATCTCCGCTTCCGCGAGCGCCGTCCGGTCGTGGACGCACCAGAGAACGGCCTTGAAGCCGAACGACACGAGGCCTTTCTCGACGAACCGCCCGAAGGCCCGGGCGATCTCGGACTGGTAGGAGAAGTCCATCGTCCGGTACGGCTTCATCCACGCGCCGAGGACGCCGAGGCGCATGAAGTCGGTCCGCTGGACGTCGATCCACTTTTCGGCGGAGGCGCGGCAGGCGTCGCGGATCGCGACGTCGGACATCCCGCGCTTCTTCGGGCCGAGCTCCTTGTCCACCTTGAGCTCGATCGGGAGGCCGTGGCAGTCCCAGCCCGGCACGTACGGAGCGTCGAAGCCGTCGAGCGTGCGGGACCGCACGACGAGATCCTTGAGGATCTTGTTCATCGCCGTGCCCATGTGAATCCGGCCGTTGGCGTAGGGCGGACCGTCGTGGAGGATGTACCCGGGAGCGCCCTTCCGCGCGGCGCGGATGCGGCCGTAGAGGTCGTCCTCCTGCCAGCGGGCGAGGCGCGGAGGCTCGCGCCTCGGGAGATCCCCTCTCATCGGGAAGTCCGTTTTCGGGAGCAGAAGGGTGGATTTCCAGTCGCGGCCCATTCGAGCCGCGGAGGTTACATGATTCAGATGGATCAGGTGGCGCTCCGGAGCGCTGTTCGTCCCTTACACTCCGCCGCGCATGACGTCGCTCAAGACCGGTGTCGTCGGCTGCGGCTACCTCGGCCGGCACCACGCGCGCATCCTGTCCACGCTCGAGGGTTCGAGTCCGGCCGGCTTCGTCGAGACGGACGACGCCGCAGCGGCGGCGATCGAGGCCGCTCACGGGGCCGCGGGGATGGTCCGCCGGCGGTCGATCCGGGATCTCCTGGACGAGGGGGCCACGGCCGTCGTCGTCGCGTCACCCACCGTCACGCACGCCGCCGTCGCCGAGGAGCTCCTCCTCGGAGGCGCGGACGTGATGGTCGAGAAGCCGATCACCGCGACGCTCGCCGAGGCGGACCGCCTCGTCGCGATCGCCCGGGAGAAGGGCCGCGTCCTGCAGGTCGGGCACATCGAGCGCTTCAACCCGGCCGTCGCGGCCATCCGGCCGCTCGTCACCAACGTGAAGTTCATCGAGGCGCACCGCCTCGGGGTGTTCGTGCCGCGCGCGCTGGACGTGGACGTCGTCCTCGACCTTCTCGTCCACGACCTCGACATCGCGCTGGACCTCGTGGGACGGCCGGTCGTCGAGATCCGCGCCGTCGGCGTCCCGATCCTCTCGAACAAGATCGACATCGCCTCCGTGCGGCTGTCGTTCGAGGGCGGGTGCGTCGCGAACCTGACGGCCTCGCGCGTTTCGCAGGAGAAGACGCGGAAGTTCCGGTTCTTCCAGCCGGACTGGTACTTCTCGATCGACACCCAGAACCGCGACGTGACGGCGTTCCGCCTGGACCGGATGACGGGCCCGCCGCGCATCGTGCCGTGGCCGGTCGCCGTCGAGCCGCAGGACGCGCTGACCGCCGAGGACGCCGCGTTCCTGAAGGCGTGCCGCGCGCGCAGCGAGCCCGAGGTCACCGGCGAGGCCGGGCGCGCGGCGCTGAAGCTCGCGCTCGACATCCTCGAAGAGATGGGCCGGAACCGTTGAAGATGAGGAAAGAGAAGAAGAAGATTTCTTCGAGTGGAGGAGAGAGAGGGACGCCGCGCATCGGCCTCATCGGGGGCTCCGGTCTCTACAACCTGCCCGGGTTGAAGATCACCTCCGAAGTCGCGCTTTCGACTCCCTTCGGAAAGCCGTCCGACTCTTACTTTCTGGGAAATCTCTCTTCTGTCCCTGTGGCATTCCTCGCGAGGCACGGACGCCACCACGCGCTCCTGCCCACTGAGGTCAACTACCGCGCCAACATCTGGGGACTGAAATCCCTCGGCTGCTCATGGGTGATCTCCGCTTCCGCCTGCGGCTCGATGAAGGAGGCCTACAGGCCGACCGACATCGTCCTGCCGGACCAGTTCATCGATCTCACGAAGAGCCGCGCCTCGACGTTCTTCGGCGAAGGCATGGTCGGGCATGTTTCGTTCTCGCACCCCGTCTCGACGGCGCTCCTCGACGCCCTCGAGGCGGCGGGGAAGGCCGAGAAGGCCGTCGTCCACCGCGGCGGGACGTACGTCTGCATGGAAGGGCCGCAGTTCTCCACGAAGGCCGAGTCGCTCCTCTACCGGTCCTGGGGCGTCGACGTCATCGGCATGACGAACGCGACGGAGGCGAAGCTCTGCCGCGAGGCCGGGATCGCCTACGCGTCGGCCTGTCTCGTGACGGACTACGACTGCTGGCACGAGGAGGAGGGCCCGGTCAGCGTCGAGGCCGTCCTCGCCGTCCTGAAAGCGAACGCGGCGACCGCCAACCGCGTCCTCGCGAACGCCGTGAGCCGGCTCGACCCGGCGCGGCCGAGCGACTGCGCCGACGCCCTCGCCTTTGCAATCCTCACGCACCCGACGCGCGTTCCCGCCCGGACCCGGAAGCGGCTCGCGCTCCTCACGCAGAAAGGACGTCCATGACGCCCGCGCGCATCGTCGTCACCGGATCGGTGGCCTTCGACTACCTCATGACGTTCCCGGGGAGATTCCTCGACGTCGTCGTCCCGGACCGGATGAGCCGCCTGTCCGTCTCCTTCCTCGTCGACTCGATGCGCCGCTTGCGCGGCGGTGTCGCGCCGAACATCGCATACGGCCTCGCGCTCTTCGGTCTCAAGCCCGTGATCATGGCGACGGCGGGCGTCGACGCCCTCGACTACGCCCGGTGGCTCGCGGAGGAGGGCGTGGACACGTCCGAGCTCCACATCAGCGACGACCTCTTCACGGCCTCGTTCTTCGTCTCGACAGACGAGGTTCAGAACCAGATCGCGACGTTCTACATGGGGGCGATGGCCCGGGCCGTCGACCTGTCGTTCCGCGCCTTCGGGCCGGGGACCGTGTCGCTGGCCGTGATCGCGCCGAACGCCCCCGAAGCGATGATCAAGTACGCGGGGGAGTGCCGCACGTTGCGCATTCCGTTCGTCTTCGACCCCAGCCAGCAGGTGGCGCGGCTCGGCGGCGACGAGATCCTCGCCGGCCTCGACGGCGCCGCCGTCCTCGTCGCGAACGAGTACGAGTTCGGCGTCATCGAGAAAAAGACGGGGCTCTCCGAAACCGAGGTCCTGAAGCGCGTCCCGGTGCTCATCGTCACGCGTGGAGACGAGGGCTCGACGATCGCGATCCGCGGCGACGGCGCGGAGGAGGCGGTGGTGCACCGGATCCCCCCCGCGAGGCTGCGAACCACGGCCGTGGATCCGACGGGCGTCGGGGACGCCTACCGGGCCGGACTGCTCGCCGCGCGGCAGCGCGGGCTGCCCTGGGAGGTCGCCGGGCGGGTCGGGAGCGTCGCCGCCGTCTACGCCCTCGAAACGATCGGCGCCCAGCCGAAGCGCTACGCCATGGGCGAGTTCCTCGACCGCTACCGTGAGAACTTCGGAGCTGACGGCGTGCACGGAACCGTGGACCGCCTGCTCGCGGGAGCCTGAGCTTCAAAGAAGCGGCGCGGCGGGTTACACTCCGCTTTCGCATGAGCGTCATCGAAGGACACCTCACCTCAGCCGGCCGCCGCTTCGGCATCGTGGCCGCCCGGACGAACGACGTGGTCGTCTCGCGGCTTCTCGACGGAGCCCTCGACGCCTTCCGCCGGACCGGCGCCGCGGACGTCGTCGTCGTCCGCACCCCGGGGGCCTGGGAGCTTCCGCTCGCCCTTCGCGACCTCGGCCGCTCCGGCGGTTTCGACGCCCTCGTCGCCCTCGGCGCCGTGATCCGCGGCGGCACGCCCCACTTCGACTACGTCGCCGGGGAGACGGCCAAGGGAGTCTTCCAGGTCTCCCTCGAGCTCGACCTTCCGGTGTCCTTCGGCGTCCTCACGTGCGACACGCTCGAGCAGGCGCTCGAGCGTTCCGGCGCCAAGGCCGGCAACAAGGGCTTCGAGGCCGCGATGGCCGCCGTCGAGTCCGCCGACCTGCGAGCCCGCCTGAAGACCCCGGCCGCGAAGCGCCGCGCGCGCTGACGGGCCGCGGAGGGACGCGTGAGCGGCCGCCGTCGCAAGTCCCGCGAGCTGGCCCTCCAGCTCCTCTACCAGAACGACCTCGCGGGCACCGAGCCCGCGGAGATGTTCCGGCGCACGGAGGAGTTCGTCGAGGCCCGGCCCGACGTGCAGGAGTACGCCGCGCGTCTCGTCGAGGGGACGCTCGCCCGCCGCGACGAGCTGGACGCGAAGCTCTCCGAGCGATCGGAGCACTGGCGCCTCGGGCGCATGGCCGCGGTGGACCGCAACCTGCTCCGTCTCGCGCTCTACGAGCTCCTCTTCGAGAACGACACTCCGGACGCCGTCGTCATCGACGAAGCGGTCGAGATCGCCAAGAAATTCTCGACGCCTTCGTCGGGCCCGTTCGTGAACGGAGTTCTCGACGGGATCCGCCGCGCCACGTACGGCCCCCGCCCCGCGGTCCCCGGAGACCCGGCGTGAGACGACTCGTCCTCGCCCTCGCCTTCATGGCCGGCGCTTCCTCGGCCGTGGCCGACGGCCCGCCCGCGGAGTGGGCCCAGTACCGCGTGGCCGGCGACGCGCCGTGGCGCTTCGCGCGCCCCGTCGAAGCGGCCGGCTACCGCGTGGTCCTGTCCAGCCCGGACGGGCGCGCTCTCGAGGCGCGGGTCGTGGTCGACGCGTCGCCGTTCGGCGCCGACGGGCCGTTCCCGCCGCGCCTCGACGCGCTCGAGCCCGAGGCCCGCGCGACGCTGGCCGAGCCCCGGCCTGAGGACGCCGCGCTGGAGGCGGCCTCGTCCCGGATTCTCACCGGCGCCCTGACGACGCTCGAAGCCGTCGAACGCGTGATCGCGTACACGTCCCGAAACGTCGCCTACAAGCTGCCGGACGGCAACGAGACGGCGGCCTCGGCTTTGCGCTCGGGCCGCGGCTCGTGCGTCGGACGCTCGCTTCTCGCCGCCGATCTCCTCCTGCGCGCGGGCGTGCCGGCGCGGCAGGTCACCGGCCTCCTCGTCGCGGCGCAACCGGCGGAGCTGACTCCGGAATCCCGGCTCGTGTACAACGCCGGCCTCGGCGGCGTGCGCCACCGCTGGATCGAGGTCTTCGTGCCGGGCCTCGGCTGGGTGCCGTCGGATCCCGGCGGGCTCGCGAACACGGTGACGGCCCGGCACCTCGCCCTCTCCCGCCAGCCCGCCTCGTCGTTCCACGCCGGCGTCCTCTCGCGATCGGCCGAGATCCGCCGCCCCATCCTCGAGGGCGGCGAGGGCCGCATCACGCTCGCGCGTCCGCGCGGCCCCCTCGAGGGCGCGCTTTTCGATCCCGCGCCACTCGCGGCTCCGCGTCCCGCCGGCCGGGACGACCGCCGTTGACTTCCGGCGCGGGCGCCCCCGGCGCTCCGCTGTCGATCCTGGTCGTCCTCCCGTCGCCACCGCAGCGCCTCCTCGCCGTCGCCGCGGTGCGCGCGGCCCTGCAGCCGTGGGGACGAACGGTGGTGGCTGCCGAAGCCGGCTCGGCGTTCGAGGCGCTCTGCCTCGTGGCCCGCGGGCGGCCCGCCCTCGCGCTCGTCGCACTGGACCTGCCGGTCCTTTCCGGCGACGAGCTCGTGGCCCTCCTGCGCGCTCACCCGGAGCACCGCGGTCTTCCGGTCGTCGCCGTGGCCCCGGGCTCGGACGCCGACGCCGTTGCGAGGTCCGCGGCGGCGGGCGTGGTCGCGCTGCTGCGCACGCCGTTCGATCCCGCTGCCGTCGCCGCCTCGCTGGCAGCCGCCGGTCTTGCCGGGAGCCAGCCGTGAGCCGGCGCCCGTTCATCTCCGTCGTACAGGAGACCGCTTCTCCGAAGCCCGAAGTGCGCCTCCACGCGGCGGCGGTTCTCTCGGGCCTCGGCGGGACGGAGGCTGAAGAAGCGCTCGCGGGCCTGCTCTCGGATTCCGACCACCGCGTGCGCGCCCGCGCCGTGGAAGGCCTCGCACACGCGGGGCCGGCGGGCCGCGCGACCTGCACGGACATCCTGCTCGACCCGGCGTCGGGCGTCGCGGGACCTGCCGCGGCACGCGCGCTCGCGGCGCGGGGCGGCGCCGGGGGCGTTCTCCTCGAGGCGCTCTCGAGCCCGTCTCCGGTCGTCCGCCTCCGTGCGGCGCGGGAGCTTCCGCCGGGCGCCTCGGGTCCGGCCGTCGTCGCCGCCCTCGAGGCGGCCGTCCGCACCGAGACCGACGCCGACGTACGCGTGGAGCTCCTTCTCGCTCTTGGGCGCACGGGCCGCACCGAAGCCGTGCCCGTGCTCCTGCGCGCCCTCCGCGACGGCGGCACGTTCGACCGCGCCCACGCCGCGTGGGCTCTCGGCCTGCTGGGCGACCCCCGGGCTGCGGCCCGGCTCCTGCCGCTTCTCGACGAGCCGGGCGTCGGCGCCTGCGCGCTGGCGGCGCTCTCGCGTCTGCCGGCGCCCGAGGCGGCGGAGGAGCTGGCGCGCCGCGGTGCCCGGGACCCCGCCGCGGGCCCCGATCTTCTGGTCGCGTTGTCGACGTCCGTCTGCAGCGCCCCCGGGCCCGTCGCGCGGCGCGTGCGCGCACTCTGGCCCTCCGTGACGGACGCCGCGCAGGCCGCCCTTGCGGCTCCCGGTCTCCCGCGGGGCGCCGCCGGCGCGCTCGCGCGCCTCCTCGCGCGCCTCGACGCGGCGGGCGCGGCGGCGCTCGTCGTCCGACATGGTCCCTATCCGGACGGCTACGGTCCGCTGGCCGAGCTTCCGCCCGAGCGCCTCGTCGAGGCGGCGCGCACGGCCCTCGTCGTGGACGACCCCGAGCCCGCCCTCGTCCTGCTCGTGCACGGCGGCGTGGCGGTCGACCCGGCGCGGCTTCTCGCCCATTCGCATCCGCGCGCGAAGACCGGTGCGCTGAACCGCCTCGTGCCCGGTTCGACCCCGCTCCCGGATCTCCTCGAGATTCTCGCGGACGACGATCCGGACACGGCGCTTGCTGCGGCCTGGGCGGTTTCGCGCGAAGCCTGGCGGGAGGACGGGGAGCGCGCGCGGGCGGCCGCGACGGCGCTGCACGATCGCGCGAGCGGTCACGACGGCCCCGGGCGGGCCGCCGCGCTCACGGCGCTGCGCGAGCAGCCGGGTCCCGCGGCCGACGGAGCGCTGCGCTCCGCGTTCGGGTCGTCAGATGCGGGGACCCGCGCCGCGGCCGCTGCGGCCTCCGCGTTCCGCTCCGACCTGACGGAGCGCGACGTCCTGCCCCTCCTCGAGGACGACGACCCCACGGTCCGCGCCGAGGCGCTCCGGACGCTGACCCGTCTCGCGGGCGACGGCCGGTCGGCGATCGACTCCCGGCGGATTCTCCGTTTCCTGAACGACGACGCACAGGTCGCCGCCGCCGCGGGGGCGCTCCTCGTCACGCTCGCAGGCGCCGAGCGGCCCCGGCTGGCCCGCGAGATGCTCGCGCAGCGGGGAGCCGTGCGGCGCGCCGCGCTCGAGACGATCGGGGATCTTCGCGACGCCGCATCGGCCTCGGCCGTGGCGTTCGCGGTGCTTCACGAAGACGTGTCCACGGCCCGCGCCGTGCTCGAGGCGGCGGCGGCGGCGCCTCCTCCGATCGCCGCCGACGCGGTCGTGAGCGGGCTCGCGGACCGCCGGCCCGAGGTACGCATCGCGGCCGCCGCGGCGGCGGCCCGGGCGGGGGAGGACCTCGCGGCCGCTCTCGGGATCCCGCTGGCCGAGGCGCTGGACCGCGAGTCCGATCCCGAGGCGCGCGCCGCACTGCTGCGGGCCATCGCCGCTTCGGGGCGCGCGGACGCGATCGGCGCCGTCACGCGCGCGCTCGGCACGGAGGCCGAGCGGTCCGAGTCGCGCGCCGCCGCCGAGTCCCTGGCGCGCCGCTTTCCCGAGGCGGTCCGGGGAGCGTGGGGCGCGGCGCCGCCGCGGGCCGGCCGGGCGTGGGGCGCAGCGATCGAGGCCGCGCGCCGTCCCGGCGCACCGGCCTTTCCGGACGACGGGGCCGACGCCCTCCGCCTTCTTGCGGGGCTCGCGCGGATGCGCACGGGGCTCGACCTCGACACCGAGACGCTGCGGCCGCGGCTGGGGTTGCTCCTCGGGGCCGAGGCCTGGGCCGCGGGCTCCTTCCGGCAGCTCTGGCGCCGGATGCGCGACCTGCCCCCGTCCCACGCTCTTCTCGCGCGGCTCGTCGACTCTGTCGCCGACACCACGTCGCGGTTCTTCGGCGACCCCGCGGCGCTCGACGCCCTCGCCGGCGAGATCGCGCCGGAGCGACTCCTGGCCCTCGGGGCCGACGGCACGCTCGACGTCTGGTGCGTGGCATGCGGCACCGGCGAAGAGGCGTGGTCGGTGGCGATCCGGCTCGCCGAGCGCGGCTTCGGGCCGAATCGACGGTTCCGGATCCGGGGCACGGACCTCTCGCCGGCGGCGATCCGCCACGCGAAGGCGGGCGTGTACGGCCCTCACGCGCTGCGCGGCGTCGCCGAGGCGGTCCGGACGCGTCACTTCCAGCCGCTGTCGAACGGCCGCTACCGCGTGCGCGAGCCCCTCCGCGAAGCCGTCTACTTCGAGGCGCGCGCCCTCGCCGACGAGCCGCCGGGCGCCGGAAAGCACGACGTCATCATCTGCCACGGTCTTCTGGCACAGCTGCCGGCCGCGGCTCGGCCGGAGACCGTCGAGCGCCTCGGTGCGTGCCTGAAGCCGGGAGGCTACCTGCTGCTCGGGCGCGAGGACCACGCGTACGCCGCGTCCTCGCCGCTCGCGCCGGTCCTGCTCGGGAGCGACCTCGCCTACCGGACGGCGGGCGCGGTCGTTTACACTCGCGCGCTCTCATGACGACTCCGTCCGTCCCCCCCTCACGCAGCGACGAAATCCGGCGCATCGAGACGAAGTGGCGCGAGCGATGGGAACGGGACCGCGCCGCGTTCGTCGACACGGGCAAGCCCGCAGGCGACGGCACGTACCTCCTCGTGATGCTGCCGTACCCCTCGGGCGACCGGCTGCACGTCGGGCACGCCCGCACGTACTTCCTGACGGACGCGCTCCACCGCTACCTCCGGCAGCGCGGACGGACGATCTTCTGCCCGATGGGCTGGGACGCGTTCGGCCTGCCGGCCGAGAACTACGCGATCCAGAGGGGCGTCCACCCGCACACCTCGACGCTCGCGAACATTGCGGCGATGAAGGAGCAGTTCCGGGCGTGGGGCGTCCTCTACGACTGGACGAAGGAAGTCACCACCTGCGAGCCGGCCTACTACCGCTGGAACCAGTGGTTCTTCCTCAAGCTCCTCGAGAAGGGCCTCGCCGTGCGGCGGAAGTCCGCCGTGAACTGGTGCCCCTCGTGCGAGACGGTGCTCGCGAACGAGCAGGCCGAGGGCGGCGTGTGCGACCGCTGCGGGACGCCCGTCATCCAGCGCGAGCTCGAGCAGTGGTTCCTGAAGATCACGGACTACGCCGAGAGCCTTCTCGCCGGCCTCGACACGCTCGGGAAGTGGCCCGAGAAGGTCGTCACGATGCAGCGCAACTGGATCGGGAAGTCGGTCGGCGCCGACCTCGACTTCGCGATCCCCGCGCTCGGCGAGAGCGTGCGCGTCTTCACGACGCGCCCGGACACCGTCTACGGCGCGACCGCGCTCATCCTCGCGCCGGAGCACGCGCTCGTCCCGCGCCTGATCGCAAACCATCCGGACGAGGCGGGGCTGCAGACGTGGGTCACGTCCGTCCGCGACCAGGAACGCATCGCGCGCGAGGCCGAGGGCGCCGAGAAGGACGGCCGGGACACGGGCGTCAAGGCGATCAACCCGTTCACCGGGCAGGAGATTCCGGTGTGGCTCGCGAACTTCGTCGTCGCGGACTACGGCACGGGCGCGCTCATGGCCGTCCCCGCGCACGACACGCGGGACTTCGAGTTCGCGAAAAAGTACGGGATTCCGATCGTGAAGGTCATCGAGGGTGGCGACCTTCCCTATACGGGCGAGGGCCCTCTCGTTGCCTCTGGCACCTTCTCAGAAAATTCCTCTTCCGCCGCCCGCGAACTGATTGCTGCGGAAGCCGCTTCGCGAAGGATCGGCGGTCCCAGGATCCGCTATCGCCTCCGGGACTGGCTCATTTCCCGCCAGCGCTACTGGGGGACTCCGATCCCCATGGTGAAGTGCCCGACGGACGGCTGGGTGCCGGTGCCGGAGAAGGACCTGCCGATCGTGCTTCCGCCCGACGCGCCGTTCACCGGCAAGGGCGGGAACCCGCTGGAGAAGGTCGCGGCCTTCGTGAACACCACCTGCCCGAAATGCGGCGGCCCGGCGCGCCGCGAGACGGACACGATGGACACCTTCGTGGACTCGTCCTGGTACTACATGAGGTACCTCGACCCCTCGAACGATCGCGCCCCGTTCGACCCGGCGCGCGCCGCCGAGTGGGCGCCCGTCGACCAGTACATCGGCGGAATCGAGCACGCGATCCTCCACCTTCTCTACGCGCGCTTCTTCACCCGCGTCATGAAGGACCTCGGCCTCGTCACGTTCGAGGAGCCGTTCTCCGCCCTGTTCAACCAGGGAATGATCACGCGCCAGTCCCCGACGGGGCGCGTCGAGAAGATGTCGAAGTCGCGCGGCAACGCCGTGTCCCTCGACCCGCTCATCGCGGAGAAGGGCGCCGACGCCGTGCGCGCGTTCGTCCTCTTCCTCGGGCCGCCCGAGAAGGACGCCGAGTGGAGCGACGAGGGCATCAGCGGGCCGGAGCGCTTCCTCGGGCGCGTCCGGACGGCCGTGGAGCGCTTTGTCGCGACGGGCGCCGACGTGCGCGGCGAGCCCGCCGCGGCGGACACGCCGGCGGCGCGCGCCCGGCACATGGCCGTCAAGAAGCTCACGGAAGATTTCGACGCGTTCTCGTTCCACACGGCCGTCGCGCACCTCATGGAGTTCGCGACGCACGCCGCCGGCCTCGTCGGCGACGCGAAGGCCGACAGGGGAGAGACCGCCGCGACGCTCCGCGCGCTCGTCGCGCTCCTCCACCCGATCGCCCCGCACCTCTCCGAGGAGCTGAACGAGAAGCTCGGCGGCACGGCGAGCCTCCTCGTCTCCGGCTGGCCCGCGTTCGACCCGAAGCTCGCGGTAGAGGAGATCGCCTCCGTCGCCGTGCAGGTCTCGGGAAAGGTCCGCAGCGAGGTCAAGCTCCAAAGAGGATCTTCTGAGAAAGAGGCGCGGGCGGCAGCGGAGGCGGATCCTGCGGTGGCCCGGTGGCTCGTGGACAAGCAGGTCGTGAAAGTGATCTGGGTCCAGGACCGCCTGCTCAACCTGGTCGTGAAGTGAGAGACGATAGAAAAGACCGAAGAGAAGATTCTTCGAGTGGTCGCGGGCGAACGCTGCCCGGAGCGCGCCGGCTGCGCCGCGCCTCCGGCTCTTCATCATTCAAAGAATTCTCTCTCTTCTTTCTCGTTCTCTTCGTCTTCGGCTGCGGTTATTCGCTCGTGGGCACCGGCGCGAGCGCGCTTCCCCCGAACGTCAAGACGGTCTGGGTGCCGACGTTCATCAACGACACGACGGTCGTGAGCGCCGAGCAGAAGCTCACTGACGCGGTCCTGCGGGAGCTGTCGGCGCGCGGACGCCTGAAACCGGTTCGGGAACGCTCCCAGGCGGATGCGGAGCTGAACGGACGCCTGACGTCGCTGAGCCTCACGCCGGTCCGCTTCGACGACGCGGGTCTCGCGGTCGAGTACCAGCTGACGATCACGGCGAACCTCTCCCTCGCCGAGAAGTCGACGGAGAAGATTCTGTTCAAGGAGCCGTCGTTCGTGTTCCGCCAGCCGTACAACGTGCCGGGGAGCTCGAAGTCGTACTACGACCGCGAGCGGGAAGCGATCGAGGCCCTGGCGCGGCCGTTCGCCCAGAGCCTCGTCACGACCATCCTGGAAGGGTTCTAGGAGCCCCTACTTCGCCTTCTTGGCGGCCTTGGGGGCCTTCTTCGGGGCGGCCGTCGCGGCCGGCGCTCCGGTGGACTTCGCGGCCTTGTTCGTCGTCTTCGCGATCCGCGACTTCAGGCGCGAGGCCGTCTTCTTGTGGAGGACGCCCTTGCGGACGGCGACGTCCAGCTCGGACATCGCGTTCGACAGCATGCCGCCGACCTTGGCCGCTTCGGTCTCGGCGGTCTTGCGGAGGTTCTTGACGACGTTTCGGACGCGCGTGACGACGGAGCGGTTGCGGGCGCGGCGCTTCTCGCTCTGTCCGGCGCGCTTCTTGGCCTGCTTGGTGTTTGCCATTTCGGGGGAGGTCCCTTTCTTTCGGTTTGCTTACCGGGCGTCGCCGCCGAGAGCCTTGAGCCGCTGGCGCGCGCTCTTGGCCTCGTCGGAGCCCGGGAACTGGTTGACGACGTAATTGAGCTCGACCATGGCCTGGGCCTTCTCGCCGAGCTCGAGGTGGGCGAGCCCCTTCTTGAGGTGGGCGGTGGGGGCCTTGTCGCTCTGCGGATACGTGCGGAAGAGCTTGTCGTAGGCCGCGATCGCCTCGTGCGGTTTCTTCTGCGCCGACCAGCACTCGCCCGCCCAGTACAGGGCGTCGTCGGAGAGGTCGGTGCGGGGGAACTTCTCGGCGTAGTCCTCGAAGCCCTGGCGGGAAAGATCGTAGCGGCCGCGCTGGTAGTCGGCCGTGGCCTGCGCGAAGAGGTCGGCGGGGGAGATGCCTCCGCCCTTCGGTGCCGACGCGGCGGCCGCCGCTCCTGCCGCGGGCATCGCGACGAGGCCGCTGGAAGCCGGGGGAGCGCCGGCCGGGGCCGTGGCGCCACCCGGTCCGGGCGGGGTCAGGGCGGAGGCGGCGGCGGAGCTCGACCGGGACTGGACTTCGGCGATCTGCTGCGAGAGCTGGGAGAGCCTCCGGTTCGTGTCCTCGAGCTTGCCGGCGAGCGTCTGCATCTCGCGCGTCAGCTCGTCGAACTTCGCCCCGAGATCGGCGTTCGAGCGCAGGAGCGTGGCCGACTGCTTCGCGAGCGAGTCGTTGAGCTTCGCCATCTCGTCCTTGGAGGACGACTGCTTCTGGAGCGTATCGACCTGCTTTTCGACGACACTGACGTGCTTGTGGAGCCCGTCGATGTCGGTGCCGCTCACGCAGCCCGCCGCGGACGCGAGAAGGCCCGCGGCCGCGAGCGCCCGGAGCCCCCGCACGCGCGTCACTTCGCGGTCACGACGAAATGCCCGCGGCGGTTCTTCGCCCACGAGTCCTCGTCGTGTCCGGTCGCGAAGGGGCGCTCCTTGCCGTAAGACACCGTCTTGACGCGGCCGGCGTCGACGCCGAGGGAGACGAGGTATTCCTTGGCGGAGTTCGCGCGGCGGTCGCCGAGCGCGAGGTTGTACTGCGCCGTTCCGCGCTCGTCGCAGTGGCCCTCGATCGTGAACGCGATCGTCGGGTGGGACTTGAGCCACGCCGCGTTGGCGGCGAGGACGTCGCGGGCGTCGCCGCGGAGGTCGGCCTTGTCGTAGTCGAAGAACACGGGCTTCAGGTAGCTCGAGACGCGGTCGAGCGACATCGCCTTGATGTCCTCCTCGGCCGAGCGCGGGGTCGGCTTCGGCGTCGGGGCGGGCGTCGGCTCGAGGGTGACGACCGTGGGCGTGGGCGTCGCCGCGGGCGGCGGAGGCGGCGGTTCCGGCGCGGGCTTCGGGGAGCAGGCCACGACCAGCGCCACGGCCGCGAGAGCGAGGGTTCCATTCTTCACGAGGTTCTTCATGAGGGAGTCCTTCCGTTCTGAGAAGAAAAGGTGCGAACAATGCCCGGAGGCGTGACGACCGCCTCCGGGAGGGAGGTTTCTATTCTAGCGTCTTGATCCACGCGGGCGAGAAATTGTTCCCGGTAGACGTGACGATGCGCATCGCGGAGCCGTCCGCGTTCGCAACCGCGATCTGCGTCGAGCTGCCCCGCATGACCTCCCACGCGATCTTCGTGCCGTCCGGAGACCACGTCGGGTTCTCGTGCGCGCCGGGGCCCTCGGAGATCTGCAGGGTGCGGCCCGTCCCGATCTCCATGACGCAGATCTGGAAGTCGCCCTCGTTGCGGCAGGCGAACGCGATCCGTCCGCCGTCCGGCGAGAAGGCCGCCTCGTCGTTCCAGCTCCCGGCGAGCGAGACGCGACGGACGTTCGCTCCCTCGAGATCCATCATGTAGATCTGCGGCGAGCCCTGGCGATTGGACGTGAAGGCGAGCTCGCGGCCGTTCGGGGACCAGCGCGGCGTGGAATCGATGGCGACGTTCTCCGTCAGCCTCTTCAGTCCCGAGCCGTCCGTCTGGACGGTGTAGATTTCCGGGTTTCCCCTCACGCTCCCGCAGAAAGCAATCGTCTTGCCGTCGGGAGAGAACGAGGGGGACGCGTTGAGCTGTGTGGAGAGAGGCACGCGGAATTTGTCGGCGCCGTCCCGGCCGATGAGGAACACTCCCGGATTGTCCTTCTCGTACGACTGGTAGACGATCTTCTTTCCGTCCGGGGACCAGTCGGGGGCGAGAGAGAGCGTGCGCGAGGTCGTGACCCGGCGCTGGGTCTCGCCGTCGAAGTCCATCGTGTAGATCTCCTTCACCCGCGGCTCGTCGCGGTCGGAGACGAAGGCGATCTTCGTGAGGTACGGCCCGGGCTTGCCGGTGAAACTGCGCGTGAGGTCGTTCGCGAGCGTGTGCGCGATGCGCCGCGATGCCGCAAGCGGGCCCGAGTACTTCTTGGCGAGGATCGGCTGGAGGGTCCCGAGGTCGTAGAGCTGGGCCTCGACGACGATGCTCGCGTCGTTCTCCTGCGTGAGCCGCGTGTCGAGGAGGTACTGCGCGGAGGACGCCTTCCACTGATCGCCTTCCGAACGGTTGCGCGGCGGGCGAAGGCCCTTCGGGTAGAGCGTCGGGTCCGAGACGAGGAAAACGCGCGAGCCCGACAGGTCGTCGTTGAGCGTCGTGAAGAACGGGTCGACGGCGCCCTTCTGGAGCTCCGGCTTGAGCGACGCGATCGTGACGGGGATCGCGAGCGGGATCCGCGCGCCCTTGGCCCCGAGGATGTCGATGACGACGTTGCTCGGAAGCGACGAGACCGGCGGTGCGACGGGGCCCGTGCCGGGCTTGCCGTTCGCCGGCGTGGGCTGGGCATGCGCGCCCGCCGCGGCGGCGGCGAGGACGGCGGCGGCCAGGGTGCGGATCGGTGTCGGACGGTTCACGAGGCCTCCCATGACGACGGTTATCAGCGGAATCGCAGGTGGACGCCGAGCTGCTCGTTGCGGTAGTCGTTCGGCAGCGGCGGAAGCGGGTTCGCGGCGTAGACGGCGCGGACGGCGGCGCGGTCGTAATAGTTCGCCCCGGAGCCGGATTCGACCTTCACGTCCGTGACCTGGCCCGAGCGCTGGATGCGGAAGGAAACGGTGCAGAGCGACCCGTCGGGAGCGTCCGGACGGAACCAGTTCGCGCCGATGAGCGAGACGAGCTGCTGCACGTAGTACGAGAACGGGAAGTCGGCGTCGAACGCGGCCACGTCGGCGCCGAAGCTCAAAGACGCGCCCGTCCCGCCGGCGGCCCCGCTCGGGAGGCCCGGCGCGCTCGGCAGGTCGACCGCGGGAGCGCCCTTCCCCGGAGCCGCCGCGGGCTTCGGGGGCGTGGGCGTCACCTTCGCGGATTTCAGCGAAGGCATCGCGTTCGGCGACGGCTCGACCTTCTCGACCTTTTTCTTCTCGATGACGGGCCGTGCCTTCACGGGCTCGGGGACCGGTTCGGCGACCGGTGCCGGAGCCACAGGGGCGGGCGCGGCCTCCGGCCTTCCGAGGGCGGCCGGGCTGACGACGTGAACCGGGAGCGAGATCGGGATCGCGACCGGCACGTGCCGCTGGCGGCTCGTGAGGATCACGGCGGCGACGAACGCGCCGTGGGCGAGCACCGAGAGCCCGGCCGCCAGCGGGGCCGGGGGCCGGCCGCCGCGCGCGCGCCGCGCGAGGATCTCCGAGACCGTGAGCGGTGCGCCGACGGCAGCCGTGTTCACGGCCACGTCGCCGCCTCTCTCAACGCCGGTCCTCCGATTTCAGCTCCGTCACCATGCCGAGACTCTCCACGCCCAGCCGGTTGAGCGTATCCATCATTTCGACCACCGATCCGTAGGGAAGGTTCCGGTCCGCCTTGAGATAAACGGACTTGTCCCGGCGCCGGGAGAGGACGAGCTGGAGACGGTCCTTGAGTTGCGCCTTCGCGACGGGCGTCTCGTTGAGGTAGTAATTGCCGCTCTTGGTGATCGAGAGGATCAGGGGATCCTCGGGAGTCTTCGGGAGGTTCTGGGCGACGGACTTCGGCAGCTGCACTTCCACTCCCTGATGGAGGAGTGGCGCCGTGACCATGAAGATCACAAGGAGGACGAGCATGACGTCCACGAGGGGCGTCACGTTGATGTCGTGGAACGAGTCGGCCTCGTCGTCGAGCTTGAACGCCACGGCAGCCTCAGGTGAAGTGGCGCTCGGCCAGGTTCATGAATTCGAGCGCGAAGTCCCGCATCTCGCCGCGCGCCGCGCGGACGCGGGCGTTGAAGTTGTTGTACGCGATGAGGGCGGGGACGGCCGCCACGAGGCCCGCGGCCGTGTTGATGAGCGCCTCCGCGATGCCGGGCGCCACGACGACGATCGACGTCGAGCCCTTCGAGGCGATCTGCGAGAACGAGATCAGGATGCCCATGACCGTGCCGAAGAGACCGATGAACGGCGTCGCCGAAGCGGTGGTCGCGAGAAACGAGAGCCCGCGCGTGAGGCGCGTCGTCTCGACGCCGGCCGCGCGCTCGAGGGCGCGCTCGATGGAGGCGAGGCTCTTCACGAAGAGCCGGCCCGTGTCCGCGGGCGCGACCTCGCGGCCGTCCTTCACCTGCTGGTCGAGCTCGGCGTAGCCCGCGCGGAAGATCCCGACGAGCGGGCTCGGCTCGCACGTGTCGCAGATGCCGAGAACGTCGGCGAACTTGCGGCTCTTGCGGAAGTGCGCGAGGAACGCGCGTGAGCTCGCGCCCGCGCGTGAGAAACTCCAGATCTTGCCGATGATGATCGCCCACGACACCAGCGAGAAGAACGCGAGGACGACGAGGACGGCCTTGGCCGTGGGTCCGGCCGTGAGGAACAGCTGGACCAGGTTCGATCCGTTCGATTCGGGCATGAGTGTTCTTTCGGCCTCCCTCGAAAAAGGGGGATGGAATCCGCGACGGTCCGGTCGCCGGCCGTCCCGTCAAGGTAGCACGGAAACTCGAACGGGGTCAAAGCGTTGGGCGGCTTTTGCCGCCCTCGTTCTGGCCTTCGCGAGGACGCTCCAGGCGGCGCCGGCGGCCCTGCCCCCGGACGTTCTGCCGCTGTCGGCCGTCCACGCCGGGATGAAGGGCTGGGGCCTCACCGTGATGAAGGGCGCCGCGCCGGAGCGCTTCGAGGTCGAGGTGCTCGGCGTCCTCCCGAACACGCTCGGGCGGAGCCGGATTCTCGTGAAGGTCTCCGGCCTCGGACTCGAGAGGACCGGCGTCATCGCGGGCATGAGCGGCAGCCCGGTCTACCTCGACGGCAAGCTCGCGGGAGCCGTCTCGGCGACGTGGGCGTTCGGCAAGGACCCGGTCGGACAGGTGACTCCGATCGAGAACATGCTCGAATCCGTTTCGGGCGGTGCGCCCTTCTCCATTCCGCGCGCACGCGCCACGTCGTCCTCGGCCGCCGCATGGGAGGCCCTCGCGGCCGCCCACGGCCTTCCGCCCGACGAGCGCGTCGCCGCCCTCGAGAGGATCGCCGCCCCGTACCGGCCGGCCGCGGGCCGCGAGGCCGCGTCGCTGCTCGCGCCGGTCTCGGCCGGGATCCCGTCTGCGACGCTCTCGCGCTTCGCAGAGGACCTCGGTCGCCTCGGCCTTCCGGCGCCGTTTCTCGCGTCCGCGGTCGGGGCGGCGGGGGCCGGCCGCGCGCCGGAGACCAGAGCCGCACCCGACAAACTCGTCGCCGGAGGCGCGCTCACGGCGTTCCTCCTCGACGGCGATCTCCAGCTCGGCGCGACGGGCACCGTCACGCGCGTCGACCCGGACGGGAGCTTCGTCGCGTTCGGGCATCCGTTCCTCGGAATGGGGGAGATCGAGCTTCCCGTCGCCACCACCGACGTCGTCGAGGTCTTTGCGAGCTCGATGCTGTCGTTCAAGCTCGCGGCGCCGCACGCGCCGGCGTACCGGCTCACGAGCGACCGCGACCCGGGCGTCTCGGGCCGCATGGACCGCGTCGCGCCGATGATTCCCGTGCGCTTCCGCCTCGAGGCCGCTGGCGGGCCGGCGAAGGATCTCCGCTGGGGTGTCGCGCCCGCGCCTTCCATCTTTCCGCTCCTGCTCGCGATGTCGACGGACGTCGCGCTTCTCCTGAACGACCCGACTCCGGCGCAGAAGACCGTCGCGCTCCGCCTGTCGATCGGCACGGCGGCGGGCCCGTTCGTGTACGAGGACGTCCTGTCCGGTCCGCGCGCGCGAGACATCGCGATCCTCACCACGATCGCGCTCGGGGGCCTCGTCGCCGACAACGAGTTCGAGGACCCGAAGATCTCCGGCGTCGAGATCACCCTGGCGAACGCGCTGGGCGAACGCCGCTTCCGCGTCGTGGACGCGGGCGTGTCCGCCCGCAAGGTGGCGCCCGGCCAGACGCTCACCGCGAGCGTCCGCCTCGCCGGCCGGCGCGGCGAGGAAGAGACGCGCGTCGTCACGCTCCGGGTCCCGCGCGAGGCGCCCGAAGGCCGCGCCACGCTCGTGATCGCCGACGGAGCCGCGACGTCCGCGGCGCGCCTTTCGCTCGACCCGGCGCCCCCCCGGAGTCTCGCCGGCCTGCGCCGCATGGTCGAGCGCCTCCTGCCCGCCAATCGGCTCGTGGCGACGCTTCTCGTCCCCGCGCGCGGCGCCACGACGGGCGGCGCCACGCTGACGGCGCTGCCGCCGTCCGCCGCCGCGATCCTCTCGGACGGCGAAGGCGCCGACCCGGGCCGCTCCGCCGTCTCCTCCCGATTCCTCGCCGAGGACATCCTCACGCTCGACCGCCCCGTGGCCGGAAGCATCCGGATCGAGGTCGAGATCGAAAGGCCGCGCTCGTGAAACGACTCCTTGCCAGCTTCGCGCTCGCGCTCGCCGCGGCCGCGCCCTCGCTCTTCGCCGCCACGTCGCGCGTCGCCATCACGGCGGGCGCCCGCGATTTCCTCGCCGGAGAGGCGAAAGGAACCGCAGTCTCCGCGGACGGCCGCCTCACCCTCGCGCCGCCCCTGTCCCCGCGCGCGTGGCCCGCGGACGCCGCGGACGCCGCGGTCTTCGCGGCTGCGGGCGACGCATCGGGGCGCGTCTTCGTCGCGACGGGCGGAGGCCTCGGCCGGCTCTTCGTATCCGACGCGAAGGGCGTGACGCTGCTTTTCACCGCGTCGGAGCCGAACCTCACGGCCGTCGCCGTCGCACCGGACGGCTCCGTCGTCTGCGCGTCGTCGCCGAACGGGAAGATCTATCGCGTGAACCCGAAGGAGAGCGACCCCGCGAAAGCCGGGACGCTCCTCGGCGACCCGAAGGAAGCCGCGATCTGGGCGCTCGCGTTCGGGCCGGACGGAACGCTCTACGCGGGCACGGGCAACAAGGGCCGCGTCTACCGCAAGACGGCGGCGGGCGCTCTCGAGCTCTTTCACGAGATCGAGGACGTGCACGTCCGGACGCTCCTCGCGGGGCCTGACGGAACCGTCTACGCCGGGACGTCCGACCGCGGGCTCGTCGTCGCGATCGGCTCGAAGGGCACGCGCACCCTGCACGACTTCTCCAGGCCCGAGGTCACCGGTCTCGCGTTGGACGGCAAGGGCGTGCTCTACGCCGCGGCGTCGCAGGCCGACACCTCCGCGGGCCGGGCGGTCGCGTCCGAGCTGCGCCCGAGGCCGACGCCCACGCCCACGCCGGCGCCGGGCCCCGCCGAGGAGACTCCGAAGGGGAGCGTCTCGATCGCGGCCTCGGCGGCCGCGCCGCGCCCGTCCTCGACGGCGCCCACCGCGAACAACGCCGAGATCGTCGCGATCGCGCCCGACGGCTTCGTCGAGCCCGCGTGGACGTTCCCCGACGAGGCCGTTTTCGCGCTGCGTTTCGACGCCGCGAGCGGATCGCTTCTCGTGGCGACCGGACCGCGCGGCCGCCTCTACGCGTGGAAGGACCGGGCCCTGCGCCTCCTCGCCCAGACGGGGGAGAAGCTCGTCGTTTCGGCGCCCGCCGCGGGAGCCGCGTTCGCGGCCGTGACGAACGGCGCCGCCGGAATCCTGCGGCCCGCGGGCGCAGCGGCGCCCGGGTCGTTCGTCTCCGCCGTGAAGGACGCCGTTCGCCTGTCCACGTTCGGCCGGCTCCGCTGGGAAGGCGCGACGCCCGCCGGTTCGTCCGTGGCGCTCTCGGTGCGTTCGGGCACGAGCGAAAAGCCCGACGGGACGTGGTCGGCGTGGGTTCCCGCCGGCGCGGCCGGCGAGGCGAAGATCCCCGTCGCGCGCTTTTTCCAGTGGAAAGCCGACCTCTCCCCGAACGCGAAGGGCGAGTCTCCGTCCGTCGAGCGGGTCGACATGACGTACGCCGAGCGGAACGCGCGGCCGGTTCTCGAGAACGTCGCCGTCCTCGAACCCGGCGTCGTCTTCGGACGCGCCGGCTCTCCGGGCGCCGGCGTCCTCTCCGTCACGAACCCGGACGAGAACGGGATCTTCGCGGGCCTCGACCAGCCGCGCGACGCGGCCCCGTCCGAGGGCCCCGGCCGCCGCCTCTGGCGGAAAGGCTTCCGGACGATCACGTGGAAGGGCGTCGACCCGAACGGCGACGCGCTGCGCTACGAGGTCGAGGCGCGGCGGGAGGGCGGGCCGTGGTTCCCGGTGCGCAAGGACGTCGAGGAGTCCTTCCTCTCGTTCGACACGACGGCGCTCGCCGACGGGAGATACCGCTTCCGCGTCACGGCCTCCGACCGCCTCGCGCAGCCCGAGGGCGAGGCGCTCACGGCCTCCGAGGAGAGCGGTGTCGCGCTCGTCGACAACACGCCGCCGGTCCTCAAGGTCGAGAGCCGCAGGGACGAAGGCGGCGCAGTCGAGCTCCGCATTCTCGCGACGGACGCACTCTCGCCGGTCGTGAGGGCCGAAGCTTCCGTGAACGCCGACCGCTGGCGGATCCTCCAGGCCGAGGACGGCGCCGCCGATTCCCCGGTCGAGCGCTTCGTGTTCCGCGTCCCGAAGCCCGCGGGCCCCTTCGTCCTCGCCGTGCGCGTGGTCGACGCCTCGGGCAACGTCGCGACGCTGTCGGTGGAAGGTCCTTGAAACGCCTCGCCGTCGCGGCGTTGCTCCTCGCGCTCGCCGCATGCGGCGTGCGCGGAAAAGACCAGACGAGCGTGATCCGCCGCCGGCTCGACGGAGAGCCGAAAACGCTGAACCCGATCCTCGCCACGACGGACGCGGAGCAGATCGTCGTCGCGCTTCTGTCGCGGAACCTCCTCGACTACGACGAGAACCTGAACCTCGTCCCGGGCCTCGCCGAGGAGGTCTCGGATTCACCCGACCACCTCGTCTTCACCGTGCGCCTGCGGCCGGACGCCCGCTGGGAAGACGGGACGCCCGTCACGTCGGCCGACGTCGTGTTCACGCTGAACGCGGTGATGGACCCGAAAGTGCCGGCGCTCACGCGGCGCTCGTTCTTCGAGGGGCTCGTAAAGGCGGAGGCCGTCGACGCCCGCACGACGCGGGTCACGTTCAAGACCCCTTCCGCCGGCCGGCGGGATGCGTTCAACCTCTGGCTTCTCTCCGCGGCGGCGTGGAAGGACGGCGACCTCGCGACGCACCCGCGCAACCGCAACCCGCTCGCGAACGGCCCGTACCGGGTCGGCTCGTGGGAACCGGGGCGGACGCTCTCGCTCGTGCGCAACACGCAGTACGCGGGCCCCGCGGCGCCCGCCGAGCAGGTCGTCTTTCGCGTCGTCCCCGAGACGGCGCCGGCGTTCGCCGGCCTCCAGTCCGGGGATCTCGACGAGATGCGCCTCACGTTCGCCCAGAAGAAGGACGTCGACGCGAAGGCCGGGACGCCGGGCGCCCCTCGCGCCGTGACGTTCGACGAGCTGTCGTATGCGTATTTCGGGTGGAGCAACCGCTCGCCGCTCTTTTCGGACCGGCGCGTGAGGCGCGCGCTCACGATGCTGATCGACCGCGAGAGCATTAACCGCAACCTCTACGGAGGGCTCGCGAAGCTCGCAAACGGACCGCTGCCGCCCGCCCACTGGGCGTGGAACTCTTCGATAACCCCGTGGCCGTACGACCCAAAGGCGGCCGAAGCGCTCCTCGACGAGGCAGGGTTCCGCAAGGGACCCGACGGGATCCGCCACAGGGGAAATCTTCGTTTCGCGTTCACGTTCTCGCTCGGGATGGGGAGCGACGTCCAGCGGCAGATGGTCGAGCTGGCCCAGCAGTCGTTCCGCAAGGCGGGGATCGACATGCAGATCCAGCCGCTGGAGTGGGCGGCTTTCGCAGCGAAGATGGACGCGGGCGAGCTCGAGGCGTGGGCCGCGGCGCTCAACCTCGATCCGTACCCGGACCTCGGCGTCTCCTGGCATTCGGCGCAGGTGCCGCCCACGGGCCTCAACAACGCGTCCTACCGGAATCCCGAAGTCGACGGGCTCCTCGACCGCCTGCGCTCCACCTTCGACCGCGGCGAGGCGATCCGGCTCCTCGGAGAGGTCCAGCGTCTCGTCCACGAGGACGAGCCCGTGTCGTTCCTGAATACGCCGCTCACGAAGTGGGGCGTCTCGGGCCGGATCGAGGGAGTCAAAACGTCGCCGTACGGGCTGTTCCTGTTCTGGCCCGGCGCGTCCGCGTGGCGGCCCGCCGCCGGCTCCCGTCCGATCTCCTGACGCCCCCCAAGTAACATTCCCGCATGCTCCGGTTCGTGCTGCGGCGGGCGGCGTCGGCCCTGCTGACGCTGCTGGGCGTCCTCGCGCTCGTCTTCGGGCTGCTCGCGGCGGCGCCCGGAGATCCCGCGGCGATGGCGGCGAAGGCCGGCGCCCGCGCGTCCGCCGTCTCGCCAGAGGCGCTGGCGGCGTTCCGAACCCTGTACGGACTGAACCGCCCGCCCCTCGAGCGCTTCGGAATCTGGGTCCTGCGCGCCGCTCGCTTCGACTTCGGAATCTCCCTCTCGGACGGGCGGCCCGTCGGGGCGCGGATCTCGGGCGCGCTGCCCGCGACGCTCACGCTCAATCTCGCCGCGCTCCTCGCCGCGCTCGCGCTCGGCGTGCCCGCTGGAATCGCCGCGGCGCGGCGCCCGGGCGGACGACTCGACCGGATCTCGGGGGCGCTCGGCGACGCGCTCTTCGCAACGCCGTCCTTCGTCCTCGGCCTCGTCCTGCTGCTCGTCTTCTCGGGCTGGCTGCGGCTGACGCCCCTCTTCTCGGACGGAGGCGGCATTCGCGGGTACGTCCTGCCCGTCGTCACGCTCGCGCTGCCGACCGCCGCGTTCCTCGCGCGGTTCGTCCGCTCGTGCGTCGCGTCGGCCCTCGCGGACCCGGCCGCCGCCGCGGGGCGGGCGCGCGGAGAGGGGAGCGGCGCGGCGGTGCGGCGCGCTCTCCGGCGCTCCGCCGCGCCGTTTGCCGCGATGGGAGCCGCCCTCGTGCCGTCGCTCGTCGCGGGCTCCGTCCTCGTCGAGAGGGTGTTTTCGGTGCCCGGCGCGGGCGGTCTCCTCGCCGACGCCGTGTTCGCGCGCGATCTCCCGACGGTCCTCGCCCTCACGCTCCTTTCGGCGGGCTGCGTCGTCGTCGCCGCGTTCCTCGCCGACGTCGTGTCGGCCGTCCTGGATCCGCGGACGCGCGACGCCGCGGCGCCTCTCGCTCCGGCGGGGGAGGCTGCGTGAACGCCGGTCGCCCCCGGACGTGGCGGGCCGCGGCGCTCTTCGCGGTGTTTCCCCTGCTGGCTCTGCTCGCTCCGGTCCTCGCGCGGGAGAAGCCGTGGGTGGAGACGAAGACGGGCGAGACGATCGTCCGGGCGCCGGTCCCGTTCGACCCGGACGCCGCGGATCTCGACCGGCGTCTCCAGCCCCCGTCGTGGAAGCATCTCTTCGGGACCGACGAGCTCGGGCGCGACGTCGCGGCGCGCACGCTCCACGGGGCGCGCGTCTCGGTGGCGGCGGGACTGCTCGCCTCCGCGCTCGCCCTCCTCCTCGGCGCGGGCCTCGGCGCGGCCGCCGGCTGGGCTGGCGGCGCCGCGGACCGCGGCGTTCTCTTCCTCGTCAACGTCGTTCAGGCGCTGCCCGCGCTGGTGCTCGTCGTCACGGCGGCGTCGTTTCTGCCGCCGTCGTTCCTCGTCGCGGCCGTTCTGATCGCTCTGACGGGCTGGACGGATACGGCGCGCATCGTCCGCGCCGGGGCAAAGAAGATCCGCGAGGCGCCGTTCGTCGACGCCGCCCGCGCCGCCGGGGCGTCCGCGCCCCGGCTCGTCCTCGTCCACGTGCTCCCGCACGCGCTCCCGCCCGCCGTCGCGCTCCTGCCCTACGTGCTGGGCGCGGCCGTCCTCACGGAGGCCGCGCTGTCGTTCCTCGGGCTCGGGGCGCCGCCTCCCGAAGCCTCGTGGGGCCGCGCGCTCGCCGAGGCGCGCAACCTGCTGCCGGGCGCGTGGTGGTGCGTCCTGCCGCCGGCCGCCGCGCTCTTCCTCCTCGTCCTCTCGGCGCGCCGACTGGGAGACGCCGCGGCGTCGCGGGACGTACAATCGCCGTCCCCGTGAAGCAAACCGCCGTCTACCCAGGTACGTTCGACCCCGTGACGAACGGCCACGTCGACCTCATCCGCCGCGGCTGCCACATCTTCGACCGCGTGCTCGTCGCCGTCCTGATCAACACGGACAAGTCGCCCCTCTTCACCGTCGAGGAGCGCCTCTCGATGATTCGGGCGATCTTCAGGCGCGAACCCAAGGTCGTCGTGAAGTCGTTCCGGGGCCTCCTCGTCGACTTCATGCGCAAGGAGAAAGCGCGCATCGTGGTGCGCGGCCTGAGGGTCGTTTCGGACTTCGAGCACGAGTTCCAGATGGCGCTCATGAACCGCCGCCTCGGGCCGCAGGTCGAGACCCTCTTCCTGACGCCGAAGGAAGAGCTCTCGTACACGTCGAGCCGGCTCGTGAAGCAGGTCCACCAGCTCGGGGGCGACGTCACGGGCCTCGTCCCGCCGCTCGTGCGGCGCGCCCTGCTCAAGAAGCTGCCGCACCGCTGAGGCGCGCGGCCGCCTGCCTAGGCCGCCGGCCCCATGAACGCGCGGAACGCGTCCGCGATGCCGGCCGGGACCGTCCGCGGATGCCCGCTCGCGTCCAGGAACAGGTGGCGCGTCTCGCCCTCGACGGCGATGCTTCCGTCCGGAAGGAGCACCTCGTACGTGAAGGCGCAGCCGCGGCTCTTCATCTCGGTGCAGCGCGTTCGCACGGTCACGACGTCGCCGTAGCGCGCCGACCTCCGGTATCGCGCCCGGACGTCCACCACCGTGATGAAGATGCCCTCGGCCTCCATCCGCGCGTACGGGGTGCCGACGCGCTCGCAGTACGTCGTGCGGCCGACCTCGAACCAGACGATGTAGTTGCCGTGGTACACGACGCGCTGGGCGTCGGTCTCGGCGTAGCGCACCGCCAGCGTGCAGTACACCGCGGGACCCTTCGGCTCGGGCTGCTTCTCGTCGGGCATGTATCGCAGAATAGCCGACGTGTCCGCAAGGGTGCTGTTCGCCGGAAACGGATGGGGATTGGGGGACGAGGGAGAAGAGAAGATTTTCTTTGAAGGTGAAGAAAAGAGGGTGCGCGCCGATACGGTGGAACAGCTGCCCTCGGTCCTCGAGGCCCTGGATTCCGTCGCCTCGAGCGGCGACCCGAACCTCCTCGCTGCGGGATTCGTCTCTTACGAGGCGGGCGTCTGGATCGAAGGCTCGACCGCGCTCGTCAGGGAGCATGAATTTCTTCCCTTCGCAGAATTCTTCATCTTCAATACCCGCAGTTCTTTCGTCTCCCGCCGAGCCCCGCCGCCTCCCGCTGCTTTCCCCTCTTTCACACTCGAAGAACGGGCGAGCGCGCAGCGCTCGCTCTCTTCGGACGAGTGGGTGCGCGGCGTCGGCGCCATCCGAGACGGAATCGCGCGGGGGGACGTCTACCAGGTCAACCTGTCGTACCGCACGCGTTTCGCGGCGCGCGTCGATCCGTTCGCGCTCGCCCGCGAGCTGCACGCGAAGAGCCCGGTGCCTTACGCCGTGACGCTCGCCTCGAAAGACTGGGCCGTCGTCTCGAATTCGCCCGAGCTGTTCCTGGACCTCGACCTCCGCGAGGGGCGGGCCGTCACGAAGCCGATCAAGGGCACGGCGCCGAGGGGCGACTCGGTCGAGTCCGATGCGGCGGCCGGCGCACGGCTCGTCGCCTCCGCGAAGGACCGCGCCGAGAACGTCATGATCACGGACCTCCTGCGCAACGACCTCGGGCGCGTCGCGGTCCCGGGGGGCGTCGCGACGACCGCTCTCGCCGGGCTCCGCACGTTCGCGCACCTCCACCATCTCGAGTCCACCGTCGAGGCGCGGCTCGCGCCCGGCACGCGGCTCTCCGACGTTCTCCGGGCCACGCTCCCCGGGGGCTCGATCACGGGCGCTCCGAAGCGCGCCGCCCTCGGCTTCATCCGGCGCCTGGAGCCGGTCGCGCGGGGCGCGTACACGGGCGCCGCCGGGTTCGTCCGAGGCGACGGGAGGGCCGTCTTCAACGTGGCGATCCGGACGGCGATCACCGGCCGGGATAGAGTCGACTATCACGCGGGGGGTGGAATCGTGTGGGACTCGAACGCCGGTGCGGAATGGGCCGAGACGCTGACCAAGTCGCGCGAGATGGAGGCGTTCCTTGCCTGAATTCGCGCCCCTGCCGTACCATTCGCCCGCGGTCCAGCGGGGCTTCGGCTTCTTCGAGACGGCGCTCCTCGTGGGCCGCAGGGCCGTCCTCTGGGACGCCCATCTCGACCGGCTCCTCAGGGGACTCGCGCATCTCGACCTGCCGGCGCCTCCGCGCGAGGCGCTCGACGCCGCCGCCCGCGCCGCCCTCGACGTCCGCGCGCCCCGCGGCGACGAACAGTCCGGCATGCGCCTCACGTGGCTGGCGCTGGGGGAGGACGTCGACGCGGCGGCCTCCTGGAGGCTGGACTGTTATGTGCTCCCGATTCCCGAGAGCCGCCTCGTGCGCCGCAACGGCTCGCATGCGGTGTCGCTGCCCATCGACCTGCAGCGCGACACGCCCGGCGTGAAGTCCACGAGCTACTTCGCGGCGATCCAGGGCGGCCGGCTCGCGAAGAAGGCCGGCGCCGACGAGGGCCTGTTCCGCGGCCACGACGGGCGTTATCTCGAAGGGACCACGACCGGGCTCGCGGCGTGGAACGGGGGCACGCCCGTTCTCGCGCCCGAGGGCGTCCTGCCCAGCGTCACCGCCGCCGCGTTCTTCGAGGGGCAGGCCGCCGTCTCACCGATCGGCGAGGAGCACCTCCGCGCGGGCGCCGTCCTGCTCGGCTCCCTCACGACGGCGGCGCCCCTGCTGTCGCTGGACGGGAGGCCCTGCGCGCAGCCTCCGGAAATGCTCGCGCGGATCCGAGCCTTCAGGGAGAGGCTGATCTCCGACCCGTCTCTCTCACGGCCTCTCTGAGGGGACTATATTCACCTTCAAATGGCAACGCGCAGGATCCGGAAACCCGCCTCCGAACGCTCCACCGGCGGGACCATCCTTTTCACCGGCTTCCCCGGTTTCATCGGTGCGCGGCTCATTCCGCGCCTTCTCGAGCTCCGGCCCGGAGCCTCGTTCGAGTGCCTCGTTCAGGAGAAGTTCCTGGCCGCGGCCGACGCCTCGGTCGCGGCCCTCTCGGCGGCGCATCCGCACACGAAGGGCCGGATCCGGCTCGTGACGGGCGACATCACCTCGCCGGGGCTCGGCCTCGGGGCGGGCGCTGCGAAGGCCCTCGCGAAGAGGGTGACGGGCTGTTTCCACCTCGCCGCCGTCTACGACCTCGCGGTGGCCCGCGACATGGCGATGCGCATCAACGTCGAGGGCACGAAGAACGTGCTCGAGTTCGTCGCCGGCGCTCCCGGCTTCCGGCGGCTCGACTACGTTTCGACCGCGTACGTCTCGGGGACGGCGGTCGGGTCGTACCGCGAGAAGGACCTCGACGTCGGCCAGTCGTTCAAGAACCACTACGAGGAGACGAAGTTCCTCGCGGAAGTCGCGGTCAGGAAGAGCGGCCTCAAGGCCGCGATCTACCGCCCCGGCATCGTCGTCGGCGATTCGCGAACGGGGGAGACGGCGAAGTTCGACGGCCCGTATTTCGCGCTCAACGCGATGAGCCTCCTGCCCTCGCCGGGCGCCTTCATCAGGATCGGGGACGGCGCGGCCGAGGTGAACCTCGTGCCGATCGACTACGTCCTCGAGGCGATCGCGCAACTCGGCTCCTGGGACGGTGCGATCGGGAAGACGTACCACCTGACCGACCCCGCTCCCGAGACGGCGCTCGGGGTCGCCGAGCTCCTCGCGAAGTCGATCGGCAAGTCCTTCGTGTTCGTGCCCGTGCCGCTCCCGATCGCGAAGGTCGCGTTCATCGCGCCGCAGCTTTCGAGGTGGCTCGGGATGCCGGGGGAGACGCTCGACTACTTCGACCATCCGGTGCACTACGACTCGGCGCAGGCGACGAAGGACCTCGCGCGCTTCGGGCTCGAGTGCCCTCCGTTCCGCGCCTACGTCCAGCGGCTCGTCGCCTTCTGGAAGAAGAAACGGGTCGAGATCACGCGCGGGGCGATGACCTGAAGGCGCGCCCATGAAGAAGCGCGCGTTCACGAACAAGCCCATCATCGACGGGCAGGACGTCGACACCGGCCGGACGTTCAAGGCCGTGAACCCCTCCACGGGCGAGCCGTTCGCGGACGTCTACCGTGCGGGCCCTGCGGAGATCGACGCCGCGGTCGCGTCCGCCCGCAAGGCGTTCCTCTCCTGGTCGAAGACGCCGGTGACGGCGCGGCAAAAGCTCCTCGCGCGCCTCCTCGAAGAGGTCCGCAAGTCGCACGAGGACATCGCGCGCCTCATCGCGACCGAGCAGGGCAAGCCGGTCGGCGAGGCGCGCGCGGTGGACGTCGTCCCGGCCGCGGACACGCTGCGCTACCTCTCGCGCCACGCCGCCTCGATCCTCGCGGAGCGGCCGGTCGACTATGCGCAGATCCTGTTCTCGCACAAGTCGGGCTCCTACCGGCTGGAGCCTCTCGGCGTCGTCGCGATCGTGACCCCGTGGAATTTCCCGTTCGGAATCCCGTTCGTCGAGGTCGCCGCCTGCCTCGCGGCCGGGGACACCGTCGTCCTCAAGCCGGCCTCGGCGACGGCGCTGACGGGCCTCGCCGTCGGCGACCTCTGCCGGCGCGCCGGCGTTCCGCCCGGCGTCGTGAACGTCGTGACGGCGGGCGGCGAGGACACGAACCGTCTCATCGAGCACCCGGGAATCGCGAAGATCCTCTTCACGGGCGCCGTCGAGACGGGCATCGGAGTCATGCAGCGGGCCGCGAAGAACCTCACGGGCGTCGTCCTCGAGCTGGGCGGCAAGGACCCGGCCGTCGTGGCGGCCGACGCCGACCTCGACAGGGCCTCGTCCGGCCTCGTCTGGGGCGCGTTCGTGAACGCCGGCCAGGCCTGCGGCTCCGTGGAGCGGGTTTACGTCGTCAGGGGGGTGGCGGAGGAGTTTCTCGGGAAGGTCGTCGCCAAGGCGAAGGCGCTGAGGCTCGGCGACCCGCTCTCGCCGTCCACCGACATGGGCCCGCTGACGACGGAGTCGCAGCGCGCGCTCGTCGAGGCCCACGTCGCGGACGCGAAGGCGAAGGGGGCGAAGATCCTCACCGGCGGCAGGCGCCCGCGCGCGAAGGGCTGGTGGTATCCGCCGACCGTCCTGACGAACGTCGACCATTCGATGCGCTGCATGCACGAGGAGACGTTCGGACCGCTCCTGCCCGTCATGGTCGTCGACACGCTCGACGAGGGGATCCGCCTCGCGAACGAGTCGGAGTTCGGCCTCACGGCGTCGGGCTGGACGCGCTCGCGCAAGACGGCGCAGCGGCTCGTCGAGGAGCTCCACGCGGGCACCGTGACGATCAACGACCACCTGTTCTCGTTCGGCGAGCCCACCGCGACGTGGGGCGGGGTCAAGAAGTCGGGCGTCGGGCGCAGCCACGCGGCGTTCGGCCTCCACGAGCTCGTGAACATCAAGCACGTGAGCGTGGACATGGGGAACGCGGGCGCGATGCCGTGGTGGTACCCGTACGACTCGGCGTTTCACGCCTTCACGAAGAGGGCGTTCGGGACGCTCTACTCGAACGACCCGCGGACGAAGGTCCCCGACGCGCTCGGCCTCCTCGGGAGCGGGCGCTTCTTCGGGTACGTCAAGGTCTCGACTCTCGCTGCGCGGCTCGGAAAGGTCTTCTGAACGGCGTGAACGGAGCTCTCTGAACTAGCTCTGGCGACGGATCGCGCGGAGGCCCGCGCCGGCCGCGACCGACAGGCCGCCGAGGAGGCCGACGAGCGGCATCGGGCTGGCGGTCTTCGGGAGCTTCTTCCTGGCGGGCTTCGCCTCGGCGACGGGCGCCGGAGCCGGTGCCGGAGCCGGGGCAGGGGCGGCCGCGACGGGGGCCGGAGCCGGGGCGGCCGGGGCCACGCCCACGGCCTTGCCGCGCTGGACCTCGGTCTCCATCTTCGTGGAGGTGTGGACGATCGTGGCGTTGAGCTTCATGCCGGGGCCGAGGTTCTCGATGCTCGTTTCCTTGCCGTCGACGTTGAACTTGAAGCCCTTGGGAACGACGTAGTTGTGGAAGCCGTCGGCCTCCTTGGTCGTGAGGTTGGCGCCCTGGACCTTGACGATTTCGCCGTTCTTGATCGTGGTCGTCTTGACCTCGACGGGCTTCTCGACCGTGTTGAACACGGCGGACACGGTGGTGCCGATCTTGAGGTCGGCGAGGCCCGTCTCCTTGCCGTCGATCATGGCGGTCTTGCCGGCCGGAACCTGGTACT
This sequence comes from Thermoanaerobaculia bacterium, assembly GCA_036504335.1. Lineage (GTDB taxonomy): Bacteria > Acidobacteriota > Thermoanaerobaculia > UBA5066 > UBA5066 > Fen-183. Next base: position 81,721 of record DASXVJ010000029.1, read on the forward strand.
CGCGGACGACGCCGTCGTCACCCTTGACGATGACGGAGTGATCGGTCTTGCCGATCACGAGGCCGGACTTGATCTCGGACTTGATGACGGTCTGCGCGACCGCGGCGCCCGCGACGCACAGGGCGACCGCGAGGACGACGAACATGACGAACCGGGTAGATTTCATTCTTTCCTCCTGCCGTATTTGGGCATGGGGAGGCGGTCCCCATGCAACGGGGTATTCATGTACACAATGCGGCGGGGTGGCCGCGTTGGCCAGGCAATTCTTCAGGGCGGCCCTCCGGGCTTGCCCGCCTCCCTAGAATCGCGGAGTGGGCGCCCCCCCGGACCTCTCCCTCTATCCCGACCAGCCGGGGATCTACCTCTACAAGGATGCCGCGGGGAAGATCCTCTACGTCGGCAAGGCGCGGTCGATCCGCAAGCGCCTCGCGTCCTACTTCCACGCCGGGCCGAAGCACCCGAGGACTGAGGCGCTCCTCGCCGAGTTCGCCTCCATCGACACGGTCGTCTCGAGGACGGAGAGCGAGGCGCTCGCCCTCGAGAACGCCTTCATCAAGAAGAACCGCCCGCGCTACAACATCGTCCTCCGCGACGACAAGACGTACCCCTACATCAAGGTCACGACGGGGGAGGCCTGGCCGCGGGCGCTCGTGACGCGCCGGGTCCTCCGGGACGGCCACAGCTACTTCGGCCCGTTCCTCCCCGCCCGCACGTGCCGCGGAGCGATGAAGATGGTGCAGCGGATGTTCCAGATCCGCACCTGCCGCATCGAGATCGACGGCAAGCTCCCGCGGCCCTGCCTCTACTACGACATGCACGCCTGCCTCGGGCCGTGCGTCTCGGGCCTCACCACGGCCGAGGCGTACGCGGACGCCGTCCAGGACGTCCTGCTCTTCCTGTCGGGGCGGAACGACGAGCTGCGCCCGCGGCTCGAGGAGAAGATGCGCGCCGCCGCCGATGCCGAGAGGTTCGAGATGGCGGCCGCCTACCGCGACTGCCTCCGCACGGTCGCGGAGCTCGCCGAGAAGCAGCGGGTGCAGTCGCTCACCGCCGAGGACGTGGACATCTTCGGAGATTTCTTCGATGGAGGGAATCTGGCGATCGCGGTTCTCCTCGTTCGCGGAGGCGTGGTTCTCGATTCGCGCGAGTACTTCTGGGAGCGGATCGGCGATATTCCTCCCGAGGAGTTCTGGGTCTCGCTCCTATCGCAGTATTACGACGCCGTCGCTTCGAGCTTCCTGCCCCGGGAGGTCCACCTGCCCGTGGACGTGCCGGACGAGGCCCTCGAGCCGATCGAGACATGGCTGTCGGAGCAGCGCGGCTCGCGCGTCACGATCCGGACCCCGCGGCGCGGTGCCGCGTTCGACCGCGTCCGGATCGCGCGCGACAACGCCCGCCAGAACCACCTGCGCCGGTTCCGGCGGGTCCGGGAGCGGGGAGAGAAGGCCACGCTCGCGCTCGCCCGCGCCCTCGAACTGCCCGCCCGGCCCTCGCGGATCGAGTGCTTCGACATCTCCCACTTCCAGGGCGCCCAGACGTACGCGTCCTGCGTCGTGTTCGTGGACGGCGAGCCGAAGAAGGACGAATACCGCCTCTTCCGGATCGAGCGGGACGGCGTGGACGATTTCGCGTCGATCTCGGAGGCGGTCACGCGCCGCTACGCGCGCGTCACGGAGGAGCGGCGGCCGCTGCCGGATCTCCTCCTGATCGACGGCGGAAAAGGGCAGCTCTCGGCCGCGCTCGCGGCCCTCGACCGCCTCGGGATCGAGATGCCGGCCGCGGGCCTCGCCAAGCGCGAGGAAGAGGTGTTCGTGCCGGGGCGCTCGGCGCCGATCGTGCTCGCCCGGACGAACGCCGGCCTCAAGCTGCTCCAGCGCGCGCGCGACGAGGCGCACCGCTTCGGCCTGCGGTCTCACCGGCGCGCGCGCGGCAAGCGCGCGCTCGAGAGCCCGCTGCTCGACGTTCCGGGCCTCGGGCCCGCGCGCGTGAAGATGCTCCTCTCGGCTTTCGGCGGTTCGGAAGCGGTCCTCGCCGCCAGCGAGGACGCCCTCGCGGCCGTCTCGGGCAAGAGCGTCGCCGCGCGCATCGCGCGCTGGCGCTCTGCGCCGCGCTGATTCTGGCCGGCTGGAAGCCTTCGCGCTGCTACACTTTGCGCCGATGGTTTCGGAGCGTTCGGACTCGCGCAATCGCATGATGTCGGGGGGTTCTCTCGAGCGGACGCCGTTCGCCGAGGTGATCCGGATGCTCTATCGCGAGCGCGCGACGGCGAAGCTGCTCGTCTCGTACCGGGGCGAGGAACGGACGTTCTGGTTCGACCGGGGCCAGATCCTCTCGGCCGCCTCGAACCGCGAGGCGCAGCTCGTCGGCGACCTCCTCCGGACCTTCGGCCTCGCCGACGAGAGCCTTCTCCTGTCGGCGTTCGAGAAGGCGCTCGCCGAGCCCGGACGCGGCCTCGCGCGCGCCCTCACGGAATCCGGCGCCGTGGCCGACTACGTCGCGGACGCGGCGGTCCGCGCTCTGTCCGAGCGCCTGTTCTTCGAGACCTTCCGCTGGACGAACGGCGTCTTCACGGCGTCCCCGCTCGAGGGGGCGGCCGCGGTGGCGGTTCGCGCGGACCGCCCCACCGGGGGCCTGCTCCTCGAGGCGCTGCGCAGGCTCCCGGCTCCTGCGGCCCAGCTCAACACCCCGCTTTCGCCCGCAGCGCGGCCCGTTTTCGCGCCGGACCTCCTCCTGCGGTACCAGGCGTTCACCGTGTCCGCCGTCGAGGCCGAGGTGCTCGGGCGTATCGACGGCACCATGACCGTGGAGCAGATCCACCCGGACCAGCGCGTCGTCGCGCGCCTCGCGGCGACGGGACTCGTCCATCTCGTCGCGCCCGGGCGAACGGTCGAGAAATCGGGCGTCCCGGAGGGGCTGCTTCTCCTGAACGTCGACGTGGCCGGCGCCGCGCCGGCAGCGCGCGTGGCCGAACAGTCCGACATCCAGCGCGACCTCGTGCGCCGCACGTACCGCCGCCTCGACTGGGCGAGCCACTACGACGTGCTCGGCGTCGAGCGCGACGTCGCTCCCGAGGCGCTCGCGCGGGCGATCCACGAGCGGGCGCGGCTGTTCCACCCCGACCACCACCTCAAGTCGCACCTCGGCGAGGACCGCGACGCGCTCGAGGCGCTCTTCGCCCGCGTCCGGGAGGCGGAACGCGCCTTCCGCACGCCGGAGAGCCGCACGCAATACGACCGCTCACAGGAGATCCACGGCGACACGGTGGCCCTGCCGGGCACCGAGCCGACCGTCGAGGTCCAGAAGGACATCGCGCGCAAGAACTACGTGCGCGCCAAGGCCCTCTACGACGAAGAGGATTACTTCCCGGCCTACGAGATGATCCGGCAGGCCGTCGAGTTCGACCCCGAGCAGAAGGAGTACTGGGTGCTCCTCTCGCGCATCCAGCGCAAGAACCCCAAGTGGATCCGGCAGGCGACCGAGACGTTGCGCCGCGCCGTCAAGAAGATGCCCGACAGCGTCGACCTCTGGTGGGAGCTGGCCGAGGCCTGTGCGCACGAGCGCAACGGGCCTGAGCGCGTGAAGGCCCTGAAAGAGGTCATGCGTCTCGATCCCGTGAACCGGCGCGCCCAGCAGGCGCTCGCCGAGATCAACGCGAAGTCCTGAGATGAACACCCTTCCGCAGCTCTTCGGGACCGGGCTTGGGTTGTCCGCCGCGGCCGGGCTCAATTCCTACGCCGTCCTCCTCGTCTATGGGGCGATGGCGCGCTTCTTTCCCGAGGACTACACCGGCGCGATCGCACGCCTCCTCGCCTCGACCCCCGCGCTCAGCGTCGCGGCCGTGCTGTTCCTCCTGGAGTTCTTTGCGGACAAGATCCCGGGACTCGACCATTTCTGGCATCTGCTCCACTCGATCGTGAGGCCGCTCGTCGGTGCGCTCGTCGCGATCGCGGCGGTGCAGGCCGAGGGATCGACCGCGCTGAACATCGTGGCAGGCGGGGCCGGCGGGGGAGTCGCACTCGCGTCGCACCTCGTGAAGAGCGCGACGCGGCTCACGTCGACGGCGGTCACGTTCGGAGTCGCGAACGCAGGACTGTCCCTCGCGGAGGACGTCGTCGCGCTCCTTCAGAGTCTCGTTTCGATCTTCCTGCCGCTCGTCGCGCTCGTCGTGGTGATCGCGATCGGCCTGCTCTTCGTCCTCACGGTCCCCCGGATGGCCCGCTTCCTCGACCTGTTCGGAAGGCGCCGAACCCGGCGGGAACCCACGCCGCCGGTCTGAGCCGGTCAGGTCCGGCACGTCTCGTGCTTTTCCCGTCGGAGGAACCACCGATGAAGCCCCGTCTCCCGCGCCTGACGACCGCCGCCGCAGCCGCCCTTCTCTTCCTCGGCGCCGCTTCGGCGTCCGCGGCTCGTCCCGAGGACGTCTTCCGCGACGTCGCGCCGGTTCCGGCCGAAGTCTCCCGGTCCGTGGACGTGGGGCGCCTCGACGGGGACGTCCGCTTCACGCGTGCGATTCTCGTCCTGCCCGCCCGCGACGCCGCCGGTCTCGAGCGGTTTCTCGAATCGCTTCAGGACCCGTCCTCCCCCGACTTCAGGCGATGGCTCACGCCGGAGGAATTCGGACGCCGCTTCGGCGCCCCCGAGGCCGACGTCGCGGCGCTCCGCGCCCACCTCGAGGCGCACGGTCTCGAGGTGGAGGACGTCCCCGCGGGCCGCACGGCGATCCTGTTCTCCGGGCGAGCCGCCGACGTCGAGCGCGCGTTCGCGACCGAGCTGCGCGAGGTGATCGTCGACGGCGCCGTCCGCGTCGCGAACGTCCGGCCGGCGCGGCTGCCGGCCGGGCTCGCGCGCCGCACCGCGGGCCTCCTGTCCCTCAACTCGCTCCCGCGGCGCAAGGCGCTCGCGCACCGGGCCCCCGCGTACACGGACGGCTCGGGCCGCCACGTCCTCGCGCCCGCGGACTTCGCGACGATCTACGGGATCGACGCCCTCGCCACGGCGGGGATCGACGGCACGGGACGGAAGATCGCGGTCCTCGCGCAGACGAACGTGAATCTCGCGGACACGCGGTTCTTCCGGCAGTACTTCGGCCTTCCGGCGAACGACCCGCAGGTCGTCCTGAACGGACCCGACGCCGGGATCAACGGGGACGAGATCGAGGCAGACCTCGACATCCAGTGGGCGGGCGCCGTCGCGCCGGCCGCTCAGGTGGTCCTCGTCGTGTCGAAGACGACCCTCCCGTCCTATGGCGTCGACCTCTCCGCGCTGTACGCGGTGAACGCCAATGTCGCGGACGTCCTGAACCTGTCCTACGGGGCGTGCGAGAACGATTTCGCGGATTCCGACAAGATCTTCTACACGAACATCTGGGCGCAGGCCGCGGCGCAGGGGATGACGTCCTTCGTGGCGTCCGGCGACAGCGGCGCCGCCGGTTGCGAAGGCCAGTCCGCGACGACCGGGACGGTTCGCTCCGTGAACGGCCTCGGCTCATCGCCGTACGCGACGTGTGTCGGCGGGACGCAGTACCTCGACACCTCGGCTCCGGCCACGTACTGGAGCTCGACCAACGACCCCGGAACGAAGAAGTCCGCCAGGGGGCCGATCCCCGAAAGCGCGTGGAACGAGAGCGGCGCCGGCTCGGGGCTCGCCGCGACCGGCGGCGGCGTGAGCGTTCTCTTCACGCGCCCGCCGTGGCAGAACGTCGCCGGAGTTCCCGCGGGAACGGGCCGTGCGGTTCCGGACATTTCCGTCGCCGGGGCGGGTCACACGCCGTATTACATCGTGCTGGGCGGCTCGGGAAGCGCGTCGGGTCTCGCGCGCGTCTACGGCACCTCCGCGTCCGCCCCCGCGTTCGCGGGCATCGCGGCCCTCCTGTCGCAGAGGGCGGGATCGCGCCTCGGCAACCTCAACCCGCTCCTGTACGCGCTCGGCCAGGCCCAGTACGGGACGTCCGGCGCGGCGACGCCGGGAACGGGCCCGTTCCACGACGTGACGGCGGGATCGAACTCCGTCCCCGGCGTCACCGGCTATGACGCGGGTCCCGGCTACGACGCCGCGACGGGGCTCGGCTCGCCCGACGTCACCGCCCTCGCTGCGGCGATCGCGTCGCCCGCGGCGAGCCCGGACTTTTCCCTGTCCGCGGCTCCGGCGGTCGCGTCCGTCGCCGCCGGCTCCTCGCTGACGGTGACGGTGGCGCTCGCGCAGCCCGCGGTCGCCGCGGACGCCGTCGCGACACTCACGCTCGCGGGCCTGCCCTCGGGCCTTGCGGCTTCCTTCAGCCCCTCGAAGATGGACGTCGCGACCACGGGCTTCGTCTCGCGCGGCCAGAGCGCGCTCCTGACGCTCGCCGCCGCACCGTCGACGGCCGCCGGCACGTACACGCTGACGCTCTCCGCCGCGTCCGGCGCCGTCGTCCGGCGCCTCTCGCTCTTCGTCACCGTCGGGACGCAGCCGGCCGCGCCTCCGTCCGGACCGGGCGTCCAGGCGCCCGTGGTCCTCGACGTCTTCGGAGCGGGAGGGTCGCACTACACCTCGGACCTCGTCGCCGTGAATCGCGGCGCCTCCGACGCGACGCTCCTCCTGCGGTTCGCCCAGACCCCGGCGCCTGCGACGCCCGGGCCGACGATCGCGCGCTCGCTCGGAGCGGGCCGCCAGTTCAGCGTCGGAGACGTGATCGCGTTCCTGAGCGCGAACGGCTATTCGCTTCCGACGGACGGGTCCGCGAAGCTCGGGACGCTGTTCGCCACTTTCGTGGGCGCGTCCGACCCCCTGACGGTCTTCGTCGGCTCGCGCACGTCGACGCCCAACCCGAACCTCGCGGTCGGCGGCGCATTCGGGACGTTCTCGGCCGCCTCCGCGACCGGCGGCGCCTCGAACGCGGACGCGTGGATCTACGGCCTCAGGGAGAACGCGTCCTACCGCTCGAACCTCGCGCTCGTGCATGCGCCCGGCGCGGCGTCCGGCGCGACGTCCGGCCCGGTCGCGCTCGAGGTCCAGATCTACGACGGCGACAGCGGGGCGCCGGTCGGCGGGCCGCTTTTCCGCACGCTGCAGCCGGGGGAATTCTCCCAGTACAACCGCGTCCTCACGCTGGCGCCCACGGGGGTCGCGAACGGCTACGCGCGCGTCCGGCTGACGTCGGGGACCGACCGCTTCATCGCGTACGGCATCGTGAACGACGGCGCCGCGGCGGGCGGCGGCACGTCGGACGGGAGCTTCCTCCCCGCGAACGCGACGGAGGGACTGATCCCGATCGTCCTCGACCTGCCGGGCGCGACGCACTACACCAGCGACCTGACCCTGACGAATCCGACCGCCAGCGCGGTCACGGTGACCCTGACGTACACGGCCTCGGCGGTCTTCTCGGGCGCGGGCTCCGGCACGAAGACAGCCACGCTCGCCGCGCGGCAGCAGCTCGTCGTCCCGAACGCGATCACGTACCTTCGCGGACTGGGTCTCGCGATCCCGGCGACGGGCAACCAGGGCGGCACGCTGCTCGTCTCGGGCGCGCCGGCGCTCGCCCGCACCTCCAACCCGAACCCGGACGCGGCCGTCGGCGGAACGTTCGGGCTCGCGTATCCCGCGGTCGGCGCGTCCGCGCGGGCGAAAGGTGAGGCCTGGGTCTACGGCCTGCGGCAGGACGCCGACGCGCGCACGAACCTCGCGATCGCGGACGCCCGGGCCGGCAACGCCGCCGGCGTGGAGTACGTCGTGGACGTCTTCGACGCGGATACGGGCGCGGCCGCGCCCGTCCTCACGAAGCGCGTCACCCTCGCGGGAGGGCAGTGGACGCAGTTCAACACGATCCTCGTCGACGCCGGAATCGCGCACGGTTACGCGCGCGTGAAGCCGTCCTCCGGGACGTCGGACTTCGTCGTCTACGGCGTCGTGAACGACGGCCCGACGGCGGGCTCGCGCACCTCCGACGGCTCGTACGTCCCGATGGTGGTCGTGAATTGAAGGGCGGCTCGCGGTAGACTGCCCGCGACTCGGGCCGGACAGGCGGTCGCCGCTCTTGACGCCTCGGCGGAAGGAGGGGAGGAAAGTCCGGACTCCAGCGGGCAGCGTGCCGGAGAAATCCCGGTCGGGGCAACCCGAAGGAAAGTGGCACAGAAAACATACCGCCGACGCGCCGCAAGGCGCAGGTAAGGGTGAAAAGGTGCGGTAAGAGCGCACCGCGGTTCCGGCAACGGAACTGGCAGGCGAAACCCCACGCGGAGCAAGGCCAAATAGGGTGACGGAAGGGGCGCCCGCCCTCGCGGCTCACGCCGACGTCACCGGGTCGGTCGCTCGAGCCCGTCCGGAAGGACGGGCCTAGAGGAATGACCGCCAGCCGGAAGGCGCGAGCCGACCGGCCACAGAATCCGGCTTATCGTCCGGCCCGAGTCATTTCTCCTCCCAAGCTGCGAGAATTCCCCCGTGCCCGAGATCGTCGACGGCAACAACCTGATCGGCCGCCTCGGCGGCGGGACGCGCGAAGGGCTCGTGACGGAGCTCTGCGAGGTCGCGCGCCGCAAGCGCAAGAGGCTCACGGTCGTCTTCGACGGGCCGCCGGAAGCCGGGCGCGCGAAGGTGCAGGCCTTCGGGGACGTCCAGGTCGTCTACGCGGCGCCGCGGTCGGCCGACGAGGAGATCATCCGCCGCATCCGCGAGGCGCGTGACCCTCGGGGCGTCACGGTCGTGACGGACGACCGCGCCCTAGCGTCGGCCGTCGCCGCGGCCGGTGCGCGCACGGCAGGCATCGAGATCTTCCAGCGCGACGCCTCCGCCCGGATGAGCGCCCTTCCGCCCGCCGGGACCGGGAAACCCGCCGCCACGGGCAACCCGAAGGACTGGGAACGCTGGTTCTCGGATCCGAAGAACCGGATCGAGTGATGGCGGACCTCGCGAGGCTGCCGCGTCTCGTCCCCGGCGACACGGTCGGCGTCGCGGCGCTGTCGGGACCTCCCGATCCGGACGCCCTCGCTCGCGGCGTCCGGGCGCTCGAGGGCTTCGGCTACCGCGTCCAGCTCGCCCCGAACGTTCTCGCCAGAGAGCCTCTCCTCGGTCTCGCGGGCGCCGCCGAAGAGCGCGCGGCGGGCTACCGGGCTCTCCTCGTCGACCCGGGCGTCAAGGCGATCGTCTTCGCCCGCGGCGGGTACGGCGTCGCGTCCACGCTCTCGTACTTCGACCCAGCGGAAGCGGCCACGCACCCGAAGATCCACTGTGGCTTCTCCGACTTGACCGTTCTTTCCTCGTGGCTCCTGAAGGCGGGCGTTCCGTCGTTCCACGGTCCGATGGTCGCAGCCGATCTCGCGCGCGGCCTCGATCCTCTCTCCACGTCGTTCTTTCCTTCGATGCTCGAAGGGAGGGGACCGAAGAAGATCTTCTTAGAAGGTGAAGAGGGGAGTGGCGGAGCCGTTCTCGCGCCTGGTGCTTGCTCCGGGAGGCTCATCGGAGGATGTCTCTCCCTCCTCGCCGCGTCCGTCGGCACGCCCTGGGAATACGACTATTCCGATGGGCTCCTTTTCTTCGAGGACATCGAGGAAGAGGCCTATCGCGTCGACCGGATGCTCGGCACGCTGATCGATTCCGGCCGATTCGCTAAACTGTCCGGCATCTTGATCGGCAGCCTGTCCGCCGTAACGTTTGCCGGGGTCGAGGACGCGGCCCGCCTGCGTGCGGTTCTCGAGGCGCGGCTCGCGCCCCTCGGCATTCCCGTGGCCCTCGGCCTCCCCGCCGGCCACCGCGGCCCCAACGCGACCCTGCCCGTCGGCGCGCGCGCCGCGTGGGACGGAGCCGGGACGCTCACTTTCCTCGAGGAGATTACGTCTTGAAGGTCGTCGTGAAATCGGGCACTCCGAGCGGCTTCGCGGACTACCTCATGAAGGCCGCGGCCGGGAAGGACATTTTCTCCGAGGGCGAGGTCGGCACCGAGATGTACGTCATCCAGGCCGGCACGGTCGAGATCTACAAGAAGAGCCGCAAGGGCGAAGAGAAGATCCTCGCGACGCTGGAAAAGGGCGACTTCTTCGGCGAGATGTCCATCCTCGAAGACGTCCCGCGGACCGCGTCCGCGCGCGCGAAGACCGAATGCGAGCTCGTCCGGATCAACCAGACGACGTTCGACGAAATGCTGCGCCACAACGCGGAGATCGCGGTGCGGATGCTGCGCAAGCTCTCGCGCCGCCTGCGCGAGACGACCAAGCTCCTCGAGCAGTCGACCGGCGTCGCCCCGACGCTCGACCAGTCGTCGTCGGACATCTTCGCGAAGGAAGCCGACCGGCACGACATGTTCCGGATCGTCGCGGACGCCGGGGGTGAGTTCTTCCTGAACCGCGAGGGGGAGACCACCGTCGGGCGCATCGACCCCGTCACGGGCATCCGGCCGGACGTCGACCTCGCGAACCTCGACACGCAGCGCTCCGTCTCCCGCCGGCATTCGAAGATCGTCCACTCCGGAAACGAGTTCCGGGTCGTCGAGGAGATCGGGACGATGAACGGGACGTTCGTGAACGGCACGCGCATCGTCACGGGCCAGCCGGTGTCGATCAAGGACGGCGACCGGATCCGCTTCGGCCTCGTGGACCTCACGTTCCGCATCAGCAAGGCGTAGGGGTCATTTCCGCTTCTCTTCCGCCCCTCGCGTCCCTGCCCGGCATCGGACCCGCGCGCGCGAAGGAGCTGGCCGAGGCGGGCGTCGAGACCGCGCTCGACCTCCTCCTCCACCTCCCGTTCCGGTACGAGGATCGCACGCGAATCGGCCCGATCTCCGAGCTCGTCGCCGAGGGCCCCGCAACCACCGTCAAGGGGACGATCCTCTCCTCGCGCCTGATCCGGACGCGCCGGCGGGGATTCACGATCTTCGAGGCGATCCTGGACGACGGCTCCGGCACCCTCCGCCTCGTCTTCTTCAACCAGCCGTATCTCCAGCGCTGGATGGCGCCAAAGAAGGTCTTCTGGGTTTACGGGATCGGCACACAGGCGGCGCGCTATCGGCGCGGGCTCGTGATGGAGAACCCGCAGATCGAAGAATTCCTGGAAGGACAAGAGAAAGAGAAAGACTTCTTAGAAGGTGAAGAGGGCACGGGCCAGGCGGGAGCCGCGTCGGAAGCTCTTTCCGTTGGCCGCGTCGTTCCGATCTACCGCAAGCTGCCCGGGATCACGCCGCGGATGCGGAGGCGCGTGGTCTTTCACCTTCTAAGAAACTTCGCAGACCATCTCCCCGAGCGACTGCGCGACTCGCGGGAGAGGGAGCAAAACCTCCCCTCTCTCTCCGAATCCCTGCGCGAAGCGCATTTCCCGGGCAGCGGCGGCGGCCCAGCCGACGCGGAAGCCTGGACCGAGCGGAAGTCACCGCACCTGCACCGGCTCGTCTACGAGGAATTCCTCGAGTTCCAGGTGGGTCTCCAGCGCCGCCGGGCCGAGCGCGACCGCGTGCCGGCGCCCGTCCTCGCGGCCGACGACGCGATCCGCGCGCGACTCAAGGAGGCGTTGCCGTTCTCGCTCACGGCCGCGCAGAAGCGCGTGATCCGCGAGATCGGCGAGGATTTCCGGGCGGGCCGGCCCATGCGGCGCCTTCTGCAGGGCGACGTCGGGAGCGGCAAGACGATCGTCGCCGTCCTCTCGGCCATCCTCGCGGCCGAGTGCGGCCGGCAGACGGCCCTCATGGCCCCGACCGAAATCCTGGCCGAGCAGCACTTCACGACGATCTTCCGGATCTTCGGCAAGACCCGCTTCCGGGCCGAGCTCCTCACGGGGCGCGTGAAGGGCAAGGCGCGGGCGCAGGTCCTCGACGCTCTCCTCGGCGGGCGCATCGACATGCTCGTCGGGACGCACGCGCTGCTGGAAAATCCCGTCGAGTTCCGGCGACTCGGCCTCATCGTCATCGACGAGCAGCACCGCTTCGGAGTCGCCCAGCGCACGTCCCTTGCCGCCAAGGCGGACCCGTCCGGGGCGCGGCCTCACCTGCTCGTCATGTCCGCGACGCCGATCCCGCGCTCGCTCGCCCTGACGCTGTACGGCGACCTCGACGTCTCGACGCTCGACGAGAAGCCGCCGGGCCGCACGGCGATCACGACGCGCGTCCTGCCGGAGTCCGAGCGCGGCGCGGCGTTCCGCGAGATCGAGGGCGAGATCCGCGCCGGCGGGCAGGCCTACGTCGTCGTCCCGCTCATCGAGGAGTCCGACACGATCGACGCCCGGGCCGTCGAGAAGCACGCCGGGGAGATCCGCAAGGCCCTTCCCGGCCGCCGCGTCGGCGTCCTGCACGGGCGCATCCCTCCGGACGAACGCGAGAGGACGATGGGAGATTTCGCGGCGGGGAAGCTGGACGTCCTGGCGGCGACGACCGTCATCGAGGTCGGCGTCGACGTCCCGAACGCGTCGTACATGCTCGTCGAGAACGCGGAACGCTTCGGCCTCGCCCAGCTGCACCAGCTCCGCGGGCGCGTGGGCCGAGGCCGGCGCACGTCCCGCTGCGTGCTCCTCTTCGGGGCCAAGACCTCGCCCGAATCGCGGGAGCGCCTCGGCGTCCTCGAGAAGACGGACGACGGCTTCGTGGTGGCCGAGGAGGACCTGAAGCGCCGCGGCCCGGGCGACGCGCTCGGAACCCGCCAGAGCGGCGTGCCGATGTTCCGCATCGGCGACCTCGTGCGGGACGTGCGGTGGATGACGGACGCGAAACAGGAGGCCATGCGCCTCATCGCCATGGGCCGCGACATGCCGTTCCGCGAACCGCTGTTCCTTCGTGCCGCTGGCCTCCCGACCGGCGACTAGGAATATCCTCCACACACGGTGCCACCGGAACGTTGCCTGGCGTGCGATGCGGATCTGCCGCCTTCGTCGCGGTTCTGTCCGGCGTGTGGAGCGGCCGTGGGCCCGGTCTCGCAGCTTCCCACCGGGCTCGCGAGCTCGTCCCCGGCACCTCGCTCCGTGACGCCGTCGTCCATCGGCCGCCTCTCGTCCGACTCTTCGGCTCCCGACGTCCTCGCGCCAGGCTCCGTCTTCGCAGGCCGGTTCCGGATCGTGGGTCTGATCGGCCGCGGAGGCATGGGAGAGGTTTACCGCGCGGACGATCTCAAGCTGGGCCACGTCGTCGCACTCAAGTTCCTGCCGGTGCGGCTCGCGCCCGACCGCTCATGGGTGGAGCGCTTCTACGCCGAGGTCCGGCACGCCCGCCAGATCTCCCATCCGAACGTCTGCCGCGTCTACGACGTCGGCGAGGCCGACGGGCGCCACTTCCTCTCGATGGAGTACATCGACGGAGAGGACCTCGCCTCGCTCCTCACGAGAATCGGGCGCCTCCCCGGGGACAAGGCGCTGGAGATCGCGCGCCAGCTTTGCGCCGGGCTGGCGGCGGCGCACGAAAGAGGAGTCCTGCACCGCGACCTCAAGCCCGCAAACGTGATGCTCGACGGCCGCGGCCGGGCCCGCATCACCGATTTCGGGCTCGCGGTGGCGCTGCAGGACGCGGCCGCTCGGGAGGTCTCGGGGACTCCGGTTTACATGGCGCCGGAGCAGCTCGCGGGCGAGGGCGCCTCCGTGGCGAGCGACGTCTATTCCCTCGGTTTCGTCCTCTACGAGCTCTTCACGGGAAAGAAGCCCTACGACGCGTCCACGCTCTCCGAGCTGCGGAGGCGGAAGCAGAATCCGCCCGCCGCGCCTTCGGCACATGCGAAAGACATGGATCCGGCCGTAGAGAGCGCGCTCCTGCGCTGCCTCGAGACGAGCCCCGCCCGACGCCCGTCGTCGGCTCTGCAGGTGGCCGCGGCCCTCCCCGGTGGCGATCCGCTCGCCGCCGCGCTCGCCGCCGGCGAGACCCCCTCGCCCGAGATGGTCGCGGCGGCGGGACGGACCGACGCGATGAGCCCGGCCGTCGCCGCGAGCGCCCTTGCGGCGATTCTCGGCGGCATGGCGCTCGCAGCTCACCTCTCGCCGAAGGTGTACTTGCACGGAGCCGTGCCCCTGGAGAAGCCTCCCGAAGCCCTGTGCGAGCGGGCGAAGGAAATCGTGACCCGACTCGGCTACGGAGAGAAGCCCGCCGACGCCGCCTGGGGCTTCTCGAGGGAGAGTGCCTACCTCCGCTGGGTCGAGGAGCACGACACCTCCCCGGACCGCTGGAAGGGGTTGCCCACCGGACGGCCGGCGGCGATCGCCTTCTGGTACCGGCAGAGCCCGGCGACGCTCGTTCCCGAGCGCTTCCGCGGGGACGACGCGGGACACATCGCGGTCACGGCGACCGATCCCCCGCCGACGACCGTCGGCATGATCAGCGTGAAGCTGGACACCCTCGGGCGCCTGATCCGGTTCGAGGCGGTTCCCTCGGCCTCGCCCGTCACGGCAGTCGGTTCACCGACCGCGCCCGACTGGTCGGTTCCGTTCGCGGAAGCGGGCCTCGACGCGTCCGCCTTTTCGCGGTCGGCGCCGCACTTGCTCCCTCCCTCCTTCGCGGACTCCCGAGCGGCCTGGGTGGAAGCCGAGCCCGCGCGCCCCGATCGCATCCTGCGCGTCGAAGCGGCAGCCTTGCAGGAACGGCCCGTGTTCTTCGAGCTGGCGGGGCCATGGAGCCGGCCGGCGCGAGCAGCCGCAGCCGAACCGACCGCAAGAGGAAAGGCCCTCGACCTTCTCGGAGTGGCGATCTTTCTCGTCCTGGTTGCCGGGAGTGGGCTGATCGCCCGCCGCAATCTGCGCCTCGGCCGCGGCGACCGGCGCGGCGCCACGCGCCTCGCGGCCCTCGTGCTGGGCACATTCCTGGTCGCGTGGGCCTTCGACACGCGCCACGTCGCCGGTATCTCGGAGGTCGCCCTCTTCCTCCTCGGCGCGACCCGCGCTCTGTTCACGGCTGCAGTCGGCTGGGTGGCGTACGTCGCGGTCGAGCCCCTCATCCGGCGCCGCTGGCCCGACGCGCTAATCTCCTGGACGCGCCTCCTCTCGGGCCGGGTGCGAGACCCGCTCGTCGGGCGTGCGGCGCTCGCCGGCTCGCTTCTGGGAACGTCGGCGGCACTCCTCCAGTCGATCGGGCAACTCATCCGTCGCTCCGTCGAGACTCCGCCGCCCGTTCCGGCCTACGCCTGGGACCTGACGCTGGTCGGGCCGCGGGCCGTCGCGGGGCACCTTTTTCCGGCACTGGCCTTCAACATGCTCATCGCCGTCGGGCTCGCGCTACTCCTGCTCCTCTTCCGGGCCCTGCTGAAGTGGGACGGACTCGCGGCCGGAGCGTTCGCCCTGCTTTACAGCTCGACCTGGGTCCTGGCGGGCAGCTGGCTTTCGGCGCCGTTCGGCCTCTTCATGGCCGCGGCCAGCCTTTTCGTGTTCTACCGCTTCGGCCTTCTCGCATGGGTCTTCCAGGGGTTCTTCCACCACTTTCTCATCTTTGCATTCACGACGGATTCATCCGCGTGGTACGCGGGAAACTCGTTCTTCCTCCTCCTCGTGCTCGCGGGCGTCGCGGTGTACGGATTCGTGGCGGCGATTGGAGAGCGCCCACTCCTTCAGGGAACGCGGCTCGAGGACTGAATTTCCGGGTTAACATCCGCGCCCGCGCGGCGCCCGATGCGCCGCGCTCAAAGGCGCCGTGGACCCGCAAAAAACGCTCGAAATCGTCATCCAGGTCGTCGTCCTCCTGTTCGCCGTCTCGTTTCACGAGTCGGCACACGGCTTCGTCGCGATGAAGTGCGGCGACAACACCGCCCGCGACCTGGGCCGGATCACGATGAACCCGTTGAAGCACCTGGACCCGATCGGGAGCCTGTTGTTTCCGGCGATGCTCGCGTTCTCCGGGCTGCCCGTCTTCGGCTGGGCCAAGCCGGTTCCCGTATCCCTCCGCGGCGTCCGGAACCCGCGCCGCGCGAATCTCCTCGTGTCGGCGGCGGGACCGCTCTCGAACCTGTTGCTGGCCGTCTTGTTTGCGGGAGCGGTGGTGTTCGTGAAGCGCCTTCATTCCTTCGAAGGTGATCCGGGCATTCTTCGACCGCTCTTCATCATTGCGGCCTCTTCGGTGCTCGTGAACGTGTCGCTGGCGGTCTTCAACCTGTTCCCCATCCCGCCCCTGGACGGCTTCGGCGTCGTCGAAAGCCTTGCTCCGCCTTCCGCCATTCCGGCGATCCTCTGGCTCCGCCGTTTCGGGTTCCTGATCCTCGTCGTCATGATGTTCACCGGCATTCTCGGGTTCTTCATGCGCCCGGTGCAGCGCTTCGTTCTTTCATGGTTGACCTCCTGATGTCCTCACCTTCCAGAGAAATCGTGCTCTCGGGCCTCCGGCCCACCGGCCGCGTCCACCTCGGCAACTACTGGGGCGCGGTGAAGAACTGGGTCGACCTGCAGGAGAAATACGCCTGCCGGTACTTCGTCGCCGACCTCCACGCGCTCACGACCGACTATGCGGACACCTCCTCGATTCGCGAAGCGTCGGTCGAGGCCGTGACGGACTGGCTCTCCGTGGGCCTCGACCCGGAGAAGAGCGTCATCTTCGTCCAGTCGCGCGTGCCGCAGACCGCCGAGCTCGCGCTCGTCTTCGGGATGATCACGCCGCTGGGCTGGCTCGAACGCGTGCCGACGTACAAGGAGCAGATCGAGCAGCTGCGCGAGCGGGACCTCGGGACGTTCGGTTTCCTCGGCTACCCGGTCCTCATGACGGCCGACATCGCGCTTTACCTCGCACACTACGTCCCCGTCGGCAAGGATCAGGAGAGCCACCTCGAGATCTGCCGCGAGATCGTGCGCCGCTTCAACGGCTTCTACGGGGACGTCTTCCCCGAGCCGAAGGCGCTCTTCACGGCGACGCCGAAGGTCCCCGGGCTCGACGGGCGGAAGATGTCCAAGAGCTACAACAACACGCTCGCGCTCTCGGATTCGGCGGAGGTCGTGGCGAAGAAGGTCATGGGGATGGTCACGGACCCGGGCCGCGCGCGCCGCTCGGACCCCGGCGACCCGGACGCCTGCAACCTGTACCCGTTCCACGTCCTGTATTCCACGTCCGACGAGCAGAAGGTCGTCGCCGAGGAGTGCCGCGCGGCGACGCGCGGCTGCGTGGACTGCAAGAAGCACCTCATCCGCAACATGAACGCGGCCCTCGAGCCCATCCGCCAGAAGCGCGCGGAGATCGTCGCGCAGAAGGACTACGTGAAAGACGTCCTCGCGGACGGAAACTCCCGCGCGAAGGCGATTGCCACCGAAACGATGGAGCGTGTTTCGAACGCCATGGGGCTCCTGTGAACTTCGCCCCTCTTCACCTTCCAAGAAATCTTCTCTTCAATCATGGCTGAGTTCCGCATCCCCGTCCCCGCGGGCGCGGACCTCATGCAGCCGTACCCGGTGAAGGTGCCCCAGTTCGAGGGGCCGCTGGACCTGCTGCTGCACCTCATCCGCAAGAACGAGGTCGACCTCCGCAACATCCCCGTCGCGGACATCTGCCGCCAGTACCACGAGTACCTCGTTCTCATGCAGGAGCTCGACCTCGAAGTCGCCGCCGAGTTTCTCTACGTCGAGGCTCTCCTCGTCCACGTCAAGTCGCAGATGGTCCTTCCGCGCGCGGTCCTGCCGGACGGCACGCCGCAGGAGGACCCGCGCGACGAGCTCGTGCGGCGGCTCATCGAGTACCGCAAGTACAAGGGCGTCGCCGAGACGCTCCACGAGATGGAGGCGCTGCGCCTCGGCCTCTGGAGCCGCCCGCCCGCCAGGCTCGAGGCGTCGGAGGCCGAGGCCGAGGAGACGGACCTCTCCGAGGTCTCGCTCTTCGACCTCCTCACGTTCTTCAAGGGCGCGCTCGACCGCTACCGCTCGGCGCATCCGCCCTCCATGGAGATCTCGCACCAGAAGTACTCCATCAAGGAGAAGATGGAGGACATGCTCGCGCGCGTGCGAAGCGGAGGCGGACCCGTGCCGCTGTCGGACGTCTTCAAGGGCCTCGCGGGCCGCGCCGAGGCGATCGCCGTCTTCCTCGCCGTCCTCGAGCTTCTCCGCCTGCGCGTCGTCCGCGCCCGGCAGGACGCCGAGTTCAGCGACATCCTCCTCGAGTCGACCGGCGAGGACGTGACCCTCGAGGGCTACGAGGAGTCGTACCGATGACCGACGACGTCGAGGTCCCCGAGGCGCCGGCGGCTCCGGTCCCGTCCGCCCCGCCGGCGCACGTGGCGCTCGTGGAAGCGCTCCTCTTCGCGTCGGGCAAGCCGGCGAGCGTCGAGCGCCTCGCCGAGGCGTCCGAGCTGACGGCCGCCGAGGTGGAAGCCGCGATCGACGTCCTCGAGCGCGCCCTCGAGGCCGACGCTCGCGGCGTGCGGCTGGACCGCGTCGCGGGTGGCGCGCGGCTCGTCTCGCGCAACGAGTTCGACGTGCCCGTGCGCAAGCTCCTCGGACTCGAAGGCAAGAACAAGCTCTCGATGGCGAGCCTCGAGACGCTCTCGATCATCGCGTACCGCCAGCCCGTCACGGCGCCCGAGATCGCCGAGCTGCGCGGCGTGAACTCCGCGTCGTCGCTCCGGACGCTGCTCGACAAGAAGCTCATCACGACGGCGGGCCGCAAGGAAGTCGTCGGCACGCCGTTCCTCTACAAGACGACGAAGGAGTTCCTCGTCCACTTCGGCCTCGACGACGTCAAGGACCTCCCGAAGCCGGAGGACCTCGACGCGCTCTACGGCGTCGAGACGAACACGTCGCAGACGGAACTGTTCCCGGAGCGGGAAGAAGAGGGAAAAGAAGAGAAAGAAGAGAAGGAGGAAGATGCTTCGAATGGTTAATGCAGCAGACCGAAGCGCCGGAGCCGCGCCGCATGGCCGCGGCGCCGCCCGCACCCTCTTACCTTCTAAGAAGATCTTTCTTTTCTCTTCGAATTCCTCTTTGGATGGCTCCCATGCCCGCTGAACGCCTCCAGAAACTTCTCTCCGCCGCCGGCATCTCGTCGCGGCGCGAGGCCGAGAAGATCATCCTCGAGGGCCGGGTGACCGTGAACGGCCACAAGGTCACGGAGCTCGGCGTGAAGGCCGACCCCGCGAAGGACCACGTCAAGGTGGACGGGAAGCTGCTCCGCATCGCGGTCGTGCGGCGCTACGTCCTCATGAACAAGCCCAAGGGGCTCATCGTCACGCGCGACGACCCGGGCGGCATCCCGACGGTGTTCGAACTCCTGAAAGGGCGCGTCGGCGAGCGCGTCGTGGCCGTCGGCCGCCTCGACGTCGAGTCCGAAGGCCTTCTCCTCCTCACGGACGATGGCCCGCTGGTCCACAAGCTCACGCACCCTTCGGGCGGCTGCCGCAAGGAGTACGAGGTCAAGGTCTCCGGCGTCCCGTCGCCCGCGCAGCTCGAGAGGCTGCGGCGCGGCGTGCACCTGCCGGACGGCGTGAGGACGGCCCCCGCCGACATCACGCTCTCCGAGACGACTCCCGAGAAGAACGGCGTCGGCGGCAACGCGTGGCTCAAGGTGATCCTCGGCGAAGGGCGCTCGCGCCAGATCCGCCGCATGTTCGACCTCGTCGGCCACCCGGTGACGAAGCTCCGTCGGGTCGCGATCGGGCCGATCCGCGACCCGAAGCTCCCGCCCGGCGCCTTCCGCGACCTCGCGCCCGAGGAAGTCGCGGCGCTCAAGGCGATCCGCCCCGCGCCGCCCAGGGGCTCGCGTCCGGCGCCCGCCTTCGCGCGCCCGGCCCGCCCCGGCGCGAAGGACGCCAGGCCGGCCGGGAAGAAGAAATGGCCCGCCCGCTGATCGTCGCGATCGACGGGCCCTCGGGCGTGGGGAAGTCGACCGTGGGGAAGGCCGTCGCGGCGCGCCTCGGCGTCGCGTATCTCGACACGGGCGCGATGTACCGCGCCGTCGGCCTCGCGGTGAAGCGTGCGGGAGTTTTCCTGCCGATCGTCGACACGGCAGCCGTGGTGGACCTCGCGAACCGCCTCGACGTGCGCGTGACGGGCAGCGCGGCGGACGCCCGCACCTGGCTCGGGGGCGAGGACGTGTCGAAGGAGATCCGGACGCCGGAGATCTCGAAGTTCGCCTCGGCCGTCTCCGCCATCCCCGGCGTGCGCCGGCGTCTCGCGGGCATGCAGCGCAGCCTGGCCCTCGAGGGCGGCGGCGTTCTGGAGGGTCGCGACATCGGGACGAAGGTGGTCCCGGAGGCGCCGCACAAGTTCTTCCTGACCGCGACCGCCGAGGTCCGGGCGAAGCGCCGGCACGACGAGCTCGCCGCGAAGGGCGCGGCGCCGGCCTACGAGCAGGTGCTGGCGGACATGGTCGCCCGCGACCACGCGGACTCCACGCGGGCCGATTCGCCCCTGACGGACGACGGAACGTACGTCCGCGTCGACACGTCGGAGCTCACGGCCGACCAGGTCGTCGAGCGCCTCCTGGGGGCGGTCGGGAAGGCCTGAGGGGACCCCCGGTTGACCGTTTCCGGGCAGGGCGTCTAACATCAGCGGTTCTGGCCGCTTAAGCGATTGCCTTGCGGACATTTAGGCAGGCCGGAAAATCTCGAAGCGGTTAAGGAGCACGACGACATGTCGCCCACGGACCTGAGGAAGACTGGCCCCAAGGCTGAGGATGGCGATCCCGGGGAATTCGCACGCCTCCTCGCCGAGAGCGAACGCTCTCTGAAGGAGGGCGAGCTCATCAAGGGCCGCGTGCTTCAGGTGACGAACGACGAGATCCTCGTGGACATCGGCTACAAGAGCGAAGGGATGATCCCGCGCTCCGAGTTCCACCACGTTCCCGCCGACAAGCTGCCGCACCCGGGCCAGGAGATCGAGGCGATCCTCGAGCGCACGGAGGGCCCGAACGGCTACGTCGTGCTCTCGTACGAGAAGGCGCGCCGCGGGCGCGCCTGGGACATCGTGGAAGCGGCCTTCGCGGCGAACGAGCCCGTCAAGGGCCGCGTGATCGACCGCGTGAAGGGCGGACTCTCCGTCGACATCGGCGTGCGGGCGTTCCTGCCCGGCTCCATCGCGGACTCGCGCCCGCTCAAGAACCTCGACGTCCTCAAGGGCCGCGATCTCGAGTTCCGCGTCGTGTCGCTCGACAAGAAGCGCGGCAACATCGTTCTCTCGCGCAAGGCGCTCCTCGACGAGTTCGCCGAGGTCAAGAAGAAGGAAGCCGCCTCCGCGCTCGCGGACGGGCGCGTCCTCAAGGGCGTCGTCAAGAACCTCACGGACTACGGCGCGTTCGTGGACCTCGGGGGCATCGACGGCCTCCTGCACGTCACCGACATGACGTGGGGCCGCCTCGCCCACCCGTCCGACGCCGTTCACGTCGGGCAGGAGGTGGACGTCAAGGTCCTCCGCTTCGACGAGGCCACCGGGCGCATTTCGCTCGGGATGAAGCAGCTCAAGCCCGACCCGTGGCAGGATCTCCCGGCCCATTACCCGGTCGGCGCCCGCGTCCGCGGCAAGGTCGTGTCCCTGACCGACTACGGCGCGTTCGTCGAGCTCGAGGAAGGCGTCGAGGGCCTCATCCACGTGTCCGAGATGTCGTGGACGAAGCGGGTCAAGAACCCGTCGAAGCTCCTGAACGTCGGCGACACGATCGAAGCCGTCATTGCGGACGTGAACCCCGAGACGCGCCGGCTCTCGCTCTCGCTCCGCGCGACGGAGCCGAACCCGTGGGAGCAGCTCGCCGAGAAGTTCCACATCGGCGACCGCATCTCCGGCACCGTGCGCAACCTGACCGACTTCGGCGCCTTCGTCGAGATCGAGGACGGCATCGACGGGCTCATCCACGTGTCCGACATGTCGTGGGGCCGCCGCGTGAAGCACCCATCCGAGATCCTGAAGAAGGGCGACGAAGTCCAGGCCGTTCTCACGGCCATCGACGTCGAGAACCGCCGGATCAGCCTCTCGATCAAGGAATTCCGCCCGAACGAGTGGGAGGAGTTCGCGTCGAAGCACCAGCCCGGCGACGTGGTGGACGGCAACGTGGCGAAGGTCGCCGACTTCGGCGTCTTCGTGCGCCTGCCCGAGGGTCTCGAGGGCCTCATGCACGTCTCCGAGACGCCGCTCCCGCGCGGCGAGAAGCCCGGTAACGTCTATCACGAGGGCGACCCCGTCCGCGTGCGCATCCTGCGCATCGAGCCGGCGGAGCAGCGCATCGGGCTCTCCTCGCGCGACGTCGACCAGCCGGAGCCCGGCGCCCACGTCGACGCCGCGCCCTCCGGGGACGCAGCGTCCGCCGACGACCACGTTCACGCGGACACGGAACCGTCCGAGTAGCGGAGCCGCCGTGAGACGCGCGGGGTCCTCCCGATGAAGCGCTCCACCGTCGCGTGGGGAGTCGCCGGCATCGGCTGTGCGTTTCTCGTGCTGCTCGTCGCGGCGGCCTTCCTCGTGAGCGGCGCGGTCGGGCGCGGACGGACCCGGACGGACGGCCTCGGGTTCGCCCTCGGCGGCCGCGTCGGCGTCGTCGACCTCGACGGGGTGATCCTGTCCGCAGACCGTTTCCGCGAGACGCTCAGGCGGTTCCACGACGCGACGAACGTCAAGGCCGTCGTCGTGCGGATCAACTCGCCCGGTGGCGGCGTCGCGGCCTCGCAGGAGCTCAACCGCGAGATCGCGCGCTTCCGCAAGGAGACGAAGAAGCCCGTCGTCGTCTCGATGGAATCCGTCGCGGCGTCGGGCGGCTACTACGCAGCCGTCGCGGCCGACCACATCGTCGCGAACCCCGGCACGATCACAGGATCGATCGGCGTGATCATCCAGTGGGTCAACTACGGCGACCTCCTCGAG
>DASXVJ010000030.1:0-79431 GCA_036504335.1 Thermoanaerobaculia bacterium
CGCCCAGCTGACGTACGTCACGGTCATGTTGCCGGAGCCGAAGTCGAGGACGAACGTCGAAAACTTCCCGTCCTCCGAACGCTCCACCTCGACGCCCCACTGCCCGGGGCCGTCGAGGTCGATCTGGCCCATCGCGGGCACCCGGCCGGCCCCCTGCTCGGATCCGGCCGTCAGGAACGCGGTGTTCGTGCTGTCGAGATGGGAGTAGATCGTCGCGAGCTCATCGTAGTCGTGGGTGTTCGGGTGCGTGCTCAACGTGTCGCTGTTGCTCTTGTTCGAGTAGTAGTCCATGCAGGTGTTCAGCGACGCCCCGCTCGTGCTCTGATGGTCGAGGCCGAACGTGTGCCCGATCTCCTGGCAGATCACGTGCAGCTTCTCGGCCGTGTTCATGGCATAGCTGTCGTTCACCTTGACCGAGCCTTGTGTGATGTGGGTTCCGCCCGTGATGTTGATCGACGCGAGCCCGAGCCATCCGTTGTTTCCGTACGCAAAATTGCAGACGACGACGCGGCCCAGCGTCATCGAGCACCGGCGCCTCGTGTTTGTCGTCGTGGACCCTGCGACGACCGTCGTATCCAGAACCGTTGAGACCGTCCAGTCGCTCGAAGCGGTCGCCAGGTACCCGTCCCAGTCCGAGGTCAGGTTGTCCTGCAGCTTCACCGTGAACGGGTTCGCCGTTCGCGCCCAGTGGTAGCCGCCCCAGGAGTGCGTCTGCGCCTCCCGACCCTGCGCGGAGGCGGCGGCGGGCATTCCAAGGACGAGCAGCGAGATCAACACGCGTGCTTTGGTCATCTTCGGACCATCCTTTCTGTTGGACCTTCGGATCGGGGAGCCGTTTTGTTGCCGGCGTTATACCATGTCTTGACCGGGACTCATTCTCGTTCGCGACTCGAAGCGGGCGGGGGCAACATTCCCTGTGGACACGCACGTAACCTGCCGGGCCGCCTGCACGGCCCGCTCGCGGAGGACGTGCTCGCGTTCTTCGAGACGGTGTGGGGCCGGCCCTAGTACGGCATCTCGTCGTCCTCGAGCCCGAAGAAGTGGCCGAGCTCGTGGATGATGGTGTCCTTGATCTCCCTCACCGCCTCGCGGCTCGTGTCGGTGTTGCGGAGGATGGGGCCGCGGAAAACGACGACCTGGGGCGGGAGGTCCGGCAGCATGTCCCACGTCATCTCGGTGCGCATCGCCCCGCGGTAGATGCCGAAGAGGTCCTCGTCGTCGGGCGTGTCCGTGAGCGCGTAGTCCTCGTCCGTGGGCTCGTCCTCGACCGCGATGACGACGTTCTCGATCCGCGAGCGGAACTGGTCGGGCAGCTCGGCGATCGCCTTCTCGACGAGCTTCTCGAACTCGGCTCTCGTCAGGCGGGGCGGGCGGGCCACGGGGACCTCCTCAGGACACGCGAAAAAGCCGCTTGAAGTTCTCCGTCGTCACGCGCGCGATCTCCTCGACGGAGACGCCCTTGACCTCGGCGAGGCGCGCGGCCGTGCGCGGCAGGTAGCTCGACTCGTTCGGCTTGCCGCGGAACGGCGCCGGCGCGAGGTACGGGGCGTCCGTCTCGAGCAGCGTCGAGGCGAGCGGCAGCGCCGCCGCGGCCTCGCGCACGTTGTCGGCGGTCTTGAACGTGAGCATCCCCGAGAAGCTCACGAGGTAGCCCAGCGCGAGCGCGCGCTCCCCCGTCGCGACGTCCGCGCAGAAGGAGTGGAAGACGCCGCGCGGCGCCTCGGGCGTGCCGGGGTACTCCGCCTCGAGGATCGGCAGGAGGTCCGCCTCGCTGAGCCGGTTGTGGAGGAGGACCGGAAGGTTACGGCTCCTGGCGAAGCGCAGCTGCGCGGCGACGACGCGCTTCTGCACGTCGCGCGGCGAGTGGTCGTAGTGGTAGTCGAGGCCGATCTCCCCGACGGCGACGACCTTCTTCGACGCGCAGAGCTCCTCGAAGAGCGGGAGGTCCCGGTCCTCGTCGAACTCCTTCGCCTCGTGCGGGTGGAAGCCCACGGCCGCGTACACGCCGTCGAAGCGCTCGGCGGTGTCCACGGCGCGCCGCTGGTCCTCGCGGTCCGTCGAGGGGACGAGGATGCGCGTGACGCCCGCGTCGTTCGCGCGCGTCACGAGGAGCTTCGCCTCGTCGGGGCGCGGGGCGCGGGGCGCGTTCTTCATCTCGCCGCCGTCGAAGACCATCGTGAGATGGCCGTGCGAGTCCGCGTACTCGGCCGGCATCAGCGCAAGAGCGGGCCGGGGAGGGCGGGATGCCGGGAGTAGAAGTCGACGATCGCGGCCCAGGCCTCGGCGCCGCCCTCGGCGAACGAGATGAGGTCGAGGTCCTCCGCCGCGATGGCTCCCTCCTCGACGAGGAACTGCCAGTTGACGAGCTTGTCCCAGTACTCGCGGCCGACGAGGACGATCGGGAGTTTCTTCATCTTCCCGGTCTGGACGAGCGTGAGCGTCTCGAAGAGCTCGTCCAGCGTCCCGAAGCCGCCCGGGAAGGCCACGAGCGCCCGGGCCCGCATGAGCAGGTGCATCTTGCGGATACCGAAGTAGTGGAACTGAAAGCAGAGCGAGGGCGTGATGTACGGGTTCGGGTACTGCTCGTGCGGGAGCTGGATGTTGAAGCCGACCGTCTTGGCCCCGACGTCCCACGCTCCGCGGTTCGCGGCCTCCATCGCCCCCGGGCCCCCGCCCGTCGTGACGACGAAGTCGCACATGCCGTTCGCCTGGCATGTCGTCGAGACGATGCGCCCGAACTCCCGCGCCTCCGCGTACCAGCGGTCGCCCTCCTTCAGGCGCGCGCCGCCGAAGACGACGACCGTCGTCCGGACGCCTTCCTGGTCCATCTGAAAATCGGCCTTCTCGAGCTCGAGCATGAGGCGCACGCCGCGCAGCTCGCGGCGCGCCAGGAACCCGAGATCTTCCTGCGCGCGCGTGTACGTCGGCGAGGCGAGGATCCTCTCGAGGTTCGCCCTCGCGGCCGGGTCGGCCGGCATTTCGGACGA
The DNA here is from genome assembly GCA_036504335.1 of Thermoanaerobaculia bacterium. Taxonomy (GTDB): domain Bacteria; phylum Acidobacteriota; class Thermoanaerobaculia; order UBA5066; family UBA5066; genus Fen-183. The sequence goes on from DASXVJ010000030.1 coordinate 2,988, forward strand.
AGGCACGCGGGTCATTACTTGACCTTCGCCCCCGAGGGGACGGCCGGGTCGACCATGAGGAGCGAGGGCTCGCCCGTCTCGGGGATCGTGGCCGCGAGGATCATCCCGTTCGACTCGACGCCCATGAGCTTCGCGGGCGCGAGGTTCGCGACGAAGACGAACTTCTTCCCCACCAGCTGCTCGGGCGTGTAGGCCAGCGCGATGCCGCCGACGATCGAGCGCGTCTCCTCGCCGATCCGAACCGTCATCTTCATGAGCTTCTTCGACTTCTCGACCTTCTCGGCGGCGATCACCTCGCCGACGCGGAGATCGAGCTTCAGGAAGTCGTCGATGGGGATTTTGGCTTCGGAGGAAGACGGGGACGGGGAGGAAGAGGAAGAATTCTTAGAAAGTGAAGAACCCGCCGGCGGCGCGGCAGCACCCGGCTGGGTCGCGAGGGGCGCCGTGGCGAACGGCGAGGGACCACTCGAAGAAATCTTCTCTTCGGTCTTCTCTTCCTTCTTCTCTTCGGTCACGGTCTTCTCCTTCGAAGCAAAATATTCCTTCGCGTCCGCCCGCGGGAACAGCGGCGGAGCCTGCGGCAGCGGGCCGCCCAGCGGGAGCTGGCCCCATGCGAGATCGGACTCGCGGACGTCCTCGGCTCGCTTCTCGATGCCGAGCCGCCGGAAGACTTCCGTCGCCGTGCGCGGCGCGATCGGCGCGAGCAGGCACGCGGCGATGCGGAGCGCCTCGAGGCAGTCGTAGAGGACGTGGGAACGGAAGAGGGAAATTTCTTCGAGTGAAAGATCCTTCGGGGCGCGCCAGGGCTCGTTGGTCGTGACGTAACTGTCGACGGCGGTGATGAGTGCGCGGATCTCGCCCGCGGCTTCCTGCAGCCGGTAGCCTTCGAACGCCGCTTTCCAGCGCGAGACCGATCTGGCCGACGCTTCCGGCCATTCGAAGGAATTCTGCCTGGTTCCCCTCTCCGGCGGCGTCTTCCCCTCGAAGTAATCTCTCGTCATCTTCACGGCGCGCGAGAGCGTGTTGCCGAGGCCGTTCGCGAGGTCGGCGTTGTAGACGGAGAGGAAGTCCTCGTCGGAGAAGCTCGCGTCCTGCCCGAACGACATCGCCGCGAGGAAGTGCCAGCGGAGCGCGTCCACGCCGAACGCCGCGACGAGCTCGTCGGGGCGCACGACGTTGCCGACCGACTTCGACATCTTCCGCGCATCCTTCAGCCACCAGCCGTGGCCGACGACCTGGCGCGGAAGCGGCATCCCGGCCGACATGAGGAACGCCGGCCAGTAGACGGCGTGGAAGCGCAGGATGTCCTTCCCGATCACATGGATGCCGGGCCAGTAACGCTCGTAGAGCGACGTGTCCCCGGAGCCGAAGCCGAGCGCCGTGACGTAGTTCACGAGCGCGTCGAGCCAGACGTAGACGACGTGGCCGGGGCGCCCCGGGAACGGCAGGCCCCACGTGATGGACGTGCGCGAGACGGAGAGGTCCTTGAGGCCGGCCGCCACGAACGAGCGCACTTCGTTGAGGCGAGACTCCGGGAAGACGAACGGCTTGCCGCCGACGCCCTCGTCGTAGAGCTCGAGGAGACGGTCGCCGTACTTCGACAGCCGGAAGAAGACGTTCTCTTCTTTCTGGAGCTCGAGCGTCGTGCCGTGGACGGGACACTTGCCGTCCACGAGGTCCTTCTCGGGGTAGAACGCCTCGCACGGCGGGCAGTACCAGCCCTCGTGCGACGCCGTGTAGAGGTCGCCCGCGGCGTCGAGGCGGCGGATGATCTCCTCGACGCCCTTCCGGTGCCGCGGCTCGGTGGTCCGGATGAAGTCGTCGTTCGCGATCCCGAACGTCTGCCAGAGCTTCTGGAACGTGGGGGCGTGCCGGTCGGCAATGACGATCGGGGCGACGCCTTCCTTCTTCGCGACCTTTTCGATGTTCTGGCCGTGCTCGTCCGTCCCGGTCAGCATCCGCACGTCCTCGCCGCGCAGGCGCCAGTAGCGCGCGAGCGCGTCGGTCACGACCGTCGTGTACAGGTGCCCGATGTGGGGGCGGTCGTTGACGTAGTAGATGGGAGTCGTGAGGTAGCGGGCCGCCATGAACTGCTGAGGATAACCCGCGGGACGCGTCAGCCTCGCATCGCGACCACCGCCTCGGCGATGCGCCCTCCGATGGCGAGGGAGGCCGTCGCGGCGGGGGACGGCGCGTTCAGGACGTGGACGATCCGCCCGTGGGGCGCGAGAACGAAGTCGTCCTCGAGCGTGCCGTCGCGCCGCAGCGCCTGCGCGCGCACGCCCGCCCCGCCGGGAACGAGGTCCTCGCTCCGGATGGCCGGCATGAGCTTCTGCAGCGCCTTCACGAACGCCGGCTTCCAGAAGGAGCGGTAGAGCTCGCCGAGCGCCATACGGCCGTGCTTTCCCGCGAGGCGCCAGACGCCCGGGTAGGCCGCCTCCTCGAGCGCGTCGAAGAGGTTGAACGACGTCTTCCGATAGCCCTCGCGCGCGAGCGCGGGGACGGCGTTCGGTCCCGCCTCGGCGCCCCCGCCCACGAGCCGCGTGAAGTGGACGCCGAGGAACGGGAAGCGCGGGTCGGGCACGGGATAGAGGAGGCCCTTCACGAGACCGTCGCGCCCGGGCGCGAGCTTGTAGTACTCGCCGCGAAACGGCACGATCTTCACGCCCGCGTCGACGCCGTCGAGCCGCGCGACGCGGTCGGCCTGCAGGCCCGCGCATGCGACGGCGTGCCGCGCGGCGACGTGCTCGCCGCCCGCGACGATCCGCACCTCGGAGCCGCCAGAGGAGAGCGTCGTCACCCTGGAGAGAAAACGGAGCTCCGCTCCCTTCTTCGAAAGCTGGGCAGCCAGAGTCCGCGCGACAACGCCGTAGTCGGTGATGCCCGTCGGCGGAACGTGGAGAGCCTTGATCCCCGCCGCGTGCGGCTCGATCTTCCTGAGCTCCTCCGGGCCGAGCTCTCTCAGCCCCGCGACGCCGTTCTCGCGGCCGCGGCGGGCGAGCTCGTCGAGGCGCGGCAGCTCCTCCCCGCTCGTCGCGACGACGAGCTTGCCGCAGATCTCGTGCGGGACTCCGTACGTCCGGCAGAAGTCGAGAAGCAGGCGCCCGCCCTCGACGCACGTCTTCGCCTTCTCAGAGCCGGGCCTGTAGTAGAGGCCCGAGTGGATGACGCCGCTGTTGTGGCCGGTCTGATGGGCGCCGGCCTCGCCCTCCTTCTCGAGGAGGACGACGGAGAGCCGCGGGTCCTTTTCGAGGAGGCGCCACGCGGTCGCGAGGCCCACGATGCCGCCTCCGACGACGGCGACATCGTAGGTCTTCACCGGAGCAGTCCGCGCTCGTGGAACGAGACCCAGCGGCCCCGCCCGACGATCACGTGGTCCTTCACCTCGATGCCGATCTCGCGCCCCGCCGCGAGGAAGCGTTTCGTCGTCGCGAGATCCTCGGGCGACGGCTCCGGATCTCCCGAGGGATGGTTGTGGTACAGGATGACGCCCGCCGCGCCGGCGAGGATCGCCTGCCGGAAGAGCGGCGCGGGCGCGACGGCCGCATGCGTCACGGTGCCGCGGAACGTCTCCGCGTCCTTCACGAGCCGGTTCTTGGCGTCGAGAAGGAGGCCGCCCATGACCTCCTCCTTCCGGTTCAGAAGCTTCTCGACGAGATAGCGGCCGACCGTACCGGGATCTCCGAGGAGAGATTTCTTAGAAAGTGAATCGTGCGTGACGCGCGCCGCGATCGCGAGAACCGCCTGGACGCGGGTGGCCTTCGCGGGTCCGAATCCCTTCGTCACGGCACGCAGGTGCTCCGCATCCTGCGTGAAGAGGCCCGTGAGGCCGCCTTCCTTGAGCAGTTCGCGCGCGGTTTCCATCACCGGCTTTCCGGCGGAACCCGTGCCGAGGACGATGGCCAGGAGCTCGTCGTCGCTCAGATGCTCGGGACCCTTTCGAAGCATCTTCTCCCTGGGTCTCTCTTCGAGCGGCGTCTGCGCGAGAAGGCCGACCTTCGGCCCCGGCCGCGCGCGCTTCTTCTCCGTCACGCCGCCCCCCGCTCCAGCGCGTCCGCCAGCAGAGGCAGAACCGCCGATGCGCTCGCGCGGAAGCAGCCGTCGGCCCCGGAGCCGAGCTGCGTCCGCATGGGGTTGATCTCGAACACCTTCGCTCCGCCGCGCGCGGCGATCGTCGCGAGCGACGACGCCGGCGCGACGACGGAGGAGGTGCCGACGACGAGGAAGACCGCGCTCGAGGCCGCCGCCTCGGCGGCCGCCTCGAACACGCCCTCGGGCAGCATCTCGCCGAACCAGACGACGTCGGGCCGCAACAGGCTCCCGCAGCCGCAGCGCGGCGGAATCGTCCCGAACGGCGCGTCGGGCCCGGGCTCGTTCGCTCCGCAACCGGTGCAGCGCGTCCTCAGGATCGTGCCGTGCAGCTCGAGCACGTTGCGGCTGCCGGCCGCGCGGTGCAGGCCGTCGACGTTCTGGGTGACGAGCGTCATGCGCGCGAGGACCTTCTCCATGCGCGCGAGCGCGACGTGCCCGGCGTTCGGGCGCGCTTCGCGAAGCGTCGCGCGCCTCCATTCGTAAAACCGCCAGACCTCCTTCGGGTTCGCCGCGAACGCCTCCGGCGTCGTCAGCTCCGCGGCTCGCCGGCCCTCCCAAATCCCGTCGGGTCCGCGGAATGTCGGGAGGCCGCTCTCGGCCGAGATCCCGGCGCCCGTGAGAACCGCGAGCGGCCGGCCGGCGAGAAGCTCGGGCACGAGCGGGGCGAGGGCGCCGAGGCTCTCCGCCGTCACGGCGCCTCCGGGACGATGCGATCGAGACCGCGGGAGTGGAAGTCCGCGGGAATGGCGAAGAGCGCGTCGTCGGACGCGACGCCCTTTCTCACGACGAGGTTCGTCAGCCGCCGCGTGATCGTCTGGCGGGCCTCGGCGGGCCTCGGCGGCGGCTCCGTTCCCGAGGGCATGCCCGCCTGTTCCGAAACGACCTTCGACGTCACGTCGAGAGCAGCCGACACCGGCAGGCCCGGGAGCTTCGCGAGTTCGGCGTCCAGCGCCTCGGCCGCCTCGCCGCGCGCGGGGACGAGGCGGCCGAGGCCGTCGAACGGCGACCGTGCCGCCGCCTCGTCGACGGTCTCGATGACGCCCTTGATCTCCGTCGTGACGCGGGCGATGCGCCCGGTCGTCGTGAGGACGAGCGTCCACCGCGCCTCGAGGAGGTACTTCGCCGTGGGACGGCCTTCGACGAGACGCCCCTTCCCATCGGGCGCGAGGCGGACCGAGACGTCGCGCAGCGACGTCGCCGCACTGCCTTCCGTCGCAGGCCGCCCGCGGAAGAGCGCCGTGAATTCGTCCGCGGTCGCCGACGCCGCGATGCGCTCCTTCGGATCGAGGAGCGTCATGAGCGCCCCGTCGGAGATCGCCACCGAGGCGCTCGAGCGCGGGAACGACCCGTGCGGGAGCTCCCAGCGGGCGCGCCCGCCCGCGACCTTCACGGAGCCCGCGGCGCCGCTGGTGCGCTCGCCGGCCGGCGTGACGGAGCGCGTCGACTCGACGACGTCGTAGGAGGCGAAGACGGGCCTCTCCGGGGCAGCCGCGGGAGCGGCGCTGATGAGGAGAGCGGCGGCGAGGACGAGGCCGGCCGGCACGAGTCGATCATCGCACGCGGATGCGGTGGACGGCGGGGCGCGCCGACGGCGAGAATGCGCGCGTGGAACCCGCCGCCGACGCCATGGCGCGCCCCCTGCGCGACGGAGTCCTCCGGACCGTCCGGCTCGTGGGAGAGCCCGAGGCGATGGAATGGGTCGCGCGCACGCTGGCCGGCTCCGGCCTCCTCGTCGAGCGGCACGACGAGAGGGACGTTCACGATCCGAAGTTCTTCCTTCACTGGCCCGTCGTCTGGGTCACGCGGCCGGACGCGTTCGGGCGTGGCTTCGCGCTCACGCGCCCGCCGCTCCTCGACGTCGCGAAGGCGCCGCCGCCGTGCCTCGTCGTCGTGCCGCCCGGCGTCGAAATCACGGATCCGCTCGTGCGCCGCATCCCGCTCGAGTCGTTCGAGGTCGTCCGCGAGCGCGACGAGGGCCCGCTCCTCGCGATGCGCCTCGAGCGCCTGCTGCTCCTGCACAGGCGGCGCTCGGCGAGCGAGGAGAACGCGTTCAAGGAGCGCCTGCGCGTCGAGGCGAAACGCAACGAGATCCTCGCCTCCATCGCGCTCGCCGCGCGTGACTCGCTCGACCTCGAGGAGATCCTCGACTCGGCAACCGAGCTCCTCGGCACGCGCTTCAACGCGAACTCCGTCGAGATCTGGTTCCTGAACGACGACGGCGAGTCGTGCACGGTCCTGATGGACTGGAGGCCCGGCGACGTCCCGACGTCGTTCGTCGGATACGAGCGGCCGCTGCCCGAGAGCGAGCCGTTCCGCGCGCTCGTGACCTCGACGGACCCGTACGTCGTCGCCGACCGCGGCGCGCTGGCCCAGGCCGACCCCCTCGCGGCCGAGGCCCTCGAGGCGCTCGGGGCGAAGAGTTTCCTCGGCATCCCGATCCACCGCGAGGGCGAGGCGATCGGCGTTCTCGGAATGTCGTGGGAGGCCCCGCGCGCGTTCCCGCAGGACGAGCTCGTCTTCTTCGGGCGCGTCGCGGACCAGCTCGCGCTCGCGATCCGGGCCGCGCGGCTCTATGGAAACCTGCAGAGCCAGGTCGAGGAGCTCGCGCTCGAGCAGCACCGGCGCGCGCTCGCCGACCGCGACCGCTCGCGCCTGACGGCGATGCTCGTTCACGACATGAAGAACCCGCTCTCCGCGCTCTCGGCCGCGCTCGAGCTCACGCGCGACAAGGAGCGCCGCGGGGGCGACGAGCGCCTCGCGAAGCTGCTCGACGGCTCTCTCGCCTCGGCGCGCGGCCTGCAGGGCCTCATCGAGGACGCGCTCCTCGTCTACCGCCCCGGGGACGCGCCCGAGACCGAGCGGCGGCCCGCGTCCGTCGCCGAGGCGCTCGCGCTTCCGCTCGAGGAGGCGCGGTGGATGGCCGTCCCGCGGGGCGTCGCCGTGGCGGTAGACGTCCCGGCGGACCTGCCGCACGTGCGGCTCGACACGAAAATGTTCCGGCGCGCGGCCGCGAACCTCCTCGGGAACGCCGTGAAGTTCAGCCCGAAGGGCGGCACCGTCCGCATCGCGGCGCGCGTCCTCGACGAGGACGGAAAGGCGTTCCTCCGCCTCGACGTCTCGGACGAGGGCCCCGGCTTCCCGCCCGCGGAGAAGTCGAGGATCGCGACGCCTTACCTGCGGTTCCAGGGCTCGGAGACGGTGCCCGGCACCGGCCTCGGCCTCACGGTCGTCCAGAAGGTCCTGCAGGCGCACCGAGGGCGGCTGGACGTCGCGAACAACGACGGCCCCGGCGCGACGTTCACGCTCTGGATTCCGGCCTAGGCTTTCTTCGGGGGCGACACGTCCCACACGCGCACGCCCTCGGTTCCGGCCGACGCGACGTGCGCGGTCCCGTCCTTCGAGAAGCCGAGACTTGCGTGGGGAAGCACGCCGAGGCTCTCCGTCGTGGCAGAGCCCGCCTGGAGGGGCGTCGTCCGGACCGACGCTTCGCGCGTCGCAGGATTCATGCTCATCCCCACGCTCGTGACCCATGCGCCGTCGGGCGAGAAGCCCACGGCTCCAATGGGTTCGGCGTGGCTCTCGTCGGCCCGCACGCGCGCGCCCGTCTTGGCGTCACGCACCGAGACGCGGCCGTCCGCGCACCCGCACGCGAGAAGCCGCCCGTCGGGCGAGAACGCGAGGGCGAACGCCGCCATGTCGAGATCGGAGATCGTCAGCGCGACGCGCCCGGTCGCGGCGTCCACGAGCCTGACGTCGACGTCCGTGAACGCCACGGCGACGCGGTCCCCGGCGGGCGCCACCGCGACGCCCGACACCTCCGCGAAGGTCGAGCCGAGCGTGAAGAGGCGCACGCCGCCTTCCGCCCGGAACGCGGCAGCCTCGGACTTTGCCGACGTCGCGACGACACCCCCGTCGCGCGAGACCGAGAGCCCACGGATGCGGGTCGCATGCGCGGCGAATGAGCCGATCTCGTGCCCGTCCTTCGCGTCCGCGAGGGTGACGCGCCCGTCGCGCCCGCCCCCGACGAGCCGCAGCCCGTCGCCCGAAAACGAAAGTGCGGCGAATGCCTTCTCCCCCGCCTTCCAGGTCCGGCGCACGTCGCCGCCGGGACCGTAGACGCGCACCGTCCCGTCCTCGAACGAGGCGGCGACGGAGTCCCCGAGCGGTTCACTCGCGCCGGCCGTCGGGCGCCCCTGAGGCTGGAACGTGTGATCGGGCGGGCGGCCCATCAGGCGCGCTCCAGGCAGACCTCGAAGCGGACCCGCGCGCGCACCGCGGCGCCGTCGGCCGAGAGGGCGACGGGCCGCACGAGCTCGCGGCTCGTGATGAGCGGGTCCTTCCGGAAGTTCTTGTCCGGGTCCCCGTCGAACGCGGGGTCGGTCGCGAAGTAGAGCTGCGTGACGAGCGGCTTGTGGCCCGGCGCCGTCACCATGTAGTGGATGTGCTGGCAGACGCGGCCGACGTAGTGGCCCGGAAGAACGGTCCGGAACTCGTACGCGCCCTTCGGGCCCGCTTCGATAGCGGCCCGGTAGAGATAGCCCTCGTTGTCGTAAAGGCCCGCGCTGGACGCGTGCCAGAGCTCGAGGACCGCGCCCGGCAGCAGCTCGCCCCGCGTGTCGAGGACGACGCCGTCGACCGTGAGCGGGACGCCCACGGCGCCCGCGGGCGCGAGCGTCGTCGTGCGGGGAGCCTTCTTCTTGTAGAAGGGGCCGAGCTCGTTCGGGGGCGTGACGGGGTGCGCCGCTTCGTCGGCGAAGAGCGGCGTCGCGACCGAGAGCGGCAGCGCCGGGGCGAGGAAGAGGGCTCCGGCGGACAGACAGCGCTCGACGAGCTCGCGCCGGGAAAGGGGTGTCGGCATGCGGCCTCCTGGTCTCGTGATTCCGAGACTCAGTCTATTCGGCGTCCGCCGCCTGCGCAATCGACGCCGGGGCGCCCGCTCAGTCGAACTCGCGGCGGGGGGCCGCCTGCGCGAGCCCGACGCGGCCGGCGGCGACGTCGGCGACGAAGTAGTTCTCGCCCTTCATCTTCGCCCCCGCCATCCGGCGCAGCATCGCGAGCTGCCCCGTGTGCGTGAGGGCGTCCGCGACGGGACCCTGGAAGATTTTCGGCGCGGGCTGGGCGAGCGGCGCGCCGCCGGCGAGCCGGGCGTCGAAGCGCTCGAGCGCCGCGAAGAAGCGCGCGACCTCGCTCTCCCACGGGAGCGGCGCCGCGTCGTGCCAGACCGCTTTGCCGTCCGCCATGGTGAGCGCCCAGTCGAAGAGGTCTCCCATGTGCGCGAGGATCTCGACCGCCGTCTTGCCGCCCTCGCCCGCCCGGAAAGCGCCGAAGGCCGGGGGCGCGTCGCGCAGCACCTTGCCCGCGCGGTACGCGAGCGTCGCGACGGTGTGGCGGAGCATCGGGAGATCGGCGTCGGGCGCGCTCATCCGGACACCTTCACCACGATCTTGCCGAGGCCGTTGGACGACTGCATGCGCTCGTAGGCCTTTCGCCCTTCCGCGAGCGGCACGACCGAGTCCACGACCGGGACGATGCGGCCCGCGGAGACGGCGGCGAGGAGCGCGGCGAACTCCGCGTCGGTTCCCATCGTCGAGCCGAGGATCGAGAGCTGCTTCCAGAAAATGTGGCGGATCTCTTCCTCGGGGTTCGGGCCCGACGTCGCGCCGGGGGTGACGATCCGGCCGCCCTTCGCCGCCGCGACGAGCGAGTGCTTCCACGTGGCCGCGCCGACCGAGTCCACGACGACGTCGACGCCGCGCTTCTTCGTCAGCTCGCGGACGCGCTTGCCGACGTCGTCCTTCGAGTCGAGAACGTCGTCGGCGCCCATCTCCTTCGCGCGGACGCGCTTCTCCTCCGACGACGACGTGACGATCACGCGCGAGGCCCCGCAGAGCTTCGCGATCTGGAGCGCGAACGTGGAGACGCCGCCGCCGATCCCGTGAATGAGCACCGTCTCGCCCGGCTTCAGCGCCGCGCGCGTCACGAGCAGGCGCCACGCCGTCAGCGCGGCGAGCGGAAACGCCGCCGCCTGCTCGTCCGTGAGGCCGGCTGGGGCCGGGTGGACGTTGGACGCCGGCACGGAGACGAGCTCGGCGAACGTGCCCGGGACGTGCTCGCCGAGGATCCGGTACGAGATGCACAGGCTCTGCTGGCCCGCCCGGCAGAACTCGCACGCGCCGCACGAGAGCCCGGGCTGGATCACGACGCGCGTGCCCGGCGCGGGGCCCTTCACGCCGGCGCCGAGCGCCTCGACGACGCCGCAACCGTCCGCCCCCGGGACGTGCGGAAGGGCGATCGGGACGCCGGGGATCCCGGCCAGGACGAAGAGGTCGAGCCGGTTCATCGCGGCGGCGCGGACGCGCACGAGGATCTCGCCGGGACCGGCCGCCGGATCGGGCCGGTCGCCGTACTGGAGCACGTCGAGGCCGCCGTGGGCGGCAAGGAAGAGAGCCTTCATCGAAGCCTCCGGAGCGGAGGTTACCGCCCGGCGGGTATCATGCCCGCGGACGGCGCTTCGCGCGCCCCGGAAGGAGCCGAATGCGGGCCTGGGAAATCAGACAGAAGAGAGCGCAGAAGAGGGCGCGCGAGCTCGCGCGCAAGGAAAAGAACAAGCACGCGAAGGAAACCTCCACGTTCCGTCTCGTCGTCGCGGGCCGCGAGCCCGCCGTCGTGGAGTCCGTCATCGTGAAGAACCCGGACGAGTCCGTCCTGGAGGCCACGTTCGACGAGATCGAGACGGGCATGACGCTCATCGTCGAGGGCGAGCGCGGGCTCATCCAGCGCGCGGCCGTCGAGGAGAAGGTCGAGATCACGGAGCCCGAGCTGGTCCGCGAGGTGCGGGTCCGGATCCTCTAGCTCCCGAACATCCCTTTCCGGCGCCGGAGCGTAGGGTCTGGCGGAGGCCCCATGCACACCCCGATGGCCCGGCGCCTGATCCTGCTGACCGGTGCGACGGGTTACGTCGGCGGGAGGCTGCACGCGGAGCTCGAGCGGCGGGGCGTGTCCTTGCGATGCTTCGTCCGCCGCCCGGAGGAGTTGCGCGGGCGGGCGGCCCCTTCGACCGAGCTCGCAGGCGGCGACGCGCTCGACGCTTCGGCCGTGGCACGGGCCCTCGCGGGCGTCGACACGGCCTACTACCTGATTCACTCGATGGGCGGCGAGGACTTCGCGGCGCGCGACCGCGAAGCCGCTCGGATCTTCGGCGCCGCCGCGCGGGAGGCCGGCGTCAGGCGCATCGTCTACCTGGGCGGACTGGGCGACGCCGGAGGCGGGCTCTCCGAGCACCTCAAGAGCCGCCACGAGACGGGCGCGATCCTGCGGGAGTCGGGGGTTCCGGTGGTCGAGCTCAGGGCCTCGATCGTGCTCGGTTCCGGCAGCCTCTCCTTCGAGATGATCCGCGCGCTGGTCGAGCGGCTCCCCGTGATGATCTGCCCGCGCTGGGTCGGGGTGGAAGCCCAGCCGATCGCCGTCGAGGACGTGATCGCCTTCCTGGCCGCGGCGCTCGATCTTCCGCCGGGCGAAGGGCGCGTCTACGAGATCGGCGGCCCCGATCGGGTGACCTACGGCGACCTCATGCGTGAGTACGCGCGGCAGCGTGGCCTGAGGCGGTTCCTGATCCCCGTTCCGCTCCTGACGCCCCGGCTGTCGAGCCTCTGGCTCGGCCTCGTGACGCCGCTCTATGCGCGTGTCGGTCGCAAGCTCGTGGACAGCATGCGCAATCCCACCGTCGTCCGGGACTCCGCCGCCGCCGCGGCCTTCCCCGTCAAGCCACGCGGCGTCACCGAGGCGATCGCGCGGGCTCTCGTGAACGAGGACGACGCCTTCGCCCGGACGCGCTGGTCGGACGCCTTCTCCGCCTCCGGGCTGACCGAGCGCTACGGAGGCGACCGGATCGGCACGCGCTTCGTCGACAGCCGGAAGACCCTCGTCGGGGTGCCCCCCTCCGCGGCCTTCGCCCCGATCCGGCGCATCGGAGGAGACACCGGCTGGTACTGCGGCAACGTCCTCTGGCGGCTCCGCGGGTTCCTCGATCTCCTCGCCGGAGGCGTCGGCCTCCGCCGCGGCCGCCGCAATCCGGACGAGGTCCGGGAAGGCGACGCGCTCGACTTCTGGCGCGTCGAGGCCGTCGAGCCGAACCGCCTGCTGCGCCTGCGCGCCGAGATGAAGGTTCCGGGCCGGGCCTGGCTGCAGTTCGAGGTCACGCCGGTTCCGGGCGGCGCCGAGATCCGCCAGACCGCCGTTTTCGACGCCTCTGGCCTCCTCGGCCTCGCCTACTGGTACGCGCTCTATCCGCTTCACCGCTTCGTCTTCGGCGGCATGCTCCGCGGCATCGCGGCCTCTGCGCTCCGCGCCACGTCCCCTGCCGCCCGGCCCCGGCAGGAGTCGCCGATGCCGGAATCCGCGTGAAGGTGCGCGGCGTATCCCTTATCGTGCCTTCCGTGCCTGCCAGACGACGCCCGGTTTCAGCCCGCCCGGACCGGCCCGACTGGGGTCCCCTCCTCGTAGCGCTCCTCGCGGGAGACGAGTCGGCCGTTCAAGGGGCATTCGAGCGCGCCCGCGCGCACCGGATGGATCTCGCGGCCGTCGCGCGGGATCTCGTCGAGCCCGCACTCGAGCAGATCGGGGCGATGTGGCAGCGCGGCGAGATTTCCATCGGAGAAGAGCACCTCGCCACGGCGCTCGTGGCGCGCGCCTTCCAGCTCGGCGCGCGGGACGTCCCCCTGCCCGGCCTCGGCGCGCCCCGCCTCGTGCTCGTCTGTCCGGCCGGAGAGTTCCACGACCTCGGAGCGCGCATCGTCGCCGAGATCGGCCGCCAGGAAGGCTGGCAGGTCGAGTTCCTCGGCGCGAACCTGCCGCGCGAGGCGACGATCCACTTCGTCTCGATGCGCCAGCCGGACGCCGTGGGACTCTCGATCGCCCTCGCGGCGCACGTCGCCGGCTGCGCGCCGCTCGTGAAGGAGATCCGGAAGATCGCCCCCGGCGCGAAGGTGCTCGCGGGAGGGCTCGCGTTCCGCCTCGACCCGGCGCTCGTTCCGCTCGCCGGCGCCGACGCCTGCGTGAGCGACGCCGTCGCGCTGCGCGACTGGCTCCGCGCGAACCGCCCGCCCGCGCGCAGGGCCCCGCGGCCGCCGAAGCGGCTCCGCCAGCCGACGCGCGCCACCCGCTGACCTCGGGAGAGCCCGCGAACGCTCATCCGGATTCCGTCGGCGGGCGTATTTGATTTCGTGGGGGTGCGCACCTGGAAATCGCGGTGATCGGCACGGGGATTTCCGGCCTGTCGGCGGCCTGGCTGCTGTCCCGCCGCCACACCGTGCGCGTCTTCGAGCGTGAGGCCCGCACCGGCGGGCACGCCCACACGCAGGACGCGCCGGCCCGCGGGGGCACTGTTCCCCTCGACACGGGATTCCTCGTCTTCAACCGCGAGACGTATCCGAACCTTTGCCGGCTGTTCGACGCGCTCGGCACGCCGCACCACGAGAGCGACATGTCGTTCTCGGTCCGCTGCAACACCTGCGGCCTCGAGTGGTGCGGCACGGGCCTCTCGGGCCTCTTCGCGCAACCCTCGAACATCGTCTCGCCGACCTTCCTCGGAATGCTCCGGGACATCGCCCGTTTCAACCGCGAGGCCCCGCGCCTTCTCGACCGTGAGGACGCCGACCGGCTCACGCTGGGCGCCTTCCTGCGCGAGGGCCGCTACGGCGACGCGATGAAACGGCACTACCTCGGGCCCATGGCGGCGGCCGTGTGGTCGTCCGGCACGCTCGGCATCGAGGAGTTCCCGGCGGGCCTCCTCGTGCGTTTCTTCCGGAACCACGGTTTCCTCGGCGTCACGACGCAATTCCGATGGAGGACGGTCACGGGCGGCAGCCGCCGGTACGTGGAAGCGCTGACGGCTCCCGTCAGGGACCACGTGCATCTCGCCACGCCGGTGCGAACGCTTTCGCGCGACGCGGCGGGCGTGACACTGCATTTCGCGGACGGCGGGACACAGCGGTTCGACGCCGCCGTCGTCGCCACCCACGCGGACGAGGCCCTCGCGCTGCTCGCAGAACCGTCCGGGGACGAGGCGCGCCTCCTCGGCGCGTGGACGTACTCCGCGAACGACACGGTCCTCCATTCGGACGAGTCGTTCCTGCCGTCGCGGGCGAAGGCGCGGGCCTCGTGGAACTACTGTCTCGCCGACTGCAAGGTGCCCGGGCAGCAAGCCACGGTGACGTACGACCTGAATCGGCTCCAGGGCGTGCCGGGTCCCGGGAAGTATCTCGTGACGCTGAATCCCGGCCGGCAGGTGGCCGAAGGGCAGCGCATGAGGACGATGCTCTACACCCATCCCGTCTACACGACGAAGAGCCTCGCGACCCAGGAGGACCTTCCGCGTCTCAACGGGGTCAGGCGCACGTACTTCGCCGGCGCGTACTTCGGCAACGGCTTCCACGAGGACGGCCTCAATTCCGGAATAGCCGCGGCGGCGGCCCTCGGGGTGCCTTTTCCGTGAGCCTGCCGGCGCCCTCTCTCTACACCGGCGTCGTGCGGCACGAACGATTCACGCCGAAGCCGCACCGCTTCCAGTACCGCGTGTACGAGGCGCTCGTGGACGTGGACGACCTCGACTCTCTCGCGCGGGAGATCCCGTTCTTCTCGCACGGCCGGGCGAACCTCACGAGCCTCCACGACCGCGACTACATGGGGAGAGGCGCGGGCTCGATCCGCGAAAAGGCGAACCGATGGCTCGCGGCGCGCGGCGTACCTCCTCCGGCGCGGCTCTTCCTGCTGACGCACCTGCGCGTGCTCGGGTACGCGTTCAACCCGGTCAACTACTACTACGCCTTCGACGAGGCGGGGCGCTTCGCGTTCGCGATCGCGGAGATCAACAACACGTTCGGCGAGGGGTACGCCTACCTGCTCCGGCGCCCGGACGGCGCGGACGGGGAGACGATCTCGGCCCGCTTCCCGAAGGCGTTCCACATCTCGCCGTTCATCGGGATGGACACGACGTACACGTTCGTCGTGACGCCCCCGGGGAAAACCCTTCGCGCACACGTCGACGAGTTCGAGTCCGGACCCGAAGGAGGCAAGTTCTTCGAGGCGTTCTTCGCGGGGCGGCGCTCGCCGCTGACGGCCCGTTCCCTCGCGGGCGCGCTGGTCCGGCACCCCCTGATGCCGCTCCGCGTCATGGCCTGGATCCACCTGCACGCATTCGTCCTGCTCCTGAAACGCGTTCCGTCGTTCACGAAGCCCGCGCCGCCCGAAGGCGCCCTCTATGCGGGGGCCGCACCCCGGTCCCCGTTCGCACGAAAGAGTCCGGAGACGAGGAGACACGCTTGAGCTCGACATCGTTTGCCGAAGACCGTTCTCTCGCCGCGACCGGAGCACCCTCGCCCGCCGACCGGCTCGCCGTCCGCCTCGTGCTGCGTCAGCTCGCGGGGCTGGAAGGCGGCTCTCTCCGCCTCGTCTTTCCGGACGGCGCCGTCCAGCGCTTCGGCGATCCCGGCGCGGGCCCCTCGGCGCGCATCGAGGCCGTTCGCTGGCGCGCGTTCCGGCGGCTCGTCACGGGCGGCGACCTGGGCGCGGCCGAGGCTTTCATGGACGGCGACTGGAAGACCGACGACCTCGTTGCGGTCGTCCGGCTCTTCATCGCGAACGCCGACCGCTTCGACCGCGACTCGCCTCTCGCACGCCTCCGGAACTGGGGCAACCGCCTGCTCCACGCCGCGCGGCGCAACACGCCGGCGGGCGCCCGCCGGAACATCGAGGCGCACTACGACCTCGGAAACGCGTTCTACCGCCTCTTCCTCGACGAGACGATGACCTATTCGTGCGCGCTCTTCTCCCGGGACGACGAGTCGCTCGAGGACGCCCAGCGAAACAAGTGGCGCAGGGTCGCCGACCTGGCCGGCCTCGGCCCGGGCGCCAACGTGCTCGAGATCGGCTGCGGGTGGGGCGGCTTCGCGGTCTGGGCCGCCCGCACGTACGGGTGCCGCGTCACCGGCGTCACGCTCTCGACGGAGCAGAGAGCCCTTGCGATTCAGCGGGCGCGGGAGGGCGGCGTTTCGGACCTCGTGGACGTCCGCCTCGTGGACTACCGGACTCTGCCGGCGGAGGGAAAGCGATTCGACCGCATCGTGTCGATCGAGATGCTCGAGGCCGTGGGCTTCGAATACCTCGGGCGTTTCTTCGAGACGTGCGACGCGCTTCTCGCACCGGACGGACTCGCCGTCGTTCAAACGATCACCATGCCGGACCACCGGCACGACCGGCTGCTCGCGCGGCCGGATTTCATCAAGAAGCACGTCTTCCCGGGCAGCCACGTGCCTTCGCTCGCCGCCATCGCCTCGGCGCTTTCCCGCCGCACGACCCTCTTCATCGACCGGCTCGAGGAGATCGGTCCTCATTACGCCGAGACGCTGCGCCGCTGGCGCACGCGCTTCCTCGCGCGCCGCGCCGAGGCCGCGGCCCTCGGTTTCGACGAACGCTTCCTCCGGATGTGGGAGTACTACCTCGCCTATTGCGAAGGGGGATTCGTCGAGCGCTACGTGAACGACGTCCAGTTCGTCCTCACCCGGTCGGGCAACCGCTCGCTCGGACCCATTCCGGCCTATCGGGGCGCGCCATGAGCGCGCGCCGTTCCCTGACTCTTCTCTTCTCGGCCATCCTCGCGGTCATGCTGGCGGTCACCGGCTGGGCGTCCTCGCGTGTGGCTCTCTGGAACGCGGGTCCCTCCCTGAAGGATCCCTGGATGATCGCCACGCTCTTCGACGCGTATTGCGGCTTTCTCACGTTCTTCGCGTGGGTCTGCTGGAAGGAGACGCGCACGGCCGCGCGGACCTTCTGGTTCGTCCTCGTGATGGCCCTCGGGAACATCGCGATGGCCGTCTTCGTTCTCCGCGAGCTCGCGCGGCTCGGGCCCGGGGACGGAATGAGAGAACTGCTCGTGAAGAGAGACCCTCGCAACGAAGACACTCGGGCCGCCGATGTGGTCTGAGGCGCTCCGTCTCGCGCTCCTCGCCGCGGCCGTGGCGCTCACGATGATGGCGGCGCTCTGGGCGTGGCATTTCCGGCTGAAGGACGCCGGGATCGTGGATCCGGGATGGTCCGCGGGCATCGGCCTCATCGCGCTCCTCTACGCTCTTCTCGGCCCCGGCTGGGCGCCGCGCCGCGCGGCCGTGGCCGGGATGGCGCTCATCTGGTCGATGCGCCTCACCGTCCACCTCGCGCGTCGCATGCACGGCGAGCCCGAGGAGGGCCGGTACCGGGCGCTCCGCGCCGAGTGGTCCGGAAAGGGGGCGAACGTCTCCCGGAGATTCCTGTTCTTCTTCCTGTTGCAGGGGCTGCTGGATGTCTTCCTGTCGCTGCCGATGCTGCTCGCCGCTCTCAACCCCGCGCCGCGCTTCTCGGGCTGGGAGATCGCGGGAGCCGCGCTCTGGCTCGTCTCGATCGCGGGCGAGAGCCTCGCCGACGCCCAGCTGACCGCGTTCAAGCGGGATCCCGCGAATCGCGGCAGGACCTGCGACGTCGGCCTCTGGCGGTATTCGCGCCATCCGAACTACTTCTTCGAATGGCTCGTCTGGGTGTCGTGGCTCGTCTTCGCGCTGGGATCGCCATGGGGCTCGCTCTCCGCGCTCGGGCCGGCGCTCATGCTGTTCTTCCTGCTCCGCGTGACCGGCATCCCGGCCACGGAGGAGCAGGCTCTCCGGTCGCGCGGCGAGGACTACCGCCGGTACCAGCGCACCACGAGCGCGTTCGTGCCCTGGTTCCCGAAGACATGAACATCGACCGTCTCGTCTCCTCCGGCCTCGTCCCCGACGTCGTCCTCCGGGCCGCGATCCGCCGGCTCTGCGCCCGGCGCCTCGAGGAGGAGAGGGCCGAAGACGTCGAAGAAGTCCAGCGGCGGCACGCCGCCTTCGTCGCCGCGATGCACCAGAGCCCGATCGCGCTCGAGACCCGCGCCGCCAACGACCAGCACTACGAGGTGCCTCCCGCGTTCTTCAGGCTCGCGCTCGGAAAACGCCTCAAGTACTCGAGCGCGCTGTTCCCCCCCGGCGTCACGTCCCTGGACGCGGCCGAGGAAGCCATGCTCGACCTCACGTGCCGGCGCGCGCGGCTCGAGGACGGACAGGACGTGCTCGAGCTGGGCTGCGGCTGGGGCTCCCTCTCGATCTTCATGGCCGAGCGGTTTCCCAATTCTCGGATCGTGGGGGTCTCGAACTCCCGCGACCAGCGCGTCCACATCGAGGAGGAGGCTCGCCGCCTCGGACTCGCGAATCTCCGGATCGTGACGGCCGACATGAACGACTTCGCGCCGGAAGCCACGTTCGACCGGGTCGTGTCGGTCGAGATGTTCGAGCACATGCGCAACTGGGACGTGCTCTTCGCGCGTGTCGCGGCGTGGATGCGGCCCGACGCGCGGTTCTTCCTGCACGTCTTCTCGCACCGCGACGCGGCCTACCCGTTCGTCGCGGACGGCGAGGCCGACTGGATGGCCCGCAATTTCTTCACCGGCGGCCTCATGCCCTCCGACCGCCTCGCGTTCTGCTTTGCGAACGATCTCACGGTCGAGGAGCACTGGCGGGTTTCGGGCGTGCACTACGCTCGGACGGCCGAGGCCTGGCTCGCGAACCTGGATGCGCGGCGCGAGGAGGCGCGCGCGGTGTTCGCGCCGGCGCCCGGGGCAAGGGCGCGGGCGCGCGTCGAGGCCTGGCGCGTCTTCTTCATGGCCTGCGCCGAGCTTTTCGGGTTCCGCGGCGGGAACGAATGGATGGTCTCCCACTACCTCCTGAAACGGCGAAAGCCCGCGTGAAGTCTCCCCCACCGTAAGATCTCGCCCGGTGCAGGATTCCGCCGCCGACCTCGATCTCCTCGCGCGGATCAAGCAGGGAGACTCGGCCGCCCTCGACGCGCTCTACTCGCGGTACTCCTCGCCCGTCCATTCATTCGTGTGGAAGATCCTCCGGAGCGCCGAGGACACCGAGGACGTCGTCCTCGACGTCTTCTGGCAGATCTGGCGGCAGGCGGGCCAGTACGACGCCTCACGGGGAGCGCCGCCGGCATGGATCTTCGCGGTCGCGCGCTCGCGCGCCATCGACCGCCGGCGCCAGCGCCACCGCCGCGAGGACCGCACGATCTCGTTCGACGATCCCCTCGTGAACCTCGACCCCCTCGACGAGCAGGCGCCGCCCGACCAGGTGGCTTCTCACCGCCAGGCCCGCGACCTCATGCGCGAAGCCGTCGCGACGCTTCCTCCCGCGCAGCGCGAAGCCATCGAGCTCGCGTTCTTCCAGGGCCTGACCCACGTCGAAATCGCCGACCGGCTGAAGAAGCCTCTGGGCACGATCAAGACGCGGATCCGCCAGGGCCTGATCCGCCTGAGGAAGACGCTCGACTGAAGGGCCCCGCTCCCTGGCGGAGCGCCTACCCTTCCAGCGCGAGGAGCGCCGCGAGGAGCTCGCCGCCGTCCGGGTAGCGCTCGGGCCGGTGCCGGGCGAGCGTCTTCATGAGAATCCGGATCTCTTCCTCGTTCAGGAACGGCGCGTACGGACGCGGGTCGTCGGGGTCGCGCTCGAGGCGCGCCACGAGGACGTCCTCGCCGACGTACGGCCAGCGGCCGGTCGCGAGGGTGTAGAAAGCCGCGCCCAGCGAGTAGATGTCGGACGCCGGGCTCGGCATCTCGCCGCGCAGGACCTCGGGCGGGAAGAACGCGGGGCTCCCGATGAGCTTCGACGTGCCGCCCGCGTCCGCCTGCGGAAGAGCGAGGCCGAAGTCGAGGATGCGCAGCGTGCCGTGCTCGTCGAGGATGAGGTTCGCGGGCTTGAGGTCGCGATGGAGGATCCCCTTCGCGTGGGCGGCCGCGACCCCGCGCGTCGCCTGCGTGAACCAGTTGCGCCAGTGCTTCCTCACGCGCTCGGGGTCTTTCTTGATGAGCTTCTGGAGGTTCGGCCCCTCGAGGTACTCCATGGCGAGGTAGAGCGAGCCGAAGCCGTCGCCATAGTCGTAGAGGGCGACGATGTTCGGATGCTTGAGGGCCGCGATCGCCTTGGCCTCGCGCTTGAAGTACCGCATCGCCGTCTCGTCGCCGCGGAGCTGCCACGGCAGGATCTTCACGGCGACAAAACGGTCGAGCTTGCGGTCGAGCGCCTTGTGGACGACGCCCATGCCGCCCCGGCCGAGCTCCGCGAGGATTTCGTAACGGTCCTCCGGCGTCTCGGGGAGACCCGACCCCGCCCGGAACGCGGGCGGGGTCGGCGGCGCGGGCAGCGGCGGCGGCGGCGGCGACACGGGTCCGGGGATGGCCAGCCTCGGCGGCTGGACCTTTTGCGTGACCGGCGAGCGCGTGACGGCCGCGTACGGTCCGGACTTGTGCACCGCGGGCGTCCGGATGAGCGCGGACGGCATCGAGGAGTCGATCTCGACGTCCCCGAAGGGGAGCGGCGGCACCGCGCTCGAGCCGTCGAGGACGGACGGGTCGAAGGCTGCGATGCGGCCCAGCTCGACGCCCTCGCCGGAGTCGCCGGCGGTGCGCAGCGCCCCGAGAAGCGTCATGTGGAGCGGCAGGTTGTCGGCCTGGACCGGTCCGCGCGGCAGGAACTCGCGCAGGACGTGGATGGCATCCTTCGGCTCGTTCACGGCAAGGTGCGCGCGCGCGAGGTCGTGGAAGAGCTCCCCGAGCCCTTCGTCGTTGCGCGGCACGCTCGTGAGGTACTCCCAGGCCTTCTCGCGGTGCCCGCCGAGGAGGGCGCAGCGCGCGGCCTCGAGGCTCCGGCCCGTCCGGTGGAAGAGCTGGGCGGCCTCGTCGTACTGATGGTCCGCCTGCAGCGCGGCCGCCGCCGCCGGGAGACGCCCCGCCGCGCGGAACAGCGCGGCCGCCTTGTCGTACTTCTTGAGCTCGACGTAGAGCGTCGCCGCCTTCTCGTACTGGTTCGTCGCCTCGTAGGCTTCTGCAGCCGCCTCGTTCGCGCCGCCCTTCTGGTAGAGCGCGGCCGCGCGCTCCGGGCGGCCCGCGTCTTTCCAGGCGTCTCCCGCCTTCACGAGGTCCCCGGCGCGCTCGTAGAAGCCGGCGGCCCTGAGCGGCTGGCCCGCGCGCCGCCACGCGTCCGCGGCGGACACGAGATCACCCCGCGTTTCGGCCTCGCGAGCGAGGAGCTCCTGCGCCGACTTCTCGTCGCCCGCCCGCGCGGCCGCGAGCGCGGCTTTCGTCAGCGCGCCGCTCTTCTCGAAACTCTGGACGGCCTCCGTCGAGCGGCCGCTTTCGGCGAACAGCTCTCCGGCGAGCAGGTACTCCTGCGCAGCGCGGAACGCCTCGCCCGCCTCGCCGGGCCGCCCGGCCGCCCGGTACGCCTCGCCCGCGCGCTTCCAGAGCGCCGAACGCACCGGACCGCTCGTCGTCGCCTCGGCGAGCTTCCGGCACGCCTCCGCGAGGGTGCCGTTGTCTCCGAGGGACTCCGCGATCTCCGCGAGCCGGTCCCAGCGGCCGCCCGTGCGCGCGAGCTGGAGCGCCTTGAGGCCCGTCTCCTCCGCGGCCGCCGAGTTGCCCGCCGCCAGCCAGGCGCGCGAGGCCTCCCAGAGCCAGGCGTCGCCCGCGTCCTGGTAGAGGCGGGCAGCCTCTGCCGGCTCGCCGTCGCGCATCTCGAGCGCCGCGAGGCGCGCCCACGAGCGGCCTTTCTTGAACATCCGGCGCGCGCGCCGCACGTCGCCGGCCTTCAGGTACGCGTCGCCCGAACGGACCCAGTCCTTCGCCGACGCGTATCCCCGCGCGAGCTGGGCGTCGGGCAGAGGCGGTTTCCCGAGGCGGATCGCAAAGAGGCAGAAGAGGAGGCCGGCGAGGTCGATCGCGAACCGCAGCGTCGCGGTGCGGGAGAGCAGGCGCGTGAGGGACGACGCGGCGACGTCCTGCGCGGCCGCCTGCAGCGCCGGGGTCCCGAGGAGCTCAGCGGCGAGGGCCAGGATCTGGTCGAGGTGAGCGGCCACGAGGCACCCCAGACCGAGGACGAGGAGCAGGGCCGAGGAGCGCAGCCAGTCGCCGATCGCGACGCCCCGCAGGTTCAGGGCGTTCACGACGAGCCGCGCGAAGAGGAACACGACGAGGAGGGAGCCGACCTGGGGCGCCCAGTAGAACCGGTTCTCGACCAGCGACCGCGCCAGATCGTGGGTGGCCGTGTTCGCGCGCGCCCAGTCCACCGCGCGAACCAGCCCGAGCTGCGCGGCGAGCGCGAGAATCAGAGAGGGGAGGTCGTCCTTCCAGGTTCTGCCGGCCACAGGTATCGTGATTATGAGCGATCCGGGTTCCGGGCGCGGTAGAGTCCGCCTCCGATGCCGGGCCGCCCGATCGTCCTCGCCTGCGCCGCCGCGGCGCTCCTCGCCGCCGCCCCCGCACCCGCCCAGTCGAACTCGGATCCGGACGCGCAGTGGGGCGCCCACGGAGGCGTCGTGACGGGCCCCGACGCCGACGGCGCGCACCCCTCCTTCGGCGTGCACTGGCGCCCGCGGCTGACGGGCGCCCTCGGCCTCGAGGTCTCCGCCGGGTACGAGCGCCTGAGCTGGTCGGGCGCGAGCAGCACCGTGGACGCGGATCACGTGCCCGTCGAAGGCTCGCTCCTCTTCTTCTTTCTCTCCAGCCGCCGCGTGCAGCCGTACCTCCTCGCCGGGATCGGATACCACTGGGTGAACCCGTACGGCGGGAATCCCCCGGCCGGGACGACGTACCAGTCCCAGAACCTCCTCGCGCTCCAGGCCGGCGCGGGCGCCGACGTGCGCGCCGGCGAGAAGCTTTCGTTCTGGTTCGACGGCCGCTGGACGTTCCTCGACGTCGCGGCGGTCAAGGACCTGGGACTGACGTCCGGCACGCTCCGCTTCACCGCGGGCGTCAACGTCGCCTTCTAGACCGAGTCCTCGGGCAGTCCCGCCACGAGCCGGCCGAACGCTTCGGGGTCCGCGTTCCCGCCCGACAGAACGACGCCGACGCGCCTGCCTGCCGCGTCCGGGACCTTCCCGCCAAGAAGCGCCGCAAGCCCGGCCGTTCCACCCGGCTCGACGACGAGCTTCATGCGCGCGAAGAGGACCGACATCGCGACGCGCAGCTCGAGGTCGGTGACGGTCAGAATCCCCCTCGCGAGCGCCGAGACGATTGCGAACGTGTGGACGCCGGCGCGCGTCGTCTGGAGGCAGTCGGCGATCGTCGCGGGGACCGGGATCTCGACGGGGTGCCCCGCCGCGAGCGAGCGCCTGAAATCGTCGCCGGCCTCGGGCTCGACGCCCCAGACGCCGATCCCGGGACGGAGCGCCGTCGCGGCGACCGCGACGCCCGAGAGGAGGCCGCCGCCGCCGCACGGGACGAGGACGAGGTCGAGATCCGGCGCGTCCTCGAGGAGCTCGAGCGCCGCCGTGCCCTGCCCCGCGATGACGGCCGGATCGTCGAAGGGCGGGACGAGGATGCGCCCCTCACGCTCGACGATGTCCTTCGCGATCGACTCGCGGCTCTCCCTCGCGCGGTCGTAGACCTTCACCGCCGCGCCGTAGCCGCGCGTCGCGGCGAGCTTGAGGGCGGGCGCGTCGTGCGGCATGACGATCGTCGCGGAGATGCCGAGCGTCCGCGCCGCGAGCGCGACCGCCTGCGCATGGTTGCCCGACGAGAAGGCGACGACGCCGCGGCGCTTCTCTTCCGGGGACAAAAGCGTCAGGCGCGAGAACGCGCCGCGCGCCTTGAAGGCGCCGACCTTCTGGAACGTCTCGCACTTGAAGAAGAGGCGCGCGCCGACGCGTGCGTCGAGACTCGAGGAGGTGAGGACGGGCGTGCGGTGGACGTGCGGCGCGATCCGCCGGCCGGCGGCCTCGACGTGGGCGAGCGTGACGGGAAGCGTCATGCCTTCTTCAGCCTTTCGCGCGGCGCGTTCACGACGCCGCAGAGCCGGTCCGCCTCGTCGGTGACGGCGTCGATCGCGGCGGCCGCGCGCGCGAGGAACGCCTCCTCGGTCTCGTCGCCCCCCCGCTCGAGCGGCCGCCCGAAGACGACGACACACCGCGAGAACGGGAGCGGCATGAGGAAGCGGTCCCACGAGTTCAGGAAGCGCGGGCTCGACGAGGACGAGGACGACGGCAGGACGAGGCCGTTCCCCTGCTCGGCGAGGACGAGGATGCCGCGCTTGCACGTCCGCGCGGGCCCGCGCGGGCCGTCGGGCGTGAGAGCTCCGCCGGGGGCCGCCTTCAGGGCCTCGAGGAACTCCGCGGAGGCGACGTCCCCGCCGCGCGAGGACGAGCCGCGCGCGGCAACGAAGCCCCAGTACCTGAGGAACGTCGCGATGATCTCGCCGTCCTCGCTCTTCGAGGCCATCGTGACGTAGCCCTCGCCGCGGTGCGCGAGGATCCCCCCCACCATCCGCTGGTGCCAGATCGCGTGGAGCGGCTTCTTCCCCTTCGCACGGATCGCCTGCCGGTTCTCCTCGCCGACGATCGTGATCCTCAGCGTCGCCTCCCACAGGGAAATCGCGAGAAAGACGAGGACGCCGAGGAATCGCTGCAGCACGGGAGGGATTATCCTTCCCGGCGCATGCGCCTCGTCGCGGACGGCCTGACGCGCTCCTACGGCGCCCGGAGAATCTTCGGGCCGCTGTCGTTCGAGATTCCGGAGGGGCGCGTCCTCGGCGTCGCGGGTTCGAACGGGAGCGGAAAGACGACGCTGCTGAAGACCCTCGCAGGACTGATTCGGCCGAGCGGGGGGGGCACGAGGATTTTCCTGGAAGGTGAAGACGCCAGGGCGGCACATGAGCCGCGCGACGTCCCCTGGTGCATCGGGTGGGTGGCGCCGGATCTCGCCCTCTACGGAGAGCTGACGGCCGAGGAGAACCTGACGTTCTTCCAGAGCGTCCACGGCCTTCCGGCATCGCCTGGCCGCGCGCAGGCGCTCCTCGAGAGCGTCGGCCTTCCGCCCTCCTCTCATTCGAAGAAATCTCTCTCCTCCCTTTCCACGGGCCAGCGCCAGAGAGTGAAGCTCGCATACGCGACGCTCCACGACCCCGCGGTTCTCTTCCTCGACGAGCCGTCCTCGAACCTCGACGCGGACGGCGTCGAAGTCGTCGCCCGAGTCGTCGCCTCCCAGCGCTCCCGCGGGGTCGCGATCATCGCGTCCAACGACCCGCGGGACCTCGCGCTGGCCGACGAGACCGTGTCGTTGTGAGCGCGCGCCCGCCCGCCCCCCTCCTCGGGGCCGCGCTCGCCGTGCTCCGCAAGGACCTCCTCGCGGAATGGCGCACGCGCATCGCCGTGAACGCTCTCTTCCTCTTCGCGTTCGCCGTCCTCGTCCTCGTCGGCTACGCGGTCGGCCCGACGCGTCTCGCGCCCGAGGACCGGCCCACGGTGAATGCGGTGCTCCTGTGGATCGTCATCTTCTTCTCGGCGATGACGGGCCTCGCCCGCGTGTTCGTGAAGGAAGAGGAGGGCGGAACGGCCGCTGCCCTTCGGCTCGCGGCGCCACCCGCCGCGGTCCTCCTCGGCAAGTACCTCGTGAACATCGTCCTGCTCTTCGGGGTGACGGCGTTCATCGTGCCGCTCTTCCTCGTCCTGACCTCGTTCGAGATCGCGTGCCCGACGCTCTTCGTGGCCCTGCTCGTCTTCGGGTGCCTCGGCCTCGCGGGCGCGTCCACGTTCACCGCGGCGCTCGTCTCGAAGGCGGCGGCGAAGGGCGCCCTCTTCGCGGTCCTTTCCATTCCGCTTCTCCTCCCGCCGCTCATCGCCGCGGTCTCGGGCACGCAGGTGGCGGCGCGCGAGGCGGACTTCTCCGCCGGCCTCGACTTCGTGCGGGTCCTCGTGGCTTACGACGGCGTCGTCACGACGGCGGCTTTCGCTCTCTTCGACGCCGTCTGGCGGGAGTAAGTCCGCTCAAAACGGCCTTTTTGAAACGGAGTCTCTGAAGCAAGTGAACTAATGGGCCGCCCCGGCCCGACAGGTATGATCCCCGCGTGAAGAGTCTCGGACTCATCTCCAAGTGGCTCCTGGGCCTCGGGATGGCGGCGATCTGCTGGGGGGCGTTCCTCTACGCGCGCCCCGCCCAGAGCTTCGTCGGCGAGTCCTCGCGGATCGTCTTCTTCCACGTCCCTCAGGCCTGGGTGTCGACCCTCGCGTTCTTCGTCGCGGCCTGGTATTCGTGGAGGTATTTGAGGAAGCGCCGGATCGAGGACGACGACGCCGCGGCGGCCGCCGCCCGGCTGGGGTTTGTCTTTTGCGTCCTCGCGACCGTGACCGGCTCGATCTTCGCGCGTGTCATGTGGAACTCGTACTGGAACTGGGACCCGCGCGAGACGTCGATCGTCCTGCTCCTCCTCGTCTACGGCGCCTACCTCGGCCTGAGGGGCGCGCTCGAGGATCCCGAGCGCCGCGCGACCCTCTCGGCGGCCTACGCGCTCGTCGCGGTCGTGACGGTGCCGTTCCTCGTCTTCGCCGTGCCCCGGATGTACCAGTCGCTGCATCCGGACACCGTGATCAACACGGAGGGAAAGGTGAAGATGTCGTCCGACATCCGCCTGATCTTCTTCTCGTCGATGGTGGCTTTCATGGGACTTTTCTACTGGATGTGGAACCTCGACCGCCGCGTTTCCCGCATCGTCCGCGAGAGGTCGGCATGAGCACGGCTCTCGGCTACGTCGCCGCGGTGAACATCGTCATCTGGGCCGGAATCTTCGGCTACCTCATTTACCTGGATCGCCGGGTTCGCGCCGCCGAGACGCGTTCCGGCGGGGAGAACAAGCCATGAAACGCGCCTACTGGGCCGGAGCCATCCTGATCCTCGGCTTCCTCGCGCTCGGACTCACGACGTTCACGAAGACCATGACGCCTTACGTGAGCTTCTCCGAGGCGAAAACCTCGCACCGCACCGTCCAGGTGATGGGCGCCCTCGAGAAGGGCTCCACGAAGTACGACCAGGACAAGAAGACCCTCAACTTCACGCTCGTGGACCCGCAGACGAAAGAACTGATCCCGGTGTCCTACACGGACGTCAAGCCGGCGAACTTCGAGGACGCGGTGTCGATCGTCGCGATCGGCCGCTACGAGAACGACAGATTCACGGCGGAGAAGCTCCTCGTGAAGTGCCCCTCGAAGTACCAGGGCGAGGAGATCGAGAAGCAGTACGGGAAGAAGGCCTGACATGGGCCTGGGATCTCCCCTCGGTTTCGCGCCGGGCACCGTCGCGATGTGGGCGGCGCTCGTCTTCGGGGTCCTGACCGCCCTCGCTTACTGGCGAGTCATGCGCATGGGTCATGCCGCTGAAGATTTTCTTGGAAAAGGCAAGCGGGGCACAGGCGCAGCGACGGCCGATGCCGCAGCCCTATTACCATTCGAAGAAAATCCGAATCTGAATTCGGATCTTTTCCTGGCTCGCCGTCTCTACTACGCCTTCACCTTTTCGGTCGTGCTCGCCTCGGTCCTCCTCATGGGCCGGCTCCTTTCCCACGACTTCCGCATCTCGTACGTCGCGTCGTACTCGGGCCGGGACCTCCCCTTCTACTACCTGTTCTCGACGTTCTGGGCCGGGCAGGAGGGCTCGTTCCTCCTCTGGCTCTTCTTCGGCTCGCTCATCGGCCTCTTCGTCCTTCGTTCGGCCAAGGAGCAGGAGCCGCCGGTCATGATCGTGTACGTCGCCTCCTTCATCGGGATCGTCGCGATCCTCGTGAAGCAGTCGCCGTTCCGATTCCTCGGGCAGATTCCGCCCGACGGCCAGGGCCTGAACCCGCTCCTGCAGGACCCGTGGATGGTCATCCACCCGCCGGTCATGTTCTCGGGATTCGCGTCGCTCAGCGTGCCGTTTGCGTTCGCGGTCGCGGCTCTCTGGATGAGGCGCTGGGACGGCTGGGTCGTCCGCGCGATGCCCTGGGCGCTCTTCACGTTCGTGACGCTCGGGACCGCGATCCTCATGGGCGGCTACTGGGCGTACAAGACGCTCGGCTGGGGCGGCTACTGGGCGTGGGACCCCGTGGAGAACACGTCTCTCGTGCCGTGGCTCGCGACCGTGGCGCTCGTCCACGGGATGTACCTCCAGAAGGCGCGCGAGAAGCACCGGAAGATCAACATCATCCTGGCGATCCTCGCGTTCTGCTGCATCCTCTACGGCACGTTCCTGACGCGCTCAGGCGTCCTCGCCGACTTCTCCGTCCATTCCTTCATCGACCTCGGGATCACGGGCTGGCTCGTCGCCATCATCGTGGTCTTCCTCGTGGGCGGTCTCGGTCTCCTCGCCTTCCGCTGGAAGGAGATCCCCGTCGTCTCCGACGTCGACGCGGAAACGGGCAAGGAGAAGGAAGAGCCCTTCCTCTCGCGCTCGGTGCTCTTCATCCTCTCCGTGACCCTGTTCAGCGCCTCGGGCCTCGTCATCCTTCTCGGAACGTCCGCGCCGATCCTCACCCGCATCGGCGGCAAGGCGTCGCAGGTCTCGACGAGCTTCTACAACGTCACGCACGCGCCGATCGCGGCGCTCATGGCGCTTCTCGTCGCGCTCGTCCCGTTCCTGTCCTGGCGCGGGGAGACGCTCGCCGTCGTGGCGAAAAAGGCGTTCGTCGCCGCCGCCATCGGCCTCATGGGCGGCGGCGTCGCTTTCGCGGCCGGCGTCCACTCGGCGCGCGACCTCGCGATCCTCACGTTCGCGGTCTTCGGGATGGCCGCGAACGCCCAGACGGTCGCGCTCTTCGTGCGGCGCAAGGCGGTTTCCACCGTCGGCGGCTATCTCGCGCACGTGGGCGTTTCGATCATGCTCGTCGGGATCCTCGTCTCCGGCGTCTACGAGACGAAGACCCAGATCAACCTCCCGAAGGGACAGCCGACGCAGGTGGGCCGCCACACGATGACGTTCAACCGCGTCGTGTTCGTGAACGAGAAGGGCGACGTGAAGCCGTTCGAGGAGCTGAACATGGTCAGCCTCGACGACCGCCGCGCCAAGCAGGCGATGGAAGTCGACGTCGCGTCGCCGACCGGGAAGGTCTGGAAGGCCTACCCGAAGATGTACATGAACCAGCGCACGCAGCAGATGATGGCGAACCCCGACGTGCGCTCGACCCCGCTGATGGATCTCTACGTCTCGCCGCAATCCTATGACCCGGGCCAGCCCGCGCGCATCGAGGGCTCGACGATCGCGCTCAAGAAGGGCGAGAGCAAGAGCGCCGACGGGATCAAGATCAAGTTCCTGGACTTCTCGGCGGATCGCTCGGCGATCAACGACGCGAAGCGCCCGCACGTGACCGTCACCGCGAACTTCCTCGTGACGACCGCCGAAGTCGCCGAGGAGAAGACCGCGCAGTACGTCATGTACTTCGGCGCGACCGCCGGCGGTCCGGCCACCGAGGCGCCCGAGACGCCTCTCCCCGGCCGGGGCCGGATGCGCATCAAGCGTGTGTCCCCGAACGAGGGGACGTGCGAGCTGGAGCTCATGGGCGTCGCCGCGGGCGGCGACCTCAAGCCCGCGACGGCCGAGACGCTCTCGATCGACGTCACGACGAAGCCCCTCATCTCCCTCGTCTGGGGCGGGTTCTACGTGATGATGCTCGGCGGGCTCGTGGCGCTCCTCAGGCGCGCGAAGGACTCCCGGCAAGCCGCCGTCGCCTGATCGTCGAGACGCGGTTTCATCGTCCTTCCGTCGGTAGACTCCCAGGGAAGGAGAAGCCATGCGTTTCCGTGCGGCCGCCGTTCTCGTTCTCTCATTCGCTGGAATCCCCCTCTTCGCCCAGCCCGCGGCCCCAGCGAAGCCGAAGGCGATCGACCCCGCCGACTTCGACGCCTCCGCGAAGCCCTGCGAGGACTTCTACCAGTTCGCGAACGGCGCGTGGCTGGCCGCGCACCCGATCCCGGCCGACCGCAGTTCGTACGGCGGCTTCGAGCAGCTCCGGGATCGCAACCGCGAGGTCGTCAAGAAGATCCTCGACGAGACGTCGGGGAAGGCCGACTGGCCGAAGGGCACGCCGCAGCAGAAGGTCTCCGACTTCTACGCGACCGGCATGGACGCCGCGGCGCGCGAGAAGGCCGGCGCCGCCCCGCTCGCGCCGTCCTTCGCGACGATCGCGAAGCTGAAGTCGGCCGACGACCTCCCCGCCGTTCTCGCCGAGCTGCACCTCACGGGCGCGAACGCGGGCTTCGGCTTCCGCGTCGCGCCGGATGCGCGGGACTCCACGCGCACCATCGGGGTCTTCAGCCAGGGCGGCCTCGGGCTCCCCGACCGGGACTACTACCTGAAGGACGACGCCAAGTCGAAGGACCTGCGCGAGGCCTACCGCGCGCACGTCGCGAAGGTGCTCGAGCTCGTGGGCGACGCGCCGGAGACGGCGCGGGCCGGGGCGGACGTGGTCCTCGCGATCGAAACGCAGCTCGCGAAGGTGTCGATCACGCGCGTCGAGAACCGCGACCCGCAGAAGACCTACAACAAGAAGACGCTCGCCGCCCTGAACGCCGAGGCTCCCGGCTTCGACTTCGCGAAGTTCCTCGCCGACATGGGCGCCTCCGCCTCGACCGAGGTCAACGTCCGGCAGCCCGGGTTCTTCGTCGGCTTCGCGGCCTATGCCCGGTCGATCCCGCCGGCCGACTGGCGCACGTACCTGCGCTGGCACGCCGCACGCGCGGCCGCGCCGTTCCTCTCGAAGGCGTTCCAGGACGAGGACTTCGCGTTCTCCGGGAAGAAGCTGAACGGCACTCCGGAGCAGGAGCCGACGTGGAGGCGCGTGCAGGCGGCGACGGACATGGCCCTCGGCGAAGCCGTCGGGCCGATCTACGTCGCGCGCGCCTTCAGCCCGAAGGCGAAAGAGCGCATGCGGGTGCTCGTCGAGAACATGCGCGCCGCCCTCAAGGAGCGGATCGAGGCGCTGCCGTGGATGGGCGCCGAAACGAAGGCGCAGGCCCAGCGGAAGCTCGCCGCCTTCAACGTGAAGATCGGCTATCCGGACGTCTGGAAGGACTACTCGGCCCTGACGATCTCGCGCGACGTCCCCTTCGCGGAGAACGTCCGCCGCGCCCGCGTCTTCGAGACGAAACGCAACCTCGCGAAGCTCGGCAAACCGATCGACCGCAAGGAATGGAACATGACGCCTCCGACCGTGAACGCGTACTACAACGCGTCGCTGAACGAGATCGTCTTCCCCGCCGGGATCCTCCAGCCGCCCTTCTTCTACGAGGACGCGGACGACGCCGTGAACTACGGCGGCATCGGCGTCGTGATCGGGCACGAGATGTCGCACGGCTTCGACGACTCCGGCAGCCAGTACGACGCCGACGGCAACCTCAAGAACTGGTGGACGGCCGAGGACCGCAAGGCGTACGACGCGCGCACGGCGCTCATCGTGAAGCAGTTCGACGCGTACAAGCCGCTGCCGGACCAGGCCATCAACGGCAAGCTGACGCTCGGCGAGAACATCGGCGACCTCGGCGGCATCAAGGTCGCCTACGCCGCGATGCAGAAGGCCTACGCCGGCAAGTCGAAAGAGAAGATCGACGGCTTCACGCCGGAACAGCGCTTCTTCCTCTCGTACGCGACGATCTGGCGCAGCCAGTACCGCGACGAGGCGATGCGCGTGCAGCTGAATACGAACCCGCACAGCCCCGGCAAGTGGCGCGCCCTCGGCCCGCCGTCGAACCTGCCGGAGTTCTACGACGCGTTCGGCTGCGCCGACGGGACGCCCATGCGCCGCGCGGAGGCCGACCGGCCGAGCATCTGGTGAGACCCTAGGACCGCGGCGCGGGACGGTCCGTGAGCACCGGCAGGTACGGGACCCACGGACCGACCTGATCGCCGTACTGCTTCGCCAGGACGCGCGCCGCCTGCGCGACGTGCCCGAGGTCGTGCACGACCCAGGCGGCGAGCAGCTGGCGCAGCGTGACGGGGCCGAGTCCCGGGTGGATGCCAGGCAGATCGAGCTCGGCCGCGGTCAGACGCCAGGACTCCAGCACCGCGACGTTCACGGCCCTCAGGGCCGCGAACTCGTCGAGAAGCGACCCGAGCGGCCGGCCCGCGTTTCGCGCGCGGTGGCGGAAGCGGTCGTAGGGCTCGAAGCGGGGGTTCTCGCCGCGCGCGAGGATGATCCGCGCGCGCGGCATCCAGTCCGTCTCCTCTCCGTCGATGAGATGCCCGACGACGTCGAACGCGCTGAACGTGTCCGGCCCCTCCGTGCCGCCCACCCAGGACTCGGAGAGACCGGAGAGGAGCGCCTTGAAGGTTCCGGGAGTGCGGGACAGCACCTCGATCGCCGAGCCGAGCTCGAAGTCCATCGTCACCACCCGATCCCGTAGTCCTCGCCGTGGTCGCTCGACCCGCCCCACATCGTGCCGTGGGCGCGGTCGAGCCAGATCGCGTTGATGGGGCCGGACGTCTTGGCGGCGGGCTCGAGCTTGTAGCCCATCTTCACGAGCTCGGCGCGCACCCAGGCCGGAAGGGACGCCGGGATCATCATCGCGCCGGGCCGCGACTCGTGGGCGCCGAACGAGCTCCGCATCTGGTAGCTGTTGACGTTCGCGGCCTCCGCCGCCTCCTGCACCGTCATCCCGAACTCGACGACGTTCAGAAAGAACTGCAGGAGGTTCTGGTCCTGCGAGTCCCCGCCCTGCACCGAGAAGCACAGGTACGGCTTGCCGTCCTTCAGCGCGAGCGTCGGCGTGAGCGTCACGCGCGGATGCTTGCCGGGCTCGAGGACGTTGAACGGGTTCTCCGCGCGGTCCACGG
Source organism: Thermoanaerobaculia bacterium (assembly GCA_036504335.1). GTDB lineage: Bacteria > Acidobacteriota > Thermoanaerobaculia > UBA5066 > UBA5066 > Fen-183. The sequence continues at coordinate 35,749 of DASXVJ010000030.1, forward strand.
CGAAGCTCTGCATGCGCTGGCTCATGCCGACGCCGGTCTTCCCCGCGATGACCGCCGGGAGCCAGCCGCCCGACGGCGTGACGGAGACGACCCAGCCCTCGGCGTCCGCCGCCTCGACGGAGGTCGTGCCGGCGTAGAAGGAATTGGAAGAGAAAGGGTCTGCTGAAGAGGGAGAGGAAGAGAGGGGATTGTCTTCGAAGGTAAGAGGGTGGGGGCGCGGCGCGGCCGACGCCGCGTCCTGGTTCGTCACGGCAGGCGTGCGCGGCCGTTGGGGCGCCCCGGTCTTCCAACCTTCCAGGAGATCTTTGAACGGATTCTTTTCTCCTCCCTGGAACGGATAAGGGTCTCCAGGTTTCACCGCCGGGTCGTTCTTCGCCCAGTCGATCGTCTTCGCGCGCGCGGCGGCGTATTCCTTCGAAAGCAGTCCCTTCCTCGGGACACGCGCGTCGTCCCCGTACCAGAAGTCGCGGTCCGCGAACGCGAGGTTCATCGCCTGGTACAGCGCGTGGACGTACCGCGCGCTGTTGTAGCCCATCCCTTTCAGGTCCACCCCTTCGAGGATGTTCAGGGCCTGGAGCATCGCGGGACCCTGCGTCCACACGTCGAGCTTGTAGACGTCGATCCCCTTGTACGTCGTCTTCACCGGCTCTTCGATGCGGACCTTCCAGTTCGCGAGGTCCTCGAGCGTGTGGAGTCCGCCGACCTCCTGCGAGCCGCGCACGAACTCCCGCGCGACGTCGCCCCTGTAGAAGCGGTCGTACGCCGCGAGGATCGCGTCCTTCCGCGTCTTCCCCGCCGCGAGCGCCTGCTTTTCCGCCTCGACGAGCTTGCGCAGCGTCGCGGCGAGATCCGGCTGCCGGAAGATTTCGCCCGCCTGCGGCGGCAGGTCGCCCGGGCGCGGCAGGAGCACACGCCTGGACTCGGGCCACTTCAGAAGCCAGTCGCGCTGCCTGAGCGCGGTCGAGACGTGCTGCTGCTCGACCGGGTAGCCGTCCGCCATCTCGATGGCCGGCGCGAGAACCTCCGCGAGAGACAGCGTCCCGAACTCGGCGAGCATCACCATGATCCCGCCCGGCGTCCCGGGCGTGACGGCGGCGAGCGGGCCGTATTCCGGCGGGTACGCCATCCCCTTCGACCGGAAGAACTCCGGCGTCGCCCCGGTCGGCGCGACGCCGAGCGCGTTGATCCCGATCACCTTCCCGGTCTTCGGGTTGTAGATCAGCGCCTGGGTCTCGCCGCCCCACGACAGCGTGTCCCACATCGTCGAGGTCGCGGCGATCATCGCGGCCGCGGCGTCGACGGCGTTCCCGCCCTTCTGGAAGATCATCGCGCCCGCCGTCGCGGCGAGCGGCTTGCCGGTGATGGCGAGCCACTTCTTCGCGTGGAGGGGGGGCTTGTTCGTGGCGGCCCGGGAAAGCTGGCCGAGGGCGCCCGAGAGGGCGGCGACGGCGAATCCGACGCGCAGAATCCGGCTGGACGGGGTCATGGACGCCTCCGAGCCGTTTGAGACGGCCCGGAGGCGATCCTACCTCCGCCGCTCAGAACCCCTTGACGGTCGCGGCCTTCTTGTACATCCAGAACGTGAACGCCCAGCCCACGAGGACGACGACGGGCAGCGCCCACTCGTAGCTCGCGGCCCACGTCGCGTGCTGCGCGAGCATCGTGAAGACGAGCGGCACGGACATGTACGTGTTGTGCTTGCTGCGCAGGCCCGCCATCGCGGCGACGGCCGGGTCCGGCTTCTCGCCGGCCTTGGTGGCCGCGATGATCTTCTTCTGCGCGGGCCAGATCCGCATCCAGACGTTCGCGGCCATGATCGTCCCGAACATCGCGCCGAGGTGGATCGACGTCCCTCGGAAGCCGAAGCCGCCGAAGCGCGAGAAGAACAGCACCGCCGCGGTCGCGACGGCGAGGCCCAGCCAGAAGTGGATCTCGGTCTTCGCGATCGCCTTCGAGAGCGGGTCGTAGACCGCGAAGAAGAGAAGGGCGACGAGGACCGCGACGCCGCCCGTGCCCCACGTCTTGACCGTCGGGTCTTTGAAGAGGAGTCCCGTGTTGTAGTAGACGAGGCCGAGAAGCACGAGGCCCGTGATCCACGTCCACGCCGCGCCCCAGCGGAACGCCCAGAGGGCGCGGGGCATGAGCTCGGGGACGACCTTCTTCTTCGTGTCGCCGTCCATCGTCGGGACGAAGTTCGAATTCACGAAGTTGAAGAACCAGAGATGGCCGATCCACAGGATGCCCGCGACGACGTGCGCCCAGCGGAACAGGGATTCGAGAAGGTTGTTTCCGTCCATCGGTTGTCCTCCGTATTTCGTTGAGACCGGATCTTAACGCCGGGAACCGCTCAGGCGCCGGCCGCCCGCGGCGTCAGGCGCCCACAGCTTTCGCCACCTGCTCGGCCAGGCGCAGGAACGCCTTCGCGACCGTCGAGTCCGGGTCAGACGCCATGATCGGCGTGCCCGCGTCGCCCTGAAGCGCAACGCGCGGGTCGATCGGCACCTCCCCGAGGAACGGGACGCCGAGGAGGTCGGCCGTCTTCTTTCCGCCACCGTGCTTGAAGATCTCGTCGCGGTTCCCGCACTTCGGGCACTCGTAGTAGCTCATGTTCTCGATGATCCCGAGGACGGGGACGTTGACCTTCTGGAACATCGCGAGGCCCTTGCGCGCGTCGATGAGCGCGACGTCCTGCGGCGTCGTCACGATGACGGCGCCCGAGAGCGCGACCTTCTGCGTGAGCGTGAGCTGAGCGTCGCCCGTGCCGGGAGGCAGGTCGACGAGGAGGAAGTCCTGCTTCCCCCACGCGACGTCGCCGAGGAACTGCTCGACCGCCTTGAAGATCATCGGCCCGCGCCAGATCACCGGCGTGTCCGTGTCCATGAGGAAGCCGATCGACATGACGCGCACGCCGAAGCGCTCGATCGGGAGGATCTTCTCCTCCTCGTTCACGAACGGCTTCGTGTTGATGCCCATCATCATCTGCTGTGACGGGCCGTAGATGTCCGAGTCCATGAGGCCGACCTCGTAGCCGAGCGTCTTGAGCGCGATGGCGAGATTGGCCGACACGGTGGACTTCCCGACGCCGCCCTTGCCGGACGCGACGGCGATCACGAAGCGCGTGTCCTTGAGGATGTCCTTGCGCCCGATCGCGCCCGCGATGACGGGAGGCTGGGGCGCGGCGGCCGTCACGGCGATCGTCACGGCGGAGACGCCGGGGATGGCCTTCAGGACGGTCTCGCACTCGCGCTTGAGCGTCTCCGCCGCTGCGGGCGCGTCGGTCGTGAGTGCGAGGCGGAAGGAGACGTTTCCGCCCCCGATCGTCAGGTCCTTGACGAAGCCGAAGGAGACGATGTCGCGCGAAAAGCCGGGGTACTTGACCTGCCGGAGCGCTTCGAGGACGGACTGTTCGTTGAGCTTGGTCGTGGACAAGTTTGGATTCCCTCTCGGTGAGAGAGGATCTCACAAATCCGACCCTCATCCCCTGAGCCGGAGGATCTCCTCCCGCACGCGGGCCATGAGCGACGCGCGGTCGTGGACGCCGAGCCCCGCGGTCGGGATGGGTCGGCCGACGCGCGCGACGACGGGGCCTCGGCGGATCACCATTCCCTGTGCGCCGAGAACGGCGCGGGCGCCCGAGACGGACACCGGGACGATCGGAAGGCCCGACTTGAGCGCCGTGAGGAAGCCGGATTTCTTGAACGAGCCGAGCTTCCCGTCGCGCGAGCGCGTGCCCTCCGGGAAGACCAGGATCGAGATGCCCGAGGCGAGGCGGCGGTCCAGGCCGGAGAGGACGTCCCGGGCCCTGTCCGTCCGCCGGCGGTCCACGGGCACGAAGCCCGCGAGCCACATGGACCAGCCCATGAACGGCACGAAGAAGAGCTCGCGCTTGGCGAGGAAGCGCACGTCCTGCCGGATCGCGAGGAGGAGCAGCAGGATGTCGATCCCCGACTCGTGGTTCGACATGTAGACCGCCTGCGGGAGGGCGGCGGCTTCCTCGGCGATCTCGAGCCGCGCCGGGATGCGGTTGAGCCAGAGGAGGCTCTTCGCCCAGTTGCGCGCCCAGAACAGATACAGCCGCCCGCGCGGCGGCACCCACGACGTCAGGATGGCGAGCGTGCCGAACAGCGCCGTCGAGACGGCGATGTTCGCCCACCCCCAGGTCGTCACCAAGATGTCGCGCGGTCGCCCCGGCACGCGCGGAGTGTAGTCGCGAGGGCGAGCGAGGGCGGGAAGGGCCCGCGCCGCACGAGCGCGGCGCGGGCCCCCGGAAGAGAACTACTTGGGCGGGGCCGCGCCCGGCTGCGCGTGCTTCGTCGGCTGCGGAGGCTTCGGGCAGCCCTTCGGCGCGCCCATGTTGATCGGGCCCTTCGTGTTGTTCCCCTCGTTCGACTCGTTCACGAGGCCGAGCGGGTCCGCGATCGCGTTGAAGGGATGCGGCGCGTGCGTGACCATGAAGCCGGGATCGGCCTGCAGGTAGTAGACGGGGATGAGCACCGTCTGGCTCGCTCCGGGCGCGAGAGCGTTCAGGAAGACGCCGTTTCCCCATCCGGGGTAGTCGGACGACATCGCCTGCACGAGCGCCTTGTTGCCGAGCGAGGCGGAGGAGGGAGAGGGCGCCGTGCCCTGGTTCTTGACGGTCACCTGGAACGTGTAAACCGCGCTCTGCGGCTTGCAGGCTCCCCATTCCTTCATGCCGAACTCCGTGACGACGAGATCGGGCTTCTTCTCGCCGCCGCCGGGCTGCGTGCCCGGCGCGCCGTCGCACGTGATCTCGAACTCGGCCTTGTTCGACTTGAAGCCCGCGCTCGCGGTCGGCAGCTCGATGCGGATCTGCTCCCACCCGGCGTAGTGCATGCCGGGGGCGCCAAGCGTCCACGTCGTGTCGACGGGCTGGTGGAACGGGGCGGCCGTGAGCGTGAAGTGGCGGTCGATCGTGTCGATCCCGCCGTCGTTGCGGTCGAAGACGTACTTCACGGCGGAGGGGCCGGCGGTCTCGATCGAGCCGACGAACTTGATCACGACCGGGCAGGGGCCCCTGTACACGCGCGGCTGGGCCTCCAGCTTGGCGCCGATGACACGGGCCGCTGGCGCCGCGGCGGCCGCGCCGGGCTGGGCGGCGGCGGGAAGGGCAAGGGCCGCGACGGCGGCGGCGAGCGGGAGGAAGCGGGTGATGGAACGCATCAGAGCTCCTTTCGAGTCTGGCCCGGAGGCCGTTGGGGTTTCGCGTTGCGTGACCCGCACAACTTGGGCCGCCGCCGCTCCCGATTCAAGTGCAGCATGTCGCCCCGGAGCGGCGAAACGAGGTCTCGGCGCGCCATCCGGCCCGAAACCGTCTGGCCGCGCCACCGAACGCGCCCCGGCGTGACGCCTCTCACGGGGGAATGATCTCCCCACTCCCACCCCCGACGCACCGGCCCGGCGGAGTCGAGCCGACGGTCGTGAACCTTCCCGGGCACGGCCCCGACCGCCTGGATTTCGGCGCCGCCTGGGACGGCGAGAAGACGATCCGCACGTTCAGCCTGACGTCGAACGGGAAAGGCTATCTGGGCGCGGAGATCCCGGCGATCGAAATCCTCGGGCCGCCGGAGACTCAGCCGAAGTAGCTCTGGCCCCGTAGAATCCTCCCGTGGCCCAGGGACAGTACGACTCGACGACGCAGTACATCGCCGTCCTCAAGGAGCCGCTCTGGAAGATGGCGCGCCTGAGACGGTGGTTCGGGAACGTGTCGTTCCACCTCGGCGGGGTCGCCTGGCTCGTCCGGGACCTCGTACGCGCGTCGCGGGACAGGTGGGAGACGTCCGAGATCCTCCGCCAGATGGACGCGCTCGGCGTGCAGTCCATCTCGATCACGAACCTCACGGCCCTCTTCACGGGCATGGTCCTCGCGCTCCAGACGGCCTCCGCGCTGTCGCAGTTCGGCGGAAAGCTCTTCGTGGGCCGCGTCGTCGTCCTCTCGATCACGCGCGAGCTCGGCCCGTCGCTCACGGCGCTCATGGTCGCGGCGCGCGTGGGCGCCGGCATCACGGCGGAGCTCGGGACGATGGCCGTCACGGAGCAGGTGGACGCCCTGCGCGCCCTCGGGGCCTCCCCGGCGCGCAAGCTGGTCCTGCCCCGGGTCCTCGCCGTGACGCTCATGCTGCCCGTCCTGACCCTCCTCGCGGACTTCATCGGGATGGTCGGCGGACTCTTCATCGCCGTCGTCGACCTGAAGATCGGCGCGTCGTTCTACCTGTCCACGGTCTCTCAGTCCGTCCACGTGAACGACATCCTCCACGGCCTGTTCAAGACGCCGTTCTTCGGGTTCGAGATCGGCATCATCGGGTGCTACAACGGCCTGAACGCGACGGGCGGCGCCGACGGCGTCGGGCGCGCGACCACGATCGCGGTCGTCATCGCGGCCATCGTCGTCCTCATGTCGGACTTCTTCCTGACGAAGCTCTTCCTCCTGCTCCCCCTGGGCCTCAAGTGAAGCCGCTCTCCGAGACCGGCGTGATGCGCATCCTCCGGACGGGGCTGCCCGCCGGGGCGCCGATCATCGAGTTCAAGGGCGTGTCCAAGGCCTACGGCGCAAAGCGCGTCCTCGACGACGTGGACCTCGAGGTCAGGCGCGGCGAGGTCCTCGTGATCCTCGGGGGCTCGGGCACCGGCAAGTCCGTGTCCCTCCGGCACATGAACGGCCTCGAGCAGCCCGACACGGGCGAGGTGTGGGTGGACGGCGAGGAGATCGCGCACCTGCCCGAGGAATCCCTCGTCCCGGTCCGCAAGAAGGTCGGGATGCTCTTCCAGAGCGGCGCGCTCTTCGACTCGATGACGGTCTTCGAGAACATCGCCTTCGCGCTGCGCGAGCACACGAGCTGGCCCGAGGACCGCATCTCCGAGCGCGTCGCGGAGGTCCTCGGCTTCGTGAACCTCGGGCGGGACGTCGAGCGCCTCCTCCCCTCCTCGCTCTCCGGCGGAATGAAAAAGCGCGTCTCTCTCGCGCGAACGGTCGCGCTCAAGCCCGAAGTCCTCCTCTACGACGAGCCGACGACGGGCCTCGACCCGGTGACGTCCATGACGATCAACCGGCTCATCAAGGACCTGAACTCGCGTCTCGGGACGACGTCGGTCGTCGTGACGCACGACATCGTCTCGGCCCTCTTCGTCGCGGACCGCATCACCTTCCTCAAGAGCGCGCGGTTCGCCTTCACGGGCACACCGGAGGAGGCCAAGGCCTCGGACGTTCCCGAGCTCAGGGAATTCCTCTCGGCCGGCGAGTCTTTGGCATGATGCGCACGGAGCAGCCTTCCCGATGGTGAGAGCCGACATCCGGACGAAGACGCGCGTCGGGGTCATCCTCTTCGCGTCTTTCATCCTCCTCGCGGGGGCGCTGCTCTTCATCGGCGGGACGAAGGGGTTCTTCGTGCGGCGCACGTCGTACTTCGCGCGCTTCCCGAACTCCCAGGGGTTGCTGCCCGGCAACCAGGTGCGCCTCGCGGGCGTCGTCGTGGGCGCCGTGCGCAACATCGACGTGCCCCGCGCCCCCGGCCAGGACCTGACGATGCACTTCGACATCGAACGCAAGTACCAGCATCTGGTCAAGACGGACAGCCGCGCGGAGATCAAGACGATCGGCCTCCTCGGCGACAAGTACCTCGAGGTGACGCCCGGCTCGCCCGACAAGCCCGACCTCGATCCCGACCACGAAATCATCGCGTTCCGCGGCGCCGAGCTCGACAAGATCCTCGCGGGATCGGGCGATCTCGTGGACAACGTCGTTGCGATCTCGAAGTCCCTCAAGAACATCCTCGGCCGCACGGAAAAGGGCGAGGGCTTCCTCGGCGAGATCACGTCGGAGTCGAAGAACGGCGCGGAGCTCTCGAAGTCGCTCCGCCAGACGCTCGACAACCTGAATGGCCTCGTCGTCGACGTCCGGCAGGGGCGCGGGCTCGTCGGGCGGCTCCTGCACGACGAGAAGGCGGCGGACGACGTCCTCGCGGAGCTCAAGGGCGCGACGGCCTCCCTCAATCGCATCCTCGCGACGGTCGAGAAGGGCACCGCCACGGGCGAGGGCCTCGTCCCCGCGCTCCTCTCCGACCCGGAAGGCAAGAAGAAGTTCTTCGCGATGGTCGACTCCCTCAAGACGACCGCGGACGGGCTCGCGTCCTTCTCGAAGGACCTCTCCGGCGGAAGCGGGCTCCTCCCGAAGCTCGTCAAGGACGAGGCGTTCGCTAAGGACTTCACGAACGACCTGAAGAAGCTGTCCTCGCACCTCGCGAACGTCGCCGCGAAGCTCGACTCCTCGGACGGGACGGCCGGACGCCTCATCGCGGACCCGGCCGTCGCCGACGCGATCAACGACATCCTCGTCGGGATCAACGAGAGCAAGACGCTGCGCTGGCTGGTCCGCGACCGGCAGAAGGCGGGGATCCAGAAGCGCTACGAGGACGTGCAGAAGGCGCCTGTCCCGGCTCCGGCGCCGTGAGCCGCGTCCTCGTCGCCGGAGGCGCCGGGTTCCTCGGCGCCGCCATCGCCCGCCAGCTTCTCGGCGCGGGCGAGGACGTCTTCCTGCTCGACACGTTCGACGACGCGGGCGAGGGCCGCGCACTGAAGGAAGAACGGGCCGCCTCCGTGAAACGCCACCCGCGCCTCACGGTCGTCCGAGGGGACGGAACGGACGCGGACTTCCTCGAGGCGGTCTTCGCCGAGCACCGTCCGGCCGCCGTCGTCAACGCGATGCGCCTCCCGCTCGACGCGGCAGGCCTCGGCCCGCTCATCGAGGCCTCCCGGCAGGCCGGCGTCGGCGTCGTCGTCCACCTCTCGGACGCCGCGCTCTACGGCCCCAGAGGCGAGGCGGACCTCCGGGCGCGCGAAGACGAGCCGATCGAGCCGGGCGAGGACCGCGACCTCCTCGCGAAGGCGGCCGAAGAGGAGGCCCTCCTCGCGTCCGGCCTCCCCTTCGTGATCCTGCGCGTGTTCGCCGCGGCCGGGCCGGGCGCCGGGCCCGCGCGCTTCCCGATCGACTCCCTCGAGGCGCTCCTCGCCGGCGAGGAGGTCTTTCTGCCGGACGACGCGCCGCGCGACTTCGTGCACCCGCAGGACGTCGTGCGTGGCGTCCTCTTCGCGCTGCGCAAGCGCCCGATCGGCGAAGTCGTCAACCTCGGCTTCGGCCTCGCCGTGAAGCCGTCCGAGGTCGTGCGCGCCCTCGCGGTGCGTGCGGCCCGCGAATGCCGGCTGACCGTGCAGGGCGAAGCGTCGCGCGCGCCCCGCATCGCCGACATGGAAAAGGCGTGGCAGGCGCTCGGCTTCTCCCCGCAGCTCGGCCTCGGCGAGATCGTCTGGGACACGGTCCGCGCCCGCCTCTTCCCCGCCGAGGCGGCCCGCGCCTACCAGCCGGCCGACGCGCCCGCGGCGCCCCCCGCCGAGCCCCCGAAGCCCGTGTCCCGGCGCGAGCTCTTCGGCATGTTCCGCCGCCCGTTCGACGGCGCGAAGAAGCCCGGCTCCTGAGCCGCACCATGCGCGCGCTCGTCTTCGAGAAGGGCAACGCCACCGTACGCGACGTGCGGCGGCCCGTGCCGCGCAGAGGCTTCGCTCTCGTCCGCGTCCTGCTTTCCGGGATCTGCAACACGGACCTCGAGCTGAAGCGCGGATATCACGGCTTCTCGGGCATCCCCGGCCACGAGTTCGTCGGCGTGGTCGAGGGCCCGTCGTCCTCTCCGCTCCTCGGCAAGCGCGTCGTCGGCGAGATCAACCTCGGCTGCGGCCGCTGCTCGTGGTGCGCCGAGGGGCTCGGGCGTCACTGCCCGAAGCGCACGGTCCTCGGCATCCGCGGCCACGCGGGCGCTCACGCCGGGTGGCTGACCCTTCCCGAAGCGAACCTCTTCGAGGTGCCGGCGGGCGTCACCGACGAGGAAGCCGTCTTCGTCGAACCGCTCGCGGCGGCCTGCGAAATCCTCGACCAGGTGACGGTCGCTCCCGGCGCGCGCGCGGCCGTCCTCGGGCCCGGCAAGCTCGGGCGCCTCGCGGCGGCCGTCCTCCGGGCTGCGGGAGCGGACGTCGCACTCCTCGGGCGCGCGTCACGCGCGCGGCCCTCCTCGTTCGACCTCGTCGTCGAGGCGACGGGATCTCCCGCCGGCATGCCGCGCGCTCTCGCGCTCGTCCGCCCGCGCGGGACGATCGTCTGGAAATCGACCCACCACGCCCCCGCCCGGTTCGACGCCGCTCCGCTCGTCGTGAACGAGGTCACCGTCGTGGGCTCGCGCTGCGGGCGCTTCGAGCCGGCGCTCGAACTCCTTCGATTGAAAAGGGTGGACGTCCTCTCCCTCCTTTCATCGGCATTCCCTCTCCGCGATGCGGTTCGCGCCCTGCGCTTGTCGGCGCGCCCCGGCGTCCTGAAAGTCCTCCTCAGGCCCTGAAGTCGGGTCTCGACGCGCTCCGGAGGGTAGAATCGCCCTCCCCGGGACTCCCCCGCTGGAGGCTTTTCCCCGATGAACATCTGCATGGTCGGTACGGGCTACGTCGGCCTCGTCACGGGCGCGTGCCTGTCCGATTTCGGCATGGACGTCACGTGTGTCGACAAGGACGAGGCCAAGATCGCGCTCCTCAAGAACGGCGTCTCCCCCATCTACGAGCCGGGCCTCGAGGAGCTCATCCACAAGAACGAGAAGGCGGGCCGCCTGCGCTTCTCGACCGACGTCGTCGAGGCGATCGAGCGCTCGCTCGTGATCTTCATCGCGGTCGGCACGCCGCCGAAGGACGACGGCTCGCCCGACCTGTCGTTCATCTTCGAGGTCGCCGAGTCGATCCGCGAGCACATGAACGGCTACAAGGTCGTCGTGACGAAGTCGACCGTCCCGACCGGCACCGGCGCGCAGATCGAGGAGATCCTCAAGAAGAACGGCAAGCACAAGTTCTCCGTCGTCTCGAACCCGGAGTTCCTCCGTGAGGGTTCGGCGATCGAGGACTTCATGCACCCGGACCGCGTCGTGATCGGCTCGCGCGACGAGGAAGCCATCGCGATCGTGAAGGACGTCTACTCGCCTCTCTCGATCGCCGGCGTGCCGTTCGTCGTCACGGACGTCGAGTCGGCCGAGCTCATCAAGTACGCCTCGAACGGCTTTCTCGCGCTGAAGATCACGTTCATCAACGAGATCGCGATGATGTGCGACAAGATGGGCGCAGACGTCAAGGACGTCGCGCGCGGGATGGGCCTCGACAAGCGCATCGCCCCGCAGTTCCTGAACCCGGGCCCCGGCTACGGCGGCTCGTGCTTCCCGAAGGACTCCTCCGCCGTCGTGGACCTCGCCCGCAAGGTGGGCTACACGTTCGAGCTCATGGAGGCGACGCTCTCCGCGAACGACCGCGTCAAGGCCCGCATGATCGAGAAGGTCGAGGGCCTCTGCGGGAGCGTGAACGGGAAGCGCGTCGCGCTCCTCGGCATCGCCTTCAAGCCCGAGACGGACGACATCCGCGAGAGCGCGAGCCTCAAGCTCGCCGCGGACCTCCTCGCGCGCGGCGCGGACGTCGTCGCGTACGACCCGGCCGCGATGGAGAACGCCCGCAAGGAGATGCCGAAGCTCAAGCTCGCCGAGGATCAGTACGCCTGCATCGCGGGCGCCGACATCCTCGTCCTCGCCACGGACTGGAACCAGTTCCGAAAGCTCGACCTCCCCCGGATCGAGAGGACGATGAAGGCGAAGAACTTCGTAGACCTCCGGAACCTCTATGAGCCGAAGGAGATGAAGAAGGCGGGCTGGAACTACGTCGGGCTCGGGCGCGCCTGATGCGCGTCGTCGTCACGGGGGCCGCGGGCTTCCTCGGCAGCCACCTCACGGACCGCCTCCTCGCCGAGGGGCACGAGGTCGTGGGCCTCGACAACCTCGTGACGGGCGACGTGCGCAACATCGCGCACCTCGCCGGAAACCGGAAGTTCCGCTTCGTCCACCACGACGTCACGGAGTACATCTTTCTCGACGGGCCGGTAGACGCGATCCTCCACTTCGCGTCCCCCGCCTCGCCGATCGACTATCTCCAGATCCCGATCCAGACCCTCAAGGTCGGCGCCCTCGGAACGCACAAGGCGCTCGGCCTCGCCCGGGCCAAGGGCGCCCGTTTCCTCCTCGCGTCGACGTCCGAGGTCTACGGCGACCCGCTCGTGCACCCGCAGCCGGAGACGTACTGGGGCAACGTGAACCCCGTCGGCCCGCGCGGGTGCTACGACGAGGCCAAGCGCTTCGCCGAGGCGATGACGATCGCGTACCGGAACTTCCATAAGGTCGACACGCGAATCGTCCGGATCTTCAACACCTACGGCCCGCGGATGCGGCCGAACGACGGGCGCATCGTGCCGTCCCTCATCGGGCAGGCGCTCCGCGGGGAACCGCTCACGGTCTTCGGGGACGGGTCGCAGACCCGGTCGTTCTGCTTCGTGTCCGACCTCATCGACGGGATCCACCGGCTGCTCGTGTCGGACTGCCGGGACCCGATGAACATCGGCAACCCTGCCGAGATGACGGTCCTCGAATTCGCGGCGACCATCAAGCGCCTCACCGGAACGGCTGCCCCGGTCGTCCACCAGCCCCTTCCCGTCGACGACCCGCGGCAGAGGCGGCCCGACATCTCCCTCGCGAAGGCCCGGCTCGGCTGGGAGCCGAAGGTCGGCCTGGAAGAGGGCCTGAAAAAGACGATCGCGGACTTCGCGGCCCGGCGCTGAGCGGCCCGCCCTGTCGCACCGACCGAACGGCGGGTCGGTCGCGTAGAATCTGCCGCAAGCCGTGCTTTTCACTCTCTCACAGGTCCTGGTGCTCTTCTGCGCGCTCCTTGCGGCGTCGCTGGGCGTCCTCGCCGTGCTCCTCCTGCGCTGGAACCGCGCGCGGGTGGAGCTGGGCCTCTACGCCGCCCTGGCCTTCGCGGTTGCGTTCTGGCTCGCGACGCCGCTCCTGACTCCCGTGCCCGTTCCGCTCTCGCGGGAGATCCTCGGCAGGCTCGTCAGCGCCCTCGCGTTTCTGCTGCCCGCCATCGGATTTCTCTTTCTTCTTCGGATCCTCGGCCTCGGCGCACGTGGAGTCCGCCTCGCGATCCTGCTGCCGGCCGTCGCCGGGACGGTGCTCGCCCTCACGCAGCCCGCGTCCGCGGCCTGGCTCGACAGCCTCGCGGTGGCCTCGCTCCTCGTCGTGGGCGCCGGGGTTGCCTGGGTGCTCACGCGAAAGGAGAACCGGCGCCGGGACACGTTCCTTGCCTTCGCGGCGACGGGCATCCTCCTCGCGGGAGGCGTCGCGGAGATCGCGTCCCGGAAGCTTCCCCAGGCGTCGTCCGCGTCAGGCGTCCTCCTCGGTACGGCGTTCCTCGCGTTCACGGCGCTCCTGCTGCCGACCGCGGCGGACGAGGAGCGCCGCCTCTTCACGCGCGCCACGACGGACGCCGTCACGAATCTCCCGAACCGCGGGACGTTCCTCGCCCGCTCGCGCGACGAACTCTTCCGCGCCGAGCGCACGCGCCGCCCCCTCGCGCTCGCACTCTTCGAGCTGGACGGCTACGACGCGATCCGCAAGGGAAGGGACCCGGCGGCTGCCGACGAGATCGTCGCGGCTTTCGGCCAGGGCGTCGCCCGCGCGATCCGCGGCATCGACGTGCCGGCCCGGTGGGGCCCCGGGATATTCGCCGCGCTCCTCGTGGAGGCCGAAGAAGCGAGCACGCGCGCCGCCGTCGACCGCATCCGGGGATTTGCGGCGAAGGCGGCCGGCGTGACGGCATCCGCGGGCATCTCGACCCGGCGGCCGCTCGAGAAGACGACGATCGAGGACCTCATCCGGCGCGCGGAGGCCGCGCTCGACGACGCGACGCGCGACGGCGCCCACGACTGCAGCTCGATGGAGACGCGCGACGAGGCCGCCGAAACCGGAAGTGCGGGCGCCTAGAACCGGTAGAAGAGGCTCACGGCGAACTGCCGCGAGTCGCGCCCCACGTCGAACCCGAAGTCCACGGAGAGAGCGCGGGAGACCGTGAGGCCGAGGCCGCCCGTGAACCGGTCGTCCGCCTTCCCGCCGTCGAACACGGCGGCCACGCTCTCGGAATACGGCGGGTCCGTGATCGGATAGGACTGGCCGGTCGACGGCTCCTTCGCCGCGAGGCTCGCCGTGACTCCGTGCGCGGGCTCGCGGTGATATCCGACACGCAGCGCCACCCGAACGTCCTTTCCGCCCGTGACGTACTCGAAGCCGAGGCGAGGCACGAAGACGTTCGGGGCCGGCGAGAGGTCCGAGAGAATGGGAGCCACGAGCGGAAACCCGGTCGACAGGATGCCCTGGTACGAGACGACGGGCAGCGCGCGGTCGAAGATCTCCCCGTAACGCACCCACTGCAGCTCCGCCGCGATCGTGAGGCCCGGCATGGGATGCGCCGCGAGCCCGACGGACGCGTCGCTCGGCACGCGGAACCGGAACGTCCGCTCCTTCTGGCCCGCGAGGGCCGTCGGCACGTCGCCGCCGATCGCGAGAACCCCGTCGGCGGCAGGGTTCCACCGGTAGTCCGCACCGAACGTGAGCTTCCCGTCCGACACGAGGTCCGCGTGGACGCCCGCGACGAATCCGACTCGTGTGCCCGAGAGCCCCGTGACCCCCATCGTGACCGTCCGGACCTCCTCGGCCGTCGGGGACGTCGAGAAGCGGCTCACGATCCGATGCGGCCCGCCCGAATCGCCGTCGAGGTCGAAGGTCGCGCGGTTGAGGGTGACGCCGCCGCCGACACGCAGGCTCTCTGTCACGCGGAATGCGAGCGATCCCGCGAGGAGCCGGTTCGAGAGCTTCGCCGAACCGAACTCGCGGTATTCGAAGAGAAAGTCGCGGCGCGTGGTTCCGCCGGACCGGTTGTCGCGCAGCTCGAGGTACTGGTAGCCGCCCGGTCCCGCGTCGCCCTCGAACCGCAGGTTCTCGGCGTACGTGAGTGCGGCCACGAGGCGCCGCGATATCGGAACGACGACGCCCGCGAACTCGACGCCCGTCGTGCTCGCGTCGAGCCCGACGGACGACGTCGTGACCGGAGGGTAGGACGTCGCGAGGCTGCCCGACGCCACGGAACGGGCCGTCGACAGGGCGAGCGTCTCGTTCACGCGCTTGCCGGAGACGGCGATCTCGATCGAGGAGATCAGGCCCAGACCCGCCGGGTTCGCGAGCGCCGCGGTCGCGTCGTCGGCGATCGCCGAAAAGGCGCCGCCCATCGCGAGGGACTTGCCCCCGGGGTTCGTGAGGTTGAAGCGCAGCTTCGACAGGAGGGCCGAGTCCAGCTGGGCCGCTGCGGTCGGCGCCCACGCGGCGAGGAGTGCGACGAGGGCCGAGGTGGCCCGGCTGAGAGGCAACGTCATGGCTTCGAACCTCCGGTGCCGAGCATCTGGGCGAGAGAGGAGGGCGTCTCGAACGGCTCGGAAAGAAGCTCGGCCGTTCCCGCCGCGACGTCGACGCGCCGTTCCACCCGGCGCGTCCCGTCCGGCCCCGCGAGCGCCACGCGGTACGTTCCGGGCGCGAGGTCGCGCAGCAGGAGGGGCGTCGTCGCGTCCTTCGGGAGCGCGACGGCCTTCCCGGCGGCGTCCACGACGGCGAGAACGCGCGCGTACGGCAGCGCGAGGATCTTGAGGCGGCCCGACAGGGCGGCCGGCGCGGGCGTTCCCCGGGGCGCCGCGGGCGTCGACGCGGACGCGGCTGGCCGCGGCCGGGGCGCGGGCGGATCGGCCGGCTCGTGCGGCCGGCGCGCGTACCACGTGGCCGCCGCGACGAGGACGAGGGCCGCCGCGGCGACGCTCGCGAGCATGCGCGCCTCTATCCCGCGTCCCCGGCTCGAGGGCGTCGGCGCCGGCGTCTGGCCGACCAGAGCCGTCCGGCTCGTGGCCGTCTGCGGCGGCGGCAACGGGTGGTCGACGGATTCCGGGAGACGCGCGGTGCTGCCGGACGAGCGGAGGACGGCGACGAGGCGGTCCACGATCTCGCGCCAGCCGCCGGGCCGGTCCTCGCGTTTCTTCTCGAGCATCTGCCCGATGAGGCGGACGAGGGGCACCGGCAGGGCGGGTGCGTCGTGCGGCGCCGCAACGGGGGGCGCCGTCGCGTTCAGGTGCGCCGCGATGTACTCGACCGGCGCCTTGCCGTCGAACGGGCGCTGGCCCGCGAGCACCTGGTAGAAGATGACGCCGAGGCTGTAGACGTCGCTCCGCCAGTCCAGCGTCGCGCCGTGTCCGAGCGCGCCGAGCTGCTCCGGCGAGCCGTAGGCGACCTTCCCGAGGAAGAAGCCCGTCGCGGTGAGGGACTCGAGGCCGGACGGGTGCTCGAAGAGCTTCGCGATGCCGAAGTCCAGGAGCTTGACGATCAGGTCGCCGCCGCGCTCGATCACGAGGATGTTGTCGGGCGAGAGGTCGCGGTGGACGATCCCGCGCGACGCGAGGTACTCCATCCCGTGGGCGGCCTGGACGAGGAGCGGCAGCGTCTCCGTCCACGGCTTGCCGGCGTAGGACGTCAGCGGCACGCCGTCGAGGTACTCCATCGCGAGCCACGGCGTGCCGTCCTCCTCGCCGATCTCGTAGAACGTCACGACGTTGACGTGGAGAAGGCTCTTCAGGATCGCGGCCTCGCGGTCGAAGCGCACGCGCGCCTCGTGCTGGTGGACGGCGGACTCGTCGCCGGGGGCCTCGGCCTCGCGGATGACCTTCAAGGCGACGAGACGGCCGTCGCGCTCGTCGACGGCCTGGTAGACAATCCCCATGCCGCCGCGGCCGATCCGCTTCAGGATCCGGTAATGGGCGATCCGCTCGACGGCGCCGGCCAAGGACCCCGTCAGCGCCCGGTGCCCGCGGCGGCGGGGCGCAGGAAGACGTTCGCGGGGTCGCCGCTCGCGCGGTCGATCTTCGAGGCGAAGGCGAGGAAGACGCCGTCGCCGGAGATCTGCCGCACGACGACGCGCACGTCCGTGACCTCGGTGAGATTGAGGCCGAGGACGTTCGTGAAGAGCTCGTCGGAGAAATAGCCATTCGGCGCGAGGCGCTTCGTGACGGAGGCGACCGGGACGAACGATCCCGGCATGTACGCCGAGACGATGACGTCGCAGGAGGACCCGCCGACTTCGTGAAGGATGAGGTTCGTCCTGTAGCTCGTGCTGTTCTCGGCGCCGTCGAACGACATCGTGCCGAGGTTCGACTGGAACGACGAGTACCCGTGGAAATACGAGTAGCCCTCCATTCCGGTCTTGAACTCGCCGAATCCGCCGACCGGGTCGATCGTGTAGGCCTCCGTCTGGACGTCCACGTCCGCCCAGCCCGTCAACCACGTGCCGTCGTTGTTCTTCTGGCTCTCGATGAGGATCTGCCCGTAGGTATTCGTGACGGGCAGCGCGTCGAAGACTTCCTCGAGAACATCCTCATAGGAAATCACCGCGCGAGCGGGCAAGGGCTGAGTCAGGCTGGTGACCGTGTTTCCGGCGGCGTCGACGTACTTGAGCCGGAGGTTGCGCTGCGTGTTCGTGTTCGTGTTCGTGAGCGTCAATCGGGTCCGCCAGAACGGCCTGGATCCGCTCGAGAGGCTCGCGCCCGCGGAGTGGACGGTCGGAAACGCGAGAGGCGCCGGAGCGCCCCCGTAGGGGAGCGAGGCCAAAGACGTGCGCGACGCCGCCAGATTCGTCGTGGGCACGTAGGAGGGGTTCAGCGCGTTCGTCGACACTCCCACGTGGAGCGACGAGTCCTGCGTCCGGTTGTCGATGACGGTCGCCATCCCGACGACCGAGCCCTTCTGCATCCCGGAGCCGTCGGTCGCGCTCGAGAGCCACTGGAGCGTGGCCCATACGTAGCCGCCGGGAACGGGACCATCGAAGAAAACGTCGTCCCCGTTCATCTGAATCGTGCCGTTGGCGGGTACCGTCCGGGTAATCTGAACGACCTGCCCGCCCTTCGTGATCGGCTGTCCGTTCTTGTCGGTCAGGGTGATCTGGACCGTCGTGTCGTACCCCGACGTCTCGAGCAGCAGGAGGTTCGACCGGCGATTGGCGTCCTTCGCGAGGCCCGAGACCACGTGATACGGATCGGTCTGCTTGGCGCCCTCGCCCGGGGACGTCGGGCGCATCTCGAACCCATACGAGCCCGAGGCCGCGCCGGTCTGCGCGCGGCGCGCGGCGGCGACCGCCGGAAGCGCCGTGTTCGCGACCAGCGCGGTCGCGCTCACGGTGGGCGCCGAGGAGCGGACCTCGACGGTGAACGCGCCCTCGGAGCCGAGCAGCGTCGCGACGACGTTGCGATAGCGCCGCGTCTCGCCCGCCGCGAGCGGGACGTCGAAGCGCTTGAGAGCCGAGCCGTCGGCGGGCGCGCCGAGCGGATTGAAGAAGAGCGAGAGCGTGATCGGGTTCACGACGTCCGTGTTCGTGATCCACAGGTCCGCCGCGTAGCGGCCCACGCCGCGGGCGTCGACCGCGTTCGGGAACGACGCGTAGAGGACGCGCGTCTTCGCCGCGGCGACCGGCGTGGGCGTCGTACCGGTTCCGGCAGGCGGGATCCGCGGGCCGTCGTCCGTGACGACGAGCGTCCGCGGGGCGGCGAAGCCGACCGTCGTGAGCGCGACCGCTCCCACCTCGGTCCCGGTCTCGCCGCGGCGCTTCGCGCGGTCGATGACGAGCTGGACGGGGCGCGTCTCGTAGGGCGCCATCGGGCGGTCCCACGCCTGACCGTCGAGCGACTGGACCGCGATCCACGGGGCCTTGACCGAGCCGACGAACGCCGCGGGCGTCGCGCCGACATTCACGAGGCTGCGCGTCACGGAGGCGCCGTTCACGTCGACGTCGGCCGTCGGCTGGCTCCAGCCGACCGGCGAGGCCGCGGCGGCCGCGGCGAGGACGACCGTGATCGGGACGATGAGCGTCGTGGCGCCGGAAGAAACCGTGACGGCTGTCTTCACGGGCTGGGCGAGCGCGGTCACGTAGAGCGACGTGACCGAGATCTCCTGGACGGCGCCCGGCGGGAGCGTGAACTTCGCCGGGGCGTATGCGAAGCCCGAGTCGGCGCACTGCGTCGTGGCCGTGACGGGCTCGGTGCCGCCATTGCGGACCGTGAACGAGGTCCCGGGCTTCACGCCTGCCGCCGGCACGATCCGCGCGAGAGGCTCCGGCTCGGATACGAGGACGAGCGAGGGCCTCGCGACCGTTCCGACCGTGACCCTCTTCGGCGGAGACCAGGGGCCCACGCTGCCGCACACGGCTTCGGCGCGGACTTCGAACACGTATTCACCGGGCGGGCCCGCGAAGGAGGCGGCGCCGCCGTCCACGACCCACTCCTTGCCGTCGGGCTCGAAGGCGCTCGTCCGCCGGATCCGGAACTTCAGGTTGGCCACGCCGACCCCGGGGCCCGGGCCGGTGCCCAGCGTGCTCCACGACACGACCCACGTCGAGAATGCGGGCGGGTTCTCGGGCGAGGCCGAGAGGGCGCCGACGGAGGGTGGGACGTCGCAGGTCGTCTTGACGGGGACCGCGAGGACGTTGGAGAAGGAGGCCCCGAGCGTCACGCAGGGAGTCGAGACGACGATGCGGTGGTAAAGGGTGGCCGCCCCGGCCAGCGGCGCCGGCAGCGTCAGCGCAGAGCGCTGGGTCGTGATCGAGTCGGTGATCCTGGTGAAGCCTGCGTCCGCCGCGCGGAGGAGCGTGTACGAGTACGCGGCGTTCGACGAGACGAGGTTTCCGAGGACGTTCGTCCACGAGACGGCGTACGTCTCGCCCACCTGCGCCAGGGACGGACCCGTGAGGACGGGAGAGACGGCGGGACACGGGTACGGCGTCGTCTGGGCCTCGACCCCGGGCGCACCGAGAACGGCGGCCAGCAGCGTGGCGATCGCGAAGCCCGTCGTGAATCGGGAGGGAAAACCCATCGTTCTCTAGAATCCCTTCTGAATGCTTTCGAGGGAGTGTCCCGTCGCGGTCCCCACCCCACGCGTTTCCGGCTGGATCGCGGCGTCTGCCGCGCTTCTCCTGGCGCTCGCGGGCCCCGCCGCGCCGCAGTCGATTCTACCCCCCGACGCGGCGGTCAAGGCCTACCAGGCGGGCGTCGCGGCGGCGGGGCGAAAGGACTGGCCTGAGGTCCTGAAACGGATGGACGAGGCGCTCGGGACCGGCCATCGCGACGTGAAGGAGCACTTCGGAACGAACCGCTACTACGTCGACCTCTACGATCCGTACTACTGGCGGGGAGCGGCCCGGATGGAGCTCGGGGAGGACGCCGCGGCCCGCGAGGATCTCGCCCGCTCGCGCGACGCCGGGCTCATCCGGCGGTTCCCGGAGTACGGAGACCTCCTCGCCCGCGTCGACGCGCTCGACAGGCGCGCCGCGGCCGCGCTCGAGGCGGCCGCGACGCCGACGCCCCTCCCTCCGGTTCCGACGCCGGCCCCGACCGCCGCGCCCGCGATGCCCGCGCCGACCGCCCGCCCGACACGCGCCGATGCGGGCGGCGCCACGATCGAAAGGGTCCTCGTCCTTTTTTCGGCCGGCGACTTCGATGGCGCCGAGGCGGCTCTCGCGGGACTCAGGGCCGCGCGGCCCGATGCGCGGGAGGCGGACCTCCTGCAGTGTCTCGTCCTCGGGACGCGTTACGTTCTCGAGGGCGAGTCCGACCCGCTCCTCCTGGCCCGTGCGCGCCGCTCGCTCGGCGCCTGGCGCGAGCGGGGCGGCCCGAGGAAGGCGGAAGAGGCGCTCCTCTCCCCCGCGCTCCTCGCAGCGCTCAACGGACCCTGATCACCCAGGTTCCGGCCGCGAGGTCCTGGAAAGCCCGCCTGTCCTTCTCGAAGAACGCCCACGCCCACCCGAGCCCCAGCGGGAGGCCCGCGAGGACGCAGACGATCGCGCGAACGAACGCGGACGGCCAGCCGATGCCGTGGCCCGAGGGTCCGCCGCGTCGGACGACCGCGAGGCCGAGAAGAGATTTGCCGGGAGTGCGGCCGCGCCACGCCCAGCCGCCGACCACGTAGAGGACGTTTGCGAGAAGCGCGAGGAGGATGGAGAGCCCGGTGATCGCGCGAAACGCCCAGTCGGGCGCGGCGTCGCGCGTCTGGAGCTCGGAGCGGAAGTAGTCGATCAGGAAGACGGGCGCGAAGAGCAGCACGTTGATCGCGGCGAGGATCACCGCGTCGACGAGCGCCGCCAGAAGGCGGGCGAAAGGACTCGCCACGCCGCGCGGCGTCTCGTTGAGAGAGGGCGAGCGGCGCTCCCGGAAGCTCGCGGCCCGGTCGCCGGACGGGACGCGAGCCGCCTTCTCGGCCTCGTGGACGCGGATCGAGTAGTCGGCGAGCTCGCGCGGCGGCGGCGCGATCGTGGGCGGCGCGATCGTCGGCGGCGCGATCGTGGAGACTTCGTCGGGCGCGCCCCCCATCGGCGGGAAGACGTCGACGACCATGGAAGGACTCGCCCCGGGCGGACGGTCGACGGAGCGGAAGAGGTCCGAGGCCGAAATCGAATCCGGCCCGGGCGCCTCGGGCCCGGACAGGCCCGGGTTCGTGAGCCCGGGGACCGGCTCGTACGTGATTCCCGAATGCGGGCGCGGGGGCGGCGCGTCGGGCATCTGGTCGGGCGTCATGAGGGTCGTGCGCTCGGACGCGGCGTCCGGCGCGAGGAGCCGCACCTCGATTACCGCGGCGCCGAGCTGGAGCCGGTCGCCGTTCACGAGGCGCGTCTCACGCGAGATCCGCTTGCCACCCACGAACGTGCCGTTGGAGGACGCGAGGTCCTTCACGACGGCCTCGCCGCGGTCGAACGTCAGGAGCGCGTGCGAGCGCGAGACCGATTCGTGCTCGAGCCGCACCGTGGACGTGCGGCTCCGCCCGAGCGTCACCTCGCCGTCCGAAAGCTCGATCTCGCGGCCTTCGGCCGAGAGAACGTATTTCCACTTCTCTTCGGTCACCGTAGCGGAAATTGTACCCGTCCTTTCAGCGCGTGCGCGGTCGGCGTCCCGCCGCGGGCCGCGAGCGCCGCCGGCGCGCCCTCGAAGACGACGTGGCCGCCGTCGGGGCCGCCGTCCGGACCCAGCTCGATCAGGTGGTCGGCGCGCGCCAGGAAGGCCGTGTTGTGCTCGACCGCCACGATCGAATGCCCGGCCTCGAGGAGCCGGCGGAACACGGCGACGAGGACGTCGACGTCGGACGGCGCCAGGCCCGTCGTCGGCTCGTCGAACACGAACAGGACAGGCTCCTTCGGGGCCTCGGCCCCCCGGAGGAAGGTGGCGATCTTCAGACGCTGCGCCTCGCCTCCCGAGAGCGTCGCCGTCGACTGGCCGAGAGTGAGGTAGCCGAGGCCGGCGTCCGCGAGCGGCTGGAGGCGGTCCGCGATGGCGGGCGCGTCCGCGAAGAGGAGGCGCGCCTCGTCGACGGTCGTCGCGAGGAGCTCGTCGACGTTCCGGCCTCTGAGGCGCACCTCGAGGACCTCGGGCCTGAAACGGCGCCCGTCGCAGACGTCGCAGACGATCGTCACGTCCGCGAGGAACTGCATGTCCACGGTGACGACGCCGGCGCCCTCGCACCGCTCGCAGCGTCCGCCCACCGCGTTGAAGCTGAACGCGCCCTTCTCGAGCCTTCGCGCCTTCGCCGCAGGTGTCCGCGCGAGGAGCGTCCGGATCTCGTCCCAGGTCTTCGTCACGGTCGCCGGGTTCGAGCGCGACGAGCGCCCGAGCGGCGACTGGTCGACGAGGACGACGTCCGACACGCGGTCCAGGCCCTCGATCGCGTCGTGCTCCCCCACCGCGTCGATGCCCGGCAGCAGGCCCTTGCCCATGCGCTGCCGCGCGCCCGCGGCGAGGACGTCGACGACGAGCGTCGACTTCCCCGACCCCGACACCCCGGATACCGCCACCAGCCGCCGCAACGGAAACGAGACCGAGAGATTCTGAAGGTTGTTCGCCCGCGCACCGACGACCTTCACACCCCCTTCTAAGAAAGTGCCGAAGGCACCCACCGTTTCGGCTGCGAAGCTCTGGCTCGAAACGCCCTGACCATACGGCCTGCTTTTCGAAGCAAGAAATATCTCTTTCTCCCTCTTCAACGATCTCCCGGTCGCCGTGTCCTGTTCGGTCAAGGCCTCGGGCGTCCCCTCGAAGACGAGCCGGCCGCCCAGCGCGCCGGCTCCGGGCCCGAGATCGATGACGTGGTCGGCCGCGCGGATGACGTCCGTGTCGTGCTCGACCGCCACGACCGCGTTCCCCGCGGCGGCGAGCCTCTCGAGGACTCCGAGCAGCCGCCGCGTGTCGCGCGGGTGCAGGCCCACCGTCGGCTCGTCGAGGACGTAGAGCGTGCCCGTGAGCGCGTTGCCGATCGCCGACCCGAGCTGGACACGCTGCGCCTCGCCGCCCGAGAGCGTGCGCATCGTGCGCGCGAGCGTCAGGTAGCCGAGGCCGATCTCGACGAGCGTCTTCGCGCGGCGCGTCAGCTCCTCGACGAGGGAGGCCGCGCGCTCGCGCTCGGCCTCGCGCAGCGGGAGCGCGCCGAGGAACGCCACGAAACCGTCGAGCGTCAGGTCGCAGACCTCGGCGATCGTCTTTCCGCCGACCGTCACGGCGAGCGCCTCGGGCCGGAGCCGCGCGCCGCGGCACGCGGGGCACGTCGAGTAGCCGCGATACCGCGACAGCAGGACGCGGACATGCACCTTGTAGCGCTTCTTCTCGAGGTACTTGAAGAGACCTTCGACGCCGTACCAGCCGCCGGAGCCCTTCCAGACGGCGTCCCGCTCACGCTGCGTCAGCTCGTTCCACGGAACGTCCCATCGCACCTTGAGGCGGCGCGAGACGGCCTTGAGCTCTTCGTACGCGCTCTCATACGAGGGCGAGTTGAACGGCGCGATGGGCCGCTCGCGCAGCGTCCGGCGCCCGTCGGGGATCACGCGCGCCGCGTCGATCCCGACGACGCGCCCGAAGCCCTGGCACGTCTCGCACGCCCCGCGCGGCGAGTTGAACGAGAAGAGCGCGGGCACCGGGTCCGCGAACGCGCGCCCGCACGCGTTGCACGACAGGCCGCGGCGGAACGTGCGGGCGGAGGAGAGACCCTCACCGGACTTCAGAACGAGAAGCGAACCGTCTCCGGCGTCGAAGGCCATTGAAAGTGAAGAAAGAATCTCCGGATCGGAAGCCGCGAGCACGTGGCGGCCGATGAGAAGGGGGAAAGGAGGAGAGAAGATTTCTTTGAATGATGAAGAACGCGGGCGCTGCGCTCTCGAGCGTGCCACGGCCTTGCGGGGCGGCGAGGTGCCCGCTTCCTCTCTTCCAATCGAAGAAATTTCCAGAACATCACCCGCCGCTCCGACATACCGGTAGAAGCCCAGCCGCCGCCATTCCGCGCTCTCCGCCGCGAACGACGTCACCTTCCGCGGGGCGATCACGAGGAGGCGGGCGCCCTCGCCGAACTCCTCAAGCAGCGCGGCGCGAACCGTCTCCGGAGTCTCGCGGCGCACGGGGCTGCCGTCGTCCGGGCAGCGCAGCGTCCCCGCGGCCGAGAAGAGGAGCCGCAGGACGTCGTGGATCTCGGTCGCCGAGCCGATCGTCGACCGCGCCGAGCGCGCGGGCGCCTTCTGCTCGATCGCGATCGCCGGGAGGACGTGCGTGATCTCGTCCACGTCCGGCCGCTCGAGCCGCTCGAGGTACTGCCGCGCGTACGTCGACATGGACTCGACGAAGCGCCGCTGGCCCTCGGCGTAGAGCGTGTCGAAGGCGAGCGACGACTTGCCCGACCCCGAAGGACCCGTCACGACCGTGAGCGCTCCCACCGGGATCGTGCACGTGACGTCCCGCAGGTTGTGCGTGCGGGCGTTCACGACCCGGATCGCGTCCGCGCCGCGGCGGACGGGGCGGGGGCGCGCCGTCACCGGGAGAAGACCGCGAGCTGGTTCATGCCGAGGAGGAACCGACTGTAGTGGACGAGGGAGAGCCCCGAGGAACGGCCCGCCGCCTCGAGGTCCTCGCGCCCGAGCAGCGTCTCGTGCTCGTCGTGGGCGTGTGACGAGAGGAGGCCGAGGGCGGCTCCGGCCTCCAGGGGCCACCGACCGATGGGATGGGGCGTCGTCGCGATCAGCCGTCCCCCGGGGGCGAGAAGCGGCGCGAGGCGCCCGAGCACTTCCGCGGGCTCTGAAACGTGCTCCAGGACCGCAAGAAGGAGAATTCCTTCGAATGGTGCCCGTGCCAGAAGCGCTGCCGGAGCCGCGCCGCGCCCGATATCCCATTCATGGAAATCTCTCTTTGGAAATCTCGTTCTTTGCTGCGCGAGCACGTCCGGGTTTCGATCGCACCCGACGTAAACCTCGAACCGGCCCGGCAGGTCCGTGAGGCCGCAGCCGACGTCGAGGACTCTGCCGCCGGGAGGGACGTGCGGGAGAGCGGCGTTCAGCCGGGCGTCGCCCACGCACCGCGTCAGGACACCGTAAAAGGACCCGTGCGCCGCCACGGGGCGGTTTTAACACCTCCCCCTTAACATGGGGCGCGGGATGCACTTCCAGGCCGGCCACTTCGCGCTGCTCGCGTTCTCGTCCCTCTTCTCCGTGATCAATCCGATCTCGGCGGCGCCGATCTTCGTCGCGCTCACGCCGGGCGCGACCGCGGCGGCCCGGCGCCGCGTGGCGGCGCGGGCCTGTCTCGCGGCCCTCGGCATCCTCGCGCTCTTCGCGGCCGCCGGCGGCGCGATCTTCGCCTTCTACGGGATCACGGTTCCGGCCTTCCAGATCGCGGGCGGGATCATCTTCACGGCGCTCGGCATCAAGGCGGTCCAGGAGGACCGGCACGACGAAACGGGGGCGCCCGCCGCCGGAGCCGATCCCTCGATCGTGCCGCTCGGGATCCCGCTCATCGCGGGCCCCGGAGCGATCTCGTCGATGATGGTCCTCGTGGGACAGTCCGAGGACGCGATGCAGCACGTGGCTCTCGGGGGCGCCCTCCTCGCGAACATCCTTCTGACGTTCCTCATCCTCGTCGCCTCGCCCGCGATCGTCGAGCGGCTCGGCGCGACGGGCCAGCGCATCGTCGCGAAGGTCATGGGCCTCATCACGGCCGTGATCGGCGTGCAATTCGTCATCAACGGAGCCACGAGCGTGCTCCGCGACATCCTGCGCACACGGGGGGCCGCATGAATGCACCGGCCTTCAGACTGCGGGAGGCGCTCCGCGAGGACGTGCCCGCCATCGTCGAACTCATCCGGGACCTCGCCCGGTACGAGCGCCAGCCGGAGGACTGCCACGCGGACCCCGCGCTGCTCGAGAAGCACCTGTTCGGCCCCCGGCCCTACGCCGAGGCGATCGTCGCCGAGGCCGGAATCGAGCTCATCGGATTCGCGCTATTCTTCCACAACTACTCGACGTGGCTCACGCGGCCCGGCCTCTACCTCGAGGACCTCTACGTGAAGCCCGAACGCCGGGGGCTCGGCGCCGGCAAGGCGCTTCTCGAGCGCCTCGCGCGCATCGCCGTGTCGCGGGGGTGCGGACGGATGGAGTGGAGCGTCCTGACCTGGAACGAGCCGGCGATCGGTTTCTACAAGGCCCTCGGAGCGGTTCCGATGGACGGATGGCGAACGTACCGCCTCACGGGTGACGCCCTGGCCGCCCTCGGGCGATAATCGGGCTTCCGGCGCCCTGGAAGGAACCCGTTGCAGAAACCGAAGTCGCAGACCGACACGCAGCCGATCAAGTTGCGCGAAGGGCGCAAGGCCTCCGGCGTGATCCGGCGTCCGGCGACTCTCCTCGTCGACTCGCCCGACGCGACGGTTCTCTTCGACCGCGACGGGCAGGTCCTGCTTGCGAACCTCGTGGCGCTCGCCGAGGGCGTGCCGAGCCCCGGGAGCGTCGCCGGCCCGCCGGAGGCGGCGGGTCCGTTCTGGACGAACCCGGAGGGCCGCGCCCGCTTCCTCGCAGCGGGGGCCTCGGGCGGCGTGAAGAACTTCGAGGTGCGCCTCCCGGCCGGCGTCGACGTCGGCGAGCGCGTGTACTGGATCTCCACGTGTTTCGCCCCGCAGGTCGGCGAGGGCGGCTTCATCGCCTCGGCGCGGGACGTCACCGGAGCGGCAGCCGGGATCCGGAGCGAGGCCACCGAGACCGTAGCCGAGCCCGCCGACGCCCTCACGGGCTTCGCGAACCGCGAGCAGTTCCACTTCGAGCTCGAGCGCGAGATCGCGCGCGCCGACCTGTTCGCCCGCCCGCTCGCGCTCATCATCCTGGGTCTCGACAACTTCAAGACGCTGAACGACACGCACGGGCTCCTCGCGGGGGACGAGTACCTGCGGGCGATGGCGAACACGCTGCGCCCGTCGCTCCTGCCCGGTGAGATGTGCGGGCGCGTCGGAGGCGACGAAGTCGCCATGCTGATGCCCGGAACGGGCGCGTCGGAGGCGACCGTGCGCGCCGAAGCGGTCGTTTCCATCATCCGGAAGCTCACGCCCGACTGGGAAGGCAACGCCCTCTCGCTCACGGCGAGCGCCGGCGTGGCCGTGTTCCCGGATCACGCCGGGGGCGCGGCCGACCTCTTCCTCGCAGCCGACCTCGCCATGCACCAGGCCAAGCGCCGCGGCGGCGCGCGCGTGCGCCTCCACGACCCCTCGGACCGCGAGCGCGACCGCACGGGCCGCCTGCGCGAGCAGTCGAACCGCATCCGCGCCGCTCTCGCCGAGTCCCGATTCGTCCCGTACTTCCAGCCCGTCGCCGAGGTGGGGACCGGCCGCATCGTCGCCGTCGAGACGCTCGTCAGGATGCGCGAGCCGGACGGCCGGATCGCCCTGCCCGGCGAGTTCCTCGGCGCCGCCGAGCGGTTCGGGATCATCACGGCGATCGACCGCGCCGTGATCACGGCCGCCTTCGACGCGCTCGCGACGGCGCGCAAGCGGATCAGCCCCGAGCTCGAGATCGGAATCAACCTCTCGGGCCTCGACTTCGACGACGACACGCTCGTCGCCGACATCTCGCGCCTCGCGCGCGCCAAGGGCATCCGGCCCGAGCGGGTCACGTTCGAGATCACGGAGACGGCCGCGCTGCGCGACTTCGACCGCGTGCGCGACTTCACGCACGCGCTCACGTCCGAGGGCTTCCACTTCGCGCTGGACGATTTCGGGATGGGCTTCTCGTCGTTCCGCTACCTCCGCGAGTTGCCCGTCTCCTCCCTCAAGCTCGACATCAGCTACGTCCGCGACCTCCCGCGGGAAAAGGCGAACCGCGTGTTCGTGCGCGGGATGGCGGGCATCTGCCGCGGCCTCGGCGTCAAGACCGTCGCCGAAGGCGTCGAGTCCGAGGACGTCATGGAGATCCTGCCGGAGCTCGGGGTTGACCGGGCGCAGGGCTGGCACATCGGCTTCCCGGAGCCGGAGCTCCCGATGGCGGACCCGCTGGGTGAGACCGGCGGCCGCAGCCTCATCCTCACGCGGAGACCGCGCTCCTGACCTTCAGGGTCCGCAATCCCGCCGCGCGCACTCCGGGCGCGGCCGTGGACGTCCTGATCCTCATCGCCGTCGGAGCGCTCGTCGCGGGCGTCGTCGCGCTCGCGCAGCGCTGGGAGGCCCCGATCCGGCCCACGGTCGAGATCGACCTTTCGCCGTCGGCCCTGCCCGGCTACACGCTGCTCTCGCTCTCGCGCGGCTTCGCGGCGTACCTGCTTTCTCTCGTCTTCACGCTCGTCTACGGGACGATCGCGGCCCACGGGAAACGCGCCGAAAAGGTTCTCATCCCGCTGCTCGACATCGGGCAGGGCATCCCCGTCCTCGGTTTCCTGCCGGGGCTCGTCCTCGGGATGGTCGCTCTCTTCCCGCGGACGAACGTGGGGCTCGAGCTCGCGTGCATCGTCATGATCTTCACGGGGCAGGTCTGGAACATGACCTTCTCCTACATCGCGTCGCTGCGCTCGATCCCGAACGAGCTCAACGAGGTCGCGCGTCTCCACCGCTTCTCCTTCTGGAAGCGCTTCCGGACGGTGGAGGTTTCGTCGTCCGTCATCGGCCTCGTGTGGAACTCGATGATGTCGATGGCGGGCGGCTGGTTCTTCCTGACGGTGAACGAGGCGTTCACGCTCGGGGACCGCGACTTCCGGCTGCCGGGCGTGGGCTCGTACATGGCCGTGGCGATCGAGAAGGGCGACAAGGCGGCGATGGCCTGGGCCGTCCTCGCGATGACCGTCATGATCGTCGCGGTCGACCAGCTCCTCTGGCGCCCGCTCGTCGCGTGGTCGCAGCGCTTCCGGACGGCCGAAGTCTCAGGCGATCCCGAGGCGCACTCGTGGGTGCTCGACTTCCTCCGCCGTTCCGCCGTCCTGCGCCGCATGCGCCTCAGGCGCCGGCGGCGGCCGACGGCGCCCCCGGCGCCGCTCCCCCCGCCGCCGGAGAACGTCCCCGGGAGCGTCGATGCGGGGGCGCGCGTACGCGCCGCGCTCCTCTTCGTCCTCGGGGTCGGCGCGGCCGCCGCGGCCCTCCTCGGAGCGTGGAAGCTCGTTCGCCTCCTCTCCGCCGTGACGCCGCACGACTGGCTCCTCCTCGTGGCTGCCCTCGGCGCGACGTTCCTCCGGACGCTCGGCGCGCTCGCCCTCGCCGTCGCCTGGACGCTCCCGGTCGGCATCCTCGTCGGCCGCTCGCCGGCCTGGTCGCGGCGCCTCCAGCCGATCGTCCAGATCGTCGCCTCGTTCCCGGCGCCCATGCTGTTTCCGCTCGTGACGGGCGCGCTTCTCGCGCTCCACGTGCCGTTCGCCGTCATCGCGGCCGTGCTCATGCTCCTCGGCGCACAGTGGTACGTTCTCTTCAACGTCCTTGCGGGCGCGAGCGCGGTGCCCCCGGACCTGATCGAGGCGGCCGACGTCTACGGCGTGGCCGGAGGCGCCCGGTGGAGGACGCTCTTCCTTCCGGCCGTCTTCCCGTACCTCGTGACGGGCCTCGTGACGGCGGCCGGAGGCGCGTGGAACGCGTCCATCGTCGCCGAGACGCTCGTTTCAGGCGGCCGGACGCTCGAGACGTTCGGCCTCGGATCCCTCATCACGAAAGCCACCCGCGAGGCGAACTTCCCGCTCCTCGCCGCCGGAGTGCTCACGATGTCCTTCGCGCTCGTCCTCATCAACCGCACGGTCTGGCGCCGCCTCTCGCGCCTGGCCGAGACGAAGTACGCTCTCAACCGATGAGCGCAGACCCGCTCCCCGCGCCCGCGGCCCCGATCGCCTCTGCCCGGGGCGTCGACAAGATCTTCGAGGACGAGGGCGGGCGGGCGCGCGTGATCCTCAAGGGCATCGACTTCGAGGTCCGTCCAAACGAGGTCGTCGCCGTCCTTGGGCCGTCCGGCTGCGGAAAGTCGACGCTCCTGCGCATCCTCATCGGCCTGATCCCGCCGTCGGCCGGGACCGTCGAGCAGCACGGCAAGCCGCTCGTCGGCATCCACCCGGGCGCCGCCGTCGTCTTCCAGAACTTCGCGCTCTTTCCCTGGCTCACGGTCGAGGAGAACGTCCGCGTCGGGGTCGCGGGCCGCGCCACGGACGCCCGCGACGCGGACGAGCGCGTGAAGACGGCTCTGGCGGCCGTGGGCCTCGCCGGCCACGCGCGCGCGTTTCCGAAGGAGCTCTCGGGCGGGATGAAGCAGCGCGTCGGGATCGCGCGCGCCCTCGTGGGCCGCCCCGAGCTCCTCTGCATGGACGAGCCGTTCTCGGCGCTCGACGTGCTGACGGCGGAGCTCCTGCGCACCGAGGTCTACCGGCTTTTCACGGAGCGCCTGACGGGCCTGTCGTCGGTCCTTCTCATCACGCATCTCATCGAGGAGGCCGTGTTTCTCGGGGATCGCATCGTCGTCCTCGGCGCGAACCCCGGCACCGTGCGCCGCGAGATCGTCAACACGCTCCCGCACCCGCGCGAGTACCGGCACCCCGAGTTCCTCCGGATGGTCGAGCACATCCACGACGTCGTGACGGGCGTCCACCTCCCCGAGGAGGAGGAGGCCGCCGCTCCGGTCCCGGGCCGCCGGGTCGAGACCCCGCTCATCCCGCTGCCGCCCGCCCGCATGGGCGAAATCCTCGGACTGCTGGAGATCCTCGCGGACAACGGCGGAACGATGAACCTCTTCGCCGTGGATGCGCTCACCGAATACGACTTCGGCCGGACGCTCACCGTCGTGAAGGCCGCCGAGCTGCTCGACCTCGTCGACACCCCGAAGAACGACGTTCTCCTCACGGAACTGGGAAGGAGGGTCGTCGCCGCGCCGTTCGACGCGAAGATTCCGCTCCTCAGGCCGCAGATCCTCTCCCTCGGCACCTTCTGCCTCCTCGTGCGGGAGCTCGCCCGCGATCCGGACACGCCGGTGCCGGGCGAGACCCTCCGCGACGCCCTCGCGGCGAGCCTCCCCACCGTCAGCGCCTCCGAGCTCTTCGAGACGATGGTGAACTGGGGCCGCGCAATCCAGGTCTTCGAGTACGACGCGAACACGGACCAGCTCGCGCTCTTCTCGGGACGCGACGCCGGCGCCGAGGGATGACGTGGAAGGCACGCGCCGCCGCATCCCCGCCCTGACGGCGGCCCTCTCGAAGCGGCGCGCCGCGCTCGAGACGCTTCTGGCGGGGGGCGCCGGCGCTCCCACCGGCGAGCGGCTCCACGCCGTGCGCGTCGCCCTCCGGCGCACGGTCTCACTGGCCCGCCTCACCGAGGACGTCCCCGCGAAGGGCTCGGGGGCCGGCCTCAAGACGGCCGCGCGGAACCTCCGGAGGGCGCTGGGACTGCGGCGCATGCACGACGTCGCCGCGACCCTCCTCCGGGCCCGATTCCGGCGCGACGCGCGCCGGCGCCCTTCGGCCGAGCGGCTCGCGGAGCGGCTGGAGCGGGATGCCCGCGCCGCCGCGCCCGCCGGGCGCCTCGACTCCCTCCTCGCGGACGTGCGACGGGAGTTCGCAACGCGCGACGCCGCCCTCGCGGCGCTCGCGTCGTCGCTCGCGGACCTGGACGGCGGGCGGCTCGAGCGCCGCCTCGAGAAGGGAATCCGGCGGCGTCTCGTCCGCCGCGCGCGGCGCCTCCTCGCCCGCGGAGTCCCCGAGGAAGGGAACCTGCACGAGGCGCGGATCGACGCGCGCGATCTGCGCTACGGCCTCGAGTTCGCCCGGCTCTCCGGTTCGATCCGGCTCCTGCCGCTCCTCGAGAGGTTCCAGGAGGAGGCGGGCCGCGCCCACGACCGCGCCGAACTGATCGCCCTCGTGCGCGTCACGGCGGGCGCGCTCCCGGCCGCGAGGCGCCGCGAGGCGCTGCGCCTCCTGCCGCCGCTCCTGGCCGACTCCGAGCGCGCTCTCGCCCGGGCGCAGACCGCTTGCCGCGCGCTCCTGGGCGCCTTGAGGACCGCCGTGGGGCGCTGGTGACGCCGCCGCCCGTCGTCCACGTCCCGCGCCTCGTGGCCGAGGACGCGCTCGCGAACGCCCCGGCACACGACCTCCTCGACGTCGGAGGCGGGCCCGGGCCCGCGGCCGCGACGACGGTGAGATTCGGGTTCACGGCAGACGCGTTCCTCGCGCTCTTCGAGGCGCCGGCCGAGCCGCCGCTCCTCGTGACGCAGCCGTCCGGCGGAGAAGTCTTCCGCGACGAATGCGTCGAGCTCTTCCTCGCCTCGCCCGGCACGCCGACGCTCTACCAGGAGATCGTCGTGAGCCCGGCGGGCGCGCTCTACGGCGCCCGCGTGAGGAATCCGGACGACAGCCGCGCGACCTGGCAGATCGCACCGGGAGAAGGCCTCGCCGGCGTCAGCGCAGCCGCCTCGGGAGACCCCGCCGGCCGGCCTCCCGGGGAGTGGTCGCGGTGGCGCTGCCGGATCCGGATTCCCTGGACCTCTCTGCCCGGAGGACGGGCGCCCCGGGACCGCGAGGAGCGGCGGGGCAACGCGTACCGGATCGCGCGCGGCCGGACGACCCGGTTCCTCGCCCTCTCGCCGACGCTGCGCGATCGTCCGCCCGACTTTCACGTCCCGAGCCGGTTCGCGCGGCTGACGTTCGGGCCGCGGCCCTCCTGACGGCTCAGCGGGGCTCCGCCCGCACGCCCTGCGCCTCGAGCCACACGCGCAGCTCCGCGCGCACGCGCCGGTCGCGGAACACGAACCAGGCCGCTTCGTCCTCGGGCGACGCGATCAGCGCTTCGCGGAACGCGCCGGGGCCGCCCGCGTCGAGCGCCTGGAGCGCCTTCTCGCGCACGGCGGCGCTCTTCATCCCCGGCGCGAACGCGCGGCAGCGCGCGGCGTCGACGTCGGGCGTGGACTTCGGGATCCGGAGGTAGCGTCCCGACCGCTCGTGCAGCAGGGCCTCGCGCAGCTCCGGCGAACCGTTCAGGTGCGCGTGCACCTCCCCGGAGGAGCGGTCGAGGAAGTGGTTCATGAGCTTCGAACGCGCCGCGAACGCGACGGTCAGGCCCTCCCAGTCGGCGTCCACGCGCCGAGTCTAGACTCCCGGCCGTGTTCGACGACCCGGCCGACGTGACGCGCCGGCTCGCGCGCTGGTACCGCCGGGCGCGGCGCGACCTGCCCTGGCGCGCCACGCGCGACCCGTACGCGATCTGGCTCTCCGAGGTCATGGCGCAGCAGACCACGCTCGACGTCGTCGTGCCCCGCTGGAAACGCTTCCGCGCGCGCTTTCCGAGCGTCGGGGCGCTCGCCCGGGCGAAGGAGCGCGACGTCCTCGCCGAGTGGAGCGGCCTCGGGTATTACGCGCGTGCCCGGAACCTCCACCGCGCCGCGCGGGCCGTCGCCGCGGCGGGCGCGTTTCCGCGCACGCTCGAGGGCTGGCGCGCGCTGCCCGGCGTGGGCGCATACACGGCCGCCGCGGTCGCGTCGATCGCGTACGGCGTCCCCGAGCCCGTCGTGGACGGCAACGTCGTGCGCGTCCTCTGTCGCCTTCGCACGCTCCAGCTCGACCCGAAGGCGCCCGTGACGCTCGCGAGGATCCGCGCGCTCGCCCGGCCGCTCGTGCCGACGCGGAATCCGGGCGACTTCAATCAGGCCCTCATGGAGCTCGGCGCGCTCGTCTGCACGCCGCGCGCGCCGCGCTGCGGCGCGTGCCCGCTCCGCTCCTCCTGCCGCGCGGCCGCGAGCGGGACGCCGGAGGCGTTTCCGCGAGCTGCCGCCCGCGTCCCGCCCAGGACGATTCATCTCGTCGGCGCGATCGTGGAGAGAGGGAAGAGGATTCTGCTGGTTGAAGATCAGGAGTTCGTGCCGGGGCATCTCGTCATCCCCCTGTTTCGCATTCACGCCGGGAGACGCTCCGAAGATCTTCTTAGAAAGGGGTGGAGGCGGCTCACCGGCCGCGACGCCTCCGCGCTCGAGAGGGTGGCGACGCTCCGCCATTCCGTACTCGAACGCCGCTATCTCATCTCCCTCTTCACCTTCAAAGAAGATCCCGTTCCCCCGTCTTCCGTCGCACGTCCGCGTCGGCGCTCGCCCGAAGCGCGCGGGCTCCGTGCCCTCTCTCCGAGCCAGATTTCCCGCGTCGCCCACGGCGGCCTGCTCCTGAAGGTGCTCGCCGCGTGGCGCGCGCGCCGCGCGGCGCTCCGCGGCGCCTGACGCGTCGGCTATCCTCGCGGTCGAATGGCCCGTTCCGCCCCCCGGCAGGCCGAGGCGTCCGGCCCGGAGAACGCGCCGGAGAGCCGGCTCGTGGCGGCCGGCGTCCTCCTCGCGCTCGTCCTGCCCTTCCTCGTCTACTCGACGGCCTCGAGCGGGGCGCTGCGCGAAAGCAAGCTCCTCGCGCAGGCGCTCGGCTCGTGCCTCGCCCTCTTCGGGCTCGCGGCCGCCGGAGCCTGGGGCTTTTCGCGGGGCGAGGCGAGCATCCGGGCAGCCCGCGTCGCGCCTCTCGCGCTCGCCATCGCGCTGGCCCTCGCGCTCGCGTCCGCGGCCGCCAACGCGGGCGCCGTGGACCCGCTCGTCGTCGGCGCCGTTCTCTCGCCGCTCGCGCTCGTCGTCGCCGGCGCGTCGCGGGCCGGCGGGCGCGTCGCCGCGCGCGCCGCGACCGCCGCGTGCGCCGCGGGCGCGCTCACCGGCCTTCTCGCGGCCGCGCAACGATGGCTCGGCGTCCTCCGGATGCCGCTGCAGGCCCCGGAGCCGCGGTTCTTCGCCGCGGGCCTCGTCGGAAATCCAGGCGACCTCGCGATGGCGCTCGTCGTGCCGGCCGTGCTCCTGTTTGCGGCGGCGGCCGACCACCTGCGTCCGCCCCGCCTGCGCGCGATCGCGGCCGCCGGGCTCGGGGCGACCCTGCTCGGGATTCTCGCGACGGAGGCCGTCGCGCCGGCTCTCGCGTTCGCGGCGGGCGCTCTCGCCCACGCGCTCCTCTCGCCGCGCAAACGCGCGCCCGCGCTCGCCGCGCTCCTCGCCCTCGCAGCGCTTCTCGCGGTCTCCGGCGGAGCACGCCGCGCGATCGAAAAAGCTTCCCAGCTCCGGCAGGGCGACGTGGCCGCCGCCTCCACACAGCGCGACATCGGCGTCCTCGCCGCGGCCGAGATGATCCGCGGAAGGCCGCTCCTCGGCGTGGGGCCGGGCGCTTTCTCGAACGCCTTCGTCCCGGCCCGCATCGCCGCCGAGGAGAGGTCCGGCCGCCACCTCGTCCATCGCTCCGAGTCCGCGCACTTCGACAACGCACACAGCGAACCGGTGACGCTCGCCGCCGAGTGCGGCATTCCTGCCGCGGGGGCCGCCCTCGTCGCGCTCCTCGCCCTCGCGGCGGGCCTCGTGCGGAGGCGCCACGGCCCCGGCGCAGAAGCGAATCCGACGACCGACGCCCTGCTCGCATGCGCCGCCGCGGCGCTCGTTCTCTCCCTCGGGGGGTTCCCGCTGCGGCTGCCGGTCGCGTCCGGGCCTATCGCGTTCCTTCTCGGTCTCGCGTGGCGGCGGACGGCTCCGGGCCGGTTGCCGGCCACGCCCCTGCCGTCGCGCGCGCGGGTCCTCTTCGCGGCCGCAGGAGCCGTGCTCCTCGCGGTCGCGCTCGCGCGCGGAATCGCGGTCTCGTCCCAGGCGGAGGGCGAGGCCTTGCTGCGCGAGGCGGCCGAAGCCCCGGACGAAGCCGGCCCCGTGCGCGAGGAGCTCCTCG
Source organism: Thermoanaerobaculia bacterium (assembly GCA_036504335.1). Classification (GTDB taxonomy): domain Bacteria; phylum Acidobacteriota; class Thermoanaerobaculia; order UBA5066; family UBA5066; genus Fen-183. Next base: position 71,741 of record DASXVJ010000030.1, read on the forward strand.
GCGCGGCGCGCGTCCGGCTCGGGCGGGCGGTCACGATCCGGCCGCGCGACGCCACGGCTCTCCTCGCTCTCGGCTCGGTCTCCTGGCTCGAGAAGGACTTCCCGCAGGCGCGGACCCTCTACGCGCGCTCGATCGCGCTCGAGGAGCGGGCCGAGAGCGACCTCAACCTCGGCCGCGCCGAGCGCGCTCTCGGGCGCGAGGCCGAATCCGACGCGCTCTTCCGGCGCGCCGCGTGGATCCTCCCCCGCCTCGTCGACGCGCTGCCGCCGGGAGTGGACCGCGCGCGGGTCGTCGCGGACATCGACGCGGCCGCCGCGGGCCTCGCCCACGGCGGCCGGGCGCCCGCGCTGCCCCCGATCCGCTGACCGCGGCCGGCCACGACCGCCCCTCCCGGGTCAGCCCCGGACTTTTTCGCCGTCGAACGACTTCAGGAGATCCGCGAGATCGTCCGCGTGCTCCTCCTCCTGGCCGAGGATCCACTCGAGGAGCCGCCGCGTCGTCGGGTCCGTCTCTCCGACGAATCCGATCATCTCCTTGTAGGACTCGACCGCAATCCGCTCGGCGATGAGGTCTTCCTTGATCATGTCCAGGAGGCCCGGGCCCTCCTTGTACTCCGTGTGGCTCTTCGACAGGAGGCGGGTCGGGTCGAAGTCCGGCTCGCCGCCGAGCTGGCGGATCCTCGCGGCGAGGGCGTCCGCGTGCGCCTGCTCCTCCTTCGCGTGCTCGGAGAATTCGGCCTTCACCGTTTCCGCGTGGATGCCGTCCGCCATGTAGAAGTGGCGCTTGTAGCGCAGGACGCACACGATCTCCGTCGCCAGCGCGACGTTGAGGAGCCTGAGGATGGTGTCGAGGTCGCCGCGGTAACCAGGGGTCACGGCGCCCTCTTCGATCTCGCGCCGGGCCCGTTTCCGGAGCTCCGTGACGTCGCTCAGGAAGCTGCCCGGATTCTCGGGTCCTTTCGGCGCGACGACCTTCGGCTTTGCGCTCATCGCGTCACGACTCGCGCGTCACGAGGTGCCCGACGAGGAGGCCGACCCCGAACGCCGCCGCGGCCACGATCGCCGTGTTCTGGTCCGCGTAGTCGCTGACCTTTCCGGCCGCCTTGCCGAGGTTCCGGCGGGCGGAGTCGGCCATTTCACGCGCGCGGCCGGTCAGATCGCCCGTCTGGACGTCGCTGGCGGTCTTCCGAACCGGCTCGGTAGAAGTGGGGCTGTACGAGTTTTCCATGGGAGGTCCTCCGGCCCCCCAAGGAGCAACGCACGTGCCAGAGGCGGCGGTCGCCCAGGTCTCGGATTCCCTGAGCCGCGTCCTCGACGAGGCCGGTTCCGAGGGCGCGAAGATCCGGAAGACTCTCGTGCGCAACTGGACGTCGCTCGAGAGGCCGCGGCGCAGGCGGACCGTCCCCATTCTTCTCGGGATCCTCGCGGTCGGCGCCGCGACGGCGTACCTGCTCGGCCGTGCGGCCCCCGCCGAACCCCGCGCCTGATCCGTCCGCAGCCCCCGGGGCCGGGCCTCGGCCTCGAACCGCACCGCCGCGCCGTCGACCTGAGTCGCCGGCGCGGCGTCATCGCGACGGGTCGGCCGGACGCCCCTCGAGAACAGCGGTCACGAGCCTGCCGTGCCGCCGGACGCCCTCGGTCTCGCGCAGCGCGGCGTGGTCGGCGACGACGTCCGGATGCAGCCACTCGTCCAGCCAGTGCTTTTCCACGACGGGGTACGCCGCGACGAGCGGGAGCGCGAGGATCGCGCCCGGGATTCCGCCGAGCGTGCCGCCCGCGAGAATCGCGAAGAGGACCGTGAGCGTCGAGAGCCGCATCTGCCTCCCGTAGAGGCGCGGGATCAGGACGTACGACTCGAAGAGGTGATACGCAAGGAAGAGGCCTCCGACCAGGAGCGCGGTCGAGGGGCTGACCGTGAGCGCCGAGACCGCCGCGAGCCCCGTCGCCACGACGATGCCGGCCACGGGGATCACGTCGCACACCGCGGCGAGGAGCGCGAGCGGCAGGGCGCCCGGAACGCCCGTCGCGGCGAGGACGACGAACGCAAACACGCCGAACATCGCCGACGTGATGAGCTGTCCGGTCGCGTAGGCCTGGAGAACGGCGAAGAGCTCGGGGACCATGTCGCCCATCTTGCGGCGATGAGCTCGTGGCGCGTACGCCAGGAGCCATGCGACGACTTTTCGGCCGTCGAGGAGCAGATAGAGGCTCAGAACGACGACGACGACGCCGGCCGCCGCCGCCTCGAGCGCTGGAGGGCCCCAGGCGAGCGGTCGCGCGAGCCACGCGTCCACCTCGGCCGAATGCGGCAGGTCGAAGAGGGGAAGCACGATGCGGGCGGGAAGCCCCCCGCGGTCGAGAGAACGGGCGAGGGACCCGCGCAGGGCCGGGAGGTTCTTCCAGAGCCCCGAGAACTGGCTCATCAGGGGGGGCAGGACGAAGGACGCGAACGCTCCGGCCGCGGTCAGGACTCCGACGGCGATGAGAGCCACCGCCCCTCCCCGCGACAGGCGCCACTTCTCGAGCACGGCGACGACCGGGCTGAGAGCGATCGCGATGAGGGCGGCGAAAAGCAGCATCTCGACGGGCCGCCACAGGCGGAGGCACGCCCATCCCGCGAGGATCGCGAGGCCCACCTTGAGCAGCGTCGCCCACGGGAGGCGAAGATCCAGCGGTTCGCGCGGAGCGGGGCGTCTCGGCAACGTTCCTCCGAAAAGAATGAGGGGACGTCCGTTCCGGACGTCCCCGGGGACAGGAAAAGGGGGACACGGAAGGGGTGGGGGCCCCTTCAGCTGACGGGGTTGACGGTGAGCGTCTTGATCCCGTCGGCGTTCTTCGACTCGATGACCTTCACCTTCGAACCGACCGCGACGGTCGGGTCGACGGTCGTGTTGACCGACTTGGAATTGAGGGCGAAGGAGTGCGTCTTCTTGCCGACGAGGACCTTGATCTTCTTCCCCGCCGCGTACGCCTTGACGGTTCCGACAACGACGTGATCCTTGGACTTCATCGTCCCTTGGGTCGTCGTGACCTTCTTCTCGTCGGTCTTTTCCATGGGCGTGCTCTGCGCGAGGGCGGCGGAGCCCCCGATCAGCAGGCAGGTGAGAGCAGCGGATGCGAGAACTTTGTGGTTCATTTCTTCCTCCTCAGGTCTCCTCTGCAGCACGCGTGCCAGCTCAGGCGCCCACGATTTCCGGCACGGCCGCCCGGGCAAGCTCGAAGCGGCGCGCCGCCTCCACCCAGTCGGCGGCCGCGAGGAATGCGTCGATGTATTCCGCTCTCTTCGTCCCGTAGTCGGTCAGGAACGCGTGCTCGAAGACGTCCATGAGGAGCACGATCGGACAGCCCGCGAGGGCGCCGCGGTCGTGCTCGTCGATCCAGACGTTGAAGAGCCGGCACCCGGCCGGATCCCAGAGGAGCGCGGCCCAGCCGATTCCGCGCAGGCTTCCCGTCGCGCGGAACTCCTTCTCCCAGGCCTCGCGAGAGCCGAAGTCCTTCGCCAGGCGCGCCGCGAGCGGCGTCTCGCGCTCCATCGCCCGGGCGTTCCGTGTCAGATTTTCAAAATAGACCTCGTGCAGGCGCATGCCGTTCCATTCCCAGCCGAACCGCCGTTTGAGCTCGGACCATGCCGGGGTCGGGGGGCTCGCGGGAGAAGACGCATCGAGCTCGCCGTGCAGGGCGTTCGCGTTCTTGACGTAGCCCGCGTAGAGCGCGAAGTGCTGCTTGAGGAGCGCGTCGGAGAAACCCGGAGTGCCGAGCAGTCGGGAGAAGTCCTTCGTTGAATAGAGAGCCATGGCCGTCCTCCGGCCTGACAAGAGCAGGATCCGTTCCACGCCTGCGGCACGGCGGTTGCTGTGAGGACGAGAGGAGGAAGAAAAATGCTCTGGACCATCTTCGTGATCCTTCTCGTCCTGTGGCTTCTGGGCATGGTGACGTCCTACACCCTGGGCGGGTTCATTCACATCCTGCTGGTCGTCGCCATCGTGGTCGTCCTCATCCGCGTCATCCAGGGCCGACGGCCCGTCTGAGCCCGCGCCGGCCCCGAGGAGCATCAGCCACCGGGAGGCGAATCAACTCGTCCACAGACCGCGACCTCGACTTCAGACCCCGCTGCCTCTGAGCACGGTCACGACCGTTCTCAGGAGCACGAACAGGTCCAGCGCCGGCGTCCAGTGGAAGAGGTAACCGAGGTCGTAGCGGAGCTTGACGTCCGGCTGGGTCGCATAGGCTCCCATGACCTGCGCGAGGCCGGTGAGGCCCGGCTTCAGGACGTGGCGGAGCCGGTAGGCCGGAACCTGCGCTGCGAATGTCTCGACGAACTCGGGACGCTCCGGCCGCGGGCCGATGAGGCTCATCGAGCCGCCGACCACGTGCAGCAGCTGCGGGAGCTCGTCGAGCCGTGACCTTCGCAGGAGCCCCCCGACGCGCGTCACGCGCTCGTCGTCCGGGACGGAGAGTGTCGGGCCCGTGCGCGCCTCCGCGTCCCTCCGCATCGTCCGGACCTTCCAGAGCTGGAACGTCCCGCCGCCCCGCCCGACGCGCCGCTGCCGGATCCACGGGGCGCCCGGGCTCTCGAGCGCGACGGCCGCCGTCACCACGAGAAGGACCGGGAGCGCAAGAAGAGTCAGCGCCGTCCCGAGGACGAGGTCGAGAGCGCGGCGCCACGCGAACGCGAACGCGCTCGCGCCGCGCGTCACGACGGGCACGAGCGGGAGGTCGCCGAGGCTGCGCGTCACGACGCGCGACGCGACGACGTCCGCGACGCCGGGCAGGATCCAGAGGTCGAAGTCATGCTCGAGGCTGCGCTCGAGAAGGGTCACGAGCGTGCGGCGATCCTCCGGCTTGTCCGACGCGAAAAGCACGTCCCGGGCCGGGCCGGGCGTCCACGCGGAAGGATCCTCGCGCCACTCGAGCAGCGTGTGGCCGGTGATCCGCCCGGACGCGAGCGCGTCGGCCGCGCGCCGGGCGTCCTCCCCCGCTCCGAGAACGAGGACGGGGCGCATCCCGATCGGCGCGACGGCGTCCGCGGCCCGCCGCCAGAGCCCGAGGCTCACCGACAGGAGGGGGACCCAGAGGAGAAGGACGGTGCGCGGCACGGACCGGCCTGCAAGGAAATAGAGCGCGACGAGAAGGCCGCCCGCCAGGAGCGCCGCCACGAGGAGCCCGCCGCGCTCCTTCAGCGAAGCGAGCGGCTCGTCGTACGTGCCGGCGAGCCAGAGCGCGGACAGCGTGACGAGCGCGACTCCCGCGAGCCACGGCGCGTCCAGCGGGACGTTCGGCGCAGGGAGGGTCCCTTGTGTGCCCGGCAGCGGCAGCACGCGCCGAACGGCGACGATCACGGCGAAGAGGGCCGCGGCGACGGACACGTCGCCCGACGCGAGGAGAGCCGTGCGGCCCGCGAAGCGCCCGCGCGGCCTCATGCCCGCTCCCGGGCTTCGCGGTATCCCGCCGCCAGCGCGTTCACGGATTCCCGCCGATCCGCGTGCGCCTCGACCCACCCGCGCGCCCGCGCGCCTTCGGCGGCGGCCGCTTCGGGATCGTTCAGCAGCGCGACGAGCGCGGCGGCGAACTCCTCGTCGGTGCGCGCCGTCCTCACCGGCGGCGCCTCTCCACCCGCAGCGGCCCGCTCCGCCACCTCGGGGGACGCGACCACCGCGGCGCCCGCCTCGAACGCCTCGAAGATCTTGTTCGGCGTGCCGGTTCCCATGGCGACCGGAGCCGCGGCCACGCGCGCCGTCCGCAGGAACGCGGCCATGTCGGGGACGGGGCTCACGACCTCGACGCCGTCCTTCCCCGAGCGCGCCAGGAGCCAGGCGGGAGCGTCGGCGCCTCCGAGGACGAGGCGCGCCGCCGGTGCATCCCGTCTCACCCGGGGCCAGACGTCGTCGAGGAGGCGTTTCACGGCGAGGACGTTCGGACGGTACCGGAGCCGGCCCGAGAATGCCACGACGGGGCCGCGCGGCCCCGGGGCGAGCGGTCCGACGACGACGCCGTTCGCGACGGCGCGCGTCCCCGGCGGAAGGTGCGCGGCGTCGAACGGCGTCGTCGCGAAGAGCACGGAGGCGCCCTCGGCGGCACGCGCCTCGGCGCGCGCGAGGCGCGGCGCCTCGGCCTCCCAGTACGCGCGGCGCCACGGCGCCGGGTCCTCGTTCGCGGCCTGGCGCGCAGCCGCAGCGAGCGCGTCCACGTAGTCGACGACGCGCGGCAGCGCGGGCAGCGTGCCGACGTGCGCGAGGAGGCGCGGGAGGAGGACGCAGACGAGGAGGTCCGCGCCGCGCGCGGCGTCCGAGAGAGAAGACCGGAAAGAGCCTGCGAAAAGGGCCGATTGAAGCGGCTCGCCGGAAATCGCCGCCGACGCGAGCCGCATCGGAAGCGAAATCCGCTGAAGACGCACAGGATGGACGGCTGCCGCATTCTCCACTCGAAGAATCTCTTCCCCTCCCCCGACTCCCCCCACGACTGCCGTCTCGTAGCCCGCGCGGGCGAGCGCGGCGAGGTGGAGTTCCGCCCGCAGCCGGTCGCCCGTGTGGCCGGTCCCCGGCAGGCGCGGGACGAGAAGGACGGCCTTCACGCGGGCGGCCTCGCGCGGTGCCACCGCGAAGGTGAGGTGACGCCGCGGACGACGGCGCCGATCCACATGAGAAGCGAGTCGGAGAGATCGGCGGCGGAGACCGGAGGGCATTCGGCGGGATAGCCGATGCGGCGGCGAAGCGCTGCGACCGAGAGCCACTCGAAGGCGAGGGTGGATTTTCCTTCGAGTGAAAGAAGCAGAAGGCAGACCAGGAGCGCGACGGGCCGCGCCGTACCAGCCGCGGCGCCGCCCCCGCCCGCTGCGAGGCCCGTCCACGCGCCACTCGAAGAAAAAACCACCATCGCAACATCCGATGCGCTTGCAAGAGTCGCGAGGGTCCCAAGCAGAAGGATCCTCGGCCGGAGCCAGAAATCCGCCGCCAGCACGAACGTCCCGACCGGTCGCCTTGCGAAGCTCCGGACGAGATTTCCGAGTCCGGCGAAAAAGAGCTTCACGTGCCCGCCGAACCAGCGCGCCCGCGACCGCCCCATCGCGCCCGCTTCCGCGGAGGGTTCGTCGAAGGCGAACGGGCCCTCCAGTGCGCGCACGACGACGCCCTCGGCCAGGAGCGCGAGCGTCGCCTCGGAGTCCTCGGCCGTCGTCCGTGTGGCCGCCGCGGGCCCGAGGCGGAACGCGCGCGGCGAAAAGCCCATCGCCTTGCCGCGCAGGCGCACGGGCAGACCCTCCGCGTCGCGCGCCCGGTCGTCGAGCCGCGCCTCGGCGAGTGACAACGCCTCGACGCGCGGGGCCCCCGGCGCCGGGACGCCCGCGGGGCGGACCGGCAGCTGGAACGCTTCGGCTCCCTCCGGCACACGGAGGTCCTGGACGAACCCCTCGGACACACGCATGTCGGCGTCGAAGACGAGGATGTAGGAGTAATCGTCCAACCGCACGCCAAGCGCGTCGGCGAGAAACGCCAGCGCATGCCCTTTGGAAGGCCCGGGGGATTTCTTGGAAAGGTAATCGACTCCGTCGCGCACGAGACGTGCCTCGGCCTCGGGGTCCGGGCCGTCGAGGAGGACGAGGACGTCGATGGCCTCCCTCTTCAGATCCGAAGCCAGATCCCCCACCCGCGCGCCCTCGGCGCGCGACGGGATCACGGCGAGGAGCCTCCCCGGCGC
>DASXVJ010000031.1:0-69503 GCA_036504335.1 Thermoanaerobaculia bacterium
ATTTCATTCGGGCTGTCCTCCCTTACTTTGGGGCACCTCCTCGGAGGTTGACCCCGCTCATCTGTTGTGGCCCGATTTTTCGGTGACCACGAAAGCGAGGACAGCCCTTTTTTCGTCTTCATTGAAACGATATCGTTAGGCCTCAGACGAGAACGACGTTGCGACGCGCACACGTGGCCACGGGGCTTCTTTCACTGGCGCTCAGCGGCTGCGCGTCGGCGCCGCATGAATGCGCACCAGATCTCTCGCGCAACGGATTCGTCCAGGAGCTTGTCTACCCTCAGGGCACACCAAGGACGTTGCGGTTCGACGACTACACGCCCGGCAGCTATCACGTGCGCAAGGCAGATCTACTCGACGGAATACGCGAGCGTCGCAGCACGACAAACCCCGAGATTCAGGGTGTCATCATCGCCGGTCCCCACGGGCCGCTCTGGGAGTACAACGTCGTCCTCTTCACGCGGGTGGGGGCAGAAATCGGCGTTCACTGGGTCTCAATGCCTCACGCACGAATCACATGGAAGGCCGCGGGCCGCATATCTACGGCCTCCTTTGAAGAGTTGGCGGCGCGCCTTTCTGCTCGGCCGGACATTCGCAGCGAGGCCCCGGTGCCCGCACCCGGCGCACCGGGCAAGGACGTCGAATTTTCGTACGGCCTCCTTGCAGCGTTCTGGTCGCCATCGGAACGGGTTCTTTGTTCGACCTGGTCGTGGTACGAGGCTGGTGGGGGTCAACAGGTCGTCGGAGCGGCCCTCCAAGAACTACAAGACCCTCTGCAAACAACGTATTCCGCCGAGCTTCCCAATGACGAGAAAAGCTACGTGTGTCCCCCCTGAGGCCTAACACCTCATTGCAGCGGACTCGGCGTCAGTCGCTGGCGCTCCTTCCTTCTCGCCGCTGAACTCGATATCGTCACGCGTCCAAACGGAGGCACAAGATGACGCGAGTTCGCGTAGCGAGCTTCACGATCTCGCTCGACGGATACGGAGCGGGCCCGAATCAAGACCTCAAGAATCCGCTCGGCGTTGGCGGGACGGATCTGCACCAGTGGTTATTTCCGACACGCACGCTCCAGCGGACCTTGTTCGGGAAGGACGGCGGCACGGCCGGGGTTGACGATGACTTCGCCGCCCGCGGCTTTGAGAATGTCGGGGCCTGGATTCTCGGGAGGAACATGTTCAGCCCCCTTCGCGGGCCCTGGCCGGACATGAACTGGAAAGGCTGGTGGGGAGACAACCCGCCGTATCACGTTCCGGTCTTCATCTTGACGCATCACGCGCGTCCACCCATCGAGATGGAAGGCGGCACGACGTTCCATTTCGTCACGGACGGCATTCGGGACGCGCTTGAAAGGGCTCGCGAGGCGGCCGGCGGAATGGACGTGCGCATCGGCGGTGGGCCGAACACCATCCAGCAGTATCTGCGCGAGAGCCTCATCGATGAACTGCACATCGCGATCGCACCCGTCCTGCTCGGCCGAGGAGAGCGGCTGTTCGAAGGGGTTGACTTGCGGGCCCTGGGATACGAGTGCGTCGAATTCGTAGCCTCGGAGAAGGCCACGCACGTCGTCCTGCGGCGCCAGCGGCGCGCGGCCTGAAGGATCCTTTCGCTTCATGTCCGCATTTCGCCACTCCCGAGACCTGCCGGCGCCCCCGGCGTCTGTCTTCGCGGCCGTCCAGGACCCCACACGCCTGGCGCGTTGGTGGGGCCCGAATGGCTTTCCCCGGGGCGCTTGTTCGGATCAAGCACGTCAACCTTCCCCGCTACGAGCTGTCCATCTCCCTGACGCCCTGCCCCACGGGCACCTCCGTCTCCTGGAGTCAGGTCTTCGAGAACCGCGATTTCGCGGCACACGCAAGGAGCTTTCTCGAGGCCGCCAATGAGCAGAACCTCGATCATTTGGAGCGCGAGGTGGCGAGCGCGCTGCCGGCAGGCGCCTGACCGCGCATTGCAGCGGACCGGCGTCGGTCGCTGCGCTCCTTCCTCTTCGCCGCTGAACTCGATATCGTTAGCTGGCCCATTCAGGTCGACCACCATTGCCCGCACTGGGGGTCCCATGGCTGATATCAATGACGTGTTTGCGGACAATCGCGCCGCCGTCCTCGGCCCCGGGCTGCCGGCGGGCGCCCCCGAATCCCGGGCCGCGGGCTTCGTGTCGGCGCGGAACAACGAGCCCGAGGCGCTCACGCACCGGGTCCGGAACGTCGGGACCACCCTGTTCGACGTCATCGACGTACAGATCCTGAAGCGGCCGGGGGGGCCCGCGGCGCCCCCGATCTCGGCGCCCATCAAGGCCGGCGACGTCCATTGGGTCGAGGCGGCCGTCACGCACACGTTCGTCCACGATGGCAGGGAGAGCGGCGTGCTCGCCGAATTCGAGCTGAAGTGAGGAAGCTGATGCCCGCTTCGAAGACGTCCCTCCGGTTCCCGCCCCCCGCCGCCCTGCGCACGCGGACGGTGAAGCTGCTCGCGAAGATCGACGCCGATGCGGACCCCACGCCGCACACGGACGACCTGTGCACCCTGGTGATCGATCTGACCCAGTCCGGGATGGACTATTACTTCCTCAAGGCCGTCGTCGACGCGAAGCTGGGCTTCGTCGCGCGGCAGACGGCGGGCCTGGGCATCGCCGGCGCCATGCGGGTGGTGGCGCCCATCGTCCGGTCCGTCCTCGGCGGCGCCGACGCCGCGCAGCTGAAGGCCGTGTCCAGGCACATACACGGCCTGATGGCGTGACGGCCGCCGGGTTCGCTAGAGTCCGTCCGTGACCGAATCCCGGCGCCTCCTCAGGCACTTCCTCGCGGCCCTCGCCTATCGGACGCAGAAGGCGGTCCGGGGCGCGCCCTCGGGCTTCGGGGCTTTCCGCGCGGGCGTGAACGTCCGAACGCCGCACGATCTCGTCTGGCACATGACGGGAGTCGTCGGCTACGCGCGGACGATGCTCCACGGGGGCGATTTCGCGCCGCCGCGGCTCGCGACGTTCGAGGACGAGGTCGCCCGCTTCCACGCGACGCTCGAGGCGTTGCGCGACGATTTCTCGGATCCCCTGCTCGCCGCCCGGATTTCCGACGAGCAGTTCCTGCAGGGGCCGCTCGCGGACGCGATGACGCACGCCGGCCAGCTCGCGATGCTCCGGCGCCTCGCGGGCGAGCCCGTCCCGTCCGAGAACTTCATCTTCGCGAAGGTGTCCGCCGACAACGTCGGCCCCGACCAGCCCGAGCCGGCCGCGCCCGACGCGTGGTGGCGGGCGGACCAGCCGCCCCAGCCGCCAGGGCCGCCAAAGAAGGAGTAGAGGAGTCGCATGACCGTCTTCGAAAAGGGCTTTTTCACCATCCTCGGGGTCTCGGTCGTCCTGATCCTCGTGGCGATTCCGCTCGCGCTCGGGAAGGTGCCGCCCAACGTCGTGTACGGATTCCGCACCCGGGCCACGCTCGCGGACGAGGAAGTCTGGTACGACGCCAATGCGTATTTCGGGCGCCGCCTGATCGTCGCGTCCCTCTGCGGCGTGCTCGCGGCGTGGGCGCTCTACGTCCTGAAGCCTTTCCCGCCGGACGTTTTCCTGCCCGTTTCCCTCGTCGTCCTCGCCGCGCCCACGCTCGTCGCGGCCGTCGCCACGTCGCGCTACGTCCGGACGCTCGGGCCGACCCGCTAGACTCTCCATCCGGCCGCCTCGAGGCGGCGTAGAACACGCAAGGAGAATTCATGCCCGTCAACGTCCGCGCCTTTGGCGCGCCCGCCTCGAAGGCCCCGCTCGTCCCCCTCACGATCGAGCGCCGCGATCCCGGCGCCACCGACGTCGAGATCGAGATCCTGTTCTGCGGCGTCTGCCACTCGGACATCCACCAGGTGCGCGACGAGTGGTGGCCGGGCATCTACCCCATGGTCCCGGGCCACGAGATCGTCGGGCGCGTGGCGCGGACCGGCGCGGGCGTCACGAAGTTCAAGGCCGGGGACATGGCCGGCGTGGGCTGCTTCGTCGACTCGTGCCTCGCGTGCGACCCCTGCAAGCGCGGCCTCGAGCAGTTCTGCCTCGAGGGCGCGGCATTCACGTACAACGGCACGGAGATGGACCGCAAGACGCCGACCCACGGCGGCTACTCGCAGCGGGTCGTCGTGAAGGAGCGTTTCGCCGTGAAGGTGCCCGCCGGGCTCGAACTCGCCGCCGCGGCGCCCCTCCTCTGCGCCGGGATCACGACGTTCTCTCCGCTCCGCCAGTGGAAGTGCAAGCCGGGCGACCGCGTCGGCGTCGTGGGCCTCGGCGGCCTCGGCCACATGGCCGTCAAGCTCGCCGCCGCCATGGGCGCCGAGGTCACGATGCTGAGCACGTCGCGGTCGAAGGAGGCCGACGCGAAACGCCTCGGCGCGCTCGCGTTCGAGCTCACGAGCGACGAGAAGACGTTCAAGAAGCTGGCCGGGCGCTTCGACCTCGTCATCGACACGATCTCCGTGGACCACGACCTGAACGCCTACCTCGGGATGCTCCGGACCGAGGGCGCGATGGTCCTCGTCGGCGTCCCGCCCGTGCCCGCCAGCTTCAAGGCCATGTCCGTCATCCTGGGCAACAAGAAGCTGGCCGGCTCCATGATCGGCGGCATCGCCGAGACGCAGGAGATGCTGGACTTCTGCGCCGCGAAGAAGATCACCGCCGACGTGGAAGTCATCCCCGCCGGAAAGATCAACGAGGCTTACGACCGGATGCTGAAGAGCGACGTGCGTTACCGCTTCGTGATCGACGCGGCGAGCCTCGCCTAACGGGGGCGCCGCAGAAGCCGCCTGACCGCGCGGGACGCGACGCGCTCCCCCCGGTTTTCGAAGAGCTCGTGGTTGCGCTCGGCACGGGAGAGGTCGTAGAGGTAGTTCGCCATGAAACCGGCGGCCGTCTCGAGGCCGTGGGGAGACGGGTCGCCCATCCAGTTGATCCGTTCGAGCCGGGCGCCGTTCCCGAGGTGGAAGCGGGCGACCGGATCGGCCGGACGGCCCGAGGCATCCTCCGCGATCAGGAGGTATTCCGCGACGGCCGCCGTCAGGGCGCCCCGCGACATGCGTTCGCGCCCGGCGCCGAGCCACGCGGAGAAGCCCGGCATCGGAGACAGCGTCACGAACGTCTTGAGTGAGGGGACGTCGGCCTTCAGCTCCTCGGCGACGCGCTTGAGCAGGAAGTGCCCGAAGGAGATTCCCTTCAGGCCCGCCTGGCAGTTCGAGGTCGAGTAGAAAACGGCGGTTGTCGCGCGGCGCAGCGGGAGCGGGCGCCGCCCTTCCGCGAGCAGCGGCGCGATGGCCGCAGGGATCTCGTCGGCCAGGGCGACCTCGACGAAGATCAGGGGCTCGTCCTCGAGGGCGGGGTGAAAGAAGGCGAAGCACCGCCGGTCGGGAGGATCGAGCCGGCGCCGCAGGTCGTCCCAGCTCGTGATGGCGTGGACGGCCTCGTACCGGATGATCTTCTCCAGGATCTGCGCGGGCGTCGACCAGTCGATGCGTCGGAGGACGAGGAAACCGGGGTTGAACCACGACGAGAACAGGTGGACGAAGTCCTCGTCGACGACGCCGAGCTCCGGCGCGCGGTCGAGCCCGCGAAGGACGTCCTCGCGCATCCGCACGAGGTCCCGCGTCCCGCCGGGCGCGCGATTCAGCCGGCGAAAGAGCTCCTGGCGGCGGGCCTCCGCGGCCGTGTGCAGGACGAGGGCGGTTCTCGCCCCCGGGCGCGACCGATAGGCGGTGATGGCCTTCTCGAGGCGAACCGGATCGGCGCCGAAGTCCGACGCGAGCATTCGCAGAAATCCGAGCCGGCCCTCCTGCGGGAGCGCCGCGTAGCCGTCGAAGAGCTGCCGGGCGAGAACGGCGCCCGAGACCTGGCCGCGCCCCGAGAGAAGCGCCTCGGCGAGCACCGCAAGGCTGGCGCTCCCGCCGGTCCCGTCGCGGCCGAGCAGTCCGAAGAGCCCGTTGAGGAGCCCACGCTTCATTTCCGTTCCCCGGAAGGTTACGCCACTTGCCGGAGCCTGCTAGGCTCGGGACCTCTTGCAGGACATTGCCGGGGTCCTCGTCAACACCGTGATCTCCGCGGCGCTGTACGCGACGATGGCGTACGGCCTCGCGGTGATCTACGGGGTGATGCGCATCATCAACCTCGCGCATGCGGGCCTGATGATGCTCGGAGCGTATGCGACCCTCGCGCTCTTTACGCGCTTCGGCCTCGACCCGTTCCTCTCGCTTCTCGTCGTCGGGCCCCTCTTCTTCCTGATCGGCGTCGTCCTCTACCGGCTCGTCGTGCGCCGGCTCCCGCGTTCGGGGGCGACGCCGTCGATGGAGTCGCTCCTCCTCCTCTTCGGGGTGTGGCTCGTCCTCCAGAACCTCGCGTACGTGATCTGGACGGGCGACACGCAGTCCATCCTGACGTCCTACACGATGAAGTCCATTCCGGTCTTTGGTGTGCGCGTCGGAGTGCCTTCGCTCTTCGTCTTCGCGGGCAGCGTCCTGTCTCTCGTCTTCCTGAACGTCGTCCTCAAGGCGACGTACCTCGGCAAGGCCATCCGCGCCGTGACGCAGAACCGCGACGCGGCCCTCCTCGCGGGCGTCGACGCCGACCGCATTTCGGCGATGGCGTTCGGCCTCGGGACGGCGTTCGCGGGCGTGGCGGGCGGGATGCTCTCGTCCCTCTACGCGTTCACGCCCGATTTCGGCCGGAGCTTCCTCCTCAAGGCGTTCTGCATCATCGTCCTCGGCGGGATGGAGAGCGTCACGGGCGTCGCGGCCGGCGCGCTCGTCCTCGCGTTCCTCGAGAACGCGCTCGGCTCCTGGACGACGCTGCCGACCTCGCTGCAGGACGCCGCGAGCTTCACGCTCCTCTTCGTCACGCTCGTCGCCTTCCCGCAGGGCCTGCCGGGTCTCGCGGCGCGCGTGAGGACGGCGTTCAAGTGAAGCGGCTGCCGCTCGCCGCTGGCGCCGCCCTCGCGGCCTGGACGCTGGCGGCGCCGCTCTTCCTCGAGCGCGGCACGCTGAACGACGTCTGGAACCTCGCGTTCGCCGTCATCCTCGCCTCGGCCTGGAACATCCTCGGCGGCTTCGCGGGCCAGGTCTCGCTCGGTTACTCGGCGTTCCTCGGAATCGGCGCCTACACGACCGTCCTCCTGTCGCTGAAGGGGATCAACCCGTTCTGGACGCTTCCGCTCGGCGCCGTCCTCGCGGCGCTGTTCTCGGTCGTGATCGGCCTGCCCGCGTTTCGCCTGCGCGGCCCGTACTTCACCATCGCGACGATCGGCGTCGGGGAGGCCGTCCGCGTCGTCGCGTCGAGCGTCTCCTTCACGGGCGGCTCGAGCGGCCTCAGGATGCCCGCGGGCTCCTTCGACTTCACGCTCAACTACGAGGCCATGGCCGCGCTCGCGATCGTCACGGTCGGCACCGCGGCGCTCGTGAGGAGAAGCGCGTTCGGCCACGCGCTCGCGGCGATCAAGCAGGACATCGACGCCGCCGAGTCGCTCGGAGTCGACTCCACGCGCTTCAAGCTCGGCGCACACGCCCTGTCGGCCGCGCTCGTCGCCCTCGCGGGGTCGCTCTACGCGATCAACTTCCAGTACATCGCGCCCGGCTCCGTCTTCGACTTCCGGCTGAGCCTCGCCATCGTCCTCGCGCCCATCGTGGGCGGCGTCGGGACCGTGGCGGGGCCCGTCCTCGGCGCGATCGTGTTCTCGACGCTCCAGATCAAGCTGCTCTCCGTCCCCGCGCTCCGCGACTCGTACCTCTTCATCTACGGAGGCCTCCTCATCCTCGTGATGCTCTACGAGCCGAAGGGCCTCGTCGGCCTCGCGCGCCGCCTCGTCGCGCGCGCGCGCCGGACGCCGGCTCCCCCGCCGGAGGCCGCGCGTGCCGCCTGAGCCGCTCCTCTCCGTCCGCGGCCTCACGAAGCGGTTCGGCGGCCTGACCGCCCTCCACGACGTCTCGTTCGACGTCGCGCCCGGCGAGATCTACGGGGTGATCGGACCCAACGGCGCGGGCAAGACGACGCTCTTCTCGTGCCTCGTCGGCGCGCTCGCGCCGACCGCCGGCGGGATCCGCTTCCAGGGCCGGCGCATCGGCGGCCTCGCGAACCACGCCGTCGTCCGGCGCGGGCTCGTCCGGACCCACCAGATCGTCCGGCCGTTCCGCGACATGAGCGTCGAGGAGAACGTTTCGATCGGAGCCCACTTCGGAGCGGGAAAGCGCCGGGGGGCCGATGCGCGCAGGCGCACGGCCGAGGCGCTCGAGCGCACCGGCCTGGCGTCCCGGGCACGGGATCTCGCCGGCACCCTTCCCATCGGCGACCTCAAGCGCCTCGAGATCGCGCGCGCTCTCGCCGCCGAGCCCGCCTGCCTCTGCCTCGACGAGGTCATGGGCGGCCTCAACCCTTCCGAGATCGTGGCCGCGATGTCGCTCGTGCGGACGATCCGCGACGCGGGCGTGACGGTCCTCATGATCGAGCACCACGTCCACGCGGTCGCGGGCGTCACGGACCGCATCCTCGTCCTGAACTTCGGCGAGAAGATCGCCGAGGGCCCGCCGCGCGACGTCCTCGCGGACCCGGCCGTCATCTCCGCCTACATCGGTGACGAGGAGGCCGCATCGTGAGCCTCCTCGCGGTCGAGGCAGTCGACGTCCTCTACGGAGACGTGCAGGCCGTCCGCGGCGTGTCGTTCACGGTCGAGCCGGGCGAGGTCGTGACGCTCATCGGCGCGAACGGCGCCGGGAAGTCCACGACGCTGAAGACCGTCGCGGGCCTCCTCGCCCCGCGCGCGGGCCGGATCCTCTTCGACGGGGCGGACGTCGGAGGCTCTCCGGCCCACGCCCTCGCGGCGAAGGGCCTCGTCCTCGTCCCGGAGGGCCGCCAGCTCTGGCCGGGAATGTCCGTCCTCGAGAACCTGCGGATGGGTTCATACCCGCGGGCGGCGCGTGCGAAGGGCGACGCGACGCTCGAGGAAGTCTTCGCGATGTTCCCCGTGCTCAAGCGGCGCGTCCACCAGAAGGCGGGAACGCTGTCCGGCGGCGAGCAGCAGATGTGCGCAATCGGGCGGGGCCTCATGGCGCAGCCCCGCCTCCTGCTCCTCGACGAGCCGGCGCTCGGCCTGTCGCCTCTCCTCGTCAAGGAGGTCTTCGCCACTCTCCGGGAGATCCGGGCGCGCGGCGTCACGATCCTCCTCGTGGAGCAGAACGTGAAACACGCGCTCGCGCTCGCGGACCGCGCGTACGTGATGGAGACCGGCACGATCACGCTCTCCGGCCGCGCCGACGACCTCCGCAACGACCACGGCGTGCGCGACCGGTATCTCGGGTATGCGTCGGTTTAGAAAAGAAAGAAGAAAGAGAAAATCTTCTTAGAAGGTGAATAGGGCATGACCTCCGCCTCCGCGCACGATCGCCTGCTCGGCTCCCTGCGGCGCCGGGCGGCGCATCCGGCGGTCGTGTGGGGTGGCCGCTCTTACACATTCGAAGAAATCTCCCGTCTTTCTTCTCTCTACTCCGAGAGGCTCGGCGTGCTCGGCGTTCGCCGCGGCGACCGCGTGGCGGTGTTCGCCGAGACGTGTCCCGAGCTGATCGCGGCGTTCATCGGGCATCTCTTGTCCGGCATCATCCACGTCCCGATCAACACGCGGTACAAGGCGGACGAGGCGCGCCACATCCTCGAGGACTCGGGGGCGGTGGCGGTGCTGGTGGGGGACGAGGGAGAAGAATGCGGAGACGTATTAAGAGAGATTCTTGGAAGGTGCCCGGAGCATCTGAAGCACGTGATCGCGCTCCGGGAGGCGTTCCCGGCTGGCCAGCCACCTGCTGCCGCTTCGCCCTCCCCCTCTTCACCTTCTAAGAAGATCTTCTCTTCTCCCCCTCTTCCATCCGGCGAAGACGTCGCGATGCTCATCTACACGTCGGGCACGACGGGCAAGAGCAAGGGCGTCGCTCTGTCGTACCGCGCGCTCGCCGGCAACACGGCGTCCGTGACGGGTCTCTGGCGCTTCGCGCCCGAAGATCGCCTCGTCCTCGCGCTGCCGCTCTTCCACGTCCACGGTCTCGTCCTCGGCGTGGCCGGCATGCTCGTCAACGGCTTGACGCTCCTCCTCGAGCCCCGCTTCGACCCGGCCCGTGTCGTCCACGCATTCGCGGAAGAGGGCGCCACCGTCTTCATGGGCGTGCCCACGATGTACGTACGCCTCCTCGAGCACCTCGACGCGCATCCGGACGCCGCCGCCGCCCTGCGCAAGGCCCGCCTCTTCACCGCGGGCAGCGCTCCGCTGCCCGCCGCCGACTTCGACGCCTTCCGCGCGAAGACGGGCCACGCGATCCTCGAGCGCTACGGGATGAGCGAGACGCTCTTCACGCTTTCCAACCCGTACGACGGCGAACGCCGCCCCGGCACCGTCGGCCTGCCGGCGCCCGGCTGTTCGGTGCGGATCGTCGACGACGAGGGACGCGACGCCTCGGACGGCGAGCTGGGCGAGATCGTCGTGAAGAGCGACGGCGTGATGAACGCCTACTGGGGGCGCGAGGCGGACACGGCCGCGTCGTTTCGGGACGGCTGGTTCCTGACGGGCGACGTCGCGCGCCGCGGAGACGGGGGTTACGTCACGATCGTCGGCCGCAAGTCCGTGGACATCATCAAGAGCGGCGGCTACAAGATCGCCGCGCGCGAGATCGAGGACGTCCTCCGCCGCCACCCGAAGGTGAAGGACGCCGCGGTCGTCGGCCTCGAGGACCGCGTCTGGGGACAGCGGATCGCCGCGGCGCTCGTCCTCGCCGACGGCTGCGAGCCCGGCGCGGCCTGCGCCGAGGTGGCGGCGTTCGCGGCGGAGCACCTCGCGGACTACAAGAAGGTGCGCGAAGTCGTCGCCCTGCCCGAGCTGCCGCGCAACGCCCTCGGCAAGGTGCAGAAGCACCTCCTCGGGAAGGAATTCGGGCCGAAGGCCTAGTTCGCCGGAGCCGCCGGCTTGTCCGCCGTCCAGCGGGCGCCCCATTCCAGCATCTCGGCGAGCGTGTGGAGCACGCTCTCGCGCGCCCGGTAGCCGTGCGCCTCGAACGGGAGGAGGACGAGGCGCGCGGTGCCGCCGGTGCCCTGGATCGCGGCGTAGAGGCGCTCCGACTGGATCGGGAACGTGCCCGAGTTGTTGTCGGCCTCGCCGTGGATCAGGAGGAGCGGCGCCTTGATCCTGTCCGCCGCCATGAACGGAGACACCTTGAGATAAGTCTCCGGCGCCTCCCAGAGACTGCGGCGCTCGGTCTGGAAGCCAAACGGCGTGAGCGTGCGGTTGTAGGCGCCGCTGCGCGCGATGCCGGCGGCGAAAAGGTCGCTGTGCGCGAGCAGGTTCGCCGTCATGAACGCGCCGTAGCTGTGCCCCGCGACGACGACCTTCTTCCGGTCCACGACGCCGCGCGCGTCCAGCGCGTCGATCGTCGCCTTCGCGGCGCCCGTGATCTGGTCGACGTACGTGTCGTTCATCTTCTCGGGGTCGCCGACGACGGGCATCGTCGCGTCCATGAGGACGGCCCAGCCCTGCGTCAGGAAGAAGAGAGGCGACGCGCCCATGGGCCGCGTGAACGCGTTCGGCGACGCGCGCACCTGCCCGGCGGTGCCGGCGTCCGAGTACTCCAGCGGATACGCCCAGACGAGGCACGGCAGGCGCTTGCCGGCCTCGGCGCCCGCGGGCAGGTAGAGCGTGCCCGAGAGCGCGACGCCGTCGGCGCGCGTGTACTTCAGGATCTCCTTCTTCACGCCGGCGAACTGCGGCGCGGGGTCCTTGAAGTCCGTGAGCTTCGCGCGCGTGCGCTGCGCGAGGTCGACGAGCCAGAGGTTCGGAGGCTCGGAGGGGCTCTCGCGGCGGATCACGATCTTCGTCCGGTTCTCCCCGAGGAACCCGACGAAGCGCTCCAGCGCGTCGTCGGGCGACTTGAAGAGGCGCCGCGTCTGCCCGCTGGAGAGGTCCACGGCGTCGAGGAACGGCTGGGCGCCGTCCGGCGTCGCTCCCTCGGCGGACAGGAACGCCACGACGCCCTCCTGCAGGATCGTCCTGCGGCCGCGGCGCGACGTCCCGGTGACGAAACGGCCCGGGTCCTTGTAGGCGTCCTGCGCGGACAGGTCGAAGAGGACGCGCGCCGGCGTGGACGCGTTGTCGAGGTCGATCACCGACGTCGTCCGCCAGCGGCGGCTGCGGTCGAACTCGGACACGATCGCCGTTCCCGGCGTCACGGTCCACTCGACGCCCTGCAGCCGGTGGACGAGCTGGCGGACCTCGCGCCCTTCGCCCGCGAACGGCGCGCGCAGCGTGTGCAGCGATTCCCGGAACGGGACCTTCCGGAGCGGGTCGCCGCCGTCGAGCGCCTCGGTCCAGAAGAGCGAGGCTTCCTCCATGGGCTGCCACTCGACGTGGCGCGGACCCGTCGGGACGCCCTGCCGCGGCGTCTGGTCGGCGAGCGGGAGCTCGGCCACGACGCGCAGGACGCGGCCCGCGCCGTCCCAGATCTCGAGGGCGTGCGGGAACTCGCGGTACGGAACGCGGTACGAGAAGGGCCGCTTCATCCGCGCCACGAGGAGATACCGCCCGTCCGGAGACGGGTCGAGACGCGTGAAGAGGCCCGGCGCGCCGGCGGCCGTCGTGCGCCTCGACGCCACGTCCAGCTTCAGGACCTGCGACGTCGCGAAGTGCTCGAAGAGATCCTCGTCCCGCGAGCTCTTCAGGAGGTCCTGGAACGTGGCCGTCGTGGCGGTCTTGCCGGCCGTCTCCTCGATGACCGGCCCCTGCGGCACCGCGGGCTCGGGCGGCGCCGGCTTGCGGTCCTGCGGGATCGCGAGGATCCACAGAGTCTTACCGTCGTTCGAGAAACGCAGGGCCTCGCCCGCGACGTCGTTCACGCGGACCCCGGCCACGGCGGCGGCGGCGCCCGACTTCGTCTCGGCGAGCCAGAGTTCCGTCCGGTCGTCCGTGTCGCGCGTGAAGGCGAAGACGCTCCCGTCCGGCGAGAACACCGGCATCCCGACGCGCGCGCCGGTAGGGAGGGCGATACGCGTCTTCCGGCCCTCCGGAAGGGAGAGCGCCGTGAGGCCGGACGCCGACAGGAGATGCTGCTGGGCGCCGCGCGCCGGAACGAGGCGAACGCCCGCGAGCCTGAGGAACGGCTCGGCCACGACGGAGAGCGGCGGGTTCTGCTCGATCTCGACGAGGAGGGCCGCGTCGCCGGCGGGGCTCAACCGCGCCAGCGGCGGCCCGGGGGCGTCGAGCATCTGGACGACTTCCTTCGGAGGCAGCTTGTAGGATGTCGCGGCGGCCGCGGGCGCGCCTGAAAAGAGGGCCGCGGCCACGGCAGCGGCCATGAGAACGAGTCGCTTCATGGGATTCTCCCCCGCGATGATGGCACGCCGAACGTAGAATCGTCCTCGACATGACGCTCTCGGCCGGGCAGATTGCGGCGCTCTTCTGCGCGCTCACGGCGGCCGCCTTCGGCCTCGTGGCCTTCACGCTCCTCGTCGCCTCCCGGACCCGGCGGACCCTCGCGCTCTACGGGGCTCTCGCGTTCGCGACGGCGGCCGTCCTCATGCTCCCGATCGTCAAGCCCGGCAGGCCCCACGCGCTCGACAACGCGTCCGCGGTTCTCGTCGCCGCCCTCGCCGCCGCGCTTCTCTACGACCTCGGCCAGGGCTCCCGCCGGACCCGGGCGTTTCTCTTCGCGGCCGCGAGCGTCCTCGCGCTGGCCGGCCTCGCCGAGACCGCCCAGCGGCACGCGTTCCTCCTCGCGCGCACCGTCGTCCCGCCGCTCGGCGCGGGTTTCATCCTGTTCACCGTGCTCCTCCTGCCGACGGTCGCGGACGAGGAGCGCCGGCTCTTCGCCCGGGCCACGACGGACGCGCTCACGGGTCTGCTGAACCGCGCCGCGTTCCGCGAGCGGGCGCGCGCGGAGATCGCCCGCGCCGAACGCACGGGCCGGCCGCTCGCGGTCGCGATGCTCGACCTCGACCACTTCAAGGCCTTCAACGACGCTCACGGGCACCCGGCGGGCGACGCCGCGCTCTCGGCCGTGGCGGGGGCGATCACGCGCACGATCCGCGCGATCGACCTCGCGGGCCGCTACGGCGGGGAGGAGTTCGTCCTGCTGCTCGTGGAGGCGGACGCCGTCGCGGCCGTCCGCGCGCTCGAGCGGCTCCGCAAGTCCGTCGCGTCGCTCGAGCCCCCGCGGGTCGCCGGGCCGATCACGATCTCGTCCGGCATCGCGGTTCACGTGCCGCCGTTCGAGCACTCGACGCTCGAGGGGCTCGTCGCCCGCGCCGACGCGACGCTCTACGCGGCCAAGGAAGCGGGCCGCAACAAGGTGATGGTCGAGGCGCCCTCCCGGCCAGCGGCCGCTTCCGACGTCGTCTACCGCTGAGCGCGCGTCAGGCGAGGACGCCGCGGAGCCGCTTCAGGGCTTCCTCGAGCCTCTCGAGCGACGTCGCGAAGGAGATCCGGATGCAACGGTCCTCGCCGAACGCCGAGCCGGGAGTCACGGCGACGGCGCCGGTCTCGAGGAGCGCCTTCGCGAACGAGGCCGAGTCCCGCACGGCGACGCCGCCGACGGTCTTCCCGTACCAGGCCGAGACGTCCGGGAACGCGTAGAACGTCCCGCCGGGCGGCGTGCACCGGAACCCCGGCAGCGCGTTCAGCGCAGGGATCAGGTAGGCGCGACGGCGCCGGTACTCGGCCAGCATCGTCTCGATCGCCTTCGCGCTCTCGTCGGGGCGGCGAAGGGCCTCGAGCGCAGCGGCCTGCGCCACGGAGCACACGTTGGACGTCGCGTGGCCGACGAGCCGGCCGATCATCTCGGCGACGGGCCTCGCGGCGCACGCGTAGCCCACCCGCCAGCCCGTCATCGCGTACGTCTTGCTGAACGTGCCCGCGAGGACGACGGTCTCCGGAAATTCGGCGGCGAGCGCGGCGGCGGAGAGGTGCCTTCCCTCGAAGACGAAGCGGTCGTAGCACTCGTCGAAGAGGAACGTCCAGCCGCGCGCGGCGCACAGGCGCACGATCTTCTCGATCTCGGCGGGTTCCATGACGGCTCCCGACGGGTTCGTCGGCGAGTTCACGAGGATCCCGCGCGTCGCGGGCGTCGCCGCAGCCTCGACGTCCGCCGCCGTGAGGCGGAAGCCGTTCGCCTGCGACGTCGGGACGAAGACCGGGCGCGCTCCGGAGAGCGTGACCATCTCCGGGAACGACACCCAGTAGGGGACGGGGATGAGGACGTCGTCCCCCTCCTCGAAGAGCGCGAGGATCGCCGTGTGGAGCGCCTGCTTGCCGCCGTTCGTCACGACGACGTCGGCAGGCCCCCACGGCGCCTTCCACTCCCGCGCGTAGCGCGCCGCGATGGCGGCACGCAGCTCGACGGTGCCGGCCGAGTCCGTGTACCGCGTGAAATTCGTGCCGATCGCGCGGACCGCGGCCTCCTTGACGAACTCCGGCGTCGGGAAGTCCGGCTCGCCGGGGCCGAGGTCGAGGACGTCGACGCCGCTCGCCCGCAGCGCGGCGGCGGTCCTCATGACTTCGAGAGTCGCCGACGCGGCGACGCGGGAGGCGCGCTTCGAAAATCTCATGATCCCCTCAGGACCCTCCACGCGGCGCCGATCGCGCGCGGCTTGCGGCGCCCGACCGCGATCATGAGCATCTCGACGGCGCACCACGCGCCGTAAACGAAGATCATCGCGCCGCGCGTCGAAGGCACGGCGAACTGGACGAGCCAGAACACGAACAGGATGGCCGCCTCGAAGGCCCGGAGGTCGAGGTTCACGAGGAGGAGCCAGCCGAGAAAGCTCTGCAGGATCGTGAGCAGGATCTCCACGCGCTGGTGCTCGTCGAAGATGATCGCGGACGGGGTGCCGCGCGAGAACGAGTAGATGACCGGGATGAGAGCCGACAGGATCGACCACTGGTTGATGGTGGACGAGACGAGGTTCATGACGGCCATCGGCGCCTTCGTGATCTGGCGCGCCCAGTTGAAGGCCGAGAGCTTTTCCGGGAACTCCGAGAGGAACGGCGCCACCCATTGAACGAAGACGAACGGCGCAACGCCCGCCGCGATCGCGAGCGCGAGCATGGACTCGACGAACGCGTGCGCGGAGACGACGAGCATCAGGCCGCCGACGACGAAGATCCCGGCGATCGCCCAGCCGCGCCGGCCCGGTCCCTGCCGCAGCGCCCACTTGGACACCGCGGGCAGGTCCTCGATCTCCTCCACGTCGCCGGTGCGCGGCGGGACCCTCAGGAGCGCGAAAAGGTATGCGAAGTAGCAAAGCGAGAGGATCAGCGCGTCCCAGAGGCCCAGCGACCCCTTCCACCAGATCACGGCGAACCACGCGAGCGGCGGGAGGAGGCCCATCACCTCGAGCGAATGCTCGTCGTCGAATTCGATCGCGATCCACGTCTTGCGCTTTCCCGTCCGCCGCGCGAAGTAGGCGGCCACGAAGTAGACGAGCGGCCAGCCAAGACCCACGAGGAGGCGGATCGAGCCGGTGAAGTTCGCGATCGCGAGGTGGACCTTCGCGGGGTCCTTGCCGGCTTCCCACGCGATGACGGCCTCCACCGCGAACTCGGGCAGCGTCTGGAGCCACGCGAGGATCGCGAGGGCGAGGCCCTGCGAGACGAGAAACTGCGCGGCCTCGGCGCCCCAGGCGACGAGGAACGCCGAGAACAGGACGGACGGAAACGTCCACAGCGCCGTCAGAGGAGTCGCTTTCGCGACGATGGCCGCCCCGGCCGCCGGAATTTCACCCTTCATCGAGCCGGATTTAAGCACGACGCGGGCTAGACTTCCGCCCGCATGTCCCGCATCGAGTCCCCGACGAACCCGCGCATCGCCGCCGCCGTCCGCGCGGTCGCCGAAGGCGACCGCATGCTCCTCGAAGGGAAGCGGATGGTCGGGGAGGCGCTCGACGCGGGAGTGCCTCTCGACGAGGTGTTCGTCGTCGATGAAATGTCCGAAGAGCACGAAGAGTTTCTTAGAAGGTTAAGAGGGGAAGGAGCGGATGCGGCCGGCGGCGCCGCGCCCGGTGCGCCCGTCACGGTCGTTTCCCCGCGCGTCCTCAAGCGGCTTTCGGATCTCCCATCGACGCGGGGCATCGCGGCTCTCGCTCCGCCACCGCACCGCGAGTTGGCGCAACTGACACCTTCTAAGAAATCCTTCTCTTCGTCTCTCTTTCTCCTCCTCGACGGCATCCAGGACCCCACGAACGTCGGCGCGATCGTGCGCTGTGCGGAGGCGTTCGGCGTCGCAGGCGTCGTCCTGACGCCGGGATGCGCGTGGCCGTTTTCCCCGCGCGCGCTGCGCGCGTCGGCCGGCAGCGCGCTGCGCGTGCCGATCGTCCCGCGCGTCGCGCCCGCCGAGGCGATCGCGTGGGCGCGCGCGCGCGGCGCGTCTCTCGCCGGCGCCGAGGCGCACGGC
The DNA here is from genome assembly GCA_036504335.1 of Thermoanaerobaculia bacterium. GTDB lineage: Bacteria > Acidobacteriota > Thermoanaerobaculia > UBA5066 > UBA5066 > Fen-183. The sequence continues at coordinate 17,416 of DASXVJ010000031.1, forward strand.
GGCGAGCCGCCCGCGTCGGCCGCGAAGGTGCGCCCGCTCGTCCTCGTCGTGGGCTCCGAGGGGCACGGGATCTCGGCCGAGCTCGAGATCGCGCTCGACCGCCGGCTCACGCTGCCGCTCGGGGGGAATATCGAGTCCCTGAACGCCTCGGTCGCCGCGGGACTGCTGCTTTTCGTTCTCAGCCGGCCCTGACGGGGTTACCATCCCGGATCGGCCGCCCAGCCGGCCGCCCACCACAGAAAGCGAGGACTCACACATGCGGCGATTCTTCATCGCCTCCGGTCTCACCCTGTCCCTGGCGCTCCCGGCCGCCGCCCAGGACGCCAAGCCTGCGGCCCCGAAAGCGCCGGCCAAGGCCGTCGCCGGCGCGCCCGCCAGCGAAGCCGACAAGACGCTCTACGCGCTCGGTCTCGTCATCTCCCGCAATCTCATGGGTTTCAAGCTCTCCGCCGCGGAGCTTGCGGTCGTGTCGCAGGGGCTCTCCGACGGCGTCCTCGGCAAGACGCCGAAAGTCGACATCGAGACGTACGGCCCGAAGCTGAACGAGCTCGCCAAGAGCCGCATGACGGCCGCGGCCGCGGTCGAGAAGAAGGCCGGCGCCGCGTTCCTCGAAAAGGAAGCCGCCCAGCCCGGCGCGAAGAAGCAGGCGTCCGGCTTCGTCTACAAGGAGACGAAGGCGGGCACCGGCGCGACGCCGAAGCCGACCGACAAGGTCAAGGTCCACTACAAGGGCACGCTGATCGACGGTACCGTCTTCGACAGCTCGATCGACCGCAACGAGCCCGTCACCTTCCCGCTCAACGGCGTCATCCCCTGCTGGACGCAGGGCGTGCAGCTCATGAAGGAAGGCGGCTCGGCCCGACTCGTGTGCCCGTCCGAGCTCGCGTACGGCGACGAGGGCCGCCCGCCGCGCATCAAGGGTGGCGCGACGCTCGTCTTCGAGGTCCAGCTCCTCTCGATCGAGAAGGACGCGCCGCCCGCGGCGGCCGCTCCCGCCCCGAAGAAGTGACCCCGGCGGGCGTCAGAACGTCTCGGCCGTGAACCGGCGGAGGCGGACCGACCCCGCCGCCTTCCAGCTCTCCTCCGGCAGGCCGGCACGCAGGCAGGCCTGCCCGAGGAGGCGCTCGGCGTCCCAGTTCAGCCCCTCCGCGTCCTGGGGCAGGACGATTCCCCACCGCTTTCCTTTTTCGGCCACGACGCCGTGGATTCCAACCGTGACGTCGGACGGAGAAGAGATTTCTTCGAAGGTGGAAAGAACGGAGATCTGCGTCGTGTGACGCGGAAGCTCCTTCGCGGTCGCCGGAGGCACCCGGGGGTCGTGCAGGAGCGCCTCGACGGCATGTTGCGCGACCAGGATGTGAAGGGGCGATTCCGTCGCTGCCGCGCCGCTTCTGCCGCGTGCGCGGCCGTCTTTCATCCAGGTGACGAAGACGGACGCCGGCCTTTCGAGCGCGCTGCCTTCGGGGATGGCGGGCGCGAGCGCGCCGCGCAGACCCATCGCGCGCGCGACGGCCGCAAGCGCGACCTTTCGAAGCAGATCTCTCTCGGTCTCTTCGAGCATCACGAGCCTCCGAGAGCTCCTTCGAGCGCCTCTCCGGCCGTGCGCTCAAATTCGTCCAGCTTGCCGGCGAAGAAGTGATCCGCTCCGGGCACGGAGAGAAACGTCCAGCCTCGCGCCCCTGCGACGCTCCGGGCCTTCGCGAGCGGGCTGAACTCGTCGTCCTCGCCCTGGATCCACACGACGCGCCAGGGTTCGGCCGCGGGCGCCGCGCCGTCCCACCGGTCGATCGGGAGTCCCATCAGAAAAAGGACGTCGGGCGCGAGACGTGGAGACGCGTGGAGTGCGCAAAGGGAGCCGAAGGAAAAGCCCGCGACGACGAACGGCCCGGCCGGCTGGCGCCCGCGCAGCCAGTTTCCCGCCGCGACGACGTCATCCGTCTCTCCGCGGCCGTCGTCGTACGCACCCTCGGACGCTCCGACGCTCCGGAAGTTGAAGCGCAGGGCGGCGAGCGAGAACCGGCCGGAAAGAAGTTTCGCCGCGCGCTGGACGACCTTCGTGTGCATCGTCCCGCCGTGCCGGGGGTGGGGATGCGCGACGACCGCGGCGCCGGCGGCTACGGCCGGGGACCTGAGAAGCCCCTCGAGCCGACCTGCCGGGCCCGGGATCGACACGGTCTGGAGCGTCGCGGGCGGGGCGGCTGTCACGTGCGGCGACGTTAGCACGGGGCTCCTATAAACTTCGCGTCCCCAGGACCATCGCGGCAGGAGCGGCACATGAAAAACATCGTCCACATCGTCGGCACCGGCACGATCGGCGAGCCCCTCATCGGGCTCTTCACCGACTTCAAGCAGCACCTCGGAATCGACGAAGTGACGTTCCACAAGCGCACGCCGATGAAGACCGAGCGCGCGAAGGTGAACCACCTCATGAAGCGCGGCGCGCTCCTGGCCACGGAGGAGGACAAGGTCGCGGACTTCGAGGCCCTCGGCCACAAGATCTCATACACGGCCCAGGAGGCGCTCGAGCGCGCGACGGTCGTCCTGGACTGCACGCCGGCCGGCAACGACAACAAGGAGCAGGTCTACAAGCACCTCAAGGGCCCCGCGGGCTTCCTCGCGCAGGGCTCCGAGTTCGGGTTCGGGAAGATGTACGCGCGCGGGATCAACGACTCGGCGCTCATCCCCGGAGAGGACAAGTTCCTCCAGATCGTCTCGTGCAACACGCACAACCTCGCGATCCTGATCAAGACGCTCGGGATGGACGACCTCGGCAAGCTCACGATGGAGCGCGCGCAGTTCGTCTGCATGCGCCGGTCGAACGACATCTCCCAGACGAAGGACTACTCCCCCGCTCCGACGTTCTCCAAGCACGACGACGACGAGTTCGGGACGCACCACGCGCACGACGTCTTCCACCTCTACGAGACGCTGAACCTCAGGCCGAAGGTCTTCTCCTCGGCGCTCAAGCTCAACACGCAGTACATGCACTCGGTCTGGTTCAACTTCGAGCTGAAGGACAAGACCGACAAGAAGCACGTCCTCGAGCGCCTCAAGGCGAACCCGCTCGTCGCCCTCACGGAGAGGAAGAGCGCGAACGAGGTCTTCTCGTTCGGCCGCGACCACGGGTACTACGGCCGCATCCTCTCGCAGACGGTCATCTCGACGCCGACGCTCGCCGTCGCCGACGAAGGCAGGGAGATCGTCGGCTTCTGCTTCACGCCGCAGGACGGCAACTCGCTCCTCTCGTCGGTCGCGGGCGCGATCTGGCTCATGGATCCCGAGCACGCGAACGCGCGCATCCAGGTGCTCAAGCGGTTCGTGTTCACCGAGATCTGAGGAGATCTTCGAGCGCCGCGCCCAGAGAGGCTCCATCCGGCAGGCCACTGAGCCCGGGGAAGCGTTCTCTCAGGGCCTCCAGTCTTCTTTCCTCCCCCGTGAAGTCGTACGCGAGGACGACCCGGACGCCCGCGAGCGCGTCCGCGAGCGCGTCGAGGACGTAGAAGCCCTGGTGCGTCGCGAGGTGGTGGACGGCGCGGGCGCGGTCGCCGCCGTAGCGCGCGACGAGGGCGTCGAGGTCGCCCGCGAGCCCGGCCTCCGGCGTCCGGTCGAAGACGACGTCGAGGAAGACCGCGTCGGGCCTTCCCTGCCTCAGCGCCTCCCGCGCCTCGGCGAGGCTGCCCGCGCGCACGAACGCCGCGTCCGCGCCCTTCGCGGCCGCGAGGCGCGCGAAACTCTCCACGTACTCCCGCCCGTCCTCGACCACGAGGATTCGCGCGGCCGTCACGAGGCCTCCTCGACCACGGCGAACTCGACACAGACGCCCTTCGCGTAGCCGGAAACACCGGGCACGACGTCCACGGCGCCGTCCCAGCGCCTGACGGCGTCGGCCACGACGCCCAGTCCGCGTTCGGCGGCGCGCCCGCGGATCATCTCGGCCGTGAGCGGCCGGGGATCGGCGTCGTAGAGAATGAAGCGTCCCTGCGCCTGCCCCGTCACGGGATCGCGGCGCCGCTCGGCGAGGAGCCCGAGGCGCGGCGAGTCGAGTGCGTTCGCGAAGAGATTCCGGAAGATCGTCTCCCATTCGGGGCCCGGCAGCTTCACGCGCAGCGGAACGCCCGCCTCCGCGAAGAGCCCCATCGGCTCGAGCGCCGGGGCGGGATGCCTCTTCTCGCGCGCCACCGAGGCGAGGAGGGCCTCGAGCGCCGCCCACGAGGCCTGTATCGAGCCGGCCGCGTCGAGCAGGCCGTTGAGATCCTGCGCCGTGCGCGCATTCAGCGTCGCCGCCGCGCGCCCCAACCGGGACGCGAGCCCCACGAGGCGCCGGGCCGGCAGCGTACGGCCCGCCGCGAGCGACGCGAGGTCGTCGTGCGCGGCGTCGAGCGTGTCGAGCGCCGCCGCGACGGGGGCGAAGACCGGGTCCTTGTGCCTGAGGTTCAGCGCGGCCCCGTGGCGGCGCGCGAGGGCCGCGAGGTCGTCGAGCGCGGCGCGTCCCTCGGCCACGAGGCCGGGGCCCGCGCCCGAGCCGTAGAGACGGGCCGCGAGGATTTCGGCGCTGGGGCGGAAGTCGTCGCTCGACCCCAGGCGCTCCTCGGCGCCGCCGAGCAGCAGGCCGCCGTGCTTGAAGACCTCGTGCGACAGCCGGCCGAGGACGGGCCGCACCTCGCGCGTGGCTCCGGGATCGCGGCGCAGCCACTCGGCCAGCGTGAGGCCGCGGCGCCGCCTCAGGAGGAGCCCGGCCGCGAGGAAGACGCCGAACGCCGCGAGGCCGATGGCCCCGCCGCGCAGCGTCTGGAAGCGCCGGTCCATACGCTCGACGGCCGCGCGCGCCTCGTCTCGGTGCAGACCGTCCGGCGCCTCGGCGACGTAACGCCGAAACCAGCGGACCGCCTCGAGCTCCTTCCCGCCGGACGCGGCCCGGCGACCCAGCTCCCAGAGCGCCTCGCGCGAGCCCGCCTGCTCGGCTTTCTGCCACGCGGCCGCCGCGTCGCCGCCCCGGCCCGGCAGGGGCTCGAGGAGGGCCGCGAGGCGTTCCCACGCGGACGCGCGGGACGGGTCCACCTCGAGAGCCTTCGTCAGCGCCGCCTCGGCGCCCGCGGCGTCGCCGCCCTGTCCGCGCACGGTCGCGAGCAGCTCCCAGGCCGGCACGAACGCGGGATCGAGGCGGACGGCTTCTTCGAGCTCGCGGCGCGCCTGCTCGGCCCCCGACGCGTCGCCGCGGCGCAGGTACACCTGCGCGAGCCGGAAGGGCGGCGCCGCAGGCGAGGACTCGGCGAAGGGCCCCTCGCCGGCCGCGCGCCCCGCGGGCCGCGCGAGGCTCGCGACGAGCTTCTCCCTCAGCGGTTCCGTCGCCTGCCTGCCCGCCGGCGTCGCGGAGGCCCGCCACGCGTCCAGCCGCTCCAGCGCGCGCGCGGGATCGCCCCAGGCGGCCCAGCGGTCGGCGGCCTCGCGCAGGAGGCGCGGCATCTCCGGCCGGAGCGCGATCGCGCGGTCGAGCAGCGCGAGGGATTCCTCCTTCGCCGGCCGGTCGGGCTCGCTCCAGAGCAGGTTCGCGAGCGCCAGCACCGCGTCGAAACGGTCCGGGTCGGCCGCCAGCGCGGTCCGGAACGCGGCCGCGGCCTCGACGTCGCGCCCTTCGCGCTCCTCGAGCGCGCCGAGGGCGAGAGCGGCCTCCACGTAGCCGGGCGAGGTTCCGAGAGCGCGCCGGAACGCGCCGCGCGCGCCGGCGGTCGCGCCCCGGGCCAGGAGCGTCTTGCCTTCGGCGAAGGCGGCGCGCGCGTCGGCCGAGGGCGGCGCGAAGCCCGGGCGCACGGGCACGCCCTTGGCTTCTTCCTCGGCGTCGAGGCGGCGGATGCGCTCGCCGATCCACGTTCCCGCCGGCCGGCCGCGCCGCCCCTGCGCGGCGAGGACGTGGCCGTACTGCAGCATCGCGTCGCGGCGGTCGCCGCGGGCTTCGGCCTGGCGGGCGAGGACGAGGCGGTCGGGCGCCGAGAGCAGCTCCGGCGCCTCCCGCGCCGCCGCCTGCAGGAGCCGCGCCTCGTCGTCCGCATCCCCCGCCGAGGCCGCGAGATCGGCGGCCCGCAGCGTGAGAAAGAGCGGCGGCCAGAGCGTGGAGAGCCTTGCCCGGCGCAGGAGGTCGCGCGCCTGCGCCACCGCTTCGGCATCCCGGGGCGAAGCCGCGACGAGCCCCGCCGCGGCCTGAGCGAGATGCTCGGCGTCGTCCTCGCACCCGGCGGGCGCGGGAGCCGCCGCCAGCGCAAGCGCGAGGACTCCCCCGAGCACGGAGGTCAGCCTTCCTGCCGCGCGGAGAGGCCGAGCTTGTTGAACCTCAGGCGCACCGCCCTCTCGTCCGCGGCCGAGCCCGTCATCCGCTCCGCCATGCGCACGAAATCGCCGTGGCACTCGTGGAAGAGCTGCCGGAAAGCCGCGCGCTCGAGCTCGCGCCGGTAGTCCTCGACGTTCGTCACCTTCGGGCGCGGCAGGGTCAGAACGTCCTCGCGGCCCGCGTCGGCCTCTTCCTGCCGCGCCTCCGCGAGCAGGTCGAACAGGAGCCGGTTCTCGAACGCGAAGACGACGCGTCCCGCGCGGTCGAGAGACGCCGCCGATCTCCCGTAGAGAGTGGCGGCGAGCAGATCCGAGAGGACCATTCCGAACTGCCGGAGATTGCCCGGCCACGGGTGCTTCGCCATCGCGGCCCACGCCTTGCGCGGGAGGAAGAAGACCACGGGGGCGCGGCTGCGCGAGAGCTCCTCGTCGCCTCGCGCCAGCTCGAACGCGTCGCCCTTCTCGGGCTCAGGCGCGCCGGCCGCGCGCACCTGTGCGAGGATCTCGGCACGGTGGCCGGGGTCGGCGAAGAACGCGGCCGTGTGGTCGTCGGCCAGGTCCTCGAGGTCCTCCCGGCGCTCGGCGAGAGGCGGGAGCGCGAGGGCGAGCGCGGGGTTCAGGCGCATGAGGAGGTCGGCGCGGAACGTCCCGTCAGAGACCTTCTTCCGCAGGTCGACGTTCGACGCCGCGACGATGCGGGCCGTGTGCGGCACCGACGCCGTCGCGCCCACGCGCCGGATCACGCCGTCGTTGAGAGCGGTGAGGAGCGACTTCTGCGCGTCGAGCGACAGGTTTTCGATCTCGTCGATGAAGAGCGTCCCGCCGGCGGCCGCCTCGAAGACGCCCGGGCGGTCCGCCACCGAGCCCGTGTACGACCCGCGCACGGAGCCGAAGAGCGCGGCCGCGAGGAGCGTGTCGGGCACCGTCGCGCAGTCGAACGAGACGAGCGGTCCCTTCCGGCCCGAGAGCGGGTGCAGGACCTCGCGCACCAGGAAGTTCTTGCCCGAGCCGGTCGGCCCGGTCACGAGGAGCGGCAGCGGCGTCGGCGCCAGCGACGCGATCCGTCTCCTGAGCTCGCGCATCGCCGGGCCCCGGCCCCAGAAGAACTGTCCCGTCGAGAGCGGCGCGTCGCGGTCGGCGAGGACGCGCCTCACGACGCGGACGAGGCCCTCGCCCGTCGTCTCGTCCTCGCCCACGGTGTACGTGAACGCGTCCGCGCGGAGGCGGCGCGCCTCGTCCTCGAACGGAATGTCCTCGTGCGCCGTCGTCAGGATCACGGGCAGGTCCGGAGCACGGCGGCGGAGGCGCTCGAGGATGTAGAGGCCCTGGCGGTCACGCCGTTCGCGGCGCTCGCGCTTCCCCGCGACCGATTCGCCGAGCGGCTTTCGGTCCGGCAGGAGATCCTCGTCGGCGATCTCGAAGCGCAGGTCGAGGACGACCGCGTCGGGCAGGCGCCCGCCCCGCACGAGCGCCGCCTCGGCCTCGGCCCAGCTCGCGGCGAAAGCCTTCGAGTCCGACGGGCCCGCGAGGACGAGGTCCGGCGCGAACTTCCGGAAAAGCTCCGCCGTGCGGGCCTGGTCGTCGACGACGAGAAGCCGCGGCCCGCCCTTCACGATCCGCCCCCGCGCCCGCCGAACGGCCGGACGACCTCCGGCCCCTCCTCCACGGCGACGCGCCGGTAGAACGCCGTGCAGGCGCGCGACGCCTCCGCACACGCGTCGTCCAGGGACTGAAGAGAAGAGAGAGATTCTTCGAGTGTAAGAAGCATGGGTCGCGCCGCCGCGATGCGATCGACGGCTCGGCCGACCGTGGCCAGGTCGGGGTCGTCCGCGTCGAACATGTGCCCCTCTTCTTTCTTCCACTCGAAGAAATTCTTCACGACGTCCCGCTGCGCGTCGCCACCGCTCGCGGGGGGCAGGAGGTCGGCCGCGAGGCGGGCGCGCAGCGCCGCGGGATCCGTTTCGTGCTCCTCCGGCGCGCTCCACCGGAGCGCCTTCCCCACGTCGTGCTTCAAGCGAAAGGCTGCGGTCTTGCGCCGCAGCCTCCGGTCTTCGACTTCGTGCGATTTCGTCATCGTCCGGGATTATCCGCTCAGCCGATCGCCCGTCTGCGCGAGGCGCGGCCAGTCCACGACGCCCGGCGCCGAGAACGGCCGGTCCACGAAAACGGGCCGCCTGCCGCCCTCCACGTCGCAGAGGACGTGGCGCTTCGGAATGCGCGTTCCGTCCGCCGTGAATCCCTCGCACACGACGAGGAGGAGCCGGCCGTCCGGCGAGAAGCCGAGCGACGTCGTGTAGCGGTCCGCGTTCCCGGCCTCCGGCGCGCCCGCCCCGCCCGACGCGAGGATCTCGGGCTCGGCGGCCGCGGCGGGGTCGAACACGCGCGCGCGAGCCAGGTCGAGGAGGCGCGTCCGGCGTCGGCCGGAAACCGGGGCCTCGTCCCACACGAGCCTTCGGCCCGAAGAGTCGAACGCGAGGCTCGCCGGGTCGGCGCCCACGACCGTGAACGGCTGGATCGCGTCCTTCCCGTCCGGCCTCGCGACGACGAGGAGCGTCGCGCCCCCCTTCGAGACGAACTGCGCGCGCAGGCCGCCTGCCGAGACGACGGGCTTCTCGGAGACGACCCGCTTCGGGAGCGACTTCGTGAGGCGCGCGACGAGACGGTCGGCCGCGCGGCGGCGCGCGGCGTCGGACGCCGTGGACGAGACCTCGGAGGCGGACTCGATGGCCGCGTCGCGGTAGAGCGGGAAGCCCTCCGCGTCGCCCGTCCGGATCGCGTTCTCCGCGAGAGACGTCAGAAGCCGCGCACGCTCGAGCTGCAGCGCCGTCCGCCGCGGCGAGGCCGGGAACGACGCCAGGAATTCCCCGAGGTCCTTCTCGCGCCGCGAGGCCGCTTTCGGGTCGAAGACGCCGCGGCCGTCCGTGATCGAGCCGCAGGCCGTGAGGAGGCGGAGGCGCACCCGTTCGGCGAGATCCGCCGGAGGCGCGAGCGCCATGGCCCGGCGGTAGGCCTCGCCGTCGTAGCGGAAGGTTGCGCCGTCGCCGGCGGGGACGACGTTCACGCCCCACAGACCGGCCACGTGGGTCGACGCCGGCGCGCGGCCGTCCTCGGCGCGGCGGGCGCCCTGCGCGAGCAGCTCGCCGGCGTGGCCGAGCAGCTCCCAGGCGTCCGCGTTGGCCGGCTCGCGCCGCACGGCTTCGCCGAGGTAGGCGGCCGCGAGCACCGGGCGGTCGCGCGAGTCGAGGAGGAGACGCGCGTTCCGGACGAGATCCTCGGCCTTCGTCTGGGGATCGTCGAGGACGAAGAACGCCGAGGCGTCGGCCCAGCCCTTGACGGCTACGGACCCGCCCCACCCCGGAGACGTCACGAGGACCTTGCCGCCCACGCGCTCGAGGAGCGTCGCGGGCGCGCTGGCGGCCACGCGGCCGCCGCGGGCGACGCGGTCGTCCGGGCGCTCCGCGAGGACGACGGAGCGCAGGGCCACGAGGCGCGCGCCCTTGAGAGCGGCCGCCTCCACGCCCTCGGCGCGCGCGAGCGCGGCGAGGAGGAGCGGGGACGCGAGCAGGCCGAGGAACGCGAGGAGCCTGAGGATCGGGGCGACGTAGCGGCGGACCATGTGAACCTCCCGGCGCGGGGTCTTTCTCCGCGCCTGCCCTCGCTCTCTTCACGCCGTGTGCCGTGCCGCCCCAGCGCCACGCATGCGGCCCGGTCGCTCTAGATTATGCAATTCAGAGAATTTTTCTTCGAATAGGAATACGGAACGGCGTCGGCTTGGTGCGCCGGACGCGCTCGTTCGTTGGCACCCTTCGTGGATTCCTCCTCCTCAGCGGCAATCCCGCCGCGAAGGAGACGACATGAGCGACATCTTCCAAAGCCCTCCGGACCCACCCGATCCTCCGAACCCCTCTAAGCCTCCCCTCTTTCCTCCCCAGGTCCCCCTGAACTGGCTGAAGCGCGTGCCCGTGCGCGCCGTCCTTCTCGGCGCAGCTCTCGTCTTCGCCGTCTGGTCGGGCGCGCGCTGGGCCGAGCGCAGCTTCCAGTCCGTCGCTCCCGGCGAGGCGGGCCTCGTCGTGAGCAAGTTCACGGGTGGGACGAGGATCGTGGCGCCGGGCAGCCATTTCCTCCCGGGCGCGTTCTACGTCCTGACGCGCATGCGCGTCTCGGACCAGCTCCTGTCCGGGCCCTCGGCCACGTTCACCGTCCCGACGAAGGACGGGTTCGCGGTCGGTCTCGTCCTCCAGGCGCGCTGGGCGCTCGACCGCAACCAGCTCCTCACGCGCTGGGCCGGGCTTCCCGCGAACCCGGGCACCGACGTCGTCGGCCCGGTCCTCGCGTCGGCCTTCCGCAACCTCGCGCCCGAGTACGACGCTCCGTCGCTCCTTGCGAGCAAGCGCGAGGAACTCGCGGGCCGCGCCGCGAAGCAGGCCGGCGAGCGCCTCGCCGAGGCCGGGATCCTCCTCAAGGACGTCCTCGTGAGCGACCTGAAGCTCCCGGCCGAGTTCGAGCGCGGGCGCCTCGCCCTCCTCGAGCAGTCGCAGCTCGTCGAGCGCACCGAGGCGAATCTCCGGTTCAAGAAGCAGGAGGTCGAGCAGCAGCGCCTCGAGGCCGAGGCGCGCAAGGCGCGCTCGGACAAGGAGGCCGAGGCCGCGGCAAACCGCCGGCTCATCGAGGCCAAGGCCGAGGCCGACGCGATGACGTACATCCTCCCGCTCAAGGAGAAGGCGATCAAACAGCAGGAGCTCGAGGCCGACGCCCAGAAGGCGCGCCGCCTGCGCGAGGCGGAGTCGGCCGCGCAGACGATGAAGATCCAGACGGAGGCCGAAGCCTCGCGCCGCCGCACGCTCTCCGAGGCGGAGGCGTTCGCCATCCGCCAGACCTCGCTCGCGCAGTTCGAAAACCTCAAGCGCGAGGTCGAGCTCATCGAGAAGAACCCGACGTGGGTCAACAAGACGCTCGCCGAGAAGCTCGGCGACAAGGTGCAGGTCATCGTCATGCCGAACCTCACCGCCGACATCCTCGGCAAGGAAGCGGGCAAGCGCGTCGCGAACGGCCAGCCCGCGCTCGCCGCACGCGGCGAATGAGAAGAGAAGAGAAGAGAAGAGAGAGATTTCCATGAACGTGAAGAGGGGAACCCTCGCAGGAATCGCCATCGCGGCCATGCTGGCGGACGTCTCGAGCGCGCAGCAGCCCACACCACCTTCCAAGAAATCCGAATCTTCATCCCCTTCTTCTTCTCTTTCTTCCTCTTCAGCAGACCTCTTCTCTCCGGGCCCCGAGGGCAGCAGGAACCTCGTCATCGTCGGCCGCTATCTCGCGGCCGACGACACCCGGCTGCCGCTCGCGGCGGCGCTCCTGGCGCGCGGCGCGGGCCGGCTGCGGGCGGACGGGACGCCCGACCCGGGCGCGGAGGTTCTCCTCGGCGAGACGGCCGAGCGCCTCGCGCCACGGCCGGGCGCGGCGCCCGAAGGCGTCGGGTTCACCGCGCCCTTCGATCCGAAGCTCGGCAGGAAGGTCCGGGTCTACGACGGCGAGGCCTTCCGCCGGGCGGCCGGCGACATCCCCGCCGACGCTTCCGGGCCGCTCCGCGACGTCCGCGAGCGCGCTCTGGCCGGCGCCCTGCGGGCGCGCTTTCCGCTGCCCGGCGTCACGCTGATCGCCAAGTGGGAAGAAGCCGTCGCCTGGCTGACGTTTGCGGAATCGGTCCAGTCCGCGCGCGTCGCCGAAAGCGTGTCGCGCCGCCTCGAGCGCGCCGCCCCCGATCTCGCCCGTCTCCTGCTCGCGGCCGGAAAGATGGACGACCTGAAGGCCCTCGACCGCAGGCTGACGGACGCGAGCCAGCGGCTCGAAGCGCTCGAGCCCGACCCCGCGAAGGCCCGGCGACTGCGCGGCGCGGCCCTCGCCGTGCGGCGCCTGGTGGGGAATGGACGGCCGCCGTTTCCTCAGGAGGCGCGGGTCTCGAAGAAGCCGGGCGCGGCGGTCGTGCGGATCGAGGGCGACATCGGCGCCCTCTCCCTCGTCGTCGTGGAGAACGAAGGCCTGCCGGCCGGGCGCTCGCGGCGCGTCCTCGCGTCGCCCCTGCTGCCCGTCCCGGGCTCCCTCGCTGTGACGCCGGATCGCCGGGCCGTGACGTGGCTGGAGGCCGAAACGCCGACCCGCCTCGCGCGCGTCGCATTCGCTCTGGACGGCTCGGGACCGGTCGCGGTCCCGACGCCCGCGGCCTCAGCGAAGGGAAAGAAAGTGAAACGCCGCGATCACCAGTGAGTGCGTGATGCGGCCCTTCCGGATGAGGTCGGGAATGCGCCGCAGCGGGACGAGCTCGACGGCGAGGTCCTCGCCTTCGTCGGGCATGAGGTCGCCGACGCTGCGGCAGCCCGTGGCGAGATACGTGAAGCAGCGGTTTCCCTGGATTGCGGGATTCGGGTGGACGACGCCGAGACGCCTCCACGAGCGCGCCGCGTAGCCCGTCTCCTCGCGCAGCTCGCGGCGGACGGCCGCGGCCGCGGTCTCCCCCGTCTCGACGCTTCCTCCCGGGATCTCGAGCGTCACCGAGCGCGTCCCCGCACGAAACTGCCGGACGAGAACGACCTCGCGAGAATCCGTGAGCGCGACGACGTTCGCCCAGTCGGAGCACTCGAGGACGAAGAAGTCGTGGGGACGACCGCTGCGCGGCGAGCGCGTTCGCTCGCCGCGGACGGAAAAGACCTTGAAGTCGCCGAGCGTGCGGCTCTCGAGGAGAGGCCAGACTGAGGGTGACGTCCGAAGAGCACCGGGGGATTTCTTAGACGGTGAAGAGGGCTGGCTCAACGTCGGCATGCGTCGACGAGCGCCGCCGCGTCCGGTGCCCCTCTTACTCATTCAAAGAAATCTTCTTCTCGTCTTACTGGTTCCCGAAGCCGGTCACGATGTACGAGCCGCTCTTGGCGTCCCGCTTCAGCGTGATGACCTTGGCCTTCTCGGCGGCCTCGAGGAGCTCGGAGAACGCGCGGAACCCGTAGTAGCTCTCGTTGAACGACGGGTACTTGCGCTGCATCGTCTGCTTGACCATCGAGCCCCAGAGGACTTCCTTGTTCTCGCGCTTCAGCGCGAGCATGGAGTCGATGAGGAGCGAGAAAGCCTCGGCGGTCTTCTCGGGCAGGCCCTGCAGGGACGGCGCCTTCGTCTTCTCGCGGATGAGGTCCTCGTAGTAGAGGAACTCGTCGCAGTTGTCGATCAGGAGCTCGGACGTCGAGCCCTTCACGCCGAAGCCGAGGACCTGCTTGTTGTTCTCCTTCAGCTTCGAGACGAGCGGCGAGAAGTCCGAGTCGCCCGAGCCGATCACGAACGTCGTAATGTGGGCCTTGTTCGAAGCAAGGTCCATCGCGTCCACGACCATCCGGATGTCGGCGGAGTTCTTGCCCGTCATGCGGTGCTGAGGGATGTCGATCAGCTCGAACGCGGCCTCGTGGAACGCGCGCTTGTACTCCAGGTACCGGTTCCAGTCCGCGTACGCGCGCTTGTAGACGATCTTCCCCTTCTCGAGCAGGCGCGAGATGAGGAGCTTGACGTCGAACTTCGGGTGGCCGGTCTCGCGGAGGCCGATCAGCAGGTTGTCGATGTCGATGAAAAGGGCGAGGTTCTGTTCTTCGGTATTCATGGCGGAAGAAGGGGGCGGCCCGCCGACTCCCTCGCCGAAACCCGCGGGCACCCAGCCCGGGGCGAACGGCAGGGCCGCCACGGCCGGCATCGGCGCGGGCGCGGAGGGAATGGGCGAGGGCTCCGCCTCGGGAAACGGCAGGTCGGTGGCGTCGGCGGCGGGCTTCTTGGCGGTCGTCCGGCCGCGTCCGCCTCGGCGGCGCCGCCGGACGGCGCCCGCCTTCGGGGCGGCTTCGTGTTCGGTCACGGGAAGGCATTGTCGCACGGATCGGAGGCCCGCGCCGGGTGCGACAATCGCCCCGTGAGCGCCGCTCCCCTCCTCTTCGACCTCGCGGACCGCGGCACCGTCGTCCTGACCGGCAAGGACCGCGCCACGTTCCTCCACGGTCTCGTCACGAACGACGTGAAGAAGCTCTCGCCCGGGCAGGGCTGCGCGGCGGCGTTCCTGACCGCGAAGGGCAGGATGCTCGCGGAGTGCGTCGTGCTCTGCGAGGCCGAGCGTCTCGTCCTCGACACGCCGCCCGCGCTGTCGGCGACGGTGGAGAGCCTCCTCAGGACGTACCTCGTTTTCAACGACGTGACGATCACGAACGAGACGGAGGACACGCACGTCTTCTATCTCACGGAAGAAACAGACGGTGATGGCGCGGAAGATTTTCTTAGAAGGGTAATAGGGCCAGGCGCAGCCGCACCCACGCCGCGAGAGGCGCACGCGCACGCGCCGGCTGTATTCACTTTCAAAGAAATCTCTTCCCCTTCTTCTTCTCTCGTCCTCGTCCGCGAGAACCGCACGGGCATCGCCGGCTGGGACCTCCGCGTCCCCTCTTCACTTTCAAAAGAAATCTTCTCTTCTCTTCAGTCCTCCGGAGCTCGCCTCTCGACAAACGACGAATTCGAGCGCCGCCGCATCGCGGCCGGCATTCCGCTCTGGGGCGCGGAGATGACGGAGGCCGTCCTGCCCGACGAAGCCGGGCTGCGCGAGCGCGGCTTCATCGCGGACAACAAGGGCTGCTACGTGGGCCAGGAGATCGTCGCGCGCATCAAGACGTACGGGCACGTGAACCGCAAGCTCGTCCGGCTGGCCGTCTCGGGCGGTGTCCCGCGGCCCGGAGAAGAGGTTTTCTTCGAAGGTGAAAAGGCCGGCAGTCTCACGAGCGTGGCGCCGGCATCGGGCGGCGGCGCAGCCGCACTCGCGTACGTGAAGAGAGAGCGCAGCGAGGTCGGCACGGCATTGACCATCGCCTCATTCGCTGGAGGGCTCTCCGCATCCGTCGCACCCGTCGCGCCCGTGCCGCTTGCCTGAGCCCCTTCCCTCCGGGCGCCCGAGGGACTTTCGTCCCTACCTCGCGCTCCTCGCCGTCCAGCTCTGCTTCGGCAGCTTCCCCGTCTTCGGGAAGCTGGCGCTCGCGGAGACACAGCCCCTCGTTCTCGCCGCGTTCCGAGCCGTGGCGGGCGCGGCCGCGCTGACGCTGCTGGCCCGGATCCTCGATCCCGGCGGCGCGTTCGACGCGAAGGACCGCCGCACGCTCGTGATGCTCGCCCTCATCGGGATCGTCGCGAACCAGATCCTCTTCATCTTCGGCCTCTCGAAGACGACGGCCACGAACGCGACCCTCCTGACCGCGATGACGCCGATCCTGACGCTCGCCGCCGGGTCCCTCCTCTCCGAACAGCACACGCCGCGCCGGCGCCTCCTCGGGATCCCCGTCGCCCTCGCCGGCCTCCTGTGGCTGCTGGACGTGTCCCGCCTCGATTTCGGCGACCGGACCTTCGCCGGCAACGCCCTGATCTTCACGAACTGCCTGTGCTACTCGGTCTTTCTCGTCCTCTCGCGCGACATCCTGCGGCGCCACTCGGCGATCCGGGTCACCGCGGCCGTCTTCCGGTACGCGGCGCTCCCGATCGTTCTCGTCGCAATCCCCGGTCTCCTGCGCTTCCGGCCCGCGGCCCTGACGTCCCGCGCGTGGACGGGGATCGCGGGCACCGTCGTCTTCGCGACGATCGTCGCGTACGCCCTCAACGCCTGGGGTCTCGCGCGGACGAGCCCGTCGACGGCCGCGATGTTCATGTACGTGCAGCCTCTCGTCGCCATGACGCTCGCGCGCATCGTTCTCGGCGAGTCCCCGTCGCCGCGCACGGCGGCCGCCGCGGTGCTGATCTTCGCGGGAATCGCGCTCGCGACGTGGCCGGGCGGCCGAACGCGACCCGCTGCGCCCTGATCCCCGCGCGCCTGCCGCACAGGACTGAGTCTCCGTCTTGACAGGCTCGGCCCTTGGCCCAAGAATGACGACGCGAGAATTCAGGAAACCGCAACAAGTCGTCTGCCCGGCAGCGCCCCGCGGCGCCCCGCCGGACAGCTTGGCCGGCGCCCGCAACTCTCGAAGGAGCCTCATGAACCGACGTCCGTCCATCGTCCGGCATCTGCGCAGCGTGTCCGCCTTGTTCGTCGTTTTGCTCTCTGCCGGCGCTCCCGCCGGCCTGCTCGCCCAGATCGCGGGCCAGAACGTCAACATGGTCTCCGGGACGCAGTGGCCCGGAGGCGACCCGTTCCTCCAGCGCCAGAACGAACCCTCCCTCGACGTCTCCACGCGCTTCCCGCTCCACATCCTCGCGGGCGCGAACGACTACCGGACCGTCGACCTCCCCTTCGCGGACCAGCTGCCCTCCGAGGGGAACGCGGGCGACGCGTGGCTCGGCGTCTTCAAGTCGTTCGACGGCGGCCGCACGTGGCGGAGCGTCCTTCTCCCCGGCTATCCGCAGGACCGCTCGGCCGAGGGCCTCGCCTCCCCGCTCAAGGGCCTCGCCGCCGCGGCCGATCCGACCGTGCGCGCCGGAGCGAACGGCGTCTTCCTCTACACGGGCATCGCCTTCAACCGGGGCAACAACGCCCCCGGCGTCCTCTTCGCCGCGCGGTTCATCGACAACAACAACAAGGAATACAGCAACCCGGCTCTGGGTCGCGACCCGATCAAGTACGTCGGCACGGCCGTCGTGGACACCGGAAACGCGGGCCAGTTCCTCGACAAGCCGACCCTCGCCATCGACGTGCCACGGCCCGGGAGCGCTTCCTGCACCTTCACGACCCCGAAGGACGGCGGTGGCACGCTCACGCAGACGTTCACCGGCGGGCGGGCCTACCTCGCGTACTCGGTCTTCGTCGGCGGCACCAACAACCTGTACACGAAGCTCCTCGTCGCGTCATCCTCCGACTGCGGAGCAACGTGGGGAAACCCCGTGAAGGTGACCGAGGGCAGCCACATCAACCAGGGCGCGGCCCTCGCGATCGACCCCGTCACGGGCGCCGTCACCGTGGCATGGCGGCGCTTTGCGAACGGCAAGGATCCGAACGGGATCCTCGTCTCGCGCTCGACCGACGGCGGGAAAAAGTGGTCGAGCGAAGTCTCCGTCGTCGCGCTGCCCTCCTACGACGCGACCAAACCGTCGGCCCCGACGCTCTTCGACCAGGGCACGACCTCCGGTTCGTTCCGGACGAACGCCTACCCCGCGCTTGCCGCGGACGGCTCCGGGCGTCTCTACCTCGCGTGGTCCCAGCGCGGCATCGGACCCAATGGAGACGCGCGCGTCGTCGTCTCGACGTCGACGAACGGCACGGCGTGGTCGGCGCCGGTCCCCGTCGACAACGGCATCGTCGTCGACGACACGAACATTCCGTTCGCCAGCCTCACGGGCCGAGGCCACCAGCTCATGCCGGCGCTGCGATTCGCCGCCGGGAAGCTCATGGTCCTCTACTACGACCTGAGGCTGGACCACACGGTCGGCCTCTTCTCACCCATCGCTCCCGCGCCCAATGCGTTCGGGCTCTTCTTCTCCGAAGTCCGCCAGCCGGCGGGCGAGCCCCTCACGGACCCGAGGGTCTTCACGCCCTTCGTCACAGACACGGGCCTCACGCTCCGCCGGCACACGCTCGACGTCCGCGTCGCGCAGGCCAGCCCGGCGGCCTCCCCCGCCTTCACGTCCGCGCGCGTGTCGCGTTACGTCTTCGGCAGCCGCCCCGGACAGAGAACGATCGAGCAGCTCCAGATCAATCCGCCGAACCTGCCGATGTTCAAGCTGGGCACCGCGCCCTTCATGGGCGACTACATCGACATCGCGGGACCGCCCCCGTTCGTCCCGAAGCCAGACGGGTCCTGGACCTACAACACGGCGCCCGCGAGCGACGCCGTCTTCCAGGCGGCTTGGACCGACAACCGCGACGTGCGCCCGCCAGCCGACGGCCACTGGGAGAACTACACGCCGGTGGGAAGCACCGGCGGGCCCAGCGTCTTCGATCCCACGCAGAAGCAGCCCCCCTGCGCCGTCGGCCAGACCGGGATGCGTAACCAGAACATCTACACGGCGAAGGTCAGCCAGGGCCTCATCGTCTCCACGCCCTCGAACGCAAAGCCCCTGACGACGGCCTTCCCGCGCATCTTCGCGACGGTCGTCCAGAACGCGACGGAGTTCACGAAGAGTTACCGGCTGACGATCGCGAACCAGCCCCCGGGAGGCCGCGCCTCGTTTCTGAGGGACGGCGCGACGCTGACCACCGTCGATGTGACGCTCGCGCCGCGCTCGAGCGCCTCCCGCCCCGTCTTCGTCACGTCCAGCGACCCCAAGGCGCCCGTAACGGTAACCGTCGCGGAGATCTCGGCACCTTCAGGGACGCCGGTGTCCGGCGGCCTGACGGGCGCCGTCGTTTTCAATCCGGACGTCTCGAATCCGGACGTCTCCAACCCCGACGTCTCGAACGTCGAGGTCTACACGCCCGACGTGTCGAATCCGGACGTGTCCAACCCGGACGTCTCCAACCCGGACGTCTCCAACCCGGACGTGTCGAATCCCGACGTGTCGAATCCCGACGTCTCCAACCCCGATGTCTCGAACATCGGCGTCGCCACGCCGGACGTGTCGAACCCGGACGTGTCGAACCCCGACGTCTCGAATCCCGACGTTTCGAACCCGGATGTCTCGAACACGGGTCTGACCGACGCGAACTACCGGATCACGAACAACGGCAACACCTCGGCCACCTACCGGATCCGCCTCATCGGCAACCCGCCGGCGAGCGGAAAGATCCAGCTCATCCTCTCGAAGGTCTACTCGACTCCGGTCGCCGTGGGCTGCACCCTCGCCCAGCAACCGCAGAACACGCTCGTCGCGAACGTCACGCGGCCGGTCTTCACGACGGACCTCACGACGCTGGCCGACCCGGGCACGCAGAACCCCGACGTCTCCAACGCCACGATGACGCTCGCGCCGGGCGAAACCGGCCTCATCACGCTGCGCGGCAGCCTCGGCAAGGGCTCGACCGGCATCCAGAAGATGCAGGAGATCGTCTCGCAGAACGCTCCGGTCGTCGTCCCCCACGCGCCGCCCTCGAACGCGCCGCCGAACACGCCGCCGGTCGTCGTCGCGCCGCTCTTCATCACGACGGCCTCGCTGCCGGACGGCGTTGTCGGGCAGGCCTACTCGCAGTCGGTCGCGGCGATCGGCGGGAAGCCGGGCTACACGTTTACCCTCGCGCTGGGGACGTTGCCCGCAGGCCTCGGACTATCCACGTCGGGCGCGATCGCGGGCTCACCCCTCGGCCCAGTCGGCCTTTCGACGTTCACTGTGCAGGTTACCGACGCCTCCACGCCTACGCCGCGCGTCGCGACGCGCGTGTTGACGATCCTCGTTAGCGCCCCGGCCTTGGTCATCGCACCCGTCGTCTCATGGGCTGGTGCAACGATCAGCAGCGTTTCGCTGAATGGCGGAGGCAACGTGTTGACGCTCCCCGGTGGCGGGTCGGTCACTATTAGCCACGCCTACACGATCGTCAATCCAGAGGGTTGCCCCACTTGCATCGATCAGATCGAAGTCGGCGTCGCGAGTGGCTTGCCGGCGTGCAGCACGGGCAACCTCATTCCGGTCACTCCGGAGTCCGGCACGGGGTCGGCCACTCTGACGGTCCCGTCCCTGCCCGGCGTCTACTACATCGGGGTCGACGTGGCGGAGGACTACTCCTGCTTCGGCGTGAACGATGGCGTTCCGTTCTGGTGGAGCGGAGCGCCGGGCCCCAGCCGCTACATCGGTGCGGTGATCGTGCCCTGAGACAGGGAACTACTTCGTTTCCTTGAGGCGCCGCCGGGCGTCCGCGACGAGCGGATCCCCGGCGGCGTTTCCCCTGATGGCGAGGAAGGCCTTGAACGAGTCCGCGGCGGCCGGGCTCTTGATCCCTTCCTGTGCGCGGCCGAGCGCGTGGAGCGCCGGGGGGAAGTAGCGCCAGCTCGGGACGTCGTCGAGGAAGACGGCCGTCGCCTCGCCGCGGCGCTTGACGCAGGCCTCGAGCTCCGTGTGGGCCTCCGTGAAGGCGCCGAGTTCGACGTACGCGCGGCCGAGGTCGTAGCGGCCCAGCCACGTGTCGGCGATCTTCTTGGCTTCCTCGAAGTCCGCGACCGCCTCGCGCGCCTTGCCCCGGTGGAGCTTGGCCTCGCCGCGGATCAGTCGCGCGTAGGCCTGGGCGTCGGGCTCGAGGCGCGCGCCGAGCTCGTCCGCGAGGGCGAGCGCCTTCGGCTCGCGGCCGGCCGCGAGGTAGACGCGGGCGACCGGGAAGGCGACGCTGAGGTTCCGGCTGGCCGCGAGGGCGCGCTCGGCGGACGCGAGCGCGTCCGCACTCTTCCCCATGGCGAGCTGCGCGTCCGCGAGCGCCGCGAGCTTCGCGCCCGCAGCCTCGGCGCTCTTGCCCTCGAGGTCGGCCGCGCTCCCCGCGAGGAGGAGCGGAACCGCGTCGGCCGGCCGGCCCTCGACGAGCGCGAGGTCCGCGAGCCCCATGGAGGCGTACGAGGCGCCGCGCGCCCCCGTCGCCTCGAGCTTGCGGTACGTCGACGCCGCGTCCTCGCGCCGCCCGAGCGCCGCCTCGGAGAGCGCCTGCGCGACGAAGGCCTTCGGGAAGGCCGGGTTCATCGCGAGGACGGCGGCGCTCTCCTTGAGCGCCGTGTCGAACTCCCCCGCGTACATCGCGTAGAGCGCGACGTTGTTCCTCTGGATCACGTTCTTCGGGTAGATCTGGATCGCGCGCCGGCCCTCGGCGAGTGCGCGCGGCATGTCGCGGCGGTAGAACTCCGCGAGCGCCAGGTTCGCCATCCCGGCGGTGTCCGCCGGGTAGAGCTTCACGAGCTGCTCGAGCTGCTCGATGGCCTTTTCGGGCTGGCGCATCACGATGTAGTAGGCGCCGCGCGTGCGGTACTTCTCGCGGTCGCTCATGCGGTCGATGCGGGCCATCGCCTCGCGGTAAGCCTTTTCCGACTCGGACGCCTTGCCCTGGTTCGCGTACACGGCGGCGAGGCCCGCCCAGGCGCGCCCCATGTTGGGGTCCATCTCCGCGGCGCGAGCGTAGGTCCTCCCGGCGTCGTCCCACTTGCCCGCCCACTGAAGCTCCTGCGCCTGCGCGTACTCGTGAGCCGCCGCGATCGAGCCGGCCGAGTACGTCTCGGCGGCCGCGAGCTGGAGCGAGGCCGGAGTCGAGTCGCCGAGGGACGTCCGGACCGCGGCGGCGGCCTTCGCGATCGCGCCGAGGACGGCGTCCTTGCCCGCGGCCTGGACCTTCACCGTCTCGATCACGCGTCCCGTCACGGCGTCGACGGCGCGGACCTCCACGACGTAGCCGCTCCCCGCGCTCGCGACGGACCCCGAGGCGACGACCTGCACGCCCTCCCTCACGGCGACGAGCCGCGCGACCGCGTCCGGAAGTCCCTCGGTGCCGGGCTGGAGCTGGACGGCGACTTTTCGCGCGGACGCGCGGCTGAACGTCGTGACGAAGGACGCACCCTCGAGGGAGATTCCGAAAGCCGACTCGAGCGTGCCGCTGAAGACGGGGTCGCCGGTTCTGTTTTCGAAGTCCGCGATCAGGATGGACTGCGCCTTCGGCGCCTCGGCCGGAGCGGCGGCGGGTCGCCTCTTCAACAGCCAGAAGACGCCCCCGAACGCAAGGCCGGCCACGACGACGGCCGCGGCCGCCATGAGCACCCACCGCTTCTGGAGCAGCTCGAAGCGTACGTTCGTGGAAAACGTTCCCGTCGCGAGGTCGGCGAGCACCTCGTCCACGCTCGGGTAGCGCGCGGCCGGGTCCAGGGCGAGGCAGCGCTCGATGATCTTCTGGAGGAACGCCGGGACCTCCGGGTTCAGGTCCGCCGCCGGCTTCGGCTTGTGCGACAGGCGCCGCATCATGACCTGGTAGGCCGAGTCCCCCGTGAACGGCACGACGCCCGTCACCATCTCGTAGAGGATCACGCCGAGCGAGTAGATGTCCGAGGCGGGTCCGGCCTTCTCACCCTTGACCTGCTCCGGGGACATGTAGAAGGGCGTCCCGAGGATCGCCCCCAGCTCCGTCATGCCCGTGCCCGCGAGGCTCCTGGCGAGGCCGAAGTCCGTCACGTAGGCCGTGCCCGCCGCGTCCAGCATGATGTTCTGCGGTTTGAGGTCCCGGTGGACGACGCCCTGCTCGTGCGCGGCCGAGAGGCCCTTGCAGATCTCGCCGAAGATCGAGAGGACGCGCGGCAGGGGGAGACGCCCTTCGCGCTTGATGAGGCTCGCGAGGTCGTCCCCGTCCACGTACTGCATCGTGAGGAACCGGATGCCCTCGACCTCGCCGAGGTCGTACACCCGGAGGACGTTCCGGTGCGTCACCCGGCTCGAGAGCTGGATCTCGCGCCGGAACCGGTCCAGGGTGGCGGGGTCTTCGGCGATCTCGGGGCGGATCAGCTTGAGGGCGACGTCGCGGTCCAGTTCGAGGTCGTGGCACCGGTAGACCGCTCCCATGCCGCCGCGGCCGAGAAGCTTCGCGACGCGGTAGCGATGCCCGATCTCGAACCCCTCGGGCAGCGTCGACAGTCCCGAGAAGGATGCGAGGCTGCTGGACGGCGTGCGCCGGGACAGCCCGGGACCCGAGGAAGCCCGAAGCGGCGTCGCCCGGGCCGGCGCGATGGTGGGTGTCGCGGTCAGTCCCGCCGCGGCGGAGGGAGCGAGCGTCGCGCCCGACTCGTCGAGATTCTGGTGGCACTGCAGGCACGTGGGCGCCCCGTCGGGATTCGGGGTCTGACAGTGGGTGCAGAGCATCAGGCTTCGCCGAAATGATAACCGGCGAGGCAGGGGGGAGTGCTAGAGCGCGCCCGGCCGCCCCAGCAGGTAGCCCTGCCCGTACGTGACGCCGAGACGCTTGACGGCCTCGAGCTCTTCACCGGTTTCGATGCCCTCGGCGACCGTCGCGGCGTCGATGCGCGAGGCCAGCCGGACGAGCATCTCGACGACGTCCCTCTTGATCGAGTCGTGGTGGAGGCCCGTCACGAGGTAGTTCGAGATCTTCAGGTAGTGCGGCTTCAGCTCCGCGATCGACTGCAGGGAGGCGTAGCCGGAGCCCGCGTCGTCGATCGCGATCTTGAACCCGAGCCCGCGCAGGACCTGGATGCTCTCGCGGAAGAGCTCGTAGTCGCGGATGGCGGCGCGCTCGGTGATCTCGAGGACGACGCCGCTCCGGATCGCGAGGAGCGGCTGGAGGACCTCGTGCCCCCGCAGCTTCAGATCGTGGATGAGCTCGGTCTCCACGTTCACGAACAGCTTGCCCTCGCGCTTGCCGTGGAAGCGTTCGGCCGTGAACTGCATGCAGATCTTCTCGAGAGCCCAGACCTGGTCCGATTTGAGCGCGTAGTCGAAGAGGACCTCCGGGTTCTCGAAAGGAGACTCGGCCGGCCCGCGGGAGAGGGCCTCGTGCGCGTAGACCCCGCCCGTCGCGAGATCCACGATCGGCTGGTACACGGTGCCGATCTGCCGGTGCACGAGGATGTCCTTGAACTGCTCGCGCAGGAGGGCGGCGCGCTCCCCTTCCTTCGTCGAGGCCATCGAAATCGCCTCGCGGAGCGACCGGTAGACGAGCCGCTCGAGGCGGACCTGCGGCCTGTGGAGCAGCTTCGACCACCCGACGAAGAGCGCGATCTTCCGCTGGATGCGGTCCCGGAACTTCTCGTTGAGCTGGGTCCGGAGCGATTCCTCCACCTGCCGCGCCTTGCGCTGGAGGCGCTCGAGAGCTTCCTCGCTGCGGAGGCCGGGCGGGATCGACAGGAAGACGTAGAACTCCGACCCCGACGGCCGGTTCACGGCGATGAGGTCTTCGGCGGAGAACAGCGTCCCGAGGAGGCGCTTCAGCGCGCGGGAAGCCTCGCGCAGCACGTCGTCGAAGACCTCCCAGCCGTAGAAGTCCTCGATGTGGGCGTAGTTTTCGAAGTCCACGAAGAGGACGCCGACCTCCTGGTCCACGAGCAGCCACTCGCGCAGCGCGTCCACGATCACGGGGATCGTCGGGAGGCCCGTGACGCTGTCGAAGAGGAGGTTGCGCGTCCGCACGTCGCCCGACTCCTTCGGCAGGAAGGCCGAGCGCGGGCCCTCGCGCGGCTCGAGGAGGCGTTCGACGGTCTCGAGGAGGTGCCGCTTCGTGAACGGCTTCGTGATGTAGTCGTCCGCGCCCACCTGCATGCCCGTGATGAGGTCCTTGATTTCGGACTTCACCGTCAGCATCACGATCGGAATCGAGGCCGTCTCCGGAAGGTTCTTGAGCGTCGCGCAGACCTCCCAGCCCGAAACCTCCGGCATCGTGACGTCGAGGAGGATCACGTCCGGCTGGACCGCCGCGGCCTGGTCGATCCCCTCCTTGCCGTTGCGCGCCACGACCGTCGAGTACCCGGCGTTGCCGAGCAGAGTCTGGACGATGAGGAGGATGTCCTCGTCGTCGTCGACGATCAGGACCTTTCGTTCGTCCACGGCGCCTTGATCTTAAACGCCGTCAGAAATCCACGTCCCAGGAGCCGTCCGCGGGCAGCGCCGCGAGAGCCTCGACCTCCACGCGGTCGACGCGCGCGACCCGCGACCCCTCGGCCAGAGCGGCTTCCAGGCGGTCCAGTGCGTGCTGCGGCCCCTTGGCGACGATCTCCACGCGGCCGTCGTCGAGGTTCGCGGCGCCGCCGGTCAGCCGCAGCGCACGGGCCGTGCGGGCGGCGAACGCCCGGTAGCCGACGCCCTGGACGCGGCCCGTCACGAGGAAGCGGCGGACCGAGAGGTTCCACCCGCCGGACTCGTCCACGTCGCGGTCGCGCATCATCGCCCGGGCTCCTTCGCGGCGAAGCCGAACCGCCCCACCAGCGGCACGTACGCGACCTCGCCGGCGTCCTCCGTGCGGATGCGCCCGTTCGGGAGCCTCTTGACGACGAGAAGGCGCTGCCGGCCCGGCGCCCCGACCGGCACGACGAGGCGACCCGTCGGCGTCAGCTGCGCGACGAGGGTTTCGGGCACTTCTGGCGCGGCGGCGGCGACGACGATCGCGTCGTACGGGGCGTGCTCGCTCCAGCCGTACGAGCCGTCGAAGACCTTGACCGAGACGTTCGCGACCCCGAGCCCCATGAGCAGGGTCTGCGCGCCCCTCGCCAGCTCGGCGATGCGCTCGAGCGTGAAGACCCACCGCGCGAGACGCGCGAGAACCGCCGCCTGGTAGCCCGACCCCGTTCCGATCTCGAGGACGCGCGCGCCGGGCGACAGCGCCGCGAGCTCGGCCGAGCGGGCCACGTTGGCCGCCTGCGTGATCGTCTGCCCGTGGCCGATCGGGAGCGCGTGGTCGCCGTACGCTTCGCCTGCGAGCGCCGCCGGGACGAAGAGGTGGCGCGGGACGGCGCCGAGCGCGTCCATGACGCGCGGATCCGACACGAGACCGGCGGCGCGCAGGCGCTCCACGAGCGCCCGCCGGTCCGCGGCGAGGGCCCGGGCCGCACGCTGGGCCCCGGGATCCTCCTGCGTCACCCCTTCGTCTCCCCCCGCGGCCCGTGCTTCGTGGCGAGGCCGTCGAGACCGGCGAGGGCGCGGTAGTCCGTCATGTCCATGTGGAGCGGCGTGACGGAAACATACCCTTCCGCAACCGCGAGAAGATCCGTTCCCTCGGCCTTCGTGTCCACGAACGTCCCGCCGATCCAGTAATAGGGCTTGCCGCGCGGGTCGATCTTCTCGACGATGTTCTCGCCGTAGCGCCGCCGTCCCATGCGCGTCGGCCGGAATCCCTTCGGCTCTCCCGCGGGGATGTTCACGTTCCAGAGCGTGTCCTTCGCCGGCGGATGGTCCTTCGCCCACACGATGAGCTCCCGGGCGGCGGACTCCGCGCCCGACCAGTCGACCGTGCCGACCGCGTCGCGCACGTAGTCCAGCGAAAACGCGATGGAGGTGACCCCGAGGAGCGTGCCCTCGAACGCGCACGCGACCGTCCCGGAATACGTCACGTCGTCCCCGAGGTTCGGGCCCGCGTTGATCCCGGAGAAGACGAAGTCCGGCGGGTCCGCCTTCAGGATCGAGCAGAGCGCGATGTTGACGCAGTCCGTGGGCGTCCCGTCGACGATCCAGGTCCGATCGTCCTTCTGGCGCACGCGAAGGGGCCGGTGCATCGTGAGCGCGTGCGACGAGGCGCTCTGCTCCCGGTCGGGCGCCACGACGTACGTCTCGAACCCGGCCGCGCGGGCGGCGCGCTCGAGCGCCGCGAGGCCCTCGCTGTGGACGCCGTCGTCGTTCGAGATGAGGGCCTTCATGCGCCGGGCCCCTCGTAGACGACCTTGTTGCGCTCGGTCTCGTGGAGGACGACGCGCACGAGCCGCGCGGGCGCGACCGCGGGAGCGAGCTCGTCCCAGATCCTGACGGCGATGTTCTCGGCCGTAGGGTTCACGCCGGCGAGGAACGGGACGTCCGCGTTCAGGTTCCGCCGGTCGCAGCGCCTGACGACG
The DNA here is from genome assembly GCA_036504335.1 of Thermoanaerobaculia bacterium. Classification (GTDB taxonomy): domain Bacteria; phylum Acidobacteriota; class Thermoanaerobaculia; order UBA5066; family UBA5066; genus Fen-183. The sequence continues at coordinate 44,154 of DASXVJ010000031.1, forward strand.
CGCTCGGAAACGACTCGCTTGAGGTCCCCGAAGTCCATGACCCAGCCCGTTTCGGGCTGGACGGGTCCTTCGACGGTCACCTCGAGCCCGTAGGTGTGCCCGTGGCCGTACGGGTTGTTGCACTTGCCGAAGACGCGGCGGTTCCATTCCTCGTCGCGCCCGTCCGTGTGGAGGCGGTGGGCCGCCGAGAAATGCGCGTGCGTCGTGATCCGGACGGTCGGGACGCCGGTTCCGGCCGCCGGGGTCATCGGGCCCACCGCTCGCGCGCGCTCTCCCAGATGCGCATCCGGCGATAGACCTCCTCGGCGGTCGCGTCCACCCAGACCGTCTGCGAGTATGCGATCCCGCGGCTCCTCTGGCTCTCGCGCTCGATGTGTTCGGCCGCGGTCACCGCCGTACACGGCCGCGTTTCGAAGACCGGCGTCCCGTCCATGACGTCTCCGACCATCACGGCGAGCCCCGACACGCCCAGGAGTGTGAGGCACGACGTCAGCTCCTGCTTGCCGTGCGCGACGGACTGGATCTCGGAGGAGCCGCCCGCATCGAAACCCGCGGGGACGAACCAGCGGACCGAGAACGCGAGCGGATTGCCCTCGTGTCCTCCCCTCAGGTAGATCCTCTGTCCGTTCTCGATGGCGCCGGGCATGCGCGGAGTTTACGAGACGAACCCGTTTCCGCGTCCCTTGACGTTCCACGTTTTCGGACCCATATCTTGATTGGCCCTGCGCGCCGGTGACGGCGGGGTCGGACGGGAGGAGGACGAAGGCAGGCGAAAGCCGGTTCCCGACGAACGACGGCCGACGGTCGACGCCGTTTCAAGGACACGCGCCGATTGGCGCAAGCCAACAAGGACTCCTCCTGATCCCCCCGACGCGGGGCGTAGCGAGCCCGAGGGAACCGGCGCCCTCGGGCTCATCTGTTATTACGGACGCCGCTTCAACTCCTCCGCCCAGTTCTCGACGACGATGATCTTCTTCTCCCCGGTCGAGGTCCTCCTCAGCAGGACGAACCCCTGTCCGTCGGGCATGGGATCGTATGCGCCCTGCGTCGGGCCGAACAGAGACACGGTCAACCCGGCTGAGGCGGCATCGAAGAGCTTTCTCGGCGGCGAGGAATGGAAGCCGTCCCGCGTCGAGAGGGCGACCGACATCACCGCGCTCCCTTCGACGTAGAAGAGTTCGTTCCCGCGCCGGCTCCACTTGGGGGCCCCACCGCCGTTCGTCGAGAGGGTCCACTTGCGACTGCCTTCCGGGAACGGGCGCACGTAAATCTCGAACCGGCCCGACTCGTTCGACGCGTAAGCCACGTAACGCCCGTCCGGCGAGAACCGGCCGTCCGACTCCGTGAAAGGAGAATCCGCAAACGCGACCGGCGCCCCCTTGCCGCCAGCGTCTCCGTACCAGAGGTCTCCTCCCGACCGGTAGATCACGAACCGTCCGTCGGGCGACCAGTCGGGGCTCACGTAGGAGCCCTCGGGAAGGGACGTCGACCGGAACGGAAGGCGTGCGGCTTCGCCGCTCCCGTCGGCATTCATCAGGACGATGCCGCTCTCCGTGTAGAGACCCGACATGATCGCGACGCGTTCGCCTGAAGAGGACCACGCCCCGGCGACGTCCGTCTCGGGCTTCGTCGTGAGTCGAACGCGCGAGCCGCGCTCGATGTCTTCGACCCAGACGTCCAGGTTCCCCTCCTTCTCTTCGGTCAGCATGACCCGCCTCCCGTCCGGGGAGACCTGGACAAAGCCGACTGTTCCGTGGCCCGGGCTGATCGTCCGGCCGATTCGTCCGGAGCGGTCGGCCAGCACGAGGTCACTGAAGGAGCTCGAGCCCGTCCGGTAGACGAGAACTCCGTCGGCGGAGACGCTGGGGTCGCCGGCGTCCTCCGCCACGCGAACCGGCTCGCCGGTCACGGCCAGCTTCGAGGCGTCGAAGGGAACGGCGTAGAGAGGGGCGAGACCCTCCAGGAGGTTGAACAGGACGTAGCCGCTCTCCGAGTACGTCGACGAACCCACGGGAGGCGACGACTCCGGCAGGAGCCGCCGGACCTCCCGCCCGTCGAAGGCCGCGAGATACAACTGCCGTCCCGTTTGCGGATGGACGACGAGGAGAAGGGAGCGCCCGTCGGGCAGGAAGCTGGGTGTGTGAAAGTCGAAGATCCCCTTCGCCGGATCCGGCTTGAGCAGCAGCCGCAAATCCCCTCCCTCCGAGGAGACTTCGTAGAGACCGAGAGCCGGTCCGAGGGCGAGGACGATCGGTCCCAGGCGACTCCAGGTCGCACCGAGCACCGCGCCGGGCGGCTTCAATTCGCAGATCGTCTTCGACGTGCCTCCCTCGATCGGGACTTTCTTGAGGAATCCTCGGGCGAAAAACGCCACGAAGCGCCCATCCGGCGACCAGAATGGATTGCTGGCCGCCTCGCCCCCAAAGACCTCGCGGGACTCCAGCCGGTCCAGGTCGCGGATCCGAAGCCTCTCGCCGTCCACGTATGCGATGTGCCTTCCGTCCGGAGAGATCTGGGGCGCTCCGCCCGTCTTGTGGTCGAACTGGAATCGGCGGACGGGACCCGGCGAGGCGGCGTCGGGTCTTCTCAGGAGCAGGCGGCCGGAGACGACGCCGACCGCGACGAGAGCAAGGGCGCCCAGCGAGGACGCGATTCTCGAGCCCGTCCTCACGCGTGGCGCCACCGGGGCTGCCGCCATCGAGGCGGACGAATCGATCCGGGTGCTCATCGCCTCCGTGATGACCGCCTTCGCCTCCGCAACGTCTCGCAGGCGCTCGTCCGGGTTCTTCTTCAGGCAGCGGCGGAGAAGGAAGCGAACGAGATCGGGGGTGTCCGAAGGAAGAGCGGCGAGATCCGGCTCGCGCTCGAGGACGGCCGCAAGCACCTCGGTCACCGTATCGCCCGCGAAGGCGCGCTTTCCGGCGAGAGCCTCGTAGAGAGTCACGCCGAAGGCGAAGATGTCGGACCTCTCGTCGGCCGGCTTCCCCTTCGCCTGCTCGGGCGCCATGTAGGGAGCGGTCCCCTGGATGACGCCCGTGGCGGTGTGATGGACGGAGGCCGTCGGAGAGCTCGTCACGTCGCCGGCCCCGGCGGGGACGATCGTCGTGGCGAGGCCGAAGTCGAGGATCTTCGCATGGCCGCCGGGAGCGATCTTGAGGTTCCCCGGCTTGAGGTCCCGATGAACGACGCCCTTGCGGTGAGCGGCCGCAAGGCCGTCGGCGACCTGGCGGAAGAAATCGAGGGCATCCCGGACGGGCAGCGGCGCTTCGCCCAGCCTTTCTCCGAGCGTCTGGCCCTCGATCACCTCCATGACGAGGAAGCGGACGCCGTCCAGGTTCTCGAACGCGTAGAGCGTCGCGATGTTCGGGTGGTTGAGAGAGGCGAGCACCCGGGCCTCGCGCTCGAGGCGGGAGAGGCGTTCGGGATCCGAGACGAACGCGTCCGGAAGGACCTTGATTGCCACCTCGCGGCCGAGCTTCGTGTCGTGCGCCCGATAGACCTCGCCCATCCCGCCTGCGCCCAGAGGCGACAGGACCTCGTACGGACCCAGACGGGTGCCAGCGGAGAGGCTCATGGATTGTCGATGGATTCTAGTAGTGTGCGGGGGCCGGGGAGGAAACCATGAACCTGATCCTGATGTTGATCGTCGGAGGCGTGATCGGGTGGCTGGCCAGCATCGTCATGAAGACGAACGCCCAGATGGGGCTGATCGCGAACGTCGTCGTCGGTGTCGTCGGCGCCGGCCTCGGCGGCTGGCTCGCGGGGGTGCTCGGGATCGGCGCCGCGGGCAGCGTGATGAGCTGGATCGTCGGGATCGCGGGCGCCGCGATCCTGATCTGGATTCTCAGGGCCGTCGGCGTCTTCAAGTAGAGGGGCGGCGGCGCCGGGCCCCGTCGCGCGGGCCCGGCACCGGCGAGAACGGGCTTTCGACTCAGACCGGGACGCGGAAGCTCTGCAGGACCCTCATGTAATTCGCGCGCTCGAAGGCCGCCGGGTCCGCGCTCGTGCGGTGGCTGACGGCGCCCGTCATCTGCGCGATGGACTCGTACTCGTGCTTCTCCATCCACTCGGCGAGCCCCTGCTTGAGCGCCGTGATCTGGCGCGGGCCGTGTCGGAGGATCGAGGACACGATCTGGACGGCATTGGCGCCGGCCATGATCGCCTTGACGAGGTCGATCGGCGTGTGGACGCCGCCCGTCGCGGCGAGCGAGCAGCGCACACGGCCCGAGAGGATCGCGAGCCAGCGCAGGCGCAAGAGCAGGTCCGACGAGTCGGAGAGCTGGAGGGCCGGGACGGGCTCGAGCAGCTCGACGTCGATGTCGGGCTGGTAGAAGCGGTTGAAGAGGACGAGGCCGTCCACGCCGAGGTCGTCGAGCTGGCGCGCGACGTTCGCGAACGAGGAGAAGAACGGCCCCATTTTCATCGCGACGGGAATCCCGAGGCCCCGCTTGACGGACCGGAGGATGTTCTCGACCTCTTGGTCGATCGCCGTGCCCGGAATGTTGGGGTCGGCGGCGATCCGGTAGACGTTCAGCTCGAGGGCGTGCGCTCCGGCCTCCTGCATGAGCTTCGCGTAGCTCAGCCAGCCGGAGTCCGTCATGCCGTTCAGCGAGGCGATGACGGGTATCGAGACGGTCGCACGGATCTTGCGGATCTGCTCGAGGTAGCGGTCGGGGCCGAGGTGGAACTCCTCGGGCGACGGAAAGTACGACATCGCTTCCGCGAACGACTCGGAATGGACGTCCATCGCGCGGCTGATGCCCTCGCGCTCGTGCGTGATCTGCTCCTCGAAAAGCGAGTGCATGACGATCGCGGACGCGCCCGCGTCCTCGAGGCGCTTGACCGTGTCGAGGTCGTCGACGAGCGGCGAGGCGCCCGGCATGAGCGGGTGGGCGAGCGGAAGGCCGAGATAGGTGGTTCTCAGGTCCATGTGCGGCGTCCTCAGTTTCCCGGCCGGGTCACGGCCTCGGCGACGTGCTTCTTGGCGAGCTGCTCGTACAGGAGCACCTTGTCGGCGGCTTCGCGGCGCGCCCGCGCGACGACCCCCTTGTAGAGCTCGGGGTCGCGTTCTTCGGCCACGCGGAAGCGGGCCTCGTTGCGCATGAAGGCCCCGATGTCGCCCTTGAGCGAGCCCGTGTCGATCACGAGCGGGGTCTCCCCTGCCGCCGTGCGGCGCGGGTCGAAGCGATAGAGCGGCCAGTAGCCGGACTGCACGGCCTTCGCCTGCTGGTCGAGCTGGAAGGCCATGTCGTAGCCGTGTGCGATGCACGGGCTGTACGCGAGGATGATCGAGGTCCCGGGGAAGGACTCGGCTTCCTGAAACGCCTTGACGGTCTGCGCGTCCTTCGCGCCGAACGCCACGCGCGCGACGTAGACCGAGCCGTAGCCCATCGCCATGAGGCCGAGGTCCTTCTTCGACACGGCCTTGCCGGCCGTCGCGAACTTCGCCGAGGCGCCGAGCGGCGTTGCCTTCGACGACTGGCCGCCCGTGTTCGAGTAGACCTCCGTGTCGAGGACGAGGATGTTCACGTCGCGCCCGACGGCCATCACGTGGTCGAGGCCGCCGAAGCCGATGTCGTACGCCCAGCCGTCGCCTCCGACGATCCAGACGCTCTTTTTGACGAGGTAGTCGGCAAGGGAGGCGAGGCGCCTCGCCTCGGGCTTTGGATTTCCCGCGAGGCGCTTCCTCAGCTCGGCGACGCGCGCGCGCTGCGCCGCGATGCCGGCCTCGCCGGACTGGTCGGCGGCGAGGATCTCGTCGGCGAGCTGCTGGCCGACTTCCCCCGCGTGGGCCTTGAGGGCGAGTTTCGCCGTGAGCTCGTGGTGGTCGACGCCGAGGCGCATCCCGAGGCCGAACTCCGCGTTGTCCTCGAAGAGCGAGTTCGACCACGTCGGGCCCCGCCCGTCCTTGTTCACCGTGTACGGCGTGGTCGGGAGGTTGCCGCCGTAGATCGACGAGCAGCCGGTCGCGTTCGCGATCATCGTCCGGTCGCCGAAGAGCTGCGTCAGGAGCTTGATGTACGGCGTCTCGCCGCAGCCCGCGCACGCGCCCGAGTACTCGAAGAGCGGCTCGAGGAACTGGGCGGACTTCACGTCCGCGATGCGGAGCCTCGTGCGGTCGGCCTCGGGCAGGTCGAGGAAGAAGTCGTAGTTCACGCGCTCCGGCTCGCGGAGCGGAGCCTGCGGCGCCATGTCGAGCGCCTTGTGCTTCGGGTTCGACTTGTCCTTGGCCGGGCAGACCATCATGCAGAGCGTGCAGCCCGTGCAGTCCTCGGGCGCGACCTGGATCGTGTACTTCGAGCCCTGCCATTCGGTCGACTTGAAGTCGACGGACTTGAACGTCGCCGGGGCGCCGGCGAGGGCCGCCGGCTCGTAGAGCTTGGCGCGGATCGCCGCGTGCGGGCAGACCATCGCGCACTTGTTGCACTGGATGCAGAGTTTCTCGTCCCACACCGGGATCTCGAGGGCGATGTTCCGCTTCTCCCACTTCGCGGTGCCGGTCGGCCACGTGCCGTCCGGAGGGAACGCGCTGACCGGGAGGAGATCGCCCTTGCCCGCGAGAAGCACGCCCGAGACGCGCTGGACGAAGTCCGGGGCCTCCGTCGAGACGGGCGGCGGCATGTGCCGCTGCGTCGTCACGGCGGCCGGGACTTTCACTTCCTTGAGGCCCGAGGCTGCGACGTCCACGGCGGCGAAGTTCTTCTGAAGGACGTCCTCGCCGCGCCGGGCGTAGCTCTTGCGGATGCCTTTCTTGATGCGCTCGAGCGCCTCCTCCGGAGGCAGGACGCCCGAGAGCTTGAAGAAGCAGGCCTGCATGATCGTGTTGATGCGGCCGCCGAGTCCGATCTCCTTCGCGAGGCCGTATGCGTCGACGACGTAGAAGCGGAGCTTCTTCTTGACGATCTGGTCCTGGACCTCGAACGGGAGCTGGTCCCAGACCTCGTCGGGCCCGAAGGGCGCGTTCAGGAGGAAGACCCCGCCGCTCTTGACGCAGGAGAGCATGTCCTGCTTGTCGAGGAGCGAGAACTGGTGGCACGCCACGAGGTCCGCGTTCGAGACGAGCCAGGCGGCCCGGATCGGCGCCTCGCCGAAACGGAGGTGCGACGTCGTGACGGCGCCCGCCTTCTTCGAGTCATAGACGAAGTAGGCCTGCGCCTCCTTGCCCGCGTCCTCGCCGATGATCTGAATCGAGTTCTTGTTCGCACTGACCGTGCCGTCCGAGCCGAGGCCGAAGAAGACGGCCTTCTTGCGGTCGGCGGGCTCGATGTCGATCGAGTCGTCCCACGGGAGCGACGTGTGCGTCACGTCGTCGACGATGCCGATCGTGAACTGCCGCTTCGGGGCGGCCTTCGCCATCTCGGCGTAAATGGACGCGACCATCGCGGGCGTGAACTCCTTCGAAGAGAGGCCGTACCGTCCCGCGACGACGCGCGGCTCGGAGGCGAACTTCGAGAGGCCCGTCGTGCGGGCCTCGGCGAGCGCCGCGACCACGTCGAGCCAGAGCGGGTCGCCGGGAGCGCCGGGCTCCTTCGTGCGGTCGAGGACGGCGATCGTCTTGACCGTCGCGGGCAGGGCCGCGACGAAGTGCGCGAGGGACCACGGGCGGTAGAGGCGCACCTTGAGGACGCCCACCTTCTCGCCCTTCGCGTTCAGCCACTTCGCCGTCTCGTCGCAGGTCTCGGCGCCCGAGCCCATCACGACGAGCACGCGGTCCGCGTCCTTCGCGCCCACGTAGTCGAACAGGTCGTACGCGCGGCCCGTGAGCGCGCCGAACTTCGCCATCGCGTCGACGACGAACCCCGCGCACGCGTCGTAGAACGGGTTGCAGGCCTCACGCGCCTGGAAGAACGCGTCCGGGTTCTGTGCCGTGCCGCGCAGGAGCGGCCGGTCGGGGCTCAGCGCGCGGGCGCGGTGCGCATCGATCTTCGACTCGTCGAGGAGCGCGCGCAGGTCGTCGTCCGTGAGCTCCTCGATCTTCGCGAGCTCGTGCGACGTGCGGAACCCGTCGAAGAAGTGCAGGAACGGGATCCGCGAGGCGAGCGTCGCGATGTGCGCGATCGCGGCGAGGTCCTGCGCCTCCTGGACGGAGGCCGAGGCGAGAAGGGCGAAGCCCGTCGCGCGGCAGGCCATGACGTCCGAGTGGTCACCGAAGATGGACAGGGCGTGAGTCGCGAGCGTGCGCGCCGACACGTGCATCGCGTAGGAGGTGAGCTCCCCCGCGATCTTGTACATGTTCGGGATCATCAGGAGAAGGCCCTGCGAGGCCGTGAACGTCGTCGTGAGGGCGCCCGCCTGCAGCGAGCCGTGGACCGCGCCGGCGGCGCCGCCCTCGGACTGCATCTCGATGACCTGCGGAATCGTTCCCCAGACGTTCTTCAGGCCCTTGGCCATCCACTCGTCGGAGAGCTCGCCCATGGTGGAGGAAGGCGTGATCGGATAGACGGCCACCACCTCGCTGAAGCGGTAGGCCACGGAGGCGGCGGCGGTGTTGCCGTCGCATACGAGTCGGCGTCGATTTCCCATGCGTCGGAGCTTAGAGACGGCGTCTCTCCGGAGACATGATGCAAACGGACCAAAACCCCGCGCCCCGTCTTCGGATGGGGCATCCGGCTCCCTTGCGGGGGGCAGGGACGGGTCCTAGCTTGTAAGCAGGACCGGCCTTTCCCGGTCCCGGAGGGTGCCATGCAGAGGAGTCATTTCCGGCTCTGGGCGCTCCTGGGCGGTGGAGTCATCCTCGTGCTCGCCATTGGAGGCCTCTGGAAGGTCCAGACCGCCCCGGTCGACATGAGCCTGACCCCGGCGCACCTGGCGCAGCCACTGACGTCGACGGCCGATCGCTTCGAAGTTCTCGTGGCTTCCGTGCCCCTTCAGAAGGCCATCGCCGACAAGCGGCTGATGCTCGCCGGCGAGAACGGCGCGGCGGCGATCGTCGTGCCGGAGGCGACCGTACGGACGAACGACGCCGAGCGGGCGCGCGCCCAGCGCGTCCCGTCCCTGCTCGCCCTCTCGGCGATGGCGGGCGGCGGCTTCGTGCTCTTCCTCATCGGCCTCTTCACACCGCGCATCGGCGCGTTCACGCAGCACGGCCTGATCGACATGCACCTCGAGTCCATGTAGCGCCGGGACCCGGGCCGACTCAGACCATCCGGAGGAGGGACGCCTTCCGCCGCTCGTAGGGCGTCCCGAGACCGAGCACGAGCGCAACGTCGCACAGGCGCACGGCCTCCTCGAACTCGGCGCGGTCGCTCCGCAGGGAGATGCCGCGCTCGAGGAAGCGCAGGTCCGCGACTTCCTTCGCGAACCGCCGCCCGAGGTCCTGCCGGGCGACGTCGAGATAGCCCTCGGCCTCGGCGAGCGCCGCCAGCGCCTCGTCCTCGTCCGGGGCGTCCGCGGCGAGAAGCGCCCATGCGAAGAACTTCACGCCGTTCGGGAGCGAGTCCGACTGCTCGATCGCGCGGCGCGCGTACTTGGCGCCTTCGTTTCGCAAAGTCGCCTCGCGGTGCCCTGCGAGGAGGTCGTCCAGCCGCTCCTCGGGGCTCTTGCGGCAGGGTTCGATGCGGCGCGCCACGGTCGAGGATTCTAGAGGCCTTATTCTCCCGCCGTGCCGAAGAAGACCCTTTTCGCCCTCGGGTTCCTGCTCGTTCTCGCGGCGGTCTCGGCGTACGTCCCCGCACTGAAGGCCGGGTTCGTGTGGAACGACGACACGTACGTCACGGAGAACCCGACGCTGGACGGCCTCGCCGGGCTCCGACTCATCTGGACCGACGCGAAGGCGAACGAGCAGTACTACCCGATGGTCTTCACGTCCTACTGGATCGAGAAGCGCCTCTGGGGCCTCGCCCCGCTCGGCTACCACCTCGTGAACGTCCTCCTCCACGCGGCCAATGCGCTGCTGCTGTGGACGCTGCTCGCGCGCCTCGGCCTGCCGGGCGCGGGATGGGCGGCCGCGCTCTTCGCCCTCCACCCGATGTGCGTGGAGTCCGTCGCGTGGGTCACGGAACGGAAGAACACGCTGTCCCTCTTCCTCTCCCTCCTCGCGATGCTCGCGTACTTCGCGGGGCGCCGGGAGAAGGAAGGAGAGAGAGAGAAGAGAGAAGATCTTCTTAGAAAGGGTAAGAAGGGCAGACGCGTCACGCCGGCCCGTTCCGAGGCAGGTCCGCCCTCCCGCCTTCCACCTTTCATAGGATTCTTCGGATTCTTCCTCTTCATCCTCGCTCTCTTCGCCAAGACGACCGCGGTCGTCGTCCCGGCCGTCCTCCTCGTCCTCGTCTGGTGGAAGCGCGGCGAGGTGCGCGGGAAGGACGTCGGGCCGCTCGTTCCGTGGCTCGGGGCCGGGATCGCTCTCGCCGCCCACACGGCATGGCTCGAGCGGACCGTGGTCGCCGCGTCCGGAAAGGAGTGGTCGCTGAGCGTCGCCGACCGCTTCGTGCTCGCCGGCCGCACGTTTCTCTTCTATTCGCAGAAATTCCTCATCCCCCTCGATCTCTCCTTCTTCTACGAACGCTGGACGGTCAGCGCGCGAGTCCTCGTCCAGTGGCTGCCCGCTCTCGCCGCGCTCGCCCTCGTCGTCCTCGCGTGGCGGTTCCGGGTGCGCCTCGGCCGGGGCCCTCTCGCGTTCCTGCTGCTCTTCGGCGGGGTCCTCTTTCCCGCCATGGGCTTCTTCAACGTCTACGCGATGCGGTACTCGTGGGTCGCGGACCATTTCGCGTACCAGGCCGTCGCGGTCGCCTCCGCGGGCTTGGCCTGCGGCGCGGCGGCGCTCCTCGCGAAGGCGCCGTCGCTCGGGCGGCGTACCGGGGCGGCCCTCGGGGCCGCCGGCCTCGTCACCCTCGGCCTCCTCACCTTCCGTCAGGCCCGCATCTACGAAGGAGAGGAAACTCTCTGGAAGGACACCCTTTCGAAGAATCCTTCGTGCTTCTCGTGCGAGACGAACTACGGGTTCTGGCTCGTGAATGCGGGCCGCGCGGCCGAGGGCGCCCTCCACTTCGAGGCGTCGCTGAGGCTCAAGCCCGACAACGTCCCGGCGCTCCTGAACCTCGGGCGCGCCGCCGAACAGCGCGGGAGCCTCGGCGAGGCCGCGTCGCGCCTTCGGGCCGCGTACGCGATCGACCCGCGCGACCCGGCCGTCCTCGTCAACCTCGCCACGGTCGAGGTGAAGCTCGGGCGAACCGCCGAGGCGATTTCCCTCTACGAGGAGGCGCTGCGGCTCGGGACCGCCGACGCGCACCTCGCGCACAATGGGCTCGGCGTCGCCTTCATGCGGCAGGGCCGGGTCGCCGAGGCCGCGGGGCAGTTCCGCGAGGCTCTCCGCCTGCGGCCGGATTACGACTTCGCGCGCGCGAACCTCGAGCGGGCTCTCGCCGCCCTCGGCGCGGCCCCCTGACCGCTACTTCGCGGCCTGGAGCTGGGCGAGGTCGGCGAGCAGGTCGTCGCTGTGCGTCGAGGGATTGACCTTCAGATACGTCTTCCGGATCACGCCCGCCGGGTCGATCAGGAACGTGTTGCGGGCCGAGTACGTCTTGCCGTCGCGGACGACGGCGGAATCGTAGGCTTTCGTGACGGCGCCTTCCGTGTCGGCGAGGAGCTTGAAGTTCAGCCCTTCCTTCGCGCAGAAGCTCTTGTGCGAATCCACGGTATCGACGCTGACGCCCAGGATGACGGCGTTCGCCTTCTCGTACTTCGCGAGGTCGCGCTGGAAGTTGTGCGCCTCCATCGTGCAGCCGGACGTGAAGTCCTTCGGGTAGAAGTAGAGGACGACCCACTTCCCCTTGTTCTGCTCGAGGGTGACGGTCTTTCCCTCCTCGCTCGGGAGGGACACGGCGGGCGCCTTCGCGCCCGCGGCCGGAGGCCCGGCGGCGGCGGGACGCGAGGCGGCGGCGAGGGCGAGGACGAGGGCGGGCGCGAGAGCGCGCGAGTGGATTCTCATGCAAACGAGCCTAGCAGAACGAGTCGCGGTGTCGATGGCGCCCGTCACATTCCCGGATCGTCGGCGGAGGGACCGTAGATGGACGGCACCTTCGCGCCCATGGGCCGCAGGTACGTCGAGAGCTGGCCGCGATGGTGGATCGCGTCGAAGAGGAATCCCCAGAGCATTTCGCCCATCGGGGCCTCCCAGACGACCTTCCCTTCCATGAGGAACCGCGCCTTCTTCTTCCAGGCGGCGTCCTTGACCCGCGCCAGACGGCGCTTGAGCAGCGCCGCGTTCTTTTCGTAGGCCGCGATGCTGACCGCGACGTCGGCAGGCGCCGGATGCTGGACGAAATTAACCTCCCCCTTGGCGAGAACGACGCAGGCGTCGTCGAGCTCGTTCGCAAGCAGGGACGCGATCTCGGCGGCCGACATCGAGCGCGGGTGCGGCCGGTAGCCCGCTGCGGCCGGCGGGATCGCCTTCAGGACGCGCACGAACTTCGGGATCTCCCCCTTGAAGCACTGGACGAGATATTCGCGTGTATTCACGATTTCCTCCCTTCCTTCATTTCTCGAAGTCTTGCCGCCTTGCGGACCCGGCCGCCGAGCTTCTTCACTTCGCCGCCGCCAGCGCCTTCAGGCGCGCCGCCTCGAACTCGTCGCCCTTGTTCCAGCGCGGCATCTCCGGCGCGGCGGCGGCGCGGGCGCCGAGCCAGAACGCGAGCCGCATGTCCTCGACGGCGCCCGAGAAGTCCCAGCTCTCCTTGAACTCGTCCGACGGCTGGTGGTAGTCGTTCTTCTCGTACGCCTCGACAATCGCCTTGCCGAGGCCCGGCTTGCCGATCACGTCGGTGCCCTTCTTGACGTACGCGGCGGGCACGCCCGCCTTCGCGAAATTGAACTGGTCCGACCGGTAGAAGCTCCCCTTCTCCGGGAACTCGTCGCCGTGCACCGTGCGCCCCTGCATCCTCGCGAGCGCCGTGAAGTCCGCGTCCAGCGAGGACTTCCCGAGGCCGATCATTCCGACGTCCGACGTCCGGCCGAAAAAGCCGATCCCGTCGACGTTGACGTTCGCGGCGATCCGCCCGGCCGGGACCGGCGGGTGCATCGCGAGCCACTCGGAGCCGAGGAGCCCCTGCTCCTCTCCCGCGACGAGCGCGAAGTAGACGCTGCGCGCCGGTCTCTCCTTCAGGTCCGCAAACGCCCCCGCGATCGCGAGCACGCCCGCGACGCCCGACGCGTTGTCGAGGGCCCCGTTGTAGATCGCGTCGCCGCCCGGGGCGGCGGCGGGCTTCGTGCCGAGGTGGTCGTGGTGCGCCGTGTAGATCACGGCCTCTTCCGCGCGTTTCGGATCCGAGCCTCGAAGGACGCCGATCACGTTGCCGGACTCCTTCTTCGTCACGGCGTTCGTGAAGGCGAGCGACAGCGTGACGCCCAGCGGCACGGGCCTGAACGCGCGCGTCTCCGCGGCCGCCCGGAGAGCGTCGAGGTCCTTTCCGCCGAGGGCGGCGAGCCTCTTCGACAGCTCGTCGGTCGCCCACATCTTCATCGCCACGCGGGGGCTTCCGTCGTCGGGAAGCTCGAAGAGCTCGCCCTTCCACGACGTCTGGATGACCTGCCAGCCGTAGCCGGCGGACGGCGTCGTGTGGATGATGATCGCGCCCGCCGCGCCGGCCCGGGCCGCCATGAGGTACTTGTAGTCCCAGCGCCCGTACCAGAGGCGCGTCTTCCCCGCGAAGAGGTTCGGTTCCGCCGGCGTCCCTTCCGGGTCGTTGTTCATCATCAGGAGAACCTTGCCCTTGAGGTCGGCGCCCTTGTAGTCGTCCCACGTGTATTCGGGCGCGACGATCCCGTACCCGACGAAGACGATCTCGGCGTTCTCGATCCTCGACGCGGCCTTCTGGTCGCCCGCCACGGCGACGAAGTTCTCGCCGAGGACGCCCGCGGCCGTCCCCTTCGGCGACGCGAACGCCGCCGGGCCGGCATACGCCGGCCGGATGCCGACGAGCGGAACCTTCTGGATCCAGCCGCCGCCGGGCGCTCCGGGCGCGAGGCCGACGGCCTCCAACCGCGCCTGGATGTACGCCTCGGCAAGCGCGTCCCCGCGCGACGCGGGCCCGCGTCCCTCGAGGAGGTCGGACGAGAGGAAGCGGATGTCGGCCTTGAGGCCTCCCGCGGTGATCCTGCCGGCCGCGTCCTTCTGCGCCGGCGTCACGAGGTCGGCGGCGAAGAGCGCGTGTGCGGCAATTCCGGCGGCGGCGGCGAAAACGCGGAGGACGGCGAGACGCATCTCAGCGGCCCGCGAAGATCTCGTCGAAGAAGACTTGCATCGCCTTCCACGCCCGGCGCGCGGCCGGCTCGTTGTAGCCGACCGCTCCCGTGAGGCCGCCGGCCTTCGCGAGCCGGTCCGCGTCGGCGTTCGTGAAGGCGTGGAGGGCGCCCGCATAGTCGACCGACTGGTAGTCGACCTTCGCGTCCTCGAGCGATTTCTCGAGCGCCGCCTTCGCCTCGGGCTTGACCATCGGGTCGGCGGCTCCGTTCAGGAGCAGGAACTTCGCCTTGACCTTGCCCGCGGCTTCCGCCGGGGCGTTCACGGGCCCGCCGTGGAAACTCACCACGCCCGCCAGCGGGGCGCCCGCGTACGCGAGCGTCTGAGCGGCGCTGCCGCCGAAGCAGAATCCGATCGCGGCGACCCGCGCGGGGTCGACGAAACCGGTTTTCAGGAGCTGGTCGAGGCCCGCCCGCGCGCGCTCGGCCATCAGCGGCTTGCCGTAGAACGGCCCGGCCAGCTCCCCGGCCTTCTTCGCGTCCTCGGTCGTGACCCCCGCACCGTACATGTCGGCGGCGAACGCGACGTAGCCCATCGCGGCGAGCTGCTCGGCCCGGCCCTTCGGATACGCCGTCAGCCCCCACCACTCGGGCAGCACGAGGACGCCCGGGAGCTTGCCCTTCGCGGCCTTCGCGTCGTCGTACGCGAGGAATCCCTCGAGCTTCACACCCGCGTGCTCGTACGCGACGGACTTCGTGACGACCTTGGCCGAGGCGGTCCCGGCGAGGAGGAGGACGGAGAGGGCGGAGAGGGCGAGGCCTTTTCTCATGGAAAGTAAGCTAACAAGGCCGCACGCTTCGCGCAACGAGGAGGTGACCCCGACGCCTTCGCCGCCTGCCGGCGCGACCCGGAAGACCCCCGGATCGCGATGCCCCGCTACGTCGCGTGGCTGAAGACGCTGCCCGGGAAGACCGTCTTCGTGGGCTACCCCGCCGCCTACGACTTCCTCTTCGTGTACTGGTACCTCATGAGGTTCGCCGGCGAGAGCCCGTTCACGCACCAGGCGCTCGACGACGCCCTCGAGCAGGGGGCGCTGTTCTGCAACATGCTCCGCGAGAACGCCGGCTCCTAACCCTCGCGCTCCCGGAAATCGTCCCACTCCTGCTCGGTCCACCACTCGCGCTCGAGGCCCTCGCACGTGAGGCCGTACGAGGGGCAGATGACGCACCCCTCCCCCCGGATGGCGCCGGGGTCCTCGCTCGGCGGGTGGAGCGACGCGAGGCGGTCCGCGTCCTCGCGCGCGGCGCGTTCGGCCGCGTCGGGAGGGCGCCCCTCGAGGACCGGCGCACCCGCACGCAGCAGCCGGGCCTCGGCCTCGGGCAGGAGCACCGAGTTCTCGGCGTCGATGTGCGCCAGCAGGTCGCGCCGGTAGCGCGTCGAGAGGTCCAGGAGGCGTCCGCCCTGCCCGTGGGGCGCCGCGAGAACGGGCGCCATCTCCTCGAGGGTCCGGGCCATCGCCGAGTGCTGGTCGACGAGCGAGCGCACCGGGCCCGAGTCCGGGCGGATGGGCAGCTCGGCGAGGAGCGCCGGGAACAGGGTGTCCTCCTCGCGCGCGTGGTGGTAACGGCCCGCCCAGAGCCGGAAGAACGCGAGGAACGCCTCGGCGTCGGCGGGGTCGCCCCGGCCCGCCAGTCGGGCCTCGACGTACGTGCGCAGCGAGCCGAGCGTTCGCTCGATGACGACGTGCTCGGCGCGCAGGTCTTCGATCAGTCCCAACGGCGCGCCGTCAGCCGAGCTCTTCGGCGAGCGCGTCCACGAGAGCGACGTATTTCTTCATCGCGTCGTCCTTCGACGCGCCCTTCCGCTTCGCCCACGCGTCGTACTTCGCGCGGCCCTTCAGGTCGAGGAGGCCGGGCCGCGATCCCGAAACGTCGCCCTCGGTGGCCTGCTTGTAAAGGCCGTAGAGGTCGAGGAGCTGGTCGTTGGACGGGCGGGACGAGAGCTTCTCGACCCGGGCTTTCGCGTCCTTGAACTGGTCGGCGACGGATTTCGCCTTCTTGGCCGGCATGCGTTGTCCTCCGTGCGCGCGATTCTGCGGCGAAGCCCGCCGGACCTGCAAACATCGCCGACCCGCCGCATTTGCATCATGGCCGGCGGCGGCGGCCGGACCTAGCTTTCGGCCAAAGTGGGGGGAAATCTCGCTCAAAGAGGCCGAAAGGAGCCCGTTTGATGAACACATTGTGGATGGTCCTGATCGCCGTCCTCGTCATCTACGCGGCCTACAGCTATGCGAGGCGCGTGGACCGAAGCGTCATCCAGGCGGACGCCAAGAGGGCGACTCCCGCGAAGATGTACATGGACGGCGTGGACTTCATGCCCACGTCCCGGAACGTCCTGTACGGCTACCACTTCAAGTCGATCGCGGCGGCAGGTCCGATCGTCGGCCCCATCACCGCGGCGAACATCTGGGGCTGGGGGCCGTCCCTTCTCTGGCTCGTCATCGGGGTGAGCCTCATCGGCTGGGCGAGCGACTACTCGGCGATCATGGTCGCCGTCCGGAACGACGGCAACAGCCTGAGCGCGATCTCGCACAAGCTCATCGCGCCGCGCACGCGCCGGATCCTGTTCGTCTTCATCTTCTTCTACCTCATGCTCCTCGCCGGCGCGTTCGTCGGCATCCTCGCGGCCATCCTCTCGGCGAGGCCGGACGTCCCGTTCGGAATCATCATGCTGGCGCTCATGGGCCTTCTCGCGGGCCAGATGATGTACCGCTGGAAGATGGACCTCGTCCTCGTGACGCTGATCGTCGTCGTCGCGACGATCGTCGCGATGGCGCTCGGCCCGTGGGGCCAGCACAAGGACGACAAGGGCAAGCTCGTGCAGGGGCCGGTCGGAAGCGCGATCGTGTCGATCAACGCCTCCGTCGACGACCTCACGGGAAAGCAGCCCCTCATGCAGCTCGTGGATCCGACGAACGCCGACCCGCGCATCCCGGCGCCCGGTCCCGACGGCAAGCGGCCCACGACCGCCGCGTACGACGCCGCCACGTCCCAGGTGAAGACGCTTCCGAACTACCTCCTCTGGATGGCGTTCCTCTTCGTCTTCTCGTACTGCGGCGCGAACATGCCCATCTGGCGTTTCGCGCAACCCGTCAACTACATCGGCTTCTGGATCATGCTCATCACGATCGTCCTCTCGGCCGTCGGCATGGTCGTCGCGCCGCTCAGCGGCGTGAAGGACGCCGCCGGTAACGTCATCGGCGCGTTCGCGCTCACGGCCGTCAAGGACCTCGGCTTCGCGCTTCCGCTCGCCGGCAAGGCCTGGCAGCCGCTGTGGCCCATGCTGTTCGTGACGATCGCCTGCGGGGCGATCTCGGGATGGCACGCGCTCGTCGGCTCCGTCGGCACCGCCCGGCAGCTCGAGTACGAGACCGACTGCCTGCCTGTGGGCGCGGGCTCGATGCTCGGCGAGTACTCCCTCGCCACCCTGTCTCTCACCGCGGTCTCCATCGCCGGCGTCGGCGGCGGCGGCGGCCGGTTCGCGGCGGGCGTCGGCAAGCTCATCTTCGCCGGGACCTTCGGGATCATCCCCGAGGTGCTCGGCACCGCGCTCGGCTTCGGCGCCTTCGTCATGATCGTCCTCACCGTGACGCAGCTCGTCTTCCGCGTCATGCGCGTGACGCTGGCCGAGTGGATGGGCGACACCGTTCCGCTGTTCCGCAACATGCACGTGTCGAGCATCATCTCGATGGCGCTCACCGCGGCGCTCGTCCTGACGGGCACGTGGGTCTACCTCTGGCAGATGTTCGGCGCCTCGAACCAGCTCATGGCGGCGCTCTCGCTCCTCGTCGTCACGGTCTGGCTGAAATCCGAGAAGCGCAATCCGAGCTACGCGCTCTACCCGATGCTGTTCATGTACTTCACGACGCTCTTCGCGACGTGCGTGACGGCCCGGAACCTGTACGTCACGATCGCTTCGAACCCCGCGATGAGCGGGCTGCCCGTCGCGGGCGCCTGGGCGATGATCATCGTGGCCGCGCTGCTCCTGGTCGCGTCACTCGTCATCGGGTGGGACGGTCTCAAGGCCTACCGCAAGTACTCCGCCCAGCCGCCCGTCGGCAAACCGGCGGTGGCGAGGGCTTAGCGGCGCGAGGCAATCTCTCCGAGAGCACGGACCGTCAGGAAGAACCCCGCGGCGTCGAGAGACGCCGCGGGGAGGTCCACGTGGAATTCCAGATGGGGCTCGTTGCGGCGCACCGCGAGGCGGCGCACGGTCGCGCCGGCGGTCCGGGCTTCCCGCCAGAGCTCGTCCGCCCGCGCGAGGGCCTCGTCGAACTTCGTGAAGACGGCGAGGCCTCCCGGCTGAGACGGCTCGCGCACGGACCAGCGCTCTTCCTTCATGCCGCGCAGCGCGTCGCGCCCCGACCAGCTCGCGCGGTCGAGCATCTCGACGTCCGCAAGCGGCGGCTTCTGGAGCCGGGCCCGGAGAATGAGCGTGTCACGGCGGCCGCGCGCGCGGGAGACCGCCCACAGCCACGGCAGGTCGCGGGGGGCGAGGAAGACGACGAGGGAGGCCGACTCGAACGGCGCCTTCGCCTGTGCGAGGCCGAGGTCCACGGCCGTCGTCCCGATCCAGCGCACGGTGGCCTTGTCGCCCACCGCCTTGAGGCCGCCCTGCAGCCACGCGAGCGCCCGGTTGCCGCGCTTCACGTTCGCGCCGCTCCCCAGCGCGAACCAGCCGAGGACGAAGGCCACGAGGGCCAGAAGAGCCTGCGACATCTCGATCGTACGACTTCCAAAAGACGATAGCAGACGCGGCTGCGTGCTAGCGTCACTCCGGGAGGAGACGTGGAGGCCACGGGCTGGAAGAAGGCGACGCGGGAGTTCCTGTACGGAATGTTCCTGCACGAGCACGTCGAGCAGGCGCGGGACGCCCGCGCCTCCCTCGAGAGTCTCTTCCTCGTCGTCGTGTTCGGCGACATGGTCGGACTGCCCGTCCTGCCGCCCTACTACGCGCTGCGGCTCCTGCCGTACACGCTCGGCGTCCTGCCGGGCTGGAAGCGCCGGATCCTTCGCGAACGCGGCCTCGGGGACGACCACGAGCACCACCTCCACGGGGTTTGAATCGCCTTTCCGTGCCGATTTGATGCATCTGCATCGGGCCTTCGCTTCCCGTAATGCCTAGGTTGTAGGAGGCGGAATTAGGAGGGCCGGATGGTCGAGAAGCGCTCTGAACGGGCCGGCGGCGTCAAGGGCCTCTGGCAGGGCTTCAAGGAAACGATCTACGGGATGTCGGCTCACGACATGAGCCGCGCGGCGCTCCGGACCCGGGCGTCCATGGAGCACCTCTTCATCCTCATCACGATGGGCGACCTCCTGGGGATTCCGATCCTCCCGCCGTACTACAGCCTCCGGCTCCTTCCGCACGTGGTCCCGCAGATCGCGACGTGGAAGCGCCGGATGCTGCGCGAGAAGGACGTCTCGGACGCGATGTTCTGAGCCTGGTCTCGTCCTTCGAGCGATCTGAACGGGAGGCACCATGGGCATGAAGGAAGTCTTCGAGCAGAACCCCGGCCGCCGCTACATCATGTTCGGCGGCAAGGGCGGCCTCGGCAAGACCACGTTCTCGGCCGCGACGGCCTACTGGCTCGCGTCCCAGGGCAAGAAGGTCCTCGTCTTCTCCGTCGACCCGCAGGCCTCCCTGACGGACATCTTCCAGAAGGACATCTTCGGGAAGGGCCCCGTCAAGATCATGGAGAACCTCTGGGCGCAGGAGATCGACGCCGACAGCCACATCAAGGCGTACCAGGACGAGATCCGCAAGAAGATCCGCGACATGTACGGCCTCGCGGAGGTGCCCGAGGAGATCGAGAGCTACATCCAGGCCGCGAGCGCCGAGCCGGCCATGGAGGAGAGCGCGATCTTCGACGCGGTCGTGGACGTCGTCGTCCAGAAGGACTACGACTACTACATCTACGACCTCGTTCCGCTGGGCCACGCGCTCTACTACCTCTCGATGGCCAAGGTCTACGACGAGTGGATCAACAAGGTCACGAAGCTGCGCGAGGACATGCGCGAGTACGAGGAGATGGTCAGCCGCCTGAAGCGCGAGAAGGAGACCGAGCAGGACGAAATCCTCAAAGAGCTCATCTACATCAAGGGGCGCATCAACGCGTCGTCGAAGATCCTCACGGACAAGGACATGACGGCGTTCTTCTTCGTCGTGACGCCCGAGGACATGATCATCCGGGACACGGAGAAGGCCGCGAAGCTCTTCGCCCAGTTCGACGTCCCGATCGGCGGCTACGTCGTGAACCGCGTCATCCCGCACGAGCTGATCGACCAGAACATCCCCGACTACCTGCGCAACCGGATCGGGATGCAGGACAAGTACATCGGGAACATCAAGACGACGTTCGGCAAGGACGTGCTCGCCTACGTCCCGGAGCTCGAGCGCGACGTGACGGGCCTTCCGATGATCGAGAAGCTCGCGAAGATCATGTACGGCGACCAGAAGCTCGGCTGAGAGGAAGCGCCATGCCCGAAATCCAGACCTCCATGAGCGCCTACATCAAGGAGCACGCCGGCCTGAAGTACATCTTCTTCGGCGGCAAAGGCGGCGTCGGCAAGACCGTGTTCGCCGCCGCGACCGCGGTGCACAACGCCCAGCTCGGGCGCCGGACGATCCTCGCGTCCACGAACCCCGTCCACAGCCTCTCGAGCCTCCTCGGCCAGAACGTCCTCGGCAAGCACACGCCGGTCGAGGGCGTCCCGAACCTCTGGGCCTACGAGATCGAGACGAAAGAGACGATCGAGCGCAGCAAGGTCGAGATCCGCGAAAAGATCCAGTGGTTCCTGAAGTTCGCGGACATCTCGACGAAGGCGGAGGACTTCGTCGAGTCCGCCACGATGAACCCGGCGTTCGAGGAGTCGGCGATGTTCGAGAACATGATCGACCTCATGTTCAAGGACGAGTACGACGTCTACGTCTTCGACACGGCACCCACCGCGAACGCGCGGCGGCTGCTCGGGATGTCGAAGGTGTACGGGCTCTGGGTCAACAAGATGCTCAAGAGCCGCGAGGAAGCGCGCACGCTGCGCGAGATGCTCTCGTTCACGAAGAAGAAGGAGGTGGACCCGCTCATGGCCTACCTCATCTCCTTCCGCGAGCGGATGGAGCACGGCCGCGTCCTCCTCACGGACCCCGAGAAGACGTCGTTCTTCTTCGTGACGCTTCCCGAGGCGCTCCCGATCGCGGTCATCACGCGCTTCATCCAGTGGTTCCACGACTTCGGGATCCCCGTGGGCGGCGTTCTCGTCAACATGCTGATCGACAAGAAGTCCCTCGACGCCGGCGCGGCCGACTTCGTGAAGAACCGCGTCGCGATGCAGGACGAGCACATGAAGACCGTCTGGCAGAAGTTCGACGGAAGCGTGCGCGCCATCGTCCCGCTCTACGAGACGGAGATCCGCGGCGTCCCGATGCTCAAGCGGCTCGGGGACGCGATGTTCGCGTAGGAGCCGCAGGGCCGGAAGCATGCGGCTGGGCGCGGTCCTGATCGGCGGCACTCTCGCGGCATCGCTCGCGGGCTGCGCCACCGTCGGCCGCCCCGATCTTTCGTCGCAGCGCTGCGGCGACGATCTTGCGCGGCAGATTGCGGACGTTCTCTTCGTCCAGGGAGAGTCGCGGCCCATCTCGGACGACCTCGCGAACGGCATCACCGGCGACCTGAGCACGGGCGCTCTCAGCCCCGTGAGCTTCTTCGCGGACTCTCCCTCGGGATGCCAGTACGGCTTCGCGATCCACCGCACGAGGGACGGCTGCGTGCTGAGGCTGTACTACCGGAAGCGGCCAGGGTACGAGGTCACGAACAACATCACGTTCATCGCCACGCGGCCTCTCGAGGAGTGCGCCTGCGCGAAGTGAGCCGGCGGCCGGCAACGCCGTCGATCCCCTGCCACGCTCTCTCGTCGTCCTCCGACCCTGATATCGTCGAGTGACACGTCGCGGACGCCTCCGCGGCGAAGAGATCGGATGTTCGACCAGTTCCTTCCGAAGAGCCTCGACAACCGGTATCGCGGCCACCGGCTCGGAATCTGGCTCTTCGGAGTGGTCGTCTTCGTGAAGCTCGCCCAGTCCCTGGCCGTCATCTTCAACGGCGCTTCGGTCATCACGTCCGCCGACGGCGTTCCCCTCGCCACGTATCCGCCGGCCAGCGCACAGACGGTCGTCGCCGTGTGGGCGCTCTCGGGGCTCTACCGCCTCGTCTTCGCGACGCTCTGCGTGCTCGCGTGCGTGCGCTATCGCGCCGCCATCCCGCTCCTGTTTGCCCTGCTGGCGCTCGAGCACGTCGGCCGACAGCTCGTCCTCCACTTCCTTCCGGTGGTCCGCGCGGGCTCACCGCCCGGCCCGATCGTCCACCTCGTCCTCTTCGTCCTGACGATCCTCGGCCTGGCGCTTTCGCTCTGGAATCGCGGCGACCGGCGGGTTGGGGGCTGATCCTCACCTCTTCCGGAACCGACCCCGTTCCCCTCCCCTTCCCTGTTGCGGCTGAGTCCTGATATCGTTGATCACGCACGATGAGGGATCGCGCTCGGTAGGCATTTCCGGGAGGGCTGGGCCGATGAGAGTCGCTCGGCATTCGAACCTCATGCTCGTGGCGGCAGCGGCGCTCTGGACGGCCGTGCTTTCAGGACAGAACGTCTCCGCCCCGGCCGCGCTGGGCCGCGCGGCCGGGCCGGCACCGACGCCCACGAAGGCGCCGCAGGTCACGGGACCCCAGAACGTAGTCCTGCCGGCCCCCCCGCCGGCCGGCCAGGCGGCCGGGGCCGCAAATCCGGTCCAGGGGGCGAGCGCGTTCCCCCCGAAGCCCCCGGGCCCGCCTCCCTTCGAGCTCGCCCAGATCTACTACTTCGAGCCCGGCACGGGCACCAGGAACAGCGCCTGGCTGCAGGGCAACACCTGGGTCCTTCCCGCGGTGGATACGATGAAGGCCGCGGGCCTGACGTTTCTGTTCGACTCGAAGCTCCCGAAGCAGGAGATCTCCGACGTCGTCGAGAAGCGGATCTGCTGCGCGGAGCTCCTCGTCGCGGGCCAGCCCTCGCAGGTGACGTCGCTCGCGTTTTCGGGCGACCAGGTCTTCGTCCGCGCCGTCGTGCCCGACATGCAGTCCTGGCCCAAGACGGTTCAGCTCCACCTGTTCCATTCGGGCGGGGCCGCCAGCCCCGCCGACGCGATCCGCGCCTCCTCGCCGATCGGAGGCGCGGCCCCGTCCGGGCAGGTGCAGGCGCCCGTGGCGTCCTTCAGGAGCTCCTCGTCGGCGCCGATCCTCCGGCCGTTCATGGACTACAAGTCCACTCTCGCGACGGTCTCGGGCAAGAGAGTGAGCTACTTCGCGACCTTCCTCTACCCCACGTTCAGCCACGCGCGCTGCACCGACTGCCACTCGATGGGAGACGCCGTCGCGCTCCACAACCAGCACGTGGCGGGCGGCATGCCGAACGTGAACGGCTTCGACCCCAAGGTGGCGGGCTGCAGCCAGCCGGCCTGCCACTCCCAGATCCAGGACTGGCGAACGCCCCCCTTCTCGAAGAACGTCAACTGGCGGGGAAAGAGCGCGAGGGAAATCTGCAGCGTCGTCACGGGGCACCTCCCCTCGGCCGAGGGTCTGCACAAGCACTTCCACGAGGACCCCCGAGTCCTCTGGGCCGTGAGCAGCGGGTGGATTCCGCGAAACGCAAACGGACAGCCGCAGCCGCCCCTCCCGACGGCCCCGCCCCACAACGCGCAGGCGTGGTACCAGCTCGTGGACGCCTGGATCGCCGGCGGCTTCCCGTGTCCCCCGTGACCCGGTCCTGAGACCCTGCGACGCGGTGTCATCGGGCGCGCGGAGTAGGCTTCCGGCCCAGGAATGCCGATGCCCGCCCTCCATCCCGACGAGCTGGCGATGCTGCTGGACCTGAGCGAGGCGCTCGGGTCGCCCCTCAACCTCCGAGCCTCGTTCGCACGCGCCCTCGAGATCCTCGAGACCGACCTGAAAGCGGTCTTCGGGATGGTCGCGTTCTTCGAGGCGGAAACCGGCGAGCTGAAGGTGGAAGCCGTCACGGGCCGGCACGACGCGGCCGCGCGCAAGGCCCGCTACCGCCTCGGCGAAGGAATCTCGACCCGCGTCGTGAAGACAGGCAAACCAATCGCGGTGCCGCACGCCAGCCAGGAGCCTCTGTTCCGGGACCAGCTCGGCCTCCTCGCGTCGCGCAGGTCCTCGAAGGACGACCTGTCGTACACGTCCGTCCCGATCCGGATCGATGGGAAGAGCGCCGGCGCCCTCGCCGTCGCGTTCGTGTACGACAAGACCCGGGACCTCGGGCATCTCGTCAAGGTCCTCGGCATCGCCGCCTCGATGCTGGGGCAGGCGGCGCGCGTCCACCGCCTCCTCGAGGGCGAGCGCGACCGGCTCATGGAGGAGAACCGGCAGCTCAAGGAGAAGCTCCGTGAGCGTTACGACGTCGGCAACCTCGTCGGGACGAGCCATCCCATGCAGAAGCTCTTCGAGGAGGTCGCACAGGCGGCGCCCGCGAACACGACGGTCCTGATCCGGGGGGAATCCGGAACCGGCAAGGAGCTCGTCGCCCACGCGATCCACTACAACTCCCCGCGGGCGGGCAAGCCGTTCGTCAAGGTCAGCTGCGCCGCGCTTCCGGAAAATCTCATCGAATCCGAGCTCTTCGGATACGAGCCGGGCGCCTTCACGGGCGCCGAGAAGCAGAAGAAAGGGCGGTTCGAGCTCGCGCACGGCGGCACGCTCTTCCTCGACGAGGTCGGCGACCTCCCCGCCGCCACGCAGGTCAAGCTCCTCCGCGTCCTTCAGGAGCGCGAGTTCGAGCGGCTCGGCGGCGTCAAGGCGATCCGTGTCGACGTCCGGCTCATCGCGGCTACGAACATCGATCTCGAAGAAGCGATGAAGGAGGGCCGGTTCCGGGAGGACCTCTACTACCGGCTGAACGTCTTCGGCCTCTTCGTGCCCCCTCTCCGCGAGCGCCGGTCGGACATCCTTCTCCTCGCCGACCACTTCGTCGAGAAGTATGCGGCGGCCCACGGACGGAGCGTCCGCCGGATCTCCACGTCCGCGATCGACATGCTCATGAGCTACCACTGGCCCGGCAACGTGCGCGAGC
>DASXVJ010000032.1:0-9143 GCA_036504335.1 Thermoanaerobaculia bacterium
CGGGAACCCGCGCGACGACCGTAGGGCACGCGACCGGTAGCTCGAATCGCCCGCAGCAACATGATCACTCTCTGGCGGGGCACGTGCCCCGCCAGTTTGTTCTCCGGCGCGCCCGCGGTGAGAGGATGAGGTTCGAATGAAGAAAAGCTGCGGGCTCTCCCTCCTCGTCTGGCTGGCGTGCACGGGCATCTACGGATGGCTCGCGTGGACGAAGACCGGGGAGAAATTCCCGGCTGCCGCGGTCGGGTTCCTCGGCGGGACGTTCGCGGCGATGCTGGTCGGCTCGGCGGCGGGCCTCGTCACGGGTGGGACGGATCGCGAGGCCCTGAAGCGGGCCGCCGCAGGCGAGCCGCCGAAGGACGGGCGTCTCGAGGCCGCGAGCGGGCGCGTGTGCCCCCTCGGCGCCCCGCTGGAGGCCCCGTTCACAGGCCGCGCGTGCGTGGCGTACGAGTACGACGTCAAGAACCCGGCGGCCGAGCGGAGCGACTTCGCGGGCGTCGCGCTGACGCCGTGCGCGATCGACACGCCGCGGGGCCCGGTGCGGATCCTCGGCTGGTCGATGCTTGACGAGTTTCCCAAGGCGCTGCAGGAGGAGATCGACCTCGGGCGCGGCCTCTCGTACCTCCGGAGCGCGAAGCTCGAGCCGCTCGGCCTCGTGAGCGCGCTCTCGTTCTTCAAGAACCTCGTCACGGACCAGGACGGCTCGATCCGCAAGGACATGCGCATCGCCGACAGCGAGCCGGATCTCGAGGGCAAACGCATCGAGGAGAAGGTCGTCCCGGTGGGCTCCACCGTCACCGTGCTGGGGATCTGGTCGGAGGCCGAACGCGGCATCGCGCCCGGTTCGTCCGCGATGCTGAACCGGCTCTATCCGGTCAGCCCGTCCTCCGTCCTCCTGGACCTCCGCGGCAGCGCGCTGAAGACGTTCGGGATCGCGCTGGTCTTCTTCATCGCGCTCCACGCCATCCTCGTGCCGATGTGGTTCCTCGCGCCCCGACGCTGAGGCGGCCCGCGAGCCGCGTCCTCAGGGCGCCTCTTCCGCGAGCTTCTGCGCCTCGACGCTGGCCGGGTCGCGCTTGAGCGCCTTCAGCGCGGCCTTCCGCGCGGCATCCCGGCGGCCGCGGGCGAGTTCGGCGCGCGCGATCGCGAGCCACGGGTCGGCGAGCCTGGTGTCGAGCGACGCGGCCTCGCGGTAGTTCCTGATCGCGGTGGCCGGGCTGCCGGCGCGCAGCTCCAGGTCGCCCCGCACGATGAGCGCGTACGGCGAGGCCCGGCGCACGTCGAGCGCGCCCAGCGCCGCTCTCGCCTCGGCGGACTTGCCTTCCTCGACGTAGAGGGCCGCGAGGTTCTGGAGAAGCGGAGGAGAGCCGGGCTCGATTTCGAGCCCCTTCCGGATCGCGGAGAAGGCTCCGGCGACGTCGCCGTTCCTCCACTTCGCGAGGCCGAGGTTCGCGTAGAGGGATCCGAGCCCCGGCCCGAGCTTCACGGCGATCTCGAGGTCGTGCACGGCCTCCTTGCGCTCGCCCTTTCCGAGGTGCGCGATGCCGTCGTTGCTCGCGCGGATGGCGGCGACCATGTAGTCGTCGAGAAGGGTGAGGCGGCCCGTCAGCTGGTCGGCCATCCGGTAGAAGTCGTAGACCTTCGCGCTGCGGCCGTTCACCTCCATGTACACGGCGATCATGTGGTTGTACGTGACGATGAGGTCGCCCTGGCGCTCGGACGTTCCCCGGGTCGCGACCAGCGCGGCGTGCAGCCGAATGCCGAGCGAGCGCCCCATCGCGATGAACAGATTCGTGAAGGAGACGCAGTTCCCGCGCCGCATCTCGAAGGCGTCGGCCGCCGAGAACGTGGAGTTCCGCTCGTATTCGAACGTCCAGGAGCCTCCGTCCATGAGCGCGGAGCGCAGGTGCTCGAGCCGGTCCTCGTCCCGTCCGGCGCCGCCGATGGCCAGCGCGGCGGCCTCGATGGCCGGCGTCGCGGCCATCGGGTTCGGCGCCTCGGCGGGGTCGACGCCCCGGCGCTCGACGCCCAGGTTCCAGCTCTTCGGGCTCACCGCGAAGCCCGGCGTCCCCTCGGTCGAGACGCAGCCGGTCAGGGCCGCGGAGAGCGCGGCGGCGAGGAGGGGGAGGACGCGCGTGCGGGCCACTGCGTCAATTTACGCCCCGGGGGGCTGCGGGGTTGCGCCGGCCGGACCCGGCCCCGACCCGACGGGATTGAATCGCCAACGGCAGGGGCCCAGAATAGGAGCAATGGCCGCCACCGACGACCGCGAGCCCTTCGACGAGACCGCCGTGACGCGGGTGCGCCGCAGGTGCTTCTTCTGCGAGTCCGAGAAGTCCGATGAGTGGAAGTTCCTCGAGCGGCTGAACGCCTTCATCTGCCAGAGCTGCAGGGAGCGCCTCGAAAAGGCGGCCGCCGAGGAGCGGAAGCGCGGCTGAGCCGCCCGGCCGGCGGCCCCGCCCGGAGGCAGGCTGGCCTCCCTCCGCGTGCCGTGATATGAAGCGCGGCCAGTAGCTTAGGTCCCGTTTCTATTCGTCAGGACAGAGTCGGAAAGTCCCTCGGGGGCAGTCGATGGCGTTTCGCCGGAGGCGCAGAGGTCTCTGGGACCAGCCCGAACTTGCGGGCCCGGAGAGATCTCGCCTGCGCTCGGGACGCGCAGCGCACGACGCCTTGGACATTGTCCGAACGATCGCCGCTTCGCTCCTCGTGTGTGCTGCAGGTGCAGCGCCGGTTGCCGCGCAGCCCGGCAGCCCGCTGGGAACCGCACAGCTCCAGATCTCCGGCGCGCGGCTCACGCTTTACGCCGACGCGCTGACGAACGACGCCGAGCAGACGATCAACGTCGGCGAGGCCGCCCGCGTCCGCACCTGCTACGGGACGAGTGCGGCGTGCGGCACGGCGGCGCCCGGCTCCGTGCCCGGCCTCAAGGTCGTCGGCGACCTCTCGGGTCCCGAGCTGCCGCAGGCGATCCCGTACGAGGCGGCGCCCGGCGGGACGCCAGCCGTTGGTGTTGGCGGCGAGACCTTCGACGCTGCTTAGCCGATGACCTCAAGGAATCGTTCGAGAACGGCGGCCAGAATCGGGTCTGTTTCCATCTCTTCGCGCCGCCTGTCGTGGCACTCCGCGATGCCGTGTCGCGCATGGTCCGCCATGTCGGCGAGGAGCACCCGGTCGTCAGGCTGCCTCATAGAGAGGGCTCGCTTCGAGGAGGACCCGATCACGAAAGTGCGGGCTGAGGAATCCCGGCGTCACGAGATCCACTGGCCGCAGGAACAAGGCGGACAAGTCGTTCTGAAGTGTAATAAACGCCAGCCCGGGCACTGAGCCCGGCCGGAATTCAACGAGCACGTCGAGGTCGCTGTTCGGCCGATCTTCGCCCCGTAGCGCCGAGCCGAATACGGCAAGCCTGCGGATCCCATAGCGCTCGCAGAGGCGAACGAGAGCGCCACTGTCGAAGGAGGGAATCGTGCTCACTGCGTCATTCTAGCGTCCGTGCCCGCGGGGATCTCTAGGCCGTTCCTTCGCTACAATTCCTCCATCACGGGAGACGGCACGAAGCTCGGTCGCAGGGTGACGGGCGTGGGGCTTGCGGGCCTCCTGGCCGGGTCTCTGCTGTCGAACCTCGGCTACGCCTACGGCCTCGACGCCGCCAAGCGGCTCACGACGGCGTACGCCGGGCCGGGCAGCGTCACAGGCGCCGACGCGGCGGCCGCGATCGCCGCCTTCGAGCGCTTCAAGTACGAGTACGGCTCGGCCGACCAGCTCCAGAAGGAAACCCGCGAGGTCGAAGGGAGCAGCGTCGGCTACGAAACCGGCGGCGACGGCCGGCCCGACTCGCGCCAGCTCGACGCGGGACCCAGGTCCTTCTTCCTCTACGACGTCCTGAAGCGCCGCACGTCCGACGACCGCTTCACCTTCACCTGGCACTACGACGGCCGGATCGCCACGGCCGTCGTCAAGGACTGCTGGCCCATCGAGCACGGCGAATCGCAGGGTCCCGCCTGTGCGGCGGGCTTCACGCGGCCGGCTTCGGCAAACCACAAACTCGTCTTCTCGTACGACGCCCTCTCGCGCCTCCTCACTCGCACGCACCTCGGCGAGATCCCGTCGGGGGGTGGCGAGAACGATCGCCCCTTCGTCGAGACGCGCGAATACCTCTTCGACGGCAACACCCTCCTGGCGGAAGCGGCAAAAGCGAAGGACGGCGCGATCCGCTGGAGGAAGACGTATGTCCCCGGCGCCGACCTCCACGACCACGTGCAGGTCAGGGTCGAAACCTACGACGCCGCCCAGAGCCTCGTCTCCGACCGCCTCTACGCCTACATAAGAGACGAGCAAGGGACAGTCCTCGCGCTGGCCGACGAAGCCTCCGACCCGAAGAACCCCGCAGTCCCCATCCGGTACCTCTACACGCCGTACGGCAACGCCCACGCCGAAACCGGGCCCGAGCTTCGGAAGGGGAGCTACGGATTCGGGATCACCAGCGTCAAGGACGCGAGCGGAGCGACCAGGACGCAGACGGCGACGGGGACGCTGCCCGGCGGCGTCCGGCTGAGCTTCGGGATCGACGTCGATCCCGCGACCTTCTCAGGGATCGTCTTCGAAAGAAGAGCGACGGACGGGACATGGGGAGCGCTGACGGCCGCCGAGATGGCGATCGGCAGGGCGCCGGACGCCGCCAACAGCGAAGTCGACATCCTCCCGCTCGGCGGGTTTGCGTTCGACACCGGATACCGAGTCAGGACGACGGCAGCACTCAAGGACATCCTCGGAAGACCGCTCGTCGACCCAAAGGTCCTCGAGTTCCCGCAGACGCCCCCCGTCATCGCACCGGGTGACATCGGCGCGAGCAGCTACGAGTACGACCGCAGGTTCCCGATTGAGTACGACAGCCTCGACGCCGCGTCGAACGACGCGAACGGCATGTTCCCCGGCGGCCAGCCGATGGGCTTCCAGGGGCAGTACACGGATCCGCTGCTGGGATTCCTCATCACGCCGAATCGCGTCTACGACGCGAGGAATGGGGTGTGGCTCTCCCAGGATCCATTAGGCGACCGCGATAGCCCGAACCTCTACGGATTCGTCGGAGCAAGGCCGCACGAGAAGACGGATCCTTTGGGGCTGGGCGCAGAAACCGCCTGCATTGAGAACCCGATGCTCTGCGCGGGAATCGTGCAGGGCGTCAAGGATCTGTTCTGGGGGATCGTGACGGCGCCGGCTCGACTGATGGAACGGGACTATCAGGAGACGGTCGCGAAGGCGCGGGCCTACAACCGTGGCGGCAGGGCTGAACGCGAGCGCGTGGCGCTTGAGTTCGGCAAGGAGCACAACGCAGCACTCGTTGAGATGGCGCCGGTTGTTGGAACCGCGCGGCGAATCGGTGAAGCATGGGAGGAATGCGCCCATTCTGGTGCGAGCTTCGAATGCGGCGAGAAGCTCGTGCCGGCCGGGGCAGGTGTCGTGACTGATGCGACGCTCGTGTACGGGCTGACTAGCAAGGCCGCCCAGCTAAGCCGGGCAGGAGAATCGGCCTCGGTTGCGGGCAGCGCTCCGAGAGCTGCCGCCATGGACGCGGTGGCGGGCAGCGAATTCGCGGACGACGCGCTGAGGATGACGGAGCAGCCGTTTGCTCCGAGGAAGAGTGGAGAGACGATCTATACCCGCGCCGGGCGGCTTGCGCATGCGGAGGTACCTCTTCCACCTGGCTTCAAGCGTCGCGTCAGACTTCCGTCGGGCAAAGAAATGGATGCGTACAACCCTGACACCCGCGAGGTGATTGAGATAAAGCCGAACACAAGGCGACAGGTCCGCCGCGGAGAGAAGCAAGTGGGGGGCTATTGCGCCGAGTGTGACGTGGAGAAGGGGCCTGGCCACACGGGCCGAGTACTGCCATACGACCCCGCGCCATTCCTGGATCGAATTAAGGGCGAAGAGCCATGAGGTACGTTTGGCCGGGGAACATTAGCTTGGACGTGCCGGCAGGATGGCAGGTCAAAGAACCCGGCGATCTAATTGAACTCGTGCCGTCGTCTGGAAGAGGCGCAATGCACGTTTCGATCCTAGACCGCGAGCGCTCGGAAGCCCCCACCGAACAGGAGGCCCGCGAGCTTGCCGAGTGGTTTCGGGACCGCCGAGGTGGCGATGGTGAGATCGTAGTAGCTATCGAACCGGATCGTCTTCCCAGCGCTCGAACGTCTTTTACCGTCGCAGAAGACGGTGTACCGATGTCATGGACGGTTTACACGAAGATATGGCCTGAACGAGCGATTTTGGCGAGCTTCAGTAGTGAGCCGGGCTTCGCGAAGGACCTCGGCGAGGCGAACACGATCTTTAAGTCGCTTCAGATCGCCGACTAAGCTAGCGGTCTCATCTTCACGAGCATCTCCGAAGAGGATCGCGCCCCGCGGCGCTCCGGCGGAAGTGGTGAAGGAGCCGGGCGCTCAGCAGCGCGCGTGCCCGCGGGCCCCTCCCGGCCTCCCATCGGTCACGCGCGCTGCATCCGGCTCGCGGTGCTCGCCGGCCGCTGTCCGGTAATGCGGCATTACCGTACCCGGGTCTTTCTTTTTCCCGCTGCGCTTCGCTCCGCGGGGGCACCACTTCCGCCTCCGGGTCGCGTGCTCGCTGCGCTGCGCCGCGACCTTTAACAGCAACCGAAGGCTCTGCTAAACGCCGCGGGGCGTGCGGTGCGCGCCCTTGCCGGGCGGGACTCCATCGCGCCTAAGCTTGC
The DNA here is from genome assembly GCA_036504335.1 of Thermoanaerobaculia bacterium. Taxonomy (GTDB): domain Bacteria; phylum Acidobacteriota; class Thermoanaerobaculia; order UBA5066; family UBA5066; genus Fen-183. The sequence continues at coordinate 6,728 of DASXVJ010000032.1, forward strand.
GGCGCGGCGATGACGAAGGGATCGCGCCGCGCGAGCACGCGCTCGGGCCAATCTAAGCTCCGAACGACCGCTTCCGTCACGGCGCCGCCGCCGCCTGCAGCACGTACTCGCGCATCTGGCGATAGAGCGGCGTGAGCGTTGCGATCGTGCAGGTATTCGGGCCGACGTCGTAAGTCGTCTCGAAGTCCTCGTAGCTGCGGGCGCGCCAGAGGCGGCCCTGCGGGTCGATGACGAGCGAATGTCCCACGCCGCCGCGGAAAACGTGCGATCCGTCCGTGCCGCGATAGACCGTGCACGTCCACGGGTGGTCCGGGGCCGTCGCGGCGACGAACGCCTCAATCTCCTTCGTGCGCCTCTCGAGGAGAGCCGCGCGCTCGGCGACGGGAGCCCTCAGCGTCTCGGCGATCGCGTTGCCGAGCGGCTTCTCGCCGGGCGGAATCAGGATCCCCGATCGGAGGTCGTCGAGGGGTGAGGGGGAATCAGCCATGTGGCCGAGCAGCGGTGCGACGCTTGAGCTTGAGGTAACGAAGCAACTCGGTTCCCAGAAGCAGCGCGAAAGCGACGCCAAGTAGGGCGCGCCCCCACCCCGGAATCGTCCGACCGACAGGCTGACTGGAGGTTAGCGCGGCAAAGAACAGACCGACCACGACAACTGCGGCGAGAGAAATGGCGATTACGAAACCCAGATTGGACGGGCGTAGTGATTCGGATCGGGCCGACACTGCGCTGCCCGCAAAGACTGTGAGGATGGCCGCGACCATAGCGAAGGTTGAGACCGGCAGAACGACGAGTACGGAGGCCACGGTGCAAAGCGCGAACCAGATCCAGAATCGGAGTGGTGCGGCGTCGGATGGCCGAAAACGCGGTACGAGTTGCGATTCGTAACTCATGCTTTCCGCTCCTGTAGCGAGTCCGCTGAGGCGTGTTGTTGGGCAGCTAAGGTGGTCGGACAGGGGGCTTCCGTCCTCGGCAGTGGCACTAGGGCTGCCTCTCCTCGATGACATTGAGTATCCGCAAGCGCGGCTCGTTCATGACAGTGCCCTGAACTTGGCTCCAGAGCACACGAAGGGCGGATAGACAGGCCTCCGCTTGTGACGCGGAGTCGAATTCGAGATCGACTAGGGCGTAATTGGGATCGTCTGTCGGCCTATAAACGTAGTACCTCCGCACGCCCATCTGCTTGCGCCCGATCGGGTCGCGATCGAACGCGCTCTTCCACGTGTCGAAATTCGGGACCGGGTGTTCGATGCGAAGGACATGCATGGCCCCTCTCCTTCAGGAAGAGAACTGGCGGACTGAGCGCTCAACACTCTGCCATTCACGATGTCAACAGGTACCCGAAGCCTCACCGCCGTCCGCCGCTCCGGGCCAGTTCGCGCAGGGCCTCAACCAGTAACGCGTTGAAGGCCTCGGGCTGCTCGAGCATGAGGTAATGGCCCGCTCCCTTCATGATCGCCGCCTGGTAGCCGGGGGCGTACCTGCGGTTGCCCTCCAGGTTGGTGGGAAACAGGTCGGAGCTGATGGCGCGGATGGGGGCCTTGATCTCGCGCAGCGCCGGCAGCGGGCTGTAGGCCATGCTGGAGCGGGCGACGGCCACGCTGATCTCCTGCGGCGCCGACAGCACCGTCTCCAGCACGCGCGCCTTGACGGGCTGGGGCGTGCTCGCCGAGAAAAGATACTGTGACGTCATGGCGGTGGTCGTGGCCCGGTAGTCGGCCTGCAGCGCCGACAGGAGCTTCTCGATCTCCTCGGCCGCGAATCTCTGCTCGAAGTCCACCCAACTGTCCACCAACACGAGGCCGGCAACCCGGCCCGGCATGCGGCGCGCGGCCTCCAGGACCGCCGGCCCGCCAAGGGAGTGGCCGATGAGCACCACCCGCTTCAAGCCCAGCGCCTCGACCACCGACACCACGTCCTGGCCGAAGGCGGCCATCGTCCAGTCCTTACGCCCGCGTCCGCTCTGGCCGTAGCCCGCCAGGTCGAGCGCGACGACGCGGTGGTTCGCGGCGAAGCGAGCCATCTGCCCGTCCCAGAAGCCCCGGTTGCAGCCCCCGCAGTGGACGAACACCAGGGCCGGATCGCCCTTGCCGGCCGCGTCATAGCGGATGAGGACCCGGTCGGGCGAGGTGGCGGCGCCGGAAACGGCCTCCTGGGAGCCGGCCCTGGCCGGCGGCGATAGTGCCACAAGGGCGATGACGAGGCCGAGTGTGGTCTTCATCGAATCCTCCTTCGTCTCAGCGTGTCACCGCCGGAGGCAGCACTTCCGAGGCTCGCGTACACCCACATCCGCGTCTGGTCCGCCCAACGATATCGTTTCAATGAAGACGAAAAAAGGGCTGTCCTCGCTTTCGTGGTCACCGAAAAATCGGGCCACAACAGATGAGCGGGGTCAACCTCCGAGGAGGTGCCCCAAAGT
>DASXVJ010000033.1:0-234557 GCA_036504335.1 Thermoanaerobaculia bacterium
GCGCTGGCCCTCGCCGAGGCCACGGCGCGCCTGGCACCGCGCCGTCTGCGCGGCCGCGCGCGCGCGTTCGCCCCGATCGCCCTCGCCTCGGCCCTCGTCGTCCTCCCGGGCGCGCCGTACCTCGCGCGCGCGGCCGCCTACGCGAGCGCCCCCGGCGACGACGTCCTCGAGCTTTTCGCCCGCCTCCGGGCGCTCGACCCGCCGCCGGTCGATCCCGCCGCGCTGCCCCCGCCCGCGCCGGGCTCGATTCCCGGCGTGATGCCGCCGTGGTCGGCGGGCCACTTCGTGACGGCGCTCGCCGGACGCCCGTCCGCCGCCGACCCGTTCGTCTACGGCTGGCGGCGCCAGTGCCGGCTCTTCACGGCGACCGACGATGCCGAAGCGCTCGCGATCCTCCGCGGCGCGAAGTGCCGCTACCTCGTCACGGCCGACGTGTCGCGCCTTCTGCCGTCCTACGCCGCCGCGGCGGGGCGCGCTCCCGGAGCGACGACGTCGATGTTCGGGCGGCGCGTGCACGAGTCCCCGGTCGAGCGGCCCGTCCCGTTCCTCGTCCGGATTCTCGACTCGCGAACGGGCTCCCTCCGGCCGGACGGCAGTTTCCAGCCGCGCTTCCGGGTTTTCCGCGTCGACTCCCCCTAGAATCCTCCCGTGCCCGTCTTCGGCAAGCGCGTCGCGGTCGTGATGCCCGCCTACAACGCGGAAAAGACGCTGCACGCGGCCTTCCACGAGATCCCGAAGGAGTGGATCGACGACGTCATCCTCGTGGACGACGGATCGAAGGACCGCACCGTCGAAGTGGCGCGCTCGATCCCCGGCGTCCACGTCGTCGTCCACGACCGGAACAAGGGTTACGGCGGAAACCAGAAGACCTGCTACGCCACGGCGCTCGCGCGCGGGGCCGACATCTGCGTGATGGTCCACCCCGACCACCAGTACGACGCGTCCGTCCTGCCCGAGCTCGTGCGCCCGATCGCCGAGGGGCTCGAGGATGCGATGTTCGGAAGCCGGATGCTGGGCGGGCGGCCGCTCGAGGGCGGCATGCCGAAGTGGAAGTACCTCGCGAACATCTTCCTGACGGCGGTCGAGAACGCGACGTTCTACCTCTATCTGACGGAGTACCACTCCGGGCTACGCGCCTACTCCCGAAAGTACCTCGAAACCGTGAACCTCTCCGCGTTCTCCGACGACTTCGTGTTCGACACGGAGATCATCGCCGCGGGAATCTGGAAGGGCATGCGCATTCGCGAGGTCCCGATCGTGACGCGCTACTTCGACGACGCCTCCCAGATCAGTTTCCGGCGCTCGTGCATCTACGGGATGTCGATCCTCTGGGTCATGGCGCGGTACAAGATGAACAAGTGGGGCTGGCGGAAAGACCCCCTCTTCACGTGAGCGCGCGGCGCTTCGCGCCGGGGCCCGCGCTCGCGGCGGCGCTCCTTCTCGCGGCCGCCGCGCTTCTGACGCACCGCGACCTCCTCACGGGCGCGTCGACGCCCGCGTACCGCGACATCGGCACGACGCAGCGTCCTGCCCGGGCGCTCGCGGCCACGCTCGGCCCCGCGAAGCTCAACCCGGCGGCGTCCTTCGGGCAGGCGTACCGCGGGAATCCGAACCTCGTCCTCGCGTACCCGTTCCCGGCCGCGCCCCGGTGGCTCGGCGTCCAGCTCCTCCTCCACCTCGCCCTCGGGCTCCTCGGCGCGTTCCTGTTCCTGCGCGCGGAAGGACGCTCGCGGGAGGCCGCGCTCGTCGGAGCCCTCGCCTGGGGCCTTTCGGGCTTCGTCCTCTCGTCGGCCGCGTTCCTGAACGCCTCGACGACGCTCGCGTGGGCGCCGTGGCTCCTCTTGGCCGTCGCGCGCGCCCGGGCCGCCGAAACCTCCCGCGCCACGGCGCGCGCCGCTCTCGTCGTCGTCGCTGCGGCCTCCCTCCTCGTTCTCGGCGGCGAGCCCGCCCTCGCGGCGCTCGCGCTTCTCCTCGCTCTCGCGTACGCCCTGCGCGGACCGGGACCGGCGCGGCTGCGCGGCGCGGGCGCGCTTCTCGGCGGCGGCTTCCTCGCGGCCCTCCTCGTCTCGCCGTGGCTCCTCGAGGTCTGGAAGGCGTCCGTCTTCGCGTCGCGGCGCGTCCGCGGCTTCTCGTGGTCGGAGTTTGCGGCGGTCGGGTTCCACCCGCTGCGCCTCCTCGAGACGCCGTTCCCCCAGCTCTTCGGCGATCCCTCGCGCGTCGTTTCCGGCGGCTTCTGGGGCTTCGCCATCACGCAGGGAAACCCGCCGTACCACGCGTCGCTCTCCTTCGGCGTCGTCCCGCTCGCGCTCGCGCTCGTCTTCGTCCTCTCCGCGCGCCGCTCCGAGGCGCGCTTCTGGATCGGGATCGCGGCCGTGGCGCTCCTCGCCTCGTTCACCCCGTGGCTGCCCGGGGCCCGCGCGGCCTACGAGGCGCTGCCGGCTTTCCACGTCCTGCGCTACCCGGTGAAGGCGCTCCTGCCGTTCACGATGGCGCTCGCCGCCCTCGCCGCGCTCGGGGTCGACCGCCTCCTCGTCGAGGAGGCGGTGCCGCGCTTCCGGCGGCGCGCCTCCCGGACGCTCCTCGGGCTCGCGGTGCTCTTCGGCCTCCTCGCGATCGTCGCGCGCCTTTCGCCGCGGGCGGTCTTCGCCGTCCTCGTGCGGCTCTGGGACCCCGCGTGGGCGTCGCCGCCCGGCGTCGTCCTCGCTCCCGTCCTCCAGCGGATTCCCTCCGAGGCGGCGCTCGCCGGCGCCGGTCTCGCCGTTCTCGGGATTCTCCTCGCGCGCGGGGCGCGCGACGCGCGCGGTCAGGCCCTGCTCGTCGCGGCGGCGGCGGTCTCGCTGCTGGCGTACACGCCCGCCGCGATTCCCCGCGTCCCGTCGTCGGTCTTCACGGAGCCGTCGCCGCTCGTCGCCCGCGCGGCCGCGCTCGGGGGCCGCGTCTTCGAGCGCGCCGGGAAGGACTTCGACGCCGTCCGGCGCGGAGCGGCGGGGCGCGTCGAGACGGGCGGCATCCTCGACCTCGCGCTCGCGCAGGCGCGTCAGGGCTGGGCGCTGTCGGGCGCGCCGCACGGTTTGCTCTACGCGTGGGATCCGGACCCCGACGGCAGCTACACGATCCTGAACCGCTACGCATCCGACGTCGTGAAGCGGGCGCCGTGGGGCCGGCGCCTGAAGTGGCTGCGCGCCGCCGGCGTCCGCGCCGTGATCGCGGCGGACGTCCCGGCGGAAACGCCCGGCCTCTCGCCGGTCTACGTGGAAGGCTCCGCGGGCGTCCCCGTCACGCTGTGGCGCATGACGGATCCGCTGCCGGGACTCCGGCGCGCGGGGCGGGTCGTCGTCGCGGACTCCATCAACGCGACCGTCGCCGCGTTCGAGGACGCTCTCTTCGACCCGGCGACGGACGTCGTCGTACACGCGAAGGACGCCTCCGTCGCGTCGTCCGTCCGCGACGGCGCCGCGGAGGCGCGGCTCGCCGAAGACGGGGCGGACCGGCTCGTCGTCGAGACGTCGGGCGAGAGGGCCGGGATCCTGCGCGTCGACCGCAGCTTCACGCCGCGCGCCACGGCGACCGTGGACGGAAAGCCCGCGACGGTCTACGCCGCCGACCTGAACCTGATCGGGATCCCCGTTCCCGCCGGGCGCTCGCGCGTCGTCGTCGACCTCGCCCCCTGAGCGGCGGCCGGCCGCGCGGCCTCACCAGCGGTGATATGCCGGGTGGCCTTCCTTCACCGCGACGAAGGTGCCGCGGCACGTCGCCGTGACCTTGCCTCCCGCCTCGATCGTCGCCTCGACGAGGGCGCGGTCCGCGGTCGACTCGACGACGTGCGCCCTCAGGTGGAGGGGCTCGGCGATCGGCGTCGGGCGCTTGAGCACGACGTGGAAGTCCGCGGTGACCGTCGAGGGCAGGACTTCGTCCCCGGCCTTCTGCATGAGGTGCCAGGCGGCCGTCCAGTTGCTGTGGCAGTCGAGGAGCGCGCCGAGGATCCCTCCGTTCACGACCCCCTCGAACGCGAGGTGGTGCGGCTCGGCCTTCCACGTCGCGACGACCTCGTCCCCTTCGACGAAGCTCCGGACGTGCAGTCCCTTCTCGTTCGACGGGCCGCAGCCAAAGCAGACGGTGTTCGGACCGTACGTCTCCTGGAGGCTTTTCATGCGGGGGATGATGCCTGAGTCGCAACCGGCGTCGCGCGCCCTGGAAGCGTCGTCCACGAGAGTGCCCTTGCCGGTAGCGTCCCCGCTGAGAGCAGCGGTCTGCAAATTTCTTCGAAGGTAAGAAAGCGGACGCCGTCGCTTTTCCACGAGGAAACCAGCGAGGCGAACGGCGCGGCGAAGGAAGTCGCGCCCTCGATCTCGGTATGGATCGAGTGGACATGCAAAGCGCCGCCGGCCCCCGCCACCTCTTCCCCCATTTTCATTCTAAGAACGTTGCAGGCCCTTTCCGCCTGCGTCCCGTCCCCAGGCAAAGGGAGAGCCAGCAGTTCGTCCAGCGTGGGCAGAGTCGAAGGAATTTCCAGCACGCGGCTCGGCGTTCCGTCCGCCCGCAGCGCGAAGAACGGGCCTCCGCCGCGCGTGTCCGACGTCGCGAGAATGCCGTGCGCCTCCTGCACCTCCACCGACAGCGGCGTCGCCGTCCAGCCCGGCGCCGCCTGAAACGCCGCGGGCGCGCCGAAGATCTCGAGAAAGCGCGCGTGCTCCTTCGCGACGACGGCTTCGATCTCCTCGCGCGCCATCTTCGGAAGATGGTCGTGCCAGTCGATGTGGTCCCACGCGTGGATGCCGACGGTGTGGCCCGCCTTCGCGGCTTCGCGCATCCGCGCGACCGTCTCCTTCCTCCCGCCGATGTCCGGCGCGGGAAGGAGCGTCCCGTAGAGCATCGTCTTCAGGCCGTACGACGCCGCCGGGCTCGCCGAGAGGACCTTCTTCACGAACCCCTTGCGGAAGACGCGCTTGATGGCCTTGCCGCTCGTGTCGGGCCCGAGCGAGAAGAAGAACGTCGCCTTCACGCCCTCCTTCGCGAAGAGGTCGAGGAGGCGCGGCACGCCCTCGAGCGTACCGCGGTAGGTGTCGACGTCGACCTTGAGGGCGAGCCGGCTCACACTTCCGGGGGCTTCCGGCCCTTGAGGTAGAAGTCGAGCGTCTTCGCGAGACCGGTCGGGAAGTCCGTCTTCGGCGTCCACCCGAGGAGCTTCTTCGCCTTCGCGACGGACGGGACGCGCGTCGTGATGTCCTGGTAGCCCTCGCCGTAGTACTGCGTCGACGTGACCTTCACGATGCGCGTCTTCTTCGCGGCGGCTGCGAACTTCGGATACGTCGCCACCGCGTCGATCAGCGCGTGCGCGAGCTGCTCGATCGAGAGGTCGGCCCTGGGGTTTCCGAGGTTGAAGATCTGGCTGTCGGCCTTCCCCTTCGGGTTCTCGAGGATGGTCATCAGGCCGTCGATCCCGTCCTCGATGTACGTGAAGCAGCGCCGCTGGGCGCCGCCGTCCACGAGCTTGATCGGGACGCCGTAGAGGATGTTGTGGAGAAACTGCGTCAGGACGCGGCTGGAGCCTTCCTTCGGAGCGTCCACGTTGTCGAGGTGCGGTCCGTACCAGTTGAACGGCCGGAAGAGCGTGTACTGGAGGCCCTGCGCCGTCCCCATCGCCGCGATGACGCGGTCGAGAAGCTGCTTGGAGGCCGAGTAGATCCAGCGCGGCTTGGCGATCGGCCCGTAGACGAGCGGCGAGCGGTCCTCGTCGAACTCCTTGTCCGGGCACATTCCGTAGACCTCGGACGTGGACGGGAAGACCACGCGCTTGCCGTACTTGCCCGCCATCTTGATGATCCGGAGGTTCTCCTCGAAGTCGAGCTCGAAGACGGAGAGCGGGTTCTTCACGTACGTCGCGGGCGTGGCGATCGCGACGAGCGGCAGGACGACGTCGCACTTCTTGACGTGGTATTCGATCCACTCGCGGTTGATCGAGATGTCGCCCTCGAGGAAGCGGAAGCGCTTCTCGCCGAGAAATTCCTCGATCCGCTCGCTGCCGACGTCGAGGCCGAAGACCTCCCAGTCTGTCGTCGTGAGGATCCGCCGCGTGAGGGCGTTCCCGATGAATCCGTTCACTCCCAGGATCAGGACTCTCATGTGTCTTCCTTTACGCGCGGAAAGATGCCGGACGGGCGCACGAGCCAGTCGCGGAAGCCGGCGGCGTCGAGATCCTTCCCGCCTTCCGGACGCGCGGCGAGGATCTCGAGCGTCCGGTCGTCGCCCGCGTAGACGACGACGGAGCTCTCGGTCAGCTCGACCTTCCCCGGGAAGACGTCGTGCCCTGCGTACGGGGCGGGTCGCGTCTTCCAGATCGTGACGTTCTTCCCGAACACGTCCGTGAACGCGCCCGGCCACGGCTTCGTCACGGCGCGGACGAGGTCGTGGATCTCCTTCGCGCTCTTCGTCCAGTCGATCTCGCCGTCCTCGGGCTTGCGCCCGCCGAAGTAGCTCCCTTTCGCGAGGTCGAGCGGCACGTGCGGCGCCGTTCCGGCTTTGAGCCTGGGCAGCGCGCGCGCGAGCACCGAGACGGCCGCGTCGCCTACGCGGCGCGAAACGCCGAGGATGTCGTCGTCGGGCCCGATCTTCACGCGCTCGAAGTCCACGAGGTCGCCGGCGTCCGGCTTCCCCGTCATGTAATGGAGCGACGCGCCCGTCTCTGTCGCGCCCTTCAGGATCGCCCAGTTCACGGGAGAACGGCCGCGGAACGCGGGAAGGACGGAGCCGTGCATGTTCAGGGCGCCCATCTTCGGCACCGAGAGGACGCGCTCCGGGATCATCTTCTTGAAGTAGAACGAGAACAGGAAGTCCGGCTGCACGGCCCGGATCCGTTCCTCGTCGGCCGGGTCGTTCAGATCGGCCACGACGCGCGGCTCGAGGCCGTGCTTTCGCGCGAGGTCCGCCACGGAGCCGAACCAGCGCTCCTCGCCGGGCGTGTCGGCGTGCGTGAACACGAGGCGCACGCTTTCGCCCTTGTCGAAGAGCCACTCGAGACACTTGTAGCCGACGTCCGAGTACGCGCAGACGACGAGGCCGCCCATCAGTTCGCCCCCCACACCTTCCGGATGAGGAAGCGCGGCCGGCCGCGCACCTGCTGGTAGATGCGGCCCACGTACTCGCCCACGATCCCGATCCCGGCCATCAGGACGCCCATGACGACGAAGGCGAGCGCGAACAGCGTGAACACGCCGTCCACCTCGGCGCCGACCACGAGCCGGCGGACGAGGAGGAAGACGCCGAACGCGACCCCCGAGACGGCCGTCACGAAGCCCAGCAGCCCGAAGACCTGCAGCGGGACGACGGAAAAGCCGGTCATGAGGTCGAAATTCAGGCGCACGAGCTTGTAGAGAGAATACTTCGACTCGCCCGCCGTGCGCTCGGCGTGGGCGACGGGGATCTCCACCGGCCGCCGCGCGTACTGCTGGGCGAGGGCCGGGATGAACGTCGCGGCCTCGTCCGAGGCCGACATGACGTCCACGACGTCCCGGTGGTAGCCGCGGAGCATGCAGCCGTAGTCGCCCAGCTTCATCCCCGTGATGGCGGCCGTCGTCCTGTTGACGAGCCGGGACGCGACCTTGCGGAACAGGGCGTCCTGCCGGTTCTGGCGGACCGTCCCGACGACGTCGTGCCCCGCGTCCATGGCCGCGACGACCTTGGGGATTTCCTCGGGCGGGTTCTGGAGGTCCGCGTCGAGCGTGATGACGACCTCGCCGTCCGTCGCCGTGAACGCCGCGAGGATCGCCATGTGCTGACCCGCGTTGCGGACGAGCTCGACGACCTTGACGGTCCCCGGGTTCGCGGCGGCGGCGGCCTTGAGAATCTCGAGCGAGCGGTCGCGCGAGCCGTCGTCCACGAAGACGACCTCGTACGGCCGGCCGAGACCCGCGAGGACCGGCAGGAGGCGCGGCAGGAGCAGCGGGAGGTTCGCCTCCTCGTTGTAGACGGGCACGACGACCGAAACCTTGCGCGGGACGCTCATCGCATCGGTCTCCCCTTCTCGATGGTCGCGAGGCCCTCGCGCACGACCGGCTGGTTCGGATTGATCGCGAGCGAGCGCTCGAAGGCCGCCTTCGCGCGCGCGAGGTCGCCGAGGCACCAGCTCGTGAGGGCGAGGAGATTCAGGTTCTCGGGCTCCGGCGCCGGGCGGCCCGAGAGCTCCTCGAAGAGCGGCCGGGCGGCCGCGCAGTCGCCCGTCTCGAAGAACGCCTTCCCGAGGGAGGCTCGGTAGCGCTCCTCCTTCGGGTACGCCGCGACGACCTTCTTCAGGAACGAGACGAGCTGCGGGCGCTGGTCCTTCCCCTTCGCGCTCTCCGTGTAGAGCTTCACGCGCCGGTAAACGGTGGCTTCGGGGTCGTGATAGCCGTTCACGAGCGCGTTCACGAGCGCGTCGTCGGATTCGTCGTATTTCCCGGTCTGGTGGAGCGCGGTCGCGAGGTTCATCCACGCCGTCGATGACTTCGGGTTCACCTCGAGCGCTTTCCGGTACCAGCCGACGGCCTCGGCGGGCTTCCCGCGATCGCGCAGGAACGTTCCGACGTTCTGGAACGAGCCCGCGGTCTCCGTGCCCGCGCGGTTCGCGGGCCGCGCGTCCACCGCCGACGCCTCGGAGCCCGTGAGATACCCGAGCGAGATGAGCTGCTTCGTGAACTCGTCGGCGGCTTTCTTCTCGTCGGCTGCGTTCGTAGCCGGCACGAGGCGCTCGACGGGCGCGGCCTTCGCCCACGCCGCCGCCGGCGCCGCCGGCCGGCCGGTGAAGCCGGGAACGAGCTTTCCCTCGAACGCCGGGTCCGCCGGAAGGCCGAGGAGCCGGCAGAGCGTCGGCGCGAGGTCGAAGACGCTCGCCTTGCCCCGGGTCGACGACGGAATCACGCCCGGCCCGGCCGCCGCGAGAATGCCCGGCGGCTCGTGCCAGAGGTACGCCGTGTCGAGCTGAATGCCGGTCGAGAGGTCCGGCCGCGCGGCGCCGTGTCGAAAACCGTGGTCCGACGCAAGGATCAGAGTCGCGCCGTTCTTCTGCGCGCGCGCGGCGAGCTCCCCGAGGACGCGGTCGGCCTCGACGTAGATTGCGGCCACGCCGTCCTTGTACTTCGCGAAGTCCTGCTCGGAGAGGGCGGGCACCTTCGGCGCCTCGTAGCGGCCGAGGACGTGGCCGATCTCGTCCGTGCCCTGAAAATAGACCATGAACAGGTCGAGGTCCGAGCGGTCGTAGAGCTCGAGGCCGATCTTCGCGATGGTCCGCGTGACCCCGAGAATCTTCCGGAACCCCGTGATCGGGTCCGCAAGGTCCTTTCGGGCGGCGACCGCCGCGTCGAACTCTTTGCGCGAGACGTGGAGCGCCTTCACGACGTCCTCGTAGGGCGGGCTGCCCTCGCGGCGGCCGATCATGCGCACGCCGTCGCCGAGCCCCTCCGGCCATGCGATCGCGGGCGATCGCGCGAGCGACTCGGGGTCGAAGAGGACCGGCGCGGCGCGGTCCGAGACGAGGAAACCGTTCACTTTCTCCGCCGGCCACGTCGCCCACCATCCCACGACGCCCACGAGAAGGCCCTTCGCAGACGCGAGGTTCCAGATCGCGGGCACGCGCCGCGAGCGGCCCGAGATCGGGAGGCGCACGCCCGTCTTCGGGTCCAGCTCCTGGAAGTCCGTGACGCCGTGGTCCACGGGGGTCCGGCCCGTGGCCACCGTCGTCCAGACGAGCGGCGACGCCATCGGCTGGTACGTGCCGAGGTTCCACGTCCGGCCCTTCGCGATGAGGGCCGCGAGATTCGGGAGCGCGCCCGCCTCGAGCAGCGGGTCGAGGTACTTCCAGTCCGCGCCGTCCCAGCCGACGAGGACGACGCGGGCGCGCTTCGCGGGCGCCGCGGACGCAGCAGGCGAAGCGGCCGGCCTCGCGGGAGGCGCCGAGAACGCCGGCAGCGCGGCGGCGAGAAGCAGACTGACGAACCGGCGGAATGTCGAGATCACGGGCGGCCTCCAAGGGCTTCCATTTCGCGCGCGATCGCGCCGGGATTGCCTCCGAGATGGACGGCGCGATCGAGAGCGGCGCGCGCGCCGGAGGCGTCGCCCGTGCAGCGGCGCGTTCTCGCAAGCATGAGCCACGCGTCCGCATCCTGCGGCGTCGACACGGAGAGTTCTTCGAAGAGCCGCTGCGCGTCCGCGCACCGGCGGCGGTCAAAGTAGAGGCGGCCGAGCGCGTCCATGAGCTGGGGCCGGGCGGGACGCAGCAGCCGCGCCGCCTTCTCGAGGAGGGCGATCGCCGCGGGCGCGCGCCCGGATTCCATGCGCGTCACGACCCGTGCGAGGAGGATGTCGTTCGCGTCTTCCCCTCCGAGATCGGCGGCCTTGAGCGCTTCGGCGTCGGCGGCGTCCATCCGGCCGAGTTTCTCCCAGGCGTCCGCCAGGTTCGTATGAAACGTCGGAACCGCGGGATCGGCGGCGATCGCCTTCTCGAACCAGGGGACGGACTCTTTCACGCGCCCGCTCTCGGCGTAGTAGACGCCGATGTTGGACACGCCGAACGGCGTCATCCGCACGTCTCCCGTGCCGGCGCCCGCCACCGCGGGCGCCGCGGCAGAAGAGCCCGAGAGGTACCCGAGCGAGACGAGCTTCTTCGCGAACTCCTCGCCCGCCTTCTTCTCGGCTGCGAGGTTGCGCGTGATCGCGGCGCGCTCGACCTTGAACGCCTTCTCCCACGCGACGGCCTGCTTCGCCGCGGGCGCTCCCGCGGCGAGGAGCCCGGCAGGAACGCGGCCCTTCATGCGGACGTCGGGCGGCAGACCGAGGAGGCGGCAGAGGATCGGTGCGACGTCGAACACGTTGACGGTCCGCCGCTCCTTCGCGCGCGCCGCTCCCGGGCCCGCGAGGACGAAGACGCCCCACGGCTCGTGCCAGAGGTACGCCGTTTCGGCCTTGAGCGACGAGATCCCGGTCGGCCGGTCCGCGCTCCACTTGAAGCCGTGGTCCGAGACGAGCATGAGCGTCGCGCCGTCCCTCTCGGCGCGCGTGGCCAGCTCGCCGAGGATCCGGTCGCACTCCGCGTAGAAGAGGGCCACGGCGTCCCTGTACTTCTCGAACTCGTCCCGGTCGACGCCCGGGAGGAGGGGCGGGTTGTACTTGCCGAGGACGTGCCCGATCTCGTCGGTGCCCTCGAGGTACAGCATGAGGAGGTCGGGGCGGTTCCTGTCGTAGAGGTCGAGCGCCGTCTTCGCGTAGACGCGCGTCGAGCCCAGGATCTTCCGGAAGCCCGTCACGGGATCCTCGAGCTCGCGGCCGGCCGCGACGGACGCGTCGAACGCGGCGCGGGAGACGTGGAGGAACTTCGCGACGTCCTCGTATCCGGGGCTCCCCTCGCGGCGGCCGAGGAGGCGCACCCCATCCGCGAGCTCCGGCGGCCACGTGAGACCGGGAGACTGCGAGAGGGTCGCGGGATCGAAGAGAACCGGAGACGCCCGGTCGGAGATGAAGAAGCCCGTCACCGCCTCGGCGGGCCAGGTGGCCCACCAACCGACGACCCCGGACGACAGGCCCTTCGCGGAGGCCACGTTCCAGATCGCGGGGCCCGTGCGCGAGCGGCCCGAGATGGGCAGGGACGCCGCCGATGCCGTGTCGTACTCCTGGAAATCGACGACGCCGTGCTCGGGCGGGGTGAGGCCCGTCGCCATCGTCGTCCAGAGGAGCGGCGACGCGCGGGGCCGGTACGTCTCGAGCCTGGCCTGCGCGCCCTTCTCGAGGAGGGCCTTGAGGTGCGGGAGCCGCCCGGATGCGAGAAGCGGGTCGAGGAGGCTCCAGTCGGCGCCGTCCCAGCCCACGACGATCACGCGGGGCGGACGCGCGGCCGGAGGCGCCGGTTTCGCGGCGCAGAGGGGCGCATCCGCGGCCGTCAGGAGCAGGGCTCCGCAGAGGAAGGAGAAAGCGCGTCTCATGGCGAAAAAAAAGGGGAAGCCTTTCGGCTTCCCCTCGAGTCTAACCGGGATGAAACCCTTAGAACGAGACGCGGGCTCCGAGCCGGATCACCCGCGGGCCCACCCAGGCGATGTCGCGGTTGAAGTTCGGGTTGGAGGAGTTCGCGGTCGTGTACGGGCCGTTCTTCCGAGCCTGGCCGGTGGACGCCAGGACCGCGTTGCACGTGCCGGTCGACGTGCAGAAGATCTCGTCGCGGGACGTGACGCCCTGGAAGTTCGTCAGGTTGAAGATGTCCGCAACCGGGGTGAGGGTGACCGCGCCGAGCCGGATGCCCCACTCGAGGTGCAGGTCGATGTTGTACGTGGACGGAAGCGTGTCGAAGCTGCCGCGCGCCATGTAGTAGCGCTCCTCGCCGTAGCCGGGGCGCGCGTAGCCGCGCACCGACATCGGGCGGCCGTCCGCGTAGTTCGCGTTGACCGACGTCACGAGGCCGAAGTTGAACGCGTAGGTGCCCGTCAGCTTGAACTGGTTCGTCCGGTTGTTGCGGAGCTTGCCGTAGTTGTTCGGGGTGAGGTCGATGTAGTCGAAGTCGGCGTTGATGTTCGGGTCGGACTGGCCATTCTCACGCGTCTGCGAGAAGTTGCCCGAGTAGTTGCCCTGGAGCTGCGAGTAGATGTAGCTCGCGAGCAGGTAGAAGTTGTTCGAGAAGCGGTGGGTCGCCGTCAGCTCGACGCCGCGGTAGTAGCGGCTCGGGTTGATCGACGGGCAGTTGCCGTCGAGCTTGCCGGTGGTCGCGAACGAGCCCTGGCAGGCCGGGTTCGTCGGGTCCTTGATGACCTGGAGCGGGCTGTCGTCGCCCGGGTTGACGAGCGCGCACGTCGTGAGCGCCGTCGGGGGAACGTAGGACTCGAGGCCGACGCGCGGGTCGACGAGGTCGCAGCGGTCTTCGATCGTGCGCCCGAGCTTCTTGTAGATGCCCTTGACGCCGAAGGACCAGCCCTTGAAGACCTCGTACTCGATGCCGCCGATCGCCTCGTCCTGGTACATGCCCTTCAGGTCCGCCTGCGTGAGCTCGCCGCCCTGCATGTACACGAAGGAGCCGTAGTCGCCGAGGTAGATCGGGGTGTTCGAGGGGCCGCCGTACTGGTACGCGAACGCCGTGTACTCGTTGCCGAGCGCGCGGGTCTGGATGTCCTGCGGGATCGTGGAGTAGTAGCGGCCGAAGGAGGCGTAGACCTTCGAGCGGCCGTTGCTCATCGGATCCCAGATCACGCCGAGGCGCGGCGACCACTCGCCGTTGATCTTGATGGCCGTCGCGCCGGCGGCGTCCTTGAGCGACTGCTCCTCGTAGCGGACGCCGAAGTTGACCGTGAGGTTCTTGAGAACCTTCCACGAGTCCTGCGCGAAGATCGCCAGGTTGTTCGTCGTCGGCGGGTTGTCGACCGTACGCGTGGGCTGCCACTGGGAGCACGTGAGCGAGTCGGCGGCTCCGGCGGGCGGGCCGAAGTTGCCCGTGTGGAGGACGCCGTTCGCGTCGTACTTCGCCTGGCAGTTCAGGGGCACCTTGGCGAAGTAGCGGTTGTACTGGTACGAGAAGGCGCCGCTGCCCGTGTATCCCTGACGGATGCGGGAACCGCCGGGGTACTTCTCGGAGAACGTCGAGGCGAGCTTTTCGTACTCGCCGCCGACCTTGATCTCGTGGGCGCCCGCGAAGAAGGACGCCGTGAGCTTGAAGTCGTCGCGCTTGTAGTTCTCGTCGACGAAGTACGTCGGGCCGGAGCCGGGGATGAGCTGGCTTCGGCCGCCGCGGAACTGCCGGACGTTAATGGTGTCCTCGTACGGCGAGTTGTTGTCGTTCTTCTCCTCGTGGTGCGAGTACTGCGCCGAGAGGAGGAACGACGTGCCGAAGATGCCGTCGTACTTGAGGGCGATGTCCGTGCCGCCGGTATCCGTATTCCAGATGACGCCCGAGTCGGGTCCGATGATGCCGGTCTGCCGGCCGCTGAACGTGCCGGGGTCGCCGAAGACCGACGCGGAGAGCGTGTGGGCCTCGCCGAGGCGGAACGTCAGCTTGCCCGAGTAGAGGTTCTGGCGCGTCTCGTCCGTGCCGGAGGAGGTCGTGAAGCCGCCCACGCCCTTCGACGTGTCGAGGCCGCCCGTCGGCGTGTAGTAGATGCTCGTGTTGCGTGTGTAGTCCTGGTCGCGCGACACGCGGTTGTACGCGCCGAAGAACCAGAGGCGGTCCTTCAGGAAGTAGCCGCCGAGGTCCACGCCGAAGTCGTAGCGCGTGGGCAGGACGAGCTGGCTCTGGCCGACGGCCTTGCGATCGTCGACGTGCCCGTCGTTGGCCGCCAGGTTCTTGTTGTCGTAGTAGCCGAACAGGTCGCCGTGGAACTCGTTGCCGCCCGACTTCGTCACGACGTTGATCGTGCCGCCGAGGGCGCGCCCGTACTCGGCCTCGTAGCCGCCGGACTTGACTTCGACTTCCTGGACGAACTCGTTCGTGAGCGTCTTGCCGACGTTGCCGATCTTGATGCCGGTCGTGTTGACGCCGTCGATGATGTACTGGTTCTCGAGGCCCGTGGACCCGTAGAACGTGATGCCGCCCGAGTTGTCGCTGCCCGTGCCGGGCGCCGTCGTGGCGACGGACGTGAAGTTGCGGGCGAGCGGGAGCCGCGAGATCTGCTCCGACGTGCCCGTGACGCCGATCGTCGTCTTGGCCGTGTCGATGACCGGAGCCTCACCCGTGACGACGACCTCTTCCTTGACGGAAACGGACATCGTGAGCGGAACCGAGGCCACGCCGCCGATCTTCACGACGATGTTGCGCCGTTCGGACTTCGTGAAGCCCGAGAGAGCGCCCGTCACCGTGTACGTGCCGCTCGGCAGCGCCGGGAAACGGAAGCGGCCCGCGGCGTCCGTGACGGCCGTGCGGGTGCCCTGCAGGGACGGCGACGTGATCGTGACCGACGCGCCGGGAAGCGGGGCGTTGTTGGAGTCGGTGACCGTGCCGTCGATGTCACCGGTGGTCTGGGCGAGAGCCACGTTCGCCGTCAGACCGACGACGGCGAGCGCGAGCACCACGAAGATGCTCAGCCAGCGAGTTTTCATTCTGTCTACCTCCTGAAAATTAAATGTCGATCGAAACTTCGTTGACGGTTTCCCGTAAGGAAGATTGCGGAGAATTGGAGCCGGGCTCCTCCTTTCGAAGATATTGATTCGGAAGCATCTGAACTCTCTCGTTTTCTCTCTCGTCCTCGTTATCTTCTTCACTCGACGCAGGCGCAAAAATCAATGCGTCCGCACGTCCATCACACGGTCCTGTGACCAGACCCACGAAAACGGGTGCAAGGGCGCTGCCGTCAAGAGGTCGAAGCCTACCCAATCTAAGCCTTTGCAGTCAAAGGGGACGGTTTCACGCGGGGGCTACCTGCCATCAAGTCCATCCAATTACTTGGATTGTGATTCTGGAATCCGGTTCGTGAGGGCCACGTGCTTTGCGTTGTTCTCGCGGCCCAGGATGCCCGCGGGCGTGTCCGAAAGAGGCGGTTTCGCGAACGCGGCGAGGTGGTCCCGATGGACCATCACGACCACCGTTCGCGGTCCGTTCCAGAGGGCCGCGAACGCCTCGTCCGACGGAAAGAGCGCCTCGGCGCCCGCGTGGGAGCGCCCGAAGTCGAGCTCGCTCCAGCCCAGCGCCGCGACCGGCGTCGTGCGAGCGGCGTAGAACGGCAGCACCTCGAGGTAATGGCCTCGCTGAACGAGGACGGCGTCGCCGCCCGCCGCGGCGAGCGCCGGCGAAACGACCGGCCACGGCGTCACCCAGTGCGCCGCGCCCGGCAGAACGGCGAGGAGGAACGCGACGAACGCGAGCCAGGGCGCGGCAACGAAAGAAGCCGCGTCGGCACGGGCCGTCAGTCGCGGCGAGACGTTCAGGACGAAGCCGCCGAGCAGGGCGAGGAGCGCGCATGCGCCTGCCGCCGCCGCGCCGAAGCGCTCGAGGTAGCCCGCGCCGAAGCCGTACGCCGCTCCCGCGGAGAGAAGCGAGCCGAAGAACGCGGCCGTCGCGAGGCGCTCCCCCCGGAACGACGCGCCCCGCGCGCGCGCCCGCTCGATCCCGAGCGCGAGGAGGACCGCGAGCGCCGGCCAGATCGGAAGGACGTACGGGATGAGCTTCGAGCGCGACACGGAGAAGAAAGCGAAGACGAGGCCCGAGAACATCCAGAGGAAGCCCTCGGTCGCGCGCGCCTTCCACGCCGCGCGCGAGAGGCCCGGCCACGTCTCCTTCCATCGCCCGAGGAAGGCCGTCCAGGGGAGGAACCCCGCGAGGAGGACCGGCACGAAGTAGACGAGCGGGCCCGTGCGCTTGTGCTCGGTCTTCGCGAAGCGGTCGAAGTGCTCGTGGACGAAGTAGAACTGGAGAAAGTCCGGGTGCCGCCGGGCCATCGCGACGTGCCACGGGACCGCGAGCGCGAGGAAGACGAGGAGCGGCCCCGGCGAGAAGACGCGCGCGAGCGTCCGCCAGCGGCCGGTCCAGATCGTCCAGAAGAAAATGGCGCCGCCCGGCAGGACGACGCCGATGAGGCCCTTCAGGAGGACCGCCGCGGCGCACGCGACGTGGAAGCCGTAGAGCGCGCGGCGGGCGCGCTTCCCGTCGCCGTCCGCGTCTCCCTCCGCGAACGCCGCGAACGCGAACGCCGCGCCCGACATCACGAGCGAGAGCATCGGGTCGATGATCGCGATGCGCGCGAGCGCGACGACGAGGAGCGACGACGCGCAAACGAGGCCGGCGAGGAGGCCGGTGCGCGCCCCGTACCGCCGCCGCGCGAACGCGGCCGCGAGGAGGACCATTCCCGCGGCCGAGAGCTTGCCGGGCAGGCGTACCGCGAGCTCCGTCGGGCCGAGGACGGCCATCGAGGCCGCGACCGACCAGTAGTAGAGCGGCGGCTTCTCGAAGTAGAGGACGCCGTTGAGGCGCGGCGTGATCCAGTCTCCGGTCGCGAGCATCTCGCGCGGGATCTCGCCGTACCGGCCCTCGTCGGGCTCGAAGAGGGGCACGCGGCCCGGCTCGAGGACGAGGAGGAACGTCGCGAGAAGAAGGAGCACGAGGAGCGCCCTCTCCCCCGCGTCCTTCGGCAGGCGGATCGTCATTTTCTCTCCAGCGCGATCGGCCCTTCGAAGGCCCAGCGGCGGACCGGTCGGTAGACGCCGGCGCTTCGGTCCGGCGAATCCACCTGGAAGCGGCACGCGCCGCGCCAGTAGTCGTACGGCGCCTCGCGCCGCGAATGGACCGCGACGTCGACGAGATAGGGGCCCGTGCCGAGATCGAGCGCGGGCAGCGTCACGCGGACGACGGCGGGCCCGTCGAGCCGCGACGGCAGGAAGCCGTCCAGCTCCGTGTTCGTCCCGTGCACGCAGACGTCCTCGGGCGTGAAGATCCCGATGCCGAACACGAAATCCGAAAGAGGCGCGCGGGGCGCGACGGCGATCTCGATCGTCACGCTCTGGCCGGAGCGGAACGCGTAGCGCTCCGCTCCGGAAGAATCGAGCATGCGGCAGCCCGTGATCTCGACTTCCCGGCTGCCCCAGCGGCGAGGGAGAGATTCCTTCTGTTCCAGAGGTTCAGGCGCGGCCGGCGTCGTCGCCTGTTGCACGCGTTCTTCCTGTACCGGTGGCTTTTCTTCGAATGGTAATTGGGCCTCTCGGCGCGGCGCGGCCGCGACACCAGGGGCAGCCGCCCCGGCGCGTCTCTCCCCCTCTTCACCTTCTAAGAAATTCTTCTCTTCCTCTTTGTGTTCTCTTGCGAGGCGCGCGCCCTCTTCTGCCGCGACATCCATGCGATAGCGTGCGAGCGTCTCTCGGGGGTCGCCGAGAGCCTTCGTCCTGCCGTGGTCGAGGTAGAGAACGCGGTCGCAGAGCTCCTCGACGAGCGCGAGCGAGTGCGACACGAAGAAGATCGTCTTTCCGCGGCGCGAGAAGTCCGCGATCGTGTCGAGGCAGCGGTGCGCGAACGCCTCGTCCCCGACCGCGAGGACCTCGTCCACGACGAGGACGTCGGGGTCCACGTGCACGGCCACCGCGAACCCGAGGCGCACGTACATGCCCGAGGAATACGTCTTGACGGGCTCGTCGATGAACTCCTCGAGCCCGGAGAACGCGACGATCTCGGGCAGCTTCCGCTCGATCTCCTTGCGCGTCAGCCCGAGCATGACGCCGTTGATCACGACGTTCTCGCGGCCCGAGATCTCCGGGTGGAAGCCCGCGCCGAGCTCGATGAGCGCCGAGACCTTGCCCGTCACCTCGAGCGCGCCCGCCGTCGGCTTGAAGAGACCCGCGACGAGCTTCAGGAGCGTGGACTTGCCGCAGCCGTTCGGGCCCACGACGCCGAACGTTTCACCCCGCTGCACGGCGAACGACACGTCCGACAGCGCCTGGACGGTCTCCGACGGCGCGAGCGCGGCGCCGAAGCCCCGGCCGAGCAGCGCGGACTTGAGCGTGCCGAACGCGCGCGTCCGGCCCCACTTCCGATACGACTTCGAGAGCCCTTTCGCGACGACGGCGGCGGGCGCGGTCACACGGCCTCCGGGAAGGAGTCGCGCAGCCGGTCGAAGAACGCGTACCCGAGGAGAAACGCGCCGAGCGAGATCAGGACGAGGACTCCCCAGCGCTCCGGCGCGACCCACGCGGCGCGGAAGAATGCGTCGCGCCACGCCTCGAAGAACGGCGTCGCCGGGTTCCACAGGAGCGCCGCGCGCAGCCGCTCCGAACGGATGTCGGGCAGGGCGTAGAGGACGGGCGTCGCGAAGAACCAGAGCGAAAGACCCGTCGCGAGAATGTCCTTCACGTCGCGGAAGTGGACCGTGAGCGCGGCGAGGAGAAGGCCGACGCCCGCGACGAACACGCCCTCGAGGAGGAAGAGAGGCACGGCCTGAACGAGCGGCCAGCCCACCGGCACCGCGGGCCCGAGGACGCCCGCCGCGCCCAGGGCGAGCCCCGCCGCGAGCACGGGCAGCGCGAGGATGAAGTGGACGCCCTGCGCCACGACGGCGACGAGCGGCAGCACCTCGGCCGGAAAGAGGATCTTCTTGAGGAGCGCGCCGTGCGTGGTGAGCGAGGACGCGGCGTCCGTCAGGCCGCCCGCGAGCCAGTTCCACGGGAGAAGGCCCGTGAAGAGGAAGAGAGCGTACGGGCTCGTCGAGGCGGTCCGCCCGGGGAAGATGAACGCGAAGACGACCGAGTACACCGCGAGCATGAGGAGCGGGTTCAGGAGCGACCAGAAGAACCCGAGGACGCTTCCGCGGTACCGCGCCTTGAGCTCCCGGGAGACGAGGACGCCGACCAGCGCGCGATGGCGCCAGAGGCCGGCCAGGTTCTTCAGCACGTCGCGTCCATCCCGAAGGACCGATGATACGTAGGATGGGCGCCGTGGGAGCCCGCGTCGCCGCCGATTCCGTCTCCAAGTCCTACCTTCCGGGGCCGGGCGCCGCGCCCGTGGAGGCGCTCGCGGACGTCTCGCTCGAGATCGAACCCGGAACCTTCACCGCGCTCCTCGGACCCTCCGGCTGCGGCAAGTCGACGCTGCTCAACCTCCTCGGCGGGCTGGACCGGCCGACGCGGGGCCGGGTCCTCGTGGGCGGGCGGGACCTCGCGACGCTCGCCGAGGACGACCGCGACACCTACCGCCGGCGGACCGCGGCGACGATCTTCCAGTTCTTCAACCTCCTGCCCACGATGAACACGCTCGAGAACGTCGCGCTGCCGCTCCTCCTCGACGGCGCCGCGCCGTTCGCGGCCGACGCGCGCGCCGCCGCGCTCCTCGCCGAGGTCGGCCTCGCCGGCAAGGAGCGCGCGTACCCGTACGAGCTCTCGGGCGGGCAGATGCAGCGCGTCGCCGTGGCGCGGGCCCTCGCGAACAGGCCGGCGCTCCTCCTCGCCGACGAGCCGACCGGCAACCTCGACTCGAAGACGGGCACCCAGGTCCTCGACCTGATCTCGGACCTCGTGGCGCACAAGGGGATCACGGTCGTCATGGCGACACACTCGGCCGGCGCGGCCGCGCGCGCGTCGCGCGTCTTCAATCTCCTCGACGGGCGGCTCGTCCCGTGATCCGCCACCTTCTCCCGCCGCTCGTCCTGCGCCCCCTCGCGAAGGACCGCCTGCGCTTCGCGCTCACGATCTCCGGCATCGCGGTCGGCGTGGCGACGATGGCGGCGATCCGCCTCGCGAACGCGTCCGTCCTCTCGTCGTTCTCGGACACGGTCGACTTCGTCGCGGGCAAGGCCTCGATCACGATCCTCGCGGACGGCCCCGGCGTCCCGGAGGAGACTCTCGAACGCCTCGCGTGGCTGCGCGGGCTCGGCGCGACGCTCGCGCCGGCGATCACGGAGACGGCGGCGACCGGCGCGAGCGAAGGCGAGATCGTCGAGGTCCTCGGCATCGACCCGCTCGCGGACGCGAGCGCGCGGGAATACAGTTTTGCTGAAGAGGGGAAAAGAGAAGACAACAAGAAGACCTTCTTAGAAGGTGAAGAAAGGATAGAGCGCGCGGCGACGTCGGCTCACAGCGGAGGCGTCGCGGCGCGCCCCGAGGAGACCCACACCTTCGAAGAATCTCCCGGTCTCTTCTCCGTATTCGCAAAACAATCTCTCCTGGTCACCGAAGCCTTCGCTTCGCGGCATCGGCTGAAGGCCGGCGACGCCTTTCGTCTCGTCACGAATTCCGTCGAGCGCACGTTTCGCGTCGCGGCCGTGCTGCTCCCTTCGGGCGCGGCGCGCGCGGCTTCCGGGTCGATCGTCTTCATGGACCTCGCGGCCGCGCAGGAGGCGTTCGGGAAGGTCGGGCGCCTCGACCGTATCGACGTCGTCCTCCCCGCGTCGCTCTCCGACGCCGACCGCGCCCGCGTCCTCGAGGAGGTGTCGGCGTCGCTCCCGCCCGGCGTCACGGCCGGCCGCCCGGAGCGGCGCACGGAGACGGTCGACCGCCTGGTACGCGCGTTCCGCGTGAACCTCTCGGCGCTCGGCGCGATCGCGCTCCTCGTCGGGATGTACTTCGTCTACAACACGCTCTCGATTTCCGTCCTGCGCCGCCGCGCGGACATCGGCGTCGTGCGAGCCCTCGGGGCGTCGCGCCGCGCGGTCTTCGCGGCGTTTCTCGGAGAAGGCCTCGCGCTCGGGATCGCCGGCAGCGCTCTCGGCCTCCTCCTCGGCGCGGGCCTCGCGGCCGGCGCCCTCACGGTCGTCGGCCGCACGGCGACGGAGCTCTACGTGCCGTCCGCGCATCCGACCCTGCGCCTCGATCCCGGCGTCCTCGCCTTCGCCTTCGCCCTCGGCGTCGCGACGTCCGTCCTCTCCGCCCTCGCGCCGGCGCTCGAGGCCGCCGGTGTGGAGCCCGCGGCGACGATGCGGCACGGCTCCGTGGAGGCCGCGCGCCGGCGGCGCACGCGCCCGCTCGCCTTCGCCGGAGCGGCTCTCCTCGTTCTCGCGTGGGCGGCGACGCGGCCCGAACCCGTGAGAGGACTCCCCCTCTTCGGCTTCCTTTCGGTCTTCCTGATCGTCGCGGGCGCCTCGCTCCTCGCGCCCGCGGCCGTCACGTTCGCGGCGGGGCGCCTCGACGGGATCGCGCTCCGCCTCTTCGGCGTCGAAGCGCGGATCGCGCGCGCAAACCTCACGGGCAGCCTCTCGCGCACGTCCGTCGCCGTCGCCGCGCTCACGATGGGCCTCTCGATGATGGTCGCGGTCGCCGTGATGGTCGGCTCCTTCCGGACGACCGTCGCGACGTGGGTCGGGGAGACGCTCGCCGGCGACGTCTTCGTCGGCCCGGCGAGCGGGCGCTCGGGCCCGTCGCTCGGGCGCGTCCCCGAGGAGGCGATCGAGGCGATCCGCGCGGTCGCCGGCGTCGCCGACGTCGACCCGTTCCTCGCGTTCTCCGCGACGCGGGACGGCGCGCCGTACACGGTCGGCTCGGGCCTCTTCGCGTACGTCGCGACGTACGGGAACCTCCCGCTCGTCGACGGGCGGGACCCCAGGCGCGTATTCGCCGGGGCCCTCGCGAACGGCGAGGCGATGGTCTCCGAGCCCTACGCCGAGAAGTTCCGCGTGAAGACGGGCGACACCGTGGAGCTGCCGGGGCCCGACGGGCCGGTGCGCGTCCGCGTCGCCGGCGTCTACACGGACTACTCGAACGACCGCGGCACGGTGACGCTGGACCGCGCGCACTTTCGGCGGATCTGGCCACTCTCCGGCGCGACGACGATGAGCGTCGTCCTCGCGCCCGGCGTCTCCCCCGAGGAGGGCGCGCGGCGGATCGAGGCGGCCGTGCGCGGGCGGTTCGCGCTGCGCGTGCGGACGAACGCGACGCTCCGCAAGCTCGTCCTTCAGATCTTCGACCGGACTTTTTCGGTCACGTACGCGCTCGAGGCCGTCGCGATCGCGGTCGCGGTCCTCGGCGTCTTCAACACGCTCACGGCGCTCGTCCTCGAGCGGCGGCGCGAGATCGGCCTCCTGCGCGTCCTCGGCGCGTCGGCCGCGCGCGTGCGCCGCGCCGTGCGGTACGAAGCGGCCGCGATCGGCGGCCTCGGGATCGCGCTCGGCCTCGCGTCGGGCGCCGCGATGGCGCTCGTCCTCGTCCACGTCATCAACCGCCAGAGCTTCGGGTGGACGATCGCGATGCACTGGCCGTGGGCGTTCCTCGCGGGAGCGCTCGCCCTCGTCTTCGCGACGACGCTCCTCGCCGCCGCCCGCCCCGCCGGCCTCGCGGCCGCGACGGACGCGGCGGCCGCGCTGAAAGAGGAGTGATGAAACATCTCGCTCTCGCGCTGCTCCTCCTTGTCGGGCGCTTCAAGCCCCTGGATCCGAACCAGAAAATCTCCTTCCCCCGCGACCATGGTGCGCACGAAGACTCGCGCGTCGAGTGGTGGTACGTGACCGGCCAGCTCCAGACGGCGTCGGGGAAGAGGCTCGGGTTCCAGCTCACGTTCTTCCGGACCGGTGTCACGGACGACGCCGCGCCGCGCGCGTCGTCCTTCGCGGCGAAGGACGTCCACCTCGCGCACTTCGCGCGAACGGACGTGACGAAGGGGACGTTCCGCTTCGCCGAGCGGCTGCACCGCGACGGGCCCGGCGCGGCGTATGCCCGCACGGGGCGGCTGTCGGTCGCGAACGAGGACTGGCGCCTCGAGGAGGCGGGCGGCCGTCTCGTCCTCTTCGCGAGGGACGGCGGCGACGAGCTCTCCCTCGTCCTCTCGCCCGAGAAGCCGCCCGTCCTCCACGGCCCGAACGGGATCTCGAGAAAGGGCCCCGAGCCCGAGGCGGTCAGCACGTACGTCAGCCTCACGCGCCTCGCGAGCGCGGGCTGGTGGACCTCCGGCGGGACGAGCGAGGCCGTCACGGGTCTGTCGTGGTTCGACCACGAGTGGGGCTCGGGCTCGATCGGCGAGGAGACGCAGGGCTGGGACTGGTTCGCCGTCCACCTCCTCGACGGCCGCGATCTCATGCTCTACCGCCTGCGCGCGACGGGCGGACGGGCCTCGACGTTCAGCTCGGGCACCCTCGTCGAAACGAGCGGAACCTCCCGTCCTCTCTCGTCGCTGGATTTCTCCATCGAAGAGATCGACCGATGGAAGAGCCCGGCGAGCGGCGCG
The DNA here is from genome assembly GCA_036504335.1 of Thermoanaerobaculia bacterium. Lineage (GTDB taxonomy): Bacteria > Acidobacteriota > Thermoanaerobaculia > UBA5066 > UBA5066 > Fen-183. The sequence goes on from DASXVJ010000033.1 coordinate 23,564, forward strand.
TCCTATCCGTCGCGCTGGGTTCTGCGGGTGCCGCGCGCCTCGCTCGCCCTCGAGGTCGTCCCTCTCGTCGCCGGCCAGGAGCTCGTCACGGAGAAGTCGACCCGCGTCACGTACTGGGAGGGCGCGTGCGACGTGAAGACGCCGGACGGCGCGCCCGCCGGCCGCGCGTACGTCGAGATGACCGGTTACGCCGGCGCCGGCGGCCTCGGCTTCTTCCGATAGACTTCGCCGAAGCTCACAACCGAGGAGGACAACATGATCAAGGGATTCCGCGACTTCATCATGAAGGGCAACGTCATCGACCTCGCCGCCGCCGTCATCATCGGCGCGGCGTTCGGGGCGATCATCGATTCGCTCGTCAAGGACGTCATCACCCCCATCATCGGGATGATCGGCGGCCAGCCCGACTTCTCGGCGCTCAAGATCGGCGCGGTCCAGATCGGCAACTTCGTGAACGCCATCATCGGGTTCCTCTTCAAGGCCGCGGGCCTCTACTTCCTCATCGTGCTTCCCTTCAGCAAGCTCGCCGCCAAGCTGGCCGCGGCTCCCGCCCCGGCTCCCGGCCCCACGCAGCAGGAGCTGTATCTCAAGGAAATCAGGGATCTCCTCGCGCGCGAGAGGCGCTGAAGGGAAACGTCCCTCTTCTGGTTAAATACGTGACCTCAGGAGGACTCATGAAGAAGACCACGATTTCCGTTCTCGCCCTTCTCGCCGCGTTCGGCCTCGCCACGAGCCTGCTCGCCACCATGGACATCCAGAAGGCGTTCAAGGAGAAGTACCCGGAGGCCAAGGCCGTCAACGGCAAGTGCTCGACGTGCCACACGATGGCCCTGCCCAAGAAGGACGGGGACCACGCGAACAACCCGTACGGCGCCGACCTGAAGGCGACGAAGGGGAAGGACGGCAAGTACGACTTCGCCGCGATCGAGAAGAAGGACTCGGACGGCGACGGCGTGTCCAACATCGACGAGATCAACAAGGGCACGAACCCCGGCGACAAGGCCTCGAAGTAAGCGCTCTCTCCCTGTCGAACGACGCGCCCGGAGCCTCGCGGCTCCGGGCGCTTTCGTCTGCGGGCGCCTTCAGCGGTCGCCGGCGGCGTTCGAGAGCCGGCTGTGGCGGACGCTGTACAGGAAATACAGGAAGAGCCCGATCACGAGCCAGATCACGAACCGCTCCCAGGTCGTGCGCGGCAGGCCCAGGGCGAGCCACAGGCAGAAGAGGATTCCGGCCGGGGCGCTGAACCACACGAGCGGTGTTTTGAACTTGCGCGGGGCGTCCGGCCGCTTCACGCGCAGGATCAGGACTCCGGCGCTCACGAGGACGAACGCGAAGAGCGTCCCGATGTTCGTGAGCTCGACGACCTCGTCGATGTTCATGAGGCCCGCGGGCAAAAGGACGAGGACGCCCGTCACCCACGTCGCGTTCACCGGCGTGCCGCGCGGCCCGACCTTCTCGAACCAGCGCGGGAGCAGGCCGTCGCGCGCCATGACCATGAAGATGCGCGGCTGGGCGAGCTGGAACACGAGGAGCGCGCCCGACAGCGCCGCGACGGCGCCGATCGAGACGATCCCGGCGACCTTGTTCATGCCGATCGAGGAGAAGGCGTGGGCGATCGGGTCCGCGACGCCGTGGTACGCCGTGTACGGGAGCATCCCGGACACCACGGCGCAGACGCCGACGTAGATCACGGTGCAGATGGCGAGGCTCCCGAGAATGCCGCGCGGCAGGTCGCGCCCGGGATTCTTCGTCTCCTCGGCCGTCGTCGAGACGGCGTCGAAGCCGATGAACGCGAAGAAAATGATGGCGGCGCCCGCCTGGATGCCGGAGAGACCGTTCGGCGCGAACGGGTGGTAGTTCGCCGGCTTCACGTAGAACGCGCCGATCGCGATGACGCCGAGCAGGAGGACGATCTTCACGGCGACGATGACGTTGTTGAAACGCGTGGACTCCTTGATGCCCCACGCGCAGAGTGCCGTGATGAGGATCGTGATGAGCATCGCGAGGATGTTCATCCCCACCGGGAAGCCGCCCACGAGCGGCGCGCCCTGGACCGTCGTCCAGTTCGCGAAGACGTCGGCGCCCGCAAGCGCCCCCGCCTTCGCCTGCGCGAGGTACCCGAGGCGAGCGGAGATGCTCGAGGCATCCGGGTGAGCCTTCAGGAAGTCGGCCGTCACCTGCAGCATCGTCCGGCTGTCCATCGCGAGCCAGCCCGGCAGGTTGATTCCCATCCCGAGGAGAAGGTTGTTCGCGTAGCTGCCCCACGAGATCGCGATCGCGACGTTCGAGATCGCGTACTCGAGGAGAAGGTCCCAGCCGATGATCCACGCCATCAGCTCGCCGAGCGTCGCGTATGCGTACGTGTACGCCGAGCCCGAGACCGGGATCATCGAGGCCATCTCCGCGTAGCAGAAGCCCGTGAAGCCGCAGGCGACGGCGGTGAGGATGAAGCTCACGACGAGCGCCGGCCCCGCCGCGGGCCGCGTGACGCCGTAGGACGAGTCGAAGCCGCCGGCGAGGCCGGTTCCGAGGCTCGACAGGATGCCGGCGCCGATGATCGCGCCGACGCCGAGCAGCGTGAGGTCCCATGCCGAGAGAGCGCGCTTGAGGTGCCCGTGACCGGGCTCGTCCACGCTCGCCTTGAGCTGCTCGATGGTCTTCGTCCGGAACAGCTGTTGAAGCACGGACCCTCCCTCTTCCTCGCGACGCGGTCGCAGGAGTCTAACGGGCGAGGATGCGGCGCGGGACTTCGTCGAGCGAGGAAATCGCCTCGACGCCCGCCCGCGCGCGCCCGCGCCGGTCGAGGAGGAGCGACGAGAGGCCCGCGTCCCGCGCGCCGTGATAGTCGTCGGTGAGGGAGTCGCCCACGTGCAGCGCCTCGGCGTGGGAGACGCCCGCCCGCCGCACGGCCTCGTCGAAGATCCCGCGCGCGGGCTTGCTCACGCCGACGAGCGCCGAGACGACGACGTCGTCCACCGCCGCCGCGAGGCCGAGGCGCTCGAGGAGCGGCGGGAGCGACGAGTCCCAGTTCGAAACGATCACGAGCCGGAGGCCCGCGGCGCGGAGCACCCCGAGGACGGCGTGCGTTTCGGGGTACACGGCCCAGTGCCGCTCCGCGGCGAAGTGCGCGACGAGCTCGCCGAGAAGCGGCTCGGGCAACGCGCCGCCGCCCACGCGCGCGAAGACCGTCCCGACGAACCGGCGCCAGAAGCCCGCCTCGCCTCCCGCGCCTCCCCAGCGTTCCTCGCCGCGCTCGCGCGCGAGGTCCACGTCGCGCCACGTGGCGTGGACGGCGACGTGCACGTCCTCCGCCCCCACGCGCACGCCGTGGCGCGCGAAGCCCTCACGGTAGACCTCCTCGACCGGCGGATCGGCCCTCAGAAGCGTATCGCCCGCGTCGAAGAAGACGGCCCGCAGGGCCTTCAGGGCATCACCTGGCCCCCGTCGATCACGAGGGCCTGGCCCGTGACGTTCCGCGCGTCCGGCGACGCGAGGTACACGACGAGGCCGCCGATTTCGTCGGGGGTGAGAACCTCGCCGAGGGGCGCCATCTTCGCCGCGAACGCGAACGCCTCGTCGCGACTCTTCCCGAGCCCCTTGCCCATGCGCGCGATCCCGGACCGGCCCATCTCCGTGTCGACCCAGCCCGGGCAGATCGCGTTCACGGTGATCTTCCGCGGCGCGAGCTCGAGGGCGAGCGTGCGCGTGAGGCCGATGATCCCGTGCTTCGTCGTCGCGTAGGCCGCCATCCCGGCGACGCCGAAACGCCCGGTGACGGAGGACAGGTTCACGACGCGCCCGCCGTGGGCGAGGAACGGGTTCGCCGCGCGCAGGACGCGCCACACGCCCGTGAGGTTCACCTCGAGGATCGCGTGCCACGCCTCGTCCGAGCGCGTGTCCCCGTCGAGGGGCGACGGGCCGCCGAGCCCCGCGTTGTTCACGAGGATGTCGATTCGCCGGTCCGGCCGCGCGGCGCGCTCGACGCCGGTCGCGACGGACGCCGCGTCCGTCACGTCGAGGACGATCGCCTGAGCCTCGCCGCCCGCCTTCACGATCTCGGCGGCGACGGCCTCGGCCTCCGCCTCCTTGCGCGCCGCGACGGCGACGCGAGCGCCTTCCGCCGCGAGCCGCAGCGCGATGGCCTTTCCGATGCCCTTGTTCGCGCCCGTGACGAGCGCGTTCTTTCCGGCGAGGCGTCCCATGACCATGTCGCGACCTCCGAGGTGGGCGATTCTAGGCGCGGCTTTGGGAAGGCGCGGCTAAGATTCGCCCGTGCGTGTCGACGTCCTCCTCTTCGCGTCCCTGAAGGACGAGCTCGGGCCGCAGGTCTCGGTCGACGTCGCCGAGCCCGCGACCGTCGCGTCGCTGCGCGGCGCGCTCGAAGCGGCCTACCCCGCGATCGCACGCTTCGGCGGCAAGGCGAAGGCCGCCGTGAACGAGAAGTGGGCGCGCGAGACCGACGCCGTGAATCGAGGCGACGCGGTCGCGCTCCTGCCGCCCGTCGCGGGCGGCTGACCGGCACGAGCCCCCGCCCTTACATCCACGAAGGAGTTTCGGCGAAGAGCGGTTCGGCTCGGGAGCGAAGGACGTCCATCCTCGCTTCCTGTGCGTCCTCCTCCCCCCATGCCGAACGAGCGGCCACGTGGCGGGCGATGACCTCCAGCGGCGTTCCGGCGAGTAGCTCCGCCGAGCAGAAGGAAAGCTCCTCCGCGCCGGGGCTCCGCCCGAGGTGGACGCGATGCACGAGATCGACGAGGGGCACCGGATCCCACGGGGAAGCGCCGGCGGGTTCGACGACGAAGGGAATCGTCGCGAGGGGCGAACCCCGCTCGGAAAACCAGCAGACGCCTTCCTCGACCACGTCGAAAACGAGCGCGTAGGACCCCGACTCGCTCGGCGCGGGAACGTCGTAGAGCAGCGACGCGCCCCCGCCGCTGCGACAGGTGCGACCGGGCAGGAGAACTCCGCCGAGCTCCTTCACCAGGTCGCCATCCAACGAGAGGAGCTTCGCTCCCAGTCGAAACGGGCCGGGTCCCGAGGGTATCCACGCCGCTCCGCTCTCGTTCCGGATGGTGAGAGGAACGGCCGCTCGTCCCCCGGCGGGAGCGCGGAGGCCGCTCCGGCCGGGCTCGATTCGCGCGACGTACATGCTGCGGCCCGAGGCCCGCCGTCTGAGGATCCGTTTCATCCTCAGGTCGCACGTGAGGGCCTCGAAGCAGTCCGCGTTTCCGAACAGACGGGCGGTCTCCGGGCTGCCGTCGCGAAAGCGCTGCGACGCTCCCGGCGTGTGGGTGATCACCCATTTGAGCGGGACCCCCAGCTCGCCGGCGCGGGCGCGGGCTTCCTCGATCTCGTCGTCACTGTCGTTCCACTCGAAGAGGATGTACTGCCAGTGGACCTCGAGCCGTTCGCCGCCGCCCGCCCGCTCACGCGCGGCGACGAGGGCTTCGAGCGCGCCGAGCGCCTTCCCGAGATCGCCGCGCCGGCGATAGGCCCGGTAACTCTCGTCCCGGGCGCCGTCGATCGAGAAGACGATCCGGTCGACGAGGTTCTCGTTCGCGAGAGCCGCGACCTTCGACGCGTCGAGCGGAATGCCGTTCGTGCTCGTGTGGATGACGACGTCGGGACGCGTCCGCCTCACGTAGCGCAGGAACGGGACAGCATCGGGGTGAAGGAAGGGCTCGCCGAAGTTGAAAAAGAGCAGCTTCTCGAGCGCGGGCAGCTGGTCGATGAGGTCCTCCATAACGGCGAGCGGGAGGATGGCCGCGCGGCCGGGCCGGTATGCGGGGTCGACGGAGAAAAGGGTCGTCGGACATCCAGGGCAGCTCAGGTTGCAGTGCGAGAGCGGTTCGAGTTGCAGGGTCTTGACCGCGCGTCCTCCCTCGCCGTCGGACGCGTCGGCGGGACTGACGCGCCCGCCGCAGAACGCCCTCGTCACCGGGCAGTACGAGTCGGGCTGGTCGGCGAGCTGCGCGCGTCGTGCCGCACGGTAGAGCGGGCCGTCGTAGACGTCCGCGATGCGGTCACGGCGGGCGTTCCCGAAGACGCGCAATCCGGCCGGGTCGCCGCAGGAGCACACGATGTCGCCGTTCGCGAGCACGCATAGCTCGTCGAAGATCATTCGGCAGATCATCGGGGCTTCGACCGACCCGGTCGCGCGGAAGGGAGGACGAGACGACGTCACGGACCCTCTCCCCCGAGAGTGTACCGGGCGAGCGCTGCCTCACGCCTTCGGGCTAGTCGAGCTTCAACTCTTCCGCGAGGAGCGCGTAGTCCACGGCGCCGCGCGAGCCGCCGTCGAACTCGAAGATCGTCTTCCCGACGGACGGCGCCTCGGCCAGCGCCACGTTGATGCGGATGGGCGTGAGGATCTTCGTGAAGCGCTCGCGCAGCGTGTCGAGGAGCTCGGAGGAAACGGCCGTGCGCAGGTCGTAGAACGTCGGCAGGACGCCGTCGATCTTCAGCGCCTTCTCGCGTGTCTCGTTCGCGTGCTTCACGAACACGCGCGTCTTCTCGAGCGCGGGCAGCGAGAGGAAGTCGAGCTTCGCCGGCAGCAGGATCTCGTCCGCCGCGTGGTAGACGTTCTCGAGCAGCAACCCCGCGGCGGGCGGGCAGTCGAGGACGACCGCCTCGTACCCTTCGTCCTCGAGCGACGCGAAGCGCCGCGCGAGGCGGCCCACGCGCTTCTCCTTCCCCTTCTCGCGGAGAACGTCCTCGGCGCCGAGGAGGTCCTCGCCGGCGGGCAGGACGTCGAGGTTCGGGCGCGAGCCGCGCACGACGGCCTCCCCGAAGTCCGCCTCCTTGAGGAGCCACTTCGAGAGGCCGGCCGACGGTGGAAGGCCGAGGGCCGTCGCGACGCTCCCCTGCGGGTCCACGTCCACGAGGAGGGTCCTCACCCCGGCGCGCGCGGCCGCGGCGGCGAGGTTCACCGCGGTCGTCGTCTTGCCCACCCCGCCCTTGAGGGCCGAGACGGCCAGGATTCGCCGCCGCCGCGCTGTCATGGCGGCGCGTCTTATCATGACTCGATGTCGCATCTGACCGAGGCCCCCCTCGAGCCCGCCGAGCTCCTCGCCGCCGTGCGGCGCGACGGGGACGGCGGCCTCGCGCTCTTCGTGGGTGTCGTGCGCGACCACAACGAGGGCAAGCGCGTGACGCGGCTGGAGTACTCGGCCTATATCCCGATGGCCGAGAAGGAGATGGACCGGATCGCGGCCGGAATCGAGCAGGCCCATCCGGGGGCCCGGGTGGCGTTTCGCCACCGGATCGGCAGCCTCGCCATCGGGGACGTCGCCGTCGCCGTCGCCGCCGCGGCGCCCCACCGCGACGAGGCTTTTGCCGCGTGCCGGGCCGGAATCGAGGCCATCAAGGCCCGCGTGCCGATCTGGAAAAAGGAGTTCGGGCCGGACGGAACGTCCTGGGTCGAGCCCTGCGGGGACCCCTCCCACTGGCCCTCCGGAAATCCGGATCCCGCGTAAACCCATTGAAAAGTAAGGGACTTCCTGTTATCCTCCGGCGCCCGTTTCGGAGGATTGAAGATGTTCCTCGCCCTCAGGCGAATCCATGTTTTCGCGAGCGACTTCTCGCGGTCGCGCCGTTTTTACGGTGAAACGCTGGGGCTCCCGGAGTCGGGCGGGTTCGAGAACGACTGGGTCGAGTTCGCGCTCGGTCCGCTCCTCCTGAAACTCACCCCGCTTCGCCCCTCGGAAGTTCCCGCGCGCAACCAGGTCGCCGCCGTGTTCTCGACCGCCGGCCTCGACGACGCCATCGCGCGCCTCAAGGAGCGTGGCGTCACGGTCACGCGGCCTCCCGCGGACGAGTTCACGGGCCGTTCGGCCGAGATCCTCGATCCGGACGGCTACCGGATCATCCTGTTCCAGGCCTCCGAGCTCCACCCCGACGAGGAGTGGGTCCCGGCCTCGGGCGTGGACGACCTCGTGAAGCAGAAGCTCAATGCGCGCAAGAAACGCGAGCAGGCGCGCGGAACAAGCAGGAAGCCCGCGAAGAAGACTCCGAAACAGGCTGCGAAAAAGGCCGCCCGGAAGCCGGCGCCGAAGAAGCCCGCGAAGAAGGCCGCCCCGAAGAAGGCCGCCCCGAAGAAGGCCGCGAAGAAAGTCGCGAAGAAGAAGCCGGCCCGCCGCCGCTGAGCGGCCGCGACTCGCGTGGGATGGCTTCTGCGGGCGTCACTTCAAGGCGTCCGACAGGAGGAGCCATGACGCTCGTTTCCACCCCGCCTCGAACGGCCTGCCCCAACATCCGCCCCAATCCCACCGCTCCGGCCGTCGTGGCTCTCATCCTCTCGGTTCTGGCGGTCTCCGCGACGCCCGCGTTCGCGCAGGGCTCGACGGGCACGGCGATGATGCCCATCGCCGCGCCCGTTTCGACCGTCGACTCGGTCGTCTCGAAGGTGAACGGGCCGATCCTCGACGTTCTCGGCGGCGCGCTTCAGCTCGACGTCACGAACGCGAAGATCACGGGCGGCGACGACCGCTTCGCGAGCCCCGTGCCGTGGGCCGGCATCCTGACCGGCTCGCGCATCGTCGCGCAGGTGACCGTGCCCGACGCGATCCCCGCGGTGTTCCCGCCGCGCCTCGCCGCGACGAACGTCGTCGTCTTCCTCGCCAACTCGGGGAGCCTGTCCGGAATCGTGCAGGGCGTCGGCGCGGCGCAGGGCACGTTCACGCTCCTCTACACGAGCGTCAAGACGAACGCGGCGACCGAGTGGTCCGGCACGAAGGCCGACGGGTCGCACGTCAAGGGCCTCTCGGACCTCGCGGCCGGGATGCGGGCGGTCGCCGCCGTTTCGGTCGACGCGAGCGGCGTCACCGCGAAGAGCGTCTTCGCGTACGCGCCTCCGACGACCCGGATCGAGGCGTTCCGCGGCAAGGTCGAGGCCGAGGGCGCGACCCTGTGGACGATCAGCGGGAAGAGCGTGCAGGTGGACGCGAATACGAAAATCGTCGGCGACCCGAAGGTGGGCGACACCGTGGACGTCCTCGCGAAAGTCCAGGTCCTTCCTCCCGGCTCGGCGGCCCCGATGCCGCTCCCGGTCGCGATTGCGATCGTCAAGGTCGTCTCGACGCCGCCCCCGCCGACGGACCGCACCGTGGAGTTCGACGGCGTCGTGGAGTCGCTTCCTCCCGCCGTGGCGGGCATGAGCGCGCCGCTCGGCCACTGGACGATCTCCGGCAAGGACGTCCTCGTCACGCCGCTCACGAGGGTCGACGCCGGGATCGCGAAGGGCACGAGCGTGCACGTCGAGGGCGTGACGCTGCCGATGGCCGTCTTCGCGCCGGCGGCGGCGCCGCAGATCCTCGCGACCGAGATCACGAAGAAGTAACCGCGGGGACCGCACCCGTTCCTTCCTCCACGGCGGGCCGCGCGGCCCGCCGATCTTTTTTCGGTTAGGCTCGCCGCATGACGAGCCTCATCGACTACTGCCGCGCCGAGATCGAGTCTCTGAAGGCCGCGAAGACCTGGAAGAAGGAGCGCGTCCTCGAGGGACCGACCGGCGCCCGCGTGCGCGTGGACGGGCGCGGCGTGCTCATGCTCACGTCCAACAACTACCTCGGTTTCGCGAACCATCCCCGCGTCGTGGACGCCGCGCGCAACGCGCTGGGCCGATGGGGGAACGGCCTCGGCTCCGTGCGCTTCATCTGCGGGACGCAGCAGCTCCACAAGGACCTCGAGGCCGCGATCTCGAAGTTCTTCGGCGCCGAGGACACGATCCTCTACATGTCCTGCTGGAACGCGAACGAGGGCCTCTTCGCGCCGCTGCTCGGCGAAGAGGACGCGCTCCTCTCCGACGCGCTCAATCACGCGTCGATCATCGACGGCATCCGCCTGTGCAAGGCGAAGCGATTCCTCGTCCCGCACGGCGACCTCGCCGCCCTCGAGACGGCGCTCAAGGAGTCCCAGGCCCAGCGCCGGCGCCTCTTCATCACGGACGGCGTCTTCTCCATGGAGGGCGAGATCGGGCCGCTCGGCGCGTTCGCGGAGCTCTGCGAGAAGTACGACGCGACGATGGTCGTCGACGACTCGCATGCGACCGGCGTCCTCGGCAAGACCGGGCGCGGGTCGGCCGAGGAGCTCGGCGTCATGGAGAAGGTGAAGATCTTCACCTCCACGCTCGGCAAGGCGATGGGCTCGGCGGCCGGCGGCTTCACGACGGGCCCGGCGCCGGTCGTCGACCTCCTGCGCCAGCGCTCGCGCACGTCGCTCTTCTCGAACGCGCTCCCGCCGGCGGTCGCCGCCGGGTCGCTCGAGGCGTTCCGGATGCTCATGGAAGACCCCGCGCCCGCGCTGAAGGTGCAGAAGAACGCGAAGACGTTCCGCGCGAAGATGACGGCGGCGGGCTTCAGGATTCCCGACGGCATCCACCCGATCGTCCCCGTCATCGTCGGCGACACGGCAAAGGCGCTCGCGATGAGCAACGCGCTCTTCGAGAAGGGCGTCTACGTCTCGGGGTTCGGCTTCCCCGTCGTCCCGCAGGGCCACGCGCGCCTCAGGTGCCAGATCTCGGCCGTCCACTCGGACGACGACCTGCAGGAGGCCGTGGACGCCTTCATCGCCGTCGGCAGGGAGTTCGGCGTCGTCTGAGGTCTAAGGCACGACCGAGACGTGGAAGTGGACCTGCACCGTCGGGTAACTGAACCCGGCCGGCAGCGGGTCGAACGGCGCGGCGGCCTTCACGGCCTTGAGCGCGGCCGCATCCCAGCCCTTCTTTCCCGACGACATCGAGATCTCCGTCGTCGCGAGCGCGCCGTCCTTCGCGATGACGGCCTGAACGACGGTCTTCTTCCCCACGGCCGGGACGTCGGCGGCCGCCGGTGTCTTCCATTTCGCGGCGACCTTTTCGTACGTCTTCTTCTGGTAGACGGGGTCGTGCAGCGTCGTCTGGAAGTAGCACTCCAGCGACGGGCGTCCCGCCGCGAAAGCCGCGGCCGCGAGGAGGAGCATCGCCGCGGCCGCGAGGGCCGCCGCGACGAACTGGTGCCGTCTCACGCCCGGCCTCCCCGCGCGGGCTTCGGCCGCCGCACGAGAACGAGGCGCGCCGGCCGGCCCGCGCGCTCGCACGCCGCGCAGAGGCGCGCGCGGCCGAACGCCGTGCGGCGCGTCCACTCCTCCGCGCAGCCCGGGCAGCGGTACGCGTAGCGCGCGTTGCTTTCGCGGACACGCCGCAGGCGCTCCGTCTCGGGCGCGGCCGTGCGCACGACGCCGAGCTCGCGCGCGATCGCCCAGAAGCGCGGCGAGTGGCCTTCCTCCGCGCCCCAGCGCGTCGCGCAGATCGCGTGCGCCGTCTCGTGGAGGAGCGTCTGGAGCCGGTCGTCCGCGCTCATGTGGCTCGAGACGCGGATCACGTGCGGGTCGCCGCGCGTCCCGTACTGGATGACGCCGCCCGTCGCGCGGCGGCCCGAGAGCATCACGCGCGCGGGCGGGAGGCCGTGCGCCTTCGCGAGCGCGTCGTAGCGCGCCTGCAGGTCGCGCTCGCCGGCGCGGACCTCCTCGAGAGGCGGGTCGTCGTCCCGAAACAGGTCGAGCTGGACGAGGGAGCCGGAGCGGACTGCGTCCATCGGCGGGCCTCCACGTCACGCTCCCCACATCGCGTCGCGATGGGGGGCGAGGGGTTTGTGCAGCACGAGAGCGGCGGCCGCCGCGGCGACCACCGCGGCGAGAAGCTCCAGGAGAGGCACAGGCCGGCCGTGCGAGACGACGGGAGCGGCCGCCTTCACGGCCCAGACGGCGGCGAGCGCGGCGCCGCCCGGGAGCGTCGAGCCGGTTCCGAGCGCAAGCCACGCGAGCCCGAGGCCCAGCGCGAAGGCGACGAGGTACGCGTGGACGAGCCCGAGGACCGGCGGCCCGTCGAAGAGCGCGCCGAACGAGAGGCGTGCGGCCGCCATCGGGATCGCGCCGAGCGCCGCGACGGCCGGCGCCGCGAGGCCCGCGGGGACCTTCGCGCGCAGCCACCCGTAAAAGGCGCCGCGCACGACGCGCTCGAAGGCGAACGCGCCGGCGACCGCGAGCGGCACGAGCCACGCGAGGTGCGCGGCGTCGACGTCGCCCGAGAAGGACGCATAGTGCAGGAGCCGCGCGACGGGCAGGTACGAGAGCGCGGCGACGGCGAAAACGAGGGCCGCGCCGGCCGCGAGCGCGGGAGCGCGTCTCTCAGATGGCTCCACGCACGAATGGTAGCAGGATCTAGACTCGCGTCACCATGACGAACTCCCCGCTTCAGCGCGTCGCCTTCGTCGGCCTCGGCACGATGGGCCGCCCGATGGCGGCGAACCTCGCACGCGCCGGATTCCCCCTCTCCCTCGCCACGAAGACTCCCGGCAAGGCGGCGACGATCGCCGCCGAGCTCTCCGCCGGCGGCCGCGACGTGCGCGCGGCCTCGACGCCTGCGGACGCGGCGCGCGGCGCTTCCGTGATCGTCTCGTGCGTTCCCGACGCCCCCGAGGTCGAGGAGGTCCACCTCGGCGCCGGCGGCACCGCCGCAGGCGCGTCACGGGGCGCCGTCGTGATCGACTGCTCGACGATCGACGCGTCGCATGCCCGCGCCGTCGCCGTCGCCCTCGCCGAGAAGGGAATCGCCTTCCTCGACGCGCCCGTCTCCGGCGGCCAGAAGGGCGCCGTGGAGGGAACGCTCACGTTCTTCGTCGGCGGCGATGCGGCCGCCCTCGAGAAGGCGCGGCCCGTCTTCGAGGCGCTGGGCAGGCGCATCACGCACCTCGGACCTTCCGGCGCGGGACAGCTCGGCAAGGCGGCGAACCAGATCCTCGTCGCGAACAACCTCATGGCCGTTTCCGAGGCCCTCGCGTTCGCCGCGAAGGCGGGCCTCCCGCTCGGGCCGCTCCACGAGGCGCTCGTCGGCGGCGCGGCGCGCTCGTGGGCGCTCGAGGTCCTCGGCCAGAAGATGATCGACCGCGACTTCAAGCCCGCGTTCGCGGTGAAGCATCAGCAGAAGGACCTCGCGATCGTCCTCCGGAACGCGCGCGCCGCGGGCGTCCCGCTGCCGGGCGTCGCGCTCGTCCACCAGCTCCTCGCGTCGCTCGAGGCCGAAGGCCGCGGCGAGGACGGTACGCAGGCGCTCCTCACGGTCTACGAACGGCTCGCCGGCGGAGGATAGGATTCTGAGACTGGAGGTTTCGATGAAACGCCTCGGCCTGACGTCTCTCGCGCTCCTCGCAGCCGCCGCCTCCCTCTCGCTCGCGGCCGCCGAACCGGCTCAGAAGGGGAAGTTCGAGAAGAGCTTCCCTTTCACCGGCGACAAGGACATCAAGATCGGCTTCAAGTACCACGACGTCACGATCGAGTCCTTCCGCATCCGCCACTGGCCCGACGGCGACGACATTCGCAAGGGCGAGAAGGATCACTCCGACACGCACACGTCCTGGGTCGACTTCACGTACTCGAACCGCGACGACGGCCACGACTACAAGTGCACCTACACGGTGACGGTCCCGGGCGGGCCGAACGGCGTCTACGGGAAGAACGACCGGACCGCGACGCTCGACAAGGGAAAGCGCGACGACACGAACAAGCTGTCGCTGCGCATGAAGACCCACGAGTACAGGCTCGCCAAGACGATCAAGATCTCGCTCGAGGTCTGGCGGAAGTAGCCGCTCAGGCGCAGGCGCGCGCGGGCCGCGATGAGTCCTGCTCTTCGCGCCACTGGGCGCGCCGGCGGCGGTAGTCGTCGTCGGCCTGCCGGGCGAGGACGCGCCGGTAATCCCGCTTGAGGCGCGCGATCTCCTCGGCGAGGAGCACGCGCTCCCCGGCGCCGGCGGCCTGGAGCTCGCCCTCGCGGATCTCGATCTGCGCCCTCAGGACGCGCGCTTCGTGAAGTTCCGCCGCGGATTCCATGATTCCCGGATCCCCTTTCCTCGCGGCCCCGAAGGGCCTGCTGCCTAGAGAAGACGCAATTCGCGCCGAAAAGTTTCAACCCCAAACCGGAGGATGGCCCCCCGGCGTAAAAAGGGGATGATGCCCTCGCGTTTCGCTCCGATCGGATTCGTTCTGCTCGGGGCGGCAGGAGTCGCCTTGGCCACCGAAGAACCGAAGTATCGCATTGAAAAGGATTACGGATCGTTCGAGGTCCGCGTCTACGAGCCCACGGTCGTCGCGGAGACGGTCGTGACGGGCTCGTTCGGCGACGGGTCTAACGAGGGCTTCCGCCGCCTGGCGGGCTACATCTTCGGCGCCAATGACGGCGGCCGGAAGTTCGCCATGACGGCGCCCGTCGGCGCCGAGCCGGCTCCTCGTGCGAAGGGGACGTCGATCGCGATGACCGCGCCCGTCGGATCGGAGAAGACGGCCGAGGGCTGGGTCGTCTCGTTCACGATGCCCTCGTCCCTCACGCTGAAGACGCTGCCCGTCCCCGACGACGCGCGCGTGCGGCTGCGCGAGGTGCCCGGGCGGCGCGTGGCCGCGGTGCGCTTCTCGGGAACCTGGGGCGCGGAAAAATTCGAGGCGCTCGCGGCGAAGCTCGAATCCGACGCGAAGGCAGCCGGGCTCTCTCCTTCCGACGCGCCCCCGATCTTCGCCCGGTACAACCCGCCGTGGACGCCGTGGTTCCTGCGGCGGAACGAGGTCCTGATTCCGCTCGAAGGGCGCTGACCCGGACGAGCCTCTATTCGAGCGCTCCGCCGCAGGAGCTGCCGGCGCCGGCCGTGCAGCCGAAGCAGTGGCGGCGCGTCACGATCGTCCGCGCCGCGAGAGCCGCCACGTCGAGGTCCCGGACGTGGAAGCCGCCGTTCGAGGAGCCGCGCGCGGGCAGGTCGAGCATCTGGTTGAAGTCGCAGTCGTAGACGCGGCCGTCCCATCCGATCGAGAGCGTGCTCTTGCACATGAGGCCGTCGACCGTCCCCGGGTTGAACGACGCGACGAGGAGCTCGAGATAGCTCGCGAGGTTCCCGCTCGACTCGAGCCACTCGAGGTAGCGCGAGATCGGCATGTTGTTCAGGAAGATGAGCCGGTCGAACGCGATCCCGTGCTCGCGGAGGAGCCCCTCTTTCCACTCGCGCTCCGAGGCGTGCTGGTTCGCGGGGAGGAAGGCGCCGACGGGGTTCGACACGAGCGTCAGCCGGCGGCGCGGATCTCCCGCGCCGTAGCCCGCCTCGTTCAGGAGATGGAGCGCCTGCAGCGACTTCTCGTACGTGCCGTCGCCGCGCTGGGCGTCGGTGCCGCGCTTTCTCCAGTGCGGCAGCGAGCAGACGACCTCGACGCCGCGCTCGCCGAGCCACGCCGGCAGGTCGCGCTGCCCGGCCGTGAGGAGGATCGTGAGGTTGCAGCGGTCGATGACGTGCTTGCCGCGAGCGGCTGCCTCGTCGACGACGTAGCGAAAGTTCGGGCTCAGCTCCGGGGCTCCGCCCGTCAGGTCGACCGTGTGCGCACCGGTCTGGTCGAGGGCGCGAATGCACGCCTCGGCCGTCGCCCGGTCCATCATCTCGTCCGTCCGGTCCGGCCCGGCGTCGACGTGGCAGTGGCGGCACGTCATGTTGCAGAGCTTGCCGAGGTTGATCTGGAAGATCTCGATCGGCCCCGGCCGCAGCGCCTCGAGGCCGTTCGCGGCGAGAGCGCGCGAGAAGTCTCCCCCGTGCGCGGACCTGGAGAGATCCACCGATTCGACCGCGGCGATCTGCTTTTCCGGGACGGCCAGCGGAGCGCCCCGGGCGTGCAGCGACAGCGTCACATCGAGGCTTTCCGGGCGTGCTCGAGCATCTGCATCCCGTGTACGAGCGACGCGCCCCCGCGGATCGCCGCCGTGACGTGAACGGCCTCGGTCATCTGCTCGAGATCCGCCCCGTTCTTCAGGCTCTCCTGCGTGTACGCGTCGATGCAGTAGGGGCACTGGACCGCGTGGGCCACGGCGAGCGCGATGAGCGCCTTCTCCCGCGCCGAGAGCGCGCCGTCGGCGAAGACGGCGCCGTACCAGGCGAAGAACTTGTCGGCGAGCTCCTTGTTGCCCTCGGCGATCGACGCGAAGTGCGCGAGATGCTCCTGCTTGTAATAAGCGTCCATGGGCCCCCCTCAAGCGGCCGGGATTCTGGCACGCGAAGGGGTGCCTCCCGGGAATCGCGGGAAAGACCCTTTCTATTCCTCGAGGGCGCCTACGCGCGCAGCGCCTTGATCTTCCCGAGGTGGGCGTCGCCGTGGTTCGCGAGGCGGACCGCCAGCTGTTCGACCGTCATCTCGCCCGCCTCCGGGTGCAACCCGGTCTTCTGCCAGCCCTCGTGAGGGAGCGCGCGCAGGAGGGCGATCGAGTCCTCCCGCAGGCGCTTGAACTCCTTGGCGACCTCGGCGGGGTCGGCCTCGGCGTACTTGAGGGCCTCGGCCGCGCGGTCGTTGTCCAGCATCCAGAACGACGGCTTCTCGCCGAACGCCATTTGCGAGAAGCGGCTCTGATAGACGCGCTCGATGTCCCGGACGTGCGCGGCGTGCTCGATCATCGACCACTTTCCGCCCGCGGCCTTCTTGCGGAGGACGTCGTCCGCGGCGCCCTTCAGCGCCGCAGCGAGCGCGGCCGGCGCCGAGGCGAGGCGCTCGAGCACCGCATGGCGCCGCTTGATGGCCTCGATCTGGCGGAGGTGCGCCTCGTCGTTCCCCACCGCGTGTCGCTGGATGATGTCTTCCATCGTGAGGCGGCCCGCGGTGGCGTGGATGCCGGCGCGCGCCCACTGGGCCTTGCCGGCCTTGCGCAGGAGCTGGAGCGTCTGGCGGCGCAGCGCCACCCATTCGCGCACGACCTCGGGCGCCTTCTGGCTGCGGTAGCCCCTCACGATCGCGAACGCTTCGCCTTCGAGGTTCGGCAGGGCCGGCTCGTTCTCGGCGAGGATGCGCGTGTAGCGCTCGATGTACGCCTCGCGTTCCATGTCACGCATGTGGCAGAGGATCTCGAGGATGGACCACTTGCCGGGCGCGGGCGTCCAGAGGAGGACCTTTTTCGACAGCCCCTTGAGGGCGGCCTTCAGCGTCTGCGGCGTCGTGGCGAGGGTCTCGAAATAGCGGCGGCGTTCGAAGTCTTCCATGGGGTCTCCTCAGCCGGCGCGGACGCCGTTCAGGGGTTTTTCGAGCTCCGGGAACAGGAGCTCCTGCGGCTTGAGCCGCGGGAGCAGGGTGTCGAGGACGTTCTGGGACCAGTCGGCGCGCCGCACGGGGTCGAGGACGACGTGCGGCACGCCCCACACGGCGAGCAACTGCTGGATCGAGCGGTCGATCTCGTGCTGGAACGCGAGGTCCGTGTCGCGCACGCCGTCGAACCGCGGGTCGCCCACGATCGGCACCTTGAAGAGCGCGTCGTACGAGCGCGTCCAGCTCCGGACGAGGCCTTCGAGGACCGCCTCCTCCGGTGCGCCCGTGAAGGCGCGCTTCATGTAGCAGTAGTTGTCGAGGACCGCGCGGTCGCAGAACACGACGTCGGCTTTCGCCTCGGCCTGGAGCTCCCACGCGATCTGGGTGTGGAGGATCCAGGACTGCGCCTTGAGCGTCGTGTCCCGGTTGATCGGGAGCGGGCACTCGCGCGCGACCTCGCGGACGAGCTCGACGGTGAGGTCCCGCTTCTTGAGCGCCGCGGCGAGGTCGTAACAGAGCGTGGTCTTTCCGACCCCGTGCGTGCCGATGAACGCGACCTTCATGGGACGCCGAGAGTATCGCAGCCGGGTGGACGGTGACGCCTCTCACCGATCCCCACCCCCGGCGCTCCGGGGCCACGCGTTGGCGCGCCCGGCCTACGCGTCTCCCTCGATTTCAGGTGCGAATCGGACTAAGTTGCCGGGAATCAAGGAGGCAACATGAGAACTCGCCACCCCCTCGTCACGACGATGCTCGTCGCGGTCCTGCTCCTCGCCGTGAGTCCCATGCCCGCGCCCATCTACATGAACATACCGAACGGGGAGATGCTGGACCTTCGGTCCAAGGTCGAACTCAAGCAGGCGGTGCTGTGCGACGGCAGCGTCCGTCTCGAACCCGGCTTCTATGACGTCAGCTTCAAGTCTCTCGGCGACGGTTCCGTTCGCGCCACGATCAGCGGCAACGGCAGGACCTGCCATCCGACCGGCAAGGTCCAGGGCCACGAGGTCGTCGTCCAGGGCGGCCTGCAGCCCGGGGCGGCCGAGTCCGTGCAGAAAATCCAGCCTGGCGCCGCGAACGCGGTCGTCGTGCAGGGCGGCAGGCAGTCCAGCGCCCCGCCGACCTTCGCGACCATGGGCTTCACGCCGGGGAGCATTCCGGTGCCGCAGCTGCAGGGAAACAGGCTGAACCTCGTCGTCAAGGGCCAGGGATCGAACCAGATCCTGATCGGACTCCTGCTTCCTGCGGTCCAGAGGGTCCGCGAGGCCGCAAGCAAACCCCATTGATCACGTGCCCCAAAAGGAGGCTTCGATGAAGATTCGCCGTCCGCTCCTCGTGCCGGTCCTCTCGGCCCTCGTCCTTTCCGCTTTCGCCGTCGCCTCCGCGATGCCGACCGCCGTCGAGCGCGGCGTCGTCGTCCAGGGCGGCCTCCAGTTCCAGAAGACGATCGTCCTCGACCAGAACCTGAAGACGGAAGGCGGCGGCACCCTCCTGAAGGGCTCGTACGAGGTCCGCTTCGAGTCGCTCGGAAGCAACAGGGTCCGCGCGTCGTTCTTTCAGGGCGCGACGAAGCGGGGCGAGGCGAACGGGATCATCATCGTGAGCGGCAATCAGACCAGCCCCGGGGGCGGCCCGCACACCGCCGGTCACGGGTTCGGCCACGTCAAGTTCGGCCCGGAGTACGGCTTCAAGCAGGGTGCCGGAAAGCTCGACCTCGTCGTGGGGCAGCAGGGCACGAACCAGATCCTGATCGGGCTCCTGCTCCCCGCGGTCCAGAAGGGCGGCATCGTCACGCCGACCGATCTGCACGGAGTGAAGCTCCAGCCCGCCAAGTGACGCGGTGAGGCGCCCCCTTCTCCTTCCGCTTCTCACCGCCGCTCTGCTCGGTCTCGTCCCGGCCCTTCGCGCCGCGGGACCGGCGCCGGCGCCCGCCACCGTGAACCTGAAAGCGCCGAGGAGCCTTCCGTCGATCGTCACGCCGACACCGGCATCGGCGAAGAAGTAATCAGCGCGGCGCGGGCAGCCCGACCTCGGCGAAGAGGCGCTCGGTGTCCTCGCCGAGGCGCGGCGGCGCGGCAGGCGGGGGATCGGAGAATTCTTCGAAGAAAAAGGGCGGCCGGACGGTCGGCACCGTCCGGGAGTCTCGGGCGGTGACGAGGATCGACTCGAGGGCTCGCGCTTGCGGCGCGTGCAGCGCCTCGAGGACGGACGAGACGGGCCCCGCGGGAATGGCGGCCTCGCGGCAGCGGGCGAGCCACGTCTCGCGGGCGCCGGACCTGAAGACTTCTTCGAGGACCGGAACGAGCGCCGCGCGGTTCGCGACGCGCCCCGCGTTCGTCGCGAAGCGGGGATCCGCGGCCAGGTCCGGCCGCCCGATGACCGTTTCACAGAGGATCCTGAACTGGCGGTCCGTTCCGACTGCGAGAAGAAACCCTCCGTCCGAGGCCTCGAACGCACGGTACGGCTCGATCGTGGCGTGGGAATTGCCGTGGCGCGCCGCCTCCCGCCCGGTCACGAGCGCCGAGCCGGCCACGTTGACGAGCGCCGCGAGGCCCGTCGAGACGAGGTTCGTCTTCACGTGAGCGCCGATCCCGTCGCGCTCGCGCGCGTGGAGCGCGGCGAGGATCTCCGCGAGCGCGGCCCAGCCTGCGAGGACGTCCACGAGCGCGACGCCGATCTTGTGCGGCGCGCCGCCGGCCGGCCCCGTGATCGACATGAGGCCCGTCGCGCCCTGCGCGAGAAGGTCGAACCCCGGCGCGCCGGCCTCGGGGCCCTTGTCGCCTGCGCCCGAGATCGAGCAGGCGACGAGGCGCGGGTTGAGGGCGCGCAGCGCGTCCACGCCGATTCCGCGCTTCTCGAGAGCGCCCGGGAGGAAGTTCTCGACGAGGACGTCGGCCTTCGCCGCCCAGCGCCGGACGAACTCCTGCCCCTCCGGCGTTCCGAGGTCCACGGCGGCCGATTCCTTGCGCCGGTTCACCGAGAGGTAGTACGCCGCCTCTCCGTCGAGCGCGGGGGGCTTCCAGCCGCGCGAGACGTCGCCGCCCCGCGGGTCCTCGACCTTGATGACGCGCGCGCCGAGATCCGCGAGAAGCATCGTCGCGAGCGGTCCCGCGAGGACGCGCGAGAGGTCGAGGACGACGACGCCCTCGAGGGGCGGCCTGCGCATCAGAAGAGCTGCCGCTTGACGACCAGAACGGTCGTGTCGTCGGAGGGCGTGCCCTCGCCCACGTGCCGCCGCCAGTCCGCGAACAGTGCCTCGACGATCGCCTCCGCGGGCCGCCGCCAGAGGCTGACCGCGGTGAGCACGTCGCGCGGCCGGTCGTAGCCGTAGGGCGCGTCGACGAGGTCCGGCCCTTCGTAGAGGCCGTCCGACGCGAGGATGAGAACGCCGCCCCTGGGGATCTCCACGGCGACGTCCTCATACGTGCGCTTCGGCCCCTGACCCAGCGGCAGCCCTGAGCCCGTGATCTCGCGGCACCCGCCTTCCTCGAGGAGCAGCGGATACGGGTGGCCCGCGTTCGCGAGAAGCCCCTTCCCGGTCTTCGGGTCGAGGCTCAGGAGCGCGACGGACGTGAAGAGTCGGCCGCTCCGCCCCATGCGGAGCACGCGGTCGATCTCGACGAGGATCTCGGAAGGTCTGCGCCCCGCCTTCACGAGGCTCGCGAGCGAGGCCATGACCATCGCCTGCTGGATGCCGCACGAGTACCCGTGCCCGGAGACGTCGCCCGCCGCGATCCAGAGCGTGCCCGCGTCGTCGATCACGAAGTCGAAGAGATCCCCGCCCGCCTCGGTCGCGAGGACGGTCCTGACGGCGAGGTCGAGGCCGTCGACGACCGGCGGCCTTTCCGGCAGCAGCGAAAGCTGCATGCGAGAGAGAAGGTCCATCTCGTACTTCACGCGCCGCTCGGACTCGAGCCGCCGCACATACTCGGGAGCGTCGAGACGGCCCTCGTCCTCCGATTCCGGCCGCATCCAGCCGATGGCGCCGGCCGCCGCGAGCGCGGCGAGGGGAAGCACGGTCGCGAGCGCCGCGAGCGCGTTGCCGTCGAGGGCGCGGCACGCGACGAGCGCGTCCCTCAGGAGCGCCGACGAGACCGCCGCGACGAGAAGGGCCGCGAGGCCGTGCGCGTCGAACACGCTCCGGAAGACGAGCGCGTAGAGGAGGCACAGGGCGAGGCCCGCGCCCCACGGCTGGAGGGGCATCGAGGAAGAGAGGTACAGCGCGAAGAGGACCGCTCCCGCCGTGCCCGCCCAGCGACGCGGCAGGACGAAGCGCAGGAGCGCGACGAAGAGGACGAAGATCGCCGCGTCGAACGTGCCCTCGAAGAACGGCCCCTTCTGCGTCTGGAAGAGGGGGTATGTGAACGACGGCCCGGTCGGCCAGGCGCCTTGCGGGGCGGCGAGCGCGGCCGCCGAGAACGCGAGAAGCGTGATCCCGATCGTCGCGGCGCCGGCGCCGAGGCCCGAGAGGATCGCGACGCCGCCGCGCGGCCCGAGCCGCCGGGCCACGAAGGAGTCGAGGCTCGTCGTGAAGCCAGGCACCGTGTCCCGGAGCAGCGACTCGGCGACGGCCCAGAGCGCGAGGAGGTAGAGCAGGGAGAAGACCCGGAATCCGACCGCGAACGCGACGAAGCCCCCCGCCGAGAGCTCCTCGCCCGAGACGCCGCCGATCACTTCGTACAGGAGCGCGAGCGCCGTGAGGAAGATCGCGATGCGGAAACCAAGGCGGCGCCGGTAGAGGAGAAGCCCGAACGCGATTCCCACGGCGAGAAAGACGACGAATGACGGGATGAACCGGTACAGGCGGCGCGCGATGCCCTCGGCGTTGAAGTGCCTCGGCGCCTCCGGATCGCGCAGCCGGCGCGAGACGGACAGCCTGATCCCGCCGGACTCCAGCGTCTGCACGTTCTCGGCCGGCGCTCCCGGAGCGGCCTCGAGCCCCTGGACGCGCACCACGACGTTCGTGGCGGGGAAGGTCAGCTCTTCGCCGGCCTTCGCCCGGCCGCCGCGCACGAGGTCTTCGAGCTTCGCGGCAAAGGCGCGGCGCGCGGCGCGCGTCTTCTCGTCCGGCCCTTCGAAGATGGAGCCTTCGGGCGACCAGTCCACGGCCTGGACCGAGCCGTCCGGCGAAAACGCGATCTCTGCCGCTCCGACTCCGCCGCCCGGAACCGACGCGGTGCCCCGCACGGTCCACGCAAACGCTCCGCCCGTGGTCTCGAGGTAGGCCCGCGCGCCCGAGCCCAGCCGACGGTACGCCCGCTCGAAGTCCGACGTCAGATTCGGCCGCGCCGAAAAGACGAGTTGGGCCTTCGTGAGCGTCGCTCCGGCGTCGCGCATCACGGCACGCGCCAGGTCGACCGCGTTCATCGGGCGCGGCGGGATCGCGCGCCACTCGGGCAGGACGGCGAACGCTGCCGCAAGGCCGGCGGCCAGGAGGGCGGCGCCCCCGAAGAGCGACACGCGCGGGAGGCGCGCGCTCAAGACCGGGCGCCGGCCGGCGCGAGCGTCCGCCCCGCCGTCATCTCGAGCATCCGGTCGATGGACTTCTTCGCCTTCACGCGGACGGGCTCCGGCACCTCGATCCGCGGCGCGAGGTCCCGCAGGCAGGCCGCGAGCTTCTCGAGCGTGTTGCGCTTCATGTGCGGGCAGGTGTTGCACGAGCAGTCCGCGACCGGCGGCGCCGGGATGAGCGTCTTGCCGGGCGCCGCGAGGCGCATCTGGTGGAGGATCCCTTCCTCGGTCGCGACGATGAACGCCTGCTTCGGAGACGTGACGACACGCTTGAGGAGGCCGGACGTCGACGCGACGAACGCCGCGTGCGCGAGGATGCGCGGCTCGCACTCGGGGTGCGCGATGACCTCGGCTTCCGGGTGGCGCGCCACGAGGTCGAGGAGCTTCTGCTCCGAGAACGTCTCGTGGACGACGCACGTCCCCGGCCAGACCACGAACGTCCGGTCCAGCTTCTTCTCGAGCCACGCCGCGAGGTTGCGGTCCGGCGCGAAGACGACGGGATCGGGGATCTGCCGGAGGATGACCTCGGCGGACGACGACGTCACGATGACGTCCGACAGGGCCTTCACGCCCGCCGAGCAGTTGATGTAGCTGACGACCGTGTGGCCCGGGTACTTCTTCAGCCATTCGGCGAAGAGCGGCGCCGGGCAGCCGTCCGCGAGCGAGCATCCCGCCTCGAGATCCGGCACGACGACCGTCTTTTCGGGCGTCAGGATCTTCGACGTCTCGGCCATGAAGTGGACGCCCGCGAAGGCGATGACGGCCTCGTTCGCCTCCTTGCCGCGGCGGGCGAGCTCGAGGGAGTCGCCCACGAAGTCGGCGACGTCCTGGATCTCGGACTCCTGGTAGTAGTGCGCGAGGACGATCGCGTTCCGCTCCTGCTTCAGGCGCCGGATCTCCAGGGCGACGTCCTGAGACGGGATCGCACTCATGCGGCGCATCTTAACGCCGGGCTGATCCTCGAAATTCCCTTTGCTACACTGCCCGCGCCGGCGGCCGGAAGGCCCGCGGGGTTTGAATGAGCGCACGCGCCGAAGCCTTGTCCCAGCCTGCCGCGTCCCCGTGGATCTCGAATCCGCGCTGGGACCTCGTGGTCCTTTCCTTCTCCGCCGTCCTCGTGGCGGTGCCGCCGCTCGTCCACTCCCTCGGGAAGACGACGGCCGGCGGCGTGGACCTCCTCATCACGCTCCTCGTCGGCGGCCCCCACATGTACGCGACCTTCCTGAAGACGGTGTTCGAGCCGAACTTCCGGAAGCTCCACCCGGCGCTCACGTTCGCGCCCGTCGTGATCATCCCCGTGATCGTGATCCTGGGCGCCCTCTTCGCATTCCAGGCGCTCCTCACGTTCTTCTTCACGTGGGCCTCGATGCACGTGTGCGACCAGGCCTCGTACATCGCGTACCTGTACCGCGAGAAGGGCGGCGCCGCGAAGCCCTGGCAGCGCGGCCTGGACGTCTCCGTGATCCTCTTCTCCCTCTACAGCTACGCGATGTACCGGCACGTCGCCGGGACGTTCAGGATCGGCGACACGACGCTCTGGTTCCCGCAGTTCCTCAAGCACGCCTGGTTCGCGGACGGCTTCGCCCTCGTGACGGCCGCGCTCATCGCCACCTGGATCGTCTACACGCTGAACCAGCTCCGGCGAAAGGAAGTCGGAGGCCCGTACGTCTTCTTCATGGCGCTCACGGCCGGCGTCGCGCTCGTCATCCCGCGGATGCCCGAACTCTCGGTTTCCTTCCAGGGCTTCAACGCGTGGCACTCCTTCCAGTACCTCGGCCTCACGTACCTGATCCTCCAGCAGGACAACACGATCGCGAAGGAGAGCCTCGCCAAGAGGCTCGCGCAGCCCGGAAAGTTCTTCCGCTACTACGGCTGGAACATCCTGCTGACGACCGGCGCGACGTTCATCATCGTCCTGCTCACGATCGTCCTGAAGCTGCCGGCCGAGCCGAGCTACTACGCGGTCGTCCTGTCGTTCCTCCTCGTGCACTACGCGCACGACCACGTGCTCTTCGCCTTCGGGAGCGGCTTCCGCCCAAAGTGACGGCACTCCGGTTCCGCCTGCGCCGCGCGGCCGCCGCCCTGGCGGCCGTCGCGTTTCTCACGGCCTCTCCGGCCGCCGCCGCGAAGAAGAAGAAGCGGAAGGAGCCGGAGCCGACGGCGGTGCCGCGCCCGCCCGACCCGACTCGCGTGACGATCACCACGGCCGACGGCGTCGCCCTCGCGGCCTCGTGGCGGCCCGTGGACGGGAACGACAAGGCGCCGGCCGTCCTCCTCCTGCACGATTTCTCGCGCGAGCGGCGCGAGCTCGAGCCGCTCGCTCAGAAGCTCGGCACGGCCGGCTACGCGACGCTCGCGATCGACCTGCGCGCCCACGGCGAGTCCACGAAGAAAAACGGGCAGCCGATTCCGATCTCCCCGCGCCTCCTCAAGGACCCGAACGGCTTCCCGCGCGACGTCGAGGCCGCGGCGGCGTGGATGAAGGCGCGCGCGCCGAAGACTGCCGCGCTCGGGTTCTCGGTGGGCGGGTACCTCGCGCTCCTCGCGGCCGCGCGCGGGCAGGTGGACGCCGCGGTCGTCATCTCCGTGAACGAGCCGCGCGTCGCGGACCTCGCCGGGACGACGCCTCCCGTCCCCCGCTCCCTCTTCCTCCTCGCGTGCGAGGCCGATCCCGGCCGCGCCGACTCGGCGAAGAAGCTCGAGGCGGCCGCGCAGGCCCCGAAGCGCCTCCTGCTCCTCCCGGGGGCCGCGCACAACCTCGCTCTCCTGCGCGAGCACCCCGAGGCCGAGAAGGCCGTGCTCGGCTGGCTCGCCGAGCGCCTCAAGTAAGCTTCCGCCCCGTGAAGACGGTCGTCTTCGACATCGAGACGGTGTCGCGGCCCTGGCTGGACCTGGACGAGATCCAGCGCGGACGGCTCACGCGATGGGCCGAAGATCACGAGGATTTTCTGAGAAGGAAAGAGGGCGGGGCGCTCTCTCCCTACACCGGCAAGGTCATCGTGATCGCGATGCTGAATCCCGAGACGGGACGGGGGATCGTCTGGTACGAGGCGGAAGGCGAGCGCGCTGCGCGCGCCGCCGAGGACGGCCTCTTCGAGTACGTCGCATGCGACGAGGCGACCATGCTTCGGGAGTTCTGGGCGCACGTCGACAAGTTCGAGCGCTTCGTCTCCTTCAACGGCCGCTCTTTCGACGGCCCATTCCTTTCGGTGAGAAGCGCCATCCACGCTCTTCAACCTTCAAAGAATCTTTCCGGCTATCGGTATTCCATGGAATCGCACGTCGATCTCCTCGAAGTACTGACCTTCCATGGCACGGTTTCGAGGGATCAATCCCCTTCCCTCCACTCCGCGTGCGTCGCCTTCGGCATCCCCTCCCCGAAGAGCGAGGAGATGCACGGCTACGCCGTCGGCGACGCGTACCGCGAGGGGCGGCTCGCCGAAGTGGCCGAGTACTGCCGGCGGGACGTGGAGGCCACGGCCGCGCTCTACCGGCGCCTCGAGACGACGCTCCTGCCCCTCTTCAAGCGCTGAGCGAATTCGGCCGCAAGATCCGGGGAGAGGGAAGGCCTTCCCCGCCGCACATTGGCGGCATGATGATCACCGCGATGCCCGCGCCGTCCTCCCCCGACCCCCGCGCCGCCTGGAAAGCCGTCGTCGCCCGCGACGCTTCTCAGGACGGGCGTTTCGTCTTCGCCGTCGCGACGACCGGCGTCTACTGCCGCCCGTCCTGCGCGGCCCGCCGTCCGAACCGCGAAAACGTGCGGTTCTTCGCCGGGCCCGCCGAGGCCGAGCGAGCCGGCTTCCGCGCCTGCCTGCGCTGCAGGCCGGCCACGACCGAGCCGCCCGAAGCCGTCCGCGCGGTACGGCGGGCCGTCGCGTTCCTCGAGGCTCACGCGGACGAGAGCGTCCCGCTCGCGACGCTCGCGCGCGTGGCGGGCCTGTCGCCGTTCCACTTCCAGCGGACGTTCAAGAAACTCGTCGGCGTCACGCCGAAGCGCTACGCCGGCGCGCAGCGCGCCGACCGGCTCAAGGCGCTCCTGAAGGACGGCGCGAACGTCGCCTCCGCGAGTTTCGAGGCGGGTTACGGCTCGTCCAGCCGCGCCTACGCGAGCGCCCCGCACCACCTCGGGACGACGCCCGCGGCGTACGCGCGCGGCGGCAAGGGCCTGCACGTGCGCTTCGCGACCGTCTCGACCCCGCTCGGGCGCCTCCTCGTCGCGGCGACGGATCGCGGCGTCTGCGCCGTGACGCTCGGCGACTCCGAGCGCGCGCTCGAGGCGGGCCTCCGAAGCGAGTACCCCGAGGCCCTGATCGAGAAGGCGCCCGCCGCCCTCGCGGAGTGGACGGAGACGATCGCGCGCTCCCTCGCCGGGGCCGTCGACCTGTCGTCGATCCCCCTCGACCTCCGGGCGACGACGTTCCAGCGGCGCGTGTGGGAAGCGCTGCGCGCGGTTCCGCGCGGCGAGACGCGCTCGTATTCCCAGCTCGCCGCCGCGATCGGCCGGCCCTCGGCCGCGCGCGCGGTTGCCTCGGCCTGCGCGCACAACCCGGCAGCTCTCGTCGTGCCGTGCCACCGCATCGTGCGGAGCGACGGCGCCCTCGGCGGCTACCGCTGGGGCGTCGAGCGGAAGAGCGCGCTGCTGAAAAAGGAAAGCGGGCGGCCCTGAGGCCGCCCGCCGTCTGTCGCAACCGCGAGGCTCAGCGCCAGCAGCCTTCGATCCAGAGCCCTTCATCGTCGTAGTAACCGGGGTCCCAGGCGGCACCCTCGAACGGCGGCAGTCCCCATCCGACGTTCGCGATGTAGACGTAGCCGGGCCCCGGGCAGGACGAGTAGAAGCGGAAGCCCGAGTACGTGCGGTAGGGCGCGCCGTATCCGCCGCCGTAGCCGTAACGGGCGTAGGGGCGCACGGGCGCGACGTACCGGTGAGGGTATCCGCCGTAGTACCCGCGGCCATAGCCGCCATAGGCTCCGTATCCGCCGCCGTAACCGTGTCCGCCGCCATGACCATAGGCGCCGCGGCCGTATCCGCCGCCGTAGGATTCGCGCCCGTAGTATCCGTAAGCGTGCCCGGGAGCCTGGTTCCGGGGCGAGCCGTGCCGCTCCTCGAACATTTCCCTCACCTGGTGCGGGCTCGGGGGAAGCGGGAACCCCTTCCATGGCTGTGCGGCGGCCTTCGGAGCGATTACCGTCAGGGCCGCGAGGGCCGCGGCGGTGAGCGTCAGATTGCGCATCCTGGTATTCATGATCGGCCTCTCTTTCTGCCCTGAGCGTCTTGCCCCGGACGAAAACAGAGTTGCAAGGCCGTGCCAGCTCTATCCCCGTGATCTCCCTCACCCGTCGCACGTTTTCGTGTTGCCCGGAGAGGACGGTGCACCTTTCCGTGACGCTTGATCAGGTCGTCAGGGCGTTTTCGGACTTCTTGGAAGGGTGAAGAGGGTCAGAGCAGCCGCGAGCGGCCCGACGATCATCAATGTCGGATTCAGCCCCCACGCGGCCGCGAAGTTGCCGTGCAGGAGCTGGTGGGCGGCGCGCAGGGAGCCGCAGCCGGGGCACTGCGCTCCGAGAAACGTCTTGAACAGACAGGGCGGGTAGAAACCCGCGGTGGCAGGATCGAAAAAGAAAAGGACCGCCCCGGCGAGCGCGGCGGTCCCCAGGATCAGGATCTTTCGACGGCTCACATCATCGCGGTCGGAGGAGCCGGCTCGTCGGCAGCGCCGGCCTTCCCGAGGGGCACCCACACGAGATACGCCGCGAGGATGAGCATGACCGGGATGGCGAGCCATCCGCCCACCGCGTCGAACATCCCGCCGATCTGCGGGAACCTGTTGTCCGAGCGGAACGCGACGACGCCCGCCACGAGGAGCCCGACGAGCGCCTCGCCCGCGATGAGCCCCGACGCCGCGAGGACGCCCGCGTTCTCGACGCGCGCCTTCTGCGCCTCGTTGTAGCCGCGCTTGTCGGCCGACTTCGTCACGGCGCCCTTGATGAGGCCGCCGATGAAGATCGCGAACGTCGTCTCGAGAGGCAGGTACATGCCGACCGAGAAGAGCATCGGGCTCTTGACGCGGATGAGGATGAGCGAGAGGCCCATCGCGATGCCGACGAGGACGAGCGGCCACGCCATCTCGCCGCCCACGATGCCCTGCGAAAGCGCCGCCATGAGGCCCGCCTGCGGGGCCGGGAGGTTCTTGCCGCCGAAGCCGCCGACGCCGGGGTTCGAGGCGAGGTCGGACGTGTGAAGGAGGTAGAGCGGGAAGAACATGACGAGCCCGGCGACGAGAACGCCGAGGATGTCGCCGAGCTGCATCTTCCACGGCGTGCCGCCGAGGATGTGCCCGACTTTGAGGTCCTGCAGCATCTCGCCCGCGACCGCCGACGACACGCAGACGACCGCCGCGACGCCGAGCACGGCCGCGACGCCCTGCGCGCCCTTGACGCCGATGATGACCATCGTGAGCGCCGCGACGATCGTCGTCGCGAGCGTGAGGCCCGAGATCGGGTTGTTCGACGAGCCGATCATCCCGACGAGGTTTCCGGACACGGCCGCGAAGAAGAAGCCCGTCACGAGCATGACGAGCGCCGCGAGGAACGCGCCGCCCATGACGCCCGTGAAGTAGAAGTAGAGGCCGACCATGAGGACGAAGACGGCCGCGATGCCGAGGCCGACGACCTTCAGGCTGAGGTCCTTCTCGATGCGCGACGTGGCCGCGGAGGCCGCCGCCGACTTCTTGACGTCCTGGACGCCGCGCTTGATGCCGGCGACGAGGTTCTTCCGCATCCGGAAGAGCGTGAAGCACGCGCCGACGAGCATGCCGCCGACCGCGATGGGCCGGACGATGTAGCGGTAGAGGTGGCCCGCGAGGCCGGCCCAGTTCTGCGTGCCGTCCGCGGCCGTGTAGGCGCCGATGTTCGCGGGCCCGAGGAAGAAGACGAGGAGGGGTACGAAGAGGCCCCACGCGAGGAGGCCGCCCGCGAAGTTCAGCGCGCCCAGCTCGGGCCCGATGATGTAGCCGACGCCGAAATATGCGGGCGTCGCCGCGGGGGCGGACATCGTCGTGACGCCGCCGGCCTCGATCTTGTGCGCGTCGCCCTTGAGGCCGAGGCGCACGAAGCTTTCCTTGAACGTCCCGACCGCGACGTGGAAGTCGTTCGAGGCCTTGAAGAGCCCGAAGTCGCCGAGGAACTTGATGATCGCCCCGACGCCCATCGCCTTGAAGAGCTGCTGCGCCGCCTCGGCGCCGCGCTGGCCGGCCTTGTGGATCTCGGCCGCGGCGACGGACTCGGGGAACGGCAGCGACTTGTCCTCGACCATCACGCGCCGGAGCACCGTCACGAACAGGATGCCGAGGAAGCCGCCGAGGATCATGAGAGCCGTCGCCGTGAGGTACTCGCTCGCGTTCCAGCCCTGGAACTTCCACATCCCGAGGATCACGAACGCCGGGATCGTGAAGATCGCGCCGGCGGCGACCGACTCGCCGATGGACCCGACGGTACGGGCGAAGTTCTCCTCGAGGAGCGAGCCTTTGAAGATCCTCAGGACCGCCATCCCGATGACGGCCGCCGGGTACGTCGCCGCGATCGTCATGCCGGCCTTCAGGCCGAGATAGGCGTTCGCGGCGCCGAGGATGACGCTCATGAGGAGGCCCAGAACGAGGGCCCGCCCCGTGAACTCCCGCATCTGGGAGTCGGCGGGGACGAACGGCTTGAATTCCTTGTCACTCATGCGGAAAAAATCCTCCTTGCACCGCGGGTCGCGGGTGAGGCCGGCCGGTGCATTCGGCGAAATTCGGTCATGGAAACGGGCCGGAGTCTGACACTCCGGAGCCCGGATTGTCGAACGGGAAACGCCTGTCGCGGCTATACTTCAGGGTGACGCAGTCCCATGAGACGGCCGGGCCACCCGGGACCGGGGTCTGCCTCCTCCGAGGAGGGACCATGAATCGCACCGTGCTCGTCCTGACAGACGACCTCTTCTGGAGAACGAAGATCGATCACGCGCTGAAATCCAGCCAGACGCCCGGCGTCTTCCTCGACACGCCCGCGGAGATCGAGAAGAAGGCCGATCCGACCCGGGTCGGCCTCGTCCTGATCGACCTCGCCCTCAAGAGCGACCCGATCGCCGCGATCACGGCCCTCAAGAAGGCCCCGAGGACGAAGAACATCACGGTGGTCGGCTACTGCGAGCACAAGCAGCTCGAGCTGATCGAGCGCGCGAAGAAGGCCGGCTGCGACCAGGTGCTCATGCGCTCGACGTTCTCCCAGAACCTCGGCGACATCATCCTGAAGTTCGCGCTCCCCGGCAGCGTCCGCCAGGAGTCCGAGGAAGTCGAGCTGCCGGAGGAGTAGGGCCCGCGGTCAGGGCGCCGGCGTCACGATCTCGATGCCCGGAGCAAGACCGCGGAAGTGGCGTTCGTTGAACGTCAGAATCACTTCGGCGCCGGCACGAACCGCACACCGGGCGATCACGGCGTCGTAGGTTCGGCCCCCGGCGATGGAACGGGCCGGCGCCTCCGAGATGAGCGCCCGATACGAAACCGCCTCGAGGGCCACGAGTGAATGCCCGAAGAGATTCGCCTCCAGAAGGGCGAGCGCGTCGCCTGGTGAGAGGCGGTGCGGTGCGGGGAGTCGTGTGAGAACCGCGTAGGATTCGACGAGGGCGGGCGCCGCGACGATGAACCGCTCGCCGGCGTCGAGACGCGCAGAGACTTCACGAACAGCCGCCTCGTGGCATTCGTGCCAGTCGACGAGCGCCGCCACAATGCAACTCGTATCGGGGAGAAACCCTCCGAGCGGCCGGGGCACGTCAGCCCCGGCGCTTCAGGATCGATCTCGTGCGCTCGACGCCTTCGGTCGTGAGACGCGGCCCCTTCCCCGCGTCCGCCGCGCGCGCAACCATGAGGCGTCCCTTTCGCACGAGCCTCACCGGGCGCGTCTCGGGTTCGAGAATCACCTGGCCCTCCGAGACACGTACGTCGAGTGTCGCGCCCGCGACGAGACCCGCCTCGCGGCGAGCCTCCCGCGGGATGACGAGGCGCCCGGCGGAATCTATGGTGGTTTTCATGGTGGATATTCTACCATTTCATTCTCGGCTATCGTCTCCCGCATGACTTCCAGCCGCCGTCGCTTTCTCCAGGCCGCCGCAGCCGCATCTCTTGCCGGCGCCCTCCCCTCTTCACCCTTCGAAGAGAAATTGCAGGGCCAGAGCACTCCGGCCGCAGGAAACGCGCCTGCTTCTGGCACGGACGGCTACGTCCTCGTGACGTCCGGCAACGGCGTCGAGGCCGCGAAGGCCGCGCGGCAGGCGCTCATCCAGGGCTACGACCCGCTCGACGCCGCGATCGCCGGCGTGAACGTGAACGAGCTCGACCCGAACGACATGAGCGTCGGGTACGGCGGGATCCCGAACGAGGAGGGCGTGGTGCAGCTGGACGCGGCCGTCATGGACGGGCGCACGCTGCGCGCGGGCGCCGTCGGCGCGCTCGAGGGCGTGAAGACGCCGTCGAAGGTCGCGAAGCTCGTCATGGAGCGCACGGACCGCGTGTTTCTCGTCGGCGCGGGCGCCCGGAAGTTCGCGACGGCGCACGGCTTCCCGGTCGAGGACCTCCTCACGGAGAAGACGCGGAAGATCTGGCTCTACTGGAGAGAGCGCCTGTCGGACAGCGACGACTGGATCGAGTCGGCCAAGGAAGCCGAGGACCCGGCCATCCAGGAATTCATCCGGAAGTACGGCAACGCCGACTTCCGCCCGCAGGGCACGATCCACATGTCCGTCCGCAGCGCCAAGGGCGACCTCGTCGGCGTCACGACGACGTCCGGCCTCTTCTTCAAGATTCCCGGCCGCCTCGGCGACTCGCCGGTGATCGGCGCGGGTATCTATTCCGAGAACGGCGTCGGGAGCTGCGGGTCCACGGGACGCGGCGAGGCGAACCTCCTGACGTGCGGCTCGCACACCGTCGTCGAGTTCATGCGGCAGGGAAAGAGCCCGGAGGAGGCCTGCCTCCTCGCCCTCAAGCGCATCGACGAAAAAACCCACCGCGTCCCCCGCCACCGCGACGACAAGGGCCGCCCGAAGTTCAACGTCAACTTCTACGCGGTCGACGCCAAGGGCAAAGCCGCCGGCGCCGCCATCTGGAGCGGCAGCAAGTACGTCGTCGGCGACAACGACGGCGTGCGGACACTGGAGTCGGCGTACCTGTACAAGAAGGGATAGTCGCTTGCCCGAAAGTGTCCCTGCCTCGTCCGATCCCTGGGGGTGGGCCGGTACCGTTCGTGACTTTCTTAACTCAACCCCCGAGAAATGGCTCGCCTCGCTCAGCGACCACCACAGGCGGATGTTCGCTCGGCATCCGGCGGGCACGCAGACAGGCGCGTGGTCCGAGGAATACGAGATTCTTGCGGCCGCCCTGAGGATCGTCTGTATCGCGAAGCCCGACGCGATCCACTGGGGGATCGTGTTCGAGTACGAACTCCCCTTGGAGGGAGGCCGCCGGCCCGACGTGGTACTGCTCGCGGGAGGCGCAATCGCAGTTCTGGAGTTCAAGTCCACCGCACGGCTGAACCGCGGGTTCGTCGACCAGGTAGCCGCATACGCTCGAGATCTCGCCGAATACCACGAAGAGAGTCATGGGCGGCTGATTCATCCGATCCTCGTGCTCACGAAGGGAACGTACAAGGAGAGGCGAGACCAGGGTGTCTCGGTTATCGACGTGGCTTTGCTCAGTTCGTCGCTTCAAAAGGCCGCGGCCGACGGTCATGTTGACCTCACCGCATGGCTCAACTCGGATTACAGACCGCTGCCCTTCCTTGTCGAGGCAGCGCGACGGATTTTCGCGAACGAGCCACTCCCGCACGTAAAGCGAGCCCTTTCAGCTGGAATCCCACAGGCTGTTGATCTCCTATGCAAGATCGCGGGAGATGCTGCTGCCAGCGGTCAACGAGTGCTCGTGATGCTCACCGGCGTTCCGGGTTCGGGAAAGACCTTGACTGGGTTGAGGCTGGTCTATGAACACTCGTCTCAACTTGGGTCGTCGACGTTTCTTTCAGGCAATGGGCCGCTCGTTCAAGTGCTCCAAGATGCTCTAGGGAACAGAGCTTTCGTCCGGGACCTGCACGCTTACATCCGAAGCTACGGAATCGGCCAGCGCAAGCCGAAGGAACATGTCGTCGTATTCGATGAGGCACAGCGTGCGTGGGATCAGGCATACATGCAGGAAAAGCGCGGTGTCCCGAAGGGCGAGCCACAACTTCTTGTCGAAGCGGGTGAAAAGGTCGAGGCATGGGTCGCACTCGTCGGTCTCGTCGGAGACGGGCAGGAAATTCACTCCGGAGAAGAGGGGGGAATCGCTCAGTGGGCCGACGCGGTTCGGCCCCCGATCGCTTCAGTTGATTGGAGCGTTCACTGCGCGCCTCGCCTAGCCGCGGACTTTGAAAGGTCCAGCC
This sequence comes from Thermoanaerobaculia bacterium, assembly GCA_036504335.1. Taxonomy (GTDB): domain Bacteria; phylum Acidobacteriota; class Thermoanaerobaculia; order UBA5066; family UBA5066; genus Fen-183. The sequence continues at coordinate 57,581 of DASXVJ010000033.1, forward strand.
CCGTCACTCACAAAGAACTCGACCTCTCGCTGAGCCTGAGATCTCGCCGCGCCGAGCAACTACACGCTTGGGTGCAGAATCTCCTCGACGGAAGTCTCCCGTTTGCTGCCCGTCTCGCCCTCCCCATGCACGACGAGGGCTTTCCGATGTATCTCACGAGGGATCTGGACGAGGCCAAGCGTTACGTACGTGCCCGCTATGAGGGTGATGCCGACAAGCGATACGGCCTTCTTTCGTCTTCACACGCACGGAGCCTTCCGAAGTTCGGTGTGGATAACAGCTGGCCTGCGACGAGCCGTCTCAAGGTCGCGCGCTGGTATAACGACCCGCCGAGCAAGAACACATCTTGTTGTGCGTTAGAGGCCACAGTGACTGAGTTCAGTTGCCAGGGCCTAGAACTGGACCTGCCCGTTGTCTGCTGGGGAGAGGATTACGCCTGGACCGGCTCCGAGTGGAAGCTGACGCCAATTCGACGTAAGTACGTTCAAGCCGACCCCAAGCAACTCTTAAAGAACGTCTATCGGGTGTTGCTGACTCGGGGACGTGACGGGCTCGTGATCTTCATTCCGCCAACGCCAGCACTCGACCAGACCGAAGTTGCGCTTCTTGCCGCCGGTGTTCGCCCAGTTCCGGGCGAAGAGCAGATCGCAGCGCTTGCCTAAAAGCTAGTCAACGGTCCTTGCGCCACCCCCACCGCGCTCACCACCGGCCTCTCTCGGCCGGGGATTCGCTCGTGGATGGGGATGTTGAGCACCTTGTAGCTGCCGTCGGGCTGGCGCTTAACCAGCGTGGAGCTGCCGCCGCCGTCGAGGTTGAGCGCGTCGGTCGCGCCCTCGCCCTTCAGCATCTGCTTCAGCTCGTCCAGCGTCGCGCCTTCGGAGACGCCGGGCTGCCGGCCGTCGGCGACGAGAAACCAGACCTTCTGCCTCGTCGAATCGACGCCCACCGCCGTGCGCGGGTGGCGGAGGGACTTGAAGATCTTGTCCGCGAACGCCGTGTCCACCGCTTCGCCGTGCCAGAGCAGCAGCGGGCCGGACGCGAGGCCGTAGCGCGCGCCCTTGCACGCGAAGCCCTTCTCGACGCGGACGTTTCGCCCGTCCATGCACAGCCCCGCGTTGATGAGGCCGAGGCCGGGGCCCTTCGGCGCGACGGACTCGCCGTCGAGGAGGAGCCCGCCGACCGCGTCGGCGCGTTCGCCCGCCGCCGGGTACTTCCCGGCCGGCAGCTGGAAGAAGCTCGCGTTCACCGCGAGGAAAAGACCGTTCAGCGCCGCGAGCCGGCTCACCGTCGCGGTGACGAGGCCGTCCGGGCCGCGCTCGGCGACGACCTTCAGCACGCCCGGCGCCTTTGCGAGGTCGATCGCCACGACGTGCACGACCAGGGGAACGAGGTCCCTCCGCTCGACCTTCCGGATCGAAACGCCGGGAATGGCGGGAGCGGGCGTCGCCGCGCTGCGCGCCGGCGAGCGCGGCGCCGGCTCGGGCGCGCACGAGACGAGAGCGAGAAGAGCGAGCAGGCCCGCGCGGGAGCTCTTCAATCTTCTTCCGGCTGCCAGCGGTACATCTCGATCGCGGCCATCGCGGCGTGGATGTCCCGGGGCGCCGTCTCGGCGGGTTGCGCCTCGACGAGTTGCGCCTCGACGGGTTGCGCCTCCGCGGGTTGCGCCTCGCCAAGGACCCGACAGAGAACGAGGCCGGGTACCGTCTCGAAGTGCCGAACGTTTCGGGTCACGAGCTCGAGGCCGTGGCGGATCGCGGTCGCGGCGATCTGGAGATCCGCGTCCGCGAGGGAGTGACCGCTCTTCAGACCGGCCTCTATCTCGCCGTAAACGCGCGCCACCGCCACGTCGAACGGAAGGACCGTGACGCCCGGCAGGACGCGTTTCTCGATGTTCTCGAGATGAAACCTGGCGCGCTCGGACCCGAGCGCGCCCCTGTAGAGCTCCGCCGCGACGACGGCGCTGGTGAACTGATCCTCACGCGGCACGCCGCGAAGCCACTGAATGTAATCGGGACGGGGCCGCCCCCGCAGGACCTCCGAAATGGCGTCCGTGTCGAAGAGGAAGGCCATTCAGCTTCCGAGGCGCGCCCGCCGGCGCGCGGCCGAGCGGCGGATCGCGTCGGCGCGCTCGACGAGGTCCTCCGAGCCCTTCCACCCCCCGGCGACCGCCGCCAACCCCTTCTCCGGCCCCGCCGCCCGGAGCCGGCCCACGCGCTCGGCGTCCTTTGCGGGCACGACGGCCGCCACGTCCCGGCCATGCCTGCGGATCATGACGATGCCGCCCGCCTCCGCCTCGCGCACGACTTCGGAGAATCGGGCCTTTGCCTCGACGACGGAAACAACACGGACCCGATTGACGCTCATATGACCTCTCTGGTCATTCTGACCTGTTACGCCGGCACCGTCAACTCGAGCTTCATGGTGGCGCGCCGCCAGCCCTGAAGCCGCGCGTCCCCGTCTGGCTCATCTACACGACGGCGCTCGCGAGCGCGGACGGCAGGCTCGCCTTCTTCGAGGACGTCTACAGGAGGGGCGCGCCCGCGGGCGGACCGGCGGCGCCCTAGCTACTTCTCCGCGGCGTCCGCCTTCGGCGGCAGGACGAACGAGAGCGGGTTCTTCCGGAAGTGCGCGAAGACGTGCTTGAGGACGCCCCAGAGGTCCGCGTTCGTCATCTCGAATGCGCGGGCGGCGTTGACGAGAGACAGCGTGAAGGCGACCGTCAGGTTCAGGACGAACATGACGGCGATGCCGCCGAGGGCGCGCAGAAACCACCCGCCGAGAAACCACCTCTCCCCGAGGCCCGCGGCCGCGAGCGCGAGCGTGCCGGTCGAGAGCGTGACGTGCCGGACGTCGAACGGGATGCCGAAGAAGCGCCCGACCGCGGGAGCGAAGCCCAGCAGGAACCCGAGCGCGACGTTCGTGCCCCATCCCGCCGCGTTCCGGCTCAGCGCGTCGCCAATGCGCCGGAGGCGCTCTTTCGTGAGCGTCCCGCCCGGCTTCTTCCCGGCGAGCGCCTCCGGCAGCCGGTGCACGGTGACCCAGTTCTCGAACCAGCCGCCCGCGACGCCCCCCATCCAGAGGAGGACGCCCGTGAGCGCGGCGAAGAAGACCGTCCCGCTGTCCAGCGGGCTGAGCGTCTCGAACGTGTGCGCCGCGACCTCCGGATCGAGGTACGCCCGGCCCGCCACGAGGCGCCAGAGCCCGTCGAAGACCGCCGCGCCCGCGCCCACGACGAGCACGTTCGCGGCGGCGGCCGCGAGCTGCGAGCTCGTGAGGCGCGAGAAGAACGTCGCGACGCGCTCGAGACGGTCCTCGCCCTCGCTCGACTGGATGATCTTCGCGAGCGTCGCGGCCGTCATCGCGGGCTGCTTCGTCGCGAGGACGAGGCCGAACGCCTGGAGCGCGAGGAAGCTCACGGCGTAGTTCAGGCCGTAGAGGAAGCTCTCGGGGAACGGCGCGAGGTGGAGCTCGTGGACCGCCATCTTGATCGCGGCGGTCAGGACCGTCAACGCGCCGCCGCCCGCGGCCGCGGCCCAGATGTGCCGGTAGTCCTTCCTGTCCGCCGCGACGTAGTGCTCGCCGGTCTCGCCGGAACGCTCGACGATCTTGCGGTCGAGGAGGTGGAGGTTCCACTTCACGAGGTGGGCGATCGAACTCTCCTGCTGGGCCAGCGTCGCGAGGCGCACGAAGAGGCGGTGGGCCGCGCGCGACGTCTCGATGCCGGGAGCGGCCTCGATCACGTCGGCCATGAGAGCCATTCGCGTGAGGCACCGCTCGATGACCTCGAGGTCGAAGACGATCCGGACGCTGACGCCCGCATTCTCGAGGTGGCGCTGGACGGCCCGCGTCTCCTTGCGGCACTCCCCCGACTCCTTCCGGAAGGCGGCGGCCGCCGCCGCGGTCTCTCCGCCGGCCTCCCACGCGTCGAGGAGCGCGTCGGCGATCCGGGCGAGGCGGTAGAAGGGCGACTCGGCGACGCGGCACGGGGTCGAGCGGGCGCGCAGCTCGCGCGCGAGGCCGTGGGATGCGACGCGCGAGGCGAGCAGGCGGAAGCCGTCCGCGCAGGCCCGCCGGACCGGCGCCCAGGCCTCGGAGCCCGCGCCCGCGAAGAGGTCCCCGACGCCGTGCACGACGCGCGGATCGAGCTCGCGGAGGGCGTCGACGTCGCCCGGCGTCCGGTAGAGCCGCCGCAGGATGTGCGAGAGGTCGCGGTCGTTGCGTGGCGCCGGTACGAGGCGCTGTGCGATGCGATCCGCGAGCTCGGCGAAAAATCCACGCTCGGCGGGGATCCCCGTCTCGCCGAAGAGCGTGGCCGCGTCCGTCTCCCCGAGAAGCGTCGCGAGCGCGCCCTGGAAGCGCGGCACGAGCTCGGGCGACGCCTGGATCACGGTGAGAAGCGGCATCGCCTCGGGGCTCGCGGCCACGGCCGTGCGCGCGATCCTCACGAGGCGGACGAACGCCTCGGAGCGGTCGCCGCCCCCCTCGGCCGAGATGAACGCCTGGAGGCGCTCCTGCGCCTGCCGCAGCGCGAGGGCGTCCACCGGCCTACTTCTTCCGAAGCTCCATGAGGACCTGCTTCGCCACGGCCTTGAGCGTGTCGAAGACGCCCTGGCCGGACGGAGCGATCGCCTCGAACGTCGGCTCGCCCTTGAAGTTCAGCTGGCGGTAGAGCTCCTCGGCGGGCATCGCCGTCGGGAGGTCGCGCTTGTTGAGCTGGAGGACGTACGGGATGACCTGGAGGTCGAACCCGTGCTCGGTGAGGTTCTTGTCCAGGTTCTGGAGCGATTCGATGTTCGCGTCCATGCGCGCTTCCTGCGAGTCGGCCACGAAGACGACGCCGTCGACGCCCTTGAGGATGAGCTTGCGGCTCGCGTCGTAGAAGACCTGGCCGGGGACCGTGTAGAGGTGAAACCGCGTCTTGAAGCCCCGCACCGTTCCCAGGTCGAGCGGAAGGAAGTCGAAGAACAGCGTGCGGTCCGTCTCCGTCGCGAGGGAGATGAGCTTTCCCTTCGCCGCGGGATTCGTGCGGTCGTAGATGTACTGCAGATTCGTGGTTTTGCCGCAGAGGCCGGGACCGTAGAAGACGATCTTGCAGTTGATCTCGCGGGCTGCGTAGTTGATGAACGTCATCGAGCTGCGCTACTCCCGGAAGAGGCTGTCGATGTCTTCGTCGGTGATCTCGGCGAAGGGTGAGTCGTAGCCTTCCTGCCTGCGGACCTTCTCGGACTCCACTTTCTTCTGGATGGTCTCGAAGACGCGCTCGAGCTCGGCGTTCGCCTTGCGGACCCGGAGCCTCACGAGCCCGAGCGAGGAGCGTTCGTCGAAGATGACGACGAGGATCACGCGCTGGCCGACGATGGAGATGTAGACGTTGTCGCGCTCGCCCTCGTGGAAGAGGACCGGAAATTCCTTTTCGCCGATCAGGCGCGCGAGGCCGTCCGTCGCGGCGACGTTGCCGGCCGTGAGGGACGCGAGCGACGTCGTGTCGAGGGTCTCCATGTCGCCCATGGCGGCGATCTGTTGCCCGTTCTTGTCGACGATGAAGACGACTTTCGCCTGGGCGTCGACCTTCAGGCGTCCGATGACGTCCTTGATCTGATGAAATTCCTCGTCGAAGAGAACGAAATCGGACATGCGTTTCGGGGCAGTTTACCCGATCACATCTCCCGGCGGCCCGCGAGGGACCTGGAAAGCGTCACGTCGTCGGCGAATTCGAGCGCCGCGCCCACCGGAAGGCCCAGCGCGAGGCGGGTCACCCGGACCCCGAGCGGTTTCAGCCGGCGGGCCAGATAGAGGGCCGTGGCCTCCCCCTCGACGTTCGGGTTCGTGGCGATCAGGACCTCCTCGATGCGCGCCTCGGGGGCGGCCTTCTCGACCCGCGCGACGAGGTCGGCCACGCTGAGGTCGTCGGGGCCGACGCCCCGCAGCGGCGCGAGCGCGCCGCCGAGGACGTGGTAGCGCCCCCGGAACTCGTGCGTGCGCTCGAGAACGTCCACGTCGAACGCCTCCTCGACCACCGCGAGGACGCGCCCGTCCCGAGTCGGGTCGGCGCAGACCGAGCAGGGGTCCTCTTCCGTGAGGGCGTGGCAGACGCCGCACGCGCGCGTCCTCTCACGGGCCTCGGCGACGGCGGACGTCAGCATCGCCGCGTCGAACTCCGGCGCCGCGAGCAGGAAGTGCGCGATGCGCCGGGCGCTCTTCGGGCCGATGCCGGGCAGCTTCTCGAGGGCCGCCACGAGGCGGTCGAGGGCCGGGAGGGACGCCACTCAGCGGCCCTTGGGCCGGCCGGAGCCGTCGTCCCGCTTGACGTCCGCGATCTCGCCGCCGAAGAGATCCATCATCTTCTTCACGCGCTCGTCGGTGGCGACCTTGTGCCTGAGGTGCTCCTTCTCGAGGGTCGCGGGGTCGGCGGCGGCAGCCGCGGCCGTGAGGTCGCCTCCCGGAGGCGAGGCGTTCTCGACGACGACCTTCGCGCCGCGGCCCACGACCTTGAGCGCGGCGTCCTCGAGGACGCGCGCGACCGCGGGCTCGGCGAGGCGCTTCTCGACGATCGTGCTCGGCGGGTCGAGGAGAATCCGCACGACCTTGCCCTCGAGCGTGATGGACGTGTCCTCGAGGACCGCGCCGAGCTGCGAGTTCTTCTTCTCGACGGCCGCGCGGAACGCGCCCGCGGGGTCGGGGGTGTCGAGCGGCTCGGGGATGATCTCGAGGGGCGTCAGCCCGACGAAGCGGGGGGCTTCTTCGGAAGAAGAAGAATCTACTGCTTCGGACGGCGCACCGGACCGGCTGCCTGTCGCGGCACCCGGCACAGCAACCGCCGCGGCGGCGAAAGATTTCTTAGAAGGTGAATGTCCGGAGGCAGCGGGCGAACTGGTCGCGCGCGAGGCGGGTCCCGCCGCCCCTCCGCCGCTCGCGCGGGCCTCGCTCCCTTCACCCTTCGAAGAAGATCCCCCTCCCCCCGTCCGACCGGAAAGAAACTCTTCTATTCCGACGAGCTTCGGCAGCTCGGCGAGGCGCAGGAGGAGCACTTCGAACGCGAGGGCGGGGACGTCGGACCTTCGCAGCGTGCCGTCGGACTCGGAGAGGAGCGTCAGGAGGCGCAGGAGCGTCTGGTAGGGCGTCACGCGCGCGAATCCGGCGAGGCGTCCGGCGCCGTCCTCGGAGAGCCCGGGAGGCGGCAGCGCGCCCGGATCGGCCGCGAGGCGCACGGCGCCGCGGACGAGGGCGGTCAGGTCGTGGAGCGTCGAGCGCGGGTCGGCGCCGGCCGCGTCCAGCTCGGCGCAGCCCTTGAGGACGCCGGCGCGATCGCCCGAGAGCACCGACGCGAGGAGCGCCACGAGAGCGGTGCGGTCGGGCGCGCCGAGGAGCGCGGCGACGTCCGCGGCGGTCACGCTGCCGCCCGAGCGCGCGGCGGCCTGGTCGAAGAGCGAGAGCCCGTCGCGGAGGCTCCCCGTCGCCGCGGCCGCGAGCGCGCCGAGCGCGGGGCGCTCCACGAAGGGCGACCCCTTCTTCGCGGCCGGGGCGGACTCGACGACGGCGAAGCCCTCGCGCCCCGCCACGTCCGCGAGCCGGTCAGCGACCTCGTCGTCCGTGAGGCGGCGGAAGTCGAAGCGCTGGCAGCGCGAGAGGATCGTGGCCGGAATCTTGTGGCGCTCGGTCGTCGCGAGAATGAAGACGGCGTGCGAGGGCGGCTCCTCGAGCGTCTTGAGGAGGGCCTGGAAAGCGGCCGAGGAGATCGCGTGGACCTCGTCGATGATGAAGACCTTGCGACGGTCGCGCGAGGGCGCGTACGAGACGACCTCGATGAGGTCGCGCGCCTGGTCGACCTTGCCGTGCGTGGCGCCGTCGATCTCGAGCGTGTCGATCGAGCGCCCCTCGAGGACCTCCGTGCACGAGGCGCACGTCCCGCAGGGCGTCGCCGTCGGGCGGTCGGAGGTGTTGCAGTTGATGGCCGCCGCGAGGAGGCGCGCCGTCGTCGTCTTGCCGACGCCGCGCGGTCCCGAGAACAGGTACGCGTGGGCGAGACGGTCGGCCGTCACGGCGTTCGTGAGGGCCCGGACGATCTCCTCCTGGCCGACCACGTCCGCGAACGTGCGCGGGCGCCATTTGCGGGCGAGGGGGACCCAGTTCGCGTCGCTCACGGAAGGTGACTGTACTCGAAAAAAAGACCCCCGAGCCCCCCGATGAGTCCGGGCGATCCGCGGCGCCCGGGCCTTACTCCTGAGTGCTGCTTCCTTCCGGACCTGACACGGTTCGGAGGGGACCGTCGCGCGGGACCCGAACTCATCCGGGGGCCCGGGGGACGTGCATTCTAGCAGCCGCGGCCTCCCTTGTGCCGCCCGCCGCGGTTCTGTAAAACAGCACCGCTTTGGCCTCCCCGCCTCTCCGCGTCTTCTTCCTCTGGCACTTCCACCAGCCGTGGTACGTGACGTTCGACGGCCAGCCGGCGCAGCTGCCGTGGGTGCGCCTCCACGCCCTCAAGGACTACGCCTCGCTGCCCGCCCTCTTCTCGGCGCACCCGCGCGTGCCGCACGCCGCGAACCTCGTGCCGGGGCTTCTCGACCAGATCGAGATGCTCACGAAGGGCGGGTCGGACGCGTTCCTCGAGATCGCGAAGACCCCCGTGTCGCAGTGGGACCCGGGCGCGGCGCGCTTCGCCCTCCAGAATTTCTTCTCCGTGAACGACCGCGTTCTTGCGCGCTTTCCGCGCTACGCGGAGCTCAAGGCCCGCGCCGAGGCGGGCACGCCGTTCGCCGAGGCCGACTCGCGCGACCTCGTCGTCCTCTTCCACCTCGCGTGGTCGAGCCCCGCGCTCCTGAAGGATCCGCTCCTCGTCCACCTGAGGAAGCGGGGACACGGCTACACGGAGGACGAGAAGAACGCCCTCCTCGACCGGCAGGCCGCGGCGCTTTCGGAGGTGATTCCCGCGTGGAAGGCCGCGTTTGCGAGCGGAAACGTCGAGGCCGCGACGAGCCCGTATCACCACCCGATCCTCCCTCTGCTCGCGGATTCGAGCGTCGCGCGCCAGTCGCTGCCCGACGCTCCGCTCCCCTCGCCGCGCTTCTCGCACCCCGACGACGCGCGCTCGCAGCTCGCGCTCGGCCTCTCGACGTTCGAGCGGCACTTCGCCTTCCGGCCGAAGGGGATGTGGCCGCCCGAGGGCGCGCTCTCCGAGGCGGCGCTCGCGCTGCTCGGCGAGGCGGGCGTCTCGTGGGTCGCCTCCGACGAGGCGCTCCTCTTCCACTCCCCGCCCGTCTCCCGCCGGTCGTTCGGCGAGGGCGACCGCGCGCGCCTGCTCTTCCGCCCGTGGAAGCTCACGGGCGTCGCATCGCCGGCGGTCTTCTTCCGCGACCGCGTCCTCTCGGACCGCATCGGCTTCTCGTACGCGACGTGGGAGCCCGCCGACGCCGCGGCCGACTTCGTCGCGCGCCTCGTCTCGATCCGCAACGCGGCGCCCGAGGCGGAGCTCGTCGTGCCCGTCATCCTCGACGGCGAGAACGCGTGGGAGACGTATCCCGAAAACGGGGAGCCGTTCCTGAACGCGCTCGCGGCGGCCCTCGAGAATCGCGACGACATCCGCGTCGTGACGCCGTCGCAGGCGCTCGCCGAGATCCCGCCCACCCCGCTCGAGGGCCTCGTCGCGGGCTCGTGGGTGAACGGCACGCTCGCGACGTGGATCGGCTCGCCCGCAAAGAACCGCGCGTGGACTCTCCTCGGAACCGCACGCAACGCGCTCGGGGGGTTCGTCGCGGCGGCGCCCGTCGTTCCGCCCGCCGAGGTCCTCGCGGGGCGTGCGGACGCCGCGGCGACGGCGAAGGCCGCGCTCTTCGCCGCCGAGGCCTCGGACTGGTTCTGGTGGTTCGGGGACGACCACACGTCGGCGCACGACGCCGTCTTCGACGAGCTCTTCAGGCGCCACCTCGCTGCGGCCTACCGCGCCGCCGGGCGGCCCGTGCCCGCCGAGCTCCTCGAGCCGGTGGACGCGGCGCGCGCGCCGGCGTTCGAGGCTCCGCTGCTGCCGCTCTGGCCCGCGATCGACGGCACGGACGACGGGGCCGAGACGGGCTGGGAGGGCGCCGGCCGCGCGGCGGCCCGCCCGCAGGGAACGATGCACCGCGGCGCGGGCCTCGTGAAGGAGATGCTCTTCGGCGCGTCCTCGTCCGGCGACCCGCTCTTCCTGCGCCTCGAGCCCGGCGAAACGGGCGCGTCCGCCCTCGCCGGCCTCACGCTGCGCGTGGAGTTCATGGTCGCGGGCGCATCCGAGCCCGCCGCCTTCGACGCTCCGATCGCGCCGGGGATCGCGGACGTGAGCGGCGCGCGGATCGCGCTCGGCAAGGCGCTCGAGGCGCGCCTCCCGCTCGGCGTCCCCCACACGGGCCCGCTCGTCTTCCGGGTGAAGGTCCTCGACGCGAACGGCCGCATCGCCGAGGCGATCCCGGCCGACGGCTGGCTGCGTTTCACGCCGCCGGGCCCGGCGTCTTCGGCCGTCAGCCTCCTCCGGTCGAAGGCCAGGCCGGCGGTCTGAGCGCGCGGCGGCGTACGATTCCGGCATGTGCCGCTTCGCCCTCTACGTCGGGCCGCCGGTCACGGTCGACTCGCTGACGACGCGTCCCGACCACTCGATCCTCAAGCAGAGCCTGCACGCCGAGGAGCGAGAGGACCCGACGAACGGCGACGGCTTCGGAGTGGGCTGGTACGTCCCCGAGATCGGGCCCGAGCCCGCGCTCTACCTCTCCCCCGTCCCGGCGTGGAACGACCCGAACCTCCTCCACATCTCGCGCGTCTCGAAGAGCCCGTGCATCCTCGCGCACGTGCGCGCGGCCTCGCCCGGGACGGCGGTCTCCGTCTCGAACTGCCACCCGTTCGCGTCGGGCCCGTTCGCGTTCATGCACAACGGCGGCATCGGGGGGTTCTCCCGCATCCGCCGGCGCCTCGAGGAGGGTCTTTCCGAGGACGCGTTCGCCGGCATCCAGGGCACGACGGACTCCGAGCTCGCGTTCGCGCTCTTCCTCGACGCATACGCGAACGTGAAGGCCGAGGACGCGACGGAGCGCATGGTCGGCGCCCTCACGGAGGCCGTCGCGAAGATCGAATGGACCGCCGACGACGAGGGCGTGACGGAGCCGTCGTACCTGAACTTCGCCGTCACGGACGGCCGGCGCGCCGTCGTCATGCGCTACGCGACGCCGCCCCTGGTGCCCGCGAGCCTCTGGGGCTGCCACGGCCGGCGCTTCTCCTGCGAGGGCGGCGTCTGCCGCATGAGCGACCCGGGCAAGGAAGGCGCGGCGACGCTCGTGTGCTCCGAGCCGCTCTCCGCCGACGGCGACTGGCAGAAGATCCCCGCGCAGAACATGGTCGTGATCCGCGGCGGCGGAAACGCGGAGCTTCTCCCGATTCCGTTCAACGACCTCACGCGCAGCGTCGCCGGCTGAGAGTCGATCGCGGTTGCGCGCGGCGTAGAATCGCCGCCTTTCATGCGCCCGCCGAACACGCTCGTCCTCGTCCTGCACGGCCACCTCCCCGACGTCCTCGGGCACGGGACGTGGCCGCACGGCGCGAACTGGCTCTACGAGGCCGCCGCCGAGACGTACCTCCCGTTCCTGCGCGTGGCCGAGAGGCTCCTCGGGCGCGGGGTGCCGCTCAGGGCGACCGTCGGGATGACGCCCGTCCTCTGCGAGCAGCTCGCGGACGCGCGCTTCGGCCCGGGATTCGACGCCTACCTCGCGCAGCGCGCCGGCGCGGCACGCAAGGACCTCGAAAGTCTCGGAGCTCTCGGCGACGCGGGAGCCGTCGCCGTCGCGGGCTTCTGGGCGAAGTTCTACGAGGACGCGCGGGCGGACTTCGCGGCGCGGCCCGGCGGCCTCCTCCCGGCGTTTCGAAAGCTCGCCGAGCGCGGCGCGCTCGAGATGATCGCGTCGGCTGCGACGCACGGCTTCCTCCCGCTCCTTCCGAACGACCGCGCGATCGAGCGCCAGCTGGACGTCGGCCTCGCGTCGCACGCCCGGCACTTCGGCCGGCCGGCGCGCGGGATCTGGCTGCCCGAGTGCGCCTACCGGCCCGCGGGCGCGTGGGTCTCCCCCGCGGACGGGCACATCGAGGAGCGCCGCGGCCTCGAGGATTTCCTCTCGGCGCGCGGCGTCGGCTTTTTCTTCGTCGAGACGCACCTCGTGAAGGGCGGGCGGCACGAGCCCGCGTACGGCGGCGTCGTCGAGACGCCCGAGGGCGGCTCGACGCCGTACCGGCTCCACGCCGTCCGCGCGTCGGACGGCGGGCGCGTCGCCGTCCTCGCGCGCGACCCGCTCTCCTCGCAGCAGGTCTGGTCCGGAAAGGTCGGCTACCCCGGCGACGGCCGCTACCTCGAGTTCCACAAGAAGCGGGCGCCGAGCGGCCACCGGTACTGGCGCGTCACGGACTCGAGCCTCGACCTCGGCGACAAGCTCCCCTACGAGCCCTCCGCGATCCCGGCCGCGCTCGACGCGCACGCGACGCACTTCGTCCACCTCCTCGAGAGCGCGCCCACGCTGCCGGGCGGAGAGGGCGCGACCGTCGTCGCGATGTTCGACTTCGAGCTCTTCGGGCACTGGTGGTTCGAGGGCATCGAGTTCCTCGCGGCCGTATTCGAGAAGCTCGCGGGACGGGCCGGCGTCGTGCCGCGCACGGCGAGCGAGGCTCTCGCGGCGACGCGCCCCGAAGGCATCCGCATGCCGGCCGGCACGTGGGGCCGCGGCGGCGACTTCCAGGTGTGGTGGAACGAACACACGGTCCCCTACTGGCGCGAGGTCGCCGCCACGGAGCTCGCGATCGAGAAGTTCGAGGAGGTCCGGGAGGCGATTCCGCCGCGCCTCTTCGCGGCGCTCGAGCGGCAGGCGCTGCTCCTGCAGTCGAGCGACTGGCCCTTCCTCATCGACAACGAGGTCTCGCGCGACTACGCCGACGCGCGCATCGTCGGGCACGTCCGCGACTTCTGGCGGCTCGCGCGGATGGCCGACGGCGGGACCGCGGACGACGCGTTTCTCGACGAGCTCGACGACCGCGACCGCCTGTTCGCGCCGGAGCTGGAAGGGCGCTGACCCGGGGGCGCCGGCGCATGCTGTTCGTCGCGTGGGTCATGGCCCGCACGCCGCTCGCCGCGGCGGCGGGATTCTCGAGAGCCGCCGCGTGGCTCTGGTGGCTCTTCATCCCGATCCGGCGGAGCCTTGCCGTCCGCAACTTCCGGAGCGCGTTCCCGGGCGTCCCGCCGGGCGCCCCGCTCCGCCAGATGATGGTCGAGCTCATCCTCGGGTATTTCGAGCTCCTGCACGACGAGCGTCTCCGCGGGAGCGTCGTTCTCGCGCTCGAGGGGATGGAGCCGATCGCCGAGAGGCAGGCCGCGGGCGAGGGGGCGCTCCTCTACTCGGGCCACCTCGGCTCGTGGGACCTCGTCGGGGCCCTCATCGCGCGCCAGACGCGGCTCAAGGCGTCGCTCGTCGTGAAGATCCCGAGCTCCAAATCCGCCGCCGCGCTCATCGAACGCGTCCGCAGCGCCTACGGGCTCGGCCTCCTGCCGAACGAGCGCGGGACGATGCGGCGGGTGCTCGAGCTTCTTGAAAAGGGAGAGATCGTCGCCTTCATCATCGACCAGAGGTTCGCTCGCGGCGTCGCCGTGCCGTTCTTCGGCCGCCCGGCGCTGACCTCGCCGTCGATTGCGGTCGCGGCGGCGAAAACCGGCTGCCCGGTCCACTTCGTCGAGTACTGGAGGGAGGGCACCGGCCGCCACCGGGCGGTCGTCTCCGCGCCTCTCCCGGTGACGGGGAACGAGGCGGAAGACGTCGCCGCCTTCACGGCGAAGATCGAGGAGGCCGTGCGGCGCCGGCCGCACAACTGGCTCTGGCTCCACAACCGCTGGAAGGGAGCCCCGGGGGACGACCGGTGTCCGGCCTGATCAGCTGGCGGTGAGGGTGGGATTCGAACCCACGTTACCCTTTCGGGTAAAACGGTTTTCGAGACCGTCCTGATCAACCACTCCAGCACCTCACCGCACGGTCCGGCCGATCGGAGCCGCGGATCATAGGGGAAACAGCCGGATCGCGCTACTTCAGGAAGCTGGCCGTCACGCGGAGCTTCTTCGCCTCGGGCCAGTCCACGGTCTTGATCTTCATCGGGAAGCTGATCGTGTCGTCCTTCTGGCCCTTGTCCATCGTCGCCGTGTGGCTCGCGTCGCCCACGACGTTGCCCTCGGCGTTCAGGAGAACGGCCGTCAGGCGCACCCGGTGGTCGATCCAGTCCGAGTTCGCGTAGCGGAAGCGCATGAGGAGGAACGTCAGGTCCTTCGGGTCGTTCTTCTTCGCGCTCTCCACCGTCTTGTCGTCCGGGCCGTTGTGCGTCTCGACGTCGATCACCGTGCACTTCTCCCAGACGAGGTCGACGGCGATCCGCGTCGCCCGCGGCACGTCGACGTCCTTCTCGAGGAGGGGCCCCGCGGCGAAGGCCGGAGCGGCGAGAACCGCGGCGAATACGGCGAGGAGGGCGGCGGCGGGCGATCTCTTCATCAAAGAGGTCTCCTTTCGGAGGTGCCGGAACGGACGGACCCCCGCACGGGAGTGCACGCCGCGTGCCGGAACTGACCTCGAAGGGCGAAAAAACTGGCGGACAGGGTGGGATTCGAACCCACGGTAACCTTTCAGCTACACACGGCTTCCAACCGTGCTCCTTAAACCACTCGGACACCTGTCCGCAGCGCGGCAGACCGCGGAGGTTACCCGAACGGGCCGGGGCGTCAAGGAGAGGGAGATTTCTCGGATTTTCTTAGAAGGTGAGAGCGGGAGGTTGCGCTCATCACCACCAGGAGAGGAACTCCCCGACGGCGCGCAGGACCTTGGACAAGGCCTGCCCTTCTTCGCCCTCGGTGACTCCGAAGCCCCCGTCCGACGCAGCCCGCTTCCGGCTTTCGAGCGCAGCGGCCTCCTCTTCCATTCGAAGAATCTCCCTCTTCCGAATCTTCTCCCATCCCCCCTTTTCGACGAAGTCGACGATCCGGGTGAGCTCGCCGCGGTCGAGGAAGGCGCCGTGGCGCCCGCAGACGTCCACGATCACGCCCGAGCCGCCGCCGAAGTTCGACCGGTTCATGAACTTCCGGCAGACGGGGCACGCGCGGTAGTGGAATCCGCGTTCCGGGGCGGCTCGCTCGGGGCCGTCGTCGAGAGCGCGCGCCCGCGCGCGGGTCGCGGCGTCCTTCACGACCGCGTCGAACGACGCGCGCGCCAGGAAGAGCCCGCCGCAGCGCGGGCACTCGGAGAAGCCCGCGACGCCCGCTTGCCGTGCGACGAAGCCCGACTTGCAGTCCGGACAGGTCCCGGGGACGGCGTTCAGCGCCTCGGCGGGGAGGAGCGCGCCGCAGCGCACGCACTTCTCCGCGTCCAGCGGGGAGAGCGCGAAGCACACGACGCAGCGCCGCGTCGACAGGAGCGACCCGCAGTGAGAGCACGCGCGGTCCCCTTCGCGCGCGGCGGCCCCGCAGGACGGGCACCGCAGCGCGGGCGCCTCGGGGGCGTCGAATCCGTTCTCAGCGGGCGGCGCGGGCGGTCCGGCGTTTTTCACGGAAGAACTCCACGAGGATTCTCCCGCATTCCCCGGCGAGGACGCCGGCGGTGACGGCCGGCCGGTGGTTGAGGCGCGGGTCGCGGCAGAGGTCGCCGAGCGAGCCCACGAATCCCGCCTTCGGGTCGGAGGCGCCGTAGACGAGGCGCGGGAGCCGGGAAAGGACGATCGCCCCGGCGCACATCGCGCAGGGCTCGAGCGTGACGTAGAGCGTGCACCCGTCGAGGCGCCACGAGCCGAGCTTCTTCGCGGCCTTGCGGATCGCGAGGATCTCCGCATGCGCGGTCGGGTCGTCGCCTTTTTCGCGAGCGTTCCACGCGCGGGCGATCACGGCTCCGTCCTTCACGACGACGGCGCCCACGGGCACGTCGGCGTGGAGAGGCGCCCGCCGCGCCGCGGTGAGGGCCCTCCTCATGAACCGGTCGTCGGACGCGTGCTCCACCTGCCGAGATTAAGGGATCAGGGGCGCAGCGCGGGCGGATCCGCGATCGTCTCCGGGCCGCCGCTCAGGACCACGTCGACGGCCTTTCCGTCGGCCGAGATCACGACGGGGCTGAGGTTCCAGACGCCGGACCACTCACGCGTTCCGTCGGGCTTCATCCACGACACGTAGGACGAGACGAAGTACGACCCGGGCGGCACGTCCGTGAACGTGAACCTGCCCTCGGCGTCCGCCTGGACGGTCCGGCGGCACTTGAGCATCGCGGGGTCGGGCATGACCGTCCCGCTCTCTTTTTCGGCGTTGAAGTAGCTCTTTTTGTTCTGGTGCTCGACGATCGCCCGGAAGACCGCGGCCGAGTAGCGGGTCGCGGGATCGAGGTGGACCGGCCGGCCCGCGCCCAAAACCAGCTTCCCGTTCCGCTGGCGGGAGAAGGAGTTTCCGGTCAGCCGCGCGCCGGCGCCCGAGGGGCACGCCTCGTCGCCGCGCGCATCCGGAACGGCCTTGACCTCGACGGGCCCGGACGCGCACCCCGGTGCGAACAGCAGCGCGGAGCCGAGCAGGAGAGCCGAACGCAGCGATCCGTTCACGAGCCACCTCGGGCGCATATTGCCGCGGAATCGCCGCGGGCGTAACTTCCGCGTGCGGCTCCCGGCGGCGCCGTGACAAGGAGGAACCCGTGAAGACTCTTCGCCTCGCCGCGGCCGTTCTCACCATTCCCCTCGCGCTCGGCGCCCAGACGCCGGCGCCCACGAAGACCGTGTTCGATCCCGGGAAGGCCTACACGGGCGTTCTCACCCAGCAAGGGCGCGTCCAGACGGACGCCGACTGGAACGAACAGGTTCAGGCCTGCAAACGCCAGAACGAGGCCCTCAAGCAACAACTGAGGTCACGGGCGAACGAACTCCAGATTCAGGCGAACCAGCTCCAGGCGGCCGTGGAAAGGTCCGACGAGAACAAGAAGAGCTCGCAGGACCACAACAAAGCCATGAAGGACTCGATCCGGAAGATGCTGGAACAGATCGCGGAGATCAATCGCGCGACCAAACTCTAGGGGTTTCCGGAGGGATCAGGTGGTGCGCCCAGGAGGACTCGAACCCCCAACCTTTTGATCCGTAGTCCGTCCCAGTCGCCGAAGCCTGCCGAACGCTGCGGCTAAAGCGTTGAAGAGCGGGGGTTGAGAGCCCCCGCTTTCTCTTCCTTTCTGGTCCTTTCGGCAGGGGTACACGGACAAAAGGCGTACACCGCACTCGTGCCGACAACACGAGGCCCGACGGGGAATCCGCGCGCGATCATTGCCACTCCATCTGGGCGCGCCCCCTCGCGGAAGCATTAAGGGATATTTGACGGGATACTGACGGGATATACTCTGGATATATAGTCACGTATGAAGTCGATAACCATTTATTTCGGAATGAGATAACGGAGTAAAACGTGGCTATTGAGCCGGGCGTTCCGATCAAATATGCGATCCCATCGAACTGGATCCGATATGACGTAACGAAGATCGCGTTAGAACTCGTGGAGGCTCGAGCGGCCGTGACGGCGCTCCAATCGGTGCCGTATCAACGCTCCTGGCTTGACGCGCTCCAACGGGTCGAACTGAAGCGCGAAGTCGCAGGCACGTCCAAAATCGAGGGAGCCGAATTCACAGAGAAGGAGCTTGACGCCGCACTCGGGGAAACGGCCGAGCAACTCTTTACGAGATCTCAAAAGCAGGCGCGCGCTGCTGTGCGGACTTACCGGTGGATCGCGGACTTACCTGTCGATCGTCCTATCGACGAGGACCTTATTCGGGAGATCCATCGCCAGATCGTCAGTGAAGCCGATGACGATCATTGCCCCCCTGCAACTTTACGAAAAGCCGGCGAGAACGTGACCTTTGGAGTCCCGCGTCATCGCGGCTGCGAGGGTGGAGACGAGTGCGCTGCCATCTTCACGCTGTTTGCAGGCTCCATAAGTCACGAGTTCAAAGGTCACGACACGATTATTCAGGCTCTCGCGGCCCACTACCATCTTGCCGCGATGCATCCTTTCCTAGATGGCAATGGGCGCACCGCGAGAGCCCTCGAAGCCCTCCTTCTTCAACGTTCGGGTTTGCGTGACACAGCGTTTATCGCCATGTCGAACTACTACTACGAAGAAAAGACCGGTTATCTAGCTGCTCTCGCAGCCGCCCGAGCAGCTGATCACGACCTCAGCGATTTTCTGAGGTTCGCTCTCAAGGGGGTTGCTCTTCAGAGCACCCGGATGCTCGACGCGATGAAAACAGAAATGAAGCGAGCACTCTTCAAGAACATGATGTTCGAATTGTTCAATCGACTTAAGAGCGTTAAGCGGCGCGCCATTACCCGACGTCAAATTTCGACACTCAAGCTTCTCCTCGACGGCGGGCCGATCACATTCAGGAAAGCAATAGACGCGACTGCTGCCGACTACGCGGGCATCAAGACCCCTCGGAAAACGCTAATCCGTGACTTGACCGAGCTCATGCACCTCGGCGCTATACAGGCTAGGAGAGTCGACGGCCCGGAACCCCCTAACGCTCCAGAACGCATCGAGTTCTTCGTTGATCTCGACTGGCCGAGCAAAATAACGGAGACCGACTTCTTTCGCCGAATTAAGAAACTACCGCGCGGAAAGACTTACGCATTCCTCTCTTAGACGCCTTCATCGCAACGAGTTCTAGGAAACCCAGCCATCCACAACCGTACTCTCGGCTCCCGGCAGACTGGCTGGCACTACGCGCTCGGCCTGGCTCCACAATCTCTCGCCGTAGAACGGCGGGCCTTTCGTTCCTTGAAGATGACGCTCGGCGTCGGAGCCTTGCCAGTAGCTCTTTCCCATCGGGCACGTCCACCCTATAAATCGATCGCGTAGACATCCCTGAGGATCCGCCCGAGCACGGATTCATCGAGGTAGGGGGTCGCTATCGGCAGCCTGCGAAGGCGTGTCAGAGAGGCGCGTTCTTTTCGCCGATCCGGCTTTGCCCTCTCGTCAAGCTCACGTCGAATCTCCCAGATCAGAAAGTCCGCGGCCTGGAACGCACCGAAAGAGGCCTTGGGGGCGAACGACAGCGAACCGACCCATCGAGCCCTCACCCAAGCGCTCTGCTGGATGTCCGCATGAAGCTGGCGCGCGAAGTGCTCGTATTCCCGCTGCTCTTCAAGATAGAAAGACACAGCTTCCCCGAGAGATTCCTCATCTGCACGTATCACGAGCTCCGAAATGACGTACTGAAGGGCTAGAAAGTAGGGATCAAGGGCTCGTTTTCCGAATCTCGAACGAAGGTCGCTCGATGTCGGTACTTTTTCGGCAAAGCGAGCGTATGCCGCCTTTTCGACTCCCGCTGCCACACCAAAGAAATCAAAGCTGTTAATCAGCCTCGCCGAGTCGGTCAGAAAGGAGTCGATCCTGGCACGGTCCCAACCAGAATAGTCACCCTTACCGGAGTACAACCTCCGCATGTGAAGAGAAGAAACTCCGTACTCACCTAGGTGCTGTTTCCATTGGCGTTCAAATTCGTTCCAAGTGATTGATCGACCTACATAGCCCCCGATCCAGACGTACTTTGAACCCGCGTCTATGCCCGACTCGTCAAGGAATGCCGTGATCACGGCCGGGTCACCACAGGGGGCCGCACCGTTGGCCTACTAGTCCGCCGCCGGCGGGACGTACACGAAGTCGCCGGATTGATTGTCGATAACGGTGACGTAGGGAAATACAGGGACGCTAGAAGTCACGATTAGGACGTGGTTAAGAGTGACCGTGCTTGGGAGCCCCGCTGCCGCGAATATGTCGTTAACCTGCTGCGCTGTATTAGGAGACACGATCAGTGTCACCGGACTTCCTGCCTGGGCACCCTTCGCGTCATAGAGGGTGAGCGTCACAGTAGCCGTGGCCGAATTCGGATTGAAGACCCCTGCATTCGACCGGAAGCCGGTCGAGAAATCTCCTCCCGACGAGCCTAACCCCGCAAAGAAGGACTTCGTTCGTGCCTCCGAGAGGAGGAGGCCTGCGAAGGCGCCGCCGTACGTCGGGGCAGGCGAGGAGGGCGAATACACGCGGGCGAGGGCGGTCACCGGCCCTAGTGTCCCGTCGTAGGTGAATTGAATGGAGCCAGCGGACTCGGGAGCTCCGAGCAGCATCGCGACGATGTCAGAAACGAGACGCGTCTCCCGTGGTGCGAGGACGAGTGGACGTGACACCCCGTAGCAGCTTGTTCCCACAAAGCAGTAATAGGTAGCCGTCAGGGATAGTGGAACGCTAGACGAGTGATTAGTGAGCCACGCGTCCGTATGAAAGAAGCTTCCAGCGTTTCCGTGGATCGACGCAGCCGCGGGAAAGTAGATAGATGTGGCTGGGTGGATCAAGACCTCGACACCCGATGCAGCCCTGTGGGCGAGCGAGTCGGTGGCCGTGCAAGTGGCTAGATACGTTCCTGGAGCGGAAAAGGAATGCGTGAAACTCTGAGTGTTGGCCGAAAAGCCGTCGTTCACCGACCATTGATAAGACATAGCCCCGACCGCGTTGGTTGTCGAACAGGTGAAATGGATCGGGTCACCCACAATTGCGAGGCTTGCGCTCGATGATGCCGTCACGCCGAGCGAGAAGATATTGACGTAGGCTGATACCTGCCCGTAGTAGCCCTTCTGATCGGTAGCGTTGAAGGTCACGAACCAGCTTCCAACGCCGAGAAATGTGAACAAGAAGGTGCTCCCGTCGCCCACGTACTGCGGGATACCCGGTGCTGTGTGAGACGTACCGTCTGCGACCAACCAGTTGAACCTGTACGGCGGGGTACCGCCAGACACCACCGCACTGAAGGTAACCGTGCTCCCGACCAGCGCGCTTGTCGACGTGGGGGTTACGCTCACCGAGACATTGCACTCGTAACTGTTGTAGTAGGGAGGGCACTGTGCAGTCAGTTGCTCGGCCCGGAGGACTACGAGGAAAAGGAAAAGTGCCGAGACGAATCGCTTCCGACACATGGGGACTTCTCCTTTTCTCGCGGAACTAATTCACAGCATTCTAGGTCTTAGAGCCTAGAGTCGAGCCCCCCAACAGCGCGCGCCTTCACAGATGAACCCCCTCCCGCCTGAGCCGTCGCTCCCTCGGCCCCGCTGTAGTTTGGGATTACGAGACGGATCCCCGCCTAATTCGAGGGAAACATCCCTTGGAATTTCGCCGACTTAGGCTGCTATTTCGCTGCGGTCTAACTCCCCCGCTCCACCGTCGCGATGCCCAGTGGGGGGCGAAGCGGGGTGGGGTTGCGCCGCTGAAGCTCTCGCCGCCAAGCTAGACGGGCAAAGGCCGTTCGATTGCCAATCCAACGTACCGGAAGAAGTACTTCTAGGAGAGTAAGTTCTGAGGGGTTGTCCGCTTCCTGTCCGCCCTCATTGACTCTAATGGAGACGTCCGGCGTGACGGATTAGGATGCCCCGCGGAGATCACTCCCATGCACAGAACCCTTGGTCCAGCCCGCGCGGCGTCGGCAGCCTTGACGCTAGCGTTCGCTGGCATTGCGTCGACCGTTGATGCGCAGGAGATACGCGTACTCTCAGAAGAGGTCCACCAGTTCAACTCGCCCCTGGTACTGGAAGTTTCTCTCGACGCCCTTTTTGAGAAGCCCGTCGGTGAGAAATGGACTGTCGACAAGATGAAAACCCTGATGTGCCGAGGAGTGACGATTCAATCCCTCGAGTTCAGGGTTCAGCCGGAGTCTGGTTCTCCGAAGAAGATCGACTTTCGCGCCCTCCTGAACAACAACAGCGGCAAGGACAAGCGGACACATTTGAAGTTCGAATGCCTAGATCGCGACACGGTCGTCTGCGTGGCGATTTATCAGGTGAACTTAGAAACGGGTGATAACGATAAGCACCGTGGTGTGCTTGTCTTCAGGCCTCCTGAAGGATGGAACCTCGCGCCACGTCCGAGCCTTCGCATCACAATGACGCTCCAAGACTACTGACGTCGACCCGGCAGCCGAGCGGTCCCGGAGGCTGTGAGACACGCACCACATTCCGCTTGGGGCCCGTTCTATCCGCCACGCAGTGTAGGGTCTGACCCCCAAGCGCTGGCGTTATCGCGGGATGGGTAGGGCAGTGATTCGAGCGAGAGCCTCTTTTCGCCTCGCCTAGTAGGGATAGGGGGAGTGTGAGGGGGAAAGGGCGTCGCATCAAACCTAGGGTGTGCTCCTCACTTGTGCGCGGGAACTCGCTCGGTAGTGGCTGCTAAGCGGCGTTCCCGGTAGGATTTTCTGGGTGAAATAAGAGATGTCGGGCAAACGAAAGAAGGCTAGGCCCCAGAGTGGCGATCCGGGCGATGTGACAAAAGAACTCCCTGGGGAATACATCGCCAAGCTCCATCTCAGGGATCGCCCCACTCCCGCGGTTCCAAGAGCCTCCGAAGACGTCCTCCAGGTGAAGGTGCGGCGGAAGAACATCCGGACGCTCCGAAAAGAGATGTGGGAGATGTTCGATCACGAGGGGAAGAAGGCAGCGTTCATCAACGCTAGGGTGGCGGATGAATGGTCCCCCCTACCTATACCGAAAGGCCGGCCGCCCGTTCTAACGCCTGAAATTCGCGCAAATGCGCTGGAATTTCGGCTCGAACTGCTTCCGTGGGTCCGCGTGATTCGGCGAGTTCAATCGAAGCGACGGGCGGGCGCCAACGAACGCGACATCATCTATTCGATCGAGAAGATGCGCGCAGCCGGCGTAGCACTGCCACCCCCACCATACGAGGGGAAGTCGTCACCCATCCGTGATCTCAGCCTGAAGTGGCTGGTCGGTCGCGTCTTCGCCGCCGAAACGGGGATAACTGGCCGCCAAACCTCTGAGTCGGTTGTCGACGCGATCACCCGGAAGTTCTATTCACCGTTCGGCTTACCCACACACGGCAGCGAACCCCTTCGTGACCTGCTCCGATCGGTTGAGAAGAGGCGGCGCAGGAAGACCGACGCGCCGGCTGGTTCCGCAAACAAGCCCCCTTTTACTGACAAGCACGCGCAGCGGCAGCGGTTACGTTCTGAGGGTGAAAAAGCGATTCCCGACACTCCCGCAATCGAGCCCGAGATTCCAAAGGCTCGCCCTCGGCCTCACCGCCGTTCAGGTCGCCGCAGATAGCGGCATATCCCTTAATCGCCTCTGCCTCATCGAGCGACGGCCGGAGGTTGCCAGGGCAGAGGAACTCGACCTCATTTCACGGACCCTGACGGTTCTGGCTTCCGCAGGTCAGGAGCGGACGCGATGAGTCGACGCCGAGAGCTTTCGGTGCAGTTCATCGTTCTCGCTACCGTCTGGCTTGCTCGTCTCTTTCGTCTTGATGGGTCAGACCTCGTGGCGGAGGCATGTATCCGGCTGCAAGAGGAGAACGAAAGCCGCGCATGGGGCGATGACAGGGGCTCCAGGCGATGACCATTAGCTCAATTCTCGAACGCCTCAGTGGCGTTAGGCGCTCGGGCGCGGGCTGGTCTGCTCTGTGCCCTGCCCACGAGGACCGAAGCCCATCCCTTTCCGTCAATGAGGGAAGGGACGGGGTGACCCTTTTGAAGTGTTTCGCTGGATGCACCGTGCCTCAGATCTGTGCCGCCATTGGAGTCGAAGAGCGGGATCTCTTCCCCGACAGCTTCGGGACCAAGACCCCGGCCGTCGTGGCGCGCTACCCCTATCGCGACGAGAAGGGAGACCTCGTTTACGAGGTCGTTCGTCTCGACCCGAAGGGCTTTCGCCAGAGGAAGCCGGACGGCCGAGGAGGCTGGACATGGTCAACGCATGGCGCTCGTCAGGTCCTCTATCGGTTACCAGAGCTTCTCGCCGCACCTGAGCGTCGAGTCTTCATAGTCGAAGGTGAGAAGGACGCCGACCGCCTCGCTGGGCTCGGCTTCATCGGGACGACCAACGCTGGCGGGGCCGGGAAGTGGATGACCGCTCACTCCGAGTCCCTACGAGGAAGGCACGTCTTGATCCTGCCCGACAACGATGCACCCGGAGAGCGGCATGCGCGCACCGTCGCCGGGGCCCTCCAAGGCATCGCGGCCAGCGTTCGCATCCTGAAGCTGCCCGCACTTCCACCGAAGGGCGACGTTTCGGATTGGCTCCAAGCGGGCGGGACGCCCGAAGAGCTGAAGCGCTTGGCCCGAGAAGCGACTGAGTGGACACCGGAGCAGGAGGTCGTCACCGCTCATACCTTCGGGGCGCGGACCGTTGCTCTTTCGGACGTCCAGGCTGAGGAGGTCTCCTGGCTCTGGGATGGTCGCATTCCCTTAGGGAAGCTGACGCTCCTCGACGGAGATCCGGGGCTCGGGAAGAGCACGCTGGCGCTCGAAGTGGCAGCACGCCTTACTCGCGGAGAACGCCTTCCGGGCGGCGGTCTGGCGGAAGTCTCCTCCGTGCTGATCCTCTCGGCCGAGGATGGGCTCGGCGACACGATCCGGCCGCGCCTCGAAGCTGCCGGTGCGGACGTGTCCCGCGTGTTCGCCATTCAGGGCGTGTCGGATTCGGAGGGCGAGGAGGAATTCCCCTGCCTTCGCCACGTCACTGAGATCGAGGAGGCGATCAGAGCCCATGCTGCACGGCTCCTCATCGTCGACCCTCTGATGGCGTATCTCGGAGGCGAAACGAACTCTTGGCACGATCAGGACGTGAGGCGTGCCCTCGCCCCGGTCGCCGCCATGGCAGAGCGGACGGGCGCGGCCGTCCTCATCATTCGGCACCTCACGAAGGGCGGTGGTTCCAACGCGATTTATCGCGGCGGCGGCTCCATCGGGATCAGCGGTGCCGCCAGGAGCGTTCTTCTTGTCGCGAAGGACCCCGCAGACGAGGAGCGGCGCATCCTGGCATCCGCGAAGTCGAATCTCAGCCGTCCCCCGGACTCGCTGGCGTATCGACTCCGTAACGCTGGGGATGTCGCGCGAGTCGAGTTCGAGACGAGTTCGGTCCCTCTTACCGCAGATCAACTGCTGGCGGCCCAAGAGCAGCCTGAACATTGTGGCCCTCGCGGGGAAGCGGTGGATTTCCTTCGGGACCTCCTCGCCGACCGTCCTGTCGGAGCAAAGGAAGTGCTCAAAGCAGCGAGGGAGGCTGGTATCTCCGAGATGACCCTCCGGCGAGCTAAGGACAAGCTCGGGATCCGACCCAAGAGGATCGGGTTTGAGGGCGGCTGGTTCTGGGGGCTCCCCGCTGAAGGTGATCACAAAGCCCCGAAGGTGATCACGCCCGGGAATGATCATCTTCGGGGATCCCGTGATCATGTTCGGGAGCTTGACGACGAGGTAGCCCTTTGAGGACGGCAGAGGTCCTCGCTGCCCTGTCGGCCCGCGGAGTTCCCGTGCGCCTCGCCAGCGATGGGACCATCCGCCTCCCGCGCGTGGCGGCCGAGCAGCACCCAGACCTAGTCGCTGAGCTGAAAACTCACCGAATCGAGGCGGTATCCCTCTTGCGCGGATACCCGAGTCCTGCCCACCCCTGTGTCCGTTGCGGCGGTGAATCGGCTCCGGAAGATCTCTTCTGCCGTGTGGAGTGCTTCGAGTGCTGGAAGGCAGAACGAGCGGCAAGACGAGACAGGACCGGAGCTGCTCCGTGACTCTCTCCCTCCTCTCCGCGAGGGCCGGCGAGCCTCTCAGATCCTTCCAGGAGGCTCTCCGAGCCGCCGATGAGGCGACACGGAGCCTCGGTGCCGAAGGACTCGTTGAAGCCCTCGGAGAGGCAGAGAAACTCAAGGCGAGGCTCTCCGCCCGGCTCTTCGCAGAAGGCGCACCCCATCCCGTACAAGAGGACCGCCTCCTCACGGTCGAGGAAGCCGCCGCCCGCCTCGCGATCTCGACAGACACCCTTTACCGGAAGGCCCGCGAGATGCCCTTTACGGTGCGGATCGGCGGCAACGTCCGGTTCTCGGCCCAGGGGCTCTCTCGCTACCTCGCGACCCGGCAGGGCCGCTAGAGATACCTTGCATCTTAGATATCTAGAGGTCTATCCTGATCCCATGGCAAGAAGAAGCATCTTCGGGAAGGGGGTGAAGCCGATGAAGACCTCACTCTCACTGCCGGAAGACCTCTGGCGGGAAGCAAAGATCCGGGCGATGGACGAGAAGAGAAACCTCCAGGACGTTGTTGCAGACGCTCTCAAGGCCTACCTCAAGACTCCACGAAAGGAGAACAAGAAATGAAAGGGGAAGGACGGATCTTCCAGCGTGGCGCGGTCTTCTGGGTCGCGTACTACGTTCGGGGGAAGGAATTCCGGGAGCCCGGCGGCAAGACCGAGAAGGAGGCCGCGAAGAGGCTCAAGTCCCGGCTTGGGGAGAAGCACGGAGACCGCTTTATCGGGCCGGAACAGGAGCGGGTCACGGTGGCGGACCTCCTCGATTCGCTCGCTCTCGACCTCGGGCGGCGCGGCGCTAAGGCGCTCAAGTCGCACCTGTCCCACGTCAAGCCCGTTCGGCAGTTCTTCGGTCTGGATCGGGCGGTGGACGTGACGACGAAACGCCTCGAAGCATTCATCGCGTCCGAAGAGACTCGGCCCGGCAAGAAGAAGAAATCCCCCGCTTCGATCAATCGGGAACTGGCTGCCCTTCGCGGCGCTTTCAACCTCGCCCGAAAGCAGGGCCAGATTTCACGCGTCCCCTACTTCCCGATGCTGCGGGAGGACAACGCGAGGCAGGGGTTCTTCGAGAAGGAAGAGTTCGAGAAGGTCGCGGGAGCGCTCCCTGCCGCCGTCGCCGACGTCGCCCGCTTCGCCTATCTCAGCGGATGGAGGAAGGGAGAGATTCTCCCCCTGACCTGGGAGAACGTGGACCGGGGCGCCGGTGAGGTTCGGATCGCAACCTCGAAGAACGGTCACGGCCGCGCGTTGCCTCTCACGGGCGCGCTCAAGGACCTGATCGAGCGTCGCTGGCAGGCTCGTGAATACCTGACCCGTGAGAAGGTAACAGCGATCTCTCCTCACGTTTTTCACGAAAGCGGTGTGCCGGTCGGAGACTTCCGGAAGGCCTGGGGTTCAGCCTGCGTGACCGCGGAGGTTCCGGGACGGCTCTTTCACGATCTCCGGCGCACTGCGGTCCGGAACATGATTCGCGCGGGAGTCCCTCAGACCGTCGCCATGTCCATCAGCGGGCACCGAACGGTCTCGATGTTCAATCGCTACAACATCACGTCGAACGACGACAAGCGGGAGGCGCTCATCAGGACGGAAGCGCACCTCGCGGCCATCCCGGCGGACGGAAAGGTCACGTCCATCGGCGGACACGGACAGAACGCGGACATTTCGGCTTCAGGGAACGGACGGGGTTAAGCGGCGAGCGTTCGAAGCTCTTCTGTGGCGGGAAGTTAAGTGGTGCGCCCAGGAGGACTCGAACCCCCAACCTTTTGATCCGTAGTCAAACGCTCTGGTCCAGTTGAGCTATGGGCGCACGCGAGGATCGCGGGCAGCGGACCATAGCGAACTCCGGGGCGCGGCGCAAGTCCCTGCCGGAAAGGACGTTTAGCGGCTCCGGCCCCCGCGGCCCTAAACTTCGTCCCCGCCCGCCCGTATATCTCTCCGGCTCTCGCAGGAGGAACTGAATCTCATGACCGCCGCGATCTCGCTCCACGGTGTCGTGAAGCGCTTCGGGAAGTTCACGGCCGTGAACAAGCTCGACCTCGAGATTCCCCGTGGCGTCACGTTCGGGCTCCTCGGCCCGAACGGCGCCGGCAAGACGACGACGATCCGCATGATCATGAACATCACGAAGCCGGACGAGGGCGAGATCCGGGTCCTCGGCGAGGTGATGAGCGAGAAGCTCCAGGAGCGGATCGGCTACCTCCCCGAGGAGCGCGGCCTCTACCGGAAGATGAAGGTCATCGACCAGCTTCTCTTCTTCGCGGCGATCAAGAGCGTCGACAAGGCGACCGCGATGAAACGCCTCTCGCCGTGGATCGACTCGATGGACCTGCGCCCGTGGCTCCAGAAGAAAACCGAGGAGCTCAGCAAGGGCATGCAGCAGAAGGTGCAGTTCCTCGGGACGATCGTCCACGACCCGGAGATCCTCATCCTCGACGAGCCGTTCAGCGGCCTCGACCCGATCAACGTCGTCCTCGTGAAGGATTTCCTCACCGCGTTCAAGAAGCAGGGCAAGACGGTCGTCTTCTCGACGCACGTCCTCGAGCAGGCCGAGCGCCTCTGCGAGCGCATCGCGCTCCTCTACCGGGCGCAGAAGCTCCTCGACGGGACGGTCAAGGAGATCAAGCACTCCTACCGCGACCGCGTGCCGCTGCCTCCCCCCGTCGAGCCGGAGCCCGAGCTCGAGAACATCTTCATCAAGTGCGTCCAGGAGTCGGGACTGCAGGCGCCGACCGCCGAGGAGCTGAAGTAGCCATGGATTCCAAGCTGCTCGCCGTCATCAAGCGCGAATACCTCCAGCAGGTGCGCGGGAAGGCGTTCTGGGTCGCGACGTTCCTGATCCCGACGCTCGGCCTCGGCATGATCTTCATCCAGGTCGCCCTCACCAAGACGCTCGTCGCGAAGGGCCGCATCGCCGTCGTGGACCTCTCGGACCGGCTCTACGAGCCGCTCGTCGCCGAGTACAAGGCCCGTCCGTCCGACCAAGAGGCCGAGAAGCCGAAAAAGGACGAGAAGACGCCGACGACGAAGGTCGACGAAAAGTCCGTCACCGAGAAGATGAACGAGAGCCGCAGCCAGAAGATCACGACGCAGCTCGACCTCTTCAAGGTGGACGCGACGCCCGAGACTCTCCCCGCGATCCGGACGCGGCTCAACAAGGACGTCCAGTCCGAGAAGATCAAGGCCTACATCGTCCTGACGCCCAAGACGCTCGAGACGGGCCACGCCGAGTGGAGGGCCCAGAGCGTGAAGGCCGAAGTCGTCATGCGCGAGCAGATCGCCGGCTTCCTCTCGCGCGCCGCGACGAAGGAACGCCTCAAGGACAAGGGCGTCGACCCGAAGGTCTACGAAGCCGCGCGCCTGCGCGTCGACCTCGAGCCGCACGAGGCCAAGGAAGTCGAGAGCGGCGAGAGCGGCAAGAACGTCGGGATGAACCTCGCGATCTCCGCGACGTTCTTCTTCCTCATCTACATCTCGATCTTCGTGTACGGCGCCTACATCATGCGCGGCGTCCTCGAGGAGAAGAACAACCGCATCGTCGAGGTCATCGTCTCGTCCATCCGGCCGACGACGCTCATGCTCGGAAAGATTCTCGGGATCGGCCTCGTTGGGCTCACGCAGTACGCCGTGTGGGCCGCCCTCGCGATCTCGATCACGCTGCCCGGCGTCGCCGCGCTCGCCGGCATGGGCGAAGGGCTCCCCCACATCCCGGTCGCGACGATCGCCGCGTTCGTCGTCTTCTTCGTGCTCGGTTATTTCCTCTACGCGTCGCTCTACGCCGCGCTCTCGGCCCCGTTCAACACGGAGCAGGAGGCGCAGCAGTTCGTGATGATCCCCGGCATGATGCTCATCCTCACGTCCACGACGTGGTTCTTCGCGTTCAACCAGCCGAACGGCCGCCTCGCGACGATCCTCTCGTTCTTCCCGTTCACCGCGCCGCTCATGATGTTCATGCGGATCTCCGTGCAGACGCCGCCGCTCTGGCAGATCGTGACGTCCGTCGCGCTCCTCCTCGCGACGATCGTCCTCGTCGCCTGGTTCGCGGGTCGCGTCTACCGCGTCGGCATCCTCATGTACGGCAAGAAACCGACGCTGCCCGAGATCTTCCGCTGGGCGCTGCGGGCGGACTAGTTCTTCTTCTCGGCCTTCTCGAGGAGCGCGGGAAGACCGACGAGGTCGACGCGGATGCGGCGAGGTGCGCTCCGTTCGTTGAACATCCGGTTCTCCTCCGCATTCTGCGGCCTCGTCACGAGGAACCGGCCGTCCGCCGTCACGTCCCACCCGGGAAGAGGCGTCGCTGAGCCCTGTTCGTGCGTGAAGAGCTTCACCGGTCGGTCGAACTCGAGGCCACCGGCGTTGTGGATCACCGGGACCCGATAGACCGACATGCTGTGATACGGAGCCGGAGGCGGTTCCCGCAGCCGGTAATAGAGCGCCGTGCCATCGGGCGACCAGATCGCCTCGCGGCCGCCCGAGGTCGAAACCTGGCGTCGCGCGCCCGCGCCGTCGAGCGGCCGAACGTACACCTCGAGGCGCCCGGATTCATCCGTCCCGTACGCGAGCCACTTTCCGTCGGGCGAGAACCGGGGGTAAAGGATGTTGAAGCGGGAGGTCTCGAGCGGCTTTGGCTCGCCGCCTCGCGGCAGGATCCAGGTCACGTAGCGGCCCGACTCCAGGTTGACGTACACGAAGCGAGAGCCGTCCGGAGACCATGAGCCAGCTACTCCCTGGATTGTCGAGAGTCTCTGAATCTCTCCGGAGGGCGCATCGATGTTCCGCACATAGACGCGTCGCGGCCCCTCGTGGTCGGAGCCGAACGTCACCTCCGACGCGCCCGGCCCCCAAGCCGCTCCGGCGTGGTTTCCCTCGAAGGTCGCGCGGCGCCGCGTCCCCCGCTCGACATCGAAGATCTCGACCTGTGCGCCGCGGTAGTTTCGAGGGAGGAGGAGGCGTTTTCCATCCGGAGTTGTCCGCGGGAAAAGGTAATAGCCTGGAACGGCCTCGATCGGCGTTTCCCGGCCCCGCGCGTCGAGCCACGCGAGCGTTCGCGGAATTTCGGGCCATGTCGCACCAGGGGCGAACGCGATCCTTCCGTCATTCGAGGAGGCAACCTGAGCGGCTCCGGTTTCGAGCTTGAAGTCACTCGTCCCGACCGAATGCGAAAAGCCCTCGAATATCGGCGTGGGCGGTCCCGCGAGCGATGTGCCGGAGGACGCGAGCCGCGCCGCAACGAGGACGCCTTCTCGCGCAAACACCAGAATCCCCGGCGATACCCAGCGCGCATCGGAACCTCCCTCGATGAGAAGAGCTCGCTCCCTTGCGCCCGGGCGCTGCACGTACGTGCGGGCGAGATCCCACCTCACCATGCTCGCCGCGGCGGCGTACCTGAGGGCCGTGTAGACGATCTGGCCGCCCGGAAATTCGTGAGGCAGCCGATGGCTGACTTCTTCATTCTTCGTGTCCAGTTGCGTGACGGGCTCTGGCTTCCCGCCGGTCTCCGGCACGCGCGAGAGAGGCCCAAGGATCGACCCGAAGATGATCGAGCCGTCGCCAGTCCAGGTCACACCGAATTCCGCATCGCATTCGCAGAGCGTTGTCGGTGAGCCGCCGTCGAGGAGGACTCTCCTGAGGAACTTCTTCTCGCCGTCGCGAACGATGAAGGTCACCCACCTTCCATCGGGCGAGAACACAGGTTGGCGGCCGCCCTCAGTGCCCGCGATCGGTGACGACTCCCAGGAATCGACGGCCCTGAGAAAGAGCCGCGGCTCGTTGAAATCGTATTCGGACCGTGCAAGCGTCGCCGCTGAGAAGACGATCTTCTTTCCGTCCGGCGACAGGGCGATCGCGTGCCGGGGCGTCCCGAGGTAGTGACCCGCTGGAAGTTCAAATTCGAAGCGCGCCGCGTGAACCGCAGCGCTCCGAGCCTTCGGCCGCAGGAGAGTGAAGACAGCCACCCCGGCAGCAAGCGCCGCAACCGCCCACGGGAGCCAGCGTCTGGCGGATCTTCCCGGTGCGTCGATCCCGGCCGTGGCCACGCTGCCCGGCGACGACGGATGCTCGAGGACGACCCGCGCCTCGCCGATGTCGCGCAGGCGCTCCTTCGGGTCGCGCTCGAGGCAGCGCTCGAGAAGGCCGCGCACGTTGCGCGGCGTCGAGGCCGGGAGAGGTGTCCAGTCCACGGGCTCGCGCAGGACGGCTGCGAGCGTGTCGCTCACGGTCTCGCCGCGGAAGAGCCGCTTGCCCGTCAGCATCTCGTACACGACGACGCCGAAGGCCCAGATGTCCGACCGCTTGTCGACCGGCTTGCCTCGCGCCTGCTCCGGCGCCATGTACGCCGCCGTCCCCAGGATCACGCCCGCCGCCGTGCCGCGCGCGGTGAGCGTCGGCGAGTGCGAGATGTCCGGCGACGAGGGATCGCTCTCGAAGGCCTTCGCGAGGCCGAAGTCCAGCAGCTTGACCCTTCCCTCCCCGGACACCATGACGTTTGCGGGCTTGAGATCCCGGTGGACGATGCCGCGTTCATGCGCGGCCTCGAGCGCCTCCGCGATCTGCTTCGCGAAAGAAAGAGATTCCTCGAGTGGAAGAGGGCCGGACGTTGCCTTCCGCTCGAGGCTCTCCCCTTCGACGAGCTCCATCACGAGGAGATGGCGGGATGAAGAGGAAGAGGGACCGGGTATTTCTTCGAATGAGTAGAGCGTGGCGATCCCCGGATGGTTGAGGCTCGCGAGCATGCGAGCCTCTCGCTCGAATCTCTGCCTCCCCTCTTCGCTTTCAAAGAATTCTTCCGGCAGGACCTTGACCGCGACATCTCTCCCCAGCCGCGTGTCCTTCGCCCGATAGACCTCCCCCATCCCTCCCGCGCCGAGGAGCGCGAGGATTTCGTAGGGGCCAAGCCGGGCGCCGGGAGCGAGGCTCACGCGTTCGCGATCCGTGCCCGGAATCGGGGTTGATTCGTACGGAGATGCTATCTCAGGTGACGCGCGAGGCTTACGCGCTGACGCGGAAGTTGATGACGTCGCCGTCTTTCACGACGTAGTCGCGGCCCTCGACGCGCAGGGTGCCGTGCGTCTTGCACTGGGCGAGCGAGCCCCCGGCCTCGACGAGCGTCTCGAACGGCACGACCTCGGCCCTGATGAAGTGCTTCTCGAAGTCCGTGTGGATGGCGGCCGCGGCCTTCGCGGCGTGCGTGCCCTTCGGGATCGACCACGCGCGGCACTCGTCCTCGCCCGCCGTCAGGAACGACATGAGGCCGAGGAGGTCGTAGGCGGCGCGCAGCAGCCGGTCGAGCGCGCGGTCCGGGAGGCCGAGGCCCTTGAGGAACTCGGCCTGGTCCTCGGGCGCCATCGCGGCGATCTCCTGCTCGATCGGCGCCGAGACGGCGCTGAACGCGACGTGCGGCTTGTCCTTCCACGCGTCGAGCTTCGCCTTCGCGAGCGCGCCCGCAAGGTCGCCGGCGTCGCCCTCGCCCGCGTTCAGGATCACGAGCATGGGCTTGCGCGTCAGGAGGCCGAAGCCCTTGACGTACTTCTCCTCCTCGACGTGGACGTCGAAGCCGCGCAGCGGCTCGCCCTTGTCGAGCGCCGCCTTGAAGCGCACGAGGAGGTCCTTCTCGGTCTGGAGCTCGGGCGTCTTCTTCTTCGCGATGTCCTTTTCGACGCGCTCGAGGCGGTTCGTGACGACGGAGAGGTCCGCGAGGAGCATCTCCGTCTCGAGGAGCTCGAGGTCGCGCGCCGGGTCGACGGAGCCCTCGGGGTGCGGGATCGCGTCCGAGGCGAACGCGCGCACGACGACCGCGAGGCCGTCCATCTGGCGCAGCTCGGGAAGGTTGAGGCTCTGGGCCCCGCCCTTCGCGACCCCGGGGACGTCCACGAACTTGACCGTGGCGGGCGTGTGCTTCTTCGGCTTGAACATCGCCGTGAGCTTGTCCAGCCGCGCGTCGGGGACGTGCGCGATCCCGACGTGGGCCTCGCGCTTGTGCGGGGCGGCGGCCGTGGCGTGGCCGGTGAGGAGCGAGAAGATCGTCGTCTTGCCGGAGAGCTCGAGCCCGAGGATTCCGAATTCCATGGGGGGATTCTCCTCCTCTCCCGCGATTTGTGGCCGCGCCGCCGGCCGTGCTAGATTCCGCGTCCCCGCGCACGTGGGGACGCCTTTTCGTGGTGGGAAAACGTGCCGCGTTCGTCTAGCGGTTCAGGACGCCGCCCTCTCAAGGCGGAGATCACGGGTTCAAATCCCGTACGCGGTACCAGCTCCCCCTCCCCGGCCGCTCCCGGTCGCGGTACGCTCCCGCGATGCGTCTGGCGCTCATGGCGGACATCCACGCCAACCGGGAGGCGTTCGAGGCCTGCCTCGCCGACGCCGCCGCGCGGCACGCCGAGCGGCTCGTGTTTCTGGGCGACTACGTGAACTACGGGGCCGACCCCGACTGGGTCGTGTCGACGATCATGGAACGCGTCGCGAAGGGCGTGGCCGTCGCGCTGCAGGGCAACCACGACGCCGCGGTGGGCGGGAGGGCTCCGACGATGGACTCCTCCGTCGAGTCCGCTCTCGAGTGGACGCGCAACCAGCTCGGGCCCGAGCAGCGCGCGTTCCTCGCGGCGCTTCCCCTCACGATCGAGGAGGGCGACTGCCTGTTCGTCCACTCGGACGCGGCGGCGCCGGCGCGCTGGACGTACGTGACGGACGCCGCGGACGCCGCGCGCAGCCTCAAGGCGACACACCGGCGCGTCACGTTCTGCGGCCACGTGCACCGGCCGGCCGTCTACAACATGTCCGAGACGCTCAAGCTCATCACGTTCCGGCCCGTGCCGGGCGTCTCGATTCCCCTTCTTCCGCAGCGCCGCTGGCTCGCCGTGCTGGGCTCCGTCGGGCAGCCGCGCGACGGCAACCCGGCCGCGTGCTGGGCGTTCGTCGACACGGCGCGCGCCGAGATCACCTATCACCGCGTCCCGTACGAGGTCGAGGAGGCCGCGAAGAAGATCCGGCGCGCCGCCCTGCCCGACATGTACGCCGAGCGCCTGACGTGGGGCCAGTGAGCCCATGAACGTCCGCGTCCGCGTCCAGAAGGGCGCCGTGATCGACGGCTTCGTCGTGGGGGACCTCCTCCACACGGGGGGGATGGCGACGCTCCGGCGCGTCGAGCGCCCCGGAATCTCGATGGATCTCCTCATGAAGGTCCCCGCGCTCCTCGAGGGCGAGGACCCGGCCGCGATCGTCGGCTTCGAGATGGAGCAGATGATCCTGCCGCGCCTGTCGGGCATCCACGTGCCGAAGTTCGTCGCCTCGGGCGACTTCGCCGTGCAGCCCTACATCGTGATGGAGCGCATCGACGGAAAGACGCTCCTGACGAGGCTCGACGACCTCCCGCTCCCGTACGCCGAGGTCGCGAGGATCGGGATGAAGGTCGCGGCGGCGCTCCGCGACCTTCACCACCAGAACGTCGTCCACCTCGACATCAAGCCCTCGAACATCATCATGCGCGAGAGCGGCGAGGCCGCGCTCGTGGACTTCGGCCTCGCGCATCACGACCAGCTCCCGGACCTCATGGGCGAGGAGTTCCGCGTGCCGTACGGGACGGCGCCCTACATGGCGCCCGAGCAGATCCTCGGCAACCGCACCGACCCGCGGAGCGACGTCTTCGCGCTCGGCGTCCTCCTCTACTTCTTTTCCACGGGAGTCCGGCCGTTCGGCGACCCGAAGGGCGCACGGGCCCTCAAGAGGCGCCTCTGGTGGGACCCGGTGCCGCCGCGACGCCTGAAGGACGACTATCCGCCGTGGCTCCAGGAGGTCGTCTTGCGCTGCCTCGAGGTGGATCCGCTGCGCCGCTACCCCACGGCCGCGCACCTCGCGTTCGACCTCGCCCACCCGGACCAGGTCAAGCTCACCGCGCGCTCCGAGAAGCTCGCGCGCGACCCGTGGAGCGCCCGGGTCCGCCGCCGGTTCAACCCGGAGGTGCGTCCCAAGGCGCTCCGCGAGATCACGACTCCGAAGGCCGACACCCCCATCGTGATGGCGGCCGTGGACCTCGACGGCGACGAGGAGCTCCTCGAAGCGCTGCGCGTGACGGTCCGGCGTCTCATCGAGATCGTCCCGGGCGCGCGCTTCGCGATCCTGAACGTCCTCAAGCAGCGCCGCATCGGGATCGACACGACGCTGGACGAAGCGGGCCGCAACAAGCACGTGGAGCGCCTCATCGAGCTCAAGCACTGGGCCCGGCCCCTCGCGATCGGCGAGACGCGCCTCACGTTTCACGTCCTCGAAGCGAAAGACCCCGCCGAGGCCATCCTCGAGTACGTCGAGGCGAACCACGTCGACCACGTCGTGATCGGCGCGAGGACCGATTCGGTGAAGCGCTCGATTCTCGGGAGCGTCTCCGCCGAGGTCGCCTCGAAAGCGGACTGTTCCGTCACCGTCGTCCGCCCGCCGCGCCGCCCGGAGCCGCCCGCGAGCGCGATGGACGGCCCGGACCCCTTCTGATGTCCGGCTACTGCCGCGTCGCTCCCGGCGATCCGCTCCACGGCCCGTACCACGACACGGAGTACGGGTTCCCGCTCGAGGACGACGCGGGCCTCCTCGAACGCCTCGCGCTCGAGATCGCCCAGGCCGGCCTCTCGTGGGCGACGATCCTGAGAAAGCGCGAGGCCTTCCACCGCGCGTTCGAGGGCTTCGATCCGGAGGTCGTCGCGCGCTACGGCGCCCGGCAACGGCGCCGCCTCCTCGCGGACGCGGGAATCGTCCGCAACCGTCTCAAGGTCGACGCCGTGATTCACAACGCGGGCGTCGTCCTCGCCCTGCGCGAGAGGCACGGGTCGTTCGACGGCTGGCTCGCCGCACACCATCCGCTGCCGAAGGACGAATGGGTGAAACTCTTCCGCTCGACCTTCCGTTTCACCGGCGGAGAGATCGTGAACGAGTTCCTCATGTCGACGGGCTGGCTGCCCGGCGCGCACGCGCCGGCCTGCCCCGTGGCGCGAAAGATCGCGAAGGCGCGGCCGCCGTGGATGCGGACCGCGGGCCGCGCGCGCCGCGCGTTGCGGTAGGCTGGAAATCCGATGACTCTTCCGATCCGACGTTTCTGCGCCGCCACCGCTCTTGCCGCCATCCTCGGCGCCGCCTTTCTTGCCGCCCGGCCGCTCACGGGGCAGCTGCCCGGGCTCTCCCCGACGCCCGCGCCCGCAACCTCGCTCGAGACGCCGGGCGATCCTTACAGGCGCGAGACGCCGTACGGCGCGTTCCTTGGATTCATGCGCGCCGCCGCGAGAGATAACTGGGCGACGGCCGCCGAGTACCTCCAGTGGCCGAAAGGCGCGAAGATCTCGCGGGAGGAGATCGCCCGGGAGCTGAAGGCCGTCCTCGACGAGCGTTTCACGGGCGACCTCGAGAAGCTCGGCCGCTCACCGCTCAGCAGCGTGGACGGCGGTCTCGGGCCCGACTACGAGCGCGCGGGATCGGTCGACCGCGGGGACGAGTCGTTCGACGTCCTCCTCGTGAGGACACGGCCCGCCGAGGGCCCCGCGATCTGGCTCGTCTCCTCGCAGACGCTGCGCGAGATCCCGGGAGCCTTCGGTGATCTCTCGGTCCCGGCGCTGGACCGGATCGTGCCGTCGCCGCTCCGCCGCCAGGTCGGGGGCGCGTACCGCCTCTGGCAGATCCTCGCGTTCCTCCTGCTGATTCCCGCCGCCTGGTTCGTCGCGCGACTCCTCGTGTACGGCGCGGCGCGCCTCGTCGACCGGACGGCGAGTCGCCGCCACGGATTCGTCCATTTCCGCGACAGCCTCGCGTCCTTCCGCGCGCCGCTCGCTCTCCTGCTCGCGATCCCTCTCCACGCCCTCTGCGTGGACCACATCGGCCTTCCGCTCCTCGGGCGGTACGCCTATGCCCGCGGCGTGCGCCTCGCGCTCGTCTTCGCGGTCGGATGGCTCTTCGTCCAGCTCGTCGGCTTTCTGACGTCGCGCGCGACGATGCGCCTGCTTGCCTCGGGGCAGGCCGCCACGTCCTCGCTCACGATCGGCCGCCGCGTCCTGCAGGGCATCGTCGTCCTCGGCACCGCCATCGCGGCTCTCGGCGTCCTCGGCGTGAACCTGACCGCGACGCTCGCGGGTCTCGGGATCGGCGGCATCGCGGTCGCCTTCGCGGCCCAGAAGAGCCTCGAGAACCTGTTCGGCGGCGTCGTCGTCCTCACGGACAAGATCCTGCGCGTGGGCGACGTCGTGAAGGTCGGGGCCGTGCAGGGCGAGGTCGAGGACGTGACGCTCTACGCGACGAGGATCCGCACGTTCGAGCGGACCGTCGTCTCGATCCCGAACGGAATGATGATGACCTCGCAGATCGAGAACCTCTCCCGCCGCGACAAGTTCCTGTTCCGGCACACGCTCGGCCTCACTTTCGAGACCACGGCCGCCCAGCTGCAGGCCGTCCTCGGCGCCTGCCGCGCGCGGCTCGCCGCCGACCCCCGCGTCGAGCCCGCGACCGCCCGCGTGCGTTTCCTGAAGCTGAACGCCTACACGCTCGACGTCGAGGTCTTCGCCTACGTCCTCGCGCCCGACTGGGCGACGTACCTCGGCGCGCAGGAAGAGCTGCTCCTCTCACTCATGCACGCCGTCGAGAGGGCGGGCAGCGGCTTCGCGTTCCCGACGCAGACCACGTACCTCGCGTCGGAGGCCCGGGCCCTCGATCCGGGCGCGCCGCCGCCGGGCCCGCGCGCGCCTCGATGAGCCTCTCGCGCACGTTCAAGGCGAGCGGCCTTCTCACGGCGGCCGGCGTCCTCCTCGTGACCCTCGCGTCGTCGCAAGCCGGTTGGAAGGCACTCGGCATCATCTTCCTCGTCTTCGGCGGCGCCGTCTTCTGCGTGAGCGCGACGCGCGCGCTGCTGCGCGGCCTCCTGTGGCGCGTCGGGAGCCGGCTCGTCGTCTCGTACCTGCTCCTCATGTCCGCCGTCGTCTTCGCGGCGTTCTTCGTCTACGCGGGCCTCCTCGTCGTCGCGGGCCAGCTCGGGACGCGCCGCGTCGAAACCGCGCTCGCGAAATGGCATGCGGGCCTCTTCAGCCGCGCGCGAGACCTCGCGCTCGGCGGCCCGGGCGCGCGGGGGGACGTCGTCCCTCGGCCCTGGATGAACGAGCGGGGCGCCTATCTCGTCAAGCAGGGGTCCGCAATCTATGCGATCGCCGTCGTGCCCCGGCCCGACGGAACCTTCCTCCTGGCGGAGCGGCTCGACTCCCGCCTCCGCCGCGACCTCGAGAAGGAGACCGGCAACGTGATCCGCCTCCTCGGAGCCGTGAAGGTCCGCGAGGAGGTGGTCGACGAGAAGAAGGGAACCGTGCGGTTCTCGGTCGACGCGGGCGGCAGGAAGAAGGGCGTCAGCCTCTCGCAGGAGGCGGACTCGGGGGGCGAGGGCGAGACCGGCGGCGAGACGGCGGCGCCCCCGGCGGGCTCGGGACCGTGGAGCGGCCGCTGGAGCGCGTTCCCCCTGTTCCTGCGCGAGCCCGTCCACGACGTGGAAACCGGCCAGCCTCTCGAGAAGCAGCCGGTCCTCTTTCTCGTCCGCACGTCCCTCGCGCGGGAGGCGTCGGAACTGTTCCGCGACGTGACGGTCGCGGGATCGGAGCACGTCCCGATGAGCCGCGTCGTCCTTGCGGTTCTCGGCGGCCTCGGGGTCGCGACGCTCGTCGTCTTCTTCCTCGCGTCCCTCGTCGCCGGCCTTCTCGTCTACCGGATCGCGCGCGCTACGCGGCGGCTGTCCACGGGGTTCGGCGAGATCGAGAGGGGCAATTTCGGCCACCGCGCCGTGCTCAAAGGGCACGACCAGCTCGCGGCCCTCGTCGGGAGCTTCAACCACATGGCCGAGCGCCTCGCGGCGAGCGTCGCGGCGCGGGCCGAGAAGGAAGCGCTCGAGCGCGAGCTCGAGGTTGCGCGCGACCTGCAGCGGCGGCTCCTGCCGCCCGCGGGCTTCTCGTATCCCGGTGTCTCGATCGCGGTCGACTTCCGGCCCGCAGCCGCCATCGGCGGCGACTTCTATGACCTGTCGGGCGACGCGAAGACGCTGACGGTCGTCGTGGCGGACGTGTCCGGCCACGGTCTGCCGACGGGCATCGTGATGGCCGCGTCGAAAGCGGCGCTCTCGGCCCTCGCGAAGACCGGCGCCTCCGGGACGCGGCTCATGGAGCTTCTCGACGTCGAGGTCGTCCGCTCGACGGACCCGCGGACGTTCGTGACGCTCGCCTACCTCGCCTTCGACTTCGGCACGGCGACGG
Source organism: Thermoanaerobaculia bacterium (assembly GCA_036504335.1). Taxonomy (GTDB): domain Bacteria; phylum Acidobacteriota; class Thermoanaerobaculia; order UBA5066; family UBA5066; genus Fen-183. Next base: position 97,438 of record DASXVJ010000033.1, read on the forward strand.
TGTCGTTCACGAACGCCGGCCACCCGTACCCGTACCGCGTGCGGCCCGACGGGACCGTCGAGGCGCTCGTGAACGCGGCCCGGCCGCTCGGCATCGCGCTGCCGCCCGGCTGGCAGACCGTGACGGCGCCGCTCCTGCCCGGCGACCTCTGGGTCGTCTACTCGGACGGCCTCGTCGAGGCCGCGACCGAGGAAGGCGGAGAGCCGTGGGGATTCGGGCGCCTCGAGCAGTGCCTCCGAGAGGGCGCGGGCGGCTCGGCCGCCGCGCTGCGCGACCGCATCCTCGCCTCGCAGCGCGCGCACACCGGGCACGACGAGACCGACGACGACCGGACGCTCCTCGTCCTCCGGATCGAGGAGCGGGGAGCGTGAGCGTCGCGCCGGCGGCGCCGCAGGACGGCGAAGAGAGCACGCGCGCGGAGCCCTGAAGGCCGATTTCTACTTCGCGATCGAGTACGTCTTCACGAGCGCGGGCGTCGGCGTCGGGAGGACGGCGGCCTTTTTCTGCGAGAACGCGGCCGGCATCTGGGCCGGAACGGCGTGAGCCGCCCGCGCGTGGACGGGGTTCTCCGCGACCGTCACCTCCGCAGGGAAGAACCAGTTCTCGAACGAGCAGGACGCGCCGTCGAGCGCGCCCGCCCTGACTTTCGCGACGAACTTGCCCGGTCTCGGGTACGCGTGCTCGAGCCTCAGCGTGGTGGCGGTCATGATCCCCATGCGAATCGTCCGCGGACCCGTGTTCTCGACGGTGCCGTCGCCCCAGTCGACGGTCGCCGACGCGCTCGCTTCGTTGAAGCCGCGTGCGGGCCGGAATCCGAGGGAGAAGGCGATCTTCTCCCGTGTCACCGGAGTCTGTCCCTGGTTGAGGAGGAAATTGACGAGCTTGCACGTGTCGGCTGCAGCCGGACGCACCGTCGAGAGCCCACAGAGAACGGCGAGACCGCACGAGGCACGGGCCGATTGAACGAGTCGCATCACGATTGCCCCCTGTTTCGCCACGGATCCTCTCACGCCGCGGGAGGAATCCGGAGAAAGAGACTCCGTCGCCGAAACTCGCGGGTTCAGCGCGTCAGCCGGAACGTCCGCGCAAACCCGTCCTTCGCATCGGTCACCGTGACCGTGATCGCGCCCTCGCTCCCGAGCGCGTAGGCCTCGGCGACCTCCGGGCCGCCTTCCCGTCGCAGGACCGGTGCGGCTGCGAGGTCCGCGGCGCGCAGCGTCGGGTCGAACGGGAAGTAGGCCTCGTCCCACGGCGTGACGTCGCCGTCGGGCCGTCCGGCCGTGAGGCGCGAGCACTCGAGAAACCGGAAGTGGCCGACGTCGTGCGCGGCGCGGTAACGGCGCGTCACGACGACGGGCGGCTCGCCGGGCGCCGGCAGCGGCGTTCCCTTCTCGAAGATCGTGTCGAAGACGACGTCCTCGCCTCCGCCGCCCTCGCGGAAGACGCCGAAGTGCCGCGAGAGCCGGTCCTCGAGCGCATACCCGCCCTCGCGGTCCAGCCACACGGCAAGGCCCATCGCCGTCGCGGCGAACGGGTGCGGCGAGCGCTTGACGCGCTTGTCGCCGAAGCGCTCCTTCAGGAGGCGCGGCACGAGCGGCAGGAGGCCGGCGCCGCCGACGACGTAGAGCGACGCGACGTCCGCCCACGTGCCGCCGCCGCCCTCCTCCACGAGCGCGCCGACGGCCTCGAGCGTGCGCGCGACGAGCGGCACGCAGACCTCCCAGACCTCGTCGACGGGAAAGACGAGGGGCTCTTTCCCCAGCGCGGAGAGGTCCACGAGAAACCGGCGCGAGTTCGGGGAGAGGGACTCCTTGGCCCGCACGCATTCCTCGAGGACGAGCGCCCGCTCGACGTCCGAGACGTCGTGCGCGTGGGCCTTCTCGAGGACGAGCGCGAGGATCGCCGCGTCGAAGTCGTCCCCGCCGAGGCGCTGTACGCCGTGCGTCGCGACGACCTCGTTCGTCTTTCCCGTCATGCGGAGCAGCGACGCGTCGAACGTGCCGCCGCCGAGGTCGTACACGACGAGGTGCTCGCGCCGCCCGTCGCGCCGGTTGCGGTGCGCGTACTCGAAGCCCGCCGCGGACGGCTCGTTGAGGAGCGCCTCCACGGCGAAGCCGCCGCCCTTGAACGCCTCGAGCGTCAGGAAGCGCTGCGCCGTCGACGCGTTGGCGGGGACCGACACGGCCGCCGTGATGGAGTCGTTCGCGGCGATCCCCGCGTTCGAGCGCTCGACGAGCTCGCGGTGGAGCGCCGAGAAGAAGCCCTCGAGGAGGGCGGCGATCGGGAGGCGTCTCCGCCCCACGACGACCTCCGTGGACGGGCCCGCGTCGGAGAGGAGCCGCTTGACCGAGGGAAGGACCGTCCAGCCGGGCTCGTGCCTCACCGCGGCCGCATCCCATCCCCAGCGCAGCGTGCCCGACGCGTCGTGCGCCGCGACGAGCGACGGCACGAAGTCGCCTCCCTCGAACGAGACCACCGGGTAGTTCCCGCGGTCCACGAGGGCGACGACCGTGTGCGTCGTTCCGAAGTCGATTCCGATCCTCATGCGCGGAGTTTAGTTAACATCACCCGGTGAAACCTCTCCTCGCTCTCGCCCTCGCTGGCGCCGCCCTCTTCGCCTTCTCCGCATCCGCTCAGGCCCCGCGCGTCCCGATGCCGTCCGCGTCCGCGCAGATGATCGTCTCGGGCTCCAAGACGCCCGAAGACACGCTGGACGTGCCGGGCTCCGTCGAGGTCGTGACGGGCGAGGAGCTGCGCCGGACCGGCGCCCGGACGTTGCAGGACGCCCTCCAGAACGTCGTGGGCGTCGAGGCCGGCGGCGGCTCGGACGGCGGCCCGCGCTTCCCGAACCTCGGAATGTGGGGATTGAAGGAGTTCGACGCGCTCCTCGTGACGGTCGACGGCGTCCCCGCGGGCGGGCCGTTCAACCCGAACCTCGCGCAGATCCCGATCGAGGACATCGAGCGCATCGAGATCGCCAAGGGGCCGCAGGGCACGCTTTACGGCGTCTCGGCGTTCGCGGGCATGGTGCAGGTCTTCACGCGGCGCGGGAAGAACACGAGCGTGACCCTCGGGCTCGGCTCCTGGAACGACAAGCACGCCTCCCTCGCCTGGGAGAAGCACGAGGGCAACTCGATCACGCACGTGGCCGGCTCGATGTTCCGCGACAACGGTTTTCAGGACAACACCGGTTCATCTGTCGACAGGCTCGCAATAGGTTTTGGTCAGAAGACGCGCGAGGGCTCGTGGGACCTCACGCTGGGCGTCCTCCGGGACACGGCCTACTGGGGCTCGCCGCTGCCGATCGAGGGCGGCCAGCTCGTGCCCGGCTTCGAGGTGGACCGGAACTACGCCGTCGGCGGCGGGCGCATGGACCACCGCGTCTACTCCCTGACGTCCACGGTGACGCGCAGGCTCTCCCCGCAGGTCTCGATGGAGAACACGCTCGGCCTCGCGCGCGACGAACAGATTGCCGTGCGCTCGTTCATCGACGGCGTGAACGGGAGCACGGCCACGGCGAACGGGACCTCGCTGCGCCCCGTCCAGACGACCTTCTTCGAGGACGCACGCGTCGTGACCACGGCCGGCACGCACCGCCTCGTCACGGGGATCGCCCTCACGTCCGGCAAGACCACGGTCGAAGGCACGGGCTTCGACCTCACGCTCTCGACCGGCGCGAACCCCGTCGTCCCGAACGTGGACTCGCTCCCCGTCGGCGATTACCGCTCCGCGGAGGATCAGCGGACGTTCTGGGGCTTCTACGCGAACGACACGTGGACGCCGTGGAAGTGGCTCGCCCTCACGTTCGGCGCGCGGTACGACCGGACGTCCGAGACGCTCTCGGCCGTCGTGAACGAAGTCGGCGGGCCCGGCCCCGAGGCGGGCTCGAGCGAGCGCACCGACGGCAACTGGTCGGGCGGCGTCTCGGCGCTCATCCGGATCGTCGACGGGAAGCCCAGGGGCTTTCTGAACACGCTCCACCTCTACGTCGCCGCGAAGAGCAACTTCAAGCCCGCAGCGCCGAACATCCTCGAGGCCGAGGCCACGAACATCCTCGAGCCGGAGCGCTCGCGCTCGGGAGAGGCCGGTCTCAAGTCCCGCCTCTTCGGCGGCAACGTGTCGCTCGACATGTCTCTCTTCCACATGTCGCTCGAGAACGTCGTCGTCTCGACGCTCGGGCCCGACGGCCGGCCCGCTCTCACGAACGCGGGCGAGGAGCGCTTCCAGGGCTTCGAGGGCCAGGTCACGTGGGCGCCACCCTCGTGGAAGGGCTTCTCGCTCGGCGCCGGCTACGCGCACCACGACGCGACGTACGTGAGCTTCTCCTTCGTGACGCCCGACGGCGAGCTGCGCGTCGTGGACGGCAAGCGCGTCGAGCTCGTGCCCCGCGACCTCTGGAACGTCCGCCTCGCGTGGGCGCCGAAGTCGGGCCTCGGCTTCTGGGGCGCGGTGCGCCACCAGGGCATCCGCCCATACACGCGCCGCAACACGGCGTACGCGCCGGCGTTCTACGAGTGGGACGCGGGCGTCTCGTGGGAAAACGACTGGGTGCGATTCTCCTTCACGGGGCGCAACCTCGGCGACGACCGCCACGTCGTGACCGAGAGCGAGCTCGGCGACGCGCAGTTCTACCTCGCGCCGAAGAGGCGCTACGTCGGGGAGATGACGCTGAGGTTCTGAGCCGAGGCGCGTCTACGCGCGGGCCGGCGGCTCGGGGAAGAGCCGCTCGAACTCGGGATCGCCGTGGATGAACGAGAGATCCGGGTCGCGGCGCGACCAGTCCGAGTCCCGAAAGCCCGCGTTCCAGGCCTTCCGCATCGCGTCGAGCGCCTGCGGCTTGTCCTTGAGGGCGCAGAAGACGCACGCCGCGTTGTAGAGGACCGTGGCCTCGTTCGGCCGCAGGGCGACCGCGAGGTTCGCCTCGCGGATCGCGTCCTCGGCCCGCCCCGACTCCGCGTAGTCGCTCGCGAGGAGGACGCGGGCGCGCGCGTCCTCCGGCACGGACCGGATGTGGTTCTCGAGCGCCTGGATCGAGCGCTGCCGGACGTTCTTCAACGCCTCGCTCTTGCCGAGCGCGCCGAGCGCGTTCTGGATTGGGACGAAGATGTTGTAGTCCTGCCCGCCCGCCTCCATCGCCTTCTCGGCCACGTCGGCGAGCTCCTGATAACGGCCCGCCGCGAAGAGGGTGCGCCCGAGGAGGTAGTAGGCACCCTCGCAGTCGCTCTTCCTCTCGATCGCCTGGCGCACCGTCTGCTCCGCGTCGTCGTACCGCCCGTCGGCGTAGAGGCTCCATGCGTGCGCGACGCCGGGCTCCGGGAGCTCGGGCCTCAGCGCGACGGCCTTGCGCGACGCCGCGCGCGCGCGCTCCAGCCAGACGGGATCGCGCCCGTAGCTGTAGTGCATCTGCGCGCAGACGTTGGCGATCGCGGCATGGGCGAGCGCGAAGTTCGGATCGAGCGTGACGGCGTTCTCGAACATCTGCAGCGCGAACTCGTTGTCCTGGCGCGTCAGGCGGCGCGCGTAGCTCTTCCCGCGGAGGTACAGGTCGTACGCCTGCAGGTTCTCGGTCGGCTTGGCCGCGAGCGCCGCTTCTTCCTGCGGCGAGAGCGTCACGCGGAGGGCCTCCGCGATCTTCCGCGCGATCTCGTCCTGAAGCTCGAAGACGTCCTCCATCTGGCGGTCGTAGCGGTCGGACCAGAGCGGGAAGTCCGTCTTCGTGTCGACGAGCTGCGCGTTGATCCTGAGGCGCGTGCCGGCGCGGCGCAGGCTCCCCGCGAGCACGTACGCCGCGTTGAGCTGCTGGCCGATCTGCGCGGGCGTGACCGGCTTGTCGCGGTACGCGAGGACCGTCGGGCGCGAGAAGATGTTCAGACCCTTGATCTTGGAGAGCTCCGTGATGATGTCCTCGGTTATCCCGTCCCGGAAGTACTCGTCCTCCTTCACGCCCGAGAGGTTCTCGAAGTAGAGGACGGCGATGGACTTCTCGACCTGCTTCGTCCCGCCGCCGCGCGAGTCGCTCTTCTCGGCCGCGCGCTTCTTCCCCGAGTCCTGGTCGCGCTTCAGGCGCGAGAGGTCCGTCTTGAGGTCCGTCGCGGTCTGGTAGCGGAGGTTCCGGTCCTTCTCGAGCGCCTTGTCGAGGATGCGGGAGAGTTCGGGCGGCAGCGCGGGGTTTGCCTGCGCGGCCGGGAGCGGATCCCGGTTCAGGATGGCGTCGAAGACCACCGCCGACGTCTCGCCCGGGAACGGCAGCGCGCCGGTCGCCATCTCGTAGAGGACCGTGCCGAGCGAGAACAGGTCCGTGCGCGCGTCCGCGAGCTGCCCGCGCGCCTGCTCCGGAGACATGTACGACACCGTGCCCATCGCGGTCCCGGGCGTCGTGAGGTCGCCGACCGTCTCGAGGCGGGAGACGGCGCCGTCGTTCCCGCGCCGCCCGCCTTCGATCCGGGCGAGGCCGAAGTCGAGGATCTTCACCTGCCCGCGGGCGTTCACGAAGACGTTCGCGGGCTTGACGTCGCGGTGCACGATGCCGCGCGCGTGGGCCGACTCGAGCGCGTCCGCGATCTGGATCCCGATCGCGAGCACGCCCTCGAGGTCGAACGGCGGGCGCGCCGCCATCATCTGGGCGAGCGTCTGCCCTTCGAGGCACTCCATCACGATGAAGTGCTGCCCCTCGTGCTCCTCGATGGCGTACACGGTGCAGATGCCCGGGTGGTTCAGCGCCGAGGCGGCGCGCGCCTCGCGCTGGAACCGCTCGAGCGACGCGCCGTCGCGGGCGAGCTCCGGCGGAAGGAACTTGAGGGCGACGTGGCGGCCGAGCCTGGAGTCCTCGGCCTCGTACACGACGCCCATCCCGCCGCTGCCGAGTCGGCGCACCACGGAGTAGTGGGACACACTTTTCCCGATCAGCGGATCAACGTCATCGGTCATTCGCGACTGAGACTACCTCAAAGAGTCCGGACTCCGCGGCCGAGATCAGGGTGAAGCCCGGCGACGGCGTGCGGCCAGGACGAGAAGCGAGACGCCGTACGCGATCAGCCCCGCAGCGACGAGCGCGAAGAAGACCGGCCCGCCCCCGCCGGTCTGGACCGTGCGGAGCGCGCGGCCGGTGCCGCCGAGCTCGCGCGGATTCGCGTGGAATCCCGCCAGGAACACGGAGTATCCGATGACGGCGACGACCGCCCCGTGCGCGAAGACGCCCACGCGCGCGAGCCCGGACGCCCATCTCTGCGGCGCGCGGGGGAGGATCGCGGCGGTGAAGTCGGCCGGCAGCTTGCCGAGGAGCGCCCGGACGGCCTGCACGCCCCCGGCGACGGCGGCGATCGCGCCTCCGAGCTCGAGCGCGACGCGACCCCCGGTGTGAGAGAGGACGCTCGCGCCCAGGTCGCGCAGCCCCGCCTCGCCGCCCCCCGAACCGAAATGCAGGAGCACGCGCAACGCAGTGACCACGAGGACGAGCCCGCCGATCGCGCTCCCGGCGTAGCCCGCGAGGAGGATCGGCCGGCGCGTCCGCACGCACTGTGTGACGCGGAAGAGCACGAACGCGAAGAGACCCGCCGCCACGACCCAGAGGACGAGCCGCCCGCCCGGTCCCGTGAGGATCTTCGTGAGCGCGCCGCCCGGTCCTGTCGCGCGGCCCCTCTGGAGAATCGCGACGCGCGCGGCGATGCCGCCGATCAGGAGGTAGACGATCCCGCGCGCGAGGAAGCCGAACGCGGCGAGCCGCTCGGGGATGACGCCTTCGGCGCTCCTCGCTTCAGGGGACACGCGCCCTCAGCGCGCCGGCTTCGCGAGCTCGACGCCCGAGGCGAGGAAGGAAAGCTCCTTCTGGTCGCCCTTGATGTCGCCCGGCCTGCCGCCCGGCGTCTCCTCGGCGTAGTGCTTCGCGGTCGCCTCGGGAACCGTCTTCACGATGAAGACGCCCTCGAGCACGGCGGTGGCGCCGGCGGAGTCCTTCGGCACGAAGAACGCGTAGTCCTTGAACCGCACGCGGACCGACTGGTCGCCGGCCTTGAGGACCATCCAGCAGCCCTTTTCCTGGCAGACGGAGGAGACGGTTCCTTCCGTCTTCACGGTCTTTCCGGAGAACGCGGCGGGATCCTTGACGAGGTCCGCGAGCGCGACCTTCGGCGAGTCTCCGAGCGGCGCGCCGAACTTGCCGGCGCCGGCGAGGACGGTCAGGGGAAGGAGCAGGAGGACGGCGAGGAGGGCGAGTGTGTTGCGTTTCATGGGGAATGAATCTTAACGGAGGCGCGTTAGGATGGACGTTCGAGAGGAGATCTCAAGATGCCCACCGAGCTCCCGCCGCGCCCGTTCGACTCGCCGAGCCCGATCAGCTCCTCGGCGTCGGTCGCGATTCCCTCGTTCCTCGCCCGTGTCTACGTCTGGATGGCCGCGGGGCTCCTCGTCACCGCGGGCGCCGCATTCGCCACGCTGTCGAACGAGAGCCTCCTGAAGTTCGTCTTCGGAAACCGCATGGTGTTCTTCGGCCTCATGATCGGCGAGCTCGCGCTCGTCGCGTGGCTCTCCGGACTCGTCGGCCGCCTCTCGTCCGGCGCGGCCGGCGCCGTGTTCCTCTTCTACTCGGCCCTCAACGGCCTGACGCTCTCCGCCGTCTTCCTCGCCTACACGTCCGCGTCCATCGTCTCGACGTTCGTCGTGACGGCCGGAATGTTCGGCGCGATGAGCGTCTACGGCCTCGTCACGAAGCGCTCGCTCGACGGCCTCGGGTCGTTCGCGTTCATGGGCCTCATCGGCGTCATCCTCGCGTCCGTCGTGAACATCTTCCTGAGGAACGACATGCTCGGGTTCGTCGTGAGCTGCGTCGGCGTCATCGTGTTCACGGCGCTCACGGCCTACGACACGCGGAAGCTGAAGACGATGGCGGCCACCGTGGACGGCCGGTCCGAGGAGGGCAAGCGCGGCGCGGTCTCGGGCGCCCTCGCCCTCTACCTCGACTTCATCAACCTCTTCCTCATGCTGCTCCGCCTCTTCGGCAACAGGCGGTAGGCCCATCGGCTCTCCCGCGGGCTTCGACGCGTTTCTCGCCTGGGCCGTGTCGGTGGTGGGCATCGCCACCGGCGCGGCCTACGTGCCGCAGGCCCTGCGCATCTGGAAGAGACGGAGCTCCGAGGACGTCTCGATCACGACGTATCTCCTCTTCCTCGGCGGCCAGCTCGTCTATCTCCTCTACGGGATCCGCTTCCACCAGACGCCGATCGTGATCGGCATGGCCGCGAACATCGCCGGGAGCCTCGCCGTCATCGGGTCGGCCCTGAAGTTCCGGAAGTGAGACCTCTTCCGTCGCCGCGCGGCGCCGAGGCGTACCTCGCGATCGACAAGCCGGCCGGCGTCGCGGTCCACGGGCCGTACGGCCTCATCGGGCCGCTGCGCAAGGAGTTCGGCGACAACCTCGCCCTCGTTCACCGCCTCGACAAGGAAACCTCCGGCGTCCTGCTCCTCGCGAAGACGCCCGAGGCGCTGCGCGCCGCACAGGCCGCCTGGCCGACCTCGGTCACGAAAACGTACCGCGCCGTGACGCGCGGCGTGCCGTCGCCGCCCGAAGGCGTCGTGACGGAGAAGCTCCTCGAGCACCGCACGGGAAAGCCCGAGCTCCTGAAGCGCGCGCTCAAGGCGGCCTACGGGCCCTCGCGGGCGGGACACCTTCTCTCGGGCCGGCGCGTCCTCGCGATCCCGGCGATCCCGCCGCCCGGCCGGACCGCCGTGCACCCCGCCGGACGCGAGGCGCGAACGGCGTACCGCGTGCTCGAGAACCGTGGCGCGACGGCGCTCGTCGAGCTGACGCCGGAGACCGGCCGGATGCACCAGCTGCGCGTCCACCTCGCCCACCTCGGGACGCCGCTCCTCGGCGACCCGCTCTACGACCTGGCACGGACGCCCGACACGCCTGCGCCCGTCCTCCACGCCGCGCGCCTCGCCTGGGCCGATCCGCCGGGCGCGCCCGGCGCCGTCTGGGCGTGGGAGGCGCCGCCCCCCGCGGCCACGCGAGTTGGGCCATGATCCCGGCGTGACCGACTCCCCTCTCCCCCTCGACGCCCTCGGCCCCGTCTTCGAGCTCTGCGCGGAGCGCCCGCTCGCCGTGTTCGACCTCGAGACGACGGGCACGGACCGCCTCTCGGACCGGATCGTCGAGGTCGCGGTCGTGCGTTTCGGCAAGGGCGGCCAGGTCGCGACGCTGGACCGGCGCGTGAACCCCGGCGTGAAGATTCCGCGCGAGTCCACGCGCGTGCACGGCATCTCCGACGCGGACGTCGCGGAGTGCCCCGCGTTCGCGGCGCTCGCGCCGGAGCTCGTGGCGTTCCTCGACGGCTGCGACCTCGCGGGCTACAACGTCCGCCAGTTCGACGTCCCGGTTCTCCTGCGCGAGTTCGAGCTCGCGAAGGTCCCGTTCTCGATGGACGGGCGGCGCGTCGTCGACATGCAGACGATCTACTTCCGGCGCGAGCCGCGCGACCTCGCCGCGGCCGTGCGCTTCTTCGCCGGGCGCGAGCACGTCGCGGCCCACGCGGCGCTCGCCGACGCGGTCGCTTCGGCCGAGGTCCTCGCCGGGCAGCTCCGGCGCTACGCGGACCTCCCGCGCGACGTCGCGGCGCTCCACGATCTCTCGCGGCCGCCCGAGGGCCGCTACGTCGACCCCGACAAGCGCTTCCTCTGGCGCGACGGCGAGGTCGTGTTCGCGTTCGGGCAGCACCGCGGGACGCGGCTCGCGGACGTCGCCGAGAAGAACCCGTCGTACCTCGACTGGATCGTCGACGGGAACTTCCCCGACGAGGCCAAGCGCATCGCGCGCGACGCGCAGCGCGGCGTCATCCCGCGCCGGGATTGAGTGCCCCCATCCCCTCCCGCGGCCTCGTGCGGCGCCGCAGCCGGCCCGCGCGCCTCGCGCTTCTGACGCTCGGGTGGGTGCTCCTCGCCCTCGGCGTCCTCGGCGGCCTCCTGCCCGTCATCCAGGGCTGGCCGTTCGGCGTCGCGGGGATGGCGATCCTCTACATCGAGAGCCGGTGGGTGCAGAGGAAGGTCCGCCGCTTCCGCCAGAAGAACCCGAAGTTCGAGCGGACGTGGCTCAAGGCGCGCGCGTGGCTGCGCGAGAGGCGCCGCGCGAAAAAGAGAGGCTAATCCATCTGGCGGCGGAGGAAGGTCGGGATGTCGAAGACGTCCTCGCGCGGATCCCGCATGTTGATGAGGTTCACGCCGTAGCCCTGGTCCTCGGGAGTCGGAGGCATCGCGGGCTCGGCGCCCGGCCGCGGCCGCTCCGGCGCGGCGATGCGGGCTCCGGACGGATTCACCGGGAGAGAGACCTCGCGGCGCGAGGCGAGCGCGGCGGGCGCGTCGAAGCCCGTCGCGATCACGCTGATCTTGACCTCGTCCTTCATGTCCTTGTCCTGCACGAGGCCGAAGATGACGTTCGCTTCCTCGTCGGCGGCCTGCTGGATGATCGCGCAGGCCTCGTTGACCTCGGCGAGCGTCAGGTCCTCGCCGCCGGTCACGTTGATGAGGATCGCGCGGGCGCCCTGGATGGACTGCTCTTCGAGGAGCGGGTTCGAGATCGCGCGCTGCGCGGCCTCGACGGCGCGGTGCTCGCCGGAGGCCGTGCCCGTGCCCATGAGCGCCATGCCCATGTTCTCCATGACGGTCTTCACGTCCGCGAAGTCGAGATTCACGATGCCGGGCACCGTGATGAGGTCGCTGATCCCCTGGACGGCCTGGCGCAGGACGTCGTCCGCGATGCGGAAGGCCTCCCACGTCGTGACGTTGCGGTCCACGAACGAGTAGAGGCGCTCGTTCGGGATCGTGATGAGCGTGTCCACGTACTCGCGCAGCTCGGCGATGCCGTCCTCGGCGTACCGAAGCTTTCTCCGGCCCTCGAACGCAAACGGCTTGCTGACGATGGCGACGACGAGCGCCCCGGCTTCGGAGGCGAGCCGCGCGACGACGGGCGCGGCGCCCGTCCCCGTCCCGCCGCCCATGCCGGCGGTCACGAAGACCATGTCCGAGCCCGCGAGGACCGCCGTGATCCTTTCGGCGTCCTCGAGGGCCGCGTTGCGGCCCACGTCCGGGTTCGAGCCCGCGCCCATGCCGCGGGACGTCGTGATCCCGAGCTGCAGCTTCGTCGCCGCCCGGTTCACCTTCAGGACCTGCAGGTCCGTGTTCGCCGCGACGAACTCGATCCCCTTGATCCCCGCCTGGATCATCCGGTTGACGGCGTTGCCGCCGCCGCCGCCCACGCCGACGACCTTGATGCGGGCGGGAGGAGCGTTGTCCTCGCTGAACGTGATCGTCCGCGACGTGCGCTTGGAGCCGGCGTCGTCGTCGTCGAATAGGATCATTTTCTTTCCTCCATCGATATCACAGAGCGGTGGACGAGGGGAACAGGTTTCGGAAGCTGCCTTTGATCTTGTCGAGGAACCCGGGCGACGCGCCCCGGTTGCGCCGCCGGGCCGTGGCCGCGGCGCCGCGCCCGTAGAGCAGGAGCCCCGCGGCGCAGGCCCACTCGGGCGACGCGACGATGTCCGTCAGGCCGCCGAGCCCGCGCGGGACGCCCCGGCGGACGGCGATCCCGAGGACCTGCTCGGCGACCTCGAGAAGGCCGTAGAGCTCGGAGCCGCCGCCCGTCAGGACGAGCCCGGCGCGCAGCTCGCCGGCGGGCACCTCGCGGACGGACTCTTCCCACAGGAGCGTGAGGAGCTCCTCGGCGCGCGGCTGGAGGATCTCGGCGATCTCGCGCCGCTTGACGGGATGGACGCCGCGGCCGCCCGTGAGCGGCACGTCGATCGAGTCGGATTCGTTCACGAGCGCCGCGAGCGCGGCGCCGTGCTTCCTCTTGAGGCGCTCGGCGTCGGGCACGGGCGTCTTGAGAACGACCGCGAGGTCGTTCGTGAAGTGGTCTCCCCCGACGGGCAGGACGGACGTGTGCGCGAGCGTCCCGTGGCGCCAGACGGCGATCTCGGTCGTGCCGCCGCCGATGTCGGCCAGGACGACGCCCAGCTCGCGCTCGTCGGCCGTGAGTACGGCCTCGCTCGCGGCCAGGGGCTCGAGGACCATCTCGATGACCTCGACGCCCGCCCGGTTGACGCAGTTCAGCAGGTTCTGCGTCGTGGCGACGGGGACCGTCACGACGTGAACGTCGGCCTCGAGGCGGCTGCCGACCATGCCGAGCGGGTCCGCCACGCCGTCCTGGCCGTCGACGACGAACTCGCGCGGGAGGACGTGGAGGATCTCGAACTCGGAGGGGATCGGCACGGACCGGGCCGCGTCGAGCGAGCGCTGGATGTCCTCGCGCGAGATCTCGCGGTTCTTGGCGGCGACCGCGACGACCTGCCGGCTGTTGAACGACTTGACCGCGGGGCCCGCGACGCCCACGACGGCGCGCTCGATCTGGGCTCCGGCCATGATCTCGGCCTCCTCCGTCGCGCGCTTGATCGCGTCCACGGTGGCCGGCACGTCGATGATCGCGCCCTTGCGCGCGCCCTTGTGGGCGGCGGTGCCCTTCCCGATGATGTCGATCTTTCCGGCCGCGTCCGACTCCGCGATGAGGGCGCACACCTTCGTCGATCCGATGTCGAGGCTGACGAGGTACGGCGTGGTCTTTGGCATCCGTTAACCCTTAGGTCTTTCCGCGTCCGGTGTCGCCGGGCGCCTTCAGGACGATGCGGCCCGCGAAGCGCAGGTCCGCGTCGGAAGTCGGGAACGCGTTGCGCTCGAGCTCCGGGAGGAGCGCGAGGTACGCCCGCCAGATGGAAGCCGCGCGCCCCGGCGTCGAGGCGTCAGGCCCGAAGAGGAGCCGGCACGATGCGACGCGGTCCGTGACGGCGAAGCCCTCCGGCACGACGGCGACCTCGGACGCGCGGGCAAGGAGGTCGGAGTCCTCCGTCCGGAGGATGTCGAGGAATGCGGCCCCCCGCGTGCGGGCCGCCTCGGTTGCCGCGCCCGAGAGCACCACGAAGTCGTCCTCCCGGCCGAGGGCGCGCCCGCCGTAGGGCCCGATGAAGCTGCCCGTGCGGTCCACCGTCCAGAGCTCGCCGCCCTTGTCCTCCCGGACGGCGATGGCGACCGGGGGCCGCGCGACGACGACCACCGCGATCGTGCCCGGCACGACGCGTCTTGCGGAGGCGGACGCCACCCACGAGCGCTTCGAGAGCTCGCCGACGGGCCCCTGGAGGTCGACGAAGAGCGCCGGGCGGCCGATCCAGCCGTCCGTGAGCTCCTCGGCCTCGGCGCGCCGCGCCTCGGGCACGCCCTCGAGGACGACGCGCGTCACCGCGAAGCGCGGATGCGTCCGCAGAACCACGAAGCCCGAGAGCCCGAGCGCGGCGAGGAAGAGGACCGTGAGGCCCGGAACGATGAGACGCCTCCCCGACCGGCGCCGCATGGGGCGCACGGTGCGGGACGAAGGCGGCCGGTAGAACGAACTCATCTGTTTTCGGATGAAGAAGAAGATTTCTTGGAAGGTGTTGGCTGCGGTTGAGCACCCGCGTCCGGCGGTGCGGTGACCTGGCCTGCGATCTCCTTCACTCGAAGAAACTCTTCTCCGAAATGCAACACATCACCCGCGCCCATCGTGATGAGGAGGTCGCCGTCCTTGAGTTCCCACTCGAGGGCGTCGAGGATGTCCTTGCGGTCGGTGATGAAGCGTGCGGCGCGGTGCCCGCGCGCGGTCGCGGCATCCGCGACGAGCGCGCCCGTGACGCCCTCGCGCGGGGCCTCGCGCGAGCCGTAGACCGGCGTCACGAGCAGGACGTCGGCGTTCAGGAACGCGGCGCCGAACAGGTGCGCCATGTCCTTCGTCCGCGAGTAGAGGTGCGGCTGGAAGAGGGCGACGATCCGCCGGTCGGGATACGACTGGCGGGCCGCGGCGAGCGTCGCGGCCACTTCCGTCGGATGGTGGGCGTAGTCGTCGATCACGATCACGCCCGCGCGCTCGCCCTTCTTCTCGAAGCGCCGGATGACGCCCTGGAATTCCGCGAGCGCGCGCGAAGCCGTCGCGAACGGGATCGAGAGCTCCCGCGCGACCGCGAGCGCGCCGAGGGCGTTCTTGATGTTGTGGAGACCGGGAATCCGCAGCGACACGGCGCCCGTGAACTCGCGGTCCGCGAACGCGACGAAGCGCGAGCCCGTGCGCTCGAGGACGACGTCGCGCGCCGTGAGGTCCGCCTGAGGCGTGAGCCCGTACGTCACGACGCGCCGGGAGACGAGCGGGCGGATCTCCTGCACGTGCGGGTCGTCCAGGCCGAGGATCGCGGCCCCGAAGAACGGGACGCTCCGCGCGAATCGCGCGAACGTCTCCTGCAGGTCCTGAAGGTCGCGGTACGTGTCGAGGTGCTCGAGGTCGATGTTGTTGATGAGGGCGAGCATCGGCGAGAGCGCGAGGAACGAGCGGTCGAACTCGTCCGCTTCGGCCACGAGGTACTCGCCGCGCCCGAGGCGCGCCGTGCCGACCTCGCGCATCCGCCCGCCGACGATGATCGTCGGGTCGAGCCCCGCCTCCATGAGGATCGCGCCCGTCATCGAGGTCGTCGTCGTCTTGCCGTGCGTCCCGGCGATCGCGATCCCGCGCTTGACGCGCATGACCTCCGCGAGCATCTCGGCGCGCTTGATGACGGGAATGCCCATGCTGCGCGCGGTCGCGACCTCGGGGTTCGAGTCGTGGACGGCGCTCGAGTAGACGACGACGTCGGCGCCCTGCACGTTCTCGGCGTGGTGCCCGAGGAAGACCGGGATGCCGAGCGTGCGGAGCCGGAGCACCTGCTCGCCCTCCGAGAGGTCCGAACCCGTCACCTCGAGGCCGACGCTCTTGAGAAGCTCGGCGAGGCCCGACATGCCGATGCCGCCGATCCCGACGAAATGCAGACGCTTGACGCGCAAAAAGTTCATTTCCGACTCGCTTCCGCTTCGAACACGATTTCGCACAGCCGCGCCGCGGCGTCCGGCTTCGCGGCGCGGCGCGCGGCTTCCCCCATCGAGAGGAGCCGCGCGGGATCCCGGAGAAGCGCCGCCACGGCGTCGCCCACGCTCTGCTCCGTCGCCTCGGGCTCGGTGAGGACCGCCGCGGCGCCCTCCGTCTCGAGAGCGCGAGCGTTCGCCTCCTGGTGGCCGTGCGTCGCGCCTGCGAACGGGACGAAGAGCGCGGGGCGACCCGCCGCCGCGACCTCCGCGACCGTCATCGCTCCGGCGCGCGCGACGACCAGGTCCGCCGCCGCGAACGCGTCCGGCATGTCGTGGACGAACTCGCGGACGGAAACGCGATCTCCCGCCAGCCCGTGCTTTTCGTAGAGCGCCTTGACCTCCGCGGCCCGGCCCTTCCCGGCCTGATGAACCGCCGTGAAGGAAACGCCCGCCGCAGCCGCGAGCGCGAGCGCCCCCGGCAGGATCCGGTTCAGGATGGCGGCGCCCTGGCTGCCCCCCACCACGAGCAGACGCATCCGGCGCGGCGTCTCGCGCGCCCCGAGAGAGGGAGCCTCGAAGAATTCCCCTCTCACCGGATTCCCAACCGCCACGCCGCCCAGGCACGAGGCGCCGGCCTCCGTCCCCGTTGCGATCCGCGTCGCGATCCGCGCGAGGAGGCGGTTCGTGAGCCCGGGGACGGCGTTCTGCTCGTGGATGACGGTCGGGATGCGCCGCGCCCACGCGGTCGCGACGAGCGGGCCCGAGGCATAGCCTCCGACGCCGACGACGGTCCGCGGCGCGTGGCGCCCGAGGATGCCGATCGAGTCGGCGAGCGCGAGCGGGAGCGCGAGGAGGCCCTCGAGCCGCGCCCGGACGCCCTTGCCGACGAGGCCCTTCGCGCGCACGAACTCGAGCGGCCAGCCCGCGCGCGGGACGAGGTCCGTCTCGAGGCCGCGGCGCGTGCCGACGAAGACGATCGGCGCGTCGGGCCGCCGCCGCCGGATCTCGCCCGCGAGGGCGAGCGCGGGGAACACGTGCCCGCCCGTCCCGCCGCCCGCGATCAGGAAGCCGCCCGTGGCCGGGGAGTGCGCGGCGTTCGTCATGACGCGTGCTGGGAGAGGTTGAGGAGGATCCCCACGGCGAGGAGATCGGCCCAGAGCGCCGACCCGCCGTACGAGAGGAACGGCAGCGGGATCCCCTTGGTGGGCACGAGGGAGAGGACGACGGAGATGTTGATCAGCGCCTGCACGACGATCATCACGGAAAGGCCGATGCCGAGGAGCCGCCCGAACGAGTCGGGCGCGTTCACCGCGGCGCGCACCCCGCGCGCGAAGACGAGGCCGAAGAGCGCGAGCACGGCGACGCACCCGACGAGGCCGAGCTCCTCGCCGACGATCGCGAAGATGAAGTCCGTGTACGGGTACGGCAGGAAGAACAGCTTCTGCTTGCCCTCGCCGAGCCCGAGGCCCGTGACGCCGCCCGTCCCGACCGCGATGAGGGACTGGATCGCGTGGAAGCCCTTGCCGAGCGGGTCCAGCTCCGGGTGCAGGAACGCCGTGAGGCGGTCGCGGCGGTACTGCGCGGACAGGACCCACGCCGAGAGCGTCGGGACGAGGAGGAGCGCCGAGCCGAAGAACCACCGGAACGGGAGGCCCGCGAAGAACAGCATCGCGCCCGCGACGACGAAGTACGTGAAGGCGGTTCCGAAGTCCGGCTCGAGGAGGACGAGGCCCGCGGGCACGGCGACGAGCCCAAGCACGGGCAGCAGGGTTCGCGTCGGAAGATCCATCTCGCCCTCGCGGCGCGAGAGGAGGGCCGCGAGGGCGATCACGAGGCCGACCTTCGCGAACTCCGACGGCTGCACCGACATGAACCCGAGCGCGAGCCACCGGCGCGCGCCGTTCACCGGCGCGCGAAAGAGCACCGCGACGAGGGCCACCGCGAGGACCGCGAGGAGGACGCCGATGAGGCGCGGGTCGTTTAGGCGCCGGTAGTCGATGGACATCGCCGCGAACGCGAGGAGCGCTCCGACCGCGACGGCGATCGTCTGCTTGAGGACGAAGAAATACGGGCCCGCCGGGGCGGACGACGACGCCAGCGTGGCCTGCAGCGACGACGCGCTGTAGATCATGAGGAGACCCGTCCCGACGAGGAGGAGGACCGAGCCGAACAGGAGGCGGTCGGAGGCCAGCTTCTTGGCCATCACCCCACCTTCCCGGCGAGCTCGGGCAGCGCGCGGACGAGCTCCTCGAACACGTCGCCGCGGTGCTCGAAGTTCCGGAACTGATCGAAGGACGCGCACGCGGGCGACAGGAGCACGGCGTCGCCTGCGGCGGCGCGGCGCGCGGCCTCTTCCACGGCTTTCTCGAGCGTGCCGGCGAGGACGACGTCGACGCCCGGCACCGCCGCGAGCGCTTTCGCGACCGCGGGGGCGGCCTTGCCGATCGCGAGAATCGTCCGCGTCTTCTTTGCCGCGAGGGGCGCGAGCCGGCCGAAATCGTCGCCCTTGTCCTTGCCGCCGAGGATGAGGTGCACGCGAGCGTCGTCGAAGCCCTCGAGGCTCTTGAGCGTCGCGTCGACGTTCGTGCCCTTCGAGTCGTTCCACCACGTGACGCCGCCGAGCGTCCGCACGAGGACCGTGCGGTGCGGAAGGCCGCGGAAGCCGCGGAACGTCTCGACGGCCGACTCGGGCGTGACGCCGAGCGGCAGAGTCGCCGCAAGCGCTGCGAGCGCGTTCTCGACGTTGTGCGCTCCCGGAAGGGCGAGGTCCGCGCGCCGGGCGATGACGCGCGGGCCCTTGCCCGTGACGTCCGCGACGAAGAGGTCGTCCTTGAGCCACGCCCCGAGCGCGGGCTGCGCGGCGCGCGAGAACTCGAAGCGCCGGGCTCGCGGCCGGATCCGCGCGACGAGCGCGTCGTCGGCGTTCAGGACGGCGACCTGCGCCTCGCGCTGGTTTTCGAAGATCCGCGCCTTCGCGGCGCCGTAGTCGTCCATCGAACGGTACCGGTCGAGGTGGTCCGGCGTGAGGTTCAGGTGGACGGCCACGTCGGGCGCGAAGCGCCGGATGCCCTCGAGCTGGAAGGACGAAAGCTCGACGACCCACGTCTTCGGGGCCGACCCGTTGCCGTTCGCGCCCGCCTTCGTCGCGAACGAGATCCAGGGCGTCCCGTAGTTGCCGCAGGCGATGGCCGCGTGGCCCGCGGCCTTCAGAAGCGCCGCCGCAAGAGCCGTCGTCGTGGACTTGCCGTTCGTGCCCGTGATCCCGACGACGACGCCCGGCAGGAGGCGCGAGGCGAGCTCGACCTCGGAGACGACGGGAATCGCCCGCGCGCGCGCGGCGTCGAAGACCGGCAGCGTGAGCGGGATCCCGGGCGAGACGACGACGAGGTCCACGCCGTCGAGGATCGAGAGGGGGTGTCCGCCGAGCTCCCAGCGGACGCCGGCGAGCGCGGGCAGGTCGCCCATCTCGGCTGCGTCCTTCGCGTCCGTGCCGACGACGGCGACGCCGCGCTCGGCGAGCGCGGTGACCGCGGCCCGGCCGGAGCGCGCGAGGCCGAAGACCGCCGCGGCGCGGATCTCGGGCAGGTCGGGACCGACGTCGACGCTCATCGCAGCTTCAGCGACCCCAGCGCCACGAGCGCGAAGAGGATCGCGACGATCCAGAACCGGATGATGACCTTCGACTCCGCCCATCCGAGCAGCTCGAAGTGGTGGTGGAGCGGCGCCATCCGGAAGATGCGCTTGCCCGTGAGCTTGAAGGAACCCACCTGCAGGATGACGGACACCGCCTCGACCACGAAGAGCCCGCCGACGAGGACGAGCAGGATTTCCTGCTTGATGAGGACGGCGACGGTCCCGAGCGCGGCGCCGAGGGCGAGCGAGCCCGTGTCGCCCATGAAGACCTCGGCCGGGTGGGCGTTGAACCAGAGAAAGCCCAGCGAGGCGCCGACGATCGCGGCGCAGAAGACCGCGAGCTCTCCCGTGCCGGGCACGTACGGGACGAGGAGGTACGTCGCGGCCCGCGCGTTGCCCGCGATGTACGCGAGGATCGCGAACGTCCCGGATGCGACCAGCGTCGCGCCGATCGCGAGCCCGTCGAGGCCGTCCGTGAGGTTCACCGCGTTCGAGGATCCGACGACGACGACGGCGGCGAAGAGCACGTAGAAAGCGCCGAGGTCCGGGCGGACGTTCTTGAGGAACGGGAAGGCGACGTGCGCCGCGTCGACGCGTCCCTCGAAGACGCTCACGGCCGCCCAGCCGACCGCGAGGCCGATCACGGCCTGCAGGACGAGCTTCTGGCGTCCCGAGAGGCCGCGGTTCTGCTTGCGCGACACCTTGCGCCAGTCGTCCCCGACGCCGATCGCCATCGCCAGGACGGTCGCGCCGAGCGCGACCCACACGTAGCGGTTCGTCAGGTCCGCGAAGAGGAGCGTCGGGACGACGATCGCGAGGTTGATGAGGACGCCGCCCATCGTCGGCGTGCCCGCCTTGGCCTGGTGCGCCTTCGGCCCCTCCTCGCGGATGGACTGGCCGATCTGCCGCGAGCGCAGCCAGCGGATGAGGCCGGGGCCGAGGAACACGGCGAGGAGCAGCGCCATGAGCGCCGCGTTCGCCGCGCGGAACGTGATGTACCGGAAGACGCCGAGAACCGGCACCTTCCCGAAGAACGGGTGGAGGAGCCACGGGATCATCGGCCCGCCTCCCCCGCCAGCAGCGTGCGCAGCGCGGCGCGGTCGTCGAACGGGTGCGCGACGCCCGCGATCACCTGTTCGGTCTCGTGGCCCTTGCCCGCGACGAGGACGACGTCGCCCGGCCGCGCGCGGCGGAGCGCCTCGGCGATCGCGGCCTGGCGGTCGGCGATCGCCGCGACGGCGGCGCCGGCAGGGATGCCGCCCAGGACTTCCGCGATGATCGCGTCGGGGTCCTCCGAGCGCGGGTTGTCCGACGTGACGACGACGTCGTCGGCAAGCTGCGCGGCGATGCGTCCCATGACGGGGCGCTTGGCCCGGTCGCGATCGCCGCCGCACCCGAAGACGACGTGCACGCGCCCGCCGCCGGCCGCGGCGAGCGGGCGGACGGTGCGGAGCACGCCTTCGAGCGCGGCCGGCTTGTGCGCGTAGTCGACGAGGATCGTCAGCCCGCGGTTGTTCTCGATGCGCTCGAGGCGGCCGGGAACGCTCTCCACGGACGAAAGCGAGGAGGAGATCTCGGAGGGCGAGAAGCCCAGCGCGATCCCCGCGGCCGCCGCGGCGAGAAGGTTCTCGGCGTTCGGACGGCCGAGAAGAGGGGAACTTATGCTGAATGGATTTTCAGTCTGGCCCGTTCCTTCACGCTTCAGTGGGGCTCTCGTACCGGTATTGTTTTCTTCGAAGGTGAATGGGGCGAGGACCGAGACGTCGAGGCGAGTTCCTGCGAGCCCCAGCGTGGCACGCCCGAGGACCGTCGCGAAGAGGCCGCCCGTTCCTTCTCTCCCCGCCACCGCCGCCGCCACCGCGACCGCGCCCGCGAGCGCCGCCGGGCGCGTCTGCTCCGTCCCTTCTTCACCTTCCAAGAGAAAACCAACGGTCCGATTCGCTCTGAGTCTGCTCGCGAGCCGTCTTCCATACTCATCCCCGAGGTTCACGACGGCCTTCCCCTCCGGCTTCAGCAGCCCGAAGAGGCGGGACTTCGCCTCGAAGTAGTCGTCCATGTCGGCGTGGAAGTCGAGGTGCTCGTGCGAGAGGTTCAGGAACAGCGCGACGTCGAACGTGCAGCCCGCGAGACGCTCGAGGACGAGCGCGTGCGAGGAGCACTCGAGCGTCGCGGCCGTGCCGCCGTCCTTCACGAGCGCGCCGAGCATCGGCTGGAGCTCCGTGGCCTCCGGCGTCGTGTGAGGGGACGGGACGGCCGCCGCGTCGCCGCCGGCGCCGCGGTAGACGATCGTCCCGAAGAGGCCGCGCTTGTCGTGCCGCGCCGCGAGGAGGCGATCCACGAGGAACGCCGTCGTGGTCTTTCCGCTCGTGCCCGTGACGCCCGCCGTCACGAGGCGCGCCGCCGGCCGGCCCGCGAGGAGCGCGGCCATCAGGCCCGCCGCGCGCCGCGGGTTCTCGACCGCGAGGTACGGTACGGCGAGGCTCTCCGGCGCGGGCGCGAGCCCCAGCGCGGCGACGGCCCCGCGCGCGACGGCGTCGGCGACGAACCGTCGGCCGTCCGCCTTCTGCCCCGGGTACGCGGCGAAGAGCGTGCCCGGCGTGGCGGCGCGCGAGTCGTGCGTGATCGACGTGACGTCCGGGTCCCCGGCGCCTTCGGCCGTGTGCGGGATCTCGGCGGCGAGCGCGGAGAGCCTCACGGCATCCCTCCCTCGGCCGCCCGGCTCGAGGCCGGCGCGAGGACGAGCGCGCACGTCGTCCCGCGGGAGAGAGGGGCGCCCGCGGGCGGATCCTGCGAGACGACGAAGCCCGAGCCCTGGAGCCGTGCGGCGACGCCGCGCAAGGCGAGCACACGCACCGCGTCGCGCGCGCTCTTGCCCGAGAGGTCCGGCACGGCGTCCTCGTCGACCTCGGGCCCGGTGCGGTTCGCGGCGGGAACGACGCCCGCGGCCGCGAGCTGCGCGCCCACGGAGGCGGGCGCGGCGCCGGCCGAGAGATCCGCGGTGAGGATGGGCGAGCGAGCGCCGTCCGGCCGCTGCGGCGCCACCTTGAGGACGCGCATGACCTCGGCGCCGATCTGCGAGAAGACGGGCGCCGCGACGTCGCCGCCGTACGTCTTCCCGCGCGGCTCGTCCACGACCACCGCGATCACGACGCGCGGCGCGTCCGCCGGCACGAAGCCGATGAACGACGCGACGTACTTGTCCTTCGAGTACCCGGCGCCGGGGATCGCCTTCTGGGCGGTTCCCGTCTTGCCGGCGGCGGCGTAACCCGGAATGGCGGCTGCTTTTCCCGTTCCCATCTCGACGACCCTCGCGAGGAGCCGTCGCATCTGGCGTGCCGTGCCCTCGGTGAGGACGCGGGGCGGCTCGGGATGCGGAATGCTCCGGAACTCCGCAGATCCGCTCCGTTTCACGCCGTCGACGACGTGCAGCGAAGGCAGGACGCCGCCGTTCGCGATGGCGGCGTACGCGCGGGCCATCTGGAGGACGGTGACGCCGATCTCCTGCCCGAACGCCATCGTCGGGAGGGAGAGCGCGCTCCACTGCGCGGTCTCCCTGAGGAGGCCCGCCGTCTCGCCCTTGAGCTCGATGCCCGTCTTCTGGCCGAACCCGAAGCTGCGCATCGCCTTGTAGAACGGCCCGCGCCCGAGGCCGAGCGCCACGTGCGCGATCCCGATGTTCGAGGAGTGCGCGAGGATGTCGCCGATCGTGAGCGCGCTCCAGCCCTTGCCGCCGTGCTCGTGGATCGTCGTCCCCCCGATCGACAGAACGCCGCCTCCACAATCCACGGCGTCGTCGAGGCCGATCGTCCCGCCGTCGAGCGCCGCGCCCGCCGCCACGATCTTGAACGTCGAGCCGGGCTCGTACGCGTCCGTGAGGGGGCGGCACTTGCGCGCCTCGGCGTCGGATTCCCCGAACCGGTTCGGGTCGAACGGCGGCCACGACGCGAGCGCGAGGACGGCGCCCGTCGCGGGGTCGAGGACGATCGCGGAGGCGCCCTTCGGATGGAACTCGGCCGCGACGCGCGCGAGCTCGCGCTCGGCCGCATGCTGGATCGCGGAGCGCAGCGTGAGCCGGAGGGACGCTCCCTCGATGCCTTCGGCGGGGGCCTCGCCGCCGGCGCGCGTGCGCGCCGCGTAGGAGCGCCGCGCCGCGTCCTTCAGGAGCGTCACCGTGACGGGCCGGCCGCGCACCTCCGAGTCGTACCGGAACTCGAGGCCGCCGAGGCCGTGGTCCTCCGTCCCGACGTAGCCGAGGACGGCCGCGGCGAGCGGCCCCTCGGGGTAGCGACGCACCGACTCGGGGACGAGCGAGACGCCCGGCAGCCGCTTTTCGGCCATGAGCGCGCGCACGCGGTCCGCGACGGCGTTCGACACGCGCCGGGAGACCCACACGAATTCCTTGTCCGAGGCGAGCTTCCTCTCGAGATCCTTCGCGTGCAGCGCAGGCAGATTGAGAAGCCTGGCGAGAAGCGCGGCCTCGCCCACGGGGTCCTCGACGTCCGACGGGGTCGCGAAGACCGAGTCCGCGCGGGCGTTCACCGCGAGGGGCTTGCCGTCCGCGTCCTCGATCGTGCCGCGACGCGGCGCGAGCTCCGTGACGCGCTCCTGCTGCTTCTTCGCGCGGCGGGCGAATTCGTGCTGGCGCACGACCTGCAGGTCCACGAGGCGCACGAGGAGTCCGAGGATCCACAGCCCCACGAGTCCGAGGAGGACCCAGGCGCGGCGCGAGGGATCGGGGCGGCGCGGGGCGTTCAGGGCGCCTCCCGGCGCGCGGCGGGCGGCCGCGCAGGCGGAGGCGCCGGAGCGAGCGCCGCGTCCTTCACGAGCACGACCTGGTCGAGCGTCGGGGGCACGAGGCCGAGCGTCCGCCTGGAGACGTCCTCGACCCGCGAGAGCGCGGCCGCCTGGGCGCGGTCCATCTCGAGCTTGCGCTTCTTCTCGAGAAGCGTCTCCCGTTTCTTTGCGACCGTGGCGATCCGGTAGCCGAGCTCGACCGTCTTGACGTTCGCCCAGATCGCGACGAACAGCACGATGACGGGCGGCACGGCGGCGAGCGCGAATCCGAAGAGCTCGCGCGACCGGTGGCGGTCGCGCTCCCGGACCAGGTAGACGTTTTCGACGGGGCGACGGACCGCGTAGGCCATGGGAATCCCTTAACGCGGCGGCGTCAGAGGGCCGGTCTCCTCGGCGACGCGCTCGAGGACGCGGAGGCGCGCCGAGCGGGCGCGCGGGTTCTCGCCGAGCTCGGCGAGCGTGGGGCGGATGGCCTTCTTCGTGACGAGCGCCATCACGCGGCGGCGCGAGCAGACGCACACGGGGAACGACGGCGGGCAGGTGCAGCCGGCCGTGTGGCGCTGGAAGGCGTGCTTGACGATGCGGTCCTCGAGCGAGTGGTACGAGAGGACCGAGAGCCGCGCACCGAGCGCGAGGCGCGCGATGGCGTCGTCGAGGAAGCGCTCGAGCTCGACGAGCTCGCGGTTCGTGGCGATCCGGAGGGCCTGGAAGACGCGCGTCGCGGGGTCCTTGTGCTTTTCCCGTCGCGGGCCGAGCGCCCGGAGGACGAGGCGCCGCATCTCGCCCGTGGTCCGGATGGGAGCCGTCTCCCGCGCCTCAACGACCCGTCGCGCGATCGGTCCGGCCATGCGCTCTTCCCCCCATTCGCGGAAAATCCGCGTCAGTTCGTCCCGTGAGGCGGTCGCGACGAGGTCCGCGGCCGTCGGGCCGTCCGGCCCCATCCGCATGTCGAGCGGTCCGTCCTTCATGAACGAGAACCCCCGCTCGGCGCGGTCGATCTGCATCGACGACACGCCGAGGTCCGCGAGGACGCCGGCCACCCGGTCGATCCCGAGCGCGTCGAGGTGGGCGGCGAGGTCCTCGTGGCGGCCCGGGACGGTGACGAGGCGGTCCCCGAAGCGCGCGAGGCGCTCCTTCGCGATGGCGAGCGCCTCGGGATCGCGGTCGATCCCCACGATCCGCACGAGGGGCGACGCCTCGAGCAGGGCCTCCGCGTGTCCGCCCAGGCCGAGTGTCGCGTCGACGAACACGCCGCCGCCCTCCGGCCGGAGAGCCGCGACGACCTCACGGAGGAGGACGGGGACGTGACCCGCGCGTTCTCCTTCCATGTCGGACCGTCAGACGAGATGGCGTGCGAGTTCGTCGTAGTCCTCATCAGTGATCGTGGCCGTCTTGAGCGTCTTGAGATGGCGGGCGCGGTCGACGAGGCGGAGATGGTCGGTCTGTCCCAGGACGAGCGCGTCGCCCGAGAGTCCCGAGACCTCGCGCAGGAGCGACGGCACGAGCAGGCGGCCCTGCGTGTCCATCCGCACCGTCTGGCCGAACGTGTTGAGGCGTTCCTGGAACTTCGCCTTCGCACGGTGGATCGCCGGCATCGCGGCCAGCTTCTCCTCGAGCGCGTTCCAGACGGGCATGGGGAAGATCAGCACGTCGGCGCCCGAGATCGACGTCAGGAAGAACTCCGGGCCGAACGTGTCCTCGACGGGCTCGCGGAAGACGGCCGGGACCTTGAAACGGCCCTTCTCGTCCACGGTCGTCTCGGCGCTGCCCCGGAGGCGGTCCATAATCCCTCTCGTGAAAAGCGACGGCGGAGGCGGTGGCAGGCCCCAGGGGCCCACCATTCACCACCACTGACCACTTTTTTCCACCAGCGAGTATCCGGCGGCCCCGCCGGGGGCGTCAAGAGAAATCCCGTCTCAGGAGCGGGTTGCGGCTCCAGGGGCTTCCGGGCGGGGTGGTACCCTCGCCGCCCGTGACGGCGCCGAACCCCGATCTCCTCCCGCCTCCCGCTCCCGCGCCGCTCTTCGTCGCGTCCGAGGCGCCGCTCGCCGGGCTCCTCGCCCGCCTCGACGCGGATCCCGGCGCGCCCGTCGCGCTCGACACGGAGGCCGATTCCTTCCATCACTACTACGAGAAGGTGTGCCTCGTGCAGGTCGGCCTCGGCGCCGAGGCGTTTCTCGTGGACCCGCTCGCCGGCGTCGACCTCGCGCCTCTCTTCGCGCGGCTCGCGGCGCGCCCGCTCCTCCTGCACGGGGCCGACTACGACCTCCGCCTGCTCTTCCGAGGCTACGGCTTCCGCGCGTCGTCGCTCTTCGACACGATGATCGCGGCGCAGCTCGTCGGCGAGAAGGAGATCGGCCTCGCCGCGCTTCTGGCGACGCGCGTCGGGGTCTCGCTCGACAAGGCGCACCAGCGCGCGGACTGGAGCGAGCGGCCGCTCTCGGCGTCGATGGCCGCGTACGCGGCGGCCGACGTCGTCCACCTGCCCGCGCTCGTCGGCTCTCTCACGGCCGACCTCGCGGCGAAGGGCCGCCTCGCGTGGCACGCGGAGGAGTGCACGCGCCTCGCCGAGACCGCGTTCCCCGCCGGGCGCGCCGCCGACACGGAAAACGACTGGCGGATCAAGGGCTCGAACGGCGTGTCCGACAGGGAGCGCGCCTTCGTGCGCGCGTTCTGGGAGGTCCGCGAAGCGCGCGCCCGCGCCCTCGACCGCCCGCCCTTCCGCGTCCTCACGAACGAGAGGCTCCTCGCGGCCGCCGCGCTCGCGGCCAAGGGCGAGCGCGATCTCGCGCGCCTCTTCCCCGGGCCGCGCCCCCTCCCCGGACCGTTCGCCGAGGCGCTGAGGGGCGCGATCGAGGCCGCTGCGGCCGCCAACCCCGCCGACTGGCCGAAACCCCGGCGCGGCGAGCGGGCCGACACCGATCCCGCGCTCGAGCGGGACGTGGACGCGCTCAAGAAGGCGCGCGACGCGAAAGCGGTCGCGCTCGGCCTCGACCCCGGCGTCCTCGGGTCGCGCGCGGCGCTCACCGCGGCGGCGCGCGTCAAGCGCGCGCACGGACGGCTCACGCCGGAGCTTCTCGCGACGGAAGCCGGGCTCTCGCGCTGGCGCGCGGAGCTCCTTTCGCTCTGAGGCGCAGGTGCCTCAGAACCTCGCGATGAGGCCGAGGTGGGCGTCGCCCTGATTCAGGTAGTTCGTGCCGTACCAGGCGTAGCAGCCATAGACCGGGTCGCACGTCGACCCGCCGCTCGTGGACGCGTTGATGTAGACGGGCATCCACCGGGCCCCGGCGCGCAGTCCGAAGTGGTCGGCGAAGTAGTACTTGACGCCGCCGCCGACGCTCCCCGAAAAGCGCGTGATCGTGTTGAACTCGGGCGAGGGCGTCAGAACGGTGACGCCGAGAAGAACGTCGAAGTACAGGCGGGCCTTGTTGCTCGCGTCGCCCGACATCCACATGCCGCCGATCTGGAACGTGTCGACGTTCAGGTGGGAGAGCTTGTCGTCGTACCCGACCGTGCCCGCGGTGAACTGCGCTCTGAGCGTCGTGTTCTGGTGGCTCCAGAGCGCCTCGAGGGAGCCCCACGGCGTGACCCCGTATTCGAACGTCAGGCCCCAGCTCAGGGCGTTCGGCACGCCGATCTTCTCGAAGTAGGACGTCACGGACTCCGACGTCGTGCCGCCCCAGCGCCAGCCGACCGTCGGCGTGATCTCGACGACCGGGTCGTGCGACGCCGTCGTGACCGGGCCCGTGCCGACCCCGGCCACACCGGCGGCCTGGTCGAGGATGTCGGGGCCGGCCGCCTGCGAGAAGCCCGGAGGAGGAGGCGGAGGCGTGAAGTACGCCTGCGCCTCGGGGTTGACCTTGATGACGGCCTCCCGCTTGAGCTTGTCGAGGTACTCCGCGAGCTTCTTCTGGAACTGTGTGTCCTGCTCGCGCTTCAGGAGGTCGGCCTTCACGTCGGCGAAAGACTTGTACGACACCGGCGCCTTCTCGAGGACCTTCACGATGTGCCAGCCGAACTTCGTCTGGATCGGGTCGGACACGGCGCCGACCGGGAGCGAGAAGACGGCCTTGTCGATGTCGGCCGCGAGCTCGCCCTTCGCGACGATTCCGAGGTCGCCGCCCTTGCTCTTCGTGCCGCCGTCCGA
Source organism: Thermoanaerobaculia bacterium (assembly GCA_036504335.1). Classification (GTDB taxonomy): domain Bacteria; phylum Acidobacteriota; class Thermoanaerobaculia; order UBA5066; family UBA5066; genus Fen-183. The sequence continues at coordinate 125,912 of DASXVJ010000033.1, forward strand.
AAATTCCCTCACGACGGCCTCGAACTTCGCGCCGCCTTTCAGCAGGTCCGAGGCTTCCTTGGCCCGGCGCGCCGCGGCCGCAGGGTCGTCGCCCTTCGAGATGAGGACCTCGGCGAGGTGCGCCTTCTCCGGGACCCGCCACGTCTCCTTCTCGCGTTCGTAGATGACCCGGAGCGCGTCGTCCGAGAGGTCCACCTTCGCCTGCACCTCGCGCCCGACGACGCGCTGCAGCGTCTGCGAGCGGCGCAGCTGGTCGCGCAGGCGGTCCACCGTGAGGCCGGAGGCGGCGAGGCTCTTCGCGAACTCCTCGTCGGTCTTGACGTTGTTCTGCTCCTTGAGCCGCTTGATCTGGTCCTCGATCTCCTGGTCCGTCGTGATGAGGTCGAGCTCCTTGGCCCGGTCCTCGAGGAGCGCCTCGTTGACGAGCTCCTCCATGACGCTCTTCTTCAGGGTCTCGCGCTGCGCCGGGGTCGGGGGGGCGGCGCTCTCGCGGATGGCCTGGTCCATCCGGGCGTCGAACTGGCTCTGCGTGATGATCCGCGAGTTCACGTGGATGAGGATCCGGTTCACGATCTCGCTGGCCGAGAGCGGGAACGCCGGGGCGAGGGCGACGAGCGCAGCCAGAGTGGCGGCCGCCGCGCCGAGCGGTCTGAAAAAGGGCCGATTTGACGTCACAAGGCCGGAGTCTAGCGAAATCCGGGCCGCCTACCCCGCGGCGGCCCTTTCCGCGGGCCATCCGCGCGCCCTCACTTCCCGGTACCATCCAGCACGGCCCGTGTCTGGCGTGCGTAAAGCGCGCGGGAGGGGAAGTGACTCAGGGAGTTCGACGAAGAGCATGGATACCTGAAGTCCTCATCGCCGGCTTGACCGCACTATCGCTGCCGCTCTTCGTCCGGCGACTTCTCGGCGCGTTCGGAGAATTTCCCTGGGATTTTTCAATCTTCTGGACGGCGGCACGGGGGATGACTCAGGGCCTTTCCGTCTACGGCCATGAGGATCTTCGCGCGACTGGGGTTTCGCTCATCGGGCCGCAAATGGAAGCGACCTTTCGGACCACGTTCAACAGCTTCATTGAGCTGCCGACGACTGCGTTCATCTTCTACCCCTTCGCACGGCTTCCCTTTGCCGAGGCTCGCGCGGCCTTCGCGGTTGTGGCAGTCGTCGCGTTTCTGTCGTCCGTAATCATCGCCTCGCGTGCACTTCCCGCCGATGACCGACGACTCGGCCTGCTCCTCGGGGCTCTGTTTCTGACTAGCAGTTTCGCTGTGCCGGCCTCGATTGGCGTGGGGCAGGTCGATGCTCTCGTGGCCTTGGCCCTTGCGGGAAGCGTCTGGTCGTTGAGACGGTTCCGCGAAGGATCTGCCGGCGCCTTTGCAGCGCTGGCCGGACTCCTCAAGGTCAGTCCCGGCCTGGTGATCCTCCAGGCCCTCATGCGCCGGAAGTGGAGGCTTGCGGGCGCTGGGATTCTGACGGCAGCCGGTCTGCTCCTCGCTGCGATGATCTCAATGCGACCCGGCGAGATCAGTGCCTTTGTTCGCGACGTTGTTCCGGCATTGTCCGTCGCACCGGCCGGGATGGAGAATCAGTCACTGACCGCGTGGGCCGCGCGCATTCTCGGCCCGCCCTCGAGCCTGGTGGATCTCGGCGGCTCACTCGGGCCATTTGCGGCTCTCGCCCCGGTTATCGCGCTCGTCTTACTCGCCGCGATAGTCAGATTGACCCTCCGGCGCCCGGTCACCCCACTCGAAGTCTCCCTTGTCGCAATCGCCGGTCTTCTCGCCGGACCTGTAACCTGGACGCACTACGCGTCGTTCGGGGTCGTCTTTGCGGTCATGCTCGGAGACCGAGGAAGGTGGCGGGCTCTTAGCCGTGGCAAGCGCCGCATGGGGTTGGTTTTTTCTGCCTGCGGCTATGCGTTTCTATGCCTTCCCGTCTACCTCCTTCCCCACCGACTCGATCCTGCGCGCATCTTCTCGGAAGAATCTGTCAGGGCACATCCCGTGCTCCGGCTCGCGAGCGGCATTCACGCGTTCGCCTTCCTGGCGTTCTTCGTGGCAGGCCTGATTCTGCTCTCGGGGAACGTCGACGACGAGCCCCTCGAGAGAGTAAGGAGAGCAGAGACAGACGCCGATTGCGATGCGATGAAGTCCTAAATGGGCCCTCCCTGGCTCTTGGCTCAGAGAGGGCCCTTCTTATTACGAATTTCTCCTTCAACCCCGAAAGGTCGCGCTTGGCCTCCGCCATTCACGGGCAGGTTGGACAGGGATCCGCCGAGTCGCCGTTGACCACATAGAGTGTCGTCGTCTCCCATGGTTGAAATGGCGTGGGGCGCCATGCGATGAAGCCCAGTCCGCGCACCACGCCAGTCTGCGGGTCCGTCCACCGCCCGAAGATATATTCTTCGCCGGGCGTGCAGCATGTCGGCTCAGTGTGCCAGAGTATGTCAATGGGGTATTCCGTGCTGCAGTTGCCCCCAGGCCGACAATCGCGAACCCTGAACGGATTCATACCGTCGCCTGCCAGATAGAGTGTGTCGATGACTCTCGGGTACCCACTCGGGCCACTCCATTGGCCCTGCCCGCTCGGGCAAGCGTTGTACGAGACCTCGTATGTGGTCGGGACATCGTACCAGCCGCTCCATGTCGTAACCCACAGGGGAATCCGCGGTGAGCCGAAAGAAAGTGTATTCGCGTTGTAGAACTGGCGAGTGAATGTCACGGTATTACTTGACACGCTCTTCTCGTCGAGCGCATCAATGTAGCCGTAGTACCCCGTGCCCACCCTGTGCGTCTCGACGCCCCATGGGCCCGCTGGGCCACCGCCTTTCAGCCACACAATTGTCGGCACCGAGCAGTTGGACCAGAAGATGCCGGCGTAGGAGCCCGGGTTATTCGGGTCGGTAGCTGTCATCGTGCGCCCGGCGTTGCATTTGCCGTGCGATACGCACGCGGGCGTGTCGTTCACTACGAGATCCGGCGAATACGCCACTGCTGGGGGCGGCGGTAACTGCGCCGCGGAATCATTCGCCACGAACAGCAATGCGCCACACAGCGCAACCCGAAAGAGCAGACGGCGAAGCAATGGGTCTTTGCACATACGGTACCTCCACTGTTGTGTGCCTCCAGGTGTCAAGAGGCCGTTGCCATTCGCACAATCCAGTCACGTTCGACTGCTCGTGCCCCGGGGTTCCGTGTCGAGGTACCTCGTCTACGATTCAACGTATGGCACGCCACGACCGAGTCAATGACCCATTTCGGACGGCGGCCGCTTCGCCGGTCAGATGACGCCTTTGCGGCCAGGACCATTGCTAATCTTTGAGGCCGCTTGCTAGCGCGATGTCGCCAGCGCGTAGCTTTCGCGCTATGCGGGCGCAGGGCTATGGCTTACCTTGTGGGGCGACCTTCTTGCTCGAGCGTAGAGATTTTGCTCTATTGGGCGTTGCCGCCACGAGCTAGCTCGTGGACATTCCCGCTGCCGTCAACAACCTCTGCTCCTGCAAGATTCTTCGCTTGAGAACAGATGGCGACAGGCACAGTTCCCTGCGGGTAAACCGAGAGAGCGATGACGCTCGGGCGTAGCCAAGTGCCTTCGCGACCGCAGACACGCTCCAGTTGTTTCGGAAGAGACCCGTCATCTGCTTACACCGTGTTTCGCGGGCAAGACCCCGAACGGTCAGGCCCCTGCGCACGAGTGCTCGTCGAAGTGTTCGTTCGGACACGCCGAGCGTGGCCGCGCCCCGATGAGCACCGGCTGTCGTAAGGAGATCGAGGAACTCTTCGTCTTCGAAGGCCCATGCGATGTCTTCACCCGGTTGTGAAGGCGCCTGGACTGATGCAGATGGTGCGGACCTCGATGGGCGCTTTATGCCGAGCCGAGGGTCGTTAGGACACAGGCCGCCGGAGCGCCAGTGCGAGATGGGGTGTCGGTGCGACATAGGTGACGGGACTAAGTAGAAAAATGCCAGTACGGCAAAGAGACTTTTCCGGACGCAGCTACCAACCAACCGCCGAGGAGACCAAGTGTTCTAGGAACCATGTTCGACAGAGGCAATATGGGGGCTAGGAGTCCTGCAGCCACCCGTTTACCTGTACTAACCCAAACGGGGTAACCTGCCCCGCTTCCATTCCGGTACGCCGATGCTGCCGAGGCCAGTGAGCCACCCGCACTACCAGTCGGGGGCGAGAGGAGTCTCTTGGGTCGCGAAAGTGACCAGCACGGCCCCGAAGGAATGGCACGGGACCTGACTATGCGAGGACGGCTGGTCCGGGCTCAACAGCGGCATCTTGGTCCGCGAAGGTGTGCTGAAAGGACAGGCCGTTTGAGCTAGCCCTAGGAGGTGGAGGGCTTCATGTGGGCGGCAAACCGTCTCTCACTGACCGCGACTATTGCTCCGATCCGAGCCGCAGACGTGCCAGCAAACCTGGCGCAGGAGCGGATTCGAGTCTTCACGGCCTCATTTCTGAGGGATCCGCGGCCAGGTCTTCTCTTTGAATCCGACCGCCTTGTTATGGCCAACGATGCCGCGATAGCCCTTCTCGGCATGTCTGTGGCGACGGATCGACTCTTCTACGAGCTTGAGAGGACGTTACGGTCGGGAAAGAACGAACCTGATCTCGTTTTTCAGACGCGCACTGGCAGTTTCCTGACTGAAATCCACCCTACGTGCACTCGGGCGCACGACATGACACGCATCTGCTTTCTCGTTAGGCAGCCCATCAGTTCGCCGGCCCTCGCATCGCTCTCCGAGCGTGAGCGGAGCGTGGTGGGATCGCTGCTCAACGGCCTTTCCACTACACAGATCGCCGGCCGGCTGAGGATCTCACCGAGCACCGTCCGTAAGCACATCTCCCACGCACTACAGAAGACCAGAACTCATACGCGAGCAGCCTTGGTGGCACACGTCCTTGCTTAGACGGGGTGGACCGGTGGAATTCGTCGAAGCGGGGTTGGGCGCCGCTCGGTCCATCGTAGAAGGCAAGCTGGCTTGATCTGCCTAAGTTCCTCTCGGGACTGGTTTTGTTGGGTCCGCCGCCGCGACTCGGCCTTCCTGGCTGCCGCCGTGTTCACACCCTCATCGCGCAGCCGCGGCCGCTTTCGGGTTCGTGCCGACGTACGGGAACGGCAGGTGGTCCTCGAGGACCGTCACCGGAAACGCCTTCCGCGCCTCGGCGATCGCGTCCTCGACGGCCTTCGCGCTGAGCTCCTCGGCGAGCGAGATGAGGAGGCCGGGCCTTTGCGGCGGCAGCGCCGAGCGATCTGAAAAAGGCCGGAATGTCGTTACGGGGCCGGAGTCTAGCGAAATCCGGGCCGGAGCACTCGACCCAGGTCGCCCACTCCCTGCCCCCGGATTCCGGGGCGGGACTACCGAGGGCGAGGCTTCTCGATCACGACATCGGTCGGCGTACCCTCGCGGAGCTCGACTCGAGAAGGGGCGATCGGAACCGTCTCCCGAGAAAGCACGTCGAAGCCGGCGATCCAGTACGCGTCGTTGTCGAGGCACCGGTCGAAAGACTCGGTACCGACGGTGGGGGGCATCACGAGCGAGCATCCGCCGAATCGTGTCATCAGCAGAGAGAGAACGTTGTGCGGCACGAATTGTCCGTGCGTGGCGACTTGAATTCCCAGGCCCATGCCGAAGTCGGAATCGGGGACACGGAACCTCACCGCCGCTTCCCGCCGGCGGGGGGACAGACGGACGACACCCTCCATGGCGTCGGAGGGCAATTCGAAGAAGGTCACGCGATAGCCGGGAGCCGTGGCCGCGAAGAGAGCGGGCGCAGTGCCGTCAACGGCGCGGACGACGCGGGCCTTGCCATCGGCGGCGGCGGGCCAGGCCGCGGGGAACGGATCTCCTTGGCTGCTCAACGGCCCGAATACGACGCCCCCCCCAACGGTCCCTTCGAGCGAGACGGAAACCTCAGCCGCGCGATGAACATTCACGGTAAATTCGGCTTTCGGATGCTCTGGAGTCAGCTTCGACGTCTTTCCAAGATCGCCAGGCTCCGGTTGCCACTCTCTGGTGCCCGCGCCCGTGAGCTTGATCTCGCCGAGATCGAGGTTCTCGAACAGCGCAATGCCCTCGGAGTCCGTCGACATTTCAGCACGCGACGAATCGCTCGCCTGGGCCACCACCAGGTACACCGTGACGCCCTCCACCGTCTTGCCATTCAGCTTGTCGCGGACGACGACTCGAACGACCCCCGGCGACAACTTCATGCGGAGGTGTTCCCAGTCAAGGCTCTCGTCGAGGGGACGGAAGGAGTGACCACCTCCCGGCGTCGATACCGTGAGCACCAGGGCACCGCCCCCGTGAAGAACTTCCGCAGCGAAGCTACCCGAGTCGTCCGACGAAGCGGATGCGAGCGCGTTCGCCGGGTCCGTAAGATAGTGAATCCGCACTTCGGCGCCCACGATCGGATGGTCACGACTATCGGCGACTTGCCCGGCTATGCGCCGCATTCCAATCGAGAACGACATCTCACCGTCGCCATCTTCCAAGAGCAAAGCTGATCTTTCGCCGAGCACTCGCGCCAAGGAACGCAGGCTCATGAGCCACCTGCCAGGGTAGAGCTCCAGCATCTCCACCAGCCGCTCCGCGCTCACCTTGATTCTTGCGCTCCTCGCAAGCGGCCCAGGCATCGGAAGACCTTTGGCCGGCTCGAGCAATCTCCCTTCCAAGAGAAGCTCGCGGGCGTTCGCATTCTGAAACGAGCCCGGGGCTACGTCCACCCGCAATCGGGCGAGCCTGGGGAGCGGAATCGCTCCGACGAAGTGAATCCCCGATACGTTATTCGTAGTCGACAGCGTCGCGAATCTACGGTGAGGAATACGGGCAAAGAACCACAGGGGGCGGCACGGGACCGGAGCAACCGTGACCACCCCGTCCTTCGCCTGGGTGAACCCGACGGACCTATAGAAACCCCGCCAGCCGTCCAGCTGCGCGTCGACACGCGCCGCCCCTTCCGGGGGCGAGGACGGATCGACCAACTCGAGCTTCGGTACATCGTCGAGAGGAATGCCGGCCGAATCCGTGAGTTGCGCGGCCACGGCCCAGGGCCTCGTCTCGGAGGGCTTCTCCGCAGGATGTCCGAGGAATCCGGAAATGACGACGCCAAGGGCGATGGTCGCGCATCGGCCCTTCGAGGCGAGTACGACGTCCCCGATGCCTTCGTCCGCCGCGAAGCCGCCGCCGTTTTCAAGAGGTACTTCAGGCGCGCGCCTGAACTCCCCGTCCGGCGCTCGCCGGATCCATACCGCTCCAGTCCCCGGGGCGAAGGGGTTCAGCCGGAGATTGGGATTCAGCGAGCACGAATACTCGTGTTCGTCGTTCTGTAGCGCGTGATGGCACGGACGGTAGTACGGCGACGTCACCTGAAGCTGTGTGGCCCCCGCCACGAGTGCGACGGCGAAACGATGCGTGCCCGGGTCGATCAGTCCTTCCCGGAGAACCTCTCCAGCGCTGTTCGTTTGCCGAGTCTTTAGGTCAGACCAAATAACCGGCTGCGCGCTACTGATGTCAACAACCACTTCTGCCGGCGATGCGAACGCTGCATGTGCGCGAACCAAGCAGACGACCGCGAACAGCCCCGACGGGTTTCCTCGCATCACGACCGGAAGTTACTGTTAGCCCTGTTGGTCCCTGCAGCGGGGGTCGCACCCGACGGAACAGCTCTCGCCTGGCGGATTTCCCGGAAGGGTGTACGTACAGCCGAACTCCAAGTTGTAGCACGTCGTGTTTCCGTTTCCCGGATTATCCAGAGTCAGAATATCTTCGCCTCCCCTTCTTCATCAGTTGCCTGGCTGAAAATGTAGAGAGTCGAACTGACCGGCACCTGATTCAAGTGAATCAGGTGCAATGAGGTTGAATCGGATTCGCTTGAACCGTCTATATCAGGGGGGTCCCTTTCGGCGCCTCATACCGTGCTGCCGCGATCGAAACGTGCAGGGCGCACAAGTTGTAGTTCGCCGACCCCCGGGCCCTCATTCGCAGCTCCCTGGGCCGACTGCATTTCAGCATCGGAGCCCTCTAAGGCGCCTGACCTGAGCTGCACTTTCTTCGGGACACACGCCCCGCTAGGCAACGGCCCACCTACCGGGCCGCGGCCGCTTTCGGGTTCGTGCCGACGTACGGGAACGGCAGGTGGTCCTCGAGGACCGTCACCGGAAACGCCTTCCGCGCCTCGGCGATCGCGTCCTCGACGGCCTTCGCGCTGAGCTCCTCCGCGAGCGAGATCCTGAGGCCGGGGCGGGCCTCCTCGAACGTGATGTCCCGGGCGTCGAGGCGCTCCTCCACGCGGAAAATGTGGAAGCCGTGCGGCGCCGCGAGGATGCCGGTCGTGCCGCCCGCGGGCAGCGCCCAGATCGCCTTCTCGAATTCCTGCGGCAGGTCGGACCGGCCGAGGAGACCGAGGGCGCCTCCGGAGGCCGCGTTCGGCGCTGCGCTCGAACCGCGCGAGACGTCCATCCACGCCGCGCCGTCCTTGAGGCGCCGGAGCGCCGCCTCGGCGGCCTCGCGTGTCGGAAAGAAGAGCTGCGAGACCCGCACCAGCGCGGGGCGGCGGTAGCGGTCCGGGTGTTCGCCGTAGTCCTTGCGGAGGTCCGCGTCGCCGAGCGTGTCGAGCCCGGCGCGGCGCGAGAGGTAGGCGCGGCGCCGCTCCGCCGGCGTCGCGCCCGTCACGGGCGGCCGCGCGGCCGCGACGGCGCGCTCGAGGAGGATCTCGTCGAGGTACTGGTCGAGGAGGCTCGAGAGGACGCGCGGCGAGACGTTCTTCGGATCCTCGCCGGCCGCGTTGCGGGCCGACGTGAAGAATTCCTCGAGCGAGACGTGCCGGTCTCCGACCGTCGCGACGACGGACGGCCCGGGCGCTCCCGGCCGGCCGCTGCGCGAACAGCCCGCGGCGAGGACGAGCAGCGCGGCCGCGAGCGCCGCCGTCCGCCTCACGCGAACGCCTCCGGCACGGCGCGCGGCCGCGCGAGCGAAACGAGGACGTCGCGGGCGCGCGACGCGAGCGCGTCGGGCTCCGCGCCGGCGAACGCCTTCGGGAGGCGGAACGCGTCCGGCCCGGCCGCGACGAGCGCTCCGGCCTTCAGGAGGTCGACGACCTTCGCGGGGTCGAGAGCGTGGTCCTTCTCGAGCGTCGCCGCGAGCTCGTCGCCGCGGCGCTGGAGCGCCCTCACGCCGAGAGCGCGCGCGAGGAGCCGCAGCCGCGCGAGCTCGAGCAGCGCCCGGAACGCCGCCGGCGCCGTTCCGTAGCGGTCCTCGGCCGCGGAAGCCTCGCGCGCGAGCGTCGCCTCGTCGGCGGCGGCCGCGATCTTCTTGTAGAGCGCCATCCGCAGGTTCTCTTCCGGAATCCACGCGGCCGGAAGCGCGAGCGGGACGCCGAGCTGGAGCGTGACGTCGCGCGTCTCGGGGACGGGCTCGCCCTTCATCTCGGCCATCGCCTCCTCGAGGAGGTTCACGTACGTCTCGAAGCCGACCGACTCGATGTGCCCGGACTGCTCGCCGCCGAGGACGTTTCCCGCGCCGCGGATCTCGAGGTCCTTCGCCGCGATCCGGAATCCCGCGCCGAGATCCGAGAACTCCTGGATCGCGCGCAGGCGCCGCCGCGCGTCGTCCGAGAGCGGCATCCCCGGCGGAACGAGGAGCCAGCAGCTCGCGGCCTTGTCGCTGCGGCCGACGCGCCCGCGCAGCTGGTAGAGCTGCGAGAGGCCGTAGAGATCCGCGCGGTCGATGATCATCGTGTTCGCCGAGGGAATGTCGAGCCCATTCTCGACGATCGTCGTCGCGAGGAGAAGGTCCGCCGCGCGGGTCACGAACGCACGCATCGCCCGCTCGAGCTCGCCCTCGGACATCTGCCCGTGGGCGCTCACGACCTTCACGTCCGGGACGAGGGCCTGGAGCCGCTCGCGCCACGTCCCGAGCGACTCGATCCGGTTGTGGACGACGTAGACCTGCCCGCCGCGGTCCACCTCGGCGCGGATCGCCTCGCGGATCACGGTGTCGTCCACGGCGACGACGTGCGTGTCGATCGCGAGTCGGTCCTTCGGCGGGGTTTCGATGACGGACAGGTCGCGGATGCCCGCGAGCGAGAGGTGCAGCGACCGGGGGATCGGCGTCGCCGACATCGCGAGAACGTCGACGGAGGCGCGCCACTCCTTGATCCGCTCCTTCTGCGCGACGCCGAAGCGCTGCTCCTCGTCCACGACGAGGAGGCCGAGGTCCTTGAACGCCACGTCCTTCGAGAGGATGCGGTGCGTCCCGACGACGACGTCGAGCGTCCCCTCCGCGAGCCGCCGCAGGACTTCCTTCTGCTCGTCCTTCGTCCGGAAGCGCGAGAGGAGGTCGAGCGAGACGGGAAACGCGGCGAAGCGGCGCTTGAGCGTCCGGAAATGCTGGTCCGCGAGGATCGTCGTCGGCGCGAGGAACGCCGCCTGCTTGCCGTCGAGCACGCACTTGAAGATCGCGCGCATCCCGACCTCGGTCTTGCCGTACCCGACGTCGCCGCAGAGCAGCCGGTCCATGGGCTTTTCCGACTCCATGTCGCGCTTCACGTCGCGGATCGCGGCCGCCTGGTCGGGCGTCTCGACGTACTCGAACGCGTCCTCGAACTCCTTCTGCCAGGGAGAGTCCTTCGAGAACGCGTGCCCCGGCGCGGCCGCGCGGCGCGCGTAGAGCTTCAGGAGCTGGTCCGCGATGTCCTTGACGGCCTTGCGGACGGAGGATTTCCGCTTTTCCCAGCCGGCCCCGCCGAGGCGGTCGAGCGCGGGCGAGGGGCCGTCGCCCGCGGAGGCGTACTTCTGGATGAGGTCCAGCCGCTCGACCGGGACGAGGAGCTTCGCATCGCCCGCGTAGCGCAGGTCGACCATCTCGCGGATGGCGCCCGCGTCGTCGATCGACGCGAGGCCCGCGAAGAGCCCGAGCCCGTAGTCGCGGTGGACGACGACGTCGCCGACGTTGAGATCGCGCAGGTCCGAGAGGAACGCCTCCGACGCCGACCTGCGCCGCACGGCCGCGGTCCGCGGCTCGCCGAAGAGGTCCGAAGCCGTGAGGAGGAGAACGCCCGCGGAACGGAACAGGAACCCCGTGCGCGGGCCGCCCGAGACGACGCGGCACGCGCCCGGAGCGAGCGGCGAGGTCGGGTCGGAGTCCGCGCCCTGATGGTCGACCTCGTACTCGGCGAGGAGACGCTCGACGTGCTCGCGCTCGCCCTTCGTCGCCGCCGAGAGGACGACCGCGAGGCCGTCCTTGCGCGCGCGCGCGATCTCCTTCGGAGCGTCCGGCAGACGGTCCTCGAAGGAGAGGACCGACTCGGCGCCGATGGCGACGGTCTCGCCCGCGGGCACGGCGGGCGCCAGCGCAAGGACGGTCCGCCGCGCGACGTCCCCGGCGAGGCGGTCCGCGTCCCCCGCGAGGCGCGCCGGGTCGGGCGCGACGCGGCCCGCGGCCCGCGCCTGTTCGTAGTCGAGACGCAGGACGTCCGCCGCGCGGCCCAGCTCGGCGGCCACCGCGTCGGCGTCGTCCACCGCGACGACGTGCGACGGCGCATGGTCGAGGACGTGCGCGGCGTCGCGCCCGTCGAGCAGCGGGAGGATCTCCTCGAGGCCGTCGTTCTTCCGTGCGAGCGAGAGGTCCCGCGGGACGGGCGGGTCGTCGTCGGCCGTCCGGCAGGCCGCGAGAACGCGCTGCGCGGCTTCGCGCGTCGCGCGCGTGTCCGGCGTGAGCGCCATCGGCGGCAACGCGACGGCGGCCAGCGCGCCGGTGGAGCGCTGCGTGTCCGGGTCGAACGAGCGCAGCGAGGCGACGGCGTTCAGGTCGAACTCGATCCGCACGGGCTCGTCGCGGTCGGGCGGGAAGACGTCGACGAGCCCGCCGCGCACGGCGACGTCGCCGGTCTCCGTGACGAGGTCCACGCGCGCGTAGCCCTCGGCGAGAAGCCCCTCGACGAGGCGCGCGGGCGCCACGTCGTCGCCGGCCCCGACGCGGCGCGTGCGTTTCGCGAGCTCCGCGGCCGGCGGGAGCGCGCGCAGGAGCGCGCGCGCCGGGACGACGAGGACGGTCACCTCGCCCGAGGCGAGGCGCTGGAGCGTCCCGAACTCGTCCCGGCGCACCTTGAGCGAGGGGGCGATCCCCTGGTACGGCGAGAGCGCGGGAGCCGGGAAGAGGGCGACGCGCGGGGCGCCGAGGACGGCCGCCGCGTCGCGCGCGAACGCGGCCGCGTCCCGCTCGTGGGCGAACACGACGGCCCATTTGAGGCCGAGAGGGCCGCCCACCGCCTCGAGAAGGCAGGGAAAGAGGCCCGGCGGAGCCCCGGTCAGGGACACCCCTCCCGTCGACGTTCCGAGGACCCCCGCCTCGATCCGCCCGGCGAGACGCGTCACCGCGGGTGCGGCGGCGACCGTCTGGATGAGCGGATCTCCCCGCCCCGGCACGGGCCGAGAATATCCGTAATTCCGTTGCTTCATTGACCCCCCCGGCCCCGGCGGGCACCGTTCCCGCGGAGGCTCGTGTGATCACCGGCCGTAAAGGTCTCATTTCCGGCGCCTTGTTCGCTTTCCTCCTCGCCGCGCCGCTCGCCGCCGGCCCGAAGGAAAAGGAAGAAGTCGAGAACTGCCTCTCCTGCCACGGCGACAAGAGCGCATCGTTCAAACTCCCCGACGGCTCGGTGCAGTCCGTCTACGTCGACGCCGTGCAGTTCGCCAGCTCCGTCCACGGAACGAAGATCTCGTGCACGGGCTGCCACCCGGCCCAGAGCGAGCTCCCGCACCCCGACGTGAAAGTGAGGACGAAGGCCGAGTTCTCGGCCTCGTTCAAGGACCTCTGCAAGTCCTGCCACTTCGAGAACTACACGAAGGCGCTCGACGGCGTGCACTTCGCGGTCATCCAGAAGGGCGGCGCCGCCCCCTTCTGCACGGACTGCCACGGGTCGCACGACATCATGAAGCCCGAATCGCCGAAGACGCGCGTCTCGGACACGTGCGGGACCTGCCATTCGGACGTCGCCGAGGTCTTCGGCAAGAGCGTCCACGGCCTCGCGCTCGCGAAGGGCAGCCAGGACGTCCCGGTCTGCGTCGACTGCCACAAGGCGCACGACACCGCAGACCCGAAGACGACGTCGTGGCGGCTCAAGACCGTCGACGCGTGCGCGAAGTGCCACACGGACAAGGCGCTCATGAAGAAGTACGGCCTCTCGACGGACGTCGTGCAGACCTACCTGAACGACTTCCACGGGATGAGCGCCTCGCTCGCGAGCGAGGGCCAGTCGCCGCGCGTCATCACGGCGCTCTGCGTCGACTGCCACGGGATGCACGACATCACCAAGGCGAAGGCCGGCAACTCGCAGGTCCTGCAGGCGAACCTCCAGAAGACCTGCGCGAAGTGCCACCCCGGCGCCCCGAAGAACTTCACGGACGCCTGGCTCTCGCACTACCAGCCGAGCCCGAAGCGCGCGCCGCTCGTCTGGGCGGTCGGCATCTTCTACAAGGTGTTCATCCCCTTCCTGATCGGCGGGCTGGTCCTGCAGATCCTCCTGCACCTCTGGCGCGTCATGGTGAACCGATGACCGACTACGCCGTCCGTTTCTCGAAGAAGCAGCGCCTCGAGCACTTCGTCGTCATGACGACGTTCGTGCTCCTCGCCCTCACCGGGTTCCCGCAGAAATTCTACGAGGCGGGCGCGGCGCGCTTTCTCGTGAAGATCTTCGGCGGGCTCGACGGCGCGCGCCTCGTGCACCGCGTCTCGGGGTTCCTGTTCGCGGCTCTCACGTTCTTCCACCTCTCGGCCGCGATTCTCTCGACGCTGCAGCACAAGATGAAGATGACGCTCGTGCCGGACCGGCAGGACTTCAAGGACGCCGTCCAGCAGCTGCGTTACTACCTCGGCCTCGCGGACGAGGAGGCGAGGTTCGACCGCTTCGACTACCGGCAGAAGTTCGAGTACTGGGGCCTCGTCCTCGGCGGCCTCGTCATGATCGCGACGGGCTTCATCCTCTACTACCCGATGCTCGTCGCGCGCTTCCTCCCCGGCGAGCTCATCCCGATGGCGAAAGTCGCGCACAGCAACGAGGGGCTGATGGCCTTCCTCGTCGTCATCACGTGGCACATCTACAACGCCCACCTGGCGCCGGGCATCTTCCCGTTCGACCCCGCGATCTTCACGGGGAAGATCCCGCTCGAGCGCCTGAGGCACGAGCACCGGCGCGAGTACGACCGCCTCTACGGCTCGGACGTCAAGACCGCCGAAGCCGCCGGGGCCGCTCAGGAACCCGCACCGGAGAAACCCGCTCCGTCGGATGCCTGAACCCGCGCCCCCCGCGGGGGGCCGCACCTGGGACCGCCACGGCCTCCAGCGCCGGGCGGTCCTTCTCGCGATCATCGGGCTGCTCGTCCCGGCCGCGATCCTCGCCGAGCTCGGCCGGCGGGGCTTCGAGGACACCAGCCGCCGCCTCGCGAAAGAGCGAGAAACGCTCGCGCGCTCCGTCGCCGTCGCCGTCGAGATGACGGTTTCGGACCCGGACTTCAAGGGTTCCGGGCTCAGGGAAGCGCGTGCGGGCCTCGTCCTCAGGACGTTCCGCGACGATCACACGCTCGCCGTCGAGCTCCTCGACGCGGACGGCCGCGTCTTCGCGGCCAGCGCCGCGGTCCCCGAAGCGCCCGACGACGTCACCGCGACGGCGGCCGTCGCGTCGACGGCGTGGCGGGTCCGCGTGCGCCAGCCCCGACGCGACGCTTTCGCCGAGGAAATCGCGCTCAAGGGCTGGTTCGCGTTCCTGACGCCTCTCTTCCTCGTCGTCGTGGGCCTCTTCGCGTGGGGCGCCGCGCGCAGCGTGCGGCGCCCTCTCGGCGCCCTGACGGATTCCGCCGACCGGCTCGCCGCAGGCGACCTGTCGCAGCCCGTCCCTCTTCCACCCGAGGACGACGGCCGCGACGACGAGACCGGCCGCCTCGCGCGCGCGTTCGAGACGATGCGCGTCGCGCTCGCGACTTCCATGGACGAAGTCACGCAGGCAAACGCGACCCTCGAGCGCCGGGTCGCCGCGCGCACGGCGGAGCTCCAGAAGCTGTATGCCGAGCTCAAGGACCGAGACGCGCGCCGGGCGGAGCTCGTCCGGAAGCTCCTCTCGGCCCAGGAGGACGAGCGGCGGCGGATCGCGCGCGAGCTGCACGACGAGACGTGCCAGACCGTCGCGGCGCTCGCCGTCGGCCTCGACACGGTGAGCCGCGCCGCGAGCCCGGTGGAAGCCTCCGTGAGGCTCGAAGACGCGCGCGCCCTCGCCTCGCGGACGCTCGACGGCCTCCACCGCGTGATCTTCGACCTGCGCCCGTCCGTCCTCGACGACCTCGGACTCGTCTCGGCCGTGCGCTGGTGGGTCGCGCGGCACCTGACGCCGGCCGGCATCGCCGTGCGCCTCGAGATCGAGGACCTCGAGGACCGCCTTCCGCCGACCGTGGAGATCCCCGTTTTCCGCGCGATCCAGGAGGCCCTCACGAACGCCGTTCGCCACTCGGGCGCGAAGACGGTCCTCATCCAGATGTCGCACGAGGGCGGGACGCTCTCCGTGGACGTCGAGGACGACGGCCGCGGGTTCACCCCTGCCGACGTCGCGACGCCCTCGGAGACCGGGCAAGGCCTCGGCCTCCTCGGCATGCGCGAGCGGATCGAGATCCTCGGGGGTACTCTCAAGCTCGATTCGTCGCCGGGAGCGGGCACGCACGTCGCGTTCACCGTCCCGGTCCCGAGGGAGGAGCCTGCCCGTGCCGCGCATTAGGGTCGTGATCGCCGACGACCACGCGCTGCTGCGCGAGGGGCTCCGCGCGCTTCTGAAGACCGCCGAGGACATCGAGGTCGTCGGCGAGGCCGCCGACGGGCTCGAGGCGATCGAGGCCTGCCGGAAGCTCGGGCCGGACGTCGTCCTGATGGACATCGCGATGCCCGGCCTCGGCGGGCTCGAGGCGGCGCTCGAGGTCCGCAAGGTGAGCCCGCACACGCGCGTTCTCGTCCTGACGCAGTACGACGACCGCGAGTACGTCTCGCGCTTCCTCAAGGCCGGCGCCGCGGGGTACATCCTCAAGAAGGCCGCGGGCACCGAGCTCGTGTCGGCCATCCGCGGCGTCTCCCGCGGCGGCCTCGTCCTCGATCCCGCGATCGCGCGCGACGCGATGGCGGGTGACGCGCCCGCCGGGGCCGGCGCCGGCGAGGACCCCTACGACCTCCTCACGGACCGCGAGAAGCAGGTCCTGAAGCTCGTCGCGGAGGGCAAGGCCAACAAGGAAGTCGCGGCGCTCCTCGACATCGCGGTCAAGACCGCGATGTCGCACCGCGAGCGCGTCATGGAGAAGCTCGGCGTCCACGGGCGCACGGAGCTGATCCGCTTCGCGCTCCGCCGCGGGATCATCCAGAGCTAGGATCCGCCCCCGGGGGGCGGACCATGCCGGAAGGACCCGAAGTCGAGACCGAGAAGCTCCACGAGGCCATCAAGGAGGAGCTCGAACACGAGGGCGGCGGTTTCCTCAAGAGGATCGCGCTCACGACGGCGATCCTCGCGGCGCTCGCGGCCGTCGCCTCGCTGAAGGCCGGCGCGACGGTGAACGAGGCTCTCGTGCTCAAGACCGAGGCGACGCGCCTCCAGGCCGAGGCCTCCGACCAGTGGGCCTACTACCAGGCCAAGGGCGTCAAGGCCGCCGTCCAGGAGGCATCGTCCAGCGCGTGGGCGGCCGCCGGGAAGGAGCCGCCGGCGAAATTCGCCGAGGACCAGAAGCGCTACAAGGAAGAGCAGGCCGAGATCAAGAAGAAGGCCGAGGAGAAGGAGCACGATCGCGACGAGAGGTCGACCGAGGCCGACCATCTTCTCCATCGGCACCACGGCTTCGCGAACACGGTCGCGCTTTTCCAGATCTCGATCGCGCTCGGCGCCGTCGCCGCGCTGACGCGCAACCGGCTCGTCTGGTTCGGCTCGATGGGCGTCGGCCTCGTCGGCCTCGCGTTCTTCGTCCGCGCCCTGCTCGGCTGAGCGCGTGACGACGCTCACGTCTGGCGCAGCCGGACCGCGCTTCTTCGCTCCGGGACCATGCGTCCCCCTCGACAGGACGCGTTTTGCAGCCCAGCTTGTGGTGGAGGGTCAAAGGAGCACCATGAGAAACATCGTCCGAACCGCCGCTTTCGTCTTTCTCGCACTCGCCCTGTCGGCCGCCCCCGCGTTCGCCGCCGACTGGGTGAGGATCGTCGGCATGAGCCCCGCGTCTCCCGCGACGCTCGCGGGCGTCCCGCCGGCGACGCCGATGGGGCCCGGGAACTCCATCGAGATCGCCTTCACGTACAACCTCGAGACGCAGGCCTCCGGCCGCATCGGCTTCTACACGGCGGGTGAGCCGGGCAACCCGCCACACACGGGAGTCGAGATCCCGTTCGCCGTCACGAAGAAGGGCCAGGGCGAGGGCAAGACGCGCATCTCCGTCCAGTGCCCTCCGGGCTTCGCGGGCTGTACGATCAAGACGATCCGCTTCGACCTTTTCCACGATCAGCCGGCGCCGGCCCCGCTCCTGAAGCTGTTCGAGGGCCATCAGCCGGTCGACTACGCGTTCACGTGCCGTCATCCGAACGACAGGAAGCCGAACGTCGCGTTCGCGCGCCCCGGCATTTACGTCTGGGGCAGCGATCCCGCGAAGAAGCACTGGGTCGACTGGAACGGCTCGGTCAAGCTCACGGCCGCCGAGTCCATCAACCCCCATCCGACGCCGAGCAACGGGCGGTGCGCGTTCAACGTCGAGTACTACGAGAAGGAAACGAACGGCGTCGCGACGCCGCCCTTCAAGAACCGGCTCTACTCGGACGGGGACGAGCGCGCGATCAACGGGCCGTTCGCGCTCACGGCGAGCGAGCACAAGAGCATCGTGACGCAGCCCTACCTCGATTCGGGCGCCCACGGCTTCAAGGTCGTCCTCGACGCGGACGGCAACGTGAACGAGACGTCGGAGACCGACAACAGCGGCTCCATCCGCTACCACCTCGAAGGGCGCTGCGACAGCAAGCCCTCCACGGCGCCGGCCGCCGCCGCGACGAAGCACTGACCCGCGTCCGCGGGGGGGCGCCCGCCCCCCCGCGGCGTTCTCAGAACGCGGCGCGCAGCGTGACGAGCCACTCGTCGGGGTGGACGAAGCCGCGGCGGGTCGTCGCGTCGTGTCGCGCGTACTCGGCGGTGAGGTCGAGTCCGCGCACGATTCCGACGCGGACGCCGTAGTCGTATTTCCGCCAGTTCCACCCCGTGGACGGCGCGACGAAGCCCGGCGGGTTCTCCCAGAGGTTGTCGATGTACGAGACCCGGACCTCGGGCTCGATCCAGTTCACGACGCTCTGATCGCCGGAAGCGAAGAGGCCGGGCAGCGGAATGCGCCACGAGAGCTCCGCCTCGTAGCCCTGCCTCCACAGATATGCGATGTCCTGCTTGATCGCCTGCCCGAAGAAGTGGACCGGCCCGAAGCGGGCCTCGACGTTCACGCCCCACTCGCGCTTCCTCGGGTCCTCGGGGTCGAACGGCAGGAAGACGCCGTTCGGCCCCTTCAGGATCGTGAGGTCCGCGCCGTAGAACGTCCCGTGGAGGGACGTGCGGTCGGCCAGGTCTCGCTGGAAGTACCACGCGAGGACGTCCACCCCGTTCCGGCCGTTTTCCCCCCAGTTCCACCGGAAGCCCGCGCCGCCGCCGAGCTGCATCTTCCCGGAGCCGCCGACGTCCGGCGCGACCGTGTCGTACAGGATCGGGAACCCGGAGTTGTAGACGACGGGCGTCGTCGAGCCGACGGTGCGCTCCGGCGTCCCGTTGTCGCCCGCGAGCGCGTTCGGGTCGCGGAAGAAGAGCGGCGTGCCGCCCGTGACGCTCGCGCGCCAGTAGACGTGCGGGCCGAACGAGCCGCCGGCCTCGGCGCCCGTCTCCTCGAAGCGCCCGACGGCGGTGCCCCACAGGCCGTAGCTCTCGAGGCGGCGCACGATCTGCTTCGAGAAGCGCGGGAACTTCCCGACCTCGAGGTAGGCGCTCGTGCCGTCGGCGGCGCGCAGCGTCTCGACCTTCTTTCCGAACCGCACGAACGCCTCGCGGAGCAGGATCTTGTCGGCGCTCGAGGTCGGGTTGCGGTTGTAGAGGTCGAGGACGTTCACGACCGCGCGCGCGAAGATGTCCGGCGTGAGGTCGGCCTCGAGGGTGAGGCCGAGGTTCGGGACCTCGACGTGCGCGCCGGGGTCCACGGTCCGCATGACGATCGGGAACGGCGTCCCCGTGTTCGGCACGGTGATCGAGAGGTCGCGCGAGTCCCGGAACGCGGCCTTGATCTCGACCCTGAGGCGCAGCTTCCCGGAGTCGGACACGAACGGACTCGCGCCGGCGAGCATCGAGTCCTGCGCGGCGGCCGAAGCCGCGGCGCCGGCCGCGAGGACGCATGCGAGGAACGCGCTTCGGCGACTCATTCCGCCCCGCCATTCTACGGGGCGGCCGCCGCATCGGAACTCCTACGGGAGCTTGACCGGCGTGATCCCCCCTTCGCCGACCGTGAACGTCGTCCCGCCGCCGCCGTCGAGGGCGAGGACGTAGCTGCCCGGCGCGAGGTTCGTGAGGCGCCGGAACCCCGTCTGCCCGCTCGCGTCGGCCGTGATCGCGAGGCGGCCGTCCGTCGCGAAGAGCGTGTACGGATAGGGCATTCCGGCCGCGGTCCGGAGCGTTCCGCGCAGGATCCCGTTCACGAACGACTTCGGCCCGACGGAGATGTCCGCCGAACCGCCGGGCGTGAGCGTGACGGCCAGCGCCCGCGACGGCACGGAAACGCTGGCGACGTACACGGTCGCGTACCCGCTCGCGTTCACGAACAGGGAGTAGCCGCCCGGCTTGAGCGACGTGATCTCGCCGGCGCCGTTCGAATCGAGCGAGATCGTCCCGGCGTAAACGGCCGCCTTCGTCCCGTCGAGGACGCGCACGGACACGCTGCGCATCGGGACGCCCGCGAGCCCGTCGCGCGCCTGGATCTCGATTCCCTGCCCGCGCGCGAGCTCGACCGCGAGGTTCTCGCTCGAGCCGTCGTCGGCGGCCGTGATTGCGCGCTTGTCGTACTGGTAGTCCGGCTTCGACGCGTTGAGCGTGTACGCCTGCGGTGCGATGTCCGTGAACTGGAACCGGCCCGTCGAGTCCGTCTGCGTCATCCGCTGGACGCCGCCGGAGCCGTTCGCCGCCGGCGGCGCCGAGAGCCCGACCGTAACGTCGGCGAGCGGCTGCTTCGTGTCCGAGTCCGTGACGAGCCCCGCGACCTTCGCCGTCGGGAAGGTCAGGTCGAGGCTCTGGTCCCCCGTGAGCGACACCGTCTGGCGCACCATCGACGCGCCGCCGCCCGTGAGCGGGTCGGCCGACGCGGAGACCGCGTACGAGCCCTCCTGCAGTCCCTGGAGCACGTAGGCGCCCGACTCGTCCGTGCGCGCGGTCGCCTGACGGCCGCCTCCGCCCTGCAGGTTCGCGACGACCATCGCGTTCGCGAGGGGCTGGCTCGCGCGCGTCACGCGGCCCGACAGCGTGAACCCGACGTCGAAGACGATCTCCGTCTGGAGAAGCGGCACGTCGTCGGCCGCCGTGACCTGCTTCGTCGCGCTGCGCGACGTCCCCATGCCGTCGCCCGCCTGCGCGCGCAGCGTGACGGGCCCGGCCGGGACGCCCGTGACCTGGAACGAGCCGTCCGAGCCGACCTTCGTCGTCGCGAAGAACGACTCGACGCCGGTCGCGATCACGGTCGTCTGGCTCTTCCAGCCGTCCGGAAGGCCGGCGACGACGCCTTGAATCGTCGAGCCCGCCGAGAGCGACAGCACGAGGTCGCTGCGCGTGTCGCCCGACTGAAGGACGACCTCCGAGAGGTTGCTCGATTTGCCGTTCAGGCCCGCCGACGCGCTGTATCGGCCCGCGACGAGATGGTCGAAGACGAACCGGCCCGTGGCGTCGCTCGTCGTCGTCTGCCCGCCGCCGAGGATGCGCCCGAACCCGGCCTCACCCGCGCCCGCGAGCGAGACGCTCGCGCCGGGCACGGGCTGGTTGCCCGAAACGACGACGCCGCCCACCGAGCCGCCGGAGGCGAGCTTGATCTCGACGCTTCCGCCGGTCTCCTTGACGTCCGCGACCTCGCTCCCGTCCGCGTAGTCGGGGCTCTTCGCCGTGACTTTCACGCGTCCCGCCGCAATCCCCTCGACGGTGAACGCGCCCTCGGCGTCCGTCGTCGTCTCGTCGCCGCCGTCGAGACCCAGCGGGCCGCCGCGGCCGAACATCCCGCCCGGGCCGCCACCGCCGGCGCCCGCCGGCTCCCACGACACCGCCGCATTCGCGACCGGGCGTCCGGTCTTCGCGTCCGACACGCGCCCTTTGAGGAGCGTGCCCGGCGTTGCGCGCACCTCGACGCCGTCCTTCGTCCCGCCGTCGTCGACGGCGAGACTTGCGACGCGGGCCGTCTGGTACCCCTTCGCGTCGAGAACGACGGTCCACGTCCCCGCGGGCACGTCCTCGAGCGCGAAAGCGCCGTCTTCCGCCTGGAAGTCGCGTTTCTGTCCGATGCCGGTCTGCGCCCCCGCTCCGCGCGCGACCATGCGGATGACCATTCCCCCGCCGCGGTCGGGCTCGTACGAGACCGAGAAGTTCCGGAGCGGCTGGCCCGTCCGCGCGTCGAGGGCGACGCCGGCGATGCGGCCCGTGCCCGAGACGACGATGTCCACGCCGGCCGCCGGCGCCACGACTCCGCGTTTCTGCGGCCCCATTCCACCGCCGCCGAACGCGGAGAGGTCGTAGGCCTGCCCCGCCTTGAGGCCGTCGATGAAGAAACCTCCGTCGACGCCCGTCGCATTGTCGGCCCCGATCGCGTTCAACAGGCCGGCCCCGGGCCCGCCGCCGCCCCCGCGTCCGCCGCGGCCGCCGCCGGCCGCCTCGCCGGCGCGCACGAGGAATCCCTCCACGCCCTCGCCGTTCCTGCGGCGGACCGCGCCCGAGATGCTCGCACCCGGCCCCATGGTCACGAGAACGGGCTCGACGCCCTGCTCGGCGACCTTGACGGGGTCGACGCGCTCGGTCGCGAAGCCGGGCTTCTTGAGGACGAGCGCGTACTCGCCGACCGAGATGCCCTTGATCGCGAACGCGCCGTCCGCGCCCGTCTTCGTCTTCGGCCGCGCGCTCGCGCCGCCCAGGCGCACGACGTTCATCGCGACGCCGCCGGCGCCGCCCCGAAAGTTCACGGACGGATCCACCTGGACCTCGACGTCCGCGAGCGGCTGGTCGGCGCCGTCCTTCACGAAGCCCGTGATCGTCGCGCCGCGCTTGAGGACGACGGTGACGCCCGCCTTCGTCCCGCCGGCCGGGAGGGACAGGCCCGCGAGCGTCGCGCGCTCGAACTCCGCGTGGCTCACGAAAAGGCGCTGGTTGTCACCGGGCGCGAGCCGCGAGGCCGTGAACGTCCCGTCGGGGCGCGTCCGGAATGCCGTGGTCTCGGCGCCGATCCGCAGCATGCGCCGGAGGCCCGCGACGCCGCTCTCGCCGCCGCGCGTGAGCGTGCCGCGCGCCGCGGCCACGGGGGCGCCGCTCTCGTCGACGACCTTGCCTGCGAGGGACGCCCCGAGCGTGAGCGCTATGTCGAGCTTCTTCGCCTCGCCGGGCGCGAGCGCGAGCGCGGCCTGGACCCACGGCACGTGGCGCGCCTCGTCCACCGCGAGACGGTACGTCTCGGGCGGCACGCCTTTCAGCGCGTACGTGCCGTCGGGGGCCGCGCGGACGAGGCGCGCGAACGCGTTCCCCTTGAGGAGGAGCTTCGCCCGCGGTACGGGCTTGCCGGTCTTGTCCTCGACGACCTTGCCGGTGAGCGCCGAGGGCGCGGCCAGCGTGACCGTCAGCGCGCGGCCGTCGGGGAGCGGAAGCTTGACGTCCGGTCTCGCGGCCCAGCCCGAGTCGCCGGCGTCGACGACGAGAGACCCGCGGCCGTCCGGCGCGTTTGGGATCGAGAAGGCGCCCTCGGCGTCCGTCAGGGCCCAGCGCGTCGTCGCTTTCACGCCCTCGAAGCGCACGAGCGCGCCCGCGACGGACCGCCTGGCGGCGTCGCGGACGACGCCCGCGATCGGAAACCCGGCCGCGAGCGCGATCGGCTTCGCGAGACCGCCGGCGCGCAGACCCGACGAGCGTGCGGGCGCGAGACCGTCCTTCATCACCGTGATCCGGTTGCCCGTGGCGCCCGCCTCCTCGAAACGGAAGACGCCGTCCGCGCCCGTCACGACGATCCGCGCGAGAGTCCGGAGCGACGGGTCACCCGGGCCGCCGCCGCCCGGCTCGAGGACGACTTCGGCGCCCGCGAGCGGCGCGCCGGAGGCGTCCACGGCGGTGCCGGAGATTTTCTCGGCGCGCGACAGAAGGTGCTCGCCGAGGTCGTCTGACTCGGATGTGTCGTAGACGTCCTCGAAGAGGATCGGCACGACGCCGGCGCCTTCGGCCTGGACGCGGAAGAGTCTCTCCTTGCCGGCCTCCGCGGGGACGGAGAGCGCGAAGGAGCCGTCGGCTCCTGTGGTCGCCGCCGCGAAGGGCTTCGGGGCGGCCGAAGCCGGACCGGCCTTCGCCTCGCGCCGCGCCTCCTCCCCCGGTGTCTCCCACGCGACGGCGGAGACCGTCACGCCTGCGGCGGGGCGGTCGCCCCGGTCCGAGACGAGAAGCCTCCCGCGGATCTCGCCGGCGGAAGCGGAGAGCGCGAGACTGACGGGAAGCAGGAGGACGAGACGGCCGGGCCGAAGCGCTTTCAGGGGCGTTTTCACGGAGGGAACCTCCACGTCGTTTTGACCCTATTGGGGCCGGACGCCCGCTGTCGAGCAACGTCGCTGCCAGCGAAACGCGTCGCCCCAGACGCCCCGCGCGCGCATCCTGGTCAGACGCCGGGGAGCGTCGAAAGGTTACGCACCGTGGCAAGCTGCGCGCGTGAAGATGGCGACGACACGGGTTTACGCGCCGCCGGGCGACGTCGTGCGGCTCACTTCGGTCGAGCCGCTCGTCTTCGAGCTCGCCGACCGGCTCTGGGACCTTGCGCCGGCCGACGCCGAAGGCGGGATTCGGATGGAGATCCTGCATTCGGAGAAAGAGGGGGATTTCTTAGAAGGCGCGTGGGAGGACGGCGCACCGGCGAGTGGCTCGCCGCGGGGCGACGCCGGTCTCGCTTTCTCATTCGAAGAAGAACAGCAGTGGGTGCACGAGGGGAACGAATACCGCTGCGACGTCTCCGGCGCGCTCTCTTTGTCGATCGACTTCGCGACGGCCCGCGTCGCCGCGCACCTCGCTCCCCGTCTGTCCCTCTTACTTTCAAAGAAATCTTCCTCTTCTCCTTCTCTCTCTTCTTCCCTCTTGTCCTTTCTCGCCCGCACGCTCCTCGAGGCGCCCGCGGCCGTCCTCCTCGGCCGCCGCGGCTGGCAGGTGCTGCACGCGGGCGCCGTCGTCGGGCCGCGCGGGGCCGCCGTCGTGCGCGGCCCTTCCGGCGCGGGCAAGTCGACGCTCGTCGCCGCCGCGCACCGCGCGGGCCTCGGCGTCCTCGGCGACGAGAGCGTCTTCGTGTCGCGCCTGGATCCCGACGCGCTCGCGGCGAGCGTGCGGGACCTCGCTCTGCGCGAGGACTCGGCGCGCCTTCTCGGCATTTTCGACGTGACGGAGCCCGCCTTCACGGGCCGCGAGGTGAAGCGGCGCGTGGACCTCTTCGACGGGAGCGCGCCGCGCGACCGCCGCGCGCGCCGCGCCGCGACGGTTCTGCTCGGACCGCGCGAGCCGGGGCCCGCGCGCCTCGCGCCGCTCAGGGGTGTTGCGTTTCT
Source organism: Thermoanaerobaculia bacterium (assembly GCA_036504335.1). Lineage (GTDB taxonomy): Bacteria > Acidobacteriota > Thermoanaerobaculia > UBA5066 > UBA5066 > Fen-183. Next base: position 150,741 of record DASXVJ010000033.1, read on the forward strand.
CGACGCGTTCCGCGCGGGTGGGATCCCGCAGGAGCGGCCGGGCGACCCCGATGCCGTGGCCCGCGCGTGGGCCGCGGACGCATGGCACCTCTCGGGTGCGTCCGACCTCGATGGCGCCGTTCGCCTGCTGAAAGACCTCGTCACCTGACGCTTCCGTAACGGGGGTCACGCTCGAGGGGCGAGACGGCGTCCTAGTCTCTCCGGACATGCCATCCGGGCCGAAGGTCCTCCTCGCCCACGCCTACTACCTCGCGCACGACGCGAAGCAGATGCGGAAGATGAAGCCCTATCCGCCGCTCGCGACGCTTCTCGCGGCGGCCGTCCTCCGGGCGCGCGGATTCGACGTCGTGTTCTTCGACGCGATGCTGGCCGCCGACGAGCGCGAGTTCGCGCGGGCGCTCGACGCATCGGGCGCGCGGATCGTCGGCATCCTCGAGGACAACTTCAACTTCCTGACGAAGATGTGCACGACGCGCAACCGCGAGGCGGCTCTTGCGATGACCTCCGCCGCCCGGGCGCGCGGGTGCCGCGTGGCCGTGAACGGCGCCGACGCGACGGACCACGCCGCCGCGTACCTCGCGGCCGGCGCGGACGCGGTGATCCTCGGCGAGCCCGAGCACGCCATGGCCGAGCTCGCGGCGCTCTGGGCGGCCGACCCTGCGGCGGTTCTCGAACCCGTGCGCGGCCTCGCGCTCGACGGAGGGACCGGTCTCGACGGTGCTCCGGCCGTGCGCCGCACGCCGACAAGGCCCTTCCTCGAGGACCTCGACGCCTTGCCGCTGCCGGCGTGGGACCTCGTCGACTCGGAGGCGTACCGGACGGCGTGGGCACGCGCGCACGGACGGCTCTCCTGGAACCTCGTGACGACGCGCGGCTGCCCGTTCCACTGCAACTGGTGCGCGAAGCCCCTCTGGGGCACGCGCTACGCCCAGCGCAGCCCCGCGAACGTCGCGGACGAGGTCCGCCTGCTCGCGGACACGGTGCGCCCGGACCACCTCTGGTTCGCGGACGACATCTTCGGTCTCTCGCCGCGCTGGACGGAGTCCTACGCCGAGGCGCTCGCCGAGCGGCGTGTCAGGATCCCGTTCACGATGCAGTCGCGCGTCGACCTCATGACGCCCTCCGCCGTCGCGGCGCTCGCCGCCGCGGGCGCCGAAGAGGTCTGGATGGGCGTCGAGTCCGGTTCACAGCGGATCCTCGACGCGATGGACAAGGGCACGCGCATCGGCCAGGTCCGGACGGCGACGCGCCTCCTCCGGAGTCACGGGATCCGCGTCGCGTGGTTCCTCCAGCTCGGCTACACGGGCGAGACGTGGGCGGACCTGCTCGCGACGCGCGACCTCGTCCGCAGCGAGCGGCCGGATGATGTCGGCGTCTCCGTGGCCTACCCGCTGCCCGGGACGCTCTTTCACGAGCGTGTGAAGGAGCAGCTCGGCGCGCGGACGAACTGGAGCGACAGCGACGACCTCGCCATGATGTTCCGCGGCACGTACACGAGCGCGTTCTACCGGCGCGTGCGCGACGTCCTGCACGAGGAAGTCGCGGCCTTCGCGGCCGGCACGAACGCCGCCGCCGAGACGCAGCTCGCCTGCGACGAGAGGTGGCGCGAGCTGGACGACACCGAAAGCCTGCATCGCTCCGAACCTCCCGAGGTCGAGGCCTCGGGGCCGCGCCTCCGCGTCGCGCGCGCGTGACGCCGGGCGGCCCGTGCACCCCCTCCCCGCCGCCGTCCGGGCCTTCGACGCCCTCGCCCCGGGCTTCGACGCCGCCTTCTCCGGATGGGCGTCCGTCGCCGCCCAGCGCCGCGCCGTACGCCGCGAGCTCCTCGCCGCGTTTCCGCCGGGCGCCCGCCTGCTCGAGCTCGGAGGCGGCACCGGCGAGGACGCGCTCTTTCTCGCCTCCGAGGGCCGCGGCGTGCACGTGACCGACGGTGCACCCGCGATGGTCGCGCAAACGCGCGCGAAGGCCCGGGCCGCCGGCCTCGACGGCCTCGTGACGACCGAGCGCGTGGCGCTCGAGGACCTCGGCGCCTGGGACGCGGCGCGCGGCGGCGCGCCCTTCGACGGCGTCTTCTCGAACTTCGCGTCGCTCAACTGCGTCACGGACCATGCCTCCGTCGCGCGCGGCCTGGCACGCGTCCTTCCGCCGGGCGCCCGCGCCCTGCTCGTCGTCTTCGGCCCCGCCTCGCCGTCCGAAGTCGCCGTGCTGCTCCTGCGCGGGCGCTTCCGGGCGGCGTTCCGGCGCTTCTCGCGCGCCCCCGCGCCGGCGCGCGTCGCCGGCGAGACGTTCACGGTGACGTATCCGGCGCCGCGCGCGTTCGCCGCCGCGTTCTCCCCGTGGTTCGCGCTCCGGAGGACGACGGGCATCGGCGTCTTCGTGCCGCCGAGCTCCGCCGAGCCGTGGATCTCGCGCGTCCCGCTCGCGCTCGCCGCGGCCGAGGCGCTCGATCGCGTCTTCGCCCGGCCGCTTGCGCTCCTCGCGGACCACGTTCTCCTCGACTTCGTGCGCACGGACGCGGAGGCCCCGTGAGCGAGCCCGCGCGCCGCCGCTGGGCCCGCGCCTACGCCCGGCTGCGCCGGACCGAGGGCCGCGGCGCCGGAGGCACGCGCGAGCTCTTCTCGCTCCCGTGGGTCACGGACGGCCCGCTCGCCGCGCAGTGGCGGATCCGCGCGCGCACCTTCGACGCCTTCCTCCGGCGCGTCGTGGCTCCCCTCGAGCGCGAGCGGGGGAAGGCGCTCCACGTCCTCGACCTCGGCGCGGGCAACGGCTGGCTCTCGGCGCGCCTCGCGGAGCGCGGCCATCGCTGCGTCGCGACGGACCTCCGTGTCGACGACGTGGACGGCCTCGCGGCCGCGGCGCCGTTCGCCCGGCGCCTCCCGCGCATGTTCGGACGCGTGGCGGCCTCGTTTGACGCGCTCCCGCTCCGCCCGCGGCTCTTCGACCTCGTCGTCTTCGACGCGTCGCTGCACCTCGCGGAGGATCTCCCGCGCGCCCTCGCCGAGGCCGCGCGTGCCGCGGCGCCCGGCGGCCGCGTCGCGGTCCTCGACTCCCCGTTCTACGCGCACGCCGCCTCGGGCGACGCGATGCGCGCCGAGAAGCGCCTCGAGACCGCGGCGCGTTTCGCCGACGTCGCCGAGGATCTCCTCGCGCTCTCGCCCGTCGAGTTCCTCACCGAGGAGCGGCTCGAGGCGGCCGCCGCGCCCGCGGGTCTCGCCTTCCGGCGCAGGCGCGTCCTCTACACCGCCGCGTACGAGGCGCGCGGCGTCGTCGCACGGCTGAAGGGCGCGCGCGCCCCGTCGCGCTTCGACCTCTGGGTCTCGGGCGCCCCGGGGGGCGCCGCGTGATCCTCCTCGTGAACACGCGCGCCACGCGGGCGAAGAACCGGCGTTTTCCGCTCTCCCTCCTCGCCCTCGCGGCGGCGCTGCCCGAGGACGTCACGTGGCAGATCGTCGACGGCAACCTCGAAGGGTCCGACCCGGCCGTCGAGGCCGCCGGGATCGTCGCCGCGCGCGCCGGGACCGGCGACCCCGTGCGGCTGATCGGCATGACGGTCATGCCGGGGCCTCAGCTCCTGTCGGCCGTGCCCGTCGCGCGCGCCCTGAAGGACCGCTTCCCGGACCTTCCGATCGTGTGGGGCGGCTACTTCCCGAGCCTCTACCCGGCGCCGGTCCTGCGCGCACCGTACGTGGACTACCTCGTCCGCGGACAGGGCGAGCGCACGCTCGTCGAGCTCCTCGCCGTCCTCGACGGGCGCGTTGACCCCGCGTCCGTCGCGGGCCTCGGCTGGAAGGACGGCGAAAACGCCGGAGTTCCGCGCGTCAACGCCGAGCGCGCGTGGGAGGGCCCGGACGCGTTCCCTCGCGTGCCGTGGCGGCGCGTCGACGTTCCGACGTACCTGCGCCCGTCGGCGCTCGGGGCGAAGAGCGGCGTCTATCAGGCGTCGATCGGGTGTCCCTACACGTGCAACTTCTGCGGCGTCATCGGCGCGTTCGGCAGCCGCGAGAAGTTCGCGTCGCCCTCGCGCACCGAGGCCGATCTCGCGCACCTCGCCGGGACGCACGGGATGGACTCCGTCCACTTCTACGACAACAACTTCTTCCTGCGCGAGGAGCACGCCCTCGAGCTCTGCGAGCGGATCGCGCCGCTCGGGCTGAAATGGTGGGCCGAGGCGCGGATCGACGCGATGCTGCGTTTCTCCGACGCGACGTGGCGGACGATCCGGCGCGCGGGCCTCACGATGGCGTACTTCGGGGCGGAGTCGGGCTCGAACGAGCGCCTCAGGAAGATGTCGAAGAACCTGACGATCGAGCAGACGCTCGCGCTCGCCGCGAAGACCAGAGAGCACGGGATCCTGCCGGAGTTCTCGTTCGTCTTCGGCGACCCGGACGACCCCGAGGACGACGTCCAGACGAATCTCGCGTTCATCGAGAAGCTCGCCGCGGTCAACCCGGACCTCAAACTCATCACGTACTTCTACACGCCGACGCCGCAGCGCCGCGGGACGTACGGGAACGTCGACCCGCTGTCGACGACGCCCGCGACGCTCGAGGAGTGGACGACGCCCGAGTGGCTCGGCTGGATGACGCACGAGGACCCGAAGGTCCCGTGGCTGCCGCCGCGGCTCAAGGGGCGCGTCGAGGACTTCGCCCGCCGGCTGAAGGGCGGCCTCGCGCCCGCGGACTCACAGGCCTACGGCCACCTGAGGGAGGCCTCGTGAGCGCGGCGCTCCGGACGCGCGAGGCGTACCGCCTCTGGTCGGACACGTACGACCAGGAGAACCCGTTGACCGTCCTCGACGAGGCGGCCGTGCGGATGTTCACGCCCGAGCTCGAGGGGCTCGACCTCCTCGATGCGGCCTGCGGCACCGGACGGCGCCTCGTCTTCGGGGAGAACGCGCCGCGCTCGGCGGCCGGGGTCGATCTCGTCTTCGAGATGCTCGCCCGGGGCCGGCGCGTGCCGGGCCGCCCTTCCGCCACCTCGGCGGCGGACGTGCGGTCTCTGCCGTTTCCCGCCGCGCGGTTCGACGTCGCGTGGTGCCGGCTCGCGGCCGGGCACCTTCCCGCGCTCGCGCCGCTCTATGCGGAGCTCGCGCGCGTCCTCCGGCCCGGCGGGTGCGCGATCGTCACGGATTTTCACCCCGAGGCGATCCGCCGCGGGCACGCGCGGGTCTTCCGCGACGCCGCGGGAACGGCCCACACCGTCGAGCACGTCGTCCACGAGCCGGGCGACCACGAGACGGCTGCGCGCGCCGCCGGGCTCTCGTTCGATTCCGGCGGCTGGCTCAGCGTCGGCTCCGAGGTGCGCGCCTTCTACGAGCGGGCCGGAAAGCTCGACCGCTTCGGACGCGACGCGGGCATGCCGCTGCTTCTCGCGCTGAGGTTTTCGCGGTGAGGCTGCGCCTCGTCACGCACGCCGGCTCTCTCGACGTCGAGGACGGCCGCGTGGCCGCCGGCCGGGGCCCGGCGGACGTCTCCGTGGACCTCGACGGCGCGACGCTTCGGCCCGGGCTCGTGAACGCGCACGATCACCTCCACCGAAACCACCTCCCGCGTCTCGGAGAGCCGCCCTACCCCGACGCCGCAGCGTGGGGCCGCGACCTCCACGAGCGGTTCACGGAGGATCTCGAGCGGCGCCATGCGCTCCCGCGCCGCGAGGCGCTCCTGTTCGGCGCGCTCAAGAACGTCCTCGGCGGCGCGACGACGGCGGTCCACCACGACGCGTGGGAGGACGACTTCGACCGGGACTTTCCGCTCCGCGTGCCGCGCATCCCCACCGTGCAGTCCGTCCGGGAGGCGCCCGGGGAGAAGCCTCCCGGCCCGTGGGCGATGCACCTCGCCGAAGGGACGAGCCGCGAGGCGTGCGAGGAGATCGCGGACGCGGACGCGCGCGGACTTCTCGGGCGGGCCCTCGCGGCGGTCCACCTCGTCGCGACGGACGCCGACGGCCTCGCACGCCTGACGCGCGCGGGGTGCGCCGCCGTGTGGTGCCCGACGTCCAACGCGTTCCTGTACGGCGCGACGTCCTCGCGGGCGCTCTTCGGCGCGGGCCTCGAGGTGCTGCTCGGGAGCGATGCGCTCGTGAGCGGCGCCGGCACGCTCCTCGACGAGCTCGCCGCGGCCCGGGCCACGGGTCTCGTATCGGACGCGCGGCTCGCCGCCGCCGTCTCGACGGTGGCGGCGCGGCGCCTCGGTCTGCCGGCGCCGTCGCTCGAACCGGGCGCCCCGGCGGACCTCGTGGCGCTCCGCGTGCCTCTCCTCTCGGCGCGGCCGCGCGACGTCGCGCTCGTCCTCGTCGCCGGCCGGCCCGTCCTCGCGGACGAGGAGTTCGCCGCGGTCTTCGACCACGCGGGCGTCGCGCACGAGCCGCTCATCGTCGGCGGCGTCGCCAAGCGCGTCGCCGCGCCGCTCGGCTCCGTCGCGCACGCGGTTTTTGCCGCCGCTCCCGAGTGCCGGAGGATCGTGGCGTGACGGCTCCCGGCGCGCCCGCCCTCGTCCTCCAGGAGGGCGAGTTCCGCCATCAGGAGACGTTTGGGCCCGGCACCGTGAACCGGGGCGCCGTTCTCCTCGAATGCACGTGGGACGGCGGCGAGTTCGAGTCGGGAGTCATGCTCGGCGGCGTCTTTCGATCCGGCACGTTCCGCGGCGGCGTCTTCTGGGGCGGCGTCTGGCTTTCGGGCTCGTGGGTCGCGGGCGATTGGGAACACGGGTTCGGCCCCGACGGGGCCTACCGGCCCCGCACCGACCATCCGTGAGGGTGATCCTCGCGTCCGCGCACCGGTACGCGGACCTCGCACGCCTCTGGCATCGGTTCGCCCTTCGCGATCTCGTGCCGGCCCTGCGCGCCGCGGGGGCGGGGGTGGACGTCGTCCTCTTCCGCGACGCGGCGCCCGACGCGTTCGACCCGCGCGACTTTCCTGGCGCGACGCTCCTTGCTCCAGGCCCCGGGGCGCGCGACTTCCTCGAGTTCTACGACGCGGCGCTCCGTCGGGAGGGCGACGTCCTCTTCCTGCTCGACGCCGACCTGTTCGTCCTCGACGGCGCGTGGGCCGCGTCGTTCCTCTCCCGGTTTGCGGACCCTTCGGTTGCCGCGGTCTCGCTGCTGCGACGCACCGAGCAGCCCGGCGTGTACGCGCTCCTCGCGCGGACCGCCGCGTACCGCGAGCTCCCCGCCCCGGTCTTCGCGCCGTCGTACGAGGCTCCCGGGGCGCCGGGCGCCGTGAACCGGCAGCCCGGCGACCGCGCGGCGCTGGCCCTTCGCTCCGGCGGCCTGACGATCCTCGACGTCCCGGCGTCCGAGGCCGAGGGCCGCGTCTCCGACTTCCACGGCACGACCGTGATCCGGGCTTCGCGCGAGGTCTTCGGCGCCTCGCTCGGCCCGCGGTTCGACGCGCTCCTCTCGGAGAAGCCCTACTTCGCGATGGGCGCGTACGACAACCTGCTCCTCGGAGCGCTCCATCGCACGGTGTTCGGAGCGCCGTACGCTCCGGACGCGGACGGCGTGCACCTCGGCGGGAGCGCGACGGAAGAGACCCTGCGATCCGCGCTCGCCCGCGTCTCCGACCGGACGGCGCTCGTGCGCTTCCTCGCGTACGCGGACCGTTCGAACCGGGCCGCGGCGGGGCTTTTCGCGAGGGAAGGCCTGCCGTTCGTGCCGCCCCGCCTCCTTCCGCGCCCGCGCGGGTGGGCGGTGCGGGCCTGGGGGCTCGCACGCCGCGCCGCGGGACGGCCCGCGTGACCGCGCCGGCGCTCACCGTCTTCACGGCGACCGTCTACGGCGACGTCGCGCGCCTCTGGCACGCCTGCGTCGCCCGTGCGCTCGGCGACGCGGCCCGGATCGAGATCTTCGACGACTCGCCCGCCCAGGACCTCGACCCGGCGTTCTTCCCCGCGGCGGAGATCCTCAGGCGGTCGCCGGCGCGGCGCGACTTCCACGAGGCCTACAACGACGCCGTCCGCCGGTGTGAAACGCCGCTGCTCGCGTTCGTCGACAGCGACGTCTTCTGGCTGGATCCCGGCGCCGGGAAGCGCGCAGCCGCGGAGCTGGCGGACCCGCGCGTCGCCGCGGTCTCCTTCGTCTCGCGGACGCGCACGTCGAGCCACGGCACGTTCGCCGTCGCCGTGAAGCCGGCCCTCTATCGCGAGGCGCTCGCCGCACTCCCGGGCGGGTTCTTCCCGGCCGTCGAGGGCGTCCGGCCCGACGTCCCGCGCGCCGGGTGGATCGAGCACGACACGGGCGACCTCATGACGCGCGCGGTCCTCGCCGCGGGCCACGAGGTGCGCCTCCTGAACCTCGAACGGACCGGAGAGTTCGCGCGCTTCGACGGCATCACGCTGTCGCGCCGGGCCGCGCTGTGGATGGGAGAGGCGGCGCTCGAGCGGATTTCGGCGGAGAACGACTACTTCTGGCACGGCTGGATCGGCAACGCGACCCTGAAGTCGCTGCACGACGCTTCCTTCCCGGACGGCCCGCGCTACGACTTTCCGTTTTCGCGCGGGGCGGCGCTCGTCCGTGCGGTCTCGCCGAGCCCGCGCCGCACCCGCAACCGGCTCGCCTACGTTCTGCGCCTCCGCGGGCAGGCGGCAGCCGTCCGTGCGCTCATCCGGAGACCCTAGAGAACAACCCGCGGAGCGCCAGCCTCACCCGACGCCCGAAGACGCGCACGTACGCGGCGACGAGAGCGATCCCCGAGGAGTCCGGCGCCGCGTTCGCCTTCACCTCCCCGAGTGTCGGGAAGAGGGTGCGGAGGAGAAATCGCGAGCGCGGCACCGGCCCGTCCACCAGCGACAGGAGCGTCCGCGTCCAGCCGCGCGCGGGGCGCGTGTAGCGGAGGGCCGGCAGCGCCGCCGCGCGGCGGCGCAGATCCGGAGGGACGCGGGAAGAAAGAGAAGAGAGAAAGATTTCTTTGAAGGTAAGAGGGAAGAGTCGTTCGATCGCGGACGCGGCGAAGTACAGAGGCGCCGTTCCTTCCCCTCTCACACTCGAAGAAATCTCCGGCGCGAGAGCGCCGGTCTTCCGGTCTCCATCCCTCGCGATCGCGAGAAGCCGGAAGTCGTACGCCTGGATCCCGCGGATGCCGTTTCCCGCGAAGTCCTCCGCGGCGTGGAAGAGGAGATGCGTGAGGAGCGCGCCTCCCGCCGCGACATTCACGCGCGTCCCGCCGAGGTCGCGCGCCTCGGCCTCTCCGCGCAGCACCGCGCTCGCGTCGTAGACGCGTCCGAGGACGGGCAGGCGGAACGACGTGTGGATCTCGACGCGGATCGGGTTGTCCGGGTCCTCGGCAGCGGGGCGGACGACACGCTCGTCCGGGCGCGCGAAGACGCGGTGGCGCGGCGTGTCGAGCAGCGCGCGCCAGCCGGCGCCACCGAGCGCCTCCGTCGCGCGGGCGAGATCGCGGGCGTCCTTCAGGAGGAGGTCGAGGTCTCCCATCGGGCGGAGCGCGGGTTCCGGGTAGTGGAAGGACGCGAGGACCGCGCCCTTGAGCGCGACGACCTCGACGCCCGCGGCGCGGAGCGCCAGAACGACCGCCCCGAGCGTTTCCCGCAAGCGCCTCGCCCGGGCACGGGCGAAGGGGATTTCTTCGAGTAGATAAGCAGAAAGGGGCGCGGGAAGCGTCGAGGCGGCCTCGAGCCCAGCGACCAGCGTCGTGAGGCCCTGGGTGGAGATGGCGAAGGCGGCGATTTCTGCCGCCGCGTCCTCCTCCTCTCCTCTTCCACTCGAAGAAGTTCTTCTCTTCTCTCTCTCCATCTCCTCGGCAATCGGCCCCGCGTCCCCTTTTTCGACGGCCGCCACCGCCGCCGCGGCGTAGGCGGCGTAGCGCGGGTCGGCGAAGAGGCGCTCGGGTTCGAAGCGAATGCCGCTATTCTCTACGACGTGATGAATACGAGCCGCCCGCCCGCACGCCGCACCGAACCCATTCGTGTCGCGCTCGCCGCCCTTGCTGTGCTCGCAGCGGCGTCGCCCGCGCGCGCGGGGCTCAGGTTCCAACAGATCCCGACGCTCCCGGGGGCGACCGCGACCGCGCTCGCCTCCGACGGCACGACCGTCTGGGCGGGAACGCCGTGGGGCGTCTGGAAGCTGACCTCGGGCGCGTGGACGCCTGGCGGCCTCACGGGACAGAACGTCCTCTCCCTCGTGTCGGGCAGCTCCGTCTGGGCCGCCGACGGCGCGCGGGTGTGGCAACGGCAGGCGGCCTGCACTCCGACTCCAGACGGGCCGTGCGTGGATTCCTGGCTCGCGGAAGCTGTCCCCGTCTCCGTGACGCAGCCCTCCGCGCTCGCGACGGACGGGACGAGCGTCTGGGCCGCCGGCCTCGGAGTCGCGAAGAAGACGGGCAGCACGTGGGCGGTGCTCGCGAGCCCGGGCGGCAAGGTCATCTCGGCCGCCGTCTGGAACGGCGACCTCGTCGCGGGCGTCCGCGGCGCCGTCGCGCGTTACACCGGCGCCGCCGTCATGCTCTTCTCGGCGGGAATGCCCGCCACCGCAAGCGTGCAGGCGCTCGCGTCCGTGAACGGCGTCCTGTGGGCCGGCACGGACCAGACGCTCTACTCGTGGAACGGCGCGGCGTGGGTGCCCGAGCCCGGCTTCGGCTTCCACGACGTGCGCGCGATCACGGGCGCCGGCGGAGTCCTGCGCGCGGCGACGGCGGACGCGGGCATTCTGAAGAAGTCCGGCATCTGGGCGCCCGACAACTTCGGGATCCTCGCCCCCGGCGCGCTCAGTTTCGCAGCCGTGGGAACGGACGTCTACGCGGGGACCACGGGCGCGCCCGTCTACCACCTGTCCGGTTCGTCGTGGGTCGAGTCGGGGACGGGGCTCTGGGCCTCCACGATTTCCGACGTCGCGACGGTCGCGGGAACCACGCTCGCCTCCGCGCGCGGCGCGGGCCTCGCGCCCGTCTCCTCCGTCCTGGGCGGCGCCTCCGCGAACGGCTGCGGCGACGTGAAGTCCCTCGCCGGCGTCGGAGGCGCGGGTTCCGAGGCGCCCGCCGCGACCGGTCTGTTCTTCGCGGCGTCGAACTGCGACGTTTCGTCGTTCACCCTCGTCAACGGCTCCATCACGTCGACGACGCCCGCGGTCTCCGGGCTCCCCACCGGCGTCGTGCCGGCCGCGCTCGTGCGGGTCGGGGCCGACGGCAGCGTGGCGGGCGGCACGCCCAGCGCCGGGATGTGGCGCTGGGTGGGCTCCTCGTGGTCGGCGGACAACGGCGGCCTCTCGGGCACCGAATCGATCCTCGCGGTGCGCGAGGTCGACGGAACCCTCTACGCGACGTCGGGCACGGCCCTCTTCGTGCGCAACCAGACGTGGCAGAGCGCGCCGGGCGCACCGTCTCTCGTGCAGGCGATCGGCGGCGACGCGGCGACTCTCCTGGCGGCGCCGGCGACGGGTATCGCGGCCGCGACGCTCGGCGGCACGGTCCCCGGCTCGTGGCGGAGCGACGACTTCGGCGCGAACACCGCCTTCGTCTCGTCGCTCGACACGGGCAACGGGATGGCCCTCGCGGCCGGCGGCGCCGCGGGGGTCCTCCGCAGGAAGGACGGCGGCTGGCAGCCCGAGAAGTCGGGCATCGAGCTCGGCGTCGACGCGCGCGTCGTGCGCGTCCAGGGCACGAGGCTCTATGCGGGAACCGCCGGCAACGGGCTGTTCACAGCGGACACGACGACCACCGCGAAACTCGTCCCGGTGGTCCTCGACGTGCCCGGCCTCGCGGGCGCCCGCTTTCGCTCCGATCTCACGCTTGGAAACCGCTCCGACGCCGCCGTCACCGCTACCGTCCGCTTCCTCGGCGCGCCGGATTTCGCCGGCTCGGGCACCGGGAGCACGACCGTCACGCTCGCGCCGCACTCGGAGCTCCGCGTCCCGGACGCAGTCCAGTTCCTGCGCGATCGCGGGGTCGCCGTGGGTCCTGCTCCGGCGGCAGGCTCGCTCGCCGTCTCGTCCGACCCGATCCCGACCCCTTCGAAGGCGAACGACGGCCTGTATGCGTTCTCGCGGACGTACACGTCCGACGCGAGCGGGAGCTACGGAGTGTTCCTCGACGGGCCTTCCGACCTCGACGCGGCCGAAGAAGCCGGTGCCGTGTACGGGCTGAGGAGCGTCGCGGGCGTCTCGCGTTCGAACCTCGCGTTCGCGCACGTGCCCGGCCGCGGCACGGGCCCGATCACGCTCTCCGTGCAGGTCTACGACCAGTCCGGCGCGGCGGCCGGATCGCCGATCCCCGTCACGCTCGCTCCCGGCGAATGGAAGCAGCTCAACGGCGTCCTGCTCCTGGCCGGGATCACGGAGCCCGCATTCGGGTACGCGAAGATCGCGCGCACGTCCGGCGCCGGCGCGTGGACGGCGTACGGCGTCGTGAACGACGCGAAGACGTCCGACGGGTCGATCCTTCCGCTCTACCGGCCCGGCGGCCTCGCCGCGGCGCGCCGCCTCGTCGTCCCGGTCGTCCTCGACGTCTTCGGCGCGGCCGGCTCGCACTACACGACCGAGCTCACGATCGCGAACGACGGCGCATTCCCGACTCCGGTCGACCTCTTCTACAAGCCGGCTCTCGGCTCCTCGACCGGCGTACCGTTCGTGACGCTCACCCTTGCCGCAGGGCAGCAGACGACGATCCCGGACATCATCGGGTACCTGAGGAGCAAGGGCCTGATCGTACCCGACGCCTCCACGGGTCCGCAGGCCGGAACGCTCGCCGTGGAGTTCCGAAACCTCTTCAGCCTCGATGCGCCGCGCACCGTCGCGATTGCGCGGACGACGACGCCGAATCCGAACACCACGACCGGCGGGGCCTTCGGCGTCGCCTACCCCGCTGCCGCGAAGGGCGGCGGGGCTCGAGGCTCCGCGCTCGTCCCGGGCCTGACGCGCGACGGGGCGGTTCGCTCGAACCTCGCGGTCGTGCACCTCGGGGGCGCGTCGGAGTCGAACCTCTCTCTCTCGGTCCAGCTCTGGGACGCGGCCACCGGGCAGCCCGCCGGCAGCGCCATCTCGGTCTCCCTCACCCCCGGCGACTGGACGCAGTGGTCCGGCATCTTCGACGTGGCGGGAGTTCCCGCCTCGGTCACGAAGGCTTACGCCGTCGTCAGGCGCGTTTCCGGGGACGACACCTGGCTCGCGTACGGCGTCCTGAACGACGCCCAGACGTCCGACGGCAGCTTCATCCGGATGATCCCGTCGTCGGAATACTGACGACGGGTTCGTCCCGCCGCAGCACGAACCGCTGCAGGAGCAGCGCGACGAGCGCGAGGCAGACCGCGAGGCCGACGAACGAGCCGACGCGGTAGAGGCCGCCGAGCTGCGCGAGGTCGAAGAGGAAGCACTTGAGAATCGTCACGATGAGGAGGACGAGCGCGGCGGCCCGGGCCCCGCGGCTCTTCTTCGCGATTCCCGCGACGAGAAGGGCGATCGCGAACAGCGCCCAGCCGAGCGTGTAGGCGAGACCCTCCGCAAGCGACGTCGAGAACGGGTTCACGACGATTCGCCGGCCTTCCGCGAAGAAGTCCGCGATCTCGAGGTTGAGGAGGACGAAGAGGAGCGCGGTCCCGCCCGCGGGCAGGAGGGCGACGCCGACCGGCCACGCCGCCGCGCCCGAGCCCCGGAGCAGGGCCGCGCCCGCGAAGAACGCCGCGGCCGCCGCCGCGTAGACCCAGAGGTACCAGTTGAAGACGGGCGCAGCCGCGCGCGCGTGGTACGTCAGGACGGCCGGATTCAGCGCGAGGCGGACGAACGCCGCGGCGAAGAGCGAGAGAGACCACACGACGAGGCCGCGATGCGCGATCCGTCCGTACAGCCAGGCCAGCGCCGCGCCCAGCAGCGCCCATCCGAGCGTGAGCCACTCCCTCTGGAACTGCAGCGGAATCGCGACCGTCATGAACGCGAGCGCCGCGCCCGCGACGAGCGCGAGGCGCGAGTGATCCTCCTCCGGCGGGAGGCCGAGCGTGAGAAGGCGCCCCACAAGCGCCGCCATCCCGAGCGCCATCGCGAGCGGAAGAAGGCCGATCACCGGGCGGTAGCCGCCCTCCTCGAGCGCGACACGCAGGATCGGGAAGAATCCGGCGCTCGCGAGGACGGCCGCGAGGTACGGCGCGCGTCCGCGGCCCGCGCGCCGCCCGAGAACCACGGGGTGGAGGACGAACAGCAGCCAGAGAACGCCCGCGAAGAGCGCGACCTCCTGCCACGGCGCGCCGCTCCGGCGCCAGAGCCCCCAGACGAGCGGCGCAAGGACCGCGAGCCCCGCGGCGAGGACGGAGAGGCGCGGCTCGGGCGCGCCCGCCGCCACGGCGAAGAGCGCGACGAGGAAGAGCGCCTGCGCCGTCAGGACGGCGCGCAGCGGCGGCACGCCGGGCACGAGCGTGACGGCGATCGCGACGGCCTGCGCGAGCGCGAGACCCACCGCGGCCGCCCGGCCGAACGCAAGAGAGCCGTCGAAGACCCACGCTGCGAGCCCCCACAGAGCGACGACGCCCGCCGCCCCGAGGGCCGCGAGCGGCCACGGCGCGTGGCGCGCCGTGAACGTGAAGGACGTGACGGCGAGAAGAGCGAGGGAGAGGCCAGCCGCGTGCACCCAGGCGGCTCCGGCGCGGCGCGCCGCGAACGTGGCGGCTGCCGTCAGCGCGAAAAGCGCGAGGGCCTCGGAACCCGCCGGCGGCGCACTGAGGCTCCTCTCGGCGGCGACGAAGAGAAGGAGGACGTGACCCATCAGGCCAAGGCCCGCGGCTCCGGCCGGCAGCGGATCCGGCGGCGCGAGACGCGCGCCGAGCGCCGGCGCAAAGAAGTAGAAGAGGGCGAGGCCGCAGGCGGCCGTGAGCGCGGGACCGAGCAGGTCCGGCGTCAGCGACCGCACGAACCAGGAACCGAGCACGGCCAGCGTCGCGAGACCCGCGAGCGCGTGGAGGAGAGGCGCCTTCCGGAGAACGGCGAACGCGAACAGGCCGGCGGCCAGAAGGCCGAGAAACGGGAAGAGGACGGGCCAGGTCGTCCCGAGGAGAACCGGCGTCGCGAAGCCGCCGAGGAGGCCGAGCAGCGCGATGAACGTCGAGTCGTGGCGGACCGCGAGAATCACGGCGAGGGCCGCGACGGCGGCGAGCGCGACGAACGCCGCGCCGGAGCCGAGGATGCCCCAGCGCGCGTGCGCCGCGAAGAGCGTCGCGAACAGGATCACGAGACCTGCGGCGTCGAGCGCGTTCGCGGTGACCGCGTAGCGCCGCGCGGCACGCAGCTCGCACAGCACGAGGAGGCCCGCTCCGGCCGCGAGGCCGATCGCCATCTGAACGGGCTCGGTGAGCCAGCCTCGGTCGATGGAGTAGCGCAGGAAGAGGATCGCGCCGATCGTCAGGAAGATCGCGGCGATCCACGAGAAGAGCTTGATCCCGACGAAGCTCTCCCAGTCCATGCGCGCCGCCGAAGGCGGCGCCAGGGGAGGAATTACTTCTGCTCCCTCGCGCACCGGCAGGCCTGGCCCGAAGGCGATCGGCGGCGCAGCCTCATCGGCGCTTTGCTTAGAAGGTGTAATGGGCGGTGGAGCAAAGGCCACCGGCGGTGCAGGGAATGCGACTGACGGTGCGGAAGCATCCGTCGCGCGGGCCGGTGCGGCCGCGTGCTCCGCCTCCGTATTCACTTTCAAAGAAAATCTTTCTTCTTCCCCCCGCGCGCGCAGCGCGGCGACTTCGTTCTCGAGCCGCACGACGCGCTCGCGCAGCCACGCCGCGAGGCCGAGGGCGGCGAAGGCGACGAGGAGCGTGAAGAGAGAGAACACGCGCGCGCTTCGCCGTCAGGCGGCGGCCTTCCTCGGGGCGACGAAGCGGTCATAAAGGAGCATGCCCGCCGTGGACGCGAATCCGATCGCGGAAAGGAGAATCCACATGCCGCCGGGATTCGGGCCCTTGAGATAGCGCTCGATGAGGTACCCCGAAAGCGGCCCGGCGGCGAACGCGCCGATCGCGACGGGCAGGAACGCGAAGCCCATGTACGTGCCGGTCTGGCCCTCCGGCGCGAGGTCCGCGACGTACTCGTAGAAGCGCGGCGCCTGCATGGACTCGCCGAGCGCGAAGAGGAGCATCGCGACGACGACGCCCTGCCAGCTCTGGCTGAGGGTGATCACGAGCCAGGACGCGCTCGCGACCGCGAAGCCCCCCGCCATGGCGCGGATCGGGCGGACCTTCTTCATGAGCGCCGTCGCCGGGATCGAGAGGAAGATGATCCCGAGCGCGTCCACGGTCTCGAGGAGCTCGAAACGCGCGATCTTCAGGATGTCCGTCACGTAGAACGGCAGCGCGTAGAAGACCTGCCAGAACATGATCCAGAAGCCCGAGAACACGACGAGGAAGGCCATGAAGCGGACGTTCCGGAGGACGAGCGCCGCGTCGGAGAAGACCTTCGCGAACGTGCGTCCCTCGCGCGGTCCTGCGGGCTCCCGGTAGAACAGCAGCGTCCCGAGGACGAGCGCGGCCGAGACGCAGGCCGACATGAGGAGGACGGACGCGATCCCGAAGCGCGTCCGCACCTCGCCCGCGAGGATCGGCCCGAAGAACCCGCCGAAGTTCACGAGCGAGTAATAGATCGAGTAGCCGAGGGACTTCGTGTCTTCGGTCGTCGTCCGCGCGACGGTCCCGACGATGCAGGGTTTGATGAGCGAGCCGCCGATCGCCGTCACGACGAGAGCGAGGACGACGAAGCCCTTCTTCCCGAGCGCATCGACGAACGGCTGCCCGGCCGGCATACCCGCGAGCCCGATGAGCGTGTACCCGGCGCAGAAGATCGAAAAGCACGCGAGAAGGCTGCGCTTGAACCCGAACCGGTCCACGACGACGCCCGCGAAGATCGGCAGGCCGAAGACGAGGCCGCCGTAGACGCCGACGAGGTCGTTGCCCGTCGTGCCGAGCCCGACGGCCCGGTTCAGGTAGACGGCGAGGACCGCCTTTGAGCCATAGAACGCGAAGCGCTCGAACAGCTCGAGGACGTTCGCGACCCAGAACGTGCGCGTGAAGCCCGTGCGGAGAACCTTGAGTCGTGCGGCGAGATCCAAGAGTCCTCCGGCGCGCGTGCGCGGACGGTCAGGCGTAGTGGTCCGCGTTGATCTGCTGGTAGTGCTTCCACTTCTCGGGGATCGTCTCCTCCGTGAAGATGGCCTTCGGCGGGCACACCGGCTCGCAGTTTCCGCACTGGATGCACGTGTTCGGGTCGATATAGAGCTGTGTGGCTTCGGCGTGCCCGGCTTCGTCTTTCTTCGGGTGGATGCAGTCCACGGGACACACTTCGACGCACGCGGTGTCTTTCACGCCGACACAGGGCTCCGCAATGATGTACATACCCATGGGTGTTCTCCCCGTAGATCAGCTGCGCGTCAGTCGTCGTCGCGGGCGACGAGGTACCCGATCAGGACGCCGACGGCGAGCGCGCCGAACGCCATCACGAAGGCGTTGTCGCGTCCGATGCGATCCACGTGCTTCCAGCGGCGCGCGAGCTCCTTGCGGACGCGCTTGCCCTGGGCGCCCGCCTCGTCGAGTACGTCCTCGACGCGCGCGGCGACCTGCGAGGCGATCTCCTGGCCGCGGTCGCCCGCGTCGCGGACCGTTCCGAGAATGTCGTCCATCCGTGAGCGTGCCATGGCGGTTCTCCTGCGGACGAGTTTACCCCTCCCGCACCCGGCGGTTTCGCTAGACTCCGGGCGCTTTGGACGACCGCGAGATCCTGACGCGGCTCTTCCGCGCCGCCGTCGGCGCCGTGGACCCGGCCGCGCTCGTCTCCGAGGCTCTCGGGCGGCGGGGCGACGCGGTTTTCGTCCGCTCCGTGTCTGCGACCCCGCGTCGCGAGTTCGTCTTCGCGCCCGAGCGCGTCACGGTCCTCGCCGTCGGCAAGGCGGCCGTGCCCATGACGGCCGCGGCCGCGGCCAGCCTCGGCCGCCGGCTCGACGGAGCGCTCGTCGTCGCGCCCATCGGGGCTCCAATCGAGGGCCTGCCGGCGGGCGCCGACGTCATCCACGCGCGCCACCCGCACCCGGACGAGAACAGCCTCGCCGCCGGCGAGGCCGCCCTCGCGCTCGCCCGGCGACAGCGCAAGGGCGACCTCCTCCTCGTCCTCCTCTCCGGCGGCGGCTCCAGCCTGCTCGCGGTGCCGGCCGAGGGGCTCTCTCTCGACGAAAAATCCCGCACGGCGTCGCTCCTCATGGCCGCCGGGGCGCCGATCGCCGACGTCAACGTCGTGCGCGGCGCGCTCTCGCGCGTCAAGGGCGGCCGCCTCGCGGCGGCCGCGGGCGCCGCCGACGTCATGACGCTCGTCCTCTCCGACCTTGGAGACGACGGCTGGCACCTCGTCGCGTCCGGGCCGACGCTCGGCGTCCCGCCGCGTCCCGCCGAGGCCCGCGCGATCCTCGAGCGGTACCGGCTCGGGCCGCTCGTGCCGCAGGCCGTCCGCGCCCACCTCGACCTGCCCGCCGCCCCGGGCGGCGAGGGCGTCGGCCCGCGCTGGAGCGTCCTGCTCGCGGACGTCAGGACCGCTCTCGACGGGGCCCGCGTCGAGGCGATCCGACTCGGCCTCGAGACGCGCGTCGTGCCTGAGCTGCTCGCGGGCGAGGCTCGCGCGGCCGGCCGGCGCCTCGCGCTCGCGGGGGCGACCGCCGGCAACCTGCGAAGGCGCAGCGTCGCGGCGCGGCGTCTCCTCACGATCTTCGGAGGCGAAACGACCGTCACCGTCCGTGGCGCGGGGCGCGGCGGGCGCAACCGCGAACTCGCCCTCGCCGCCGCGTACGCGATCGCGGGAATTTCCGGCGCCACGATCCTCTGCGCCGGGACGGACGGCGTCGACTACGAAGCCTCCGCGGCCGGCGCGTTCGCGGACGGGACGACGCTCGCGCGCGCCGAGGCGCTCGGCCTCGACCCGGGCCACGCGCTCCACGACAACGACGCGGGACCGTTCTTCGAGGCGCTCGGCGACGCGTTCTGTCCGGGGCCGACGGGAACGAACGTCGGCGACGTGGCTTTTGTCCTCGCGCCGCAGCCCGGGACGCCGGAGACACGGACAACATAAGATTCCGGGCGGGCGAGGAGGAAGAGGATGCCGGGCGTCCTGACCGTGCGCGAGGCGGGCAACGAGCGGCGGATCGTCTTCGACGCGCGCGCCGTCGTGGGCCGCGATCCCGACTGCGACGTCGTCCTCCAGAGCCGCTCCGTCTCGCGCAAGCACGCGATCGTGGAGCGGATCGGGGACGCCTGGGTCGCCCGCGACCTCGGCAGCGCCAACGGCCTGTTCGTCGAGGGCAAGCGCGTCTCCGAGTCGCCGCTCTCCCCCGGCGCGTCGGTGCGTTTCGGCGACGTCGAGGCGACCTTCGAGGCCGCCGGCGCGCACCGCACGACGAGCGCCGAGCGCCTCGCGCAGTCCCTCTCGGTGGCGCCGTCCCGCAAGGCGCGGCCCCTCGCCCTCGTCGTCGTCGTGACGCTCTCAGTCGCCGCGCTCATCTTCGCCACGGTCTGGGCGCGCTACTGCGATCACGCCCCGCCGAAACCTGCCGTTCCCGCGGCGGCGCCCCGTTGACGCTCCCGCGGCTCGGGGGCGACGCGTACGCACCCCTCGGCCGCGTGCACCCGCGCGTCTCGCGGGCCGGGTTCGGGTGCTACCGCGTGGACGACCGTTCCGAGATCCACCGGCGCGCGCTGGCGGCCGCGCTCGACGCGGGCGTCACTCTGATCGACACGTCGACGAACTATGCCGACGGCCACAGCGAAACGCTCGTGGGCCAGGTCCTCGCGGACGCCGCCGCGCGCGGCGCCGTCCGGCGCGAAGACGTCGTCGTCGTCACGAAGATCGGCTACCTGCAGGGTGGAAACCTCGACGAGGCGCGGCGGCGCGCGCGCGCGGGCCGGCCCTGGACCGAGGTCGTCGAGTACGGGCCCGATCTCTGGCACGCGATTTCGGCCGACTTCCTCGAGGACCAGCTCACCGCCTCGCTCGCGCGCCTCGCGATGCCGCGCGTGGACCTGCTCCTCCTCCACAACCCCGAGTATTTCCTGACGCACGCCCTGCACGCGGGACTTCCCAGGGACGACGCGCGCGCCGAGTTCTACGACCGGACGGCGCGCGCGTTCCGGCGCCTGGAATCCGAGGTCGCCGCGGGGCGCATCGGCGCGTACGGCGTCTCGTCGAACACGCTCGTCGTCGCCCGGGAGCGCGCGGACGCCGTCTCGCTCGAGCGGCTCCTCGCCGGCGCGGGGCCGGCCTTCGCCGCGGTGCAGCTCCCGTTCAACCCGATCGAGACGGGCGCCCGCGAGCCGATCCACACGGAGGACGGCCGGAGCGTCCTCGACGTCGCGCGCGCTGCGGGCCTCGGCGTCCTCGTGAACCGGCCCTTCAACGCGTTCTCGCGCGGCGGGCTCGTCCGCTTCGCGGGCCTCCCGCCCGACGCGCTTTGCGAGCTCGGCCGCGACGGGGCCTGGGAGAAGACGCGCGTCGCCGAGCTGCAGGCGTGGGTCACGTCGGCGTTCGCGGGCGCGGCGCCCGCCTCGGGCTCGCTCGCCCAGCGCACGCTGCGGGCCCTCCTCGCGACGCCGGGCGTCGACGCCGTCCTCGCCGGCATGCGCCGGAGCGAGTACGTCGAGGACGTCGTCGGCGCGTTCGCCTAGGGACCCGCGACCGAGAGCCGCCGCTCCACGCGGAAGCGGCCGTCGCCGGACGGCGCCAGCAGCACGAAGTCGCCCCCATAGCCCGGTGCGAGCGTGGCCGCGCCCTCGACCCAGACCTTCGCCTCCTGCGAGAGCACGTCGAGCGTGAGCGTGAGCGTCCCGTCGGGCGTCGCGAGCCCTTTCGCCTTCAGACCCTCGAGCGCCTTCGTCCAGGCCTCGGCGCCTCCCTTCGGCGCGACGGCGAGGACGCGGTTCGTCGCGTCGATCTCGGTCTTGCCCTTGTACGAGTCGAGGTCGCCCACCTCGAGAACCGCGCCGCCCCGCGCGCGCCCCACGGCGGAACCGGTAAATCCCGGCCGCGTGACCGGGACGTTCCAGCCGACGTCCGCGAAGTAAGGCGGCAGGCCGCCGCCGCCGATCACGAGGGCGTTGCGGACGACGACGTCCATGAGCCTGTCGCGGACGTTCAGCGGGATCGCGTCGTACGCCGCCGCATCCACCTTCGCGACGGCGCCGTCCGCGAGGGCGGAGAGCGTCGCGAGGAGCGCGACGAAGTTCAGGCGCACGAGCGCCGCGGCCTCGTCGGGCCCCGCGGCCGCAAACCCGCCCGATTCGATCAGGAGCGTCGGCGTCCCCCAGCGCGTCATCGAGTCGCCGAACGCCCGCGCCGTGTACTCCATGTCGTAGCGCGAGACGCGGCCCGGCGCCCACGGCTGGAGAAGGTCGCGCACGAGGACCGCCAGCCGCTTCGTCGTGCGCCGCCCGTCGTTCTCCGTGAACGCCTCGTCGAACGGGACGGCGAGAAGCGAGATCGCGGCCTGGGCGCCGGCGGAGCCGGCGAGCTGGTTCGGGCCCTGGTTGTGAAGATTGTAGCCGACCGCCGGGTTCAGCCGGTCGCGCACGGACTTGAGGAACCGCCCCTCGGGCGTCTGAAGGCGGCCCGCGTCGCGGTTGATGTCGATGCCCTGCGCATTCGTCCGGCGCGTGCGCTCGGTGCCGTCGGGGTTGAGCATCGGGATGATCGCGAGCGTCAGCTTGGAGAGGAGCGTCTTCGTCGCGGGCGCGGCGCGCGACGCGCCGATGTGGTTCAGGACGTCGAGAAGCGCCGACGTGGCCGTCGGCTCGTCGCCGTGCATCTGCGACCAGAGAAGGACCGTCGTCGGCCCCTCGCCGACGAGGAGGAGGGGAATGGGGCGGCCCTCGGACGAGACGCCTTCCTCGGCCACGCGGACGACGCCGGGATAGCGCTCGACGAGGCGCGCGATCTCGGTCCGGAGCGCGGCCGACTTGAGCGCGAAGGGGTCGCCCGCATAAACGCGCGCGGCGGGCCACGCGTTCCAGAGCGCCGCCGCGGGCGACTCCGCGGCGCCGGCCGGGCCGGCGGCGAGGAGGGCGAGGAGGGCGGCGGCGGGCGCGGACGCACGGCGTAACGACATAAGGCCGGGATTGTAGATAATCGTCGCGACACCATGCCTCTCGAACCGGGTTCCCGTCTCGGGCCGTTCGAGGTTCTTTCGCGCCTCGGCGCGGGAGGAATGGGCGAAGTGTGGAGGGCCCGCGACACGCGCCTGCAGCGCGACGTCGCGATCAAGGTCCTTCCCGAGGCCTTCGCCCAGGACGCCGACCGCCTCCAGCGCTTCACGCGCGAGGCCCACGTTCTCGCCAGCCTGAACCACCCGAACATCGCGGCGATCTACAGCTTCGAGGAGATCGACAGCTTCCGCTTCCTCGTCCTCGAGCTCGTGTCCGGCGAAACGCTCAAGCAGCGCATCGTGCGCGCGCCCGTCTCCGCCAGCGACGCGATCCGCTTCGCGCTCCAGATCGCCGACGCGCTCGAGGCCGCGCACGCCAAGGGCGTCCTCCACCGCGACCTCAAGCCCGCGAACGTCAACGTGACGCCGGAGGGCAAGGTCAAGCTCCTCGACTTCGGCCTCGCGAAGGCCTTCGCCCTCGGCACGGCTTCGCCCGACATCTCTCACTCGCCGACGCTCGCGGCCGACCCGACGCACCAGGGCGTCGTCCTCGGGACGGCCAGCTACATGAGCCCCGAGCAGGCGCGCGGCCGGGCGCTCGACGCGCGGTCGGACCTCTGGTCCTTCGGCTGCGTCCTCTACGAGATGCTCGCGGGAAAGAAGGCGTTCGACGGCGAGAGCGTGTCGGACATCCTCGTCGCGATCCTCGACCGTGAGCCGGACTGGGCGGCGCTGCCCGCCGCGACGCCGGCGCCGCTCCTCGACCTCATGAAACGGCTGCTCCACAAGGACCTCGCGGGGCGCCCCGCGAGCGTCGGCGACACCCGCGGCTTCCTCGAGGCCGCCGCGGGCTCGCGCACGACGGCCATCTTCCCCGTCTCGGGGCGATCGGCGGCCTTCGCGCGCCGCGGAGGCGGCCGGGCGCTCCTCGTGGCCGGATCCATCCTTCTCGTCGTCGGCGCCGCGCTCTTCTGGCTGGCGATGCGCGAGCGCGCCGGCTCGGCTTTACCCGCCTCGAAGCTCCTCGCGATCCTGCCCGCCACCGACCTCACCGGGCGCCCGGACGGGCGCCAGCTGTGCGACGGGGTGTCCTTTGGCCTGGGCGTGAAGCTCTATGGCGTGCCGGACATCGTGGTGATCAGACCGGACCGGTCGGAGCTGAAGGACAAAGAGGCGGACCCTCTGAAGTGGGCCCGCGAGAAGGGCGCGAACATCTTCGTCCAGCCCGCGGTGCGCCAGATGGGCGACAAACGCCAGCTTTCCTTCTCGATCTCGCTCGCAGGCTCCCCCGTCCAGATCGCGGCCGGCGAGGTGACGGGCCCGGACGCCGAGCACTTCAAGCTCGAGGACGAGCTCTCCGAGAAGCTCGTGTCCGCGCTCAGGCTCCACGTCGCGCCGGGAGCGACGGCCCCGGCCCGGCCCCCCATTCCCGCGGGTGCGGCGCAGACGGACTACGTGGTCGCGCTCGGGCACCTCGAACGCTACGACGACGCGACGTCCGTGCAGCAGGCCCTGAACCTCCTGAAGGCGGTCCCCGGGGGCGAGACCTCCGCGCTCGTGCAGGCAGCGCTCGGCCGCGGGTATCTCGCGATGTACCAGAACACGCACGACATCACGTTTGCCCGGCTCGCCGAGGGGTGCGCCGACAGAGCGCGGAACCTGGACCCTTCACGCGTCGAGACGCTCCTGACGCTCGGACGGATCAAAGCGGCGTCGGGCCGCTTCGACGAGGGCATCGTGGATTTTCGACGCGCCCTCGAGCGCGACCCAAATTCCGTGGAGGCGCTGCTCTCTCTGGGCGATGCGCTGGCGGACTCGGGAAAACCCGCCGACGCCGAGGCGGCGTACCGGCGGGCCGCCGCCGCGCGCCCGGCTTACTGGGCGCCGCACAACCGCATGGGCGCGTTCTTCTTCTCCAGAGGCGACTACGCACGCGCGATCCCGGAATACGAAGAGGCCGCCCGCCTCAACCCTGCGACCCCCCGCCCGCTCTCGAATCTCAGCGGGGCCTACATCCAGACGGGCCGACTCGGCGACGCCGCGCGCGTCGCGCAGAAGTCGCTGGACCTCGCGCCGAGCGCCAGCGGGTGGGCGAACCTCGGAACCGCCCACTACTACGCGGGCCGTTTCGCCGACGCGGCCGCCGCCTTCGAAAAGGCCACCGCCGCGGCGCCGAAGCGCGCGTCGATGTGGATCGGCCTCGGCGACGCCCTCCGATCGTCGGGCGGCGACGCGGGCCGCATGCGAGCCGCGTACGAGGAGTCGCTGCGCCTGTCGAGCGACGACCTGAAGGTCAACCCCCGGGACGCGGCCGCCCTCCGCAATCGGGCGCGGGGGTTGCGAAACCTCGGCGACGAATCGAAGGCTCGGGAGGCCATCCTCGCGGCCCGGGCGGCGGCACCCGAGGACTCTTCGGTCCTCGTCGAGGCCTCGCGCATCGCCCTCCTGCACCAGGACCGCGTCGCCGGCTTTGCCCTCGTCGCCGAGGCCGTGCGCCGGGGATTCAACCCCTCACTCCTGAGGTCCGATCCGGAGTTCGGAGACGTCCGGGCCGATCCGCTCTTCGAGAAGGCACTCGCGACCCCGCGCTCTGCGGGCGCACAATGACGCAAACGAACAGGAGGCCGACCATGTCCATCAGGTCTTCGATATACGCGCGAGCCGGGCTCGTCGCACTCTCCATATTCATGGCGGCCTGCGCCAATACTGAACCTGCCAAAGGCGGGTTGAGGAAGCTCCACGGCGTCGCCCTTGTTGCTACGGATCAGGGAGGGGGACATCGGAAGGCGATCGCCCAGCCGGAAACACGCATCATCAGGGTCAACCCGGGCGTGCCCGAGAAGCACACGGTCGTCTGGAGCTATGGACACTTGTATTCGGAAGTTCGGTTCACCGACCCCCGCATCCACCAGAACGAACAACCGGTCTGCCCGCCTGCTGACGGCACATGCACATGGGACGTCCCGGCGCGGCTTCTCGAAATTCCCGGAAAGAACCAGTACAAGTACGAGGTCACAGGAAAATACGACGAGAAGACGGATCTTGACCGGAACGACCCCTTCATCGAGGTCGACCGCTAGGGCCGCGGCTACCGCAGCTTCTTGACCGCCGCCCGGAAGGCGCGGCGGGCGTCGTCCGAGTCGATCTCGAGTTCGAGCTTCGTGATCACGTGCGACATGTTGCCCGAGCCCTTCACGGCCTTCTTCACGAGGACGCGCGCCAGCGGGCCGACGTGCTTCGCGAGCTCGGACTCGAGGACGTGCAGGTCCTCGTCCGTCATGTACAGTGTGTTTCCCGGCACGCCGGGCGAGGCGGCGGGCGTCGCGTGCGTGGGCGCCGGCGTCGCCCTTTTCTCGAGCGGTGGCGGCGTCGTGCGCGGCACCGCGGAGCCCTGAGGGGGCGAAGGCGTCCGGGGAGGCGCGGGCGCGGGCGGCGCGGGCGCGGTGCGGCCCGCGAGGAGGCACTTCGACCGGAACGCCTCGCGCGCAGGGCCGGCCTCGACCTGCTCGGCCAGCTCCACGCAGAGCGCCTCGAGCGACGGTGCGGTCTTCGCCGCGCGCCGCACGAGGACGCGCGCCATCGGGCCGACGTCTGCGGCAAGGAGCTCCTCGACGCGGCTCAGGACGCCCGAGTCGAAGGCCGGATGAGGCGCCGGAGTGTGGGCCGGCGTGTGCGCAGAGCCGGGCCGCCGCACGTCTTCGCGGACGATCGTCTCGACCGCCGTGTCGCCCGGCTCGGCCCCTTCCGGCACCTCCCCCGTCTGCAGCCGGTAGAGGTCGCGGTCGAGCGTGTCGACGTCGGCGTAACGCTCGCCCCGGTCCTTGGCCATCATCTTCCGGATCACGCGGCAGAGTCCCTCCGAGAGGCTCGCCACGTACGTGCGCGGGTCGGCGAGGGGCTGGGCGAGGTGCATGGACATCACGAGCGCTCCGGACGTCCCCCGGAACGGCGTGTGCCCCGTCACGAGGTGGTACAGCGTCGCGCCGAGGGAGTAAATGTCCGCGCGCGCGTCCACGTCGCGCGTGCCGCGGATCTGCTCCGGCGAGATGTAGTGCGGCGTGCCGACGGCCTGGCCCGTCTGCGTGAGGGATTGGTCCTCGTCCACGCGCTTGGCGATCCCGAGGTCCACGAGCTTGACCTCGCCCTTGCTCGTGAGCATGAGGTTGTCGGGCTTGATGTCGCGGTGTACGAGGCCCTCGGCGTGCGCGACGGCGAGAGCGCGGCAGGCGTGGCGGATCACGAGGATCGCGTCGCGCTCGCTGAAGTGCCCGCGCCGGAGGTACGCCCCGAGCGAATGGCCGTCCACGTACTCCATCGCGAGGTAGTACGTCTCGCCGACCTGCCCGAAGTCGTAGATCTGGACGATGTTCGGGTGGTTCAGACGGGCGGCCGCGCGCGCTTCCTTCAGGAACCGCTGGACGAAACCGGTGTCGGACCCGAACTGGGGCGCGAGCGTCTTGAGCGCGACCGAGCGCTCGAGCGTGAGGTCCTTCGCGCGGTAGACGCGCCCCATCCCGCCCGAGCCGAGCTCGGCGAGGATTTCGTAGTCCCCGAAGCGCGTTCCCGGCGCGAGGTTGCCGTCCGTCACTCGTCCTCGAGCATCTTGAGGGCCTTCGAGAGGCTGATCCTCATCCGGTTGAAGGAGCCGGCGAGCACGGCCACCTCGTCGGTGCCGCGCACGCGAACCTCGGGCACGTCGAGATTCCCGGTCGAGATGCGGTCCGCCATCGAGGAGAGGGTCCGGATCGGCCGGATGACGACGAACCACAGGAGAATGTTGAGGAAGACGAGGATGAAGACGAAGACGCCCACGAGCGTCGCGAGGAGCGTCTGGAACGCCTTCGTCGCCATCGCGAACGGCACGGACATCGGCACGGTGACGATCTGGGCCCCCACCGTCTCGTTCAGCTTCCAGCCATAGCCGTTGTTCGTCCCGTACGCCTTCACGACCGAGGCGGGCGCGAGCTCGGGTGTCGTGTGGCAGGAAAGGCAGCCCGCGTCCGTGATCTTGATCGGGCGCGCGAGGTGCAGCGACCGGCCGAGCGGCCCTTCGCGCTCGCCGATGACCTCCGTGAGCTTCGCGTCCGCGCGGAACGCGTTCACGACGTCGGCCTCCCAGTCGACCGTCCGGTCGCGGGGGTTCGTCGGATTCAGGGTCGCTTCCTTGTACGTGTACTCGGGGTTGCTCTCCCGGAGATTGTTGAAGATTTCCGTCGCCGAGTAAGCCGGGACGGACTGCGGGAGGAACTCCTCCGCGAGCCGCGGCGCGAGGAGCGGCTTGATCTGCTTGTTCGTGTAGCCGCGCGTCGCGAGCGCGGTCTGCATCATGATCCGTGCGTTCTGGACGATCTGCGTGCGGGCGTTCGTCTGGAGAAGCTGGTTCGAGAGGTAGGCCGCCGGCACCAGAGCAATGGCGAAAACGAGGATCAGGATCAAGTTGAACTTGACGAACAGTGACATCTTGCGCCTCTTGTGCGACTGATTCTAACCCTCAGGCGAGGCGTTTCGCGCGGCCCCGGGGCGTGGGCCGAGCCCCGTCGGGCGCGGAGCTTGACAAAACGGCTAACTGGAACTATCTTGGTTACGGTATGGCCGCGAACACCCGTTTTGCCGTCGGCGTTCACCTCCTGACGTCCCTCGCCTGGATGGGCGGGACCCTCACGTCCGAGGAGCTCGCCGGCAGCGTCGTGACGAACGCGGTCGTCCTCCGGCGGATCCTGTCCCGCCTCGAAAGGGCCGGGCTCGTGGCCGGGCATCCTGGCCGCAAGGGCGGCTTCACGCTCGCCCGCCCCGCCACCGCCATCACGCTTCTCGACGTGCACCGGGCCGTGGGCGGCGAGGGGCTCTTCGCCGTCCACGCGAACAAGGAGGCGAAGCACTGCCCCGTGAGCGCCTGCATCAAGGGGGTCCTCTCGGACGTGTTCGCGAAGGCCGAAGGCGCCGCGGAGGGCGAGCTGAAGAGAGTTCGGCTTTCGGACGTCGTGGCGCGCGTCCCGACGGCCGGGGGGAAGAGGAAGCTCTGATTTTTTGTGCCTAAATCCGTAACCGTTGTGGTTGCGTAAACATCCCGTCTTTCGAAAGGAGACACCCATGAAGAAATCTCTCGTCCTCTCCGTTCTCGCCCTCGCCCTGGCCGCCTCCGCCGCGGCCGAGCCCGCCGTCGGCCCCGCCGCCGTCACCGGGACGTGGGCCGTCGACAAGGCCCACTCCGAGGTCGGCTTCCAGGTCCGCCACCTGATGGCCAGGGTCCGCGGCGCCTTCGGCGACTTCGACGGCGCGGTGAAGATCGACGCGTCGAGGCCCGAAGCGTCGTCCGTGTCGTTCGTCGCGAGGACGGCGAGCGTCAGCACGAACGAGCCCAAGCGCGACGAGCACCTCCGCTCCGCCGACTTCTTCGACGCCGCGAAGTTTCCCGAGATCCGGTTCGTGTCGAAGTCCGTCAAGCCCGCCGGCGAGAACCGGTTCGAGGTCACGGGCGACCTCACGCTGCGCGGGGTCACGAAGCAGGTCACGCTCCCCGTCACCTTCCTCGGGATCCAGAAGGACCCGTGGGGCAACGAGAAGGCCGGATTCGAGACGGCCGTGACGCTCAACCGGAAGGACTTCGGCGTGAACTGGAACAAGGCCCTCGACCAGGGCGGATACATCCTCGGCGACGACGTGTCCGTGACGATCGCCCTCGAGACCGCGCGCGCGAAGGTGAACTGAGCCGCGCCCCCGTCGCCGGGCGGGCCGCTCCCTCGTGGGGCGGCTCGTCGCCGGGCCGCCTCAGCCGCGGTTCGCGACGAAGCGGGCCGTGACGAGATCCATCGTCTGGATGTGGTTCACGAACCACTCCGGGACATCGACGAGAACCCACGCCCTGAGGCGCGCGGCGTCGCCCGACTCCCGGAAGCGGCGGATCTCGTCGTCCAGCTCGGCGAGGACGCGCACGTGCTCGGCGTGGTGGACCGGGAACGCCGGGAAGCCGGTGCGCCGCATCGCCTCGTCCTCGCGGCCGAAGTGAGCGGCCGTGTGGTCGCGCAGCGCCGCGAGGCACGCGAGGGCCGCCGACGCGTCGCCCGACCCCGCCTCGAGCGCGCCGACCGCGTCGGCGACCGCGTTCAGGAGTCGCCCCTCCTCGCGATGGTCGGCGTTCACGAAGTCGAGAGGGACCTGGGGAATCGCGTCGAGGTCGACGAGCGGCATGGCGGTCCTCCGGCCCTGTTGTAGCCGTCCCGGGCCGCCGTGTCCATCCGTCACCCGTAGAATCCGGCCGTGTTCGCGAAGCGCCTCGGAACCGCCCTCATCGCCGCCGGCGTCGTGCTCCTCGGCGTCTGGGCCGCGGCGCGGCTGCACACGATCCTCGGGTCGCGGCAGGACCGGGCCCGCTTCGAGGAGCAGCGCGCGGCCGCGCGCATGCCGGCTCCCCCCGCGGCGTCTGCCACGCTCCCGAGCCCCGTTCCCACCGCGGACGCCGCGCTCCTTCCCCGGCTCGCGGAGAGACCGGTGGACGTTTCGCTCTGGTCGGACAAGCGCGTCAAGGAGTGGAAGGAGAGCCTCGAGGCCGACCGCCGCGCGCCGCTCGCCCTCCTGCGGATGCCGCGTCTTAAGATCGACGTCCCGGTCCTCGAAGGCACGGACGACCTGACGCTCAACCGCGGCGCCGGCTGGATCGAGGGCACGGCGCGCCCCGGCGAGCCGGGCAACGTCGCCCTTTCCGCGCACCGCGACGGTTTCTTCCGCGCTCTCAAGGACGTCGCCGTCGGCGACGAGATCGTCCTCGAGACCCCGCACGCGACGACGCGGTACGCCGTGGCGTGGACGAAGATCGTCGACCCGGACGACGTGTGGGTGCTGAACGAGACCGACGGTCCCGCGGTCACGCTCGTGACGTGCTACCCGTTCTACTTCGTCGGGTCGGCCCCCCGGCGGTTGATCGTGCGCGCGACGCCCCTCAGCGCGGCTCCAGCCCCGACCAGCGGCCCGCCGCCTTGATGAGCGCCCCGCAGACGAGGTAGGTCCCGACCACCGCCGGGACGACGAGCCAGCCCCGGCCGCCCGAAGTTCGGCCGGGACTCAGCCCGTCGCGCACGGCGAGGAACGGAAGGACTTGCGCGAACAGGAACCCGATCACGAGAAGGCGCGTCACGCTCTCCGCCGTGAGGCCCGCGACGGAGATCGACAAGGCGATCGCGAGCGCCGCCCACAGGACGTAGAGCTTCGGGCCCGCCTCACTCCACATGCCTGCAGCAACGGATCCGGGGAGACTGAGGTTCCGGAGAAGCGTCAGTTGCGGACGAGCTCGACCCGGCGGTTCTTCGCGCGCCCCTGCTCGTCGTCGTTCGTCGCGATGGGAGCGAGCGGCCCGACGCCGTAGCCCTTCAGCCGCGCGGCCGCGACTCCGTGCGCGGTCGTCAGCGCCGTGACGACGGCGTCGGCCCGCGCCTGCGAGAGCTTCATGTTGCCGTCGACCGCCCCGACCGCGTCCGTGTGCCCGACGACCCAGAGCTTCAGCGACGGATCGGCCGCCAGGAGCTTCGCGACTTCCTTCAGCGCCGGAGTCGACTCCGGCTTGAGCACCGACTTGGCCGTGTCGAAGTAGATCCCGTCGACCGCGACGTGTCCGGCGGCCTTGAGGCCGTTTCCGAAGGACGCCGCGTCCGCGGCGACGTGCTGCTCCATCGCCTGCTTCTCGACGATGCGGAGCCAGATCGCGGAGTTCCCCTTCTCGGCCTCGGCCCAGACTTCCTTTCCGTCGACGACCGCCGAAAGGGTGACCCATCTCTGGGAGTCGGTGCCCTGAACCGCGCCCCCGATCTTCTTCATCGCGTTCTCGTAGTTGCGGACGACGGCGATCCCGGACTGGTCGTCCTTGCGGTCGTCGACCACGTACGTGAGGAACGTGAACTTCCCTTCGACCGTCTGCTTCTTCCCGCCGGCGACGCGGAACGTGTACGCGTCGAACTCCTTCACCTCGCACGACCCGATGCGGTAGTTCGGCATCCGCGTCGGGAAGAGCGCGTGATCGCTGCATCCCGCCCGGTCGGGCTTTACCGCAAGGGCCGCGCCGGAACCGAGGAGAACCACGAAAACGGCGAACCTGATCTTCATCATCGGACTCCTCCAGTGTCCATCTTGGTGCCGGCCTGCCGGCGGCCCCCTGACGCAGCTGCATCAGAGAGGGAGGCGAGACTGAGATTCAGGGGCATCGTGATACGGTGAGCCATGAGCAACTCTCCGAAGAAGGCCTTGAGCGCGTCGCGGGCTGGTTTCTTCGCCATGGCGATCGGCCTCGTCTTCGGGGGCACCGCTCGCGCCCAGGTCATCACCGAGTTCAGCGCCGGCATCACGCCCTCCGCGCAGCCCCACGGCATCACGACCGGCCCGGACGGCAACTTGTGGTTCGCGGAATTCACCGCCAGCAAGATCGGGCGCATCACACCGGCCGGGGTCATCGTCGAGTTCAGCATCCCCTCCGGCGCGTTGCCCTGGGCCATCGCGGCCGGCCCCGACGGCGCCCTGTGGTTCACGGAACAATTCGGCGGCAAGATCGGCCGCATCACGACCGCCGGAGTCGTAACCGAGTTCGGCGTCGGCATCACCCTTCCCGTCACGACTCTCGGCATCGCGGCCGGTCCCGACGGCAACATGTGGTTCACGGAATATCAGGGGCGGATCGGGCGGATTACGATGGCCGGAGCCATCAGCGAGTTCAGTGCGGGAATGAGCCCCTTCGCGGCCCCTCAGGGCATCACGGCGGGACCCGACGGCAACATGTGGTTCACGGAGTACGCGAACCCCGGTCGGATCGGGCGGATCACGATGGCGGGAGCCATCAACGAGTTCGAGATCGGCATCACCCCCGGCGGCGGCATCGAAGCCATCACGGGCGGCGCCGACGGAAACGTCTGGTTCGCGAACCAGAACAGCGACCTCATCGGGAAGATCACACCGGCCGGCGTCGTTACCGAGTACCCCATCCCGCCCACCATTCCGGTCCACTACGCGCAGACGCGCGGCATCACGCTCGGCCCCGACGGCAACGTCTGGTTCACGGAGTACGCCGGCAACCGGATCGGGCGCATCACGCCGGCCGGAGTCGTCACCGAGTTCAACACGGGAATCAGCGTCCAGACGTCGCCGCGTGCCATCACCGCGGGTCCCGACGGCGCCCTGTGGTTCACGGAAGAAGTCGGCAACCGGATCGCCCGGATCACGACCGGCGTCACCCCTCCCGGAGCGTCCTTCTTCGGCCTGCCCCCGTGCCGTGTGCTCGATACGAGAAATGCCGCGGGCCCGCTCGGCGCGCCGCCCCTCCAGCCCGCGGGTTCACCGGATCGGGCCTTCGTCGTGACCGTCTCGTGCGGTATCCCGGCGGATGCCACGGCGATTTCCACGAACGTGACCGTCACGAACACGGCGGCGGCCGGCTACCTCTCGATCTACCGCGGAGACGGCGCCCGCACGGGTACGTCGTCGATCTCCTTCAACGCGGGCCAGACCCGCGCGAACAACGCGATCCTGCAGCTCGCGTTCGACGCGTCGGGTTCGGTGAAAGTGCAGAACACGGCCGGCGGGACCGTGGATTTCATCCTGGACGTGAACGGCTACTTCCGCTGAGCCCGCCGAAGTCAGATGACGCCGGCCTGCCTGAGGTCCGCGAGATCTGACTCGGAGCAGCCAAGCCGGCCGAGGATCTCGGCCGTGTGCGCGCCGAGCCGCGGCGGCGGCGCCTCGATGGCGGCCGGCGTCGCTCTGAAGAGCGCCGGGAGGTTGAAGAGCGGGAGCGGCCCGATTCCGGGCGCGTCGATCGTCTGCAGCGTCCCGCGGTGGACGACCTGCGGCTGGTGGAGCGCCTCGTCGAGGCCGAGAATCTCGCCCGACGGGACGTCCTTCGCGTT
Source organism: Thermoanaerobaculia bacterium (assembly GCA_036504335.1). GTDB lineage: Bacteria > Acidobacteriota > Thermoanaerobaculia > UBA5066 > UBA5066 > Fen-183. Next base: position 183,702 of record DASXVJ010000033.1, read on the forward strand.
CAGGATCGCGACCCACTCCTTCGTCGTCTTCCCGGCGAGCCTCGCCTCGAGAAGCGGCGTCAGCGCCTTGCGGTTCTTCTTCCGCGTGTCGCGCTCGGCGAAGCGGGCGTCCGTCTTCATCTCAGGGACGCCGAGCGCATCGCACACGGACTCCCACTGCTCCTGCTTGTTCGCGGCGATGTTGATGAATCCGTCCCCGGTCCTGAACACGCCGCTCGGCGCGGCCGTGAAGTTGTCGTTCCCCATGAGGACCGGCTGCTGGCCGCCGATCAGAAGATTCGCGGCGACCCAGCCCATGAGCGGCATGACCGCGTCGAGAAGCGCGACGTCGATCATCTGCCCCTCGCCCGTGCGCTCGCGGTGGTAGAGGGCCGTCATGATCGCGAACGCCGCCGTGAGCCCGCCGACCGTGTCGCAGACGGGAAAGCCGCAGCGGAGCGGGTTCAGCCGCTCGTCGCCGTTCACGGCCATCGTCCCGGAGAGGCCCTGGATGATCTGGTCGTACGCCGGCTTGTCCGCGTCGGGTCCGTCCTGCCCGAAGCCCGAGATCGCGCAGTAGACGAGGCGCGGATTCACGGCGCGCATCGCGTCCCAGCCGACGCCGAGGCGGGTCATGACGCCGGGGCGGAAGTTCTCGACGACGGCGTCTGCTTCCGCGACGAGCTTGAGAAAGATTTCCTTCGCTTCCTTCTTCTTCAGGTTCAGGGTGATCGACTTCTTGTTCGCGTTCTGCGCGAGGAAGCTCGTCCCCATCAGCTCCTTGTTCAGTTTCGGGACGTTGCCGAGCTTGCGCGCGAGGTCGCCGTCCGCCGGGTTTTCGATCTTGATCACCTCGGCGCCGAGGAGCGCGAGGTGAAGCGTGGCGTAAGGGCCGGACAGGACGTTCGTGAGGTCGAGAACCCGCACTCCTTCGAGGGCTTTCTTCGTCACGCCGGGACCTCCGCCTTCTTCGGCCCCGCGGGAACCGGCCCCGTCTTGTGGACCCGCCCCGGCATCTCGCGGCCGAAGTACGCCGCGACCGAGCGCGCGATCTCGACGAGGGCGCCGAGGTCGACGTCGGAACGGATCCCGGAGCGCTGCCAGCCCGCGACGAGGTCCTCGGTCGCGACGTTGCCTGCGGCGACCTTCGTGAACGGGCAGCCCCCGAGCCCGGCGAACGAAGATTCGAACGACACGGCGCCCGCGCGCATCGCGGCCCAGACGTTCGCCATCCCGAGCCCGTACGTGTCGTGGAAGTGGCACGCGGGCTCGGCGTCGGGCGCGAGCGCGGCGATCGCGCCGTAGAGCCTCTCGACCTGCTCGGGGTACGCGTGGCCCGCCGTGTCCGCGAGGGAGATCCGCCGGAGACCCGCGCCGAGGTATTGCTTCACGATCGAAAGGACGCGCTCCTCGGGAACCGGCCCTTCGAAGCCGCAACCGAAGGCGGACTGGACGGAGACCTGCACGGCGCGGCCCGCCTCGACGGCTTTCTTCGCCGTCGCGACGATCCGCTGCGTCGCCTCCGCCGTCCCCATTCCCGTGTTCTTCCGGCTGTGCGTGTCGCTCGCCGAGACGCCGAGGCAGACGAGCGGGACGCCGCAGAGGAGCGCGCGATCGAGGCCTTTCTCGTTCAGGACGAGGCCCGACAGGACGCCCTTCCCCGCCGGCCGCGCCGCAAGCTGGCGGAACAATTCGTCCGTGTCCGCCATCTGCGGGACCCTTTCCGGGTTGACGAACGACCCGACCTGCACGACGTCGACGCCCGAGTCGAGCAGCCGCTCGATCCACACGCGCTTCGTCGCCGTGGGAACCGCCCGCTTCTCGACCTGGAGGCCGTCGCGCGGGCCGACTTCATGGAGGATGAGGCGGGCCATCACGATCTCCCCGCCGCGATTCTGACGGCGGGGAGATCCGCCCCCTATTGAGGCAGGTGCATTACGAGGCTCCAGGGAAAGGTCGACACGGGCCGGCGGACGACCCGAGGGAGTGGAGTGGGCGCATCATGCAGGAGCAGGGCCAGAGCTACCGGCCCCGTCCGCCCCCCCCTTTCCACCATGAAAATATTCCGGCGGCGCAGCCGCCCCCCCACCGACGAGCCGATCCGGGGCGAACTTCTCAGCCTCGAGGGCCTCGAGGAGCGGGCGAAGAGCCTCGCGGGGACGTTCACCCTCGCGCGGGATCCGAAGGCCGGCAAGCACGAGGTGCTTCCGCGGCTCGCGGAGAACCTGCGCGTTCTCCGCGCCGCGTACCGCTCCCTTGCGAACGATGCGGCGCGGGGCGCGCCGCTCCCGCCCGCGGCCGAGTGGCTCCTGGACAACTTCCACCTCATCGAATCCGAGGCCCGCGCGGTCCGCCACGACCTGCCTCTCGCGTACTACGAGAAGCTCCCCAAGCTCGCGGCCCGCGAGCTCTCCGGACAGGCGCGCCTCTACGCGATGGCGCTCGCGCTGATCCGCCACAGCGACGGACGCCTCGACGCCGAGCGGCTCACACGCTTCGTGCTCGCGTACCAGGCCGTGGCGCCGCTGACGATCGGCGAGCTCTGGGCGTGGCCCAGCATGCTGAAGCTCGCGCTCCTCGAGAACCTCCGGCGGATCGCCGAGGCGCTCATCGAGGAGAGCGACGCGCGGCGCGAGGCCGACGCGCTCCTCGCGAGGCTCGAGGCGGGAGAGCCCGCCCCTCTTCCGCCGGGACCGCTCCACACCGCCTTCGTGACGCAGCTCCGCCAGCGGATGCACGAGGCCGACCCGCGCGTTTCCGCGCTGCACGCCGAGGTGGAAGGGGTGCTCGCCGGGAGCGGAACGACCTCCGAAGACGCCGTGCGCGTCGAGCACCAGCGGCAGGCGACGGACCAGGCCTCCACGGGGAACTCGATCACGAGCCTGGAGCTCTGCTCGACGCTCGACTGGAGCCGGTTCGTGGAGCGCGTGAGCATGGTGGAGCAGGTGCTCCGGCGCGACCCGTCGGGCGTCCATCCGCGCATGGACTTCTCCAGCCGCGACCGTTATCGCCAGGCCGTCGAGAAGCTCGCGGATCCCACGGGCGAGGCCCAGGTGCGCGTCGCGCTCCGCGCCGTCGAGAGCGCCCGTCAGGCCGCGGAGCAGAAGGGGAACGACAACCGCGCCGCGCACGTGGGCTATCACCTGATCGGGCCCGGGCGCCAGGGACTCGAGATCGACGTCGCCTTCCATCCGGGCCGCCTCATGAGGCTCCGTCGTTTCGCCTTCCGGAACGCGATCGTCGCCTGGCTGTCGGGAATCGGTTTCCTGACGGCGCTCGGCGTCGTGGCGGCGATGGCATACGTGCGCGCGCAGGGACGCGAAGACATGGCGTTCGCCGCCGGGCTTTTCGCGCTCCTCCCCGCCAGCCAGCTCGCCGTCCTGATCGTCCAGCGGCTCGTGAACGCATTCGTGCCGCCACGGCGGCTCGTCCGCCTCGATTTTTCCTCCGGCGTCCCCGAGAGCGCCCGGACGATGGTCGTCGTCCCGACGCTCCTGGGAAGCGTCGCGGGCGTGGAGCGGCTCATCGCGCACCTCGAGGTGCAGGCCCTGGGAAACCTGGATTCCCACGTCCACTTCGCGATCCTGAGCGACCTGAAGGACGCGCCCGCGGCGGAAATGGAAGGGGACGCCGAGATCGTCGAGGCGGCGCGCCGGGGAATCGAGGAGCTCAATCGCCGTTACCCGGCCGCGGAGGACCGCTTCTTCCTCTTCCATCGCGACCGGAAGTGGAATCCCAAGGAAGCGGTCTTCATGGGGTGGGAGCGCAAGCGCGGGAAGCTCGAGGAGTTCAACCGGCTCCTCCGGGGCGGAGCCGCGGGAGCGTTTCCCGTACAGGCCGGAAACGTTTCGATCCTGCCGTCGGTGACGTACGTTCTGACGCTCGACACGGACACGCGCCTCCCCCGCAACGCGGCCCGGACGCTCATCGGCATCCTCGCGCACCCGCTGAACCGCCCGGTATTCGACCGCTCCATCGGCCGCGTCGTGGAGGGATACGGCATCCTGCAGCCGCGCGTCTCCGTGATGCACGCGAGCGCGGCCGGGTCCCTCTTCGCGCGCGTCTACGCGGGACACACGGGCGTCGACCCGTACACGACGGCCGTCTCAGACGCGTACCAGGACCTCTTCGGGGAAGGGATCTTCACGGGCAAGGGGCTCTACGACGTCGACGCGTTCCGCGCGTCGCTCGAGGCCCGCGTGCCGGAGAACGCGCTTCTTTCGCACGACCTCTTCGAGGGGCTTCACGCGCGGACGGCCCTCGTCTCGGACGTGGAGCTCGTGGACGACTTCCCTTCGAACGTCCTCGCGCACGCGCGCCGCCAGCACCGCTGGATGCGCGGCGACTGGCAGATTCTCGCGTGGCTTCTTCCCGTCGTCCCGACGCGCCGCGGGTTCGCGAAGAACCAGCTGCCGCTCGTCAGCCAGTGGAAGATTCTCGACAACCTCCGGCGAAGCCTCGTGGCGCCGGCGCTCCTCCTCCTCTTCGCGGCGGCGTGGACGATTCTCCCCGGCAACCCGCTGGTCTTCACGCTCGGCGGCCTCGCCGTCGCGGGCTTTCCGCTCGCCGATTCCCTCCTGAGATTCCCCCGGCAGTCCCGCGACGACCAGCCCATGCGCGTCTACGCCCGCGGCGTCCTCGAGGAGATCGCCACGTCCCTCGCGCAGGCGTTTCTCACGCTTGCGCTCCTCCCCTTCCACGCCTGGGAGACGGTGCACGCGGTCGGCCTGACGCTCGTCCGCCTCGTCGTCACCGGGCGACGCCTTCTGGACTGGGAGACCGCAGCGGCCCAGGCGAAGAAGACCGCCGGCTTCCTCGAGGGGGGAGCCCGAGCCTTCTTCGTGGAGATGGCCGCGAGCCCGGCCGCCGCCGGGGCGATCCTGATCGCGACAGCCACGCTCCGCCCGGCGGCTCTTCCCCTCGCGCTGCCTTTCCTCGTCCTCTGGACACTGGCGCCTCTCCTCGCCTACTGGCTCAGCCGGCCCGCACCGTCGCGGCGGCTGGAGCTCACCGCCGAGGACCGCGAACGGCTCCTCAAGATCGCGGAACGGACGTGGAAGTACTTCGACACGCTCGTCGGGCCGGAGGACAACTTCCTGCCTCCGGACAACCTGCAGGAGATGCCGGAACGGAGGGTGGCGCACCGGACCTCGCCGACGAACATCGGGATGGCGCTCCTCTCCCTGCTGGCCGCACGCGATCTCGGCTTCCTCTCTCTCGGGCCGATGCTCGAACGGGTCGAGCGGATGCTCGGCACGATGGAGGGCCTCGAGCGGCACGAGGGGCACCTTCTCAACTGGTACGACACCCGGACTCTCGCCCCTCTCCCGCCGCGGTACGTCTCCACCGTCGACAGCGGCAACCTCGCCGGGGCGCTCGTCGCGCTCGCCGAAGGGTGCCGCCGTCTCGCGCGGGTGAACCCGGACCTCGCGTCGCGACTCGGCGACGTGGCGGGCCGCGCCGGCGCGTTCGCGGACGGGATGCGCTTCGGGTTCCTCCTCCACCCCGAGCGCCAGCTCTTCTCCATCGGCTACCGCCTCCCCGACGCGGCCGGGCCGGGCCGGCGCGACTTCGCCTCCTACGACCTTCTCGCATCCGAGGCGCGCCTCGCGAGCTTCTTCGCGATCGCGAAGGGAGACGTCCCCCAGAACCACTGGTTCCACCTCGGGCGGCTCGTCGTCAGCGTGGACGGCGTCCCGACGCTCGTCTCGTGGAGCGCGACGATGTTCGAGTACCTCATGCCGCTGCTCCTGATGCGGACGTACCCGGGAACGCTTCTCGACCAGACCTGCCGGATGGTGGTGACGCGGCAGATCGATTACGCCCGCTCGCGCGGCGTGCCGTGGGGGATCTCGGAGTCGGCGTACCGCGAGGTGGACCGCGCGGGGGCCTACCAGTACAAGGCGTTCGGGGTGCCCGGGCTCGGCCTGAAGCGCGGGCTCGCGGACGAGCTCGTCGTCGCCCCGTACGCGACGGCGCTCGCCGCGCTCCTCGACCCGTCGGAGGCGGCCCGGAACTTCCTTCACCTCGCGGACGAGGGGGCGGAAGGCGAGCTCGGCTATTACGACGCGATCGACTACACGCCCCGGAAGGACGCCGAGCCCGAGACGGCCCTCTCTCCGTCGGGCGGGGTCGTCATCCGGTCGTACCTCGCGCACCACCAGGGAATGACGCTCCTGGCCCTCGCGAACGTCCTCCTGGACGACCCCATGGTCGAGAGGTTCCACGCGGATCCCCGCGTGAAGGCGACGGAGCTGCTCCTGCAGGAGCGCGTGCCGCGCGAGGCGCCGGTCATCCAGCCTCGCCCTCCGGAGGAAACCCGCGTGGCGCCGGCGCCCGCCCGCCCGCCGCGCCGCTATCGCTCCGCGCACACCCCGTACCCGCGGGCCCAGATCCTCTCGAACGGCGCCTACGTCGCGATCGTCACGAACGCGGGCGGCGGCGCGAGCCTGTGGAAGGACCGCGCGGTGACGCGCTGGCGCGAGGACCCGACGTGCGATCCCGGGAGCCAGTTCGTCTACCTGCGCGACGTCCACTCCGGCGCCGTCTGGTCCGCGGCCTGGCAGCCGGTGGGGAAAGACCCGCTCGACTACAACGTCGAGCTCCTCGCGGAGAAGGTCGTCATCCGCCGCCGCGACGACGAGATCGAGACCCGCCTCGAGGTGGCCGTCTCGCCCGAGGACGACGCCGAGGTCCGGCGCGTCTCGCTGACGAACCTCGGCGACAGGCCGCGGGAGATCGAGCTGACGAGCTTCGTGGAGCTCGCGCTCGGCACGCTCGCCGAGGACGCCGCCCACCCCGCTTTCGGGAAGCTCTTCGTCGAGACCGAGTGGATCGCCGAGTCGACCGCTCTCCTCGCGCGGCGCCGGCCCCGCTCGGCGGAGGAGCCGGCCCTCCTCGCCTTCCACGTCCTCTCGATCGACGGCCGCCCGCAGGCGCCGGTGGAGTGGGAGACCGACCGGATGCGCTTCCTGGGGCGCGGCCGCGGGCCGGATCAGCCGGAAGCGCTGGAGGGGCGCGCTCTCTCGGGAACGACGGGCGCGGTCCTCGACCCGGTCCTCAGCATCCGGACGCGCCTCAGGATCGCCCCCGGCGGCTTCGCGCGGCTTTCGTTCACGACCGGGATCGCGACCGACGCCGACGCGGCGCGGCGCCTCGCGCAGAAATACCACGATCCGGGCGTCGCGGCGCGGACCTTCGCCCTCGCGTACACGCACGCGCAGGTGTCGCTCCGGCATCTCGGAATCTCGCCGGAGGAGGCGCAGCTCTTCGAGCGGCTCGCCTCGCGCGTCTTCTTCTCGGACGCCTCGCTCCGGGAGCGCGAGGCCGTCCTTCTCAAGAGCACGCTGGGCCAGGCCGGTCTCTGGGGGCACGGCATCTCGGGCGACCTGCCCATCGTCCTCGTCCGGGTCGTGGAGGCCGACGACGTTCCGCTCGTGCGCCAGGTGCTCCTCGCGCAGGACCACTGGCGCCTCAAGGGACTGAAGTCCGACGTCGTGATCCTGAACGAGCACCCCGCGAGCTATCGCGACGAGCTGCACGAGCAGCTCGCGCAGGTCGTGGACGGAGGCCCGTGGGCCGGCTGGAAGGGGCGCCCCTCGGGCATCTTCCTCCTGCGCGGCGACGCGATGCCCGAGGCCGAGCGCGTCCTCCTCGCGACCGTGGCCCGCGTCGCGCTCGACGGCCAGCGCGGAGAGCTTGCGCAGCAGATGGACCTGACGGAGCCGGAGGCGTTCGCCCCGCCTGCGGAACTGCAGCTCCTCTCCGACGGCGCGACGGACGACGCGCTCGAACCGCCTCCTCTCGTCATGCCGAACGGCCTCGGCGGCTTCACCCGCGACGGCCGCGAGTACGTCGTGGTCCTCGCAGGGGGAAAGGAGACGCCGCTCCCCTGGAGCAACGTGATCGCGAACCCCGCCTTCGGCACCCTCGTGACCGCGACGGGGGCGGCGACGACGTGGTCCGAGAACAGCCGGGAGAATCGGCTGACTCCGTTCGCGAACGACCCCGTGACCGACCCCACGGGCGAGGCGGTCTTCCTGAGGGACGAAGAGAGCGGCGTGATTCGGGGCGCGACGCCGGGGCCGCTGCGCCGGACGGGAGGCGGGGCCCGCTGGGTGATCCGCCACGGCGCGGGAGTCACGCGCTTCGCGCGGCAGGCGGACGGCATCGCACAGGAGCTCGCGGTGTTCGTCGCGCGCGCCGAGCCGGTGAAGCTGTCGATCCTCACGCTCACGAACGTTTCGGGCCGGACACGCCGTTTCAGCGTCTTCGCGTACAACGACTGGGCGCTCGGGCCCCCGCGTCCGGGAAGCCCGCGCTTCGTCGTGACGGAGCGTGACGGGGCGAGCGGCGCGATTCTCGCGCGGGACGTCACCGACGCGGGGCGGGCAAGGGTCGCCTTCGCCGCCGCGAGCGGCGTCGTTCTCTCGGCCACCGCCGACCGGCGCGAGTTCCTCGGACGAAACGGCTCGCTCGCGCGCGCCGCGGGGCTGCGCCGCCACCGGCTGTCAGGCCGCGTCGGGGCCGGGCTCGACCCCTGCGCCGCGATCCAGGCGGCGGCCGACCTCGAGCCGGGCGAGACGCGCCGGATCGTCCTCCTCCTCGGGCAGGGGAAAGACGCGGCGGAAGCTCGCGCGCTCGTCGCGAAATACGCCGGAGCGGGCGGACCCGGCGCCGCGGCGAACGAGCTCGGCGCCGTGGAAGCGTTCTGGGACGAGACGCTCTCGGCCGTGAAGGTCTCGACGCCCGACGACTCGTTCGACATCCTCGTGAACCGCTGGCTCCTCTACCAGGACCTCGCCTGCCGGCTCTGGGCGCGCTCGGGCTATTACCAGTCCAGCGGGGCGTACGGATTCCGCGACCAGCTCCAGGACGTCCTCGCCCTCCTCTTCGTGCGGCCGGACCTGACGCGCGAGCACCTCCTGCGCGCCGCCGGCCGGCAATTCGCCGAGGGCGACGTCCAGCACTGGTGGAACGCCTCGACCGGAGAGGGAATCCGGACCCGCTGCTCGGACGACCTCCTCTGGCTGCCCTACGCGACCGCCGCGTACGTCGCCGCCACCTCGGACGGCGCCGTCCTCGACGAGGTCGTCCCGTTCCTCTCGGGCCCGCCCCTCGCCGCCGGAGAGAGCGAGGCGTTCGGCTCTCCCTCCGTCTCGGCGGAATCGGGCACCCTCTTCGAGCACGGGCTCCGCGCCATCGACCGCGGCCTCACGACGGGCGCGCACGGGCTGCCGCTCATCGGGAGCTGCGACTGGAACGACGGCTACAACCGGGTCGGGAACGAAGGGCGGGGAGAGAGCGTGTTCGACGGGTGGCTGCTCTGCGACGTGCTCCGCTCCTTCGCGGCGCTCTGCGAGGAGCGCGGCGACGGCGCCCGGGCGAAGCGGTACCGCGCCGCGCGCCGCCACCTCGCGACGATGCTCGAGCAGGCCTGGGACGGCGACTGGTACCGGCGCGCCTACTTCGACGACGGGCGGCCTCTCGGCTCGCATCAGAACGAGGAGGGGCGGATCGACTCCGTCGCGCAGACGTGGGCGGTCCTCTCGGGCGCCGGGCGGAAAGAGCGCGCGGAGCGCGCGATGGACTCCGTGCGGGCCCACCTCGTGCACCGCGAGCCCCAGGTCGTCCTCCTTCTCACGCCGCCGTTCGACCGCACGCCGGTGGATCCCGGCTACATCAAGGGATACATCCCGGGCGTTCGCGAGAACGGCGGGCAGTACACGCACGCGGCGGCGTGGGTCGTCCTCGCGATGGCGCGCCTCGGGCACGGCGACGAGGCGGTCGAGCTCTTCCACATGCTCAACCCCGTGAATCACTCCCGTACCCGGGCCGACGTGGACCGCTACAAAACCGAGCCGTGGGTGCTCGCGGGCGACGTCTACGATCACCCCGCACACCGCGGCCGCGGCGGGTGGACCTGGTACACGGGCTCGGCCGGCTGGATGTACCGCGTCGCCGTGGAGGGAATCTTCGGGCTCGAGCGGCGCGGCGCGGTCTTCTCCGTCGACCCCTGCATCGCGTCCTCGTGGCCGTCCTGCTCGCTCGAGTGGACGTTCGGCCGGACGCGCTACTCCATCGTCGTCGAGAACCCGGAGCGCTCCTGCCGCGGCGTCGCGAGCGCCACGCTCGACGGCGCGCCGGTCGCGCCCGACGCCGTCCCCCTCGTGGACGACGGCGCCGGGCACCGGCTGATCGTGAGGCTCGGGGCGAAGTAGGCGGGTCGCTTGCGGCGGCGACTACTTCTCGTCGACGGGCCTGTGCGACGAGATCAGGCTCGGGTAGGCGGTGCTGAAATAGGCGAAGAGCTCGGCGACCTTGGCGTTCTCGCCCTGCTGCCAGCCGACGTCGCGGAACCGGTACTCCTCGTTCCGCGTCTTGACGACCCACTCGAAGCACTCGTTGCCGCCGGACTTCTTCAGGCAGGTCAGCTGCTGCTCGGTCAGCTGTGCGGCCGGCAGAAGGACGTTCTTCCCCGTGTCCCGGGAGTCCACCCAGCGAACCGTCCCGTCCTTGAACTCGAGGACCCCCGAGTCCCATCGGCTCTTGAGCAGCACCACCCCGGAGTTGCGGTCCTATTTCTTGATGGCGTTGCCGAGATTCGTCAAAGCCTCGCCGACCTTGCGGCGTGCCTTGCCGAGGCCCTCCTCGATCGAGCCCTCGGCGCGCTGAAGAGAGCCTTCCCGCTCCAACTTCCTGTCGCCGGAGAGGATTCCGACCGCTTCTTTCACGCTTCCCTTGACCTTCTTCACTTTTCCGCTGCCTTCCTGCGGTCTCATGAGCTCTCCTTGCCCGTCTTCATCATCGGGCACTCCATCGGGCTCTTCGTTCCGTGCGGGCCCTTCATGCCCTGCATCTGCATGTGATGCGACATGTGCGTCATCGACCCGTCTTGCATCTCCATCATCATGGCGCGTGAGGCCTTGCGCTGGGCGACGAGCTCGTTGATCACGGCCGCCATCGGCCTCTCCATCGCGTCGGCCGCCTTGGACTCCCTGGCGGCGTTCATTTCGGCCACCAGCTTGTCCAGCGTGGCGTCCATCGCCTGCATTTTTTCCTGCATCTCGCGATGCCTGGCCATCATCGCGTCGCACTCCTTCTTCATGTCCGCGTCGTGCGTGCTCTTCGCCGCGGCGCCCTTGTGCTGGTGGCCGGTCGACGGGGTGGCGGCAGACGGAGCGGCGGGCGCGGGCGTCTGCGCGCCGGCGCTCATGGTCAGCGCGAGCGCGGCCGCGGCGACGATGCCGGGTGCGAAGGTCTTGAGTCGGGACGGGTTCATCTTCATGTTTCCTTGTCTGGCGGCCGGTGCGGCCGCCGCTGGGGCGCCCGTGTCATTCGCCAGGCGCGGGTGGATGGATGGTCAACCCTTCGGGCGCGCGAAGAGGAGAGCTCCGCCGACCACGATCGCTCCGACTCCGGCCCACAGGGGGACGTTCACGGTCTCCTTCTCCTTGACCGCGAACTCGAGGGGCCCGATCTTGGTCTGATGCGTCTTCTTCGTGTAGGTGAAGCTCCCGTACACGAGGGCCAGGACGCCGGCCACGATCAGCGCGAGGGCGAGGCCTTTGAGGTTGTTCATGCGGGTGCCTCCTTCAGGGTTGGCGAGAGAGCCGGGTAAATGTTGCCGGCCGAACCGGCAAACCGTGCCGGGGCGAGGAGTCGAGAGGGGCGCGCGGGAGGTTGGGCCGCTAGGCTCCCGGCTTCACCGTGACGCGGCGGACCTTGTCGGTGCCCGTCTCGTCGACGACCGTGACGCGCTTGCCCACCATCACGGCGCCGTCGACGGAATAGACGACGTCCTTGTCGTCGAGGCTGAAGCTGTGCATTTTCTTCTCACCGGTCATCACTTCGATCTTCTTGCCGGCGGTGAAGACGGTGACCGTCCCGACGATCGTCTCGGTCTTCGACGCGACGGCGCCGGCCGGCGAGTCGACCTTGGTCTCGCTCTTCGCTTCGAGCGTCGCGCCGACCTGCTTGGTCTCGCTCGTGGTCGTCACGGTCCCTGCGGACGTCTGCGTCGTCGACTCGGTTTTCTTCGTGACGGTGTCGGACGATTGGCCGCAGGCCGTGGCGAGGGCGACGAAGGCGGCGGACGCGAGGAATGCGAACTGGCGGTGAATCATGTTTCTGGTCCTCCGTCTCGACAGAGCAGAAGCCGTGCCACTCCCGCACGCGCCTTCAACTGGCACGCTGAATGCTCTTCGGAGGGCGTGATCGAACCCCTCAATTCCCTCCTGCGTGTCGAACTCGCCGCCGTCGCCGGATACCAGAGGGCCCTCGGCGCGCTGAGGAAGAAGGCCCTGGCCGACGGAGACCACATCCTGCGGCTCGCCTCCGACCACCAGCGCACGGTCACGGCTCTCCAGGGATCCGTCCAGGCCCGGGGCGGCGTGCCCGTGGCCGCGGCGGCCCCCTGGGAAGGCTCGGGCGTCGCGGCGCTCACGGGCAACGGCTCGTTGCAGAGGCTGGACGACCGGGAGTTCGTGGGCGCGCTCCTCGAAGCCGAGCGGCGCGGCCTCGCCGAGTACGAAGGCGCGCTGGCCTCGCTCGACGAAGACGCCCGGGAGCTCGTCGAGCTCGAGCTGATCCCGCGGCAGCGAAGGCACGTCGAAGCACTCTCCGCCCTGCTCACCCACCTCGCAGCGTGACCGGCCCCCCGTCACGCGACGAGGCGCGCCCTGCGCCGCCTGTGCTAGCTTGGTGGACCTCCGACATGGACGCCGTGCCGCCTCCCGACCCTGCCGGCGAGCCCGCTCGACTCTTGCATGTGCTGCGCCATGCCCTCGCCGACCCGCTCTCGGCCGCCGCGCTGAAGCTCGACCTCGTGGAGCGGCGGCTCCTTTCGCCGTCCGGCGCCGATGCGTCGTGGATGGTCGAGAAGGCCCGCGCGGTCCAGGCCGACATCGGCGCGACGACCCGGCTCCTCGACCTGCTGTTGCGCCTCGCCGCGATCGCCGGCGAGCGGCCGGAAGAAACGTCGCTCCGCGACGTCTGCCTCCGCGCGGGCGTTTCGCTCGACGCGGCGGCCACGGCTCCTCCGCGCCTGCCCCTGCGCGTCACGGCGCTGGCCGACGCGATCCGGAGCGTGGCGGCGTTCGTGGCAGGGGGAGGCGCCGCCGCCGCGCCGGCCGGACGCGAGGGATTCGAGAGCGGACGGGCGACCCTGATCCTCGAGGGAGTGCGCGCGACGGCCGACGGACACCCGGCGCGGCTCCTCGACCTGCCTCACGGGAGCGAGGACGCGGAAGCCCTGTTCGTGGCGCGCGCCGCCGTCGCCGTCGACGGCGGGCGCCTCGAGCTCATCGGGCGCGGCGGACGCCTGGCGGCGCTCTTCTCGTGGCCTCTCCCGGTCGAAGGCGGCGCCGGGCGGAGGGACGAAGCGTGAAAGTCCTCGTCGTGGAAGACGAGCCGCGCGTGAGGGCTTCGCTCCTCGAGCTCGTCGAGGAGCTCGGATACGTCGCCTTCGAGGCGGGTTCCGTGGCGGACGCGCGCGACTCCCTCTCGCGCGAGACGCCGGACGTCTGCATCACGGACCTCGGTCTGCCGGACGGGAGCGGACTCGACGTCGTGCGCGCCGCAAAGGCCGCGAGGGCGGACTGCGCCGTCCTCGTCCTGACGGGGAAGGGCTCCATTCTCGCCGCCGTAGAAGCGATGAAGGCCGGCGCCCACGACTTCCTGCTCAAGCCGCTCAAGCCCGCCTTCCTCGCCTCGTCTCTCGCGCGTCTCGCGGAGAGCTGGGCCCAGCATCCCGCGGCGCATCCCGAGCCCGCGATTCCCGGCCAGCTCGGAGAGATGGTCGGCCGGTCCCCGGCGATGCGGGAGGTCTTCCGATTGATCGCCCGCGTCGCGGGCTCCGAGGCGCCCGTCATGATCACCGGCGAGAGCGGCACGGGCAAGGAGGTGGCGGCGCGCACCGTGCACGCCCTCTCGCGCCGCGCCCGCGGGCCGTTCGTCGCGGTCAACTGCGGCGCGATCTCGCCGCAGCTCGTCGAGAGCGAGCTCTTCGGGCACGAGAAGGGTTCGTTCACGGGCGCGGAGCGGCGCCGGGCCGGCACGTTCGAGATGGCGCACGGAGGGACTCTCTTCCTGGATGAGGTGACCGAGATGCCGCCCGATCTCCAGGTGAAATTCCTCCGCGTCCTCGACACCCGAGCCTTCCGCCGGGTCGGCGGCAACGAGGAGCTGGACGTGGACGTGCGGCTCGTCGCGAGCTCGAACCGCGACCTGGCCGAGGCCGTGAAGAACGGGTCGTTCCGGTCGGATCTCTTCTACCGGCTCAACGTCTTCCCGCTCTGGATGCCTCCGTTGCGCCTGCGCAAGGACGACATCCCGGCTCTCGCGAGCCACTTCCTGTCGCAGGTCGAGGAGAAGGAGCGGCGCGGCTTCACGGCGCTCGAGGACGGGGCGCTCGAGGCGCTCGCCCGGTACGACTGGCCCGGGAACGTGCGCGAGCTGAAGAACGCCGTGCATCGGGCGTACGTCCTGAGCGACCCGCCAGCCGTTCCGCCCGAGGTCGTGGAGGCCGTCCTGAATGTCCCGCACGCGGTCGAGCGCGCGCCGGCGGCGGAGGCGAACTCCGACGCGTGGCCCGCGGTGCCGGTGCGCGTCGGCGAGCGCCTGGACGCCGTCGAGCGCAAGCTCCTGATGGCCACCCTCAAGGCCGTGGGCGGAGACCGCAGGGCCGCGGCGGAGATGCTCGGAATCAGCCTGAAGACCGTCTACAACCGGCTCAAGGAATACGGCCTCGATCACCACGCCCTTCCAGGAGGACGGACTCGAGGCTCCTGAGCTGAATCGGCTTGGCGAGGTGATGGTCGAAGCCGGCCTCGCGCGATCGGGCCCGGTCGTCCGGCTGGACCCAGCCGGAGAGGGCCACGAGGAGGACTCCCCTCAACGCCGGATCCGCCCGGAGACGGCGCGCCACCTCGAAGCCGTCGAATCCCGGCAGGCCGATGTCGAGGATCGCCACGTCCGGCCTCAGCCGCCTCGCGGCGTCGACGGCGGACGGACCGTCGTGCGCGACGTGCGTTTCGTGTCCTTCGAGGGTCAGCAGCTCGGACAGCGTGAGCGCCGCGTCGACGTTGTCGTCGACGACGAGGATCCGGCGGGGCGGCGGCCGCACGCCCTGCGGGGCCTGCGTCGCGGGAGGAGCGGCGGAGTCCTCGGCCGCGCACGCGAGGCGGAGCGTGAAGACGCTTCCTCTTCCCTCGCCCTCGCTCGCGGCGGTCAGCCTTCCCCCGTGCAACTCGGCGAGGCTCTTGGCGAGCGCGAGGCCGATCCCGAGCCCTCCGTAGACCGGCTCGTGCGCCCGGTGCCCCTGCCCGAACATCGTGAAGACGTGCGCGAGATGCACCGCCGGGATCCCGATGCCGGAATCCACGACCCTGACGACGACGTCTCCGCCGTCGCGGACGGCCTCGAGGCTGATTCGCCCCCCCGGCTCGGTGTACTTGGCCGCGTTCGAAACCAGGTTCGCGACGACCTGCGCGAGCCGCATCGGATCGGCGTGCAGGAACACCGGCCCCTCGGGCAGGCGCAGCTCGAACTGCTGGCGGCGGCGGACGAGGAGAGGCCCGGCGGTCTCGAGCGCGCTCTCGACGACGGCCGCGAGGGACACCCGCTCGCGCCGCAGCTCCAGCTTTCCGTGCGTGATGCGGGAGAGGTCCAGAAGGTCGTCGATCAGCCGCACCATGTGCGCGACCTGCCGCTCGATCACGCGCCGGGCGCGGTCGCGCCTCGCCTCGTCCTCCGGCGCATCGCCCTTCCGGGAGAGGATCTCGGTCGCGCTCGCAAGCGGCGCCAGCGGGTTGCGGAGCTCGTGCGCCAGCGTCGCGAAGAACGCGTCCTTCCGGCGGTCCGCTTCGCGCAGGGCGCGCTCGGCCGCGCGGCGCTCGGCCACCTCGGCCGCCAGCGCTTCGTTCATCGTCTCGAGCGCGTCCGCCCGCTCGGCGACCCGGGCTTCCAGCTCGTCGCGGACGCGGCGGAGGTCCGCCGCGCGCCGCGACGCTTCCAGCGCATACCGGACCGAGCGCTCGAGGCGCGGCGCGACGAGGCGATCCTTCACGAGGTAGTCGGCGGCGCCGCTCTCCATCGACGCGACGTCGAGCGCACGGTCTGCCTCGCCCATCACGATCACCGGCGCGCCGTCGCCCACAGCGCGGTACGCACGCAGGAGATCGAGGCCGCTCCTCTCGCCGAGGCGCGCGTCCACGAGGTGGGCGTCGTGCCCCCCGGACGTCATCGTCTCGAGCCCGGCTTCGAACGTCCCGACCCAGTCGAGAGAGACGGTTCCCGGCAGCTCCTTCACGAGGGCGCGGAGCCAGTGCCCGTCCTCCTCGCTGGCGACCAAGAGGACGCGGAGAGGCCGGGGTTCCTTCGGTTTCGACATCGTTCGTGCTCAGGCTAAGGCAGCCGCCGGCCGGAGGCAAACGCCGACGCGCTCGAGATCAAGCGGATGGAGGAAAGGCGGGGCGGCGCAGGACCACGCCGCCTCCAGCCCGCGCAATCAGTTGTAGATGACCCTCTCGTACGACCAGTGGCCCGGCGTGTATCGGGTGCCGCCCTTCACGTGCTTGTAGCTGGCCTTGACCCAGTGCGCGTGCTTGCGCGGGGTCTCGGCCCAGCGGCCGTCGCTCCAGGCCCACGCTTCGCCCGAGTGATGCCAGTAGCCCCTGATGTACGTGTGGTTCGGCCCCGGGCTCACGACGCGCTCTTCGTACCGGCGCGGGGGCGGAGCCTCCGTGACGATGCGCACGTGCAGGTCGGGCATCGGGGGCGCGCCCATCCCGGGCGGCATCGGGGGATGGGGCTGCGCCGAAGCAGTCCTCGCGACGGACACACCAGTCGCGAACACGAGGATCGCGGCCGCCAGCGTGAAATTCCTGACTTTTCTCATGCCGATCACTCTGCAAGCGACGGGCCACGGCCCTCGTGGCAGGAAGATTGCGCTGCGAACGCGTGAAAGGAATCTCTCATGACCATGTCTCTCACGTCCCTCCTGCTCCTCATCGTGATCGCGGCCGTGTGTGGCGCGATCGGCAAGGCCCTTGCGGGGAGCGCCCGCGGCGGGCTGGTCGTCTCGACGGCCCTCGGCTTCGTCGGGGCTCTGCTGGGCCCCTGGGTCGCCCGGGCGCTCAAACTGCCCGAGCCTTTCATGGTCGTCGTCGGCGGGCATCCGTTCCCGGTTCTCTGGTCCATCATCGGCGCGGCCCTCTTCGTGGCGGTCCTTCACCTGTTGTCCCGCCGGTAGGACGTGCACGGACAGGGCATCTTCTACACGGCGCGCGCCCCTCGGCCCGCCTCCGACGCATCACCGCGCTTCGAACCAGCCGGCGACGCCCCACGGAGGCTGGCAGCCCGCTTGCTCTCAAGGGCGTCAAGAAGGTCGTCGACCGTCTGAGCTGATTCCTCCCACCTCCGAACGAAAGAAAGGAAGACACCATGCTCTGGACAATCTGCCTGATCCTCCTGGTCCTCTGGGCCTTGGGGATGGTGACCTCCACGACGATGGGCGGCCTCATCCACGTGCTGCTCGTGGTGGCGATCGTCGTCCTTCTCATCCGCGTCATCCAGGGACGTCGAGTCGTCTGACGTCCTCCCACTTTTCGTCCCAACCGAGAAAGAGAAAGAGGAGGCCCGAAATGAAGAATCTGTTGACCTGCCTGGCCCTGGGCACCTTCGTGGCGCTCGTCGCCGCGCCGGCGCCGGCGTACGCGCAGAGCGAGCGCGAGAACTCGACCTTCACCGTGACGGAGGCCGTCGACGTCGGGAGCTTCACCCTGCAGCCCGGCACGTACCTCATCAAGGTCGTGTTGCTCGAGTCCAACCGCAACCTGATCCAGGTCACGAACGAAGATCAGACGAAGGTCTTCGCAAGCGTCCTCGCCACGCCGCACGCCATCACGGCGAACGAAGCGGCTCCGACCAGCCGGTACGTGTACTACGCGACCGCGCCAGGCCAGCGCAGGGCGCTGCGCACGTGGTATGCGCGCGACACGACGAACGGCCAGGACATCGTCTATTCGAGGCAGCGCGCGATGGAGATCGCCGCCGTCGCCAAGGCTCCCGTCATCGCGATTCCGGACGACGTGAAGGAGACGGAGTACAAGACCGCGACCCTCACGGTCGTCACGCCGGAGCAGCAGGTCAAGCCCTACGAGGCGCCTGCGCCCGTGGTCATGCTCGCGGAGGCCCCTCCCGTCCGGCACCTGCCTGCGACGGCGAGCCACGTTCCTCTGTTCGGCTTGCTCGGTCTCGTGTCCGTGGGCGGCGGTCTCGGGCTCAGGATTCTCTCGACCCGCGTGTCGTGAGTTCCGGCGTCGCGAAACGGCTCCGCATTTTGAATTGATCCGGTCGTAACGAGGAGCCGGCATGGAGTCCGCGAGTAGACCGCTGCGCCTCTTCTGCCTGCTCCTCCTTCTCGTTCGCCCCGCGAGCGCGGAGGACGTCGCTCCCGGCACGCCCATCGTCGCCGTGCGCATCGACCGGCACGACGTCTTCGACCTCGACGACCCCTCCACGTCGGCGTGGCCCTATCGCTGGGTCGACGCCGTTCACGTCATGACCCGCGAGTCGTTCATCCGCGCCCTGCTCCTCTTCAAGGCCGGCGACCGCCTCGACCCCATTCAGCTGGCCGAGAGCGAGATCATCCTCAGAGGCACCGGCTTCCTCAATCCCGTGCACATCTCGGCGCATCCCGTCCCCGGCGGGGCCGAGGTCATCGTCGAGACCCACGACCAGTGGACTCTGGGCATCAACGCGAGCTTCGGCATGTCCGGTGATCGGCGCACCGTCAGTTTCGGCGTCAATGAGGACAATGTTTTGGGCCTGGGAAAGGCCGTTCACTTCGACATCACCTCGGACCCTGAACGGACGTCCTCGACGTTTCGTTACCGGGACATCACGTTCTTCGGCAGCCGCTGGCAGCTCGAGGTCGAGCACGCGTCATCCTCCGACGGGTCGGCGGACCACTTCCTGGTCGAGTACCCGTTCTTCTCCCTGACGACGCCGCGGGCCGGAGGCGTCGACTGGAGGCGGATCGAGTCCGTGGCCTATCTCTGGTCGGCCGGCGAGCGGCGCGTCCAGGGCGAGGTGAACGGCCGCAGCTGGCAGGTCTGGGGCGGGATCCGGCTGCCGGGCGGCGCCATCCGCACGAATCGACTCCTCGTCGGAGCATTCGGAGACCGGGCTCTCTTCCAGGACTGGCAGAGCCTGTACGGTCCGGCGTACCCTCAACCGCTGGACCGGAACCTGGTCGGCCCTCAGGTGGGCTGGAATCACGAGACGTTCCGCTGGAAGCTCGTCAACGGGTTCCGCGCGTGGCTCCGGCAGGAGGACCTGCCGCTCGGGCCCAACTGGACGGTCACGACCGGGCTCTCCCTGCCGTTTTTCGGAGGCGACAGCGCGCGGCTCCGGTACCACCTGGCATTCGCGTCAGGCCAGTTCTCCGGGCGCACCTACACCTGGCAGCGCGTCGACCTCTCGGGGCGATTCGAGAGCGGCGGCTTCGCCAACGCGATCACGCACCTCGAGGCCGGGGGGGCGATCACCGGATCAGCCGGCCTCAGGGTTCGCCTCGCCGCCGACCTCGGCCACAACCTCGACGGAGAGAGACAGCTCACCCTCGGAGCCGACACGGGCCTGCGCGGTTACGACCCGAACACGTTCGACGGCACGTCGCGGGTCGTTGCCAACGTGGAGTGGCGCCACCGCATCACGGGCGAGCTGCTCCACATCGCCGCATTGGGCGTCACGGCGTTTGCCGACGCCGGAAAATCGTGGGCCGCCCGTGTCGGTCCGTCCACCGAAGGCTGGCGCAGCGACATCGGGGCGGGAATCCTCGTAGAGCTGACCCGTGCGTCCAACGTCAAGATCGTCCGCTTCGAGGTCGCAATTCCCGATCGCGGAGGGAAGCCGGTCTACCTCGTCACCACCGACTCGCTCTTCTGAACGGGAGCCGCCGCGGAGAGGTCGACCTGGAAGCGGGCGATCCCGCCCACGCCGAGCGAGAGCAGTCCGGCCAGCCCGAGGACGCCCAGCGCGAGCAGCCACGCGAACCGGGGGAGCGAAATTCCCCGAGGCTCGGCATCCGCCACGGCGCTCCCGCCGGCCAAGGGCGGAGGGCCGTACGACGGAGCATCGCACGCGCGCTCGGCTGGACGAGGACCGCCGCTACGCCGGCCGAGATCGTGAAACGGGCTCACCGGAGCTCCCGGCACTCGGGCGGCTCACCGACCGCTCTGTTTGTATATTCGTCCACAACCGCCATCCGATGACTTCGTCCCGCAATCCGCGGGCCACCCTTGCGCACGTTTCGCGCGGCCCACTGGCTGGCACGGCTCCTGCTCCCCATCTTTCGAGAAGGCGGCCGAACGTCTCGGCACGCCGCACAGAAAGGAACACCCCATGAAAAAGCAGGAACTCCACGGAAAAGTGAAGAAGGTGAAGGGGAGAGCCAAGGAGACCGTCGGGAAGCTCACCGGCAACAAGAAGATGGAGAGCGAGGGCTCCCTTCAGCGCGCCGCGGGCGCCGTGCAGGAGGGGTTCGGCAAGGCCGGCCGGATGCTCGGCGACGCCGTGACGAGCCTCGGCAACGCCATCAGGAAATAGCGGCAGCACATGAATCTTCTGGACGCGCGCCTCCATGGGTTTCTCGATCTCGTCACCGTGGGCGTCTTCCTTCTCGGACCGTTCTTCCTCGGTCTCGGCGGGTACGTGGCGGTCGTCGCCTGGGGGCTCGCGGCCGTCCATCTCCTGATGACGCTTCTCACGCGCTTTCCGCTCGGTCTCGTCAAGGTGATCCCGTTTCCGGTCCACGGCGCGGTCGAACTCGTTGGAGGCGTCGTCCTCGTGCTCGCGATGCCGCGCATGCTCGGCGCGAGCGCCGACTCGCCCGCGCGGACGTTCTTCGTCGGCGCGGGCGTCGCGATCCTCATCGTCTGGCTGCTGACGCGCTACCGGGAGTCTCCGCGGGCCTGACGGGCGATTAGACTCGGCGCGAAAGAGAGAACGCCATGAGCCGTCGGACACGGATCGCGCTCGTCCTGTCGTTCGTCGTCGCCGCGCGGGCCTCCGCGCAGCAGCCCGCGCCCGCTCCCGCGCCGCAGCCCGCGGTCACCGCCGTCAAGGCGGGGCGGCTCGTGGACCCGGAGACGGGGAAGATCTCCGCGAACCAGGTCATCCTCGTCGAGGGCGAGAAGATCAGGGCGGTCGGCGCCGGCCTCGCGATCCCCGCGGGCGCCACGGTGATCGACCTCTCGGACCTCACCGTCCTGCCGGGGCTCGTGGACACGCACACGCACCTCGGGCTCACGTACAAGGACGTTCCGGAGCACGACTATTACTACCTGACGTACGTGATGGACTCGACGCCGCTGCGCGCGATCCAGGCCGCGTCGAACGGAATCCAGCTCCTCAACTCCGGCTTCACGGTCGTGCGCGACCTCGGGAACAACGCGCTCTACACCGACACGGCGCACCGCGTCGCGATCGACCAGGGCTGGATCCCGGGCCCGACGATGATCAACTCCGGCCTCATCATCGGAGGCAAGGGCGGGCAGTTCTGGCCGACGCCCGAGATGGCGAAGCAGCACGGCATCGTCTACCCGGAGTACCTCGACGCCGATACGCCCGACGAGATCGTCAAGGCCGTGCGCGAGAACATGCTGTTCGGCGCGAAGGTCATCAAGATCTGCGTGGACTGCAAGCCGTGGGGCTACACGGTGGACGAGATGAAGCTCTTCGTCGCGGAGGCGGCCAAGGGCGGCCTCAAGGTGGCGGGCCACGTCCAGACGCCCGAAGGCGCGACGCGCGCGATCGACGCCGGGATCTTCTCGATCGAGCACGGGATGGCGCTCACCGAGGCGCACCACAAGGCGATGGCTCAGAAGGGCATCTTCCTCGCCTCGACGGACACGCCCTTCACGCCGTACCACGGCACGCAGGAAGGCATGGAGAAGAACGCCGCACAGCTGAAGAGCGCGTGGAAGAACGGCGTCAAGGTCACGTTCTCGACGGACATGGACTATTACAAGACCGGCAACCCCATGAATCGCGGCGAGCTCACGATCAACTTCCTCCTCACGTGGAAGGCCGCAAGCATCCCGGCGCCCGACATCCTGAAGGCGATGACGACGACCGGCTATGCGTGTGCGCAGGTCGAGAAGGAGCGCGGCGCGATCCGGCCCGGCCTCGCGGCGGACTTCATCGCCGTGAAGGGCAACCCGCTCGAGGACATCGACACGCTGCGCGACGTGCGGTTCGTCATGAAGGACGGGCTCGTCTTCAAGCAGGGCGGCGTCATGACGCCGGAGAAGTTCTTCCACGCCGGCCCGGCGAAGGGGTGGCGGAAGCGCTGAAGGCGAAAGGCGGGCCCGAAGGCGCCGTGAGAACCGGCGCCGGAGCCCGCCCCGGCCGGACTTTGCGTTACTTCAGCTCGACTTCATTCACGAGCACGCTGCGCAACATGAGACGCGGTCTTATTCCCGCAAATTAGGCCCGAAAGCCGAGCGTGTCAACGGCTACGTGGTGATAAGCGGCCTCGGCTCGCCGGTCTCACGCGGGCAGACCTCGGCCGCAACGCGCGCCACGAGGCGCGACAACTCCTCTTCGCGATCTTCGAGCGACTGCACGAGCGCGAACTGCGTCCGCGCCCGGTCGAGGTTCTGTCCATCGCGGTGGATCCGGAAGTAGACGTCCCCCTCGAGATGGTCCGTCAGGAAGCGCATCCCGCACTCGTACGTCAGAACCATTCCGGAGACGACGAGGTGGTCGCGCTCCAGCGGGGAAAGGACGCTTCCCATCGCCTCGAGATAGCCCCGGACGAGCGCCTCGAACATCGGCACGCTCGCGACCACCCGGGAGGCGTCAGGCTCGTCCTCGGCGACCGGGTTCGTCGCCGTCCGGACCATGTCGCCGAAGTCGTGCAGGAGGAGCCCCGGCATCACCGTGTCGAGGTCGATCACGCAGACTCCCTCCCCCGTCACGTCGTCGAGGAGGACGTTGTTCAGCTTCGTATCGTTGTGGGTGACCCGCTCCGCGAGGCGCCCGTCCGCCGCAAGAGAGGCGAGGCCCCGCGCGAGCGTCTCGCGCCCCTCCACGAACGCGATTTCCCGCGCGAGGCCGGCCGCGCGGTTGCGGGCGTCCCGCGCCACGGCCTCGCGAAACCGGAGAAGCCTCTGCGGCGTGTCGTGGAAGTGCGGGATCGTTTCGGCGAGGCGCGGCGGCGGCAGGTCCGAGAGGAGGCGCTGAAAAGTGCCGAACGCCTTCGCCGCTTCGTAGGCCTGCCGCGGGGACGAGAGGACGTCCAGGCTCCGCGCTCCCTCGACGAAACCGTACGCACGGAACACGCACCCGTCCGCATCGCGGTAGAGATCCGCGCCGCTCCGGGCCGGGATGAGCGTGAGCGCTCCCCGGGAAGCATCGGCCGTTCCGGCGAGCTTCGCCGCGAGGTGGCGCGTCACGCGCGTGACGTTCGCCATGAGCGCGTCCGGATCCCGGAAGACATCCGTGTTGATTCGCTGGAGGATCGCGCGCCGGGCACTCCCCCCTTCGAGCGTCGCCGCCCACGTCTCGTTGATGTGCCCGCTCCCCCAGGGCGTGAAGGCGACGGGCGTCCCCGGAAGGGCGAACGCCGCGGCAGCCGACGCGAGATGGCGCGGGTCGGTCTTCATGCGCTACTTCCGTCGCAGGCTGACGGCCATGCCGCCGCCGCCGAGCGCCAGCATGATGACGGCCTGGACGAGCGTCCTCGGCGACATTTCGGGCCCGGAGAGCGACCGCACGAAGAACGCCGCGCCGGCGAGGAGCAGAAGCGCGTAGACGCCCACCATGACCTTCCGGGCCTTCTCGTTCGTCGCGGGCGTGTCCGCCGCGAATATGCGGTCGTATGCGACGAGGCCGATCATCGCCGCGACGTCGAGGACGACGAAGACGAGCCAGAATCCGCGCGTCGCCGCTTCCGTCCCGGTTTGCCCCACGAGCGGCTTCAACCACGCGGCGTACATCGCGCCGCCGAGACTCGAGCCGATGAGCGAGCCGATCACGCCGTAGAGGAACGCGTAGCCCATGTAGACGGCCTTCTTGTCCTGGGGCGCGACGAGCCCGACGTAGCTGTAGTACTTCGGGTGCGCGGTCATCTCGCCGATCGAGAAGACGGCGAGGCCGAGGATGAAGACCCAGACGTTGCGCGACAGGGCGAGGCAGAGGAAGCCGAGGGCGCCGAACGCGATCCCCGAGACCATCGTCGGGAGCGCCCGGACGTTCTTGACGACCCGGCTGACGACGATCTGCAGAAGGATGATCGTCCCGGCGTTGATGACGGTCACGTGCTCGGAGTCGAATTTGAGCGGGATGCCGAACGAGGCGAAGAGCCGGTCGACCGGCGTCCCGTCGACGAAGTCGCGCAGGTACCAGAGGACCGACCCGAAGTTCTGGAAGTAGAGGATCCAGAAGCCCGAGTAGACGACGATCATGAGCATGAACCGGGCGTCCCCGAGGACGAGGGCGGCCCCGCGGACGACGTCGCCGAAGCTCTTCGTGTTCTCCGGCCGCGGCGGCTCCTTGTAGGCGAAGAGCGCCGGCAGGAGCATGAGCGCGCAGTAGCCCGAGGAGGCCATGAACACCCAGCGCCAGGAGAAGCCTTTCAGGACGCTGACGGCGAGCGGGGCGAGAAACGCCCCGACGTTGATCATCCAGTAGTAGACACCGAAGCCGAAGCCGGAGTTCTCGTCGTTCGTCGAGCGCGCGATCGTCCCCGAGATGATCGGTTTGAAAAGGCCGCCGCCCGTCGCCATGAGCAGGAGGGCCGCGAAGACGACGCCGTACGAGGTGACGTTCCCCGCCGCAAAGTACCCGGTCGCGAGCATCGAGAACGCGAAGAGAAGCATCCGCCGGTAACCGTACCGGTCCGCGAGCGCGCCGCCCGCGATCGGCACGACGTAGTTGCAGGCGTAGATGAGGCTCTGCAGGAATCCGACCGACTGTTCCGGGAACCCGAGGCCGCCCTTCGCCGCGGGGTTCGAGAGGTAGACCGCGAGGACGGAGTTCAGCCCGTAGTACGCCGCCCTCTCGAACAGCTCCATGACGTTCGCGACCCAGAAGACCGACGGGAAGGACTTGAGGAGAGGGGCTCTTCGCTGTTCCATCGGACGGGACGCCCGCGCCTACTGGAAGTACCCGTTCACGTCGAGGATGATATCCACCGTTCCGGCGGAGCCGTTGAAGACGGCAAAGGTCGGGGTCGAACTCGCCAGGCCAACCAGAAGATTGTTCGCACGCGTGCGCGATGCAGAAAAACTGATGGAGCTCGTGCCCGGCAGTAAAGTATCCGACCGGAACAGGACGAGGTAGCCCGGCGCCGCCTCGTTCGTGACGACGATATTCGCTGAAATCGCGACCGCCCCGGCCGGGACGCCGCATCCGGCGGTCGACACGTCGAACGTTCGCGTCGCGGAAGCTTGCAGCGCCGGCCCTCCCAGCGGGCCGGTCGCGTTGCGCGTGTCGAGGACCCTGCAGGGCGGCAGCGCATAGAAGAGGACGGCGCTTCCGGCCGGAGCGACCGAAACCGTCGCGTTGCCCGGCGCGCTCGCGCACCCGGAGTTCGTCTCGGTCACCGCGAGCGTCAGAATCCCGGCCGTACCGGCCGTGAAGGTGATCTGGCTCGTCCCCTGGCCGGACGTGATCGCCCCGTTTCCGATCACCCAGAGGTAGGTTGAGCCTGGATGCGCCGGGACGCTCGCAGTCCGGCTGGGAGAGCCCGCCCCAACCGTCGCGGGCGCCGTCACCACCGGCACCGCGGGAGCCAGGTTCACGACGACGCTCGTCGTGCCCGCTGCCGACGTGCAGCCCGCCACCGTCACGGTGACGTTGTAGACGCCAGTTGCCGCCGTCGTCGCAGACGAAATCGTCGGGTTCTGCGACGACGAGCTGAAGCTGTTCGGACCCGTCCACGCGTACGTCGCCCCCAAAACCGTCGGCGTCGACAGCGCGACCGTCGCTCCGGCGCAGTACGGACCCGTGTTCGAGGCCGTCGGCGTCGCCGGGATCGCGTTGACGACGACGTTTGTGGTGCCGGCGGAAGACGTGCAGCCGGCCACCGTCACCGTGACGTTGTAGGTTCCCGTGGCCGCCGTCGTCGCGGACGGAATCGTCGGGTTCTGCGACGACGAGCTGAAGCTGTTCGGACCCGTCCACGCGTACGTCGCCCCCAGAACCGTCGGCGTCGTCAGCGCGACCGTCGCTCCGGCGCAGTACGGACCCGTGTTCGAGGCCGTCGGCGTCGCCGGGATCGCGTTGACGACGACGTTCGTCGTCCCGGCCGCCGACGTGCAGCCGGCCACCGTCACCGTGACGCTGTAAGTGCCCGTGGCCGCCGTCGTCGCAGACGAAATCGTCGGGTTCTGCGACGACGAGCTGAAGCTGTTCGGACCCGTCCACGCGTACGTCGCCCCCAGAACCGTCGGCGTCGACAGCGCGACCGTCGCTCCGGCGCAGTACGGACCCGTGTTCGAGGCCGTCGGCGTCGCCGGCGGCGTGCAGCCGGTCGTGATGGTCAGGATGCCGGCGCCTGCGGCCGACTGGCCGTCGGGATTCGTGACGGTCACATTCTTCGCCCCCGCCGTCGATGCGGTCGTGTTGAGGCTCAGCGTGACCTGCGTCGGGCTGTTCCACGTGGCGCTGTTGACGGTGACCCCGGAGACCGCCGAGGCGAGCCGTGTCCGGCAGGGTTCGCCGGACAGACTCGCCGGCGTGTCGTAGAACCCCGATCCCCCGGACGAGGTTCCCGTGATCACGACGCTCGCAGCCGCCTGGCCCGCGGCGACGGAAGACGGGCTGGCCGAGACCGGCGTCGCCGGCGGCGGCGCCTTGAGCTGCGCAAATCGTGTTCCGTAATTGTTGACGACGGGCGTGTATTCCTGAATCGTCCAGATCGACTGGTCGTCGCACGGGTCGACGGCCGTGAACGAGTAGTCGCCCCAGCGCCGATAGCCGCGGCCGGCTCCCGAGTCGAACGCCGGGTTGTAGGCGGCGACTCCCGGCCCGTAGATGTTGATCCCCTGAAGGGCGCCCAGCACGTCGCCCGAAAGCCGCCCGGCCGTCCCCGCGCTCAGGAAATTGAGGTTCCCCGCGATCGTGAACCCCAGAGCCGCCTGCTTCTGGCCGTTGGGGGCGATTGTCGCGTAGCTGTAGAAGTTCGGATTCGTCGCCGCGGGGTCGCAGACGATGCCCGCCTGGGCGATCGACGGCGTAAAGCCCGTCGGGATCCCCGTGAATTCCCACCAGAACACGGCGTTCCGCGTGGCTCCGCTGCCGCTGGCCGTCCCGACGCAGTTGCTGGCCGGCACGGTCGTTCCGACGGTCATCGCCGTCCAGAGGCTCCCGTCCCGAAACGCGGCCGCGAAGAGGCGATTGTCGCTGCCGTCGATCTTCCCGGTCGCGCCGGTCATCCCGAGATGCGGTTGACTGGCCGGCTGCCCCTGGTTCGCGGTGTTGATGTGTGTGACCGTGGAGAGCGTCGGTGTCAGGCTGGCAGGACTGCTCACGCGGAAGAGGTCGAGCTGGCTCCACGACGTGTTGCTCGTGCCGATCACCCAGCCCTCGGTGGCGGTCGGGTCGGTGTTGTCGACACCCTGAGGCGTGAACGGGCCGAGATTCTGGAAGCCCGTGGCGTGAATCGGCCCGGCGCCGAGGATCGAGCTCTTCTGGATGACGATGAGATCGGAGCCGGCGTACGTCGCCGTCCCGAGCGATGCCCCGCAGAACTGGTTGACGCCGACATAGATCGCGTTCGCGTCGACTCCGGGAGTTGGGTAGTCCGCGAGGCAGTTTGTGTGAGTCCCGACGGCCGTCTGGACGAAGAAGAATCCCCACGTCGTCCCCGCCGTGATGGTCGACGTGTTGCTCACGGCGATCAGCAGCCGGTTGTTCGGGAACGTGACGTCGATGATCGACAGGATCCAACGCTGCGACGTGCGGTCGTAACGAACGTGCGGATCGCTCGTGCCGTTCGACCGGACGGAGGTGAAGAAGTTGTTGGGCGTCGTGTTCAGGACGCCGTCGGGCAGCCCCGTGGCCTTGTTGTAGCTCACGACGTTGCAGTTCACGAATGCGAGGAACTGCGTGGGACCGACGGCGCCCATCGTGTCGGGTGGAGTCCCGCACAGTCCGACGCTCGAGCCCGGACCGTCGGCGTTGACGCCGACGGTCTGCGGCAGGTTGGGGTCTCCCGCGCCCACGATCGCGGGCGACTGGGGCCCGCGCGCCGGCCCCTGCATGCGGCCTTCCGCGTCCGGATCGGCTTTTCGGCCGCTCAAATCCTGCCGGCCGATGAAGAAATCGAGCGTCCCCTGCGGCGCCTCGACCAGCATCCGGTCGTGACGCGCCATGATCTGCCCGGTCGTTTCGAAAACGGCGGGCGCCGCGTCGAGAACGACGCCTCGCACCCCGGGCTCCGCGGAACGGGCCGAACCGGCCCCGAGGGCAAGAGCGAATCCGATCGCGGTGATGGCGGGTCTCGTGACGTGAAGAACTCCATGGCGCCGGCAACCGGAAATTCCGTGCATGAAGCCTCCTGACCGCTTGGCGGGGTTTCTACACATTATCGCGACACGGGGCCTGAAAGGCGAAGCCCCGCGAAGTGCTTCGCGACGACGAAGAGGAACGGCCGGGCGCCCTTACGGCTGCCGAGTCAAAGTCGTCACGGTGCTCGCGCTGCCTCCGGCGCGGAAGAAGATCGTCCCGGTGGCCGCGATGGTCTGGGCGTTCGGCCCGGGCGGCGTGATCGTCCCTGAACACGTCGCGCGGCTCACGTTCGCGTTCGGGATGTTCTCCGCGGTCAGCGTGAACGTTCCGTTCGGCAGCACGGTCATCGTGACGTCGCCGTAGAAGTTCGAGTGCGTCGTGAACGTCCCGCCGGCCGGCGTGAAGATGTTCGCGTAAATCTCGGGCGGCGGCGGCGCGCCGCCGAACACGTTGCCGCCCACGCTGGAGGTCCCGGAGTACGCCTGGGTGTACGAGTCGCCCGTGATCGTGATCGAGGCGCTGCCCGTGCTGCCGAACGTGGTGTTCCGCCACGTGCCGGCGAACGTGGCGCTCACCGCCGTCGGCGTGTCCAGCGCGACGAAGGCGCCGTCGCCGCTCCGCTCTCCGGGAGTCCCGCCGTCGTTCACGACGGCGTAGACGATGAAGCCGTTCTGGCCGCCCGTCCGGGTGACACGCGCGTAGGCCTGGGCGACGCCGGCCGCGTACTGGTTCAGGATGGCGCCAATCTGCTTGAAGCCGCGCCGTGCGACGGTCGTCACCGGATCCCCTTCGATCGTGGCGACCTTGCTGCCGCTGGCCCCGTCGAAGATCTCGATGCGAAGCGTGATGGGGTTCGAGTCGACCTCTCCGGTCGAGATCAGCGCGAGGTTCGTCCGGTTCTCCGCGTTCTGCTGGAGACCGTAGAGCCAGGCCTCCGTCGTGACCGCGGTGCCGAACGGCCGCGAGGCGTAGAAGAGCCCGTACCGTCCACCGCCTCCGGGATTCGACGTGCGCCCGCCAAGGAAGAGCCCGCCGACGTCGCCGCCGGCGACCGTGGCGAAAAGCGACCCCGTGTACGTGGGGCCCGCCGGGCCGACGCCGGGGGCGCCGCTGTCGCGCATGAGTTGAACGTACGCAGGCAGGATCCGCTGCTCTCCCGGGGCGACCGTCAGCGTGAGCGTGGCCGTCTTGTCGGCCGTGCTCACGGACTCGGAGACGTAAGCGAGCGTGACCTGCTTCGAAGCGCTCGAGAAGTTCGTGAGGACGATCTCGGTCGAGAAGGTGCTCGTCTCGACGACGACGGGGAGCGTGAGGCCCGTGCGGCTCCGGAGCGAACTCTCCACGAGCGGCGTCACGAAAGAGCCGTCGGAGGTCACGTTGTCGTTGATGACCGCGTAGGCGTAATAGGGCCCGGTCCCGGAGATCCGTTCGGCCCGGATGAAGCCGTTCGCGGCGCCCGCCGCGATGTCGGTGATCCGATACTGCTTGAAGCCGCCGGGCGAGAGGGTGTCCTCGACCGACCCCGTCGCCGTCGAGCCGTCGCCCGGGAGGAACGTCAGCCGGATCCGCACGTCGGCGTCCCCGGCGTTCTGGACGGCCACGTTCGTCCGGTCGGCTGCGTTCTCACGCAGGGCGCAGAGATACGCGGTGCCCGTGAGGAGCTGCGAAGGCGCGACGCCGGCATACGCGAGCCCCGCCCGGCCCGTGGGCGCCGCCGGCGGGACGAGCGTCGTCGTCCGCACCGTGACGGCGGCCGCCGAGGCGGACGAGAGTCCCGTGAACGCGACCTTGAGGGTGCCGACGCGGTTTCCCGCGTCGGGAATCGGCACGCCCTTCGTGCGGAGATACGAAATGGCATCGGCGACCACCCGCTGCTCGCCGGCCGCGAGCGTGTCGGCGCCGGAGCCGCTTCCGCCGCCGGCCGCGGCGACGTACGTGTACGCGATCGACGCCGGCGTCGTGCCGCGGTTCGTGAGGATCATCTCCGACGTGAAGAACGCGCCCTGCAGGCCCGACGACGACAGGACGACCGGGACGAAGAGCGTCGAGGCGTCGGGGGCGAGCTCGAGGCTTGCGGTCGCCTTCGAGCCGTCCTCGGATCGAAGTCCCCCGATGGAGGCGCAGCCCAAGGCGGGCAGCGCGACAGCCGCGACGAGAAACGACGCACGGTGGCGAGGCCGCATGACGGATCCTCCCGGAGACAGAGTCTCACGGAGTGCGTCGCCGAACAAAAACGAAAACCGCCGTCAACTTAGTGCCATGGACCATGGGCATGACGAACCGGCGGCGCCGCGCCGCGGATCGCGCCCGTCAGCGTCGGCCGCCGCCCGGGCTGATCGAGAGACTCTTCGGCGCGCCACCCGAGGCGGACGTATACGCCTGGGGGCGAAGAAAGGACGGCGCAAGAGCGCCGGCCCTCCTCACCGAGAAATCTCTCCCCGCTACTTCTTCACCGGCGGAAGCAGCACCGTGTCGATCACGTGGATGACGCCGTTCGACGTCTCGATGTCCGTCTTGACAACGTGCGCCTGATTCACCATCACGCTCTTGTCCTTGACGGTGATCTTGACGTCCGCCCCCTCGACCGTCTTCGCCGACTTGAGCTTCACGACGTCCGCTGCCATGACCTTTCCGGCGACGACGTGATACGTCAGGACCTTGCTCAGCTGCGCCTTGTCGGCCAGCAGCTTGTCCAGCGTGCCCGCGGGCAGTTTCGCGAAGGCCTCGTCCGTCGGCGCGAACACCGTGAACGGGCCCGTGCCCTTCAGCGTGTCGACGAGCCCCGCGGCGCCAAGCGCTTTGGCGAGCGTCGTGAAGGAGCCCGCGGCCACGGCGGTGTCCACGATGTCCTTCTTCTCACCGGCCTGAACGGGGGCAGCAAGCGCCAGGACGATTCCGGCGGCAACCAACGACTTGATGACGATCTTCATGGAGTTCTCCTTTTTTGTGCGGCGCGCTCGCGCCATGCTCTCCTTACGGCCCGCTCTCGAGGCCGGATTCGAGGCGCGCGTCGCGGGGTCGAAACGCCGTGCGAGGCAAACCGCCGCGCCGTCGCCGGCGTAGAAACGGCAGCCCTCGTTAGGGTCGCGTGCTTCGCCACCGCCGAGCCCACGGCGAAGTTCGAGTCAATCCTCCCGAAGCGGGGAGGCTGGGCTCTCAATGGCGTGGCGAGGTGTATCGTGGAATCACAATGCAAATGGGAACCATCCGTGGGGCGCCTGCCCCGGCGGGCCTCTGGCGTCGGCGTGTGTTCCCCGGACCCGCCGAGCTCGCTTCGGCCGTCGTCGTCGTCCTCCTAGCCGTCTCGCCCGGGCCTGACGCCGAGGCGGGCGAAGTTCACCAGCCGGTCCGCCAGGCTCCCGGTGCGCCGGCCCTTCCCCGCCTCCGCGGCCGATATCGCCTTCCGACGCGCGGCCTCTACGTGCAGTTCGAGCGCCGCGGATACCCGAACGGCTACCGCCCGGGTCAGATGCTCCAGCAGTTCAACGACTTCGACCCGATCGTGGGCCGCACTGTGAAGGAAGAAGTGGCCGCGCAGCTCGACGTCATGAGAGACATGGGCGTCAACGTCATCACGTACGAGCTTCGGACCTGTGATTCGTACTATGTGAACGGCCCCTTCGCTCCTCCCGTCTGCAACCTCGGGCCGGTACTGGGGCTCCAGTGGCCGCAGCCCACGGCCACGGAGCTCTCCAATCTGCGAGCGTTCCTCGACCTCCTTCAGCAGAAGGGGATTCGTCTCTTCCTGCGGCTCGTCAACACCCGCATGGGAGAGAAGCCGCCGACGAACTCCACCACGTGGCTCGGTGCGATTTTCGGTGCCATCAAGGACCACCCGGCGCTCGACCTCGTGCTCTTCGAAGGCAACGCCCATCTCGACTGGTCGAGCTGCACGGAACGCAACGCCTGCGGAATTCCGGCGGAGCCTCCGCTCTGGAACGGACCGGGCGATGCGGTCGCCGACTACATCCGCTGGGCCATCACGTACGCGATGTCCCTGGGAATGCCCGCCCGCAAGCTCTCGGCAGAGGCCATCGTCGGCGCGTTCTTCGTGGACAGCGAACCCGGGAACTGCATCGCCACGGACGGGCACATGTGGAGCCCGATCGTGACGCTCAAGAGGATCTTCGACGACCTCGGGATCCCCGACGCCCAGCGCACGTACGCGCTCTCCTTCTACGAACATCCGAAGTGCCTGGGGGCGAACGGCCTGCCGTGCACCGACGCGCCTCCGCCCGCCTGGGCCGAAGAGACGATCCAGAAACTCTTTCGGGTCATCGGGGTCGCCAACGGCGCCCGGGTCGTCGCGCCCGAGATGGGCGCGAACAACCCGGTCGATTCCACCTGGCCGACGGAGCGATCCCTCGAAAGCCTCGTCTTCCTGATGGAGAAGTACGGCATCGACGGCGGCAGCTTCTGGACGTGGACGAACGACGAAGATTGGCTGGACACGAACGCGGGGACCTCGGACGCCGTCAAGCGGCGAGGCGTCCCATACGTCTACAACAAGGTCCAGAGCGAGATGCTCGACGTGGGAGGATTCCACCTGATCCTCATCCCCAACGGCTCCTTCGAGAACGGCGGCGCGGTGCCCGACTCCTGGAGCGTTTCAGGCGCCGGCACCGCGAGCCGTCATTTCCTCGCGGGCGAGCCCGGCCAGCCCGAGGTCTCTTCCCGCGGCAGCTACGACCTGCGGCTGACGACCGGCGGCGGATCGAACGACGCGATTTCAGCCAGGGGCCCGAAGATCACCGTCAGCCCGAACGTCACCTATACGACGACGGCCAACCTGCGATTCGCCTGGACGGGCGATCCCGATCCGCTCGCCGCTCCGTCGAGTCGGCCTCACGTCTTCGTCGCGTTCCACTATCTCGACGGTTCGGAGCAGCCGTCCGGCATCCGCGACCGGGACACGTTCCGGTTTTTTCAGGCGGACAGCACACGGGGCTTCGGAACGTTCCCCCTGCGATACACGCCTCCCTCGGACGCCCACTCGGTCGAGATCGAGATCGGCGTCGCCCGTAACGGGCTTCCGACGCCGATCACATTCGACGCCGACAACCTGCGGTGATGGCCCGTCACTCCAGGAAGTCGAGGTCGCGTCCCGCCGTCTCTGCCATGCCCCGGAGGGCGACCAGGGCGAGCGAGATGCAGACGAGGCCCACCGCCCAGGCGCTCCCGACATAGCCCAGGGGGCCCCGGAGCAGGACGAAGCTGCCCGTGATCAGGGGAACGGCCCCCCGTACAAAGTTCGGCACCGTCGTCGCGACCGTGGCGCGGAGGTTCGTGCCGAACTGCTCCGCGGCGATCGTGACGAAGACCGCCCAGTACCCCGCCATGAGGCCGAGGTACCCCGCGAGGAAGTAGAACGCGATCGGGCTGAGCCCGCGCACCGTGAGGTAGACCGCGACACCCGAGAGAGTCCCGAGGATGAAGAGAAGAACGACTTTCTTGCGGCTTCCCCAGGCCTGGCTGAGGATTCCCGACGCGAAGCTCCCCAGCGTGATGCCGCTGTAGCAGAAGGCCACGGCTGTCCCGGCGGCCACCGGTCCCGTCACGCCCACCTTCGGGGCGAACTCGGGGGCGGACGTGATGAGGATCGCCACCACGAACCACGTCGGCAGGCCGATGAGGATGCAGCGCAGATAGCGGACGAAGCGCTCGCCGGATGTGAAGAGGCTCAGGAAGTCGCCGCGCGAAACGCCGGCCTGCTCGCCGAGCGTCCGGAACATCGCGCTCTCGCGGAGGCTGAAGCGCGTGACGAGGAGGACGAGGCCCAGCCCGCCTCCGACGAGGTAGGCGGTGCGCCACGGGAGGTACTTGCCGACGAGGCTTGCGGTCACCGTCCCGAAGATGCCGACCCCCGCGACGATGGCGGTGCCGTAGGCCCGGAGGTTTCTCGGGAGGATCTCGGCGACGAGCGTCACCGCCGCGCCCAGCTCGCCCGCGAGACCGAGCCCCGCGAGGAAGCGCCAGACGGCGTAGGACGGAATTCCGTGCACGAAGGCGTTGGCGATGTTCGCCGCGGAGTAGAGCGCGATGCTCCCGAAGAGCGTCGAGAGGCGGCCCTTCTTGTCGCCGAGGACGCCCCAGAAGATCCCGCCCAGCAGCATCCCCACCATCTGGGAGTTGAGGAGCAGGAAGGTGGCGGAGATCTGCGCGTCCCCCTGCGGGATGCCGAGGTCCGTCAGGCTCGGCTGCCGCACGATGGGAAAAAGCAGCAGGTCGAACATGTCGACGAAGTACCCGAGGGCCGCCACGAAGACCGTCAGGTTCAGGATCTGCGAAAGGCGGTTCTTCTCAGGCGCCGGCACGGGAGCCATTCTGCCTCGCGCGTGCCGAAGCGGGGTCCTCGGGCGATGGTTCTCGCCTTCCGGCGACGCGAGCGTAGGATTCCGGCGGAACCCGCCGCTGCCGAACGAAGAGGGAATCGATGAACCCGACGCGACACGCGCCGGCGCTGGTCCTGGCCAGACGCGGGCTGACGGTTTCGGCCCTGGTCGCTCTCTTCATCTTCCTCAGGATCGACCTGCTGCGGGAGAGCGCGATCTGGCTCGGCTGGAACAGCGACAGCGCGATCTTCGGCCTCATGGCCAAGCGGATGCGCGACGGAACAGGCTTCGACGTCTACTTCTGGGGTCAGAACTACCTCGGCCCGCTCACGTCTGCGCTCGCGGCCCTTCTTCGCAGAGCCCTTCTCGATCCGCTCGGCCTCGGGCCCGAAGCGGGGCCGCTTGCCCTCCGCCTCTCGAGCATGGCGCAGGTGGCTTTCGGAATCGCGTTCTCGTTCCTCGCGATCGAACGCCCCTTCGGGTACGCCGTGGCCTTGCTTGCGGGGATGTGGCTCGCGGTCAGCCCGCCGTTTCTCGCGCAGTTCTCGGCCGTTCCGATGGGACCGGAGATGGCGTTCGCTCTCGGGTCGGTCCTCTTCTTCCTGACCGCCGATTCGCTGACCCGCTCTCCCGCGCTTCTCGACCGGCCCGCGGGGCGCTTCGTCTTCGGCGCCGTTGCGGGCGCAGGCTGGTGGGTCAACCAGACGATCGCGCTCGTCCTGGCGCCGTGCTCCGTGATTCTTCTCCTGCGTTCCCGCGCGTACGCCGGATTCCTCGAGCGGATCCAGCGGGCAGCGGCGCGCGATGGCGCGCCGCTGGGACAGGGCGATCCCCCGGAAGGTCACGGCGCGGACGTCCTCAGGGCGCTTCCATTCGCTGCCGGCTTCGCGATCGGCCACTTCCCCGCCTGGCCGGGCGGCCTCCTGGGCTGGTACCCGCGGCACTACATGTTCGTGACGCCGTACTTCCCGGAGGCCGGCTGGCTCCAGCGGCTCGGGACGTTCCTCACGACGGACCTGCGCCGGCTCTTCGGGCTCGAGAACGGCGCCGCCGGCGCCGCCGTCTTCGGCGTCGCTCTCCTCGCCGTCGCCTTCGTCCTCTTTCGCCATCGCCGAAAGCTCCTCTCGCTCCTGCTCCTCGCGCCCTCGCGCCACGGCGGGATCGAGCTCGCTGCGTCCATCGTCGCGGCAGGCGCCTATTTCTTCACGCTGACGGGACGCACTCCCGTCCAGCTCCGTTACATCGCTCCCGTCCTGCCGGCGGCGCTCGCGCTCGTCGGAGCCGCGGCCTTCGAATCCGTCGACCTCGTTCGGCCGAGGCTTCCGCGCCTGCTCGCCGGACTGGCGGCATGCGGCCTCGCACTCGCGGGCCTCGCCCTCGTCGAGCGGCGCGCCGCGGGGACCGTCCGGGAGATCCTCGCGGCTCCCGATCCGCGGCCGCTGCTTCGGGAGATCGAGGCCCG
Organism: Thermoanaerobaculia bacterium; assembly: GCA_036504335.1. GTDB lineage: Bacteria > Acidobacteriota > Thermoanaerobaculia > UBA5066 > UBA5066 > Fen-183. The sequence continues at coordinate 219,996 of DASXVJ010000033.1, forward strand.
CGGTTACGCCGTCTGTCACGCGGATTACTGGGTCGCCTACAACCTCCAGTTTCTGAGCGACGAGCGCGTTCGATTCGTCCCATGGCACAGCTTCGACCGGAACCGGCTCCAGTCCGCCCGCCTGCGCGAGGAGCCGGGGCCGCATTGCCTCGTCCTTCCGGACGGCACCCTCCGCGACTGGACCGCGGCCGACGCGGCCGACGAGGGAGGCCCCGCGAGGCGGCGCCGAGCCGAATGAACGATCGCGAAGGCCAGCCCGGTGGCGGCCAGCTCGGCCCGCTCCTGAAGCGCGTCTTCGGGCACGACTCATTCCGCCCCTTCCAGGAGGCCGTCTGCCGGACCGTGACGGAGGGGCGCGACGCGCTCCTCGTGATGCCGACGGGTGCCGGCAAGTCGCTCTGCTATCAGCTCCCCGGGCTGGCGCGGGCCGGCGCCACGCTCGTCATTTCGCCCCTGATCGCCTTGATGGAGGACCAGGTCGCCAGGCTTCGCGCGCTCGGGCTCGTCGCCGAGCGGATCCACTCCGGCATCGACCGTGTCGTCTCGCGCCAGGTCTGCCGCGACTACCTGGGCGGCAAGCTCGACTTCCTCTTCATTGCGCCCGAGCGGCTCTCGGTGCCCGGCTTTCCCGAGCTGCTCGCCCGGCGCACGCCTGCGCTCGTGGCGGTGGACGAGGCGCATTGCATCTCCCACTGGGGGCACGATTTCAGACCCGACTACCGGCTCCTGGGCGGACGGCTCCCCTTGCTGCGCCCCGCGCCGGTCATCGCCCTCACGGCCACGGCCACGCCGCGCGTGCAGGACGACATCGTCCGGCAGCTGGGGATGACGGACGTCGGCCGCTTCATCCACGGCTTCCGGCGGACGAACATCGCGGTCGAGGTCGCCGAGGCGCCTCCGAGCCGGCGCGCCGAGCTGGTGCGTGACGTGCTCGCCGACCCGGCGCACCGGCCCGCCATCGTCTACACGCCGACCCGGCGAGAGGCGGAGTCGCTGGCCGAGGTGCTCCAGGCCCGTGTAAAGGCGGTGGCCTACCACGCGGGAATGACGGCGTCGCAGCGGGACGACGTGCAGCGGCGCTTCCTGGAAGGGCGCGCCGAGGTCATCGTCGCGACGATCGCGTTCGGGATGGGGATCGACAAGGCGAACGTGAGGACCGTCATTCACACCGGCCTTCCCGCCAGCGTCGAGGGGTATTACCAGGAGATCGGGCGCGCGGGACGGGACGGCCTCCCGTCGCGGGCGATCCTCCTCCACTCGTATGGCGACACGCGGACGCACGAGTTCTTCCTCGCGCGCGACTATCCGGAGACCCGCGTCCTCGAGAAAGGTGACGAGGAGCAGCGCGAGCATCGAAAGATGCAGATCGACCTCATGCGCCGCCTCGCGGAGGGCTCGGCGTGCCGGATGCTCCAGCTCGTGAGGCACTTCGGCGACCAGGAGGACTCGGGCGCGCCGTGCGGCGTCTGCGATTCGTGCGCCCCCTCGGGAGGCGTCGCCACCACGCTGCGCGCGCCGACTGCGATGGAGGAAGCCGCGCTGAGGCGCGCGCTGGAATTGCTCCGCAGGCGGGACGGACAGACCACCGGGCAGCTGCACCGTGACGTCGTGGAGCAGTTCCCCGCCATGGAGCGACGGCTCTTCGAGGAGCTCCTCGGCGGACTGGCGCGCGGAGGCCTCGTCAGCATCGACGATGACCAGTTCGAGAAGAACGGCCAGACGATCCGCTTCCGCCGCGCGTACCTGACAGGAACGGGGCGCCGGCCCGACGCGGTGATCGAGGCGCGCATCCCCGTCGCGCCCCTATCCGCTCGCAAGCGGAAGCGCGGAAGGAAGGCGCCGCCCAAGCCGTGAACGATTCGCCGTGGTTTCGGGAGGCCGGAGACGGGGGTCGCGCTGTCTCCGCCAGCACTCAGAGCGCCGGGAATTTCTGACGGGAACGCCTCTTCGTCTTCGCAACGCTCCGCGTCCCCTGGCCATTTCGGCTCCGCATCGTGCTTAGTGCTCTATCGCCCGGGACGAAGCGGGCGATGTGCCGCGAAAACAGCCTCGATATAGTCAGGACGATGCGGAAGCAGGAGACGTCCGGAGCTGACCCGGCGACGCCCGCTCACGACGCGCCGCGCGGCCGCAGGAAATGGGTCACACACGGCTTGTCCAACCGGTTCGTATACGAGGGACTCAGGGTCGGCACCCGCTGGCTGCCTCTGCCGGTCCTCCACGGCATCTCGCTCGTTGTGAACAGCGTTGCGATGATTCTCATGCGCGGAACGCTCGAGGGCATCCGCGAGAACTTCCGCCTCGCGCTCGGCGTTCCGGCGCTCGAGGCGCGCCGTCTGGCACGTCGCCTGTTCCTCGAGTACGGCAAGTCGGTGATCGACGTCTGGCGGCTGCGGAGCGAGGCCTTCGTCCCGAAGATCACCTCGTTCGACGCGGACGCCGCAACTCTGGCCGCGGTCCACGGGAACGGCCGGGGGTTTCTCCTGGTGACCGGGCACGTCGGAAACTGGGAGATGGGTGCGGTGACGCTGCGCGGCCATGCGCTGACGCCGGCGGTCGTCGGCCAGCCGGAGCTCAACCCGGACGTCGAGGAAATGCGCTTAAGCCTGAGGACGCGGCTTGGCGTCGAGTCGATCGACATCGGCTCCTCCATGGCTACGGCGTTCCGGGTGCGCGCGGCGGTCGAGGCGGAACGGGCGGTGGCGCTGCTGGTCGACCGCGCCTATCCGGAGGACCAGGTGGTCGTCTCCTACTTCGGCCGCCCCACGCCTTTTCTCCGCTCGCCGGCGCTTCTCGCCCGCTTCTGCAAGTGCGAGATCCTACCGGGTTTCTTCATGCGCAGCCGAGACGGCTCGTACTTCAACGTCTGGGGCGCGCCGCTCGCCGCCGACGAGTCGCTCTCTCCCGAGGAGGACGCACGCCGCATCATGAGCCGCGTGGCCGCCGACCTGGAGAGCGTCGTGCGCGCCCACCCGACGCAGTGGTTCAACTTCTACCGGTTCTGGAAGGACGGGAGCTCTTCGGAAGCGGCGGCAGGGACCCGGCTGGACTCCGGCGGGCGGGTCCACGCGCCGTAGACCCAGTTGCCGCAGCAGCGGCTGCAGATGGGGAGCGGCTCTCTCGCGAGCTTCTCGCGAAAGCGTTGCGCGCGCTCCCCGCTCCAGATCTCCCGGAACGGCGTCTTCCGCACGTTGCCGATGAAGTAGTCGGGAAAGTCTCCGCAGAAGCAGACCTCGCCGTCCGGCTCGACCTGGGCGAAGTACCAGGCGACGGGGCAGAGGTCGTGGCCGAACGTCCTGCCCGCATCGGCGAAGTAGTCGGGCACGTTTCCCGCCGGAACGTCGGGCACGAACGAGATCCAGGGGCGGCCTCGCGCCGAGTCGAGGAAGCGCCGGCGACGCAGGCCTTTCAGGAGCTTCGCGAGCTCCGTCAGCTGCCGCCCTTTGGTCACCGCGAAGTTCGCGCCGTCGAAGTCGAATCCTTTCCAGGAGCTGCCCGAGACGCCGAAGGTCTCGGACATCACCTTCTCGTACGCCGCCCCGGTGTCCTTGGACACGAACCAGCGGAGCCCGACGTTGACCGTGTCGAGCGGAAGCGCCCGAAGGGCCTCGAGCGCCGGCGCGACGTCTTCCAGGTTGAGCTCGGTGATCGGAAGGATCGCGAGCAGCATCGGCACGGCGGATCCGAGCTCGCCCCGCACACGGGCCATGGCCGTCACGCCGGCGGCGGCGCGCGCGAAGCTGCCGGCCTGTCCCCGGATCCGGTCGTGGACCTCGGGCGTGCCGTCGATCGAGACCATGATCGAGTCCAAGCCAGCCTCGACGAGCTCGCGGGCCATCTCCTCGAGGCGCCAGCCGTTCGTGATGATCGAGCACGTCAGGCCGCGCCTTTTGATCTCACGGATGAGCGGCAGGATGTCGGGATAAAGCAGCGGCTCGCCGCCGAACAGGCTGATGATGGGCTGCGAGGGCGCGATCTCGTCGAGGAGGCGGACGTAGTCGGCGAGCGTCATCTGCCGGTTCAGGCCGATCAGCTCGCGGATCCTGTCCCGCTCACGCTGTCCGTCGGACGCCGGCCCGTCGGCGCCCCCGCGGTAGATCCCCGTGTCTCCCCACTGCCCGCACATCTTGCAGCGGAGGTTGCAGAGGTTCGTGACGCGGAGCTGCACGAACGTGGGCATCGGGAGGTTGCCGGGGCCGGGCGCGGAAAGGTGCCTCATCACCTCCCGGCGTCCTCGCACCATGCGGCCGAGGTGCCGGCGCGCGAAACCAGCGAGCTTCAGGCCGCGCCGGAAGCTCATGGCGCCTTCTCGGGCTCGAGAGTCCCCGTTGCTCGCTCGAAAGCGCCCCGGCCACGCAGCGCCTGCTGCAACCACATGAATGCGGTGCAGACGTGAAAGGCGAACATCCAGAAGCGCGCGCCGACGGAAGGACGGAAGACGCCGCCGCCCAGAACCGTCGTGACGCCGCGCTCGATCCACGGATTCGGGGCCTGCGTGTAGAACGTCTCGAGTACGTGCGGTTCGTAGAAGCCGTGGACGAAGCGCTCGAATCGCCGGATCGCGCCCCGGTACGTCCGCTCGAAGCGGCGAAAGTCGCTCGCGTCCACTCGCCCTTTCGCGTGGAGAGCCCGCGAGGCCGCGCCCGCCGCGAGCTCGGCCGACGTCATGGCGAGGAGGACGCCTGTCGAGAAAACGGGGTCGAGGAAGCAGGCCGCGTCTCCCACGAGGCAGAAGCCGTCGCCGGAGATGCGAGGCGTGCTGTACGAATAGTCCGCGATCGCCTGAACGTCCATCGTGCGCTTCGAGCCCGCCAGAAGCTCGCGCACCTCCGGCGTCGCTCGCACCGACTCCTCGAAGAGTTGCTCCACGGAGCCCTGCCGCTCTTTGAAGCGCCGCGAGGGCATGACGATTCCGACCGAGACGGAGCCGTCCGAGAACGGAATGAGCCACCACCAGCCGTCCGGCGTGGTGACGATCACGATGTCACCGCCGATGGGACCCTCCGCGCGTCGGAAGGTGTCGTAATGGGCGAACGCGGCCGAGCGGTCGAGTCGCGGATCGCGCCGGCGTCCACCGAGGTGGCGGGAGAGGAGCGCGTCTCGCCCGGTGGCGTCCACGACCAGCTTCGCCTTCACCGTGCGCGGCTCACGCTCCCCATTCAGCAGCACGTTCACGCCGCGCGCCCGCGAAGCCTCTGCATCGAACAGAACTTCCGTCACGCGCGATTCCTCGAAGACGGCCGCCCCGGACTCGCGCGCGTGGTCCAGGAGAAGAGCGTCGAACTCGGCCCGCTTCACCTGGAACGAGCTCGGGTGATCGCGGTCGATTCCGTTCGCGAACAGGACCGGGCGCGTGAAGGACGATCCCTGGTGGTAGAAGCGGGCTCCGCGTTTGACTTGAGGCCCTGCCGCCCTCAGCTTCGGGAGGACGCCGAGGCGCTCGAAGAGCGGTACGTTCCACGGCAGGAGAGACTCGCCGATGTGAAAGCGGGGAAATTTCTCCCGTTCGAAGAGGATCGTGCGATGACCCATCCGAGCCGTCAGCGTCGCGAACGTCGAACCGCCCGGTCCCCCGCCGCAGACGACCACGTCTGCCTCGGCCGGAAGGGCGCAGGAACTGGTGTTCTCCTGTCCGAGGCCGTTCAACGACACGCCGTGATTATCTCCGGGGCTGCCACGCTGGACAGCAACAACGTCACCGCGTGCAGCGGCGGCCCTCCCCCCACCGGTCCGTCCGCCCGGCGGTCCCCCTCCGTAGAATCAGGCGCATGATCGCGTCCGCAACCGCGAACCGCGCAGCGGCGTTCCTGGCGATGCATCGACCGGGCGCCGGTTTCATCCTGCCGAATGCCTGGGACGGCGGCTCGGCACGGATTCTCGAACAGGCCGGCTTCGCCGCGATCGCCACCACGAGCGCCGGGATCGCCTTCAGCCGCGGTGCCGCCGACGGCACGATGGAGGGGCCGGAGATGCTCGACTGCATCGCTTGGATCGTGTCGGCCGTCGCGTGCCCGGTGAGCGCCGACCTGGAGTCCGGTTACGGCGCGACCGCCGACAACGTCGCCGCAACGGTGGCCGCTGCGGTCGAGATCGGGGTGGTTGGAGGCAATCTGGAGGACGTGACTCGGCCCGGAGAACTGCTCGAGGTCGAGGCTGCCTGCGAACGTCTCGAGGCGGCGCGGGCCGCCGCGCCGGCCGGCTCGTTCGTGCTGAACGCGCGCACCGACGCCTACATGGTCGGGCGCCCCGACGCCTTCGCCGAGACCGTGCGCCGGGCCGAGTGCTACCGGGCCGCCGGAGCCGACTGCATCTTCGTTCCCGGCGTCAGCGCGGCCGAGGAGATCGGGAGGCTGACCGCCGCGATCGGCGCGCCGGTGAACGTCGTGGCCGGCCTGGTCGAACCGGTGCTGGACGCGGCCACCCTGCGCTTGCTGGGCGTCGCCAGGATCAGCGTCGGCGGCACCCTCACGCGCGCCGCCCTCACCCTGGTCGAGAAGGCCGCCCGGGAAATGGCGAACCACGGCACCTTCGACTTCGCGCGGGGCGCCATCCCGTACGCCGAGCTGCAACGGCGCTTCAGCCGCTGAGCGGACACTCCAAGCGCCTGGGCGCGCTCACGGCACGTTCAGGACCGCGAGCGCTTGCGGTCGTGGCCCTCGAATGACTTCAGCATCGGGTTGTCGATCTTCGCGTAGCCGGCCGGGATTTCCCACGCGGAGGAGCGTGCGGTCGTCCTCGCGAAAGGGAGCCGCGTCGACGTCGAGGACCTACCGGACGATCGCACGCGCGGGGAATCGGAACGGCGATTCTCCACCGCAAGCTGAAGGAGTACGAGTCCGCGCGGTAGACCCAAGAGGTTACGGCTTCGCCTCGACCCGCGTCTCCAGGTTCTCGAGCCAGTGGAACGCGGCGATCACGCTCCGGGTCGGGGCCGCCGACCCTTCCGGCAGGCTCGTCGGCTCCAGGAAGAAGAAAGAGCCGTCCGGGAAAACGTCGTAGGTCGTGTGCGCGGCGCCCTGCGGCCGCACGAAGCGGTCCTTGAAGACGGAAATCGCCGGCCGGAACGCGGGCGCCGGAGCCGCGCCGAGCCGCGCCACCATCAGATCGGTGTCGGAGCGGAAATAGAGCGCCTTCCCGTCGCGCGCCCACACGGGCTGGACGCCTCCGCCGTTCGAAATCGACACCTTGCCCCCGCCGTTCGGGAAGGGCTGCAGATAGACCTCGTCCCGCCCGGACTCGTTCGACCGGTACGCGATCCAGCGGCCGTCGGGAGAGACGCGGCCCGAGGACTCGTCGAACGGTGTCTCGAGGAACGGGTGCGGCGTCGGCTTCTCGCCCAGCTCCAGACGCAGGATGTCGCTGCGAGATTTCACCCGGTAGACGTCCACCAGCAGGGATCGGCCGTCGGGGGACCAGTCGGTCACGTGGGCGTGGTCGGACAGGGTCCAGAGCACTTCCTCGGCGCCGCTGCCGTCTGCGGGCCTCCGGATCACGCACCGCTTCTCGCCCCGCGTGGCGCTGAAGGCGATCCACCGGCCGTCGGGGGACCAGACCGGCGTCTCGTCCTCTCCGGGCTCGAACGTCAACCGCGTCAGGGAGTCCCGGGCGACGTCGAACGCCCAGACGTCGTCCCCCTCGTCCTGCACATGGAGCGCGAGGTGGCGCCCGTCGGGCGATACGCGCGGGTCCGAGTACTCGCGGACCGTCTTCGAAAGGGGCGCGGCGAGACCGGTCGCCTGCACGCGCCGCGGAAGACAGAGCGACTCGTTGAGAACGCTGCCCGGCATGTAAACGAGCGTGCCCGTCTTCGAGAGGTCGTACTGTGCGGCGCTGCCCACCAGCGCGACTGCCCGAACCACGAGGACGGGCTCTTTCGTGAGGCGTCGGCCGGCGAGAGACAGCGGCGCCGCGAAGACGCCGTCCGCCCGGGCGACGAGCAGCATGTCGCCGGCAGGGCAGATCGGGCTCGTTCCCGTCGTGAGCTCGGTCTCCGTCCCGTCCCCCAGCGACCGGAGGACGACCGGACCGTCCGGCGTGAACGCGGTCTGCGACTGGCGCGCGTAGAGGAGAAAGCGGCTGCCCGGGAGCACCTGCGGATGCGCGAGCTTCCGGCCGGCGACGACCATCTGCGCGGCGCCTCCGGCCGCCGGCACCGCGCGGATGCCGTCGAGGGTTCCAAAATAGATGAGGCCGTTGTCGCCCCAGGAGATGCCGCTCGGACCCGACGAGAGGTTCGTTCCGATGTCGGCCACGATCACGCCCTCGTTCGAGCCGATCGCCACCTTCTTGATGGCGGTATCCGTGGTGAAGCCGATGAAGCGGCTGTCGGGCGAGAAGAACACGCTCTGGATCCCCTCCGATCCCTTGACCCGCGACGGCGCCAGCTCGTCGAGCCGCCGCACCTCCAGGTGCGAGCCCGTCCCGAGAGATCCCACGACCGTCGCGAGCGTGCGGCCGTCGGGCGCGATCGCGAGAAGGCGGCGCTGGATCATGAGGCCGAGCTGCGGTCCCATCGGGTAGCTCATCCTCACGAGCGGGTGCCGGGGGACCGCGGGCGCGGGCTTCAGCGTCCACACCGCGGCGGCCGCGAGGGCGGCTGCCCCGAGCGCCGCGGCAATCGCAAGAGGAAGCGACGGGCTCCGGCGCGGCGCGGCGGGGACGTCCGCCGGCCGTCCGGGCCCGCCCGCGTCGAGCTCGAGCCGCGCGTCGCCGATGTCGCGGAGCCGCAGTTTCGGGTCGCGCACGAGGCAGCGGGCCAGGAGGCGGCGGACGCGGTCGGGAGTCTCCGCCGGGAGCGCGGCGAGGTCGAGGTCCTGCCTGAGGACCGCGGCGAGCGTGTCGCTGACCGTCTCCCCGACGAAGAGGCGCTTGCCCGCGAGCATCTCGTGGAGGACGACGCCGAAGGACCAGATGTCGGTCCTCTTGTCGACGGGCTTTCCGCGCGCCTGCTCGGGGCTCATGTACGCCGCGGTCCCGAGGATCACTCCCGCCTCGGTCAGGTGGCGCGACATCGTCGGCGACTGGGTCAGAGACGACGCGCTCGTGGCCGCGGCGTCGTCTCCCTCGAACGCCTTCGCGAGCCCGAAGTCGAGGATCTTCACGACCCCGTCCTTCGTGAGCTTCACGTTGGCGGGCTTCAGGTCGCGATGGACGATCCCCTTCTCGTGCGCCGCCTCGAGACCCTCGGCGATCTGCTTCGCGATCGCGAGCGCCTCGTCCACCGGGATCGCGCCGCGCCGGAGGCGCTCGGCGAGATCCTCGCCGTCCACGAGCTCCATGACGAGGATGTGGCGCGTCGAGGAGGCGAAGGGAGCGGGGATTTCCTCGAAGGAGTAGATGGCGGCGATTCCGGGATGGTTCAGGCTCGCCAGCGTGCGGGCTTCCCGTTCGAAGCGCGCTCTTTTCTCTTCACCTTCGAAGAATTCTTCCGGCAGTACCTTGATCGCGACGTCTCTCGCGAGCCGAGGGTCCCGGGCGCGGTACACCTCGCCCATCCCTCCCGCGCCGAGAGGCGAGGACACTTCGTAGGGACCGAGCCTGGTGCCGGGCTCGAGAGCCATCCGCCCCCTCCCCCTCGTCGGTTCCGCGGGATCCGATCAAGTGAGCGGGCAGTCTACCCTCGGCCCGTCGCGGCCGCCGTCGAGCCTTCGACGCGGTCGGCGGTGGCGCACGACGCGCAGGCCCGCGAGCGTACCTATTTCACGATCAGATCGTTCTTTACCTTCTTGACTCCCTTTGCGCCCCTGGCGAGCTCGCCGGCCTTGTCCTTGGCCGCCTGGGAGTTGACGAAGCCGCTCAGCTGCACGGTGTCCTTGTAGCTGGTCACGCTGATCTGGAACGACTTCAGGAAGTCGTCGGCGGCGAGAGCAGCCTTGACCTCCGTCGTGATGACGGTGTTGTCGACGTACTGCCCCGTGCTCTCGTGTGTCGGCGTCGACGCGCAGCCGGCAAAGCCTGCCACGAGCACCAGCGGCATCAGAGTGAAGAGGAGGACATTCAGCTTCTTCATGGTGGGGTTTCCCTTTCTTTGTCTCGTTGCAGAAACGATCGCGGCAAACCTGTCGTGTCTCACCGTGCCGTGAGAGGCCGGTTCGCAGGCTCTGCCTTCCTTCTCAAGAGGCATAGAGCACGAGCCATGCCGCCTCGGTGACCGCGCCGAGCAGGCGGGGACGATCGAGAAGTCGCGCTTTCCGCCGTCGCCGCGCCGCAGCGTCGGTAAGCGCTTCAAAGCCTTTGAAAGGGGGGCTCTTCCTTCAGCAGAGATCTTCGAGGCCGGTCCTGACCGCCGCGAACAGGCCCGCTCCAGCATCCGCCTCGGCCATGGAACCAAAGTGCCCGAGGAGGTCCGTCCGGTTTCCCCGAAAGAGACGAGCGAGTTCGCCCCGGTCGAGGGCCCCGTCCCCATCCTCGTCGTACCGGGCAGCGCCGGTTTTTCCTGTCCCCGCCCTTTGTCTCAGTGTCTTTTGAAATTCTTGCAGCGCCCATGGCGATTTCGGCGGCAGAAATCGCCTCGACGAGCTGATCTCGCACGTCCCGCGCGGTTCCTCGGCGCGGCACGGCTCGTGCTCCTTCGGGCTCGTGCTGGTACGTGAGGACGAGCTTGAACGCTGCGTGACGGAGTTCAAGCTCCGTGCCGTTCGAGAGCGCATACGGGCACGCGAGGAGCGCGGCGAAACGCGCCGGGCCGGCGGCTTGCCGGCTGGCGGGAGACCTCTCGACCGAACCCTCGAGTTCCGCCGAGTGAGCGTCGGACGCGGGCCAAGCGCGGGAACGCTGCCCAGCCTTCAGGTCGGGAGTCGAAAACTCCCTCTTCAGAAGTAGGACATATGAAGCTGAGATCCTCGGCGTTTCTCGTCTGTGCGGTTTTTGCTGCGCTCTCTTACGTCCCATCCCAGGCCCTGGCCCAAAACGTCTCTCTCGGCTCTTCCTCCAACTTCGCGGTCCTTGGCGCCTCGACCGTGACCAACACCGGCCCGACCGCCGTCACCGGCGACGTGGGTCTCTGGCCAGGCACCTCGATCACGGGCTTTCCGCCGGGAGTCGTGCTCGGAGCGACTCACCTGACGGATGCCGTCGCGCAGCAGGGGCAGTCCGATCTCACCACCGCCTACAACGATGCCGCAGGACGCCCGTGCGGGACCACCCTGACAGGCCAGGACCTGGGCTCCGTCGGGACGCTCGGACCCGGCGTCTACTGCTTCGCAACCTCGGCCCAGCTGACGGGAACCCTTCCCTTGAGCGGCGCGGGGGTCTACATCTTCAAGATCGGGACCACCCTTACGACCGCGAGCAACGCATCGGTCACACTGAGCAATGGAGCGTCGGCCTGCGGAGTGTGGTGGCAGGTCGGCAGCTCGGCGACTCTCGGGACCACGACCTCGCTGGCCGGGAACGTTCTCGCGCTCGCGAGCATTACGCTGAACACGGGCGCGAACCTCAACGGGAGAGCCCTCGCGCGAACGGGGGCGGTCACGCTGGACAGCAACAACGTCACCGCGTGCGGCGGCGGGCCTCCCCCCCCGGTTCCGCCGCCGGCCTCCCTGATCGCCGTTCCGTCTCTCGGGCGGCCAGCTCTCGCGATTCTCGCCATCGCCCTTGCAGGCATCGCAATCATGGCGTTGAGAAAGAGCTTCTAGGATTCGTCGCGCCCGCTGTCATGAGACGCGAACCTGCTCATCCGCCTGGAGCGCCAACGGATGGTCCGGGCGCGCCGTTCGAGCCCGGACGCGACCAGACCAGCCAGAACATCGACGCCGTTCTGGATTTCTACGCTCGCGAAGAGCAGGGGATCAGCCGCTCGCAACGGATCCTCGAGCGCATCAGCAACCTCGTCGGACAGCCCGCCTTTCTCGGCTTCATTCTGATCTTCGTCGCACTCTGGATTGGCGCCAACGCCGGGTTGCAATGGCTCGGCATGGCCAAATTCGATCCGGCGCCGTTTTTCTGGCTGCAGGGGATTGTCGGCCTGGGAGCGTTGTTGACCGCGACCGTGGTGCTGACCAAGCAGAACAGGCTCGCCAGGCTCGAGGAACAGCGAGCGCATCTGGATCTGAAGGTGACTCTCCTGACCGAGCAGAAAGCCGCAAAGCTGATCGACCTGCTGGAGGAGCTGAGACGCGATTTGCCGAACGTAAGCGATCGTCATGACCCCGAGGCGGCTGCACTCCAGCAGTCCATGAAGCCCGACCTCGTGCTCGCCGCACTGGACGAGCGGGGCGCGCCGGACGAGCGATCGAAACCCGTCGGAAAAGCCAGGGAAGACGCCGGCGGCAAGGAATGAACTTGGACTGCCGGGCGGCCCCGGCGAACCGGCCAACCGCTGCAAGTAGCGCACCCGACGGAGCCGTTCTGACCGTGTTCTGACCCTCAGTGCCTCGATGAAAAACTCCGCGACATCCGTCGCGGAGTTTCTGTTACCGAGCGTTGGACAGCCTCCGCTCACTTACCGAGCCCGATCTCCTTCGGCCTCAGTCGGGCCGCACCCGGCCGCGAGAGCGAGAGAAAACGTGAGGAGGGCGCCCCCGGTCCATTTGCCGATTCTGTTCATTTCCGTTTCCTTTCCCGTCCGCGCTCACGCGGCCTTTTCGGCGGCCTGCTTGACGGCCTCGACTTCGATCTCGACGTCCACGCGCTCGCCGACCATCACGCCACCCGCCTCGAGGACCTGATTCCACACGAGGCCGAAGGCCTTCCGGTCGATCGTCGTCTTCGCCGAGAAGCCCGCGCGCTGGTTGCCCCACGGGTCCTTCGTGCGGCCCATGTCCTCGACGTCGAGGACGACCTCGTGCGTCACGCCGCGAAGGGTGAGATCGCCGATCACGCGGAAGCGGCCCTTGCCCGCCTTCTGCGTGCGGGTTCCCTTGAACGTGATCTCCGGGAAGTTCGCCACGTCGAGGAAGTCGGCCGACTTCAGGTGCGTGTCGCGGTCCGCAACGCCGGTATCGATGCTCGACGCGTCGATCGTGACGCCGAGAGTCGCCCGCGCGGGATCACCCTCCTCCGCCGTGATCGACCCGCTCCAGCGCGCGAACTTGCCGCGCACCTTCGCGATCACCATGTGCCGGACTGAGAAGTTGATCCCCGAGTGCCCGCTGTCGATTTCCCACTTTTCGTTTGCCATTGCCGTCTCTCCTTTCGGTCACCCCACTCATCGCAACGAACGGGCCAAGGGTGATACGACTTCATTGCAATGACTTGGCGAGGTGGCGTCGAGTGGATCCTCTCGTTATGATTCACTCAATTCTCAATTCGAGAAGGAGGCGTCATGCGGTCCGAGGATCTGGACCTGAGGGAGCTCCTCCAGTTCGAGCCCAAGGGCGGCGTCATGAGGTTCGGCGGCGAGCGCGCCCTACTTTTCGACGCCGTGGCGCTCGGCATCCTCCGGAAAGAGCTGATCGACACCCTGGGCGTCACCGGAGCCCGCGGGATCCTGACCCGCTTCGGTTACGCGCACGGATGGCGAACGGCCGAGAGCCTCAAATCCGGTTTCCCGTGGGACGACGAGCGGGAGTGGCAGCGCGCGGGCGGCCGGCTGCACATGCTCATGGGGCTCGTCCTCGTCGAGACGCCTGCCACCGAGGGCTCGGACCCGCAGCACTTCGCCGAGTCGATCTGGCGGGAGTCGTACGAGGCCGAGCAGCACCTCCTCCACCTCGGCCGCGCCGAAGAGCCGGTCTGCTGGACGCTTTCGGGTTTCGCGAGCGGGTATCTCTCGGTCTGCTACGGCCGGGAGGTCCTCTGCGTCGAGGACCGCTGCCTCGGCAAAGGCGACGCGGTCTGCCATCTCACGGGCCGCCTGCTTCCGGACTGGGGAGCCGAAGCCGACGTGCACATCGCCCACTACAGGCAGACGTGCATGGACGAGGCGCTCGCCCGCGTGACCGGCGAGCTCCGCCGCGTCGAACATCAGCTTCGGACGCGGCGCCGCGCACTCGGAAGCGCCGCGGCGGGCGCCGCCCCGTCGGGCCTCGTCGCGCTCAGCGAGGGGATGCTGCGGGTCCTGGACCTCGCGCGGCGCGTCGCAAAGGTCGACTCGACGATCCTCATCACCGGCGAAAGCGGCGTCGGCAAGGAACGCATCGCGCGACTCATCCACGACGATTCGACGCGCGCCGGCCGTCCCTTCGTCGCGATCAACTGCGGCGCGGTCCCGGAGGGGCTTCTCGAGTCGGAGCTCTTCGGGCACGCCCGCGGCTCGTTCACGGGCGCGGCGCAGGATCGCCCCGGGCTGTTCGAGGCCGCGAGCGGCGGCACGATCTTCCTCGACGAGATCGGGGAGGTGCCGCCCGCGATGCAGGTGAAGCTCCTGCGCGTCCTCCAGGAGCGGGAGGTCCGGCGGGTGGGCGAGAACCGGGACCGCCCGGTCGACGTCCGGGTCCTCGCCGCGACGAACCGCGATCTTCTGAGCGACGTGAACGCCGCCCGCTTTCGCCAGGATCTCTACTACAGGCTCCGCGTCGTGGAGATCCGCGTTCCCCCGCTGCGCGAGAGGCGCGAGGACGTCCTCCCGCTCGCCCGAACGTTCCTGGCGGAAGCGTCGGCGCGGACGGGCCGCAAGGTGAC
>DASXVJ010000034.1:0-143224 GCA_036504335.1 Thermoanaerobaculia bacterium
AGGCGGCCCGGCGCGGTTCACGGCGCCGGGCCGCCTTCCCGAGAATCAGGTTCTCAGCCGCCGGACTTCGCGTGCGACACGTGGCGCCGCACGTTTCTCTCCTTGGCGGGAGCCGGCGGGGTGACTGTGACGGTCACGGACGAAGACGTCGCGACGTTCGCGTCGGCGTCGGTGACCCTGGAGACGATCGTGTGCGAGCCGGCGGCCGCGGTCGCCGTGTTCCACGGGAAGCTCACCCCGGCGGAGTTTGAGGAAGCGACGAGCGTCCCGTCGATGTAGAGCTCGGTCCGGACGGCCGTCGCGTCACCCGAGACGGTCGCGTTGATCCGCGTCATGCCCGAGATCGTCGCGCCGTCGGCGGGCGAGGCGATCGCCGTCGCGACCGGTGCGATGACGTTGGTCCCGCCCGTTCCCGCGACCTTGGCGATTTCAAAGCCCCAGTAGGCGACCGACGGATCGGCCTTCAGCCTGATCTGAACGGTGTCGCCCGCGATCGTCTTCGTGGCGCCCGCGAGGGTGGCGCCCGTGAAGGGGGAGCCCGGGATGTTCTTGCCGTTCTTGTCCATCACGTAGATGTAGTCGAAGTCGGTCTCGACCTTCGTCTGGGAGGAAAACGCGACGTCGATGGAGGTGGGGTTCCCGGGCTGCGTGAACGACCAGGTGGCGTCCGTGGGACTTGCGTACGGGTGGGCCGAGCCCGGATAGGCCTTCAGGGAGGTCGCTCTCGCGATGCTCGCGCCGAGAGCGTCGGTCACGGCCAGCTTCACGTTGTAGGTGCCGGCGTTCGAGAACGCCGTCCCGTAGTCGTGGGTCACCGGGGCCCCGGTGCCCGTCTTACCGTCGCCGAAGTCCCAGGCGAACGTGCAGGGCTCGTTCGGGCAGAGGAGGTTCGCCGCGTCGAACGTGACCGTGTTCGCGCTGCGCGCGGTGCTGATCTCGGCGGTCAGCAGGCTCCCGCCGTGAATTCCCTTGGCGGCGACGGCGAGAACCGCGCGGGAGAGGTAGGGCGCCGCAGGATTGGGCTGCGGGTTTCCGGCTACGGTGACGTTGGCGTTCGTCACGGACGCCACGGCCGGATAGGTGAGATAGACAGAGCCGGAATTGGCAGGGTCCGCGTCCTTGACGACCTTGGCGATGACGGTCTTGAAGTCCGCGCCAGCCCAGCCCGCCCCGGCGATCGTGACCTCCTTGCCGGAGGCGAAGCCGAAGACGTTCGCGACGGTCACGGGGTTGATGAGGCCGTTCGCGCCGCCCGCGACGACGGAGCCGGACGTCTTCACGGTCGTCGGCGAAACACCGCCGCCGTGGCACTGGCCGCACGCGTTGTCGAGGTCGACCCAGACCGCGTTCGTGTACGCGCCGTCGGGAGCCGTGTGCGAGAGGTTGACGAGCCCGGGGGCGTTCGCCCCGCTGCTCTGGGCCTGGAACCCGTTGACCGGGAACGCGGACGTGTAGTCCCCGTAGATCGTGTAGCCCGGGTCGGTGTTGATCCTCCACAGGTGCTTGATGCCGGGAGGCTGGTGACACGTGATGCAGGCGCTTGCCGGGTCGCCGACGGCGTTCGCGAGCGGCGTGCCCGGCCCGCCGATGTGGCGGATGGACGCGACCGACACCTGGGGGCTGACCTTGGCCGTTGCGCTGGAGTGGCAGGAGGTGCACTCCGTCTTCACGCTTCCGCCCATCCCGGCCGTGTTCTCGCTGAGAGGCTGGTGCACGTCGTGGCAGGTGGTGCAGCTGCCCGCCGCGGAGTCGGAGACGCCGGAGAGGTCGGACTTGGCCGCCCGCGCGAACTTGCTTCCGTAGGCCGAAGTCGTCGAACCGTCCAGGTTCATCGTTCCGGGCGTGCATCCGGCCGCCGCCGGGGCACCCGGCTTGCCCGGGTCGACGCCGGAATATCCGTTGATCGCGTACGGCGGACAGCCGATGTCCTTCCAGTCTCCCTTGTGCATCGCGTGCGGGCTGTTGAGGAACTCGGGGCCGTCCGGATGGTGCGCGAAGCCGTCCGGCTGCTGCTGCCTGTTCGTGTAGGGCTGCATGAAGCCGGCGTTGCTCGCGAAGCCGTTGCCTCCCTGGATCGGGCGGGGCGCCGTGTCGCTCTCCTGCCGGTGACAGGTCATGCACATCGCGACGATGTCGCCGCCCTTGAGGGACTTCAGCGTCGTGCTGCCGTGGTTGCCGTCGACGGCGCCGGTATGGCAGCGCGAGCACTGGATGCCCCACTCGTCCCAGGACGAGACCGAGTAGGGATGGCTGATCGCGGCCCTGGAGCCGCTCGTGTATTTGTGGTTGCTCGCCGAGCAGTCGACCGTGACGGCGTTCACCTTGTAGGTCGTGCCGTAAGCGTCGGCGGCCATCGTGGCGATCGCCGTGCAGCCGGTGCCCGTCGCATCCGAAATCGTAACGGCGGCCGGCGCGCTCGTCGGATAGAGGGCGCCCTTGGCCGTCAGGACGAAGCTCGTGACGTCGCAGTCCGTCCCAAGCGTGCAGGGGGACTTCACCACGGGGTAGCCCGCGGCCCCGAAGCTGGGCCCGAGGAGCTTCGACGTGGCGCCGAGCGTCGTCGCGCTCGCGAGGTTCGCGGCGGGGAAGTCGGCGTAGGGACGCTTCGTCTGGCTCGCGATCGGTGCGTCGGCGGCCTGGTTCGCGGTCCAGCCCGTCGTGTGGCAGCGGCCGCACTTGTACTGCTGGCTCCCGGGCTGGATCATGGCGGGCCCGCCCTCGAGGCCGGCGCCACCGTAGATCCAGTAGAGAGGCTTCGTGTTCTGCGTGATCCAGGTGTAGGGCTTACCGGTGTTCGTGGCCGCCGCCGCGCACGTCGCGGCATCCGGGTAGTTCAGCGGGTAGCCGGCGTTGCCGTTCCCCATCACGGGCGATTCGCAGTGGGGGCACGCCTTGAGGTCCGGGACGTCGTCGGTGCTGATGCCTCCCGCGGCGTTGTTCGCGCAATAACCTCCCGAGTAGGAGCTGAGCGACGCTCCCGATGCCGTCGTCCAGTTCGCGGCCTGCCGGACGTACTCTTCCTGGATCCAGAGGTCCGTGAAGACGCCGTTCGCGTTGAGGGAGGCGTCCTCGAGCTCCGGAGACGCGGGATGGGTCGCGTCCACGCCCGGCATGCCCCACGTCTTCCCGTCCGCCTGGCGCGACATGTTCTTGTGACCGCCGAGGAGGTACCCCGAGGCGTCCGCGGCGCCCGCGGGGCCGCCGGGCTGGTGGCAGCGCAGGCAGTTGTTGTAGTTGCTCGGCGACGCGCCCACGGGCGGCAGGGCCCATCCGCTCTGCTTTGAGGGGTCGTGCGTCGCGCCGTCCGGGTTGAAGCTCTGGGCGAGGACCGGCAGGACCAGGCCCGCGAGCGCGAGCACGGCGACTGCCGCGAGCCCCCGGGTTAAGGACGTGCGCGAGATCTTGGTCATGGGTGCCTCCTTGCCGGACGAAGAACTGGATCTATGTGCCCCGGAGAGTGCGCGCACGCGCGGCTCCGGGCGCTGATTCACTTGCACTACGGACTCGGACTCGGTTGAAGTCCCGATCGGGCTCACGGGACGCAAAGTAGCCCGGTTCCTCGGGGGCGCGAGATGACGAGTCGATGAACTTCTCTTCAGGAAGCCGGTTTGTGCCGCTTTGCCGGCCCCGCGTCCCTAGAATCGACCGGTGCGCACCACCGGAATGGCCGCCGCCAGCGAGCCGCCCCCCCCGGGGCCGCGCCTCCTCGTCGTCGAGGACGAGCCCAGGGTCTCGGCCGCGCTGCGCGAGGGCCTCTCGGCGGAGGGCTACGGCGTGACGGTCGCCCTGACCGGCGAGGACGGATTCTTCCTCGCGTCCACGCAGCCGTTCGACGTCATCGTCCTCGACCGGATGCTGCCGGGGCGCGACGGTCTCGAGGTCCTCCGGGCCCTGCGGCAGGGCGGGCTCCTGACGCCGGTTCTTCTCCTCACGGCGCGCGACGCCGTCGAGGACCGCGTCGACGGGCTGGACGCCGGTGCGGACGACTACGTCGTCAAGCCGTTCGCCTTCTCGGAGCTCGTCGCGCGATTGAGGGCGCTCGCCCGGCGGGGGCGCGGCGACCAGCTCTTGCGCCTCTCGATCTCCGACCTCGCCCTCGACGTTCCGTCGCGCACGGTCACGCGTGGCGGCAGGCCCGTGGAACTCACGGCCCGCGAGTACGAGCTCCTCGAATACCTCGTCCGGCACGCCGGAACGCTCGTCTCGCGGGAAATGCTCGCCCGCGACGTCTGGGGCGAGACGAACCGGTCGACGCCGCTGGACAACGTCATCGACGTGCACATGGCCCGCCTGAGGAAGAAAGTGGACGTCGGCCACGACATCCGCCTCATCCAGACGGTGCGTGGCGTCGGTTTCGTGCTGCGCGAGGAAGAGGCTTGACGGGAGGCTTCGTGTTTCCCCGGTTCCGGAGCCTGAGGGTGCGGTTGACGCTGTGGGGCGGCCTCATCGTGGCGCTCTGCCTGACGACGTATTCGATAGCCGTCGGGTACTCGTACGCCGCGCACGTCGACGCCGAGCTGAACCGAAGCGTGCACGAGGACCTCGAGCTCGCGCTGCGTTCGGTCCAGGTGAGCGCGCACGGCGTGCCCACGTGGCCCGGCGGGTCCAGCTGGCAGGACGTCCGCGAGGAGGAAGGCGGCGGGCACGCGATCGAGGTCTGGAGCCCGGACGGGAGGCGGCTGCTCACGGTCGCGACGATCAGTCTCCCGGACATCGGGGCTCCCGACGCCGAGTCGTTCGCGGCCGGCGCGCGCACCCTCGACCTGCCGGGCGGCCCGTTTCGCGTCCTCGCCGAACGCGCCACGCTCGCGCGCTTCCCGTTCGTCGTGCGCACGGCGGTCTCCGAACGTTCGGCGCGGAAGGAGGTCCGTGCGCTCTGGCGGGAGCTGGCGCTCGTCTGGCTCGCGGTCATGAGCGCCGGGGGCCTCGCCGGCTCGCTCCTCGTGCAGCGCTCGCTCGGGCCGCTGGCCCGGATGGCGAACCACGCGCGCCGGATCACCGCCGAGCGGCTCGGCGAACGCCTTTCTCCGGAAGACGCGGGTCTGGAGCTGAACCAGCTCCGGGACGCGTTCAACGAGACGCTCGCGAGACTGGAGCGATCGTTCGACGAGCTGCGCACGTTCACGTCGTACGCGTCCCACGAGCTCCGGACGCCGATGACGGCGGTGCGGAGCGTCGGCGAAGTTGCGCTGCGCACGCCGCGCTCCGCAGCCGAGTACCGCGAGGTCATCGGGACGATGCTCGAGGAGACGGACAAGCTCGCACGGCTCGTGAACGGCCTTCTCGCGCTCGCCCGCGCGGACGCGGGTGGAGCGAAGCTCCGATTCGAGCGCGTCGACCTTTCCGCCCTCGCGCAGGACGTCGGGGGCGACCTCGCCGTGCTCGCGGAGGAGCGGGACCAGAGCCTCGATGTACGGGCCGCCGGACCGGTCTTCGTGAACGGAGACCGCCTGGCCCTGCGTCAGGCCCTCCGGAATCTCGTCGACAACGCCATCCGCTACGCGCCGCGCGGGACGCTCGTCGAGATCCGGGTCGCGGGCGGAGCGGCGGAGGCGGTGGTCGAGGTGCGCGACGCGGGGCCGGGGATAGCGGCCGGCGAGCGTAGCCGCGTCTTCGAGCGCTTCTTCCGCGGCGACGCCGGGCGGTCCCGTCCTGCCGACGGAACGGGACTCGGTTTGTCGATCGTCAGGGCCACGGCCGAAGCGCACGGCGGCCGCGTCGAACTGGACTCCGAGGAAGGCGTCGGGAGCACCTTCCGGCTGGTCCTCCCGAACTGACCCGGTGCGCCCGCGAGGCGCGTCAGCCGAGCGGCGCGCGCGCGGCCGCCACGAAAGCGCCGACGTTCTCGGGCGGCGTCGGCGGCAGGATGCCGTGGCCGAGGTTCAGGATGTGGCCAAGCGGCCCCGCGGCCCTGCGCGCCGCGAGGACGGCGGCGGTCACGCCCTCCTTCGGACCGAGGAGGACGCCGGGGTCCACGTTCCCCTGCAGCGCCTTGCCGTTTGCACGGCGTCGGGCCTGATCGAGAGGCAGCTTCCAGTCCACGGAGACCACGTCGCCCGGCAGCGCGGCGATCGACTCGATGAGGTGCGCCGAGCCGGAGGCGAAGTTGATGACGGGCACCTCGCCGCGCTTCGGAAGCCTCGCGAGGAGGCGCTCCGTCGCGGGACGCGCGAAGCGGTCGTAGTCGGCGCGCGAGAGCTCGCCCGCCCACGTGTCGAAGACCTGCACGACGTCCGCGCCCGCCTCGATCTGCGCGGCGAGGTAGTCGCCGCACGAGTCCGCGAGTTTCTCGAGGAGCGACACGAGCGTCTTCGGGTCGCCGTGCATCATTTTCTTCACTTCGACGAACGACTTCGTGCCGCCGCCCTCGATCGCGTACGTCGCGAGCGTCCACGGCGCCCCGCAGAACCCGATCACGGCCGCGCGGCCTGCGACCTCGGCCTTCAGGGCCTTCATGATCTCGGGGACGAACTTCGTCCCCACGAGCGGGTCGAACGTCTTCAGGCGCGCCACGTCGGACGCGCTGCGGATCGGGCTCGGGAGCTTCGGCCCGCCCTCGTCGAGGCGCACCTCGATTCCCATCGGGGGGAGCGGGATCAGGATGTCGGAGAAGAGGATGACGCCGTCCATTCCGAAGCGGCGGAACGGCTGCATCGAGACTTCGACGGCGCCCTCCACGTTCGCGCAGAGGTCGAGGAACGCGAGGCCCTTGCGCACCTCGCGGTATTCGGGGAGGTAGCGGCCGGCCTGCCGCATGAGCCACACGGGGGGCACGTCCACGGGGCGGGAAAAGGCGGCGTCGACGAAACGCTGGCGGGAGGACCCGGGGCCGGAGGTTGTGGGGACCGACATGGAGCGGGAGGTTAGCATCCGCTTCGGGCCGTTCCGTCCCCCGGAAACCTGATGCAGACGCAGGGGTTGTGGGCCCCCGGGGGGTTCCTATAATCGCCCCCGTGATGGTGGACTCGGCCGCAGCGGCCGCATGGAGCGTCGGCCTCGGCTGGACCGCTCTCACGCTCTACGCCCTGGCGTCGGCTCTCTACGTCCTGAACCTCTACCGGCCGTCCGCCTGGGCGGGGCGGGCGGCGACCGCGTGCGCCGTCGTGGGCGCCGTGCTGAACTTCGCGGCGCTCTATGCGAGGGCACTCGCGGTCGGCACCGTCCCGTACCGCGATCTCCTCGGCTCGATGAAGCTCTTCGGCTTCTTCCTCGCCGTCCTTTCCGTCGTCCTCGAGCTGCGCCACCACGACCGCGCCCTCGGTCCCGTCCTCATGCCGGCGGCGCTCTTCTTCATGCTGCTCGCGCTCCTCGAGACGCCCGGCGTCGGACGCCCCGCACCGAACCCGGACCTCAAGGGCGCGATCTTCGCGCTGCACGTGACGCTCAACATGCTCGCGTACGCGGCGTTCGCGGTGTCGGCCGCGCTGTCGATGCTGTACATCGCCGCGGGTCGCGCGCTGAAGTCGCACACGCTCTCCGGCCCTGCGACGCGCCTCCCGACGCTCTCGTACCTCGAGCGCGCGAACCGCACGTCGCTCGGCCTCGGGATCATCGCCCTCGGCACGGGCCTCGCCCTCGGGTTCCTCTGGGCCGCGCGCGTCTGGACGAACGAGCACCCGCACTGGGGGCTCGACCCGAAGATCTTCTTCGCCCTCGGCACGCTCTTCTTCTACCTCTTCGTCCTCGTGCGGGCGCGCCGAGGCGCCCCGGGGGTCTCGACGGCGCGCCTCTCGATCGCGGGCTTCGTGCTCGTGCTCCTGTCGTACACCGCCGTCAACATGTTCGTCTCCAAGCTGCACGTGTTCCGCTCATGAAGCTCGTCTTCGTCGGCTGGAACCATCGGGGCGCGCCGCTCGACCTGAGAGAGCGACTCGCCTTCACGCCCGAGAAGGCGCGCGAGGCGCTCGAGGGGCTCTTCTCGGAGCGCATCCTCGCCGAGGGCGCGATCGTCTCCACGTGCAACCGCGCCGAGATCTACGGCGTGTCGGACCGCGAGGACGACCTCGACGCTCTTTCGGGGTTCTTCTCGCGCTTCCACCGCGTGGACGACGTGCTCCTGCGCCAGACGGCGCTCACGGGCCACGGCGACGCGACGGTGAGGCACCTCTTCCGCGTCGCCGCGGGACTCGACTCGATGGTCCTCGGCGAGGCGCAGATCCTCGGGCAGATCCGCGAGGCGCATCGCGTCGCGACGGCCGCGGGGTCGCTCCGCGCCGTGACGAACCGGCTCTTCATGAACGCCCTCGAGTGCGGCAAGCGCGTGCGTTCCGAGACCGGGCTCGGCACGCGTCCGACGTCCGTCGCGGGCCTCGCCCTCACGCTCGCGGGCCGCATCTTCGAGTCCCTGAGCGGCCGCCGCGCGCTCCTCGTGGGCGCGGGCGAGACGGCCGAGCTCACCGCGCGCCTCCTGCTCGACGAGGGCGTGTCCGAGATCGTCGTCACGAACCGCTCGTTCGAAAGGGCGCAGGCTCTCGCGGCCGCGTCCGGCGGCCGGGCCGTGCCGTGGGACCAGCGCGCGGTCGCGGCCGCCGAGGTCGACCTCATCCTCTCGGCCACGAACGCGACCGAGCCCGTCCTCACGGCCGCCGCGCTCAAGGCGTCGCTCTCCAGCGCCAAGCGGCGCGGGCCGCTCCTCGTCCTCGACCTCGCGGTCC
Source organism: Thermoanaerobaculia bacterium (assembly GCA_036504335.1). Classification (GTDB taxonomy): domain Bacteria; phylum Acidobacteriota; class Thermoanaerobaculia; order UBA5066; family UBA5066; genus Fen-183. Next base: position 8,655 of record DASXVJ010000034.1, read on the forward strand.
CGCGCGACGTGGAAGTCGAGGTCGGCGACCTGCCGGACGTCTATCGCTACGACCTCGACGCCCTCACGGGGATGGCGGACGCGAACGCGAAGGCGCGCCTCGAGGAAGTCCCGAGAGCCGAGGCCATCGTCGAGGAGTGCGTCCAGCGCTTCGCCGACTGGTGGGGCGGCCTCCTGCATGTCGACGTCGTGCGCGGCCTGCGCGACAAGGTCGAGAAGATCCGTCTCGCCGAGATCGAGAAATACGCGGGCAAGCTGTCCGGCCTGTCCGAGAAAGACCGCGCCACGGTCGAGCGCCTCACCGAGACGCTCGTCGGGCACATCCTCCACGAGCCTACCGTCGGCCTCAAGGAGGGCGACGCGTCCGAGCGCCTCGAGAAGGCCGCTTCCGTGAAGGCCCTCTTCCGGCTGGGCGAACCCCCGAGGTGATGACGATGACGACCGCATCCCCCCTCCGCATGGGCACGCGGGCCAGCGCGCTCGCGCGCGCCCAGTCCGGGGCCTTCGCCGCAGAGCTCACGCGCCGCTCGGGCCGTCCCGTCGAGGTCGTGATCGTGCGGACGCAGGGCGACCAGCTCTCCAGCGAGGGCAAGGCTCCTCCGGGCGGCGATTCCGCCGGCGTCTTCGTGCGCGCGCTGGACGACGCGCTCCGGAACCGCGAGATCGACTTCGCCGTCCACTCGCTGAAGGATGTCCCGACGGCCGACGCCGAGGGTCTCGTCCTCGCGGCCGTGCCCGCGCGCGCGGATTCGCGCGACGCGTTCGTCGTCGCGACGCGCCACGCGGGCGTCAAGCGGGTCGAGGACCTGCCGCAGGGCGCGACGGTGGCGACGTCGTCGCCGCGGCGCGTCTCCCAGCTCCTGAGGGTGCGGCCGGACCTCGTGACGGTCGCGATGGCGGGAAACGTGGACACGCGCCTCCAGCGCCTCGAGGAGGGGAGGGCCGACGCGCTCATCCTCGCGGCCGCGGGTCTCGACCGCCTCGGCCGGGGCTCCGTCGTCACGCGCCGCCTCGAGCCGGACGAGATGCTCGGCGCGCCCGCGCAGGGCGCGCTCGGCATCGGCTGCCGGGCGGACGACGAGGAGACGAGGACTTCTCTGCTGAAGATGGAAGACCCAGGCTCGCGAGTTGCCGCAATGGTCGAACGTGATCTCCTGCACTTCCTGCGAGGGGGATGTCGCGCGCCCGTCGGCGCGCGAGGATTCTTCGAAGGTGAAGAGGGGAGCCTCACGCTGAAGCTCGTAGGCCGCGTCCTTTCTCTCGACGGGCGCGAATGCCTCGAAGACGAGATGAGCGAGCCCTTCGCGGCGCCGCACCCCTCTTCCTCTTCACCTTCTAAGAAATCTTCTCTTTCCCTTTCTTCCTCTTCTCTCGGCCGCCTTCTCGCCGAGAAGCTGCTCGCGCGCGGCGCGGCGCGGCTGATCGACGCGGCGCGCGTGTGAGCGGACGGATCCTCCTGCTGCGCTCCGGCTCGGCCGGGCCGGAGGAGGGCGCGGCTCCGCCCGACGTCACGATCCTTCGCACGCACACGGTCGAGCCGCGGCCGGAGGGCGTGGCCGAGGCGCTCGCGTTCGACCCCGTGGGCGCCACGCTCGTCGTGTCGTCCAAGGAGACCGTGAGAGTTTTGCTCCCTCTCTTCACGTTGCCCTTCGCCCGCGTGATTGCGGTTGGTGAGGGCACGGCTGATTTGCTTAGAAAGGTGAATACGGGGGGGCGGCCCGGCGACACTCTCGGTGTGCCGTCAACCTACAGTGGGGCAGCCGCAACGCAGCTCGTCGTTCCCGAGGTTCCCGGAGCGGCGGGCGTCCTCCACCTTCTGAGAAAATCTTCATCTGCGGTGGGTGTGCGCATCCTCTGGCCACACGGCTCCGACGCCGCGTCTTCACCCTTCGAAGAAATCCGATCTCTGGGCTTTTTGCTCAGCGCGCCCGTGGTTTACCTGAAGCGGGCTCTGTCGCCTACGGAACTCGATCCTTCCGTCGTCGCCGATTTCGCCGCGGGGCGGTTTGGCTCGGTGGCGGTCGGTTCGACGGCTGGTCTCGACGTCCTGCTTTCGGCCGTCCCGTCCCCCCCGCCGGTAAGATGGGGCGTCCTCGGCCCCGAGACGGCGAAGGCGGTCGTTGCGCGTAATCTCCCGGCTCCGGTCGTACCGCCGCGCGCGCGGCTTTCCGATCTCCTCGATCTCCTCCGGAAGGAAACCTCATGAGCTTCCCCCTCCACCGCTACCGCCGCCTCCGCCGCACCGAGAGCCTCCGGACGATGGTCCGCGAGACGTCGCTCGCGCCGTCGGACTTCATCGCACCGCTCTTCGTCGTGCCGGGGCAGGGCGTCCGCCAGGGCGTCTCGTCGATGCCGGGCGTGGACCGCACGTCGCCCGAGCTCGCGGGCAAGGACGCGAAGGCGCTCGCCGACCTCGGCGTTCTCTCCGTGATCCTGTTCGGGATCCCGGACCACAAGGACGCGAAGGGCACGTCGTCCGCCGATCCCGAAGGTCCGGTCTGCCGTGCGGTCCGCGCGATCAAGGCCGAGAGCCCAAAAACGGTCGTCATGACGGACGTCTGCCTGTGCGAGTACACGGACCACGGCCACTGCGGGGTCATCAAGGGCGACACGGTCGACAACGACCCGACGCTCGCGATTCTCGCGGCCGAGGCCGTCGCGCACGCGAAGGCGGGCGCGGACGTCGTCGCGCCGAGCGACATGATGGACGGGCGCGTCGGCGCGATCCGCGCCGCGCTGGACAAGGAGGGCTTCGCGGACGTCGCGCTGCTGTCCTACGCGGCCAAGTACGCGTCCGGCTTCTACGGGCCGTTCCGCGAGGCCGCCGAGTCGACGCCGTCCTTCGGCGACCGCCGCGCGTACCAGATGGACCCGGGCAACGTGCGTGAGGCCGTGAAGGAAGTGCTGTCGGACGTCGCCGAGGGAGCCGACCTGGTCATGGTCAAGCCGGCGCTCTCGTACATGGACGTCATCCGCGCGGCGAAGGAAGCCACGAACGTCCCGCTCGCCTGCTACAACGTCTCGGGCGAGTACGCGATGGTCAAGGCCGCGGCCGCGAACGGCTGGATCGACGGGCAGAGGGTGACGCTCGAGATCCTGACGTCCTTCAAGCGCGCGGGCGCCGACCTGATCCTGACCTACCACGCCAAAGAAGCGTCCCAGTGGATCGGATGATGAAGAAGAGAGAAGAGAAGAAAGATTTGCTTAGAAGGAAAGAGAAGAACGCCCCTGCGGCACCGCCCCGGAAGCGGGTTCGGCGGACCGCGCAGTCGGAGGCGTTGTTCCTCCGCGCGAAGAAGCGCATGCCCGGCGGGGTGTCGTCGCCCGTGCGGTCGTTCGCGTCCGTCGGCGGGACGCCGTTCTTCGTCAAGAAAGGCAAGGGCGCGACGCTCGTCGACGCGGACGGCAATCGCTACGTGGACTGGGTCATGTCGTACGGGCCGCTCATGTTCGGGCACGCGTACGGGCCGGTCCTGTCGGCGGTGCGCAAGGCGCTGCCGCGCGGGACCTCCTACGGCGCGCCGACGAAGGCCGAGATCGAGATGGCCGAGCGCGTCGCGAAGGCCGTCCCCTCGATGGAGAAGGTGCGCTTCGTCTCGTCGGGGACGGAGGCCGCGATGAGCGCCGTGCGCCTCGCGCGCGCCGCCACCGGCCGCGACCTCGTCCTGAAGTTCTCGGGCTGCTACCACGGCCACGCCGATTCGTTCCTCGTGTCGGCCGGCTCGGGCCTCGCGACGCTGGGCATCCCGGGCTCGCCGGGCGTGCCGGCGTCGCTCGCGGGAATGACCGTCACGGCGCGGTACAACGACCTCGATTCCGTGAAGGCCGTCTTCGCGGCGCATCCCGGCAGGATCGCCGTCATCGCCGTCGAGCCCGTGGCCGCGAACATGGGCGTCGTGACGCCGGGCGCGGGCTTTCTCGAAGGGCTGCGCGCGATCGCCGACAAGGAGGGAGCCCTGCTCCTCTTCGACGAGGTCATCAGCGGCTTTCGCCTCGCGAAGGGCGGCGCGCAGGAGATCTACGGGATCAAGCCCGACCTCACGTGCCTCGGCAAGATCATCGGCGGAGGCCTGCCCGTCGGCGCATACGGCGGCCGGGCGGACCTCATGGCGCAGATCGCGCCGGACGGGCCCGTGTACCAGGCCGGGACGCTCTCGGGGAACCCGCTCGCGATGGCGGCGGGCAAGGCGATGCTCGACGCCCTCACGCCGGCCGTCTACGCGAAGCTCGATCGGACGGCGCGCGACCTCGAGCACGGCATGAACGCCGCCGCGAAGAGGGCGGGCGTCGCGGAGAAACTCGTCCTGAACCGCATCGGCTCGATCCTGACGCCGTTCTTCACGCCGGGTCCCGTGCGCAACTTCGACGACGCGAAGAAGGCCGACCTCGGGAAATTCAGGATCTGGTACCACGCGATGCTCCGGCAGGGCATCTTCGTCGCGCCGGCGCAGTTCGAGGCGATGTTCGTCTCGACGGCGCACGGCCCAAAGGAAGTCGCGAAGACGGTCAAGGCGCACGAGATCGCGCTCCGGGAAGCGTTCGCCGCGGCGTGACGCCGCACGACGCTCTCGAAAGCGCGCGCCGCGAGGCGCGCGAACGGGACCGCGAGGACCCGCTCGCGCGTTACCGCGCCGAGTTCGTCGTCGCGGAAGAGGGCCTCGTTTACCTGGACGGAAATTCGCTCGGCCGTCTTCCGAAGCGGGCGGAGGCGCTCGTCGCGAGGGTCGTGCGCGAGGAGTGGGGCGGACGCCTCGTCCGCGGCTGGAACGAGGGGTGGGTGGACGCCCCGCGCCGTGTCGGCGACAAGCTCGGGCGTCTCCTCGGCGCGCGGCCGGGCGAGGTCGTCGTGTCGGACTCCACGAGCGTCAACCTCTTCAAGCTCGCGGTCGCGGCGCTGAAGGCGCGGGAGGACCGCCCGGTCATCGTCACGGACGATCTGAACTTCCCTTCGGATCTCTACGTGCTGGACGGCGCCGCGCGGCTCCTCGGCGGCGGGCGGCGCGTCGTCGTCGTCGCGGCGCGCGACGGGATCGCCGTCGATCCCGCCGACCTCGCCGCGGCGATCGGGCCGGACACGGTCCTCGTCTCGCTCTCGCACGTCGCATACAAGAGCGGGTTTCTCCACGACATGAGAGCGGTCACCGAACTCGCGCACCGGGCCGGCGCGCTCGTCCTGTGGGACGTGAGCCACTCGGCGGGCGTCGTCCCGATCGACCTCGAAGCCTCCGGGGCCGACCTCGCGGTGGGCTGCACGTACAAGCACCTGAACGGCGGGCCCGGCGCCCCGGCGTTCCTCTACGTGCGCCGCGAGTGGCAGGCGGCGCTCGAGAACCCGATCCCGGGCTGGTTCGGGCGCGAGGCGCCGTTCTCGTTCGCGCCCGCCTTCGCGCCCGCGGCGGGCGTGGAGCGCTTCCTCGTGGGCACGCCGCCGATCCTCTCCCTGGCCGCCGCCGAGGCCGGGATCGACCTTGCGCTCGAGGCCGGCGTCGAGAGCGCGCGGGAGAAGTCGATCGCGATGGGGGAATTCCTCGAACGGTGCTGGAGGCAGCAACTCGAATCGCTCGGCGTCACGCTGCGTTCTCCTCGCGAGTCCGAGCGCCGCGGCTCGCACCTTTCGTTCGGCCATCCCGAGGCGCTCGCGATCGACGGCGCCCTCATCGCCCAGATGAACGTGATCCCGGACTTCCGGCCGCCGGACGTGATCCGCTTCGGCTTCGCGCCCCTCTCCAACACCTTCGAAGATCTCTTCGAGGGAGTGAGCCGGTTTCGCCGTGTGCTCGACGAGGAGCTCTGGCGGCGTCACGCCGCGGATCGGCCGGTCATCACCTAGAACGTGCTCGACTCACTCGAACCAGCCGACGACGTCGAGGATGACGTGCGCGGTGCCCGCCGGGAGGCCGTCCACGACGACGTCCCCTGAGGCGCCGAGCGGCATGGTGACGTTGTTCGCGCGGGTCTGGCCGGCACGGAAGGCCACGGTTCCGGTCCCCGTCGGGGGCGCGCCGCCCGGCACGAGGCGGACCGACCCGGCGGCGGTGGATCCCGTCGCCGTGAGATTTCCGGCGATCGACTTCGCGGTGGCCGGGATGCCGCAGCGTCCCCGGACGACCCACGAGCGCGCCTGGCCCGCGTACAGCGTGGGGCCGCCGTACGTCCCGTTCGCGTTGCGCGTGTCGAAGACCCGGCAGGGCTGAACGGTGTGGAAGCTCGTCGCGGCCGGCGGCGTCCCGTAGTCGACCTGGATCGTGAGGGACGACGCGGTCTTCGAGACGGCGGTGATCGTGAGGGCCAGCTCGGGGTCCGTGAAGGACTTGCCGACGTCGAGCTGGGCGTCGTCGAAGCTGCCGGCGGTCGCGAAGTTCATGTCGAGGAGGTCCGCGCCGCCGACGCTGCTCGGCGCGAAGCGGATCAGCGCGCCGTTCGCGACGCCGGCCGGGAAGCCGGAGTCGAAGCCGGCGCGGCTTCGCCACTCGATCCAGTAGGTGCGGTCGCTCTTCGTGGTCGGAATGCGCACGGCGTACGCGAATCCGCCGGGCGTCTCGAGCGCGTCGAGCGTGTATGTGACGCTGCCGCCGGGATGATTGCGGACCGAGCCGGCGGGGAGCCATCCGAACGTGTCCTTGAACTGCGCGTTGAAGTGTCCGGCGCGCGAGTTGCCCATCGTGTCGAAGCGGTCGCCGTACTCGCTGCGCGTGCAGCCGGCCGGCGCGATCGCCGCGGACGGGCACGTGTACGAGTGCGCGTGCAGGACGCCGAAGTTGTGGCCGAGCTCGTGGGCCGCGACGAGGAGGCCCATCGAGCCGGTGCCGTTGATCCACGACCCGCCGCCGCCGACGTAACCGAGGCCGTTCCAGCCGCACGCGCCGATCCCCGCGAAGACCCAGACGGGGAAGTCGTAGTTCGCCGGGTTTTTCCCGGCCGCGAGCGCCTGCGCGTTCGCCTGCGACGCGACGGTTCCGGTGTCGCACGTCGCCGGTTTCGGGACGGTGGCCGTCACGAGGACGACGTCGCCCGTCATCGTCGCGAGGCCGTAGGACGCCTCGGCGTAATAGCGGGCGACGCTCGAGCCCGTGCCGAAGAAGAGGTTCTGGGCGTTCGTGACGGTCGTCGCGTTCATCGAGGTGTCGTTCGTGAAGTTCAGGAGCATCACGAGCACGCGCTTGGGGCCTGTCGTCCAGGAACTCAGGGCCGTCCGGCCGAGCGCGGTCCGCCCCGGTCCAACGGAATGGATCTCGTCGACCTCGAAGGCGCGGCGCCCGGGCCAGCCCGTGACCGAGACCCGCTCTCCGGTTCGGGCGGCCGGCGGGGACGCGAACCGGAGCTGCAGGACGTCGCCTTCGTCCGTCTCCAGCTCATAGACGTCGAGGGACTTAGGGCCGGCAAAGTCGTCCTCGACGAGGTGCCTGAATACGCCGGTGCGGGTGAACGCGTCCTCTCCCGACGCCGGCCGGACGGCGGCGACCACGGCCGCGAGGGCGGCCGCAACCAGGAGAATTCGGGCGCGAGGCATGGGGGCCTCCGGTGGTTGGACCAGCCTGTGTGCAGCCGGTAGTGCCAGGGCCTAACCGGGAGCGTCCCCGAGGGGTCCTGGGAAACGCGTTTTTCGGGGTCCCCGCCGCCCCCCGGAATTTGATGCAACTGAATCAAAGCCTTAGGGATGCGCGATTTCATACCCTTCGCTACGGATGCAAAAGGTCCTTTTCTACGCGCTTACCGAACTCACGTTCGTCAACACGCCGACTCTCTTCCGGCAAGGAGGCTGAAATGTCCATGGTTTCCCGCACGGCCCTCACGTTGCTGGCTGGCCTGATCGCGGTTCCGTTCACCCCGGTGAACCGCACGGCCACCAACAACGCACCCGAACAGCAGGCTGCTCCCGCGGCCTACGCGGCGACCGCCAAGGAGGCGTACCTCGCCCCCGAAGCTCTGACGTACATCCGGCCCGGCCTGAACATCAAGATCCAGGCCGTCACGAACTTCGGGCCCGGCCAGAAGCCGGTGGTCGAGTTCTACATCACCGACGACCTCAAGGGGCCCCTGGATCGCGCCGGCCTCGCGACGCCCGGCGCTGTCTCCGTCCGCTGGGTGCCGGCCGTGTGGGACGCAACGAAGAAGCGTTACACCGACTATCTCTCTGGCGCGAACGGCCTTCCGACCCGTGACAACGGGACGACCGGAACGTGGCAGGAACTCGAGGTCGGCCACTACAAGTACACGTTCGGAAACGCCTTCGCGCTCCCGGCGACGATGGACCCGACGAAGCCGCACACGCTCTTCATGGGCGGCGTGCGGAACACGACCGACATCGTCGGGAAGAACTACTACGCGGTCCCGCAGTACCTCGACTTCGTCCCGTCCACGAACGTGGCCGCGACGACGTTCAACGCGATGACGGTCGCGCGCTGCAACCAGTGCCACGATCCGCTCGCGCTCCACGGCGGCAACTACCGCGACATCAAGACGTGCGTCATGTGCCACAACCCGAACAACATGACGGGCGCGAACGTCGGCTTCGACGGACAGATTTTCTTCCACGCGATTCACCAGGGCTCCGACGCCACGATCGGCCCGATCACGTACCCGCAGGACCTGCGGTTCTGCACGACGTGCCATGACCCGAAGGCCGCGGGCGGCGACAGCTGGTACACGAACGCGTCCATCGCCTCGTGCGGTTCTTCCTGCCACAAGGACCTGAACTTCACGACGGGCGCCAATCACGCGGCCGGCCCCGCGTCCGACGGCTCGTGCACGACGTGCCACAAGCCGCAGGACGACCAGGAGTACGGCCCCGGCATCAAGACCGCCCACGTCGTTCCGCTCAAGTCGGCCCAGCTCAAGGGCCTCAAGGCTTCCATCGTCTCGGTCACGAACGCCGCGCCCGGCCAGAAGCCGGTCGTCTCGTTCAAGCTCCAGAACGGCGACGGGTCGTTCGTCGACCCGGGCAACTACAAGGTCTCGTCCTACGGCACGCTGAACATCATCATGGGTGGGCCCACGACCGACTACACGAACGTCGGCGAGGCCGCGGCCGGCCAGCCGTTCCGCGAGGCGGCCCAGAACGCGACGTACAACGCCACGACGGGCATCGGGACCTACACGTTCACGAACGCCATCCCCGCGGCTGCGAAGGGCACGTACACGTTCTCGATCGAGACGCGTCGCGCCAACGTGCTGAACCCGGCTCCGGCGAAGGGCCCGACGACGATCAACGAGGGCGCCCCGAACGTGCCGTTCAACGTCGCGGTCACGGGCACGACGGTCGTCCCGCGGCGGACGTCCGTCTCGCTCACGAAGTGCAACGCCTGCCACGCGGACCTCTACGCCCTCTTCTCGCACGGCAACCAGCGCATCGCGATCGAGCACTGCGTCATCTGCCACAACCCGAACGGCAGCGACATCGGCCGCCGCCCGGCGGACGGCTCGAAGAACCCCGGCGAGTCCGTCAGCTTCGCCCGCATGATCCACCGCATCCACACGGGCGAGGAACTCCAGCAGGACTACACGATCTACGGGTTCGGCGGAAACCCGGCGAACTTCAACGAGGTCACGTACCCCGGCGACCGCCGGAACTGCCTCGCCTGCCACGTGGACGCCGCGGCGTACGCGCTCCCGCTGCCGATCACGAACGTCCCGGTCGTCACGGACCGTGACTTCTTCTCGCCGCGCGGCTCGGCCACGAACGCCTGCACGGGCTGCCACGACAGCCGCGACGTCGCGGCGCACGCGTACATCAACACGGCGTACTTCCCGAACAGCCCCGCGGTCCCGGCCGAGGCGTGCGGCACGTGCCACGCGACCGGAGCCACCTACGGCGTCGACAAGGTCCACGCGCGGTAAATAAGGAAGGCCTGTGAAACACCTCTCGCTCGGAGTCGCCGCCGCCGCCCTCGCCGTTTTCACGGCGGGGCCGGCGGTGGCCCAGGCGCCGGCCAAGCCGGCGGCGAAGGTGGAGGCCGGGCCCTCGTGCGCCGACTGCCACGACGAGGCCAAAATCTTCGCCAGTAACCCCCATTCCCGTGGCTACGCCGCCGCGCACAAGGGCGCGGCGGGCAACGCGGTCTGCGAAACGTGTCACGGCGACGGCAAGAAGCACATGGATGCGGGCGGCGACAAGTCGCTCATCAAGACGCTCCATGGCGGCCGCTCGACCGACACGTGCCAGACCTGCCACAAGCAGTCCGCGGAGCGCGCGTCCTTCTGGAACAGCGTGCACGCGTCGTCCGAGGCGGTGAATTGCCTCTCCTGCCACTCCGTCCACAAGTCGGGCCAGGGCCAGAAGGCCCTTCTCAAGTCCGACCCCAACCAGCTCTGCGCGACCTGCCACCAGGACGTCAAGGCCTCGTTCACCGCCATGCCATACGCGCACCGTCTCAAGGACGGCGTCATGTCGTGCGTGAACTGCCACGATCCTCACGGCCGCCCGGCGAACCACGCCGTGCGACAGACCCGCGCGGGCGAACCGGGCTGCGTCTCCTGCCACGCGGAGAAGAAGGGCCCGTTCGTCTATCCCCACGTCACCGGCATCGCCGGCAGCTGCCAGTCGTGCCACCGTCCGCACGGGTCTCCGTACCCGCACCAGCTGACGAGGGCCACGATCTACACCCAGTGTCTCGAGTGCCACTCCACGCTCTCGACGGGCACGCTGGGCTCGCAGCCGCCTTCCTTCCACAACATCTCGCTGCCGCGCTACCAGAACTGCACGACGTGCCACACGGCCGTCCACGGTTCGCAGCGCGACCCGCAGCTCCTGAAGTAAGGACAGGCCGATGCGAATTCTCCGCTCCGCCTTCCTCACGGCCGCACTCACGTTGGTGCTCGCGTCCGGCGTTGCCCGCGCCCAGGCGATCCCCTTCGACATCGAGGCCGGCTATCGCTTCCTCTCGGTGACCGGAAACGAGGAGATGTACCGCTCGCAGATCAACGACCGCGAGGGCTTCCTCATCCGTTCGCTCCACATCGGGACCGACGAGAAGTACGCGGGCTTCCCGCTCACGGACAAGTTCCGGCTCGACGCCGCCGACCTCGGCGCCGGCGGCGCCGGCTTCCTGCGCCTCGACGCCGGCCTCAGTGGCGTCTACCGGCTCAGGTTCTCGTACCGCAACTCGCAGTACTTCAGCGCCATCCAGGGTTTCGCAAACCCGCTGGGCGCGACGGTCGGCCAGCAGACCTGGGACCGCACGCGCCAGCAGTTCAACGTCGACCTCGAGGTCCTTCCGGGCAAGGTGATCACGCCGCTCGTCGGCTACACCTCGAACACGCTCTCGGGCCCCGGATACTCGACGTACCACTTCGGCCAGGACGAGTTCCAGCTCTCCCAGAACCTGCGCAGCAACGACCAGGAGTTCCGGGTCGGCGCCGCGTTCTCCGCGGGCATCGTGTCCGGCGAGGTCATCCAGGGCTGGCGCAAGTACCACGAGACCGAAGACCTCACCCTCGCGCCGTTCGGCGGGCCGGGCAACAACACGACGCCGGTCCTCGGCAAGACCGTCACGGCCAATTCGCTCACGCGCTCGAGCACGACGGACGTCAACGTGCCCGTCACCTCGGCGTTCGTCCGCGGCTTCGCTCTGCCGAACCTCCAGATTTCGGGCTTCTACGTCCGGTCGAACGCGACCGGCGACGACGGCACCCGGGAAGGGGCCTCCGGCAGCTTCGCCTCGTTCGCGATCTCGCGGTTCTTCACGGGCTACTCGGCGAACAACACGACGTCGCCGAACAGCCTCACCTGGCGGGCCGGAGGCCGGGCCGAGTGGCACGTCCTCTCCGGCCTCGACCTCTCGGCGGGGTACACGGAGCGCGACCAGACCTGGGACAACCAGGCGCTGATCAACGAGCTGTACACCGGCACGTCGACGTTCACGGGCTTCTCGCAGGCCGACGTCACGTCCCTCCTCTCCACGCAGACCAACATCGAGCGCAAGGAAAAGCTGCTCGACGTGCAGGCCTCCATGCGCTTCCTCGGGCCGGTCGGCATCCGCCTCGGCTTCTCCCGCATCGACCAGGACCTGACGGTCGTCGAGGATCCGGCGGAAATCGTCGTCCCCGGCAACCAGGGCGGCACCTTCTCCCGCAGCATCAACCGCTACGAGGGCGCCCTCACGTTCACGATGGCTGGCTTCAACATCATGGGCGAGGCCTCGTACGACGACGCGAACGCGGCGATCACCCGCGTGGACTACCTCAAGCGGAACCGCGAGCGCGTCCGCCTCACCTGGAAGACGTTCGACTGGATCCAGCTGGGCGGCGCCGCGATGTGGCTCGACCAGAAGAACGAGGACTCGGGCCCGCTCAACGCCTACACGGCGAGCTCGACCAACTACTCGGTGGACCTCACCCTCAAGCCCGTCAAGGACGTCTGGCTGCGCGGCGCATACGGCCAGCTCAAGGCCGACAGCTCGATCCCGGTCCGGGCGCCCCAGAACTTCACGGTCTTCAACTCGGTGAACACCGAAGACGGCGAGCTGATGGATTTCGGCGCCGGCTTCAAGTTCAAGGGGTTCGCGGTCGACGGCTTCTGGAGCCGCTTCGACAACACGGGCTCCTACCTGTTCCGCATGTACCGCGGCGGCGCCCGCGCGGACTGGACCGCTTCCGCGCACGCCGGTCTCGTGGTCGAGTGGACCGTCGACCGGTACCTCGACCTCATGCAGTCGTCGCAAAGCTTCCGCGGCGACCGTCTCGGTGTGTATCTGAGGTGGCGGCCCTGAGGGGCGCCAGAATTTCGATTGGAAGGATGTTGAGATGAAGAAGATTTCCCTGGCCGTTTTCGCCCTCGTGGCGGCCATCACGCTCGTCGCGGGAGCGGCGTTTGCGACGATGGATCTCCAGAAAGAGTTCCTCGCGAAATACCCGGACTCCAAGATCAAGTGCGGCTCCTGCCACACGAAAGCGATGCCCAAGAAGGGCGAGGCCGACGTGAACAAGTTCGGCGCCGACATGAACAAGCTGAAGGGCAAGGACGGCAAGTACGACTTCGCCGCTCTCGACAAGATGGACAGCGACGGCGACGGCGTTTCCAACGGCGACGAGCTCAAGAAGGGGACGAACCCCGGCGATCCCGCATCCAAGTAACATGAAGCGGATGAGGCTCGGAGTCGTTCTCACCGCGTTTTTGCTCTCGGCGACCCCGCTCAGAGCCGCGGCCCCGACCCCGAAGGCCCCGTCCAACGACGACTGTCTCGGTTGCCACGAGGACCCGTCCGCCAAGAGGGCGAACGGGTCCTCTCTTTTCGTCGACAAGAAGGTGTTCGCCGAGTCGGTGCATGGAGCCGCAGGCGCCTCCTGCGTCGACTGCCACGCCGACCTCGCGAAAGGGGACCTTCCCCACCCCGAGAAGCTCGCGAAGCCCGACTGCTCGCCCTGTCACGGCCAGCAGGTCGAGGACTACGGAAAGAGCTGGCACGCGGCCGCGCGTGCGAAGAGCCCGCTCTCGAAGGCCGCCTGGTGCGCCGACTGCCACGGGTCCCACGACATCAAGCCCTCGAAGGACCCGGCCTCCCGGACGAACCACTTCAACCTGCCGAATACGTGCATGCGCTGCCACGGCGATCCGAAGGTCTTCCCCCGCGCGGGCGGGACCGACGGCAGCGAGCCGATGAGCTTTCACGACTCGATTCACGGCAAGGCGCTCGAAAAGTCGGGTCTGAAGATCGCGCCGAACTGCGCGACCTGTCACGGGTACCACGAGATCCGCAGCCCGAAGCGCGACCCGAAGAGCACCGTGGCGCGCGCCCACGTGCCGGCGACGTGCGGCACCTGCCACTCGAAGATCCTCGACGAGTACGCGACGTCCATCCACGGCGAGCAGCTCGCGAAGGGCAACCAGAGCGTCCCCGTCTGTTCCGACTGCCACTCGGCCCACGCGATCTCGGCGGCGCCCGACGTGCGGCGCCTGACCATCCTCATGCAGTGCGGGACCTGCCACGACTCGTCCCTCAAGAGCTACCGCGACACCTACCACGGGCAGGTCTCCGAGCTCGGCTTTGCGGCCGTCGCGACGTGCGCGGACTGCCACACGGCGCACGAGATCCACCCGGCGGGCGACGTCCGGTCGTCGGTCGGGCCCGCCAAGCGGCTCGCGACCTGCCAGAAGTGCCATCCGGGCGCCGGGCCGAAGTTCGCGAAGTACGACCCCCACGCGAACCCGCACGACAGGGGCCGCAGCGGAATCCTCTGGTTCACGGCCCTGTTCATGAAATACCTCCTGATCGGCGTCTTCGCCTTCTTCGGGGTTCACACGGCGCTGTGGTTCCCGAGGTCCGTAAAGGCGCGGCGCGAGGCGGACCGCCGCGGCGGAAACGGAGACGCGCGATGAAGGACCACGGGACCGCCGCTCCGGCCGCGGACGCCTACGTCCGGCGGTTCGACGACCTCGACCGCCGGCTCCACATCTTCCTCATGACGAGCTTTCTCGGGCTCGCGTTCACCGGGCTGCCGCTGCTCTTCTCGGAACGCAAGTGGGCCGGGGCGCTCTCGAACGTCGTCGGCGGGTTCAAGGCCGCCGGCGGCCTTCACCGCTGCTTCGCGGTCGTCATGGTCATCGTCTTCCTCGTTCACCTCTCGCGGATGATGAAGAGGCTGTTCCTCGACAAAGACACGACGATTCTCTGGGGTCCGGGCTCCATGGTTCCGCAGCCGCGCGACCTCTCCGAGATGCTCGGGCACATCCGCTGGTTCGTGGGCCTGGGAGAGCGGCCGAACTTCGACCGGTTCACGTACTGGGAGAAGTTCGACTACTGGGCCGTCTTCTGGGGCATGGGGATCATCGGCGGTTCGGGCTTCATCCTCTGGTTCCCGAAGTTCTTTTCGCGCGTCCTGCCCGGAGACTGGTTCAACGTCGCCCTTCTCGTCCACGGGGAAGAGGCGCTGCTCGCGACCGTCTTCATCTTCACGATCCACTTCTTCAACGGGCACCTCAGGCCCGAGAAGTTCCCGATGGACACGGTGATCTTCACGGGCGTCCTGCCGCTCGAGGAAGTGAAACACGAGCGTCCCGCCGAGTACGAGCGCCTGATCGCGGAAGGAAGGTTCGCGGAGATCGCGGCGCCGGCGCCGACTCCGCAGGAATTCCGCCGCGGCCGGACGATCGGCACGATCGCCGTCTGCGTGGGGCTCCTTCTCGTATCCTTGACGATCTACGCTCTGTTGAGCTGATTCCCGGAACCTGAGGAGGAGTCCATGACCCCTGAGCCCGTGGGCCTCGCGGCCCGGTGGATGCGGCCGATTCTGTATCTCGGCCGCAACCGCCTGTCCATCCTCGGCGCCGTCCTGACGACGGGCGCCGTTTTCTCCCTGGTCGGCTTCTGGATCATCGAGGCGAACGCCTCGAAGCCCCTGCATCCCTACGCGGGCATCGTCTTCATCCTCGTCCTGCCGGCCTTCTTCCTGCTGGGCCTCGTCCTGATCCCGATCGGGATCTTCTTCGAGCGCCGCCGCCTGAAGGAGGAGGGGGCGCTGCCGTCCGTCTACCCGAAGATCGACCTCACGGACCCCGGCCTGCGCCGGTTCGGGTCCCTGGTCTCCCTCCTCTCGATCCTGAACGTCATCATCCTGACGTTCGCGGCGTACATGGGCGTCGAGTACATGGAGTCCGCGCGCTTCTGCGGCCTGACGTGCCACAAGGTCATGTCGCCCGAGTACGGCGCCTACCTGGACTCGCCGCACTCGCGCGTCTCCTGCACGAGCTGTCACATCGGCCCGGGCGCGTCCTGGGCCGTCAAGGCGAAGATCGACGGCGTGCGGCAGGTGGTCGCGGTCGTGTTCGGGACGTACTCGCGCCCGATCCCGTCGCCCGTCCACACGCTGCGTCCCGCGCGCGCGACCTGCGAGCAGTGCCACTGGCCCCAGAAGTTCTCGGGCGACAAGCTCCGGATCGTCACGAAGTACGCCGACGACGAGAAGAACACCCAGTCCAGGACGGTCCTCCTTCTCAAGCTCGGCGGCCGGAGGGCTGCGGGCGCGATCGGGATCCACGGGCGTCACCTCGACGACAAGGAGCGCATTTCCTACACGACGGCGGACGGCCGCCGCGAGATCATCCCGACCGTGAATTACCTCGACGACGACGGAAAGACCGTCGTCTTCACGTCGACGGAGGTCAAGCCCACCGAGGCCCAGAAGGGCAAGTCCGAGACGCGCACGATGGACTGCATCGACTGCCACAACCGGCCGACGCACGCCTACCAGCTGCCGGACCGCGCCGTGAACGAGGCGATCGCGGCCGGTGCGATCAGCGCGGAGCTGCCGTTCGTGAAGAAGAAGGCCGTCGAGGTTCTCAAGGCCGAATACGCGTCACGCGAGGTCGCGTTCGACCGGATCTCCAAGGACCTCACGGAGTACTACAAGGCGAAGTACCCCGACGTGTACGCCTCGCGCCGCGCCTCCATCGAGACGGCGGTGCGCGAGATCCAGCGGATCTACGGCCGGAACGTCTTCCCGGAGATGCGGCTCACGTGGGGCACGCACCCGAACCACATCGGCCACGAGGATTTCCTCGGCTGCTTCCGCTGCCACGACGGCAGCCACAAGACCGCGGGCGGACGCGTGATCTCGCAGGAATGCGATGCGTGCCACCAGATCCTCGCGCAGGACGAGACGAATCCGAAGGTCCTCGCGGACATGGGGATCAAGTAAAGACGGGCTGAACCGCAGGCCCGGGGGCGCCTGAATCCTCTGCATCATGGCGCCCCCCGGCCGCGTGCGCGAACTTCGAGGGAGTGGATCTCTCCTCGTCCTATCTCGGCCTCCATCTCGCGAGCCCCGTCGTTCCCGGCGCCTCCCCGCTGACCGGCGACCTCGATTCCATCCGGCGTCTCGAGGATGCGGGAGCTCCCGCCGTCGTCCTCCCGTCGCTGTTCGAGGAGCAGGTCGCGGCCGAAGCCCTCGGCCACGAGGGCGCCCTGACGGACCCGGACCGGTACCTCCGGCAGGTGCGGGCCGCGAAGGACGCCGTGTCGATCCCCGTGATCGCCTCCCTGAACGGCACGACCGATGAAGGGTGGATGTCATTCGCGCGGCTCGTCGAACAGGCGGGCGCCGACGCGCTCGAGCTCAACCTGTTCCACATCTCGACGAACCTCTGGGCGAGCGGCGCAACCGCCGAGGCGCAGATTCTCGAGAGTGTCGCGGCGGCGCGGCGCAGCATTTCGATCCCGGCCGCCGTGAAGATCTTTCCGTACTTCTCGTCGATCGCGTCGCTCGCGCGGCAGCTCGAGGAGGTCGGGGCGAACGGCCTCGTCCTCTTCAACCGGCTCTACCAGCCGGACATCGACCTCGAAGGGGGAGAGCCCACGGCCGACCCGCGCCTCTCGAGCCCCTCCGAGCTCGTCTCGCGCCTGCACTGGATCGCGCTGCTCGCGGGCCGCGTCGAGGTGTCGCTCGCGGCGTCGGGAGGCGTCCATACGGCCGCGGACGTTCTGCGCTGCGTCCTCGCGGGCGCCGACGTCACCCAGATGGTCTCGGCCCTCATCCTCCACGGGGCCGGGCACCTCAGGACGGTGACGGATGGAATCGCGCGCTGGCTCGAAGCGCACGGCCACGAGTCGCTCGACGAGGTCCGTGGGCTCATGAGCCTCGAACGGCGGGCCGACCCGCGTGCGTTCCCGCGTCCCGGCTACCTGCAGGTGCTCCAGGGCTGGAAGACCGCCGAGCGGCGGGGCTGAGCCCGGAGTCCGGGTTCCCGGAGCTTCAGCCTTCGGCCGCGCCCGATTCCGTGACGACGAGGGTTTCGCCCAGGACCTCCGCGCAATAGCGCTCGAGGTCGGCGTTCGAGAACGCGTCCCAGCCCTTGCAGGTGCCGTGCTCCTTCGTCTGGACGTCGCACGCGAGCGGCGAGCCGTGGACGATCTGGCGGCCGAGCTGCCACTTGTTCGCGAGCTCCTCGAAGGCGACGCGGGGAAGGCCGGGCCGGCGCGCCTCGAGCGTGGAGAAGCGCGTGCGGAGGTCCTGGTCGGACCACGCCCGGAACCCGCCGCAGAAGATCCGGTCGCGCGAGGCGACGTCGCACATCGAGTGCTCCTGGTCCGTCCTCGCGATAAAGGCGTCGCGCAGCATCCGGATCGCGGCGGCCCTCGAGACGACGCGGCTCACGGGATCCTCGCGAGCTCCGTCAGATCCAGCCGCGGCGGAAGGAGAGCGCGACGGCCTCGACCTGGCTGTGGACGTCGAGCTTGCGGAGCACGTTCTGGATGTGGTTCCGGACCGTGGCGTGCGAGAGGTTCAGCTTCGCGGCGATGTTGAGGGCCGCGTAGCCGTTCGAGAGCAGGAGGACGATCTCGCGCTCGCGGGCCGTGAGCGGCGAGACGGAGATCGGCGCCTCCGGGGCCGCGACGGGTCCGGAGCGCGGGGCGTCGCCGTCCGCGGGCTCCTTCACCGTTTCGCGGAGCGCCTTGAGGATCGGCTCGGCGGACTCGCCCTCGGCCTCGATGAAGTGCATGAGGCACGAGAAGCGCGGGCCGATCTCGGGAAGGGCGATCGTGCGAACCACGATCTTCACGGTGCCGGTTCCCTTCTTCCGCACGTCGAGCAGGAACGGACGCGGTTCCTCGCCCTCGGTGGCCGTCTTGACGACCCCGCAGTCGTGCGAGCAATAGACGTTTCCGAAGACGTCGCGGCCTGCGAGGACGTCGAAGCAGGCCTTGCCGAGGACCTCTTCGGGCTTCCACCCGAGGATCTTCTCGGCTCCGTCGTTCCAGTAGACGATCCGGTCGTTCCGGTCCATTCCGTAAGCCGGGAGCTTCGACTCGGCGATCAGTTCGAGGGGATCTTCGGCGGGCACTGCTGCAATTCTCATCGGTCGGACCCCGATTCTGTCAGAAATGTTCTGGCCCTGCCCCGACCCCGAGACGGCCTTCGAGCCTGAGTCTCGGAACGGGGCTGAGCCGGGGGGGGGAGTCTACACCGGGCCCTCACCCGGTACACTCGACGCATGCCGCGCCTGACCCTCGTGACGGCCGGGGAATCCCACGGCCCGCTCCTGACCGGGATCCTGTCGGGCCTCCCGGCGGGCCTGAGAATCAATCCGTCCGACGTAAACGCCGACCTCGCGCGCCGCCAGCACGGTTACGGACGCGGCGGCCGGATGAAGATCGAGCGCGACGAGGCCCGCTTCACGGGGGGCCTGAGAGGCGGGGAGACGCTCGGGGGGCCCGTCGCGTTCACGATCGAGAACCGCGACCACGCCGTCTGGGAGAAGGTCATGGGGCCGCTCGAGGTCGACGCCGAAGCGGCCGCGAAGCGGCGCCTCTCGTCGCCGCGGCCGGGCCACGCCGACCTCGCGGGCGGGCTCAAGTACGCCCGGCGGGACCTGCGCGACGTCCTCGAGCGCGCGAGCGCGCGGGAGTCCGCGGTGCGCGTGGCCGCCGGGGCGCTCTGCCGGCAGCTCCTCGCCGCGTTCGGCATCCGCGTGAGGAGCGGCGTTCTGTCCGTCGGCGCCGTGACGGTCCCGGCGGGTTCGCGCGGCTTCGACGACCTCGAACGCGTGGACGAGATCTCGCCGTTCCGCGCCGTGGACCGGGAACTGGAGGCCGCGATGGCGGCCGCCGTGGACGCGGCCGCGAAGGCGGGCGACACGCTGGGCGGGACGATCCTCGTCGGCGCCCGCGGCGTGCCGGCGGGCCTCGGCTCGCACGTCTCATGGGAGGACAAGCTCGACGGCCGGATCGCACGGGCGCTGCTCTCGATCCCGTCCGTGAAGGGCGTCTCGCTCGGCGAGGCCGTCGCAAACGCGTCCCGGCCCGGCTCCGAGGCCCACGACGCCATCCACTTCGAGCCCGGGCGCGGGTTCTTCCGCGCGACGAACCGGGCCGGCGGGCTGGAAGGCGGGATCACGAACGGCGAGGACGTCCTCGCGACGCTCTACCAGAAGCCGATCTCGACGCTGCGCGACGGCCTCCCGTCGGTCGACGTCGACACGAAGCAGCCGCACCGCGCGCAGTACGAGCGCTCGGACGTCACGGCCGTCCCGGCCTGCGGCGTCATCGGCGAGGCGATGCTCGCGTTCGTCCTCGCGGACGCTCTGCTCGAGAAGACGGGCGGGGACTCGATGGAAGAGTGCAAGAGGAACTTTGACGGGTTCGTGAGCGCCCAGAGGAACTATTAAGTGAAGAGAAGAGAGAAGATTTTCTTAGAAGGCTGAGTGGGGCCGGAGCTGGCGCGAGGCCGATGCGACAAATGGACTTCTCTCTCGAATTCCCTTCAAAGAAATCTTCAATCCAGTTCAACCATGCTGCGGTGTGTCCTCTTCCGGCGCGTGCCGCGGATGCGATTCGGGCATATGCCGACAATCTCTCTTTCCGCGGGGCCCTGGACTGGAAGGACTGGATCCGCAAGGCCGACGAGGTCCGCGCACTCGCCGCGAGGCTCATCGGCTCGGGAGACGCCGTCGGCGGCGCCTCGTCGATCTCCATCGTCCCGAACACGTCGTACGGACTGAACATCGTCGCCGCCGGGTTCCCGTTCGCGGCGGGCGATTCGGTCGTGACGACGGCCTCGGAGTTTCCCGCGAACCTCGCGCCGTGGGCCGCTCTCCGCTCTCGCGGCGTCGACGTGCGGCGCGTCCCGACGCGCGACGGGGCGTTCACCGCCGCCGACGTCGAGGCGGCCTGCGACGCGTCGACGCGGCTGGTGTCCGTCTCGCTCGTCGCGTTCCACACGGGCTTCCGCGCGCCCGCGGAAGAGATCGCCGCGAGCTGCCGCGCGCGCGGCATCGTCTTCGGCCTCGACGCGATCCAGGCGGCCGGCGCACAGCGCGTCGACGTCGCGGGATGGGGCGTCGACTTCCTTGCGGCCGACGGCCACAAGTGGATGCTCGGGCCCGAGGGCGCGGGGATCCTCTTCACGACGCCCGCGCTGCGGGAGCGCCTGATGCCGCCGGCCGGCTGGACGAACCTCGACCGCGCGTCCGCGACCGACTACCGCGTCCCCGAGTCGCCTCGCTTTCGCTCCGACGGCGTCCGCTTCGAGCCGGGCGCGCTCCCGACGCCGGGCCTGTACGCGCTGGCGGCCTCGCTCCGCCTCCTCCTCGAGATCGGGCTGCCCGAGGTCGAGGCGCGGATCGCGAGGACGCTTGCCGTCCTCGTCGAAGGTCTTCCGAAGCTCGGCTTCGACCCGGTTCTCTTCGGGGGGGCGCCGCGCTCGGGCATCCTCGCCGCGCGGCCGCCGGCGGGGAAGGACGCCCGCACCTACCAGAAGCGCGCCGCGGAGCAGAACGTCGTCATCTCCGCGCGCGAGGGCTTCGTCCGCTTCTCGCCCCACGTCGGGAACGACGAGGAGGAGGCGGAGCGGGTCCTCGCGCTGCTCAAGAAGATCTAAGATTCGGATTTCTTAGAATGGTCATGAGGAGAAGCAACATGTCGACTCGCCGCGCCCGAGCCCTCTCACGCGTTCTTCCTTTCGTAGGAATCTCTCTCTTTCTCTCTCTTTCGGCTCTCGCCTCCAAAAAGACCGAAGAAGAGCTGATCGCCCAGCTCGCCTCGCCCGACGAGGGGAAGGTCACGTCGGCCCTTCAGGACCTCGAGAAGCAGTACCCCGAGTCGAAGACCGCGCAGGCGGCGGTCGTCTCGAAGCTCAAGGACCCGCGCGAGAAGGTGCAGCGCAAGGCCGCCCGCGTCCTCGGAGCGATCCACGCGCCCGTGGACAAGAAGATCCTCGCGGGGATCACGCCGCTCCTGAAGTCCCCGAACAAGGATGCGGTCATCGACGGCCTCAAGGCCCTTCGCGGCCTCGACGCGAAGTCCGCGATTCCCGAGATGCTCCCTCTGCTCTCGAATCCGGACGAGAACATCAAGCGCGACACGTGCCGGACGCTCGCGGTGCTCGGCGACGCGTCGCTCGTGCCGAAGGTCGAGCCGCTCCTCTCGGACCCGAACAAGAAGGTGCAGGAGGACGCCCGCGACGCGATCGCGACTCTGAAGAGCCGCGCGAGGTAGGGGTCAGTGGCGCTCGGGCGGAAGCTCGGGCGCCTCGGGCGCCGCCGGGGCCCTGCGCAGCTCGGCGGCGCCGATCCAGTCCTGGTCGAGGATGAACACGCGCGGGTCGCGCGCGACCCACCGGCCGTTCTCGAGGCGCTGGACCTCGTAGTGGACCCGCGGCGTCGGTGCGAAGCCGCTCGTCCCGACCTTCGCGAGAGCCTGTCCCCGTCCGACGCGCTGGCCGCGGCGCACGGAGACGCTTCCGAGATGCCCGTAAACGGTGCGCGTCCGCGCGTCGTGCGCGAGGATGACGACGACGCCGAGGCGGCGCCACCGCGCGTCGGCCTTGCGCGACACGTGTCCCGCCTGCACGACCGTGCCTTCGGCCGTGGCCGTCACGGGGCTCCCGGCCGGAGAGGCCAGCGTGAGGCCGGACTCGAAGTCGGGCTCCCGCGTAATGGGCGACTCGTGCGGCCCGAAGACCGAGATCGGCACGGCCGTCGAGGGCTCGACGGGGGAGCGCGACGGCACGGCCGATGGCCGGAAGCCCCCGGGCGCGTCCGCGGGAAGCGCGGCGAGGCTGCGCCGGAAGAGCTCGAGAACGCGCGTGCGCCGCGCGAGGTCGGACGTGGCGTTCTCGAGGCCCGCCGCATCGGAAGCGGGCGTCCCGGGCGCGTCCGCGGGAAAGCCGGGCGGCGGGGGCGCCTCGATCACCGCGGCGACGCGCGCGAGGAACAGCTCGTCGGCGGCGATGCGGCTTCCGAGCGCAAGGGCGCGCCGTCCGACGGACGCGAACGCCTCGGCGCCGCGCTGGGCCGTCTCCCCGACGGCCCGGCGCTCGGCCGCGTGGACGATGTCCGACACGAGGCGCGGCGCCGCGACGAGGCCCATCGTCGTCGCACCCCCCGCGAGGAGCGATAAGGCGGCGAACGCGATTCCGCCCTTCGGCCCGATCTCGAGCGAGCGGCTTTTCCTCCGAGGGTCGTAAGGGTGGAGGCGCAGGAGGCTCACGGCACCGCCCGGAGAAACGGCGCAGTGCCGGTTTCGATGCCGAGCTCCCGGGGGTCGTTGTGCGCCAGCGGCTGGAACGTCTCCGAGACGCCGAGGCGCAGCACGACCGGCGCCCCTCCGGCGGGCACGGGCACCTCGAGGCGCCGCCAGCCGCCGGCGGGGAGCGTCACACGGCCGCGCAGCGCCTCGTCGACCCATACGTCGAGCGCGACCGGGCGTCCGTCCGGCCGGGCGTTCCTCACCGGGAGCACGGCCGTCGAGGCCTGCGCGGCGGCCGGGATCCGCCACGCGGCCGAGGCCGCCGTCCATCGAAACGCCCGGCCGTCCGGCTCGGCTTCGGGAGCCCACACGCCCGCGTCGGGCGAGAACCGGAACGCGGCGTCCGCCGTCTTCGTCTCGAGGGCGCGCGCGGCGACACCGCCGAGCGCGCAGGCCAGGGCGCCCGCGAGCACGACGGGCACGAGACCCGTGAGGAGGCGCGCCGTGCGCCCGTCGTCGCGGAGCGGGAGGCGGCTCGTGAGCACCGCGACCCACGCCGCGACCTCCGGATAGACGAGGTGCGAGCCAAAGAGGAAGACGACGAGAAGCCCGATCACGGATGCGGCTGCGGCGGCGTCGCCGAGCGTGCCCGGCCCGTGCCCGGCGCCGAACCCGAGGGCCCTGCCCGCGCCGCGTGCGAGGCCGAGGAGGAGCAGTGCGAGGAGCGCCCCGCCCGCGAGCCCCGACTCGGCGAGCGCCCCGAGGTAGAGAGACGGGGGGTGGTCGGTCGTCTTCACGGGACGGTGGAGCATCTCGGAGGCGACGTCCGGAAACGCCATCTGAAACGAGCCGAGCCCCAGACCCGCGACGGGGTGTTCAAGGAAGATCTCCCAGCCGGCCTCGTAGAGAAGTACGCGCCCACGCGTCTGCTCGAACGGCGCCGGTTCGGTGCGCAGCAGCGCCTCGACGCGGGCATAGAGGGCCGACCTCCCGCCGGGGCCCGGCCACGACACGGCGGCCGCGAGGGCGAACGCGCCGAGGATCGAGAGGGTGCCGATCGTCGCGGCCACGCGGCGGCGGGTGCCGCCGCCCTCACCGGCCGCCAGGCGGGTGAGGCCCCACAGCGCGAAGACGAGCACCGCCGTGATCGTCCCGACGAATCCCGCCCGGGATCCGGAATCGGCGAGCACGACGAGGAGCGCGGCGCCCGACGCCGCCGAGGCGACGCGCCAGGCGCGCCCGCCCGCCGCCGCGCCGGCGAGGAGCGGCGTGGCCAGCAGCGCGACCGCGACGCCCGCTGCGGACGGGTCCGTGAACGTGCTTTGCGCGCGATGCCATTCGGCCCAGCGCGCCGACCGAAGCATCGGGAGAGCCCCGGCCTTCTGAAGGATGCCGACGCCCCCCGCGAGCGCGCCGGAGGCGAGGAGGGCGCGGTCCAGCCAGACCCGGCCGTCGCTTTCGCGCGCGAGCCGGCCGGCCGCGCGGGCGAGGCCCGCGGCTGCGACGATCGGGAGCAGGGCGAGGAGAACGGCCGGCGCCGCGTGCGCGGCGTCCTCGCCGAGGAGGTTGACCGTTCGGGGCGGCGGCACGCCGCGCGAGAGAAGGTAGCTCGTGCGGAAGCCGACGAGCGTGGCGGCGCCCGAGACAGCGGAAAGCGCCGCGAAGGCGCGCCAGGCCAGGACGACCGGCGAGGCGAACGGCGCCGCGTGCGGCTCGTACACCTCCCGGAGCGCCGCTCCCGCGAGATAGCCGAAGAGAAGGAGCGGGCCCGAGGAGGCGGGCTCCTTCGCGCCGAACGCGAGCGCGGAGGCCCCCGCCGCCGTCACGGAGACGAGAGCGGCCGCGAAGGCCGGCCGCGGCGCCGAGAGCGCGAGGCCGAAGAGCAGGATCGCGGCGGCCGCGACCGCGGTGCGATAGCCCGCGAGGGGCGGCAGGACGACGGGCAGCGCCGCGCAGCCGAGCGCCGCCCAGCCGAAGCTCGCGAGGAGGGACGACGGCGCGCGCCTCACAGGCCCTCTCCCGCCAGCCGGATCGAGAGGCGGCGCCGGTCGGCGCCGCCGCTCACGTCGCGCGGCACGAAGCTCGAGAGGGTCCGCACGCGGAGGATTTTCGCGCCGGGCGGGACGTCGAGGCGCACGTCGCGGGTCTCGCCCCCGCCCGGCACGCCGAGCGCCACGGCCGCGCGCCCGTCGACGTCGACGCTCACGGACACGGGCGCGCCGTCCGGCCGCGCGTTCTGGATGCGGAAGACGACGGAGGTCTCGCCGGGGCGGATCCCGCGGTACGCGAGCGGTCCGGCCCAGTGGTACGGATCACCCGGCCGGGCGGGGTAGACGCCCGCCCAGGTCTTCACGCGGAACGGCGCCTCAGCCCGCGCGGTCGGCAGCACGGCTGCCGCCGAGCCGAGAATGCCGGCAGCGGCGAGAATGGCCCCGGTGCGGGACGGTTTCCATCCCCCGGGCGCCGCCGTCCGGTTCGCGCGCGACGTGAGGTGGGGGACGAGGAGGAAGCCGGCGACGAGGCTCGTGAGGAGCGCGATCTCGAAGAACCGCATGTGCGAGCCCGTCTGGCACGCCACGAAGAGCCCCGCGAGCGCGGCGCCGGCCGCACGCGACGCCGGGTCGATCGGGCCGCGCGCGAACGCCGCGTCGAACGCGCGCGCGAGGAGCGGCACGACCGCGAGGAGCGCGAGAAGGAGGCCCGGCAGCCCGCATTCGGCGGCGACGTCGAGCAGCGCGTTCGTGGCGCCGTCCGTCACGGCGATCGGCCCGTGGCGTCTCGAAAAGGCGGCGGGAAACTCGTACGGGAACCCCGCGAGGCCGACGCCCGAGAGCGGCTCGTCGCCCGTCATCTCGAACGCCGTGCGCCAGAACATGACGCGGTTGTTCGCGAACGCGGCGAAGTCGCGCGCCTCGAGGGCCGCGCCGAGCCGGCGGACGAGGCCGCCCGACGCGATCTCGCCTCCGCGCGGGAGGAGGCGCGCGGCGAGGACGCCCGCCCCGAGCAGCGCGGCCGCGACGGCCACGGCGGCGAGCGGCGAAACGCGCCGCTTCCTGAGAAGCCCGACGGCGGCGAAGAGGGCCGCGGCGCCGAGGAGCAGGAAGCCCGTCCGCGAGCCGGAGGACTCGAGCGCGAACGGCGCCGCGAGGAGGCCCGCGAGCGCGGCCGCGCGGCGCGCCCCGTCCGACACGGCGCCGCGCCCGGCGAGCGCGGCGAGGAGCAGGGGGACGAGGAGGCCGATCCCGACGCCGAGTGCGTTCGGGTCGGTGAACGTCGCGGCCCGTCGCTGCATCCCGGACCATGGCTGGAACAGCGGGTCGAGCGGCCGGAAGCGGTCCACGGCGGCCACGAGGAGGGCGGCGCCGCCGCCGGCCGCGACCCAGAGGAGCAGACGGTCGCGCCCGTCCGGGTCGAGCGAGAGGCGTGCGAACGCGTCCAGCGCGAGAAGCAGCAGGACGAGCCCGAGGAAGACGAGCGCCGCGTCGCGCGTGCGTTCGGCCGCGGTCATCCCGAGGTCGTTCACGACGAGCGGGTCGACGCGGCCGTGCAGGAGGAGATAGAGCGTCTCGCCGCGAACCGAGGAGGCGAGCGCGGAGCCGCCCGCGAGGACGAGGAACGCCGACGCGAAGACGACGAGCTTCGGGGGCAGGAGCGAACGCTCTTCGCGGGCGAGGCGCCGCGCGAGGGCGCTCCCGAGCGCCGCGAAGGCGAACGCGGGCAGAAGCGGCGCGCCCCCGTGGTCGCCGAGGAGGCGCGGCAGGCCCATTCCGAGGGGGGCGGCCGCCGCCACGACGCACGTCGCGAGGGAGGGCCGCGTCCAGCCGAGGACGAGACCCGCCGCCGCGAGTCCGAGTCCGGCGACGCGGGTCGCGGAGGCGGCGGTGTCCGGAATCGTCCAGAGGGAGAGCGCGGTCAGGAGAAGCGTCGCGCCGAAGGCGAGGGTCGCCCGGCGCGGCGGAGTCAGACGCGTACCTCCTCCTGGAGCGGCGCGTACGAGAGAGCGCCCGCGGCGCGCGCCCGGATCGCCTCGAGCGCGGCCGAGGCGGCCGAGAGCGTCGTGAGGCACGGGATGTCGCGCTCGAGCGCCGTGCGGCGGATCGCGACCTCGTCGTAGAAGGATTCCTTGCCGAGCGGCGTGTTCACGACGAGGTCCACGGACCCGTTGATCATGAGGTCGACGATGTTCGGGCGGCCCTCGTTGACCTTCAGGACGGTCCGCGGCGAAAGGCCGCCCTTCTGGAGCGCTCTCGCGGTGCCCCCGGTCGCGAGGAGCGTGAAGCCGAGCGCGTGCAGCTCGCGGGCGAGCGGCAGGAGGGCGTCCTTGTCGCCGTCGTGGACGGACAGGAACGCGGCGCCCTTCTCGGGCAGGCGGATGCCGGCGCCGAGGGCGGCCTTGAGGAACGCGAGGCCGAAGCCGCGGTCGCGGCCCATCACTTCGCCCGTCGAGCGCATCTCGGGGCCGAGGATCGTGTCCACGCCCTCGAACTTGCGGAACGGGAAGACGGGCGCCTTGATCGAGAACCCGAGGACGGGCGGCTCCTCGGTGAGGCCGACCTCGGGCAGCGTCTGGCCGAGGCAGAGACGCGCCGCGAGGCGCGCGAACGGCACGCCCGTGGTCTTCGCGACGAACGGCACCGTGCGCGACGCGCGCGGGTTCACCTCGAGGACGTAGAGCTCGCTCCCGCGGATCGCGTACTGGACGTTCATGAGGCCGACGACCTTCAGCGCGAGGCCGAGCTTCACGGTGGCCTGGCGGATCTCGCCGAGCGCGGCGCGCGGGACCCGCGTGTAAGGCGGGAGGACGGCGTACGAATCGCCCGAGTGGATGCCGGCCTGCTCGATGTGCTGCATGACGCCGGCCACGACCACGTGCTCGCCGTCGCCGAGCGCGTCCACGTCCAGCTCGTAGGCGTCCTCGAGGAAGCGGTCGATGAGGATCGGGCGGTCCGGAAACGCAGCGAGAGCTTCGCCGAGGACGAGCTTGAGCGCGTCCTCGTCGTACGCGATGCGCATCGCGCGCCCGCCGAGCACGTAGCTCGGGCGGACGAGGAGCGGGAACCCGAGCTTCCGGCCCACCCGCAGGCCTTCCTCGGCGGTGCGGGCGACGCCCCACGGCGGGGCCTGGAGGTTGACTTCCTTCAGGAGCTCGCCGAACCGCTCCCGGTCTTCGGCGCGGTCGATGGCCTCGGGCTGGGTCCCGAGGATCGGCACGCCCGCGTTCTCGAGGGCGTGGGCGAGCTTGAGGGGCGTCTGTCCGCCGAACTGCACGAGGACGCCCTTCGGCTTCTCGCGCTTCACGACGGCCATCACGTCCTCGAACGTGAGCGGCTCGAAGTAGAGGCGGTCGGACGTGTCGTAGTCCGTCGAAACCGTCTCGGGGTTGCAGTTCACCATGACGGACTCGTAGCCCGCTTCCGTGATCGCCTCGGCCGCGTGGACGCAGCAGTAGTCGAACTCGAGACCCTGCCCGATCCGGTTCGGGCCGGAGCCGAGGACGATGACCTTCTCCTTCGACGTGACGCCGGCTTCGTCTTCCGTCTCGTAGCAGGAGTAGAGGTAGGGCGTCGTCGACTCGAACTCGGCCGCGCAGGTGTCGACGCGGCTGAAGACCGGTGTCACGGAAAAACGCTCGCGCGCCGCCGCGACGTCGGAAGCCGGGCGGCCGGTCAGGGCCGCGATGTCCGGATCCGAGAAGCCGCTGCGCTTGGCCTCGCGCAGCAGGTCGGCGCCCTCGAGCGCCTTCGCGCCCGCGGCCCTCACGCGCGCCTCGACGGCGAGCGCTTCGGCGAAACGGTCAAGGAACCAGCGGTCGATCCCCGTGATCTCGGAGACGGTTTCGACGCTCGTCCCGTGGCGCAGGGCCGCGAGGACGGCGTAGATCCGGTCCGGGCGCGGGACGCGCAGCGCGTCGGGCTTGGGGGCGGGCGCCGGGACGGCGTCCACCCAGCCCGTCCGGCCCGTCTCGAGCGAGCGCAGCGCCTTGCCGAACGACTCGGCGAACGTCCGGCCGAGCGCCATGACCTCGCCGACGGACTTCATCTGGACGCCGAGCGTCGTATCGGCCCCGGGGAACTTCTCGAACGTGAAGCGCGGGATCTTCGTGACGACGTAGTCGAGCGTCGGCTCGAAGGACGCCGGCGTCTTCCTCGTGATGTCGTTCGGGATCTCGTCCAGCCTGTAGCCGACGGCGAGGAGCGCCGCGATCTTCGCGATCGGAAAGCCGGTCGCCTTCGAGGCGAGGGCCGACGAGCGCGAGACGCGCGGGTTCATCTCGATGACGATCCGGCGGCCCGTCTTCGGGTGCACCGCGAACTGGATGTTCGACCCGCCGGTCGCGACGCCGACGGCGCGGATGACCTTCTTGGCGTCGTCGCGCATCGCCTGGTACTCGACGTCCGAGAGCGTCATCTGCGGCGCGATCGTGATCGAGTCTCCCGTGTGGACGCCCATCGGGTCGAGGTTCTCGATCGAGCAGACGACGACGAACGTGTCCGCCGCGTCGCGCATGACCTCGAGCTCGAACTCCTTCCAGCCGAGCACGGACTCCTCGACGAGGACCTCGTGGACGGGGGAGAGCGTGAGGCCCCGCTTCACGATGCCGTCGAAGTCGTCCTTGTTGAACGCGATCCCGCCGCCGGACCCGCCGAGCGTGAACGACGGCCGGATGATGACGGGGTAGCCGAAGGGCTGCGCGACGGCCCGGGCCTCCTCAAGGCTCCGCGCCATTCCGGACTTCAGGACGTCGACGCCGACCTCCTGCATCGCCTGCTTGAAGAGGAGGCGGTCCTCGCCGAGCTTCACGGAGTGGATGGAGGCCCCGAGCGTCTCGACGCCGTGCTTCGCGAGAACGCCCGCCTCGTCGAGCGCCACGGCGAGGTTCAGCGCGGTCTGCCCGCCCACCGTCGGGAGGAGCGCGTCCGGCTTCTCCTGCGCGATGATCGCGGCGACCGTGTCGCGGTCGAGCGGCTCGATGTACGTGGCGTCCGCGAATTCCGGGTCCGTCATGATCGTGGCCGGGTTCGAGTTCACGAGGACGACCCGGTAGCCCTCTTTCCGAAGGGCCCGGCAGGCCTGGGTCCCGGAGTAGTCGAATTCGCAGGCCTGGCCGATCACGATCGGGCCCGAACCCAGCACGAGGATCGACTTCAGATCGGTCCGTTTCGGCATCGGTCGCGGAGTTTACGGGAAGCGCGCGCCCCCCGCTGGCGCGCCGGAGGCGCGCGATATAGAGTCTCGTCCGAGCGGGAACGAACAAATAGAAGGAGATTCTGCAAATGAGAAAGACGCTTTTCAGAGCTCTCGGCGCGCTGGGAATTGCCGTGGCGGTGGTCTGCGCCGCGCCCTCGGCTCTTTCAGCTTCCAAGAAGACTCCGACTCCGTCTGCCGAGGCGTCCGCCGCGAAGGGCAACAAGTCCGATTCCGCCGCCAAGACCGAGAAGGTCAACCTCAACACGGCCGACGAGAAGGACATCGCCGCCGCCAAGGGCGTCGGGGACAAGCTCGCCAAGGAGCTCGTCAAGAACCGCCCCTACAAGACCTGGGAGGACGTCTCGAAGGTCAAGGGCGTCGGCACGGGCAAGAAGCTCGACTCCCTCAAGAAGGTCCTCAAGCTGAGCGGCGGCGAGGCTGCCGCCAAGGAAGAGACTCCCGCGAAGGAGACGAAGGGAAAGAAGAGCAAGAGTTCTTCGAAGGCTGACGAGGCGGGTGCTCCGGCTGCAGCCGGCGTGGCGGCGGGAGCCGGCGCCTCCGGCAAGGCTGCGGCGTCGTCCGAGCCCTCTTCACCTTCCAAGAAATCTTCCTCTTCTGCCTCTTCCGAGAAGGCCGCGGCGACCAAGCTCGCGCCTGGGACGAAGATCAACATCAACACCGCGTCTGCCGAGGAGCTCGACAAGCTGCCCGAGATCGGCCCCGTCAAGGCGCAGGCGATCGTCGACTATCGCAAGGAGAACGGGCCCTTCAAGTCGCCCGAAGACATCGAGAAGGTCAAGGGAATCAAGGAAGGCACGTTCGCGAAGATCAAGGACTACATCGTGGTCCGGTAGGAGAGAGCGACATGAGCCTGCTCGATGACGTTCTGAGGGAAGTGAGCGGCGCCGCCGGCGGCGCCGCGGACCCGTCGCAGCACAGCCTCGCGACCGACCTCATGGGCATGCTCTCGGGGGGCGGGATGTCGAAGGGGCTCGGGGGCCTCGTCGACATGTTCAACCAGAAGGGCCTCGGCGACGTCGTGAACTCGTGGGTGTCGACCGGAAAGAACCTTCCGATCTCGCCCGAGCAGATTCAGTCCGTCCTCGGAAGCGCTCAGGTGCAGGCGCTCGCGGCCAAGGCGGGCATCAATCCGCAGATGGCGAGCGCGGCGATCGCCCAGATCCTCCCGCGCCTCGTCGACAAGGCGACGCCGAACGGCCAGCTGCCGGCCGGCGGAGTCCTCGATGCGATCTCGGGGTTCTTCAAGAGATAGGGTGAGGCGGGCGGGATGAAAGAACTCGACTTTCATCCCGCCAACCCGATCCTGCGCGTGGCCGACCTCGAGGCGAGCGTCGCGTACTACGTCGACATCCTCGGGTTCCGGGTCGACTGGCGGGCGGCCGGGATCATCACGAGCGTCGGACGCGGCCCCTGCCACATCTTTCTCAGCGAGGGCGACCAGGGGAACCCCGGCGCCTGGGTCTGGATCGGCGTCGGTGACGCCGCGGCCCTTTACGAGGAGCTTCTCGCGAAGGGTGCGAAGGTGCGTCAGCCGCCCACGAACCACCCGTGGGCGCTCGAGATCCAGGTCGAGGACCTCGACGGAAACGTCCTGCGCTTCGGGAGCGACCCGATCGAAGGTCAGCCGTTCGGCGAGTGGCTCGACATGCGCGGCGAGCGCTGGGCCCGCTCGCCGCGCGGCGGCTGGACGAGGGTTCCGTCCGGCTAGAACGTCCTCGAGTAGACGTACGTGAAGCCGGTCACCTTGCACCGGCGCACGGGCGGCTGGAACTTCACGGTCCTCACCTCGGCCTTCACGGCCTCGGCGCGCTCGGGCGAGCCCGTCTCGTTCGTGATCACGCGGACCGCCTTCACCGAGCCCGTCTCGTCGATGTCGGCCTCGACGACGACCTTGCCCTTCGCGCCGGGTGCGTCGCTGACGCGGAGCATGGGCGGCTCGATCAGGACTTCCTTGCGGTCCGGGAGGCAGCCGTCGTCCTTCCTGAGAAGGTCCTTCCTCACCCAGCCGAGCCTCTTGTCCGGGAGCTTCACGCGGACCCAGCCTTCCTTTTCTTCGAATGAGGTCAGACGGGTGCCCTTCGCCGCCTTTGCGACCGTCGGAGCATTCGTCGAGGGCGTCTCCCGGACGTTCACCGTCTTCGGGACGATCCAGGAGACCTCGGCGGCCTGCGGCGCGGTCGAAGGCTCGGCGGGCGCGGGCTCCGGCTCGGGAGCGGGCGGCGGCGGCGGGGCGGACGCGCAGCCCCAGAGCCCGGCGGCGAGCGCGGCGGCGGCGGCGAAGCCGAGAACGAGTCGCAAAATCCGGAGACGCATCCGGGGATCGTACCGCGGGTGCGCGGGCGGTACGATCGGGGTCCGATGTCCACAAGACTCTCCATCCACAAGTTCGGCGGCACCTCGCTCGGAGACGCCGACCGCATCCGCAATGCCGCCCGGCTCCTTTCCGCCGCGCGCCGCAGGGGCCGGGTCGTGGCGGTCGCCTCCGCGATGGGGGGCGTCACGGACGTTCTTCTCGGAGCCGCCCGCGAGGCCGAGCGCGGCCGCATCGGGCCCGCCCGCGCCGCCGTCGAGGCGCTGCGCGAGCGCCACGAGGCCGCCGCGCGGGCGCTCGGCGTGCGCTTCGACGCCGCTCCCCTCCGTGAGCTCTCCGCCGCCCTCGAGGGCGTCGCGCTCCTGCGCGAGCGGACCGCGCGCGTCACCGACCTCGTGTCCTCCTTCGGCGAGCGCCTCTCGGCGCCGCTCCTCGCCGCGACGCTCGTGAAGGCGGGAGTCCCGGCGCGGGCCGTGGACGCGCGCGAGATGCTCGTCACGGACGACCGGCACGGCGCCGCGACGTGCGACCGCAGGAAGAGCGACCCGCGCGTCAAGCGGCGGCTGAGGCCGCTCCTTGCGAGCGGCGTCCTCCCCGTCGTGACGGGCTTCATCGCGAGGAACGCGGGGGGCGAGACGACGACGCTCGGCCGCTCGGGGTCCGACACGACGGCCGCCCTTCTGGGCGCCGCCCTCGGCGCGAAGGAGGTCGTGATCTGGACGGACGTGGACGGCGTTCTCTCGGCAGACCCGCGCCTCGTGCCCGGCGCACGGCTCCTCCGGCGCCTCTCCTACCGCGAGGCGGCGGAGATGACGTACTTCGGCGCGAAGGTGCTCCACTTCCCGGCCGTCCTTCCGGCGATCGCCGAGGAGATCCCGCTCGTCATCCGCAACTCGTTCCACCCGGAGCGCCCGGGGACGACGATCGCCCTGAAGGGAGACGGAGCGCGCGGCGTCCGCGCCGTGACCGCGATCTCCGGGCTGTGCCTCCTCTCGCTCGACGGCAAGGGCATGACCGGCATTCCCGGGATCGCCGCGCGCGTCTTCGGCGCCACGGCGCGGCTCGGCGTTTCGGTCGTCATGTTCTCGCAGGCGTCCTCCGAGCAGAACATCGCGCTCGTGATCCCCGACGGGGACCGCGCGCGCACGGTCGCGGCGCTCGACCAGGAGTTCCGGTTCGAGCGCCTCACGGGCTCGATCGACGGCGTGACGGCGCGGACGCCGATCGCGGTCGTCGCGGCCGTGGGCGACGGGATGCGCGGCACGCGGGGGATCGCCGCGAAAGTCTTCGCCGCAGCGGCGCGCGCGGGCGTGAACGTCGAAGCGATCGCGCAGGGCAGCTCCGAATGCAACATCTCCTTCGCGGTGGACGGCAAAGACCGTGAGAAGGCGGTGAGGGCCCTGCATCGCGTCGTGACGACATGAGCCGAGGAAGGCCGTTCTCGGCGCGCCCCTCCTCACCTTCAAAGAAAATCTCCTCCTGGGTCTCCGTCTTCGCGCCCGCCTCGGTCGCGAACTTCGGCGTGGGCTACGACGTCCTCGGCGCCGCCCTCGAGGGCCCCGGCGACGTGGTCCGCGCGCGCCTCACGGACAGGCCGGGCGTCCGCCTCCTCGGGATCTCGGGCGACGGCGGACGCCTGCCGCTCTCGGCGCGCCGCAACACGGCCGCGGTCGCCGCCGCCGCCGTCCTCGAGGCGGCGGGGGAGCGCCGCCGCGGCGTCGAGCTGACGCTCGAGAAGGGCCTCCCGCTCTCGAGCGGCATGGGCTCGTCTGCGGCGTCGGCCGCCGCCGGCGCGCTCGCCGCAGGGCTTCTCGTCGGCATGACGGACCGCGCCGCGCTCCTCCGCCCGGCGCTCCTCGGCGAGCACGTCGCGGACGGCTCCTGGCACGGTGACAACGTCTTCGCGTCACTCCTGGGCGGGCTCGTCCTCGTCCCGTCGTCCGACCCCGAGGGGCCGCTTGCGCCCGTGCGCCTCGAGGCGCCCGCGCACCTGCGCCTCGTCCTCGTCCACCCGGCGCTCGAGCTCGAGACGCGCCGCGCCCGCGGCGTCGTCCCGCGCAGGGTCCCGATGGCCGTCCACACGGCGCATGCGGCGTCGCTCGCGAGTTTCGTCGCGGCCCTCGCCGACGGCGACCTCGCGCGCGCGGGACGCGCCCTGCTCGAGGACCGGCTCGTCGATCCCGCGCGGCTGCCGCTCATTCCCGGCGGACGCGCCGTTCTCGACGCCATGCTCGCCGCCGGCGCGCACGGCGCCTGCCTCGCCGGCGCCGGCCCGTCGCTTCTCGCGCTCACGGAAGACGGGCCCGTCGCCGCCCGGATCGCGCGCGCCGCGGACGCCGCCTGGCGGCGGGCCGGAGTCGCCGCCCACGCCTCCGTCCACCGCCTCGACGCGAAGGGCGCGCGGCGCGTCCGCTCATAATCGGCCGATGCCCGCGCCCTCCGTCGCCGCCCGCTTCCGCTGCGTCGCCTGCGCCGCGGAGTACCCGCTCGCCGAGGCGCGCACCGCCTGCGCCGCCTGCGGCGAGCTCCTCGACGTCGCGCCGGATCTCGCCTCGTTCGGGTATTCGGGCGCCGAATGGCGCGACCTCTTCGACCGCCGCCGCACGGCGCCCGGCTCGCCCGAAACGCGCGCGTTCGAGCGCAGCGGCGTCTGGCGCTACCGCGAGCACGTCCTGCCGGGCCTCGACCCGGAACTCCTCGTGAGCAAGCCCGAGGGCGCGACGCGCCTCTACGCGGGCGGGGCTCTCGGGGACGAACTGGGGCTCTCGCGCCTCTTCGTCAAACACGAGGGCGAGAACCCGACGCTCTCCTTCAAGGACCGCGGGATGGCGGCGGGGGTCACGTGGGCGAAGGCCTGCGGCTTCCCGCTCGTGGGCTGCGCGTCGACGGGCGACACGTCGGCGGCGCTCGCGGCCTATGCGGCCGAGGCGCCCGGGATGCGCGCCGTGGTCCTCCTGCCGCACGCGAAGATCACGGACGAGCAGCTCTCCCAGGCGCTCGCGTACGGCGCGACGACGCTCGGCCTCGACACGGACTTCGACGGCTGCATGCGGATCGTCGCCGCCCTCGCGGACGAGGGGCGCGTGTACCTCCTGAACTCGAAGAACGCCGTCCGCCTCGAGGGACAGAAGACGATCGGCTTCGAGGCGATCCACGACCTCGGCTGGTCGGTCCCGGACTGGTTCGTGGTGCCCGTCGGCAACGCCGGAAACGTCTCGGCGATCGGCAAGGGCCTGCGCGAGTGGCTCTCGCTCGGCATCCTCGAAACGAAGCCGCGCATCGCGGGCATCCAGGCCGACGCGGCGGACCCGTTCTACCTCTCGTACAAGGCGGGATTCAGGGAGCGCGTCACGCGCGTCGCGGGCGACACGGCGGCCTCGGCAATCCGGATCGGCGCGCCCGTCTCGCACCCGAAGGCGCAGCGCGAGATCGGCTTTTTCGACGGCGTCGTCGAGCGCGTGACCGAGGCCGAGCTCCTCGACG
This sequence comes from Thermoanaerobaculia bacterium, assembly GCA_036504335.1. Taxonomy (GTDB): domain Bacteria; phylum Acidobacteriota; class Thermoanaerobaculia; order UBA5066; family UBA5066; genus Fen-183. The sequence continues at coordinate 44,555 of DASXVJ010000034.1, forward strand.
CCTTCGCGCTCGCGAACCGGCACGGCCTCGCGATCTGCCCGAACTCCGCCGTCGCGCTCGCGGGCGCCGCGAAGCTGCGGAGAGACGGCGTCATCAAGAAGAGCGATCTCGTCGTCGTCGTCGCGACCGCGCACGCGCTCAAGTTCTCGGGGACGATGGCCGCGTACCACCGCGGAGCGGGCCGCCTCGCGAACCCCCCGCTCCGCGTCCCGGCGACGCTCGACGCCGTCCGCGCCGCGCTGGGCTAGTCGGCCCCCTCAGCTGCCCGGGGGCTGGTTCTCGTGCGGGCCGCCGCTCCGGATGAGCATGAGCGTCGTCGTCCCGATCTCGAACTCGGTGCGACTCTCGAGCTCCATCCGGCCGATCCGCTGGTCGGAAACATACGTCCCGTTCGTCGAGCCGAGGTCCACGAGGAACACGTGCTCGTCCATGACCTCGATGGCGGCGTGCTGGCGCGAACACTGGATGTCCGACACGACGATGTCGGCGTTCGCGCGGCCGATCACGACCCGCGGCTTGTCGATCTCGAAGATGCGGCCCGAGTCCGGACCCGAGATGCACGCGAGGGACAGGCGGACGCCCTCGGGCAGCCGGAGCGGCCGCGCCATTCCCCGCGCGGCCGCGGGGACCGGGACCTTGTCCGTCGTCGGGCGGCCCGGGTCGGCTTGCGGCGGCGGGGACGTCTCTCCGGACGGCGTGGTCGCCAGAATGGCCGCGCGGGCGGGCCCGCCCGGAATTCCTCCCGCCTCGCGGCGCTTGCTCGCCTCGGTCATCGCGGTCTCGTCGAGAGAGAACTCGTCGGCTCCGATCGAGCTGGGCCGGCCGGCGCCCGGGGCGACGGTGCCCGCGAGGCCCGGGTTGCGGATCTCGAAGACGCTGGCGCACTTCGTGCACTTGATGCGCTTGGCGGGCGCGCCGGCAAAGCGCGACTCGTCGTAGTGGTAGCGCGCCTGGCATGAAGTGCACTGGATGATCACGAGTGAATACCGGCCCTCAATCGCATTTTAGCCGGTTACGCCGCGGGACGCGCGGACCTCGCGATCAAGCCCGCGTCGCGCGCCGCGCCCGCGCGACGACGCGCGGAACGGCCTCGAGCAGGCGCTCCACGTCGCGTTCCGTGGACGTGCGCCCGAAAGAGATCCGGAGCGTCGCCTTCGCGTCGGCCGGCGTGAGGCCGAGGGCGACGAGGACGCGGCTCGGGGCCGTCGTCCCCGCGTGGCAGGCCGACCCGGCGGAAACCGCGACGCCTTCGAGGTCGAGCGCCGCGACGAGCGTCTCGGCCTCGGCGCCCGGAAACACGACCGACGTCGCCGTCGGGAGGCGCGAGCCGCCGGCCGCGTTGACCCGGGCCCCGGGGACGGCCGCGAGAAGGCCCGCCTCGAGCTTGTCGCGGAGCGCGGTGAGCCGGACGCCCTCGCCCGCGAGGCGCTCGCGGGCGAGGCGGGACGCCTCGCCGAGACCGACGAGGGCGGCGACGTTCTCCGTGCCGCCGCGCCGGCCCCGCTCCTGCCCGCCGCCCGCCGCGAGCGCGAAGACGCGCACGCCGGGCCGGACCCAGAGGGCGCCGGCCCCCTTCGGGCCGCCGAACTTGTGGGCGGCGATCGCGAGGAAGTCGACTCCGAGCGCCTGGACGTCCACGGGGATCTTCCCCGCGGCCTGGACGGCGTCGGCGTGGACGAGGGCGCCCGCCCTCCGGGCCGCCGCCGCGAAGGACGGCAGTTCGTCGAAGACGGCGCCCGTCTCGTTGTTGGCGAGGATCGCGGCGACCAGGGCGGTTTCGGCGCCTGCCGGGGAAAGATCGCGGGGGATGCCGCGCGCGTCCACCCCCAGCTCGCGGACCTCGAAGCCATCCGGCGCGAGGGCGAGCGCGGCTTCGCGGACGGCCGCGTGCTCGGCCGCGGTGAAGAGCACGCCGCGCCGAGCGGGATCGGCCTCCCGGGCGGCGCGCGCTCCCCCGCGGACGGCCAGGTTGTCGCCCTCGGTCCCGCCGGACGTGAAGACGACGCCGCCCGGCTGCGCGTTGAGGAGCCTCGCCACCTCCTCGCGGGCCCGCTCGACGGCCGCGCGGGCGGCGCGCCCGGGCCCGTGGACGGACGACGGATTGGCCGCGAGGCCGGCGAGCCAGGGGCGCATCGCCTCGAAGACGTCCGGATCGAGCGGCGTCGTCGCGTGGTGATCCGCGTAGAGGACGGAAGGTGCGCTCAGAAGTGACCCCGGTCGCATTCTAAGGAGGAAACGCAACCTCCGGCCCCGGGTTCTGCGTACAGAAGAGATGACGTCTCAGGTTGGAACCCGTCTTGCTGCGCTCCCGGGGATGGAAGGGGTGCGCGCGCGGATGGAAAACCGGAGAATGCGGCGCATGAAGGCGGGCCTGACCCTCGGAGCTGCGGTTTTCGCGGCGGCCGGCGTCGCCGCCGGCCAGGCGCCGCCGCCGCTCGTCTCGACCGCGCCGCCCGTTCCCGAGGCGCAGATGGCCCGCTCACCGGAGGCCCTCAGGCTCTTCGGCCGGCTGGACGACGACCGGGCCGTCGTCTTCATTGCCTCCGGGCCGGCTGACGCCCGCGTCACCGTGCGCTGCCCGGGCCTGTTCCGGGCGGTCGAGATCTGGACGTACCTCGAGCACCCAACGCTCGGAAAGAACGCGCGCATTCTCTTCTACCCGGAGACGCCGACCGGGTCGTACCGGTACTGGACGGTCCTGGAAGGCGAGGCGGCGCTCTTTCCGCCGTCCGACAAGACGCCGTCGCTCGCGGACGTCGAAAAGAGCGCGGGTTCCTGCCCGGACGTCGCGATGCTCGTTTCGGCCGCGAGAGACGTCGCGCGCCGCCAGGGCGACAACAACGGCGGGCTCGCCGAGCGCGGCGCGCTCGCGGTGCCGCACTTCGTCCCGCCGCCCGGCGCCAAGGTCGAGGCGCCCGCGCCGCTTCTCGTCTCGAACAAGCCGCTGACCACCAGGGAGCGGAAGAAGCTCACCGCGGAGGCGCCCGAAAGGGTCCGCCGCTTCCTCGACGACGTCGAGCCGATCATCACGGAGGTCGAGCGCGACACGCTCCTCAAGCTGACCGAGGACTACCAGCGCGACCGGTTCGTCGACGACTTCTGGAAGCGCCGTTCGACGTCCCCGGACGGGATGCGGACGCCGTTCCAGGACATCTACGAGATGCGCCTCGCCGAGGCCAAGCGGCTCTTCGGGAACACGAACACGGACATGGGCCGGATCTACCTGCTGCACGGAGCGCCAAACGGCATCCGCAAGATCGACTGCCAGGACATCTACTGGCCGCTCCAGATCTGGTACTACGAGCGCATCGACGAGCTGCGGATGTCCAAGGTGCTCCTGCTCTTCTACCAGCAGCTCGGGGTCGGCGACTACCGCCTCTGGACTCCGCTGGACGGGCAGGGCGCGCTCATCGTCGGGAACATCGCGGGTGCCCTGAGCTCGGGCGGAGGGGCGCGGCGCGTCGACGTGACGCGCTGCAGCGAGTACCGCGACGTCATGGCCGCCGTGAACACCGTCGCCGCGAACTTCGGAACGATCGGCGGCATGAAGATGGCCGACGACCTCAGGACGGCCGCCAAACCCGACGTCGAGGGCGCCGACCGGATCCTCCAGCTGACGACGGACATCCCGGCCGGCGCGGCCGTGCTGCCCATCCAGCGCGTCTTTCGCTTTCCCGAGCTCGTCGGGAGCCGGATGCGGATGGAGCTCGCCGTCCTCCTCGAGCGCGAGTCGCTCACGAAGAAGCAGATCGGCGAGGAGAGCTTCTACGACATCGACCTCGTCGGCGAGGTCGTTCGGGACGGGCGGCTCGTGGACAACTTCCGGTACCGCTTCGACTTTCCGGTCTCGGGCGTGAGCGGGCCGTTCGTGCCGCTCACGATCGAGCGCGAGCTCTATCCGGGCGAGTACCAGTTCCGCGTGAAGGTCCAGGATGCGAACCGCAACGCGGCCGCGCTCATCAAGGAAAGGCTGAAAGTCCCGGACATGCCGGAAGCCGCGATGACGCCGGAGGAAAAGGCGGCGCGCGAGGCCGCGAAGAGAGCCGTCACGGAGCTCGTCGAGAATGCCGGCGCGGCCCGGGGCAGCCTCTCGTTTCTCCCCATCGCGCGCGAGATCGCGACGGGGCTCATCCGGTTCGAGGCGCGGGCGAGCTCCAACGACGTCTCGTTCACCGAGTTCTTCCTGAACAACACGCGCGTCGTCACGAAGCGCCGCCCGCCCTTCGCGGCGGACCTCGACCTCGGAGAGCTGCCGCGCAAGCACGTGGTCAAGGTGATCGGCTACTCGAAGGACGGGCAGGCGATCGCGCAGGACGAGATGATCCTGAACGAGGGGCGCGAGGCGTTCCGGATCCGGATCACGAGCCCGGCCAAGGGCGCGGTCCTCGCGGGCGCCGTGCGCGTCGTCGCGGACCTCGCCGTGCCCGAGACCAAGCGGCTGGAAAAGGTCGAGTTCTACGTGAACGACCGGCGCGCCGCGACGCTCTTCCAGGAGCCGTTCCAGCAGGTCGTCGACGTCCCGAAGAGCGCGGACCTGGGGTTCCTGCGCGTCGTCGCGACCCTCGAGGACGGCCAGTCCACCGAGGACCTCCGTTACTACAACGCGCCGAAGTACCTCTCCGAGGAGAACGTCAAGGCCGTCGAGCTCTACACGTCCGTCCTCGCGAAGGGGCGGCCCGTGACGGGCCTCAAGAAGGAGGCCTTCCAGATCCTCGAGGACGGCGTTCCGCAGGACCTGGACGGATTCGAGATCGTCACGAACCTTCCGCTCTCGCTCGGGATCGGCGTCGACACCTCGGGGTCGATGGAAGAGTCGATCGTCGAGGCGCAGAAGGCGGCGGTGGAGTTTCTCAAGGACGTCATGACGAAGAAGGACCGCTCGTTTCTCGTCACCTTCGACAACGAGCCGCAGCTCGTCTCGCGCTTCACGACCGACCGCGACAAGCTCGCGCAGGCGCTTGCGGGTCTCCGGGCGCAGGGGTCGACGGCGCTGTGGGACGCGCTCGTGTACGGCCTCTACCAGTACCAGGGGACGAAGGGGCGGAAGGCGTACGTGATTCTGACGGACGGCGAGGACCGCTCCTCGCACTTCACCTTCGACGCCGCGCTCGACTACGCGAAGAAGACGGGCGTGGCGGTCTACTTCATCGGTCTCCGAATCGGCTCGACTCAGATCGACGTGCGCCACAAGCTCGGCAAGGTCGCGCGCGAGACCGGCGGCACCGTGTACTACGTCGACAACGCGAAAGGGCTCGCGCGGATCTACGCCGAGATCAACGAGGAGCTCCGGAGCCAGTACCTGCTCTCGTACGTCCCGCAGAACAAGTCCCAGACGACGCAGTGGCGGAAGATCGAGGTCAAGATGACGCCCTCGAGCATGACCGCGCGGACGATCTCGGGGTACTACCCCTGAAGGCGCACCACCCCGGCTTTTCTCTGGCGCCCGCCAGGAGAACGCTGGTGACGAGGATCGTCAGACGGTTCATGTCGTCTCCTCTTCGACGAGTTCAGCTGCCGAGCACCCAGGCGGGGCTCAGCAGCGGGTAAGCGAACAGTCCCACGAGCGCGCCGGCGAGGACGATCAACGGCTCGGGCAGCCTGGGAAACAGGAACAGCGCCGCGAGCGTCAGCGCCGCGACGGACAGCGTGAGGGCGTCTCCGATCGCCGTTCTCGCCACGAGAACCGTCGTGCCGGCGAGGACGCCCACGACCGCGACGGTCACTCCGCGGATGAATCCGGCGAGCTTCCGATTTCCCCGGTGGCGCAGGAGAAGCGGCGTGGCGACGACGGTGAAGAGAACCGACGGAGAAAAGATTCCGACCGTCGCAGCCACGGCGCCCGGAAAGCCCGCCAGGAGAAAGCCCACGAACGTCGCCGTGATGACGACGGGCCCGGGCGAAATCATCCCGATTGCGACGGAGTCGAGGAACTCGCGATTTCCGAGCCAATGATATTGATCGACGACGTAGGACTTCAGGAAGGGCACGATCACGAGCCCGCTGCCGAAGACGAGGCACCCCGTCTTGAAGAAGAACAGGAAGAGCTGAGCGGGCATCGCCGCAGCGCCCGCGAACGGCCACACCATCGCGAGAGCCGGTGCGCCCCTGGAGGCGGGCGACGGCGGCGAAGCGGGCGGGCCGGAGGAAGGACTCCCGCGGAAAACGAAGACTCCGAGGACTCCCGCCACGATGAAGATGGCCGCCACCTCCTTCTGAACGATCAGGGTGACCGTGCAGGCCGCAACGAAGAACACCCAGGCGACCGCGTCCTTCCGGAGGGTCTTCTTTCCGAGATTCCAGCAGGCCTTGACGATCAGAGCCACGACGACCGGGGCCACGCCGTAGAACAGAGCGCGGATCTGCCAGGTCGCGCTGAAGTGCGTGTAGGCCCACGCGGCGCAGACGACGATGAGGAAGGGGCCGAGCCCGAACGACACGGCTGCCGCAAGCCCGCCCTGAAGGCCGTGGCGGACGTAGCCGCAGTAGACGCCCAGCTGGTAGGCGAGAGGCCCCGGGCATGCCGCGGCGATCGCGAGGCCGTCCTCGTACTCCGACTCGCTCAGCCATTCGCGACGTTCCACGAGATCCCTTCGGATCGCGTTTGCGAGGGCGACGGGGCCGCCGAACCCGACGGCTCCGAGACGCAGGAAGTAGAGGAAGACCTGGGAGAGAGAGGGCGCGCGCGGCGTCATCGGCCCTTCCCGACTCAGAGGCCGAAGCGCGCGACGGGCACGGGCGCGCCGAAGAGGAAGCCCTGCGCCTGCCTGCACCCGTGCTCCATCAGGAACGCGAGCTGCTCCTCGGTCTCGACGCCCTCGGCGATGACGCGCAGGTCGAGGCCCCGCGCCATCTCGAGAATCGCCCTCACGAGCGAGGCGTCCGCGCCGGTCCCCGGCACCGCCGCCACGAAGGTCCGGTCGATCTTGATCGCGTCGAGAGGCAGGCTCTTGAGGTAGGCGAGCGAGGAGTGGCCGGTGCCGAAGTCGTCGAGGACGACGCGCACGCCCATCCCCCGCAGCCGGTTCAGCGTCGAGATCGCCTCCTGGATGTCGCCCATCGCGACGCTCTCGGTGATCTCGAGCTCGAGCCGGTCCGGCGCGAGGCCCGAGGCCCGGAGCGCGCCCTCGACGGTCTTCACGAGGCCGCCGCGGTGGAACTGCCGCGCCGAGAGGTTGACCGCGACGAACCACGCGCTCCCGGATCCGGACGGAAACTTGACGGCCTGCGCGCAGGCCTCGTGCAGGATCCACTCGCCCATCGGGACGATCAGGCGCGTGTCCTCGGCGAGCGGGATGAAGGAGTCCGGCGCGAGAAGGCCGCGCTGCGGGTGCTGCCAACGCACGAGCGCCTCCGCGCCGACGATCGCGCGCGACGGAAGCACGACCTCGGGCTGGAAGTAGAGGACGAACTCCCGGTTGTCCACGGCGCGCCTCAGGCCGGACTCGAGGGCGAGCCGCTCGCGGATGGCCGCGTTGAGGGCCGGCGTGCAGAGCTGGAAGTTGTTCCGGCCGCGCTCCTTGGCGCGATAGAGCGCGATGTCCGCGTTGCGCAGGAGCGCGTCCGTGTCGGCGCCGTCGTCGGGGTACAGGCTGATCCCGACGCTCGTCGTCATCGAGATGCGCTGCGCCTCCACGACGAGGGGCGCGGCGACGGCGTCGAGGATCTTCCGGGCGAGGGGCGCGACGTTCTCCTTCTCGACGGTTGCGAGCAGGAGCACGAACTCGTCGCCGCCGACGCGCGCGACCGTGTCGCCGGCGCGCACGCAGCCGCGCAGGCGCGCGCCGACCTGGCGGAGGACCTCGTCGCCGATGCCGTGGCCCATCGTGTCGTTCACGAGCTTGAAGCGGTCGAGGTCGAGGAACAGGACCGCGAGCTTCGAGCCTGAGCGCTGCGCCTGGGCGAGCGCGAGCTCGATGTGGTCCTGGAGGCACTTGCGGTTCGGCAGCCCCGTGAGCGCGTCGTGGTACGCGAGGTGCTCGATCTCCTCCTCGGCGCGCTTGCGGTCCGTGATGTCGATGCACGTGCCCTCGATCACGGGCTCGCGGCCGGGCTCCTCGACGATCGCGCAGCTCTCGAGGGTCCACATCGGCTCGCCGCCGCAGCGCCGGGCGAGCCGCTCCCGGTTCACGAACGCCCGCTCCGCGAGGAGCCGTCGCATCCACAGCTCACGGTCCTTGTCTTCCGGGTGGAACTCCTGGGCCGGCGTGTCGAGGACGTCCGCGATCGACGCGTATCCGAACATGCGCACGAAGCTTTCGTTGCACTCGAGCATCCGCCCGTCGAACGTGGACCGGAAGAACCCGGCCGGATTGCGTTCGTAGAGGCTCCGGAAACGCCGCTCGGAGGCCCGGAGCGCCTCCTCGACGCGCACGCGGGCCGTCGCGTCGCGGAAGCTCCAGACGCGGCCGACGGGACGGCCGTCGAGGCGCTGGGGGAGCGAGTACCGCTCGATGATTCTCCCGTCCCGGAAGCGCAGGACGTCGAAGCTCTCCGCGTCCGGATGCTCGTACAGTTCGCGCACCTTCGCGAGGAACTCCTGCGGTTTGGCGAGCTGGCCGAGGACGTGCGAGAGGACGCTCTGATCGTCCTGCGTTGAAAGGACGTCCTCCGGGACGGCCCACAGCTCGGCGAAGCGGCGGTTGTACGAGACGACCCGGCCCTTGAGGTCGACGACGAGAATGCCGTCCGCGGTGGACTCGAGCGTGGATTCGAGGAGGGACAGCGAGCGCCGGAGCGAGGCGTCCGCGTGCTTGCGCGCGAGCGCGGCGGCGATGTGCTGCGAGGCGTCCGTGAGGAGACTGACTTCGCGCTCGCCGAACCGCGTCGTGCGGCTGTAGCTCTGGACGACGAGCGCCCCGAAAATCCGTCCACCCGACTTCAGCGGCACGCCGATCCAGTCGAGCGAGGGAGCGCCGATCTCCTCGACCTCGCCCCGGTTGACGAGATCGGAGAAGAGCTCCGGGGAGGCGAGGAGCGGCCGTCCGGTGCGGATCACGTACTCCGTGAGGCCGCGGCCGAGCGGCTTGGAGGCCGGAGTCGGGTCGAACTCGTCGACGAAGTACGGGAAGCTCAGAAGGCGCTCGTCGGCGTCCCAGAGCGCGATGTAGAAGTTGCGGGCGTCGATGAGGGTTGCGACGAGGCGGTGAACGGCGGCGTAGAACTCGCCGAGGTCGCGGGCCTCGTCCGCGGCCTCCGCCACGCGCGCCCGGGTCTCCTGGAAGGCGGCGGCGCGCTTGCGCTCGAGGGCGCTCGCGAGCACCTGGGCGAGAAGCGGAAGGGTCCGCACGGTCTTTTCGTTCCAGTCGGCTTCCCCCCGGATCGTCACGAAGCTCACGACGCCGAGGAGCTGCTGCGAGGCGCGGACCGGAACGAAGACGACGGACTTCACGCCGAGCGCCTCGCAGAGCGCACGCTCCGAAGCCGCCTCGGGCGGAAGGTCGGCCACGCGCCGCGCGTAGACGACCTCATGCCGGCGCATTCCCTCCATCGACCAGCGGAGGTCGTTGAGGGGCGTGGCCCCGGGCCCGGCGCCCGCCCCCCCGGGGGCGCTCCAGCGCATCTCCGGAACGACCCGCGCTCCGTCCTCGGACACGAGCCAGAGAGCCGAAGCGTCGGCCCCGAGGAACCGCCCGAAGGACTCGAGCGCGCGCTGGATCTCGGCGTCGATTTCGACCGCCGTCACGCGCACGAACGCGTTAGACGTCTCGAGGACGAGGTCGGCAAGGGCCGTGCCCCGCTCGAGGGCGGCCTCGGCGGCCGCCAGGCGGGCGGCCGGGGCGAGCGAGGGGGAGGATCCTCTCCGCCCGCGCAGCGAGCCCGCATCACCCTTGGGCGCCATCCACGGATTATGGGCCAGTCCGGCTCTCCGGATCCTCGGCTAAGCTCGCGACCGTGGCGCCGCTCATCGTTCTCGCGTCCTCCTCGCCCCGGCGGCGGGAGATCCTCTCCGCCCTCGGCCTGTCGTTCGAGACCCGCCCGTCCGACGTCGACGAGTCACTCCGGGATGGCGAGCCGGCTTTCGAGGCGGCCGAGCGGCTCGCGAGGGAGAAGGCCTCCGCCGTCGCGGGAGGGGCTCCCGACGCGCTCGTCGTCGCGGCGGACACGCTCGTCGTCCTCGACGGCGAAGCGCTCGGCAAGCCGAAGGACCGCGCCGACGCGCGGCGCACGCTCTCGCGGCTCGCAGGCCGCGCCCACGAGGTCGTCACCGGCGTCGCTCTGGCCCGGGCCGGCACGCTCGTATCCGGCCGGGACGTCACGCGCGTCCACTTCGCCCCGATGACGCCGGCCGAGGTGGACGCCTACGTCGCGAGCGGCGAGCCGGACGACCGCGCCGGTTCGTACGCGATCCAGGGGATCGGCGGCCTCTTCGTCGTGCGCGTCGAGGGCAGCCCGTCGAACGTCGTGGGCCTGCCGGTGCGGCTCCTCTACACGCTCGCGGCGGAGCTCGGGGTGAACCTCACACCCTGAGGACGGGCATCTCCCCGGAGGTGTCCCGCGCCGCCTGCCGCGACATGTGGAGGACCGCCGGGAAAGCGAGTCCGGGGCCCAGCACGCCGGCGCCGACGCGCACCTTGATTCTCTGGGGGAGCGGGCCTTTGCCCTCGCGCCACGGTCGGAACGTCTCGGCGAGGCGCGCGACCTTCAGCTTGCAGCCGTCGAGGTTCGCCTCGACGAGGAGAGCGAGAAACTCGTCGTCCTCCCAGCGGAAGAGGTAGTCCGTCATGCGGAGGTTCGCGAAGAGCGTGCTCGCGACCGTCCGGACGGCATCGTCCACGACCGAGACGGGCGCCGCGCACGTGACGTCGCTCCAGTTCGCGAGGACGATCGACAGAACCGAGAGGACCGAGCCGTGCCGTCGCGAGCGCTCGACCTCCCGGTCGACGATCTCGTCGAAGAACGCGCGCGTGTAAGCCCCCGACTGCGGGTCGCGGATCGGAAACGACGTGCTCAGTCCGGCCTCCGTTTCGCGCAGTCTATCGCGACGCGCGGCCGTCTGGCGTACGCTCTCCGGCGCATGAGCGATCTCCCCGAGGCCCTGCCCCTTCGCGACTTCGTCGCAGCGGCCCGGGGCGCCGTCCCGGCCGACCTCGTCCTCAGGAACGCCCGCGTCGTGAACGTCCTGACGGGCGAGATCCACGACGGGACCGTCGGCGTGAAGGGGGACCGCATCCTGGGCCTCGGCGACTACCGCACGGAGCGCGAGGAGGACACCGTCGACCTCCGCGGGGCCTACGTCGCCCCCGCGCTCTGGGACGCGCACCTCCACATCGAGTCCACGATGACGACGCCGGGCACGTTCGCGCGCCACGCGGCCGTGCACGGGACGGCGGCGGCCGTCACGGATCCGCACGAGATCGCGAACGTGCGGGGCGTGGCGGGCATCCGGGACTTCCTGGCGGCGGCGGCGGGCCTCCCGGTGGACGTCTTCGTCATGCTCCCGTCGTGCGTCCCCTCGACGCACCTCGAAACGGCCGGGGCCTCTCTCTCCGCCGACGACCTCGCGCCGCTCTACGCCCTGCCGAACGTGCTCGGCCTCGCAGAGCTCATGAACGTCCCCGGCTTTCTCTTCGGGGACCCCGGCGTCCTCGCGAAGGTGGAGGACGCGCGGAGGCGGCGCGTCCCGATCGACGGCCATTCGCCGCTTCTCGCCGGCCTCGACCTGAACGCCTACGTCGGCGCCGGCATCCGGTCGGACCACGAATGCCTCTCGCGCGCCGAGGCGCACGAAAAGGTGCGCCGCGGGATGGACATCTGGATCCGCGAGGGCACCGCCGCGAAGAACCTCGACGAGCTGCTGCCGCTCGTCACGGCCGCGAACTCCGAGCGCTTCGCGTTCGCGACGGACGACCGGCACCCGTGGGACCTGCTCCGGCACGGCCACCTCGACCACCACGTGAGGCGGGCGATCGCGCTCGGGCTGGATCCCGTTCTCGCGCTGCGCCTCGCGTCGTGGTCCTGCGCCCGGCACTACGGCTTCACGGACCGCGGCGCCGTCGCGCCCGGCTTCCGGGCCGACCTCCTGACGTTCGAGCGCCTCGACGACTTCCGGCCGGACCTCGTGGTCCTCGGAGGCCGGCGTGTCGCGAAGGGCGGCCAGCTTCTCGTGGACGTCCCGGCCGCGCGCATGGAGGAGGGCCCCGGATTTCGTGTCGAGGGCTTCGACCGCACGCGCCTCAGGGTCGCGGCGGGGGAGGGCGCCTCGCTGCGCGTCATCGAGGTGCGCGCGGGTTCGATCGCGACGGGGGCGTCGCAGGAACGCGCGGCCCTCTCGGGCGGCGCCGCGGTGCAGGACGTCTCGCGCGATCTCCTGAAGCTGGCCGTCGTCGAACGACACCGCGGGACCGGCAACGTGGGCGTCGCGTTCGCGCGCGGGTTCGGCTTGAAGCGCGGCGCGGTGGCGTCGTCCGTCGCGCACGACTCGCACAACGTCGTCGTCGTCGGCGCGGACGACGCGTCGATGGAGACGGCCGTCCGGCGCGTCGCCGCGATCGGCGGCGGGATCGTCGTCGCGGACGGCGCGCAGGCGCTCGCCGAGGTCGCGTTGCCGGTCGGCGGCCTCATGTCGAACTCGCCCATGGCCGACGTCGACGCCGCCGAGCGCCGCGCGAACGAGGCCGCCGCGACGCTCGGAGGCACGATGGACCACCCCTTCATGACCCTCGCCTTCCTCGCTCTCCCGGTGATCCCGGAGCTCAAGCTCACGGACAAGGGCCTCGTGGACGTCGCGAAGTTCGACTTCGTGGCGGCCGTGGTCTGAAGGGCGGTCTTGCGGTCAGCTCTGCGGCGGTCCGCTGCGGAGCCCGCCCCGCATCTGGCGGTGCGCGGCGATCCAGCCGTCCAGCTTCGCCCGCTGTTCGGGCGTGAGAACCGCGTCGATCTCGGCGCGAACGGCCTTCATCTTCGCCCTGGCGGTTTCGCCGTCCGCCCGCACCTTCAGGAACGCGGCGCCGACGAGCGCGGGGTCGGGCTTGGCGGCGGAGGCAGCGGCCTTGAGGGCCTCGCGGTCCGTCCTGGTCTGAGCGCGGAGAGCCGCGCCCTCTTCCTTGTGGGACTCGAAGATCGCCTTGACCTTCTCCTTCTGGGCGTCGGAGAGGTCGAGCGTCGCCATCGCGGCGCGGATACCGCGCGCGAACCGGCCGGGCCCGCCGGGCCCGGACTGGGCGAGGGCCGCTCCGGCCGCGAGAGCGCCGGCAAGGAGAAGAGCGCCGCCGCCCAAGAGCTTCTTCTGGAGGGAGTTGTGCTTCATGTCGTCCATCCTTGGCGGGCATGTCGTCCGCCCACGGGGATGAGACGCGGAGCGTTTGATCCCGTTTACACGGCGGGGCGACGGAGGCGGTTCGCCCGGCAGCCGCTAGAAGGTGCTCGTACGCTTCCCGACCGGAAAGCTTGTCGTCGCCGTGCCGGCGCACCGTTCGTTCGAGGTGTCACCCTCGATCCGGAGGCCGTGCAGGCCCGGCAGAACGTTCAGGAGCTGCATCGTCGTGGGGAGGGTCCCCTTGTAGGTCGTGGTCGAGAGCGTCTTCCCGTCCAGATCCTCGACGACCCGGAGAGCGCATCTCCCGGAGCCCTCGATCTTCAGAAGGTGTCCCGGAATCGACGGCGTGACCGAGGCTCCCGAGATCTGGCCGGCGGCAAGTGCGGCCGCCAGGGGATCCTTGGAGCTCTGTGCTTTCTGAGCCGACGACTTGGGGGCGAGGAGAACGCCCGTGGGCTCGGTCCCGAGCGTGGCGTCCTTCCCGGCGGACCTGGTCTTGGCGTGAGAGGAGCTTTCGACGACTTGAACCTCCATGCCTCCGCTGCCCCACTCGAAGCGATTCGTGCAGGGCCTGACTTTCCCCCCATTCACACTGGCGCGAAAGGTGCCCGGTCTCGAATAGACGTGGGTGAACCTGAAAGGAGAATTGAACGCCCGCAGGCCGGAGTCCTCCGCGGACCCGTCGCCATAGAGGATTCGTACGGAGCCGGCCGAGTCCGGCGTGTTCTTGAAGCGAACCTGATAGGTCACAGGCTTGCCGGTGGTGAGCGTCCCGTGGTCGTCCAGTCCTTCGACGATCTGGAGCATCTCGATCTCGCAGCCGGGCGCCCGACCCGCGCTCGATACCGTGACCAGAACGGCGAGGGCCAGGCCGGGGAGAGCGGGGAGCCATGCGCGGCGCAGTCGGGCGTGTCTCTTCACGGGAATCCCCCTTGGTGCGGCCATGATGCACCGGTACCGAAAAAATGAAGCCTCAGAATCTCTCGCCCGCGAGGACGATCGAGCCCGTGGGGGCGGGGACGCCGCCCTTCGGCTCGACGGAGACGGCGAACTTCACGGGCCGGTCGTCGAACGACTCCTGCCTCGAGATGGGGATCACCGTCGCCCCGTCGCCGGTTGCGTCGAACGTTCCGGCCGGGACGGGCTGGTCGCCGACGAAAGCCCACAGCTCGTAGCTCTTCTCGAGCGGGAGCGGAGGCAGGCCGGACACCCAGAGGATTCCCTGCTTCGTCCCGGGATTCCAGAGCAGCTTGGCGCGGGCGGCCGGGTTTCCCTCGAGCCCCTTCAGGAGCGCAACCTGCACGCGCGGGTCCTTCAGCCAGGAAATTTCCTGCGACGTCAGCGAGATCTGCCGGTCGCGCTCCTTGACCATCGTCTCGAGGCGCGCGACGTTCTCGCGCGTCGCCGCGAGGTCGGCGCGCGTCGCGTACCACAGGGCTCCGAACGTGGCCGCGAGCATGAACGACGCGGCGACGCCGAGCGCCCAGATCATCGTGGCGAGACCCCGGTCCGGCCCGGCCTCGGCGATCGCGTGAGCGGCAGCTTCGGCGCCCGGCCCGCGGATCTCCCACAGGACGCGGTCCCGGACCTCGGCGGGCGGCGCGATCTTCGCGCCCGTGTCGAGCGCGTCGAGCTCGGCCTCGAGGGCCTCGGCCTGGAAGGCGGCCTCCTCCGCGGCGCGGAGGGCGCGCGTGCGCTCGTCAGCCACGGCTGATCTCCTTCTGTGCGTTCGCGGCGATCGTCCGCATCTTCGAGAGGCCCGAGCGCGTCCGGCTCTTCACGGTTCCGAGCGGCTCGGAAAGGCGCGCGGCAATCTCTTCCTGCGTGAGGCCTTCGAAGTAGGCAAGTCGGAGGACCGCCTGCTCGTTCTCGTTCAGCTGGGCGAGCGCGCGCTCGACGAAGTCCTTCACGTCGGCAGCCGCGGTCTGATCGTCGGCGCCGGCGACCTGCTCGAGGATCGGCGTGTCCGCCGTGGTGATCCTCCTGTCGAACGAACGGCGGCTGCGCCAGCGGTCGAGCGCCCGGCTGCGCGCGATCGTGAACAGCCAGCCCCGCACGGACGCGCGGGCGGCGTCGAACCGGCGCGCGTCGCGCCAGGCCTGGACGAAAGTCTCCTGCAGCACGTCTTCGGCATCCCTCGCGTCCTTCAGGATACGGACGCAGAACCCGAAAAGGACCGGTGCGTGGAGGTCGTAGAACGCGGCGAACGCCTCGCGGTCGCCCGCGACGATACGCGCGAAGAGGTCGTCAGCCGCCGCGTCCACGCCCGGGCAGCCTGACCCGGCGGCCGGGGGCTGTCAAGCGGGAGGGCGGGCTGCGGGCATTTGACGCACTCGCCGCGCCCCGCTACCTTGCCCCCCGAGGCGCGCGGCGCGCGCCCGGAGCACGCATGACACGCAAGCATTCCACCGCCTCCAGCGGCCAGCCGCCCCTGCCCTTCGACGCGGAGGTCGTCCTCCCCGAGGAGGCCCGCCGGCGGTACCTGAACTACGCCCTTTCCGTCATCACCTCGCGCGCGCTGCCCGACGTCCGCGACGGCCTCAAGCCCGTCCAGCGCCGGATCCTCTTCGCGATGTTCCAGAACCTCCACCTGACGCCCGACGCGAAGTTCAAGAAGTCCGCGTCGGTCGTCGGCGACGTCATCGGCAAGTACCATCCGCACGGCGACGTCGCGATCTACGACGCGATGGTGCGAATGGCGCAGCCCTTCTCGCTGCGCGCGCCTCTCGTGGACGGGCACGGCAACTTCGGCTCGCTGGACGGCGACTCGGCCGCCGCTTACCGGTACACGGAGGCGCGTCTCAAGCCGCTCGCGATCGAGCTCCTCTCCGAGATCCGCAAGAAGACGGTCGACTGGCGCCCGAACTTCGACGGCGTCCACTTCGAGCCGGTCGTCCTCCCGGCGCGGTTCCCGAACCTCCTCGTGAACGGCGCGAGCGGCATCGCGGTCGGCATGGCGACGTCCATCCCGCCGCACAACCCGGTCGAGGTGCTCGACGCCGCGATCGCGGCCGTCGACGACCCCGACGCGGACCCGCTGAAGCACGTCAAGGGCCCGGACTTTCCGACCGGCGGCCTCCTCCTCGGAGGCAAGCGCGAGATGCGCGCGCTCTACGAGACGGGCCAGGGCACGCTCAAGCTGCGGGCCGAGTGGGAGGTCGAGGAGGGAGCGCGCGGCGCGCAGACGATCGTCGTCACGTCGATTCCGTACGCGCAGGAGAAGGCCTCCCTCGTCTCGAAGATCGCGGACGTCATCATCGAGCGCCGGCTCCCGGTTCTCGTGGACGTGCGCGACGAGTCGACGGACGACGTGCGCATCGTCCTCGAGATCAAGCGCGACACGGATCCCGCGCTCGTCATGACGTATCTGTACAAGCACACGCCGCTCGAGACGACGGTCCCGATCAACCTCACGTGCCTCGTCCCCGGCCCGAACCCGGACGTCGGCGAGCCGGCCCGCCTGTCGCTCAAGGCGATGCTCCGGCACTTCCTCGACTTCCGTTTCGAGACCGTGCGCCGCCGCTTCACGTTCGACCTCGAAGAGCTGCGCCGCCGCATCCACCTCCTCGAAGGGTTCGTGATCATCTACGACGCGCTCGACGAGGCGATCCGGATCATCCGCAAGTCCGACGGCAAGGCGGACGCGGCCGGGAAGCTCATGAAGCGCTTCGGCCTCGACGAGGAGCAGGTCGAGGCGATCCTCGAGACGAAGCTCTACAAGCTCGCGCGCCTGGAGATCGACGCGATCCGCGCCGAGCTGAAGGAGAAGCTCGCGGAGGCCGCGATCATCGAGGCCATCCTCAAATCGCCGAAGAAGCTCTGGAACGAGGTGAAGGGCGAGCTCGGCGAGGTCCGCGAGTCCCTCGCCGGCGAAAAGCGGCGCACGAAGGTGCAGGCCAGCGTCGACGAGCCGGAGTACGACGCCGAGGCCTTCATCCAGCACGAGGACACCTACGCCGTCGTCACCGTCGACGGCTGGCTCAAGCGCCTCGGCCAGCTGAAGGACCCGAAGGCCACGCGCCTGCGCGAGGGCGACGAAGTCCTCGCCGTCCTGCAGGGCTCGACGAAGGAGCTCGGCGTCCTCTTCTCGAACCACGGCGCGGCCTACGTTCTCCGCCTCAACGACGTCCCGCCCTCGACCGGATACGGCGAGCCCGTCCAGAAACTCTTCAAGTTTGGGGACGGCGAGCGCGTCGTCGCGGCGCTCTCGCTCGACCCGCGCGTCTCGCGCCCGAAGAACCTCACGCTCGTTGCCGTCACCCGCCGCGGGCTCGTCTTCCGCTTCTCGGCGGACGTCCTGCGCGAGGTCACGACGCGCGCCGGACGGCGCTACGCGCGGCCGGCCAAGGGCGACGAGGTCGCGCACGTCTTCGTCTGCGAGGAGAAGGACCTCGTGGCCCTCGCGTCCGAGAAGGGCCGGGCGATCCTCTTCCCGGCGTCCGAGGTCCCCGTCCTCGCCGGGCCGGGCAAGGGCGTCCTCGGCTTCAAGCTCGCGCCAGACGACAGGCTCGTGGGTGCGGCCCTTTTCGGCGAGGACGAGAAGCGCGCGACGCTCACGCTCGTGAACGGCAAGGGGACGGAACATACGATCACGAAGCGCTACACGCCCGTCTCGCGAGGCGGGAAGGGCTTCGAGCTCATCAAGCGCGACCGCCTCGTAAAGATGCTCCCGCAGGACATCGAGCTGATCCCCTTTGGTTGAGACGATGTCGCGAGAAGATAAGATCGAAGAGGGAGAAGAGGAGATTTCTATGAGAGTGAATAGGGCAGGGCAAACGGCCGTTGGTTCGAGGGGGGCATCCGTCGCGCGGGCTGCCGCGACCCCGCCCCTCTTTACCTTCAAGGAAATCTTCTCTTCTCTCTTTCTCTTTCTTCCTCTTCTCTCTTCCGTCGCCCTCGCCGCGCCCGTCGAGCTGCCGCGGCCGAGCCCGGCCGCGTCCGTCTTCGAGAAGATCGGCACGGCTCGCCTGACCGTCACGTACTCCCGCCCGGCCGTGAAGGGCCGGGAAATCTGGGGCGGGCTCGTCCCGTACGGCCAGGTCTGGCGCCTCGGAGCGAACGACGCGACGACGCTGGAGGTTTCGGAGGCGTGCAAAGTGGCGGGTCACGACCTTGCGGCCGGCGCCTACGCGCTCTTCGCGATCCCGGCGAAGGACAAATGGACGATCGTCGTGAATTCGCAGGCGAAGCAGTGGGGCGCGTACTTCCGCGACCCGAAGAAGGACGTCTTCTCGTTCGACGTGACGCCGTCCGCGGGGCCGCACGTGGAGTGGCTGGAGTACCGGCTCTACCCGGAGTCCGCGCGCGCCGTGCGAGTCGAGATGGCGTGGGAGAAGCTGCGGATCTCGTTCCCCGTCGAGGTGGACGTGAACGGGATCGTCTGGAAGAGTCTCGACGCGGCCCGCGCCGCCGCCGGCCCGAAGGAGCACACCGACTTCTATCAGTCGGCGAGGTTCTCGCGCGAGTCGGGCGAGCGGAAGGCCGAGGCGATGGGCTGGCTCGACGAGGCAATGAGGCGCGGCGACAGCTTCTGGATGGACGAGCTCAAGGGCGACCTCCTCGCCGACGCCGGAAAATACGCCGAGGCGGCGCCCTGGCTGGAAAAGGCCATCGAGGGCTCGAAGAAGGCCGGCGCGCCCGAGGAATGGCGGGACGGTGCGCGGAAGAAGCTCGCGGAGTGGGCCGCGAAGGCGAAGAAGGGCTGATGGACGTCGTCCTCGCCGAGAAGTACGGCTTCTGCGCCGGCGTGCGCGTCGCGGACAAGCTCGTCCGCCTCGCGGCGCAGCGCGGCGAGACAGGCGCCATCCTCGGCCAGGTCGTCCACAACGAGAGCGTCGAGTCCGAAATGGCCGGCCTCGGGTTCCCGACGGTCCATGCGCTCGAGGACGCTCGGTCGCACGCCGGCCGGATCGTCTTCTCGGCGCACGGCGTCGCGCCGTCCGTGCGGGCGCGCGCCGCCGACCTCGGCCTTTCGGCGATCGACACGACGTGCAAGTTCGTGACGGACATCCACAAGGAGATCGCCCGCTCGCTCGCGGAGGGCGCGTTCGTCGCGATCCTCGGCCAGGCCGATCACCGTGAGGTCGTCGGGTACACCAAGGATCTGGATCCGGGTACGTACGGCGTGTTCTACAGGCTCGAGGACGTGAAAGCGTTCGACTGGTCGCGCATTCCGGTCGTCAAGATCATCTTCCAGACGACGATCAACTCCGAGACGTTCGCCGAGCACGTGGCCGAGATCCGGCGGCGCGCCGCCGACACGCGGACGGCGGACACGATCTGCTACGCGACGAAGGAGAACCAGGACGCGCTCCGCGTGCTCTGCGACGACCCGACGATCGACGCCATCGTCGTCATCGGCGGGAAGAACAGCAAGAACACGAAGGAGCTCGCGCACATCGCCGCGGAGAAGAAGCCGACGCTCCTCATCGGCACCGCCGCCGAGCTCGACCCCGGGAAGCTCGCCGGGGCGCGCAAGGTGGGCGTCTCCGCGGGCGCCTCGACGCCGGACTACGACGTCGAGGCGGTCGTCGCGAAGCTGAAGTCTCTCTAGCGCCGCTGCGGGCGCCACCCGTCGTCGCCGTCCGGGGGCTTCGGAGTCGGGACGGGCGTCGCCGTCGCGCGCCGCGTCGGCGTGGGGGTCGGCACGACGGTCGGGGTCGCCGTGGGAGGCGCGAGGGTGGGCGTCGGCGTGGGCGGATTGCCCTCCCCGGACGGCCCGTTGTGGCACGTGTAGCAGCCGACAAGAGCGCCGGCCGCGAGCGTCACCGTCCCGTGCTCCGTCGTGAGGCTCCGGGCCGTGAAGGCGCGCGAGAGGACCGTCCCGCGGTCGTCCGTGCCGTGGCACGCGCGGCAGGACGCGAGATTCGATTTCGCGACGTCGCCGTGCCGGCTCACCCAGCTCTGGCCGAGCGGGTGGAGGCCGTGAGGCCCGCCGTTCGTCGTCGAGGGGACGGCGGCGTTGTGGCACGTGGAGCATTCCGAAAGCGTGCCCGCGTGGCCCTGCAGGGCGATGCTCTGGAGGTTGTCGTTCGCGTGCGAGGACGGGTACTCGGCGTGCGTCGAGCCGTGGCACGCGGAGCACTGCAGCCCGCCGTGGCCCTTCGAGAACCGGTAGAGCGAGAGGCCCGCGCCGGGCGTGTCGGCGTTCGTCGCGAAGACCGTGCTCGCCGGAGCGCGCGGGGTGCCGTGCACGTCGAAGACCGAGGTGTAGCGGATCTGGCCGTCGTTCACGGTGGCGGTTCCCGCGTGGCACTGCTGGCAGGACGGCTCCTGGAGCCAGCCGGTGCGGCCGGCGGCGCCCACGGCGCTCATCCCGCCGTGGCAGCTCTGGCACTGCATGAGCATCGAACCGTCCGCCGCGACGGCGGCGCCCATCGCGCCGCGCAGGCACTTCGTCTCGGAGCCCGGGTGGCAGCGGTAGCACGCCGAGCGGTTGAGGGCGGCGTCGAGCGCGAGGCCGTTCGTCGGGTCGAGAACGCGCGCATGGCGCGCGTGCATCGCCTGCGTGAGCGGCGGGATCCCGGCCCGGCCGCTGCCCGCCAGCGCCTCGGAGCCGTGGCAGGACGCGCAGAGGATCGACCTGCCGCCGGCCACCGTCGCCGAGAGACCGGCCGGATTCAAGCCGAGGGCCGCAAGGGCCGCCGTGTACGCCGCGTTCGACGCGTTCATGTCGTCGTGCAGC
This sequence comes from Thermoanaerobaculia bacterium, assembly GCA_036504335.1. Lineage (GTDB taxonomy): Bacteria > Acidobacteriota > Thermoanaerobaculia > UBA5066 > UBA5066 > Fen-183. The sequence goes on from DASXVJ010000034.1 coordinate 65,494, forward strand.
CGCAGGATGTTGAGGCGGTAATCGCGCTGGGGGTTCGCGTCGTGGATCCAGCCGCCGTACGGCCGCGCGGCGGGGCCCGACGACGACGAGTGGCAGGCGCTGCAGTCCATCTCGTCGGAGACCGGGAGGACGATGTTCGTCGACGCGAGGACCGCGCCGGCCGTGCTCTTCGCCGTGACCTTCATGAGCGGGTAGAAGTTCTTCCGGCCCGCGTCGTCGTACGGCGTGATCGGGATGCCCTCGGCGATCCACCACTGGAGCGCCGGATCCCAGCCCATCGGCTGTGCGGCGTTTGCGGCGCCCGGCATCTTCTTCCCGAGGAGGCCGGTGTCGGCGGCCGGGGAGGCCTTGAAGAGGCTCAGGACGTTGGCCCAGAAGTTCGTCTTCCCGATCGAGGTCCGGTTGATCGACCCGGTGGGGTCGGCGACGGCTTCGTACGTGAGGACGGCCCGGGCGGGGTCCGTCACGCGTTTGCCCGAGGCGTCGACGACCTGGGCCTGGATCGTGTTGTACGGCGGGAGGATCGCGAAGACGCCGAAGTCCGCGTCCATGCAGTGCATTCCGAGGTTGTTCCAGGCCACGACCGTCCAGCCCGTGGGGCCCGCGGCGCCGCCAGGCCGGAGCGCGAGAAAGAGGCCGGCCGCCGCGCCCAGGAGGAGTAATGAATACTTTTTAGTCATATAGTCTCCTTTCCGATGTGGCTCGGCCGGTACACCCGATCGTGAAAAGCCCGGCGGACTCGGGGAGTAGTGCAGACCCCCCCGTTTGACTAACGTTGCGACGACGTCTCGCTGATGCAGCTGCACTAGGGGGCGATTTCGAGCGTCACGTGGGCGGATAATTCTCGCCGGTGGAAAGCCCCGTGATCCCCGCGGTTGGTGCCCAGGAAGCCCTCGGCTTCGGGCCGCTCGAGACCGTCTTCGAGGCGCTGGGCCGGGCGCTCATCGTCCTCGACGCCGATTTCCGGATCATCCGCGCGAGCCACACGCTCGACGAGATCTCGGGATTGGGGATCGTCGAGTCCGCGATCGGCCAGCCCATCGAGGAGCTCGTCGGCGCGAAGCTCTTCGGCCCCGCGGACACGCTCCGCGAAGCGCTCACGAGCGGCCGGCGCGAGGAGGGGCGGCGTGCCGTCCTCCGGTGCGGCGCCAGGAGCGCCCGCCTCGTTTCGCTCACGGCGGCCGTGGTCCCGCTCCACGTCTCGAACCACTGCGACCCGCGGGCGCGCTATCTCGTCGTCGTCCGCCCGGCCGAGGACGAGGACTCGCTTCTCCAGAGCATGATCGCGTCGCACGGCCTCGTCGCGCGTTCGCCCGCGATGCTCAAGATCGTCCACCTCGTCGAGTCGCTCCACCGGAGCAACGCGACGGTCCTCATCACGGGGGAGAGCGGGACGGGCAAGGAGGTCATCGCGCGCGCGCTCCACTCGAGCTCGCTCCAGAGCTCGGGCCCGTTCGTCGCCGTGAACTGCGGGGCCCTTCCCGGAGACCTTCTCGAGAGCGAGCTCTTCGGGCACGTGAAGGGCGCGTTCACGGGGGCGGTCCGCGACCGCGTCGGCCGCTTCGAACTCGCGCGCGGCGGGACGATCTTCCTCGACGAGGTCGGCGACATCCCGCTCCACCTGCAGGTCAAGCTCCTGCGCGTCCTGCAGGAGCGCCAGTTCGAGCGCGTCGGGGAGAGCCGGACGCGGCCGATGGAGGCGCGGATCATCGCGGCGACGAACCAGGACCTCCACGGCGCCGTTCAGACAGGTCGTTTCCGCGACGACCTCTACTACCGGCTGCGCGTCGTGCCGATCCACATCCCGCCGCTCCGCGAGCGGCCCGAGGACGTCGCGCTCATCGCCCAGCATCAGCTCGCCCACATCGGCGGCCGCGCGGGCCGCGCGCTCCTCCTCTCGCCCGACACGCTCGAGGCGCTCAAGGCCTACACGTGGCCCGGCAACGTGCGCGAGCTCGAGAACGCGCTCGAGTACGCGGTGGCCCTCTGCACGGGCCAGACGATCCAGATCGAGGACCTGCCCGAGGAGATCCGCTCCGGAGGAGCCGTGGCCGAACCGCCGCGCCCGGCGGCCCCTCTTTCAGCGTCGGCGAGGGCGGCGGACGCCGCGGTCGATCCCGAGCGCGCGCAGATCGTCGAAGCCCTCGAAAGCGTCCACTGGAACCGCCAGAAGGCCGCCGAGGCGCTTCGCCTCTCACGCTCGACGCTCTGGAGGCGGATGCGCGACCTGGGCATCGAGTGAGCTCGCGGCGCGATTTCCTCGGTCAGCTCTGGGTGTGGACGGGTGCCGCCCTCGCGGCCGCCTCCGGCTTCGTTTTCCTTCGCGCGCTGAGGTCTGCGGCGCCGCCGGTCCGCGAGGTCGCGCTGGATGCCGCATCCGTCGCGCGGGCGGCCGCTTCCGGCGGCGCGGCCGTCGGCGAGATGTGGGTGACGGGAACCGCCGAAGCCCCCGTCGCGCTCTCCCTCGCGTGCACGCATCTCGGCTGCCGCGTCGCGGGCGCGCCCGGCGGATTCGCGTGCCCCTGCCACGGCAGCCGCTTCGACCCAGCAGGCGGCCGGGCGGCGGGACCCGCGCGCGCGGCCCTCGCGCGGGTCCCGCTGGTGAAGCGCGGGGAATCGTGGATCGCCCGCCTCTGACGGACGCTCCCGTGCCCCGAGCGGGCCCGCCGTCCGGCGGCTTCGGGCGGCTCTCCTTCGGCTTCCTCGCCGTGAGCGTCCTCTCCGGCGTTCTTCTCGTTCCGTTCTACTCGCCCGCTGCCGCGTGGGACAGCCTCGAGAGGATCCAGGCCGGCCTTGCGTGGGGGTTCTTCCTCCGGGCCCTGCACGCGTACTCGAGCTTCGCCGTCCTCGCGACCATGGTCCTGCACGTGGTCCAGGTCCTCGCCGCGAAGACCGAGCGCCAGCTCCCGCCCGGCGTCTGGTGGCGGTCGGTCGTGCTCCTGCCGGTGACGGTGGCCGCGCTCCTCGGCGGGTTCGTGCTGCGGGGAGACGCGGAGGCCATGGCCGCGCTCTCGATCTGGCGGCGAATCCTCGAGTCGCTCCCGCTCGCGGGCGCCGAGATCGCGCGCCTCTTCCTCGGGTCGGTCCCGGGCGACCTCGGCCCCGTGGCCCTGCACCACGCCGGGACTCTCACGCTCCTGCTCTGGTTCTTCACGGCCGAGCACGCGGGTCGTCTCCTGCCCGACGCGCGCGGGACGACTCTCGCGGCCCTCGTCTCCGTTGCGCTCGCCGGGATCGTGCCGATGCCGCTCGGCGCGCCGCCCTCGGCGTCGCCCGTGCACCTCCTCGGCCCGTGGTCGCTCCTCGGGCTGCAGAGCGCGCTCGAGATCCTTCCCCGGTGGATCGGGTGGATCGCCCCCCTGGAGCTCGTCCTCCTCCTCGGCCTCGTCCGCCACGCGAGCGGCCGCGCGCGGCAAGTCGTCATCGCCCTGATCGCCCTCTGGGCGGCCGAGTACGCTTTCTTCACGGTCCGTCTCTTGCTCTCTTCGAGGGGCTGATGTTCAGGACGTTCGCCTTCGTCGCGGCCCTTTGCGCCGCGCTCCTCGGCCTTCTCACGGGCTGGGGCCGCGAGGCGCGGCGCGAGCGGGCGGTCGGCCTGGGCCCGGATCGTGCGAGCGGACGCCTCGAGCGCTGCGTTTCGTGCCACACGAAGGAGTCCGAGGATCCCGGCGGGGCGCACGCGCGGGCCGCGCTCGGCTGCGCGTCCTGCCATCTCGGGAACACGCTCGCGTTCTCGAAGGAGCGCGCGCACGAGAGGCTGGAGAGGGAGCCCGGCGCGCTCTCGACCGTCGCCCTCACCTGCGGCCGGCCGGACTGCCACGCCCGCGAAGCAGCGCGCGTCGCGACGTCGCCGATGACGCGGAACGCCGGCATGGTCGCCGTCGACCGGTTCGCGTTCGGGGAGAGCGCGTCGCCCGACGGGACGGAGACGATGGCGGACGTCCTCGCGGCCCCGCGCCCGACGGCCGCGCAGGATCACCTCCGGAGGCTTTGCGGGGGCTGCCACCTCGGGACGCGGCGCGCGAACCGGGACGACCTGATTCACGGCAACGGCTCGGGCTGCTCGTCGTGTCACGTCGCGCGGAGGCTCGACGGGAAGCCGCGGCGCCATCCGCCGGTCGACTCCAGGGTTGCGGACGACCGCTGCTTCGGCTGTCACAGCGGGAGCGGGAGGATCGCCCTCAGCTACCAGGGGCTCGTCGAGGTCGAGAAGAACAAGCCGCACGCACGCGCGACACCCGACGTCCACCAGGCGGCCGGGATGGCCTGCATCGACTGCCACCTCCACACGGACCTCATGGGCGACGGAACCGCGCGCACGCACAAGGAGGAGCAGGTCGAGGTCACGTGCGAGGCCTGCCACGGGCCGGTGCGGGTGGGGGGCGAGGTCGCCTGGCTCGATGTGAAAGACGAGATCAGTATTGAGATTCGGAAAAGAGAAGACTTTCTTAGAAAGGTGAAGAGGGGAGAAGGCCGCCCGCCCGACGCCCCGACGCGCCTCGGGAGCCGCGGCACCCCTGTTCTTAACCTTCTAAGAAAATCTTCCTCTTCCTCCTGGATCCTCGTCCGGAAGCTCGACGGAGTCGAACTGCCCGTGAAGCAGACGCCGCGCGACCGCAACCACACCCTGCGCGGGCACGAGCGCCTGACGTGCAGCGCGTGTCACGCGGCGTGGGTGCCGACGTGTGGCTCCTGCCACACGTCGTTCGATCCAGCCGGGAAGCAGTGGGACTTCGCGGCGGGGAAGGAGACTTCCGGCGCGTGGATCGAGAAGTCCGAAGGCTTCTCGTGGGCGCCGCCGCTCCTCGGGGTCCGCCCCGACGGGCACATCGTGCCGGCGGCCCCGGGGATGATTCTCGACGTCGACGCGACGGCCGCCGGCGGAGCGAACGCCGTGCGCCGTCTCCTGGCGCCGGCCGAGCCGCACACGACGGGGAAAAGGGCCCGCACCTGCGAGAGCTGCCACCGTGCCTCGCCGCAGCCGGAGTTCGAGGCCGGCGCGCGGACAGGCTTTCGCGGCCTGAACGCAGCCGAGCGCAAGCGCGTGGCGGGCGCGAAGCTCGACCGGCACTGACGTCGGCTGAGACGACGTGTTTCAAAAAAGGCCGACGCCGCGGAAACGCTCTGTCGCACCCTGAAACGCGACGTCTCGCGGCGCCCTGCTTTTCCCCCCTTTCTGAAGAAATCCCTCCTGGCCCGGTTCTTGTAATGGGCGGTCACAAGCGAGCATCCGCTCGTCTGGAGAACGAGATGGCCCAGAGTCGGCGCGAGTTCATCAAGATCGGGGGTGCGGGCGTCGCGGTCGCCGCGGCCGGCACCGGCCTCGCCTCGCACTGGTGGGGCCTGGATCCGGACGTCGTCCACGACCCCGGGACGGACGGCGACACGGTCGTCCCGACGTTCTGCGAACTCTGCTTCTGGAAGTGCGGCGTCCTCGCGCACGTGAAGAACGGCCGCGTCACGAAGATCCAGGGCAACCCCGAACATCCGCTCTCGAACGGCCGCCTTTGCCCGCGCGGCACCGGCGGGATGGGTCTCCTCTACGATCCGGACCGGCTGAAGAAGCCGCTCCTGCGCCGCAAGGGCAAACGCGGCGGGCAGGCGTTCGAGGAAGTCTCCTGGGACGCCGCCCTCGACTTCACGGCGGAGAAGCTCGACCAGATCCGGAAGGCGCACGGCCCGGAGGCCCTCGCGCTCTTCTCGCACGGCTACGGCGGCTCGTTCTTCAAGACACTTTTCGCCGCGTACGGATCGGCGAGCATCGCGGCGCCGTCTTACGCCCAGTGCCGCGGCGCGCGCGAGGTCGGTTTCCAGCTGACGTTCGGCGCGGCCCTTGGCTCGCCGGAGAACCTCGACCTCGCAAACTCCCGCTGCATCACGCTCATCGGCTCGCACCTCGGCGAGAACATGCACAACACGCAGGTGCAGGACTTCGCGGCGGCGATCGCGAAGGGCGCGACGGTCATCGCCGTGGACCCGCGCTTTTCGACCGCCGCGGGGAAGGCGAAGTACTGGCTCCCGATCAAGCCGGGAACCGACATCGCCCTCCTCCTCGCCTGGATGCACGTGATCGTGAACGAAGGTCTCTACGACCGCGAATACGTGGACGCCCACACGACGGGCCTCGCAGAGCTGAAGGCGCACCTCGCGGACAAGACGCCCGAATGGGCCTTCACCGAGACGACGATCCGCCCCGAGGTCATCGTCGAGACGGCGCGCGTGATCGCGGGTGCGCGGCCGGCGTCGCTCGTCCACCCCGGGCGGCACACGAGCTGGTACGGGGACGACACGCAGCGGAGCCGCGCGGTCGCGATCCTGAACGCGCTCGTGGGGAGCTGGGGCCGCCGCGGCGGCTTCTTCATCCCGGCGTCGATGGGCGCGCCGAAGATCGCACTCCCGGCCCCCGCGACGAAACCGCGCCCCGCGCCGGACACGCCGAAGGGCGTCGCCTTCCCATTCGCCGACGAGACGCTCGCCCACGGCCTGCGCGACGCGTCGATCCCCGGCACGGCCGCGTACGACATCAAGGGCTGGATCGTCTACGGGACGAACCTGATCCAGGCGCTGCCCGAGCCGGCGAAGACGATCCAGGCCATCCAGGAACTGGACTTCCTCGTGGCGATCGACGTCCTTCCTGCGGAGATCACGGGCTGGGCGGACGTCGTCCTTCCCGAGTGCACGTACCTCGAGAGGTGGGACGACGTCGGCGGAACGCCCTGGCGCGAGCCGTTCCTGGCCGTGAGGCAGCCCGTCGTGGCGCCGATGCACGAGAGCAAGCCGGGCTGGTGGATCGCGAAGCAGCTCGCGACGCGCCTCGGCCACGGGGATTTCTTCCCGTACGAAGACGCCGGAAACATGGTGGAGGGCCGCCTCGCCAAGGGCGGTTTCGACGTCGACGCCGTGAAGTCGAAGGGCCTCGTCCGCGGAAAGCCCGTGCCGGTCACGACGGAAGACGGCCTCGCCCTCTCGTTCGCGACCCCTTCGAAGAAGATCGAGATCTTCTCGAAGCAGATGGAGGCCGCGGGCCTCGCGCCGCTGCCCGTCTACACGCATCACGAGGAGGCCGGCTCCGGCCGGTTCCGGCTGCTCTACGGGCGCTCGCCCGTTCACACGTTCGGGCGCACGACGAACAACCGCTTCCTCGGCGAAGTCGTGAAGGACAACGAGGTGTGGCTCAACGCGAAAATCGCGAAGGAACGCGGCCTCGCCAGCGGACAGAAGGTCGTCCTCGTGAACCAGGACGGCGTGAAGTCGCCTCCCGCGCGCCTCAAGGCCACCGAGCGGATGCGCCCCGACTGCGTCTACGTCGTCCACGGTTTCGGACACACCGATCCGGGGCTCAGGTTCGCGAAGGGCCGCGGGATCGACGACAACGCGCTCATGTCGCGCTCGAAGATCGACCCCGCGATGGGCGGCACCGGCATGAACGTCAATTTCGTGTCCGTGGAGAAGGCATGAGCGCCGCGAAGAAACGCTACGCGATGACGGTCGACACGCGGCAGTGCGTCGGGTGCAAGGCCTGCGTCCTCGCGTGCAAGGCCGAGAACGACGTGCCCGACGGCTTCTGCCGCGACTGGATCGTCGAGGAGGTGCGCGGGGAGTTCCCGCTCCTCGCCGCCGAGATCCGCTCCGAGCGCTGCAACCACTGCTCCGACGCCCCGTGCGTCAAGAACTGCCCGACCGGCGCGAGCCACGTGAACGAGGGCGGCGCCGTCCTCGTCACGCACGGCAAGTGCTCGGGCTGCAAGGCGTGCATCACGGCGTGTCCGTACGACGCGCGCTTCGTGAACCCCAAGGGCTACATCGACAAGTGCACGTTCTGCCTCCACCGCGTGCAGGTGGGCGTCCTGCCCGCGTGCGTGACCGTCTGCCCGACGGGGACGCTCGCCTTCGGCGACCTGAACGATCCCGAATCGCCGGTCGCGAAGAACCTCGCGTCCCGCCGCTGGAAGGTCAACCACCCCGAAAGCGGCGCCCAGCCGAACCTCTACTTCCTGCTGTGAGGGCATGCCGATGACGCCGCAGCTCCTCGAGACCGTCACGACCCGCGCGAACGCGCAGATCGACCCGTCCCTCCACGTCTGGGGCTGGGAGATCACCGCCTACCTCTTCCTCGGCGGGATCGTCGCGGGGATCTTCGTCCTCACGGCCGCGCTCGAGCTCGTCTCGGGCGCCCGCCCGCTCTCGCGTCCCCTGCGCCTCGCGCCCTTCGCGGCGCTCGCGCTCCTCTCGGCCGGCATGTTCGCGCTGTGGCTCGACCTCGCGCACCGGCTCTGGGCATGGCGTTTCTACGCCGCCTTCCGCCCGACGTCGCCGATGTCGTGGGGCGCGTGGATTCTGTGGATGGTCTATCCGATTGGCCTGGCTCTCGGGCTCGGCTCCCTGCGGGACGGAGAACGGGATTCTCTTGGAAAGTGGATACCGGGGATCCTCAGGAGCCCGTTCGAGGCTCTCTCGGCATTCGTGGATGCCCGGCGCCGGTCGATTCTCGTCGCCGCCGCGCTGGTCGGGACGGCCCTCGGCCTCTACACCGGCCTCCTCCTCGGGACGATGCCCGCCCGCCTCGCGTGGAACAGCGCGGTGCTCGGTCCGCTGTTCCTCGCGTCGGGCGTTTCGACCGGGGCCGCCTCGCTCCTTCTCCTGAATCTCGAAGAGGGCGAGCGGAAGACGCTCGTGCGCTGGGACGCGATCGCGATCGGCGCCGAGCTCGTCCTCATCGTCCTCATGCTCCTCGGCTGGGCGACGTCGGGCGAAGCGGGCCGCTTCGCAGCGCGGAGCTTCCTCGGCGGGCCGTACACGGCCGTCTTCTGGTCTCTCGTCGTCGTCACGGGGCTCCTCGTGCCGCTCGCCATGGAGTTCCTCGAGTCCCGGCGGCACCTCCCGTTCATCGCCCTCGTCCCCGTCCTGATCCTCACCGGGGGTCTCGCATTGCGCTGGATCCTCCTTGCGGCCGGCCAGGCCTCCGCTTTCCGGCTCCTCCCCTGAAGAGGTGCGCACGATGTCCGCAACGATGTCTCCGCCCGCCGAACGCCCCTTCTGGAATCCGTACGTCGCGGGGGTGGTCCTCGGCCTCGTCCTTCTCGGCTCGTTCCTCGTCATGGGCTTCGGCCTCGGCTCGTCGGGTGCCGTGACCCGCATCGCCGTGGCGGGCGCGCACCTCGTGGCGCCGAAGGCGGTCGAGGCGAACGCGTACTTCTCGCAGTACTACGGGCCCGGCAAGCACGTCCTCGAGGACTGGCTCGTGTTCGAGGTCCTCGGCGTCTTCCTCGGCGGCGCCCTCGGAGCGTACTCGGCCGGCCGGATGAAGCTCGGCATCGAGAAGGGCCCGCGGGCGACGACGGCCGGGCGCCTCGTCCTCGCCGTGCTCGGCGGCGTCGCGATGGGCTTTTCCGCGCGCCTCGCGCGCGGCTGCACGTCGGGCCAGGCGCTCACGGGCGGCGCGGCCCTTTCCCTCGGCTCGTGGGTTTTCATGATGGCGGTGTTCACGGGCGGCTACCTCGTCGCCCCGTTCGTGCGAAAGGAATGGCGATGACGTTCCCGCTTTACACCCACGGGCTCTTCGGGACCACCTCCGGCCTCCTCGTCGGGACGCTCGTCGGCGTCTGCTTCGGCTTCGTCCTCGAGCGGGCGGGCTTCGGCCGGGCGCGCAACCTCGCGGCGCAGTTCTACCTCACGGACCTGCGCGTGCTGAAGGTCATGTTCAGCGCGATCGTGACGGCCCTCGTCGGGATGACGCTCCTCGCCGGCGTTGGTGTTCTCGATCTCTCGCAGATCACGGTGCCCGAGACGTTCCTCTGGCCCCAGCTCGTCGGCGGCCTGCTCCTCGGCGCCGGCTTCATCGTGTCGGGCTACTGCCCCGGCACGGGCATCGTCGCGATCGCATCGGGCAACCTCGACGGCGTCTTCGCGATCGGCGGCGTCATGCTGGGCTCGCTCGCGTTCGGCGTCGGTTACGGCCCCCTCGAGAACTTCTACAGGAGCGGGGCGATGGGCGCCGTTCGCATCGACGCGCTGCTCGGCGTCCCGGCCGCGGTCGTCGCGGCCGCCGTCGTCGCGATGGCGGTCGGGGCGTTCCTCGGCGGCGAGAAGCTCGAGGCGATCTTCGCGCCGCGGCAGGGCGAGCTCGTCCCGGCCTCGCCCGCGCGCGTGAAGATGCGCGTCTTCTCGGGCTTCGCGGTCGTCTCCGCGCTCGCGCTCGTCGCCCTCGCGCTCCCCGCCCGACACGCCGCGCTCGCGGCGAAACCGGAGCAGAAAATAGGAGCCGTCGAGCTCGCCAAGCAGCTCGTCGCGTCCCCGCAGGCCTGGTGGGTCGTCGACCTCCGCCCCGAGGCCGTCGCCGAGAAGGGCCGGCTGCCCGGCGCGATCGTCGTCGGACCCGAGGAGAAGGGCGCCGCAGCCGCGGCGAATCTCGCCGCGACGCGCAAGCTCGTCGTGTACGCGCAGGGCGACCTCGCGGCACCGCCGGAGGGCGTCAAGCGCTTTGCGGGCGAGGTGTTCGTCCTCAAGGGCGGGTACGACGCCTGGAAGGCAGAAATCCTCACGGCCCCGAAGCTCCCGGAGAACCCGACCGCCGCGCAGAGCGCCGATTTCAAGGTGCGCGCGGCGCTCCATGCCCGCTACACAGGCGCCGCCGCGACCGCGGGGCCCGCCCGTTCCGAACCGCGCCCCGCCGCCGCCCCCGCCGCCGAACCGAAAAAGGGCGGGGGCTGCTGAAGAAGACAAAGAGAAGGATTTCTTAGAAAGGAACAGAGAATGAGCTCAAGACGCAAAGCCCTCACGGTTCTGCGCGTCGCGATGTTCGCGGCGCTCGCGTTCTCGGCGGTTCTCACGTCGTCCGCCTTCGCGGCCGATCCGCTTCCGTCCGTCGTGTCGCCCGCAGTCCTCGCGGACCGCCTCGCGGCCGCCCCCGGCAGCGTGGCGATCCTCGACGCCCGACCCTCGATCAAGGCGTATCTCGCCGGCCACATCGCGGGCGGGCAGACGGTCGGCATCGACAGCTTCCGGTCCACCGCCGGCGGCGTTCCGGGGACGCTCTTCCCGTGGGAGATGGTGCACTTCGTCGTGCACCGGCTCGGGCTCACGAGCGACGTCCCGGTCGTCGTCTACTCCGAGGAAAGCGACATCGAGGCGACGTACGTCGCGACCGTGCTCAAGACCGCCGGGCTCAAGACGGTCTCCGTCCTCGACGGCGGCTTCAAGCGCTGGACGGCGGAGAAGCGGCCCGTCACGGCGGAGCGCAGGCCCGTCGCCGCGTCGACCGAGGTCTTCGCGCCCCGGCCGGCCGACCTGATCGCGCTCGACGAGGTGAAGAAGGCCGTCGAGACGAAGAGCGCGGTCCTCCTCGACGCGCGCCCGGCCGACGCCTACGACAAGGGCCATCTGCCCGGCGCGAAGTCGCGCTTCTGGATGAAGGACGTCGTCCCGGTCGGCCAGCCCGACGCCGGCTCGTTCCGCCCCGAGGCCGAGCTCAAGGTCGAGCTGGAGGCCGCCGGCGTGACCGCCGCGACACCGGTGATCGTCTACTGCAACACCGGCCAGCAGGCCTCGGAGCTCTTCTACACGCTCCGCTACCGCCTCGGCTACGCCAACGTGCGTCTCTACAACGGCTCCTGGCTCGAGTGGTCCATCACTCCCGGGCTGCCGAAGGAAATCACCGCAGCGCCCGCGTCCTGAACGTCCGCCATCGATGAACCGCGGACCCGGGAGGGTCCGCTTGTGAGAGGAGTGCCCAGATGAAAACCCGGATCGGCATCGCGCTCGCCGCGCTGCTCGCCCTCGCCGCCGCCCCCGCCCTCGCGACGGACGGCTACTTCCAGCTCGGCTACGGCACCGCCCAGAACGGGATGGGTGGAGCGGGCGTCGCGCTGTCCCTGAACACGATGTCCCCGGCGACGAACCCCGCGGGGAACGCGTGGGTGACGGGTTACGACCTGAGCCTCGCCGTCTTCAACCCCAACCGCGAGTTCACGGTCACGGGGTCGCCCTCGGGCTATCCCGGCACGTTCGGCCTCCAGCCCGGCACCGTGAAGAGCGGCTCGACCGTGTTCCTCATGCCGTCGATCGGCGCGAACTGGAAGCTGAACGATGCGATGACGCTCGGAGTCGCGATCTACGGCAACGGCGGCATGAACACGAACTACGACGCGTCCGTCTTCTACGCGGGGCGCACGGGCGTGAATCTCGTGCAGATGTACGTCGCGCCGACGTTCACGTACAAGATCGCCGGCGCGCACGCCTTCGGCATCAGCCCGGTCCTCGGTTACCAGACGTTCCAGGCCGAGGGCGTGGGGAGCTTCGCCCCGTACTCGTCCTCGCCTTCGAACCTCTCGAACAACGGCCACGACTCGTCTCTCGGCTGGGGCGTGAGAATCGGTTACCTCGGGAAGCTGACGCCGTGGCTTTCGGTCGGCGCGTCCTACCAGACCGAGATGGAAATGCAGAAGTTCGAGAAGTATTCAGGCCTTTTCGCGGAGGGCGGCGACTTCGACATCCCCGCGAACTGGACGGTCGGCGTCGCGATCAAGCCCGTCGACGCGCTCACCGTCGCCTTCGACGTCCAGCAGATCGACTACACCCAGACGGAGTCGATCGGGAACCCGATGCTCCCGAACCTCATGACGGCGCGCCTCGGCGACGACGGCGGCGCGGGCTTCGGCTGGAAGAACGTCACGGCCTACAAGCTCGGCCTCCAGTACGTCGCGAACCCCTCGCTCGTGCTGCGTGCCGGCTACGCCTGGGCGAAGCAGCCCATCCCGGAGTCCGAGGTCCTCTTCAACATCCTCGCCCCCGGCGTCATCGAGCAGCACCTCACGGTGGGCGCGAGCGCGAAGGTCGGAGAGAAGACCAGGATCAATCTCGCCATCGTCCGCGCGTTCTCGAAATCCGTCACGGGCCCGAACCCCCTCGAGGTCCCCGGCAAGCAGACGATCGAGCTGAAGATGGACCAGTGGGTCTTCGACCTCGGCCTGTCGATCGGGTTCTGAGGCTCGCGTGACGCGCTCCCTCGCATCGTTCGCCCTCAGCGTCCTCCTCGCGCTGCCCGCCTCCGCGGCGGGTGTGGAGAAGACGCAGGGGGTCTACGTCACCCTCCTCGCGGGGCTCAAGACCGACGTCGCCGGGACGGCCGCGAAGGCGGAATCTTCCTTGAATGCGGCCGGTTTTGAGATTCTCGGCTCGTTCGACAACGGAGTTCCGTCCGGTTGCAGGGAGAAGGCGCGGACGATCGTCTTCGCGTCGCCTGCGTGGTCCTCGGAAGTGCTCTCCGGCGGCGGCGACAAGGCGTTCGGCCTGCCGATGCGAATCGCGGTGTATTCCGACCCATCCGGCGTCAGCGTCGCCGTCGTGAATCCCGTTTCTCTTCTCAGAACGTTCTACGCCTCCGATGCGAAGGATGCGGCGGCGCTCAAGGCCGTCGAGACCGTCGCCGCCGCCCTCGCTCCGCTCGGGGCGACCGCCCCGAAACAGGCCGGCCAACTCCGCGACAGCGGGGCGATCGGCGGGATGGGTGGAGGCGCGTTCCCGGACAAAATCGTCCCGATCCTCGCGCCGGGCAAGGCGCCTGCGGACGTGGCCGAGGCGATCAGAACCGGCGTGGCGGACGCGGCTGGCTGGCGCTCCGTCTACGCGTACAAGGCGTCGGACGACGTCTTCGTCGTCGGTCTGACGAACGCGAAAACCGAAGGGCGCGCGTTCGGAATCGCGGGCGAGAAGCGCGCGACGGAGGCGAACCCTTTCCCGGGCCTCGATCACGCCGCCGCGTTCCCGATCGAGGTCGTGGTCACGAAGAAAGGCGCCGGCAGCTCGGTCACGCTCCTCAAGGAGATGTGGCGGATGAAGCTCTACTTCGAGGACGCCGGCAACTGGGCGTTCATGAAGAACATGCAGATGCCCGGCGACATCCAGAAGGAGATCGAGGCGGCCGTTCGCAAGGCGGTGCCTTGACACATAAAGATTTCTTGATATATTGAGGTCGTGGCGGCTCTCCTCCCGGCCCGCATGCTCGAACGCCCTGCCGACGTGACGCGGCTCGCGCGCCTCTTCCATGCCCTGTCGGACGAGACCCGCCTGAGGATCGTCGGGAAGCTCCTGGGCGGCGAGCAGTGCGTCTGCAACCTCACGGACGCCCTCGCCGCAGGCCAGTCGCGGCTCTCGTTCCACCTGAAGACGCTCAAGGACGCCGGCCTCGTGTCGGACCGGCGGGAAGGGCGCTGGGTGCACTACGCGCTGAACCCGGACGTCCTGCAGGAGATCAAGAATTTCGTCGGATCCGTGCGGGAAGGCGCCGCGCGCTGTTGCTGAGGCTTTCGCGTGACGGATACATCAAGAACCATTGATGAGAAGGAGAACCCCATGGCGGAAACGAGCATCAAGGACGTGGTCCGGGAGAAGTACGGAGAGGCCGCGCGGCGCGCGACGACGGGCGGCAGCGCCTGCTGCGGCGGCGCTTCGGCGATCGCGGGGGCGAAGGATCCGATCACGTCGAACCTCTACAGCGCCTCGCAGACGCTGGGCCTTCCGACGGCGGCCGTCCAGGCGTCGCTCGGCTGCGGCAACCCGACGGCTCTCGCCGAGCTGCACGAAGGAGAGACGGTCCTCGACCTGGGTTCGGGCGGCGGCATCGACGTGCTCCTCTCGTCGCGCCGCGTCGGCCCGACCGGGAAGGTCTACGGCCTCGACATGACGGACGACATGCTTGCTCTCGCGCGGGAGAACCAGCGGGTCGCGGGCGTCACGAACGTGGAGTTCCTGAAGGGCGAGCTCGAGAGCATCCCGCTCCCGGACGCGACCGTCGACGTCATCATCTCGAACTGCGTCGTAAACCTCTCGGCCGACAAGGACCGCGCGCTGGGTGAGGCGTTCCGCGTCCTCAGGCCGGGCGGGCGGTTCGCGGTGTCGGACGTCGTCGTGCGCGGCGAGGTCCCGGCCGACGTCAGGAAGAACGTCGAGCTCTGGATCGGCTGCCTCGCGGGCGCGCTCGAGGAGAAGGAGTTCGAATCGAAGCTGAAGAAGGCGGGCTTCACGGACGTCGAGATCGTCCCGACGCGCGTCTACACGATCGACGACGCCCGGGACTTCCTCTCGGCCGCCGGGATCGACGCGGACGCGATGGCGCCCAAGGTGGACGGGAAGTTCATGAGCGCGTTCGTCAGGGCGACGAAGCCGGCGTAGGTCCGATGGCGGTCTGGCTCCGGCGCCGGTACTTCGCGTGAGGAGGCCTCGCGTCCTCATCCTCTGCACGGGCAACTCGTGCCGGTCGCAGATGGGCGAAGGGTGGGTCCGCCACGACCTCGGCGACCGCGTCGAGGTGCACTCGGCCGGGACGCGGCCGTCCGTCGTGCATCCGCTCGCGATCCGCGTCATGGCCGAGGCCGGAGTCGACCTCTCGTCGCACCGCAGCAGGTCCGTCGAGGAGATGAAGGGCCTCGCGTTCGACCTCGTCGTCACGGTCTGCGACTCCGCGCGGGAGGTCTGCCCGGTCCTGCCGGGCGCGCCGAAGACGCTTCACGAGACCTTCGAGGATCCTGCCCTGGCCGGCGGCGGCGACGAAGCCCTTCCGGTGTTCCGGCGCGTGCGCGACGAGATCCGTGCCCGGCTCGTTCCGCTCGTCGCGGCGGAGCTGGAGTAGCCGTTTCAGCGCGTGAGGATCAGCTTCGCGCCGGCGATCAGGAGAACGAGCGCCAGGGTGCGCCGGATCGCGACGGGACGGAAGCGGCGGCTGCCGAGATGCGAGCCCATCGCCCCGCCGACGATGGCGGCGGCGGCCAGAACGAGGGAATAGGAGGGGAGACTCCGCGTGCTGCCGAAGTTGCCGAGCAGCCCCGCGACGGAGTTCACGAGGATGAAGAGCGCGGACACCGCCGCCGCGGACTTGGCGCGCGCCCACCTCTTGAGGAGGAGGATCGGCGTAAGGAAGATCCCGCCGCCTGTCCCCGTGAGGCCCGCCAGCAGGCCGAGGCCGGCGCCGACCGGGATGGCAACGAAAGGGCGCGGCTCCTCGGCGACTTCGTCGGGAGCGGATCCGGAGAAGAGAAAGCGGAACGCCGAAAACAGGAGGACGACCCCGACGAGCACCTTGAAGGCGTGGGCGGGCAGGTCGATCCAGCCGCCGACGAAGGCCATGGGAACAGAGAGGACGGCGAAGGGCCAGAAGAGCCGCCACGAGAAATGCCCCGCCCTCCAGAACTGCCACGTGGCGATGGACGCGACGAGCACATTCAGGACGAGAGCCGTAGGCTTGATCTCGGCGGGGGCGAGACTGAAGAGGGACATGACGGCGATGTAGCCGGAGGCGCCCGCGTGTCCGACGGACGAATAGAGAAAGGCCACGACGAGAACGGCGACCGCGAGGAAGACGAGCGTTTCAGGCGACATGCGTGCGCACGACCACGAGTCGCGCCACGATACCGCGTTGCCGCGGGAGGGTCGCGATTCAGCCGGAACGGCGGCCGAACAGGCGTTCCAGAAGGGGTTTCGGCGGCGGGCACGTGCAGCGCTTCTCGCGCGGAACGCCCCTCAGCGCCTCTTCCACGTGCCGGCCGCAGCCGGCATACGTCGGCTTCCCGCACCGCGCACAGGTCACTCGATGACACATGGCAGAACCGGACCGGCGGGGGTCAGCGCGAGGCCGGAGCGGACGGCGACTTCGGGCACGTGCTCAGCCCGAAGACGGAATAGAGAGGACACGTCCCCGCGAGGCCCGTGACGAGGGGGATGAGGCCGAACAGGCCCCAGCTCGTTTTCGGGCCGACGAACACGAGCGCCAGCCCCACGACTCCGGCGACGACCCGCAGGACCCGGTCCGCGGTGCCTTCGTTGGTCTTGAAGAACTCTTTCATGGTGACTCCTTCGGTCCTGGTTTTCGGAACGCTGCGAAAAGCTCGTGGTGGGCCTCTCCGGCGGCGATCTCCGCGAGCCCGGCCGCCGAGAGGAAACCGCGGGCCCAGTCCAGGGTGACGGGGCCCTCCGGATGCACGTCGCCCTCTGCCGCGTGGACGCGCGCGGCGAACACGAACCCCTCGCGCGAAAAGTCCGCGAGGACGAATGCGCCGCCGGGACGGAGAACGCGGACGACCTCGCGCAGGACGGACGCTCCGTCCGCGAGGTGATGGAGTACGTTGAACGAGACGGCGCCGGCGAACTGCCCGTCCGGGAAAGGAAGCGCGGCTCCGTCGGCCGGGGTAAAGCGGATGTTCGCCTCGAGGCCCGACCCGGCCGTGAGCGCCGCGGCGATTTCCTGCTCTTCGGCGTTCACGTCAACACTCTCGACGACGAGGCCCCGCCGCGCGAGCTCGCGCGCCATGACTCCCATCCCCGACCCGAGGTCGAGCACCGGCCCCTCGAGAGAGCCCGCCGCGTCGAGGACGAGCGCCGCGGCGCGCGCGCCGTCGTGTCCGAGGGCCACGAAGGCCTCTCTTCGCGCACGGAACGCCGCCAGGCGGCGGTCCAGCTCGTCAGCGGTCAGGCTCAACGGGTTCCTTTTCCGGTCCGGAACGCTCGGGCCGGGTCCGAGTGGAGCAGCTCGTCCCGCCGCCGGCGGGACCGGGCGCCCCTCACGTCGGGACGCCGAGGCGGGGGAAGACGAATTTCTGGAGGACGATCCAGACGAGAAGGGCGCCCCACATCCACGCGGCGTCGCTGCTCATCCCCGGCTCCGCGCGCCGTTGTGGGCACGATTTGTGGTGACCATAAATTACAATATAACCATTGAGTGATATAAGGTCAAATGGGCTCC
The DNA here is from genome assembly GCA_036504335.1 of Thermoanaerobaculia bacterium. GTDB lineage: Bacteria > Acidobacteriota > Thermoanaerobaculia > UBA5066 > UBA5066 > Fen-183. The sequence continues at coordinate 83,225 of DASXVJ010000034.1, forward strand.
CGCGCCGCAGGGCGCGTCCGCTTACGCCCGCGAGGCCGCGGCTTCGGCCGGCACGGCCGCGGCCGCCATCACGAGCGCCTGCTCGAGGTCGGCGATCAGGTCGCGCACGTCCTCGCAGCCCACGGAGAGCCTCACGAGGTCGTCGGAGATCCCGGCGGCCTCGCGCTCCTTCTTCGGCATCCCCGTGTGCGTCATCGAGGCCGGGTGCTCGATGAGGGTCTCGACGCCGCCGAGGCTCACGGCCAGCGTCGCGAGCTTCACGGAGTCGATGAGCGCCTTGCCCGCCTCGAGCCCGCCCTTCACGCCGAACGAGAAGACGGCGCCCGGCCCGGACATCTGCCGGAGCATGAGCGCGTGCTGCGGGTGGCTCGGGAGGCCCGGGTGGAGCACCCACGCGACGCCGGGATGCGCCTCGAGGAAACGGGCGACCTCGAGCGAGTTCGCCTGCGCACGCTCCATCCGGAGGCCCAGCGTCCTGACGCCCCGGAGGACGAGCCAAGCCTGGTGCGGGTCCATCGTGCCGCCGAACGCGACGTGGACCTTGCGGAGCCGGTCGACGAGCGCGGGAGAGCCCGCGACGATCGCGCCGCCGACCACGTCCGTGTGGCCGTTGATGTACTTCGTGAGGCTGTGGACGACGACGTCCGCCCCGAGCGCGAGCGGCTGCTGGAGGACGGGCGACGCGAACGTGTTGTCCACGACGAGGAGCGCGCCGTTCGCGTGCGCGATGTCCGCGCAAGCCGCGATGTCGGTCAGCTTCATCGTCGGATTCGCCGGCGTCTCGATGTAGACCATCTTCGTCGAGGGCCGCATCGCGGCGGCGACGTTCGCGGGATCCGACGAGTCGACCCAGGTGGACGCGACGCCGAAGCGGCGGTACTCGTTCTCGAGGACGAGGCGGGACGGCCCGTAGACGGAGTCGGTCCCGACGACATGGGCGCCCTCCCCGAGGAGTGCGACGTAGACGGTGTTGATCGCGGCCATGCCGGTCGCGGCGCCGAGCGCGCCGCACCCGCCTTCGAGCGTCGCGAGGCACTCCTCGAGCGCGGCGACCGTCGGGTTGCCGAGGCGCGTGTACTTGTAGCCGGGATCGCGGCCCTGGAAGCGCGCGGCGCCTTCGTCCGCGTTGCGGAACGCGAACGTGGACGTCTGGTAGATCGGAGTCGAGACGGCTCCCGTCGCGGGATCGGGGTGCTGCCCCGCGTGGATGATCCGGGTGGCGGGGTGCATCTTGCGGACGTCGGTCATGTCGGTTCCTTTCCGTGCGCGGGGACGGCCGTGCGGGGCGCCCACTCGCCGGTTTCGTCGCTCTGGGTGTAGTCCTCGGAGAGCTCGCGCCCGCGGCGCGCGACGTGGTCCACGCCCTCGAGGAGCGCCTGGAACTCGTCTTCGCTCACGGTCGGCGAGAGGCTGATGCGGACCCACCCCGGTTTCTCGCCGAGGTGTCCCTCGTCGAGCCGGTGGCGGATCGTCTTCGAGTGTTCTTCGTCGATGTGGAGGAGGAGGTGGCCGTACGGGCCGGCGCACATGCAGCCGGCGCGGACCTGGATCCCGAAGAGGTCGTTCAGGAGCCGCGCGGCGAGGTGATGGTGGACCTGCCGGAAGATCACGGAGAGCACGCCGAGGCGCCGCGTCTCGAGGTTGCCGAGGATGTAGAGGTCGTCGCGCCCGCGCCATGCCGTGATTGCACGCCGGAGGTAGTCCCTCTCGACCCGCTCCGTGCGCGCCTCGCCGACGGCCGCCTTGAGGTCGAACGCGAGGCCCGCCTGGATCGTCTGGACGATCGGCGGCGTGCCGCCGGTCTCGCGCGACTCGATCGCGCCGAGGTAGCGGTGGTCCCACGGCGACGTGTAGAGGACGGTCCCGCCGCCCGGCTCGGCCGGGACGCGATTCGTGAAGAGGCGCCGGTGCGCGACGAGGAGGCCTGGCGTGCGCGGCCCGCCGAGGAACTTGTGGACGGAGAAGAACACCGCGTCGAGCGCCCCCTCCGGATCGCCCGCCGGATGAATGTCGACGTCGACGTAGGGCCCGGCGGCGGCGTAGTCGAAGAACGCCAGGGCGCCGTGCCGGTGGAGGACGCGCGCGAGAGAGTGGACGTCGTTCAGGATTCCCGTGACGTTCGACGCCGCGCTGAACGTGCCGATCTTCCACGGGCGGTTTGCGTGTGCGGAGAGCTTGCGGTCGAGGTCCTCGAGGCTGATGCGCCCCGCCGCGTCGAACTCCACGTAGACGGAGTCGCCGATCGTCTCGCGCCACGCGATGTCGTTCGAGTGGTGCTCCATGAGCGACCGGAAGACGACGGGCCGGCCTTCGGGCGGGATGCGCGCCGAGAGGCCGAACCGCTCGTCGAGCTGGTCGGGAAGCCGGAGGCCCAGGACGTGGATGAGGCGGTTGATCGCGCCGGTGGAGCCCGAGCCGACGGGGATGACGGCGTCGTTCGCGGTCGCGCCCACGTAGGCCCCGATCTTCTGCAGGGCGCCGTGGTACAGCTCCGTCATGCGGGCGCCGGTGAAGTTTCCCTCCGTGTGCGTGTTCGCCATGAAAGGGAGGACGCGCTCGTTCAGCTCGTCTTCGACGTCGCGGTGGAAGCGGCCCGACGCGATGAAGTCGAAGTACCGGAGGGGGAATTCGCCGGAGGGGCCGGGGATCACGGCGTCCGCGCCGATCACGCGGCGGCGAAGGCGCTCGAGAAACGCGGCCTCCGCGGCGGGAGAGTCGGTGACGACGGGGCCGCGGGGCGCGGAAGAGGCGGCGTCGACGAGGCGGGGCGGCACGGGGGCGGCGGAGCTCAGCGGCGGCCGCCTCGCTTCGGGCGTCCGAGGATGGCGTTTGCCTTGTCGCGGGCGTCGCGCTCGACGCCCTCGCAGACGATGGAGCAGATCTTCAGAAGGGTGGGGTCCGCGATGCGGTAGACGGTGCGCGTGCCGTCCTTGCGCCGGTCGACGAGCGCGGAGCCGTGCAGGACCGCGAGGTGCTTGCTGACGTTGGCCTGGGTGCCGCCGACTTCCTCGAGGATTTCGCCGACGGAGGCCTCGCTCCGGAACAGCCGCCTCAGGATCTTGAGGCGCATGGGCTCGGAGAGGGCGCGGAAGCGCATTGCGACCTCTTCGCAGCCGGCGTCGGTCAGCGGCAGGTGAGCGTGCATCGCCATATGGCGATCATCGTGCCCGCAGCACGCGAGGTCAATGATGCCGATGCAGGGCGCCGGATCAGCCGCCGGCGGCATTCTTGATCGCCCGCTGGAGAGCGGCCCTGACCTCGAGGCCGACGGGTGCGAGCTCCGGCACGTCCACGAGTCCGAGCACGGAGGCGGGGTCCATCGCGCGGATCACGGTCTTCCCGCTCTCCACCGACACGGTCACGTTGCACGGCAGGAGGACGCCGACCTCGGGGGCCGCCGAGAACGCCTTGAACGCCGAGGGCGGATGGCAGGCGCCGAGGATCAGGTACGGCGGAACGTCCTTGTCGAGCTTCTTCTTCATCGTGGCGGCGAAGTCGATCTCGGTGAGAACGCCGAAGCCTTCGGCCGCGAGAGCCTCGCGCGTGCGGGCGACGGCGTCGTCGAACCCACGGGTCGTCTCGGCCACGAGAGCGACGGACGGTCTATCGGGCTGGGTCATGGGCGTTTCCTTCCTTCGGATCGAGAGCGGAGGGGCCCGACGGGCCCCGGGGTCACCCTCACGTGAAGCGGCCGGAGCCCGGCCCGCACGCGCCGCCGCCCCCGCCGCCGTTCGAGCTGGAAGCTCCGGCGGACGCGAAGCGCGAGACGAGCTTCTCGATCTCCTCGCTGCCGCACTCGGGGCACGTCACCCCGAGGGCGTCGAGGCCGGCGCCGACGAGCTCCTCGAACGTGGCGCCGCACTTCTCGCACGTGAATTCGTAGAGGGGCATGGGCGTCTCCTCAGGCGTCCCAGGACTCGAGGGTCCAGGTGACGACGTGCGGGCGGGTGGAAGCTCCCTCCACTCCCTCGAGAGCGGCACGCAGCTTGGGGACGTCCTCGTCCGCGACGAAGGACATGATGATCGTGGACGTCTTCGGGAACGCCGCCGAGCCGAGGTGGCGGCCGGAGGCGCCGAAGCCCCGGGCCTCGACCTCCGTGTAACCGGCGACGCCCGCGCGCTCGAGGGCGACCTCGACCTTCTCGCGGCACTCCGAGCCCGCGAGCACCATGAGCATCTTCACGCTTCTTCCTCCGTGGCCGGCATTCCGGCCGCCTTGATGTACATGAAGTAGAGGAGCGGGATCACGACGAGAGTGAGGGCTGTGGCGACGACGACGCCCGAGATGAGCGCGACGGCGAGGCCCTGGAAGATCGGGTCGAGAAGGATGACGCCGCCGCCCGCGACGAGCGCGAGGGCCGTCAGCACGATCGGGCGGAAGCGCACGGCGCCGGCCTTCACGACGGCCTCCTCGAGCGGCTCGCCCGCGGCGAGCTCGAGGTTGATGAAGTCCACGAGGAGGATCGAGTTCCTCACGATGATTCCGGCGAGCGCGATGAAGCCGATCATGGACGTCGCCGTGAAGAACACGCCGAACGCGGCGTGGGCCGGCACGATGCCGATGAGCGTGAGCGGGATTGGCGCCATGATGATGAGCGGCGTCACGAACGAACGGAACCAGCCCACGACGAGGACGTAGATGAGGACGAGGACGGCCGCGAAGGCGATCCCCATGTCCCGGAAGACTTCCACCGTGACGTGCCACTCGCCGTCCCACTTGAGGGCGTAGCGGTTCGAGTCGGAGGGCAGCGCCGTGTTGAAGATGTCGAGCGGCTTTCCGTCCGGCCCGCGGAGCGCCTCGACCTTCTTCTTCATGTCGAGGATGCCGTAGACGGGCGCCTCCGCGACGCCGGCCATCTCGGCGAGGACGTACGTCACGGGCTGCAGGTTCTTGTGGTAGACGAACGGAGCCCGCTTGCCCGGGACGACCGTCACGAGCTCGCGGATCGGGACGAGGCGGCCCGTCTGCGAGGGCACGGTCGTCGCGAGAAGGCCCTCGAGGCCGGAGCGCTGGGCGCGGTCGAGGCGCAGCACGATGGGCACCGCCTCGCGCGCGGTGTCGACGCGCAGGAGGCCCGCGTCCATCCCGTCGAGCGCGATCCGGAGCGTCTTCACGAGGAGCTCGGGCGTCACGCCGGAGAGCATCGCCTTCTCCCGGTCGATCGCCAGCTCGATCTTCGGAGAGGCCTCCTCGACGAGCCAGTCGGTGTCCACGACGCCGGGGGTGGATTCGAAAATGCCGCGGACCTCATGCGCGAGGGCGATCCGCTGCGCCGGGTCTGGCCCGTAGATCTCGGCGACCATCGTCGAGAGGACCGGCGGGCCGGGCGGAACCTCCGTGACCTTCACGTTCGCGCCCAGACGCCTGCCGGCCTCGGAGATCCGGTTGCGGATTTCCTTGGCGATCGTGTGGCTGTCCTTCCTGCGGTCCTCCTTGTGCGCGAGGTTCACCTGCATGTCCGCGACGAGCGGGCCCGAGCGCAGGAAGTAGTGGCGCACGAGGCCGTTGAAGTTGAACGGGGCCGACGTTCCCGCGTAGACCTGCACGTCCGCGACCTCGGGCTGGGCCCTCACGAGCGTCGCGAGCGTGCGTGCCGCCGCGGCGGTGGCCTCGAGAGTCGTGCCCTCGGGCATGTCGAGGACGACCTGCAGCTCGCTCTTGTTGTCGTACGGCAGCATCTTGACCTTCGCCGCGCGGACGAGGAAGAGGCCGCAGGACAGGAGGAGCAGGACGACGACGCTGCCGAGAAGCGTCCAGCGTCGCGCAGCGCTCGTCAGGAGCGGCGTGAACAGCTTCCGGTAGAAGCGGAGCAGGCGGTCCTCGGGCTTCGCGTCGGCGCCGGCCTCGAAGTGCTCTTCTCCCCGGAGGTGCTCCTCGGCGAACTTCCGGAAGAGGCGGAACGTGAGCCACGGCGAGACGACGAACGCGACGAGGAGCGAGAAGACCATCGCGGCGGAGGCGTTGACGGGGATCGGGCGCATGTACGGGCCCATGAGACCCGACACGAACGCGAGCGGGAGGAGCGCCGCGACGACCGCGAACGTGGCGAGGATCGTCGGGTTGCCGACCTCGTCGACCGCGTAGACGGTCGTGAGGCGCGGCTCGCCCCAGCCCAGCTCGTAGTGGCGGTGGACGTTCTCGACGACGACGATCGCGTCGTCCACGAGAATGCCGATCGCGAAGATGAGCGCGAAGAGCGTGACGCGGTTCAGCGTGTACCCGAAGAGGAACGACGCGAAGAGCGTGAGCGCGAGCGTCGCGGGGACCGCGACGAGGACGACGACCGCCTCGCGGCGCCCGAGGAAGAGCGCCATGAGAAGGACGACCGAGAACGTCGCGAGACCGACGTGGAAGATGAGCTCCCCCGACTTCTCGTCGGCCGTCTTGCCGTAGTCGCGCGTCTTGGTGACGGTCACGTTCGACGGGACCACGGGGCCCTTCAGTCCCTCGAGGCGGACGTCGAGGTCCTTCACGAGGTCGACGGCGTTCGTGCCGGGCTTCTTCGCGACCGCGAGGGTCACGGCGGGGGCGTCGTCGCCCGCCTTCGTGAGCATCCACGCGTACTGCGACGGCTCCTCGGGCCCGTCGGACACGGACGCGACGTCCTTGAGCCAGACCGGCTTGCCGTTCGCGACGCCGATCACGGCCGTGCCGACGTCCTCGGCGCGGCGGAAGAGCGAGCCGACCTCGACGGGGACCTCGGCGTTGCCGGAGGTCGTGCTTCCCGCGGGGAGGCGCCAGTTGAGGCCGGAGAGGGCGCCGTACGCCTGGACGAGCGAGACGCCGTAGGACGCGAGGCGGTCGCGGTCGAACCGCACGTTCACGACGCGCCGCTGGCCGCCGATCACGGTCACCTGCGCGACGCGCGGGTGCCGCGTGAAGTCGGCCTTCACCTCGTCGGCGATCTGCCGGAGCTGCATCGGCGAGGCGTCCTTCGAGAAGAGCGTGTACGCCGCGACGGGGACGTCGTCGATCCCGCGCGGGGCGACGACGGGCGGCAGCGCGCCCGGCGGGAGCGCGGGCGCGAGCTCGGCGATCTTCGCGTGAACGCGGACGACGGCCTGGTCGGGATCCGTCCCGACCATGAACCGCACGATCACGATGCCGCCCGAGGGCTGCGAGGTCGAGTAGACGAAGTCGACGTTCGGGATCTGGTAGAGCGCCTTCTCGACGGGCGAGACGACGCGCCGCTCGACCTCTTCGGCCGTTGCGCCCGGGAGCGCGACGAAGACGTCGATCATCGGGACTTTGATCTGGGGCTCCTCCTCGCGCGGCGTGATGAGAAGCGCGAACGCCCCGAGGAGGAGCGACGCGACGACGAGGAGGGGCGTGAGCTTCGACTCGAGGAACGCCTTCGCGATCCGGCCCGAGGCGCCGAGCGGCCGGCGCGTCATCTTCCGGCGGAGGATCTCGCGGGCGGTGGGCCCGCCGGGAACGGGCTCGCTCACCGGGCGTTTTCCTTCGCGACGACCGGCGCGCCGTCGGCCGGCGGGGCCGAGAGGCCGACGAGGACGGTCTCGCCGCCCGCCAGGCCCGAGAGGATCTCGACCTTGCCGCCGGAGACGGCGCCCGTCGTGACGGCCCGGGTGCGCGCCTTGCCGGCCTCGTCCCTGACGGCGACGAGCGTGACGCCGCCGCTCGTGAGGACGGCGCCCTCGGGGACGAGAACGGTCGCGCGGGGCGCGGCGTCGAGCGTCGCGCGGCCGGTGAGGCCGGTCGCGACCGGCGCGCCCGCCAGCTCCAGCGTCGCCGTGTACGTGTGGCTCGCCGGGTCCGCGCCCGGGGACATCTCGACGACGGTGCCCGTGAGCTCGGTGGCGACGCCGTCGATCTTCACGGAAAGCTTCCTTCCGGTCGAGAGGCCGGAGGCCGCGACCGTGCCCGCCGGAACCTGCACGACGAGTCGGCGGCCCGTCGCGGATTCGACCGTGACGAGCGGGCGGCCCGGGGCCGCGAGGTCGCCGGCCTCGACGAGGCGCGCCGCCACGCGGCCCGCGAACGGCGCCGTCACGCGGGATTCCTTTGCGACGGAGGAGGCGGCTTCGACCGCGCCTTCGCCCTGCTGGACGGCGCCTTTCGCCTGCTCGTACTGCATGCGGGCCATGTCGAGCTCGAGGGCCGAGGCCGAGCCGGAGGCCGCGAGGGCCTTGTAGCGCTCGTAGTTGCGCTCGGCGAGGGAGAGCGCCGCGCGCGCCTGGGCGAGAGCGCCTCCGGCCTGGGCGACCTGCCCGCTCGCGGTGGCGGCATCGATCTCGACGAGGACGTCGCCGGCGGCGACGGACTGACCGACGCGCGCGGGGACGGCGACGACGTTCGCCATCACGCGGCTGGACACGGCGGCAGAGCGGTCGGCGGTGACCGTGCCGTAGAGAGCGACGCGATCGGGGAGACTTGCCCGCTCGACCAATGCCGTCGCAGCGGAGACGGGGGAGGGAGATGAAGATTTCTTAGAAGGGTCATGGGAGGCGCCGCAGCCCGCAAGGACCGCTGCGGCGACCCCCGCCGCGAGCAGCCCGCAAACCACTTTCAAAGAAATTCCGAATCCGAATCCCCGTCCGAATCCGAATCCGAAACCAAGCGCTTTTTCGATCTTCACTCCGTTCCTCCGTTCAGAACGCTCTCGGGGCGGCGCCCCGCCTTGACGGCGAGCTTCAGCGCCGCCGTGTGCGCGTCGGCGCGGGCGACGAGCTCGCGCGTCTCCGCCTCGCGGCGAGCCGTGGTGACGTCCAGGAGATCGAGCGTCTTCACGACGCCCGCCCGGTACCTTTCGTTCGTGATGCGCTCGGCCTCGCGGGCCGATTCGAGCGCCTTCTTCGCGGTCTCGTGCCGGGCCTGCGCGGTCTGCGCCTCTTCATAGGCCTGGCGCACCTCGAGGCGCACGCCTTCGGCGAACCGGGTGACGTCCTCGCGGCCCGCGCGCGCGTCCTCGCGCGCCGCGATCACGGCTGCGCGGTCGGAGCCGCCCGCGAACACGTTCCAGGTCGCGACGGCCATGATCGAGCCGGACGTGCCCGTCGAGCCGAACGGCTTGTCGCCGTAGAGCTCGCCCTTGGCGACGAGCGCGAGCTTCGGCCATACGGGCGCCTTCTTCACTTTCTCCTCGAGCTCTCCGGCCGCGAGGAGATGGCGGGCCGAGCCGAGATCCGAGCGCTCGGCGGCGGTTGCGAGCCAGCCGTCCACGGGTGTCGCGACGGCGCGCGGGTCGGGCAGGGGAGCGAGGGTCCACGAGGAACCGCCGGCGGCGCCGAGCCGGAACGCGAGGTTCGCGTTCGCGATGCGCACGCGGCCGTCGGCCTCCGTCACGAGGTCGTCCATCTTGGAGAGCTCGACCTCGGCTCTCAGCAGCTCCGAGCGGACGAGCATGCCCTGGGCGGCGTAGTCGCCGGCGAGCTTGACGTGCGCGGCGACCGTGTCGCGCGACTTGTGGAGGAGGGCCGCGTATTCCTCGGCCTGGGCGACCATGACGTACGCCTCGGCGGCCGCGAGGGCGGCGTTGTCGGCCACCCACGTGGAGGTGCCCGAGGCCGCTTCGGCCGCGAGCTTCGCCTGGTCGATCCGGCCCGAGAGCTCCCCGCCCGTGAAGAGGGGGAGGACGATCTCGGCGCGCGTGATGCCCGTGTTGAGGGGCGAGGCGTCGTTCGGGTTCGAGGCGACGAACTCCGGGAACGAGAAGACGCCCTGGTTGAGCTTGAGGGCGAAGACCTCGGCCGGGTTGTTCGTGCGCATCCAGAGCGCGGTCAGGTTCAGGGTCGGCCAGCGGAACCCCTTCGCCTGCGAGGCGCGCGCCTCGGCCGCGCCCGCGCGGGCCTGGGCGGCGACGACCTCCCGTGCGCCCTCCCGGGCCTTCTGCATGGCGCCGGCGAGCGTGAGGGGCGGAGCGGACCCGGCCGCCGTCTCGGACCGGGCGAGGGAGGGCGCCAGGAGGGCGGCCGCAAGGAGGAAGACCCGGGCGGCCACGGGGGGCTTGTCATTCATAGAATTCTCTTATATAACTATATAGCGATTGAAGTCAACCGGCCGGGACGCCGGAAAACAAGGAGAACACGATGACCATCAACGACGCCCTCCGCGGACTCGGCGGTTTCTTCACCCTGGCCTCCGTCGCCCTCGGATACTGGGTTCACCCCGGCTTCTTCCTGTTCACGGCCTTCGTGGGGGCGAACCTGCTCCAGAGCGCCTTTACGAAGACCTGCCCGATGGTCCCGATCCTGAAAAAGGTAGGGCTCAGGGACGCCGTGGACCAGCCAAAAGCGTCCTGCTGCGCCGAGAAGGCCGCATGAGATACGACGTGGCTTTCCCGGGCGGCGCCGCCGTGGAGGCGTCCGCCAAGGGTCACACGATCCGCACGGACCAGCCCGCACCCTTCGGCGCGGACTCGACCCCGGCGCCCTTCGACCTCTTCATCGCGTCGATCGCGACGTGCATGGGCTACTACGCCCTGCGCTTCTGCCAGGAGCGCGGAATCCCGACGGAAGGCCTCGGGCTCTCGGTCGAGACCGTCAAGGATTCGGAGAAGAAACGTCTCTCGACGATCAAGGCGGCCCTCGCCGTGCCTTCGGGGTTTCCGGACAAGTACCGCGAGGCGATTCGGAGAGCTGTCGACCAGTGCGCCGTCAAGAAGCACATGATCGAGCCGCCGGCCTTCGAGCTGACGGTGAACTGAGGGAACCGGCTCAGGCGGGGTCGGCGATGATCGCGGAGAGGCGTTCGACGACCGCCGCGCCGGCTTCCTTGTCGTAGGGAGCGGCGTAGAACGCGTCGAGGTCCATCGGGGGATGGAGCGTCAGGTGGCATTTCCGGAGGAACTTGCCGGGGAGCTGCTTGTGAAGGAGCAGCTCGCGGAAGCCGTCCACGCGCACGGGCACGGCGACCGCCTTCGTCCGGTGGAGGAGCTGGGCGACGCCGGGTCTCAGCGGCGCGCCTTTCTGGGTCGTCCCCGCGGGGAAGTGCAGGAGCCAGCCGGTCGCGATCGCTTCCTCGATCTTCGCGATGCCGTCGAAGTCGACGGAGCGCTTCACGTCCTTCCCGCCCTCGCGGAAGCTGCGGCGGAACGTCACGCCGCCGGCCTTCGTGAAGAGCTGGGTCACGAGGTTCTTCTGCATCGTCTCGGTCGCGGCGGAGAAGCGCGTGAACGGGTCCTCGAGGGGCAGGGCGTGCTTCACGTACACGAGGTCGAAGAACGCGAACGCCTCCATGAAGTACGTCTGGTGGTTGGACAGGAAGACGACGTTCTTCCGCGGGAGCGTGTCGAGAATCGCGTCGCCGGTCGCGTGGACGCGGTTCAGGAGGCGGAAGTAGGGCAGCGTGAACCCGAACGCCGCGCTCGTGATGATGCCGCGGCGGAGCCAGCGGTCGAAAAACGACAGTTCCAGCGAAGGCATGTTTACGCGATTGTAAGGGGAGGCCGGACTCAGGCGCCGGAGGCGATTTCGATCCCCCAGACGACCATGTCCGTCGCCTTCGGGGCATGCCCGAGCCGGCGAAGCATCGAGGAGATCTGGCCCCGGTGGTACGTCTGGTGGTTCACCACGTGCCGGACGACCACCCAGAAGGGCGCGGTCTTCGCCTCGCCCTTGAGATTCTTCCACGTGAAGGGTCCCGAGAGGCGCGAGGCGTCGTACGTCGGGAGCAGCCTGGCGTGCTTCTCCTGCGCCGCGAGGAGGACGCGGACGGCGTCGTCGAGCGTGGGCAGGTCGTGAATCGTCGGCAGGCGCGTGGCGTCGTTCCCGGCGAAGCGCTCGGCCCACGCGTCCGTCGCGCCCGCGATGTGGACGAACGTGGCCCTGAGCGACGGCCAGCCGCCGCCCTGCTCCTTCTCGTAGTCGTGCTCCGGAATGGTGCGGAGGGCCTCGATGACGCGCGCGTTCGCCCAGGCGTTGAACGTGTAGAGGGAGGCGAGGTCGTCCGCGGGGAAGGTCATCGGGCCGCGTCCTCCACGATCGTGTTCGTGAGCGTCCCGAGGCCGTCGATCGTGAGGCTCACGACGTCGCCGGGCTTCAGCCACTGGTCGTGCGTGACCTTCGAGCCGTTCAGCTCGAGGAAACATCCCGTCCCGACCGTGCCCGATCCGATCACCTCGCCGGGCTCGAGCGTGACGCCGTCGGCGGCGCGCTGCACGATCTCGGCGAACGTCCAGTTCATCTGCGAGACGTCGCCGTGCGAGACGGGCACGTGGTTGACGGTGGCCGACATGGCCGCGTAAAGCACGTTGCCCTTGTGCGACGGGCGGAGCCGCGCCGCGAGCTCGTCCTTCGTGACGAGCCACGGGCCGAGGCCGGTCGCGAAGTCCTTCCCCTTGGCGGGCCCGAGGTTGAGCTTCATCTCCTCCATCTGGAGGGCGCGCGCCGAGAAGTCGTTCATGACGCCGTACCCGAAGATCGCGGCGTCGGCCTCTTCGAGCGTCGGGTTCGTGACGCGCTGGCCAATCACGCAGAAGCACTCCAGCTCGAAGTCCAGCTTCTCGAGGCGGCGGCCGCCGACGCGGAGCTCGCCGGGGCCGACGACCGCGAGGGCGTTCGTGAAGTAGAAGACGGGGAAGTCGTCGAACTCCGGGATCATCGGGAGGCCGCGGTTCCTCCGGGCCGTCTCGACGTGCTGGCGGAACGCGTAGCCGTCGCGGATCGAGACGGGCCTCGGCAGCGGGGCGGCGAGCGTGACGGTCGCCTCGGACCAGAACGCCTCGCGCGGCAGCTCGGAGGCCATGGCGACGAGGGAGGCCGCGTCGGGGAGGAGCTCGTCCGACTTCCTCACGAAATCGAGCATCGACAGGTTCGCGAAGCGCGGGTGGGCGCGGGCGAAGTCGAGGATGCGGTCCTCGCCGATCACGGCGCCGATCCTCGGGTGCTTGCGGAGGACGCCCGACTGGGAGGCTTCGCCCTCGGGCGGCATGAACGAGACGAGCTTCATCCCGATGAAGTTATACACCCCGCGCTAACATCGAAGGCACGGAGGGACAGGCATGCCGCGCGCCGTCGGACGCGACCGACTCGCGGTCGAGACCCCGGGGCGGGTCCGCCTCGACTGCGACGCTCCGAAGGGTTGGCGTCCCCGCGTGCGGGCGACGCCGACCTCCGCCGAGCACCCCGGAACGGCGGTCGCCTGGGAAGGGGACTTCTACGAGGTTCTCGAGGTCCGGCCCGGGGCGGCGGGCGTGCAATACGTCCTCGCGCCGTGGGACGAGCGGCACGCGATGCGCGTCGTGGAGGCGTACAGCGAGGAGGCGGAGGCCGCCCGCACAAGGGAGCGCGCGGACGCGGCGCGCCGCTCGGACCGCCACATCGGGCTCCTCCTGGCCGCGCCACTCGTCGGCAGCCTCCCGGGGCACGTCCAGGAGTTCTTCGAAAGGGAATACAACATCCCCGCGCGACGCCTGAGCCTTTCTTCCGCCCTCCCGCTCTGGATCGTCGGGTGGCTCGCTCTCGTTCTTCTCCTCGCCTCCGCTGTCGGTGGCGCCGGCGCGCCGCCGTTGCCGGTTCTCCTCTTCGGCGTGTATCTCCTCGCCGAATCCACGGCCCGTCTCGCCGTGTGCCTGCTGCAAGGACGGGCCATCGGGACTTTCGTCGGCACGCTCGCGTGGGAGGCCTGGAGGCGCCTGAAAGCCGCTTTCGGAGGAACTCCGTTGCCTGTGGAGCGGGCAACGTGGGAGGTCGAGTCCGACGCGGCGCAGGACGTTCTCGACCGCTACCACGTCGTCGAGCCGTTCGCGGGCTTGCTGCCCGCCGCCGACCAGGCCCGCCTCTCGGAACGGTTCGACTTCGACGGGCTTCGCTGGGGCCGCGTCGGGGCGATCTTCCTGATCGTGATGTTCGGACCGCTCGCGCTCAGCTCGGTCCTCGGAGCGATCGCCGCATTCGAGGCCTCCGACATCCTGAAGATCGCGGTATTCGGAGGCGTCGTCACCGAACAGGTGATCCGCCTGAGGGCGCTCCGGGCCGGCAGGCTCGCCCCGAGCGTCCTCGGGGTCCTCGTGCGCCCCTTCGCTCGGAAACTCCTCGCCTGAGTCAGCCGGCAGGCTTCTCGGCCCGGACCACCCGCAGCGGCGGGAAGACGTCGAGGACGTGCGGCCCCGTGTGTGTGACCGTCAGGCCCGCCGCCGTGAAGGATCGCTCGTAGTCGCCGGTCCGGATGAAGTCCGAGACGAGCGCCACGCCGCCTCTCTTCAGGACGCGGGCGATCTCGTGGCAGGCGTCCGCCCGCCCTCCCGCGTCCGGGATGTTGTGGAGGCAGACGTTCGAGAGGACGACGTCGAAGGACGAGTCCGGAAACGGCATCGACCGCGCGTCCGCGTGCCGGACCTCGACGCGCTCGGCGACGCCCTCGGCCTCCGCGTTCGCGAGGAACGCGTCCGCCGTGTTGCCCGTGAGGTCCTTCGGGCTCCAGACGTCGATCCCGACGGCGGTGCCGGTCGTGAGCTTCTTCGCGGCGCCGAGCGCGAGGAGGCCGCGCCCGGTGCCGACGTCGAGGACGTTCTCGGCGCCGGTCCACGCGATCATGGCGAGCATCCGGTCGCGGTGCCGGAACTTCCCCCACTCCGCATAGAGGATCATGAGCGCGCCTCCGATCAGGCACGCGACGGCGCCGCCCGCGAACATCCCGCGCAGCTCCACCGTCACGTCCGCGCCCCCGGCGCGGAACGGCCCGACGCGCTGCGGCGCGAAGACGAGGGCGAGGAGCAGGAGACCCGCGATCACGAAGAGATTCCGGACGACGCCGGGGGCGTCGGTCCCGTAGTCCAGCTTGCGCACGGTGAGATGCTACGACGGTGAGCAACCGTCTCGCCGGCGAAACGTCCCCCTACCTCCTCCAGCACGCGCACAACCCGGTCGACTGGTACCCCTGGGGACCGGACGCCTTCGCGCGGGCTCGCCGCGAGGGCAAGCCCGTGTTCCTGTCGATCGGCTACTCCTCCTGCCACTGGTGCCACGTCATGGAGCGGGAGTCGTTCGAGAACGCGGCCGTCGCGGACCTCCTGAACGAGCACTTCGTCTCGATCAAGGTCGACCGCGAGGAGCGCCCCGACGTGGACGACGTCTACATGACGGCCGTCCAGCTCACGACGGGGCGCGGCGGCTGGCCGCTCTCGGCGTTCCTCCTGCCGGACGGCAAGCCGTTCTTCGCGGGCACGTATTTCCCGCCCGAGGATCGGCACGGGCGCGCCGGGTTCAAAACGCTTCTCCTCCGGATCGCGCAGGCCTGGGGCAACGACCGCGCGGCCCTCGAGGAATCGGCCCGGCAGATCTCCGAAGAGGTCGGGCGCGCGGCCAACCCGGCCGGCCGCGCCGACACGGCTGCCCTGTCGCGCGACGCGCTGCTTCTGCCGGGCGCCGCGCTCGCGCGCGCTTTCGACCCGCGCCACGGCGGCTTCGGCGGAGCGCCGAAGTTCCCGCCGCACCTCGCGCTGGAGTGGCTCCTCGCCCGCGGGGCCGGGGGCGACGCCGCCGCGCTCGCGCACGCCGTCGGCACGCTCGACGGCATGGCGCTCGGCGGCATCCGCGACCACCTCGGCGGCGGCTTCCACCGGTACTCGACGGACGCGGAATGGCTCCTCCCGCACTTCGAGAAGATGCTGACGGACAACGCCCAGCTCCTCGGCGTCTACGCCGTGGCGTTCTCGGTGACGGACGACCCGCTCTACGCGCAGGTCGCCCGCGAGACGGGCGACTACCTCCTCCGCGAGATGCGCGGCACCGAGGGCGGCTTCTACGCCGCGACGGACGCGGACTCGGAGGGGGAAGAGGGAAAATACTTCTGCTGGGACCCGAACCAGATTCGTGACGTTCTGGGCAAGGGAAATGATGCTGAAGATTTCTTAGAATGGTATTCGGTCAGGGAGGGAGGCAACTTCCTCGAGGAATCGACGGGGCGTGGCAACGGCCTCAGCGTTCTTCACCTTTCTAAGAAGATCTCCTCTTCACCGGGTGCGGAAGAACGCCTCGCGCCGCTCAGGCACAAGCTTCTCGATGCGCGAGCAAAACGAATTCCTCCCGCCCTCGACGACAAGCGCGTCGCCGGGTGGAACGCGCTCGCCGTGTCGGGCTTTGCCGTCGCCGCGCGTGCGCTCGGGGAGCCGCGCTATCTCGAGGCCGCGCGCGTCGGCGCGCGATTCCTCCTGAGCCTGTCACGCCTGCCGGACGGCGTGCTCGCCCGGACGTGGAAGGACGGCGAGGCGAAGATCCCCGCGTTCCTCGAGGACGAGGCGTTCCTCGCGCTCGCGCTCCTCGACCTCGCGGACGCCGAGGGCCCCGGCGCCGCCGGGATCTGGCACGAAGAGGCGAAGGCGGCCGTGGAGTCGCTCCGCGCGCGCTTCCGCCGCAGGGACGGCCCGGGGTTCACGTTCTCGGGGACCGGGAACGAGACGCTGCTCTCGAACGGGCGCGACCTCTTCGACAAGGCCGTCCCTTCGGCATCCGGCGCGGCGGCGCGCGCGCTCGCGCGCCTCGCGCTCGTGACGGGCGACCGCGCGCTTGCGCGCGAGGCGAGAGGCGCCGTGGACGAGGTGGGCGGGCTCATGGAGCGCTCGCCGCACGGCATGGAGTCGTGGTTCTTCGCGCTGGAGCTGCTCTTCGAGTTCGAGGACAGGTTCGGAGAGGAGAAAGAAAAGAAGAAGATTTCTTCGAGTGGGAAGAGAAGAGAAGACGAAGAGTCGGGACTGTCGCCGGTGCGCGTCGAGGGGGTGGCCGTCGAGCCGAAGGTCCCGAGAGGGGAGAAGGGCGCCCTTCGCCTCCGCATTTCGATCGCTCCCGGCTGGCACCTGCAGGGGCCCGACGGCTTACGCGTCGAGGCGTCGGCCGGCTCCGGGGAATTCACCTTCAAAGAAGTCTTCCTTCCGCCGCCCTCGCGCATCGATGACCCGATCGGCGGCGCCCTCACGGGCTGGCACGGGACGTTCGAAGCAAATCTCTCCTTCTCCGTCGCCCGGAAGGCGAAGAAGGGAAAGACGGACGTGACGCTGCGCGTCACGTACCGCGCCTGCGGCGAGGGCGCATGCCGGCCGGACGCGGTGGCGTCGCTGTCGGTCCCCCTCGAGATCGTCTGAGCGTCAGCCCAGGGCGGCGAAGTACGCCGCCGCCCCGTTCTTCAGGAGCGCCGTCACGTTGTGGAGGAGGATTCTGTGGCCCATGGCCATCAGCTCCTTCGCCCGGTCGCCCGTCTGTGCGGTCGTCCCGACGAGAAGCCCCGCGTCGAGGACCGTCTTCGTGATCCGGTCGACCGCCTGCTCCACCTCGGGCCGGGCGGGCCCGCCGGGATAGCCCATCGCCATCGCGAGGTCGCGCGGGCCGATGATGAAGCCGTCCACGCCCGGCACCCGCACGAGGTCGTCGAGGAGCTCGACCGCCTCGAGCGTCTCGATCTGAGGGAGAACGAGCGTCTCGTCGTTCACGCGCTCGACGTAGTCCTCGATCTTCTCGGGTCCGAGCGTGAAGCGGTTCGCGCGCACCGGTGCGATGCCGCGAACGCCCTTCGGCGGGTACTTCACCGCCTCGACGAGGCGCCTCACGTCGTCGGTCTCGCGCACGCCGGGCAGCATGATCCCCATCGCCCCGGCGTCGAGGTACTGGAGGATGAGCTTCGCGTCGAGGCCGCGGGGCCGGACGAGGAGCGTCATCCCCGCGACGTCGCACGCGCGCGCCGCGTCCTCGGCTTCGCGCGGCCCGGCCGTGCCGTGCTCGGTGTCGAGGAGGTAGAGGGAGAAGCCGAGGAGCCCGAGCGTCTCGAGCGTCGAGGCTTCGACGTTGGGGGAGAGGAGGCCGTGGACGGCCTCGCCGGCCTTCAGCCGGGACTTGAGAGATTTCGGCATGGGAGCCCTCGCGCGGATCGTACCCCCCGAAACGGGACGCCGCCGGGCTTCAGGGCCGCGGCGGCGTCGGGATTCGGGGACGACCGGGAAGCGCCCGGTCCAGCGCTCAGCGTTTCTCGAAAGGCACGACGTGGCGCTCGCCGGAGCCGAGGTAGATCTGGCGCGGGCGGGCGATCTTCTGGTCGTTGTCGGCCATCATCTCGTTCCACTGCGCGAGCCAGCCCGACATGCGCGGGATCGCGAAGAGGACCGGGAACATGTCGACGGGGAACTTCATGGCCTGGTAGATGAGGCCCGAGTAGAAGTCGACGTTCGGGTAGAGCTTCCGCTTGACGAAGTACTCGTCCTCGAGGGCGATCCGCTCGAGCTCGAGCGCGATGTCGAGGAGCGGGTTCTTGCCCGTGACCTCGAAGACCTGCTCGGCCATGTTCTTGATGACCTTGGCGCGCGGGTCGTAGTTCTTGTAGACGCGGTGGCCGAAGCCCATGAGCTTCGTTTCGCCGCCGGACTCCTTGACCGACTTGATGAACTCCGGGATCTTGGACTTCGAGCCGATCTCGAACAGCATGCGGAGCACGGCCTCGTTCGCGCCGCCGTGGAGCGGGCCGTAGAGGGCGCCGATGGCGCCGGCCGCCGAGACGTACGGGTCGGCCTCGGAGGAGCCGATCGCGCGCATCGCGTTCGTCGAGCAGTTCTGCTCGTGGTCCGCGTGGAGGATGAAGAGGATCTCGAGCGCCTTCACGAGAGTCGGGTTGGCGACGTACTTCGGCTCGACCGCGCGGTACATCATCTGGAGGAAGTTCGCGGTGTAGGAGAGCTCGTTGTCCGGGTACGAGAACGGCCAGCCGATCGAGTGGCGGTACGCGAACGCGGCGAGCGTCGGGATCTTCGCGATGAGGCGGATGATCTGCTGCCGGCGCGTCTCGGGCTCGCGGACTTCCTTGGCCTCGGGGTAGAACGTCGAGAGCGCGGACACCGTCGACGCGAGCATGCCCATGGGGTGCGCGTCGTAGCGGAAGCCCTTCATGAGGCTCTTGATGTTCTCGTGCACCATCGTGTGGAACGTGATGTCGTTCGTCCACGAGTCGTACTGCGCCTTCGTCGGGAGCTCGCCGTTGACGACGAGGTAGGCCGTCTCGAGGTACGTCGTCTTTTCTGCGAGCTCGGCGATCGGATAGCCGCGGTAGTTCAGGATGCCCTTGTCCCCGTCGATGAACGTGATCGTGCTCTTGCACGACGCCGTGTTCAGGAACGCGGGGTCGTAGGTCATGAGGCCGAAGTCGGTCGGCTGCTCCTTGATCTGGCGCAGGTCGATCGCGCGGATCGTCCCGTCCTTGATCGGCAGGTCGTACGCCTTCCCGGTCCGGTTGTCGGTGATCGTCAGGGAATCGCGCATCTTGGCGGTACCCTCCTGCGCCTTCGTCTCGGGCGCAACCGTCGTCGCCATATCTGTCCTCCTCTGGTCCCGGGCTGGGCCTCCGGGTCGTGCCAGAAGAATGGGGACGGCAGAACACGCGGGAAATGATGAGGATGCGCTAGTCCTGCAACGATTGTGACGAAATTCACAAGCCCGGCGTTCAGGCCCGCAGGATCTTCCGGACCGCCACGATCTGGCCCACGTGGTACGCCGTGTGGTCGATCGCGAGGAGCACCGATCGCAGGATCGTCTTTCCCGGGTGCCCGGGGATCTCCGCGAAGAGGTCGGGAGTCGATTCCACGTACTCCTGGAACGTCCTCCGGTCGGCGGCGACGGCCTCGAGGCTCGCCTTCCAGGCCCGTGGCGAGGGGGGCGCCGGCGACTTCGGCCAGTAGTCCTCGGGCCACTTTCCCGCCACGTACCGGCCGTTTCGGCAGAACTCGAGGAGATCCGACTGGGCGAGGCGGATGTGCTCGAGGAGCTCCCACGCCGAGTGGGCGAACCCGCGCCGCCGTTTGCCACGGCTGGCCGCGGGCAGGCCTTTCAGAGAGTCTTCGAGGGTGAGATGGGCCTCGTCCCACTCGAGGACGCGCACGAGGTGCCGGCGGAGGGGGTCATCGGGTACGGCCATGCCGGGAACGGTATCAGCCCGAGACGCCGTCGTAGCCGAGGTACGCCTCGAGGACGTTCACCTCGTGCTCGAGGTCCGCGATCCGCTCCTCCATGACGTGGCGGAGGGAGACCATTCCGACGACTTTCTTCTTCGCGTCGACGATCGGGAGATGCCGGATGTGGTTCGCCGCCATCTTCTCGGCGGCGGCGGCCTCGTCGCCGGGGGCCGCGATCGAGAGGACGTCCGCCGTCATGACGGCCGAGATGGGCGTTTTGGCCGGGTCGCGCCGCGCGAGGACGATCTTGTCGAGGACGTCCCGCTCGGAAAAGATGCCCGTCATCTTCTTGCCCTTCATGACGACGACGGCGCCGATGCGCTCCTTCACCATGGTCTTGACGGCCTCGAGGACGGTAGCCGTCTCCGGGACCGTGATCGCCGGGCGGGAACTGTTCCGAAGCAGGTTGGCCATGGCGGACTCCTCTCGCAGGCTCGCGCCTGAGGTCAATCTGGGAGCCGCCGGGGGAACCGGCCTTGATGCAAGTGGACTAGAGAGCGCAAGCCAGCCCCACTGCCGTCGACCCGCTCACTCCGGTCGGCAACGCACGGCAACAGGCCCGAGGAAGTTGAAATGCAATTCGAGGGTGACCCTTGAACTCCTGCCAATACGGCTCCAGTCGGCGCTGTCAGATTCAGCGCCAGATGCGAAGGCCTCTTGTCGGGAGGAGTCGAGTTCGATGAACGCGTACCCCGGTTCTAGCTTTGTCACCGTACCCGACATTCGTCTTGGGGCACCGTTTTCGTCAACTACGGCCCCTCGATGGGCTCGTTTCTCTCGATGCGGGAGGTCAGCGTCACGAAGGGTCGAAAAGAGTGCGAGAGCCTCTGTGTACGAGCGTTCGAGGAACAGCAGACGCGCGTACCAGAATTGCGCCTGGAAGTTGCTGTCACCAGCGATGAACGACCGCCTCAGATGGAACTTAATGTCTGGATGGCTCCATCCCTGCGGTGTCCGCGCGAGGGTCGACGCAAGCTGGAAATGGAGGTCCTTGCTCGAAGAATTGTTCCGAACGCCCTCCTTTAGCGTATCTATCGCCTTCTCGAGTTGTTGATTTTCGAGATACTGTCGCGCTAAGCGAGAGGCAATGTAGGGGCTATGCTTATTGACGGCAAACGTGCGCTCGAGCGTCGCTAGTGCTTGTGGCCTCTCATTCAGTAACACGCGAAAACGTGCTTCTGCATCTCGGATGAACTCGTCGTCTGGGAAGCGTTCCACAGCGCGTGCGAGTGCTCGTTCGAATGATGACACTGCGCGCTCCGTCGCCGAGACGTCAGCCTGATCAGTGTCTTCCAATTCTTCGAGAATAGCCTTCAGCAACGTATGGTGAGGAAAGCTCGAAGCGGGTGAATCAACGATCATTGACTGAGCGAGTTCCTGGGCCCGCAGCCTGTAGGCCTGTCGTTTAACTGGGTTAGACGCGGACTGCGATCTTCGCAGCGCCAATTCAGCCTGCGAGTGCATTAGGCTTCTATTCCGCGGCATCAAGACACGCGCCTTGTCGAGTAACAGCTCGGCTCGGCCAAGATCGCCATGATCCGTATGCATTTCGAAGAGAGCTTGCTGCTGGAATAGCTGCGCGTCATCACCGACGCGCTCAACGGCAGCCGAGTAGAGTCTGCGGATCATCGTGGACTCCGGAAACAAAGCCTTCATCGCACGATGGTTAAGCAGTCTTAGGAGGGCGTCCCGATCGACGGAATAGTCGACATCGAGAGCCCCAATCACTCGGTGGTACTCAGCGAAGCGACCCTCCGCGTCGGCTAAAACCTGTTCGAATACGAGCTCCGCAACATGGGGATGACGCGTCTCGTAGACAACATCTTGGCCGGAGTCGGCCTGCCTCGCAAATACTACAAACTCGAGGGGCTTAAACAGCCGATCCCGAAACTCCCTAAACGGAATTCCATGAATCCTCGAAATGAGGCCCGCTCTGGTCGGGGCTCGCAGCCGATGTAGCAGCGCAACTGTCAGATAGAGGTCTCTAGCTTCGGGAAGAGCGATCGACTTAAATTCGTCGAGAATGATCTCGCTGAACGGCTTTCCAAACGTCGCCTCGTGTAGCGCAACGAGAATCTGTCGCCCGGCCTGCTCTTGGAGTTCCAGGGTCTGCTGTTCACGTGTCATGCCTGCAAGGTGGCCAAGGGAATCATGCTCTGTTAGCTTGTCAAGCAATGCGGCGATTTCCGCGGCGTTGAGATAAGGGACCTCATGCACGGAAACCACGTGCGGCTCTAGAACCGCGCATGAACTATTCCACTCGTGATGGCGTTCGGCGCCGACGACTGTCAGTGGCAGCCGATCTCGCCGCGCAGCCAAAAGAACAGCATCGACGTCCCCGGCATGGTCAGCGAGGCCGTCAATGAAGAGGAAGATGCGCTTCTGAGTGAGCCGGTGGAGTTCCCGGAGGGGAGGGAATGAGAGCGTTCCAGACCTTCTTAGGAAGAGGACGAGACCGTCAAATGATGTCGCGAGATCCCATGCTACGCGATGCAGGATCACCGACTTCCCTGATCCTGCGTGCCCTTTGAGCAAAACGAGGTCCTGCTCTGCGTCCCTGCGCGCTACAGGCGGGAATACGAGGCCTTGAAGAAGCGCCTCCGTCGTAGACCTCGGTATGTCTAGGCGATGTTGTATCGGCCCCCAGTCCGTGAAGTAACCTTTGAAGAATGCGGCCGGCGTGGGTGGAGCGGCGGCTATTCCGCTATGCAGGAACTCGAGGTCATTGTCTAGCGCCTGCGCTACCTCCGCACCGAGGACGGTGTCTGGTGCGACAGCAAAGAGCCGGGAAATGGGGTGCTGTGTAGCGATATGTGACTGAAGCGCCCTCAGAGGCCGAGGACTCGCACTGTCGAGCCTCGCCATAAACGAGTCGAACGTGGCATCGATGCATGTAACGCGTCTGCTTTCCCAGAAGCGCTTATCAGGCTCAGAAAGCCCGGGAACTACCAGGTAGAAACGGGGCCGAGCAGAGCCAAGACTGTCTAGTTCTAGCAGGATAGCCCGGATGTCCGGATCGGCCATGCTATGACCGATGAAAACGAAAGAGTACTCGAATGCAAAGTCCTTTAGACGCTCGAACAACCGAGAGCGGTTTTTCCGGTGCGCAACATATTGGTCGGTGGTGAGGATCAAGGGGCAGGACGTATCCTCGATATCAGTAATGCAGCCGTGAAGCTTGATAAACATCACGCCATCGGGCGTCGCCGAAAGGCGTGCGTCAACGGGCTGTCCATTCTTGAGGAACGTTACGGCCGTCTGAAGGCGGTCGGGAACGGCCTGGTAGGCGCGCTCAATGAGAAGGTCGTAGTTGGTTGTGGCAATGGCCTTCCATCGGAAGCGCGGCATTAGCAGGTGAGCAGCCGATGGCACAAATCGAGTAAGGCAGTCGCGAATGAACGACTGAACCCTGACGAGGTTCGTCTCAGAGATGGCAAGCTCAGCTACCTGAGAAAGGGGACGTCCAACGTGGCTCGGGAGCAAGAACTCCTTCGCCAGCATTGAAGCTAACTGAAAGCCGTCTGGAGGTGGGTTACCCTCGGGGTCGCAGGCGGACCGAGAAGCTCCGGCACCCAGAAACAGCACTAACCTTCCGTTAGCGGCTTCATTGAGCAGAGGTTGAGGCAGATGACCGAATGTGTCTGATGTGGCGTCGGCCATGTCCCAAGTCTATACGAGCTTGCGGAGGGTTAGACTCGATTGGGAGCGCATCCCGTCGCCCTAATTGGAGCTTAGAGCACGCCCTTAGAGATTCTAGATTCGTCGTTAAGTCTCGTTCCTGGTATATCCCGGGCGTCGGTCCTTCAACGCCGGGAACTTCGCGCGTGCGTCGGCCACCGCGGCGGGATCGACGTCGGCGACGAGGACCGTCTGCGTCTCGGCTGCGCTGACGAGCGTCTCGCCCCACGGCGACGTCACGGAGGAGTCGCCCATGTGCCGATTGCCCTTGCCGTCCTCTCCCACGCGGTTCACGCCCGCCACGTAGCAGAGGTTCTCGATTGCCCGCGCCTGCAGGAGCAGCCGCCAGTGGGCACGGCGGCGCTCGGGCCAGTTCGCGACGACCGCGAAGAGGTCCGTCGACTCCGCCGCCAGGCGGAAGGCCTCGGGGAAGCGCAGGTCGTAGCAGATCTGAGGGGTCACGCGCACGCCTTCGATCTCCCAGGTGACGACCTTCGCCCCCTTCGCGTAGACCGCGTCCTCGCCCGCGAAGGAGAACGGGTGGAGCTTCGTGTACCGGGAGACGTCGCCCTCGGGCGTCACCCAGAGCGCGTTGTTGCACGGCAGCGGCGACGGCGCGCCCGAGGCGTCGCACGTCTCGGCGAGGCCCGCGACGAGGTGCAGCCCGAGGCCTCGCGCCGTCCCGCGCAGCCACTGCTCGCTCGGCCCGCCCGGCGGCTGCGCGATCTTCCCGCCGTCCATCGAGAAGCCCGTCGCGAACATCTCCGGCAGGAGCGCAAGCGACGCGCCGTCGTCGGCCGCGCGCTTGAGCAGCTTCGCGGCGCCGGCGTGGTTGGACTTCCAGTCCTCCCAGGCGAGGTCCATCTGGAGGAGGGCGATGCGCACGGCAGGATTATGGACGCGTCGCGCGTTCGACGAGATGGACGAAGGAGCGGTAGCGCTCGCCGGTCGCGCGCGAGAGGCCCGCCTCGCACGT
Source organism: Thermoanaerobaculia bacterium (assembly GCA_036504335.1). Taxonomy (GTDB): domain Bacteria; phylum Acidobacteriota; class Thermoanaerobaculia; order UBA5066; family UBA5066; genus Fen-183. The sequence continues at coordinate 107,762 of DASXVJ010000034.1, forward strand.
GCGGCTGGAAGACCAGTGCCCCGCGCCGCCGGCGACCCTCGCCTCTTTCACCTCTGCGGCCTCGAGGCGCGTCGCCGAGGCCGTCAGCTCGGGGACGAGGAAGCCGCGGTCGCCCGCGAAGCCGCAGCAGCCCGCGTCCCTCGGGACCACGGCCGTCTCCGCGCATGCGCGGGCCACGGCCTCGAGCTTCGGGACGAGGCCCATCTTCACGAGCGAGCAGACCGGGTGCAGGACGGCCGACGGCTCCTTCTTCGTCACGGCGAGCTTCGGCAGCAGGACGTCGTGGACGAAGGCGACGCCGTCGAGGATCGTGAGGGCGTCGAAGCGCTTCCGGTTCTCCTCCGTGAGGGCCTCGCGCGCGTGGAGCAGCCCATACGTACATGGAGAGGCGTCGACAAAGACGGGAACGCGCCCGGAGTCCGACCAGCGCCAGAAGGCCGCGATCGCGCGGTTCGCGGCGAGGGCATGCGCCTCGGCGTAGCCCTTCGACGAGAACGGGACGCCGCAGCACGTCCCGGGCGCGTCCGGAGGAACGTGGATGGCGACGCCCGCGCGCTCCGCGAGGCTGACGAGCGTGTCGACGAGCGGCGGCGTGTCGTCGCCGGCCTCGGGCCCCATCGTCCGAGAGAGGCAGGACGGGAAGTAGATCGCCTGCGTCCCGGCCGCGGACGTCCGCGCGCGAGGCCTCTTGGCGGCCCGCGGCATCTCGGCGCTCCAGAGCGGGAAGGAATCGCCCGCCGCCGTCCGCAGCGCCCTCGTCAGGCTTGTCATCGCCCGGGCCCCGAAGAGCGCCTGCACGGCGTGCCCGGCCCTCAGGCCCGTGCGGAGCGCGGGCTCGACGAGCCCGAAGAAGCGCGCGACGAACGCCGCCGCCTTGCGCGCCGCGGGCGGGTGCCGGAGCGCGCGGAACCTCTTCGTGAGCTGGCCCGTGTCGATCTTCACCGGGCACGCGGTCGCGCAGAGCCCGTCCACGGCGCACGTGTCGAGCGCGTCGTACGGGAAGTCGGCCTCGATGCTCGCCCTGAGCACGGCGTCACTCCGCGTCCCGTCGAGGCGCGCGAGCTCGCGGCGCACGACGATGCGCTGGCGCGGCGTGAGCGTGAGGTCGCGGCTCGGGCACAGCGGCTCGCAGAAGCCGCACTCGATGCAGCGGTCGACCTCCTCCTCGACGGACGGCAGCGGTTTGAGGTCTTTGAGGTGCGCGCGCGGGTCGTCGTTCACGACGACGCCGGGGTTGAGGAGGCCGGCGGGGTCGGCGAGCTCCTTGACGCGCTTCATCACGGCGTACGCCTCGGGCCCCCACTCCGTCTCCACGAACGGCGCCATGTTCCGGCCCGTGCCGTGCTCGGCCTTCAACGCGCCGTCGTAGCGCCCGACGACGAGGCGGACGACGTCGTCCATGAAGCGCGCGTACTGGTCGACGGCGCGGCGGTCGCGGAACGACTGCGAGAGGACGAAGTGCAGGTTCCCGTCGCGCGCGTGGCCGAAGATGATCGCGTCGGCGTAGCCGTGCTTCGCGAAGAGGGCCGTGAGGTCCGTCGCGGCGTCGGCGAGGCGCTCCACGGGGAAGGCGACGTCCTCGATGATCACGGTCGTCCCGCTCTTCCTCACGGCGCCGACGGACGGGAACATCCCCTTCCGCACGTGCCAGAGGCGCGCCTGCTCGGCGTCGTCGTGCGTGAAGCGCGCCTGTTCGACGAGAGCGAGGCCGGCCGCCGCCGCGTCCGCGGCGCGGGCGAGATCCTCGCGCTCGTCCTCGCCCGCCGCCTGGAATTCCGCGAGGAGGCCGGCGGCGCCGGCGGGAAGTGCGCGCAGGGCCGCGGGAACGCCCGGCTCGTTCTCGACCGAGCGCAGGGCCGCCCGGTCCATGACCTCCAGCGCCTTCGCGCCCGCCGCGTTGAGCGGGACGATGGCGGAGCAGGCCGCGTGGAGATCGGGGAAAAGGAGCAGGCCCGTGACCTTGACCGGGAGGTCGGGCACGGTGGCGAGGACCGCCTCGGAAAGGAACGCGAGCGTTCCCTCCGACCCCACGAGAAGGTGCGCGAAGACGTCCACCGGGCGCTCGAAGTCGAGGAACGCGTTGAGCGCGTAGCCGGTCGTGTTCTTCGTGCGGTACTTCGCGCGGATGCGCGCGGCGAGCGCCGCGTCGGAGGCGACGCGCGCGCGGAGGTCGGCGAGGCCCTGCCAGAGCGCCGGCTCCTTCGCGCGGAGGACGTCGTCCGCCTCGGGCCGGGCCGTGTCGATGGCCGTGCCGGACGGCAGGACAAACGTCAGCGACGTGAGCGTGTGGTACGCGTTCTGCGCCACGCCGCAGCACATCCCGCTCGCGTTGTTCGCGACGATTCCGCCGAGCGTGCACGTCGCGATGGAAGCGGGATCGGGCCCGATCTTCCGGCCGAACGGCGCGAGGGCGCGGTTCGCGTGGGCGCCGATCACGCCGGGCTGGACGCGGATGCGCGCGCCGCCGTCCTCGACGGCGAGGCCGCGGAAGCCGCGAGCCGTCTCGACGAGAACGCCGTCCGTGACGGACTGGCCCGAGAGGCTCGTCCCGGCCGAGCGGAAGACGAGCGGCACGCCGTGCGCGCGCGAGACGGCGAAGAGGCGCCGGACCTCGTCCGCGCTTTTCGCGTGGACGACGGCGAGGGGCACGAGGCGGTAGAAGCTCGCGTCCGAGGCCCACGCGATCCGGTCGATCGCGCGCGTGAGGACGCGCGACTCACCGACAGCCGCGGCGAGTGCGGCGGCGAGCGGCGCCGGAGTCTCGTCCATTGCGTTCGATCGTAGCGTGGACGCCGGGGCGTCGGGGCGTAGACGATGGGATCATCATTCGAAGAAATCTTCTCTTCTCCTTTTGCTACGCTGGCGGCGATGGGCCGCTCGCTCCTCTCCAAGGTGTGGGACCTCCACGCCGTCCGGACGCTCCCGACGGGGCAGACGCAGCTCTTCGTGGGCCTGCACCTCGTCCACGAGGTCACGAGCCCCCAGGCGTTCGCGATGCTGCGCGAGAACGGCTGGAAGGTGGCGTTCCCGTCGCGCACGGTCGCGACGGTGGACCACATCATTCCGACGGAGAGCCTCGCGCGCCCGTTCGCCGACGCGCAGGCCGAGGAGATGCTCGTCTCCCTGCAGAGGAACTGCCGCGACTTCGGCGTTCCGCTCTACGACCTCGGCGCGCCGGAGCAGGGGATCGTCCACGTCGTCGGCCCCGAGCTCGGCTTCACGCAGCCGGGGATGACGATCGCGTGCGGCGACAGCCACACGTCCACGCACGGCGCGTTCGGCGCGCTCGCGTTCGGGATCGGCACCTCGCAGGTGCGGGACGTCCTCGCTTCGCAGTGCCTCGCGATGGACCCGATGAAGCTCCGCCGCGTCGACGTGACGGGCCGCCTCGCGCCCGGCGTCTACGCCAAGGACGTCATCCTCGCGATCATCCGGACGCTCGGCGTGAAGGGCGGCGTGGGCTACGCGTACGAGTACGGCGGCGAGGCCGTGGACGCGATGTCGATGGACGAGAGGATGACGCTCTGCAACATGTCGATCGAGGGCGGCGCGCGCGCGGGCTACGTGAACCCCGACGCGACGACGTTCGCGTACCTGAAGGGCCGCCCCGCCGCGCCGAAGGGCGAGGCGTGGGACCGCGCCGTCGCGTGGTGGGCCTCGATGGCGTCCGACGCGGACGCTGCCTACGACAGCCGGGCGACGCTGGACGGCGGGGCCCTCGAGCCGCACGTGACGTGGGGGATCAACCCTTCGCAGAGCGCGGGGATCTCCGGGCGCGTGCCGAAGGCGGCCGACGCCGGGCCCGAAGGGCGCGCGCAGATCGCCGAGGCGCTGGAATACATGGGCTTCGCGGGCGGCGAGGCGATCGCGGGGACGAAGATCGACGTCGCGTTCATCGGCTCGTGCACGAACGGCCGCCTCTCGGACCTGCGCGAGGCCGCGCGCGTCGTGAAGGGCCGGAAGGTCGCGAAGGGCGTCAAGGCGCTCGCGGTGCCCGGCTCGAACGCCGTGCGCGCCGCCGCCGAGAAAGAGGGCCTCGACGTCGTCTTCCGGGAGGCGGGCTTCGAGTGGCGCGGCGCGGGGTGCTCGATGTGCCTCGCGATGAACCCCGACCGGCTCGAAGGGCGGCAGGTGTGTGCGTCGTCCTCGAACCGCAACTTCAAGGGCCGGCAGGGCAGTCCGACGGGCCGCACGCTCCTCATGAGCCCGGCCATGGTGGCCGCCGCGGCCGTCGCGGGCGAGGTCGCCGACGTGCGGACGCTGCTCGGGGGCGCGCGATGAGCCTGCCCGCGATCCGCCGCGTCTCGGGCACGGCCCGCCCGCTCCGCGGCGACGACATCGACACGGACCGAATCATCCCGGCGCGCTTTCTCGTCTCCGTCACGTTCGACGGCCTCGGCGCACACGCGTTCGAGGACGACCGGAAGGCGTCGCGGGCGCGGGGCGAGGTCCACCCCTTCGACGACGCGCGCTTCTCCGGCGCGTCGCTCCTCCTCGTGAACCGCAACTTCGGCTGCGGCTCCTCCCGCGAGCACGCGCCGCAGGCGCTCCTGCGCGGCGGGATCAAGGCGGTCGTGGGCGAGTCGTACTCGGAGATCTTCTTCGGGAACTCCGTCGCGATCGGGCTGCCGTGCGTGACGCTGCCGCACGACGCGATGGCGGCTCTGCAGACGTTCGTCGCGCGGGACCCCGAGCGGATGCTCGCCCTCGACCTCGAGACGAAGACGCTCGCGGCGGGCGAGGCGACGTTCGAGGTTGCGATGCCCGAGAACGCGCGCCAGGCATTCCTCTCCGGGCACTGGGACGGCACCTCGATGCTCCTCGACCGCTTCGAGGCGGTCGAGGAGCTGGCGAAGCGCCTGCCCTACGTGGCCGGGTTCTAGTTCAGGAGCTCACCGGAAGCGGAAGACCGCGACGACGCCCGAATGGTCGGACGCGAAGGTTGGGATGTCCGCAATGGGAGGCATCGGGGTGAAGGCGAGCTCCGAGCTGACGATCTGCATGCCCTTCGAGAAGAAGAGGTCGATGCGCTCGAAGGGTGCCGACGTGACGAAGTAGGGCGGAGGGTACTGGTCCTCGAGGTAGTACGGCCAGGTGAGCCCCTTGTCCGCGGCGTCGTGGGTTGCTGGCCAGACCTCCGCATACCCGGCGGCCTCGATGAGGTCGACCGTCGGCGTGCTGTCGATGAACCCCCCGTGCAACGCGTCGGAATTGAAGTCGCCGCAGATCACGACGGGAATCGTCAGATTGCGGAGTGAGTAGATCAGTTCCTGCGCCTGCGCCGTCTGTACGAGGGTGGCTTCCGGAACCCCCTGGATGGCTGTCTCGAGGTGGGTCGTCACCAGGCGGAACTGCTTGTTTCCCACGTGAACGTCGGCCGAAATCCAGCCAGCCGGAATCTGCATTCCGGCGAAGGGGAGCGCAGTCTTGAAGGTTCGCGCGTGTACGTTGGAGAGGTGAAACTGCGGCGGACGCAAGTCGGACCGGATGAGCATGGCGTTCCGGTCGGTGAAGCGGAGGGCGCCTCCGATCAGATCTCCCTGCAGGGCGAGGTCGCTCAGGTGGTTGACGGCGACGACGTCGTAGGGAGCGCCGGCGGACCGCAGGGCCGAGACGAGCAGTTCGAGTTGGTCGAAAAGAACGGTTGTTGCCGTTTCGGGAGTGGGCCCGATCCGCCAGAGAGCCGCTTCCTGGAGGGCGACCATCTCCGGGTGCTTGGTCGCGATTTCCGCAGCCATCGCAGCGGCGCGCAACGCGAAGGCGGAATACTGCAGCTCCTCGTACGTGAGGTCGACGGCCGTTCCGATTGGAAGAGCGTCGAAGGCGAGCGCGCCGATGATGAACGTCAGGTCCGTCCCGTCGTCCATGTTCTGGGTCATGATCGTGATGGGCACGTTGGCGTCGGGTTTGGCCGCGTTCGCCGGGAACGCGAGGACGGCGACGGCACAAATGACAAGGGCCGCGAGCTTTCGCAGCATGACTCCTCCTTGCTGGCTCGGGGTGCTCCGGAGGTCAGGCACGCGTCCGCACAGGACACCGGAGCCGACCTCGGGTCAGTGCTCAACACATGGGGGCGCGGCGCAGGCCCGGCCTTGATGCACCTGAATCAGCCAGTGGACGGCGCCGGACCTATCCCGCCGCCCGCTCCCTTCGCACCATTTCCAGGAACGCGTGCGCCGCGGGGCCGAAGTTGCCCGCCGCGCGGTAGACGAGGCGCAGGTCGCGCGGGCGGCGCAGCTCGGGCAGCGTCGTCGCCGCGAGGCGGCCGGCCTCGATCTCGGAGAGCGCCGTGCGGCGGGGGAGGAGGGCGACGCCCATCCCGCGCTCGACCGCGCGCTTGACGCCGTCGAGGCTGGGCAGCGAGACCTTGATGTTCAGCGCGACGCCGCGCTCGGAGTAGGTGCGGAGCACGCGCTCGCGGGCGGGCGAGGGGTCGCTGTGCGCGATGACGGTCTCGCGCCCGAACTCCTCCAGCGTGACGCGCTGCTTCTTCGCGAACGGGTGCGAGGGGTGCGAGAGGACGACGAGCTCGTCGGAGGCGAGCACGACGGTCTTCAGCCCTTCCTCCGGGGGCACGAAGGCGACGACGCCGAAGTCCAGCGCGACGGCGACGACCTCGGCTCCGAGGAGGCGCGAGGGGGAGCGCTTCACCTCGAACTCGACTCCCGGGTGCGTCTCGCGGAAACGGCCGATGAGCGGGATCACGACCTCGAGCCCGGCCTCGTTCGCGCCGATCACGACACGCCCGCGTTTGACGTCCTTGAGGTCGCGCACGGCCCGCTCGGCCTCTTCCGCCACGGCGAGGACGCGTTCGGCGTAGCCGAGGAGCGTCTTTCCGGCCTCGGTGAGGCGGACGTCGTGCGTCGTGCGGTCGAAGAGGTCGGCCTTCAGCTCCTCCTCGAGCCGGCGCACGGCCTGGCTGACGGCCGACTGCGTCCGGAAGAGGCGCACGGCCGCTCTGGAGAAGCCCCGTTCCTCGGCGACGGTGAGGAAGACCCGCAGGGCGGCTATGTCCATAAGATTCTCTAATAATACAAGAAGAATTATGAGTTTGTAGAATCTCTTCGAATAGAGTGCAATCCGCTCCGTGATTCACCGCGACCGTACCGTCGTCGTCGTCCTCCTGCTTTCGAAGGAGATTTCTCTTCTCCTTCCGAACAGGCAAGGGGCGGGCTGACGGGGATCACGAGCATAACCAGCCAGCCGCCCCGCACCCGCGGGGCTTTTTTTTTGGGCCGGAACTTTCCGGGATGGAGGCCAGGGGAAACGTGAAGAGCGACGCGATCAAGAAAGGCCCGGCGCGGGCTCCCGCGCGCGCGATGCTGCGCGCGACGGGCCTGACCCCGGCCGATCTCGAGAGGCCGCTCGTCGCCGTCGTCCACCCGTGGACAGACCTCGGCCCCTGCAACTTCTCGCTGCGCGCGCTCGCCGAGGAGGTCAAGGCCGGGATCCGCGAGGCCGGCGGCACGCCGTTCGAGTTCGGGACGATCGCGATCTCCGACGGCATCTCCATGGGCACCGACGGGATGCGCGCCTCGCTCGTCTCGCGCGAGGTCATCGCGGACTCGATCGAGCTCGCGGTCTCCGGCCACGCGCTCGACGCCGTCGTCGCCCTCTGCGGCTGCGACAAGACGATCCCCGGCGCGGCCATGGCAGTCGCCAGGCTGGACATCCCATCTGTTGTCCTCTACGGCGGCTCGATCGAGCCCGGAAAGGTGGCGGGGAAGGACGTCACGATCCAGGACGTCTTCGAGGCGGTCGGCGCGCACGCGGCCGGAAAGCTCTCCGACGAGAAGCTCTGCGACGTGGAGGCCGGCGCGTGCCCGGGAGCGGGCGCGTGCGGCGGCCAGTTCACGGCGAACACGATGGCGCTGGCGCTGACGTTCCTCGGCCTCTCGCCGATGGGCGCGAACGACGTCCCGGCGACCGACCCCGCGAAGGCGGGCGTCGCCCGAGCCGCCGGCAGGCTCGTCATGGAGCGCCTGAAGGACGGCCTCGTGCCGTCGAAGATCCTGACGAGACCGGCCTTCGAGAACGCGATCGCGGCCGTCGCCGCGACGGGCGGCTCGACGAACGCGGTGCTCCACCTCCTCGCGATCGCGCGGGAGGCGGGCGTGCCGCTCGTCCTCGACGACTTCGATTCGATCTCGGCGCGGACGCCGCTCTTCGTCGACCTCAAGCCGGGCGGGCGCTTCACGGCGCCCGACCTCGCGCGCGCGGGCGGCACGCGCCTCGTCGCGCGCCGCCTCGTGGAGGCGGGATTCGTGAAGAACGCGAAGACCGTCTCGGGCCGGACGCTCTTCGAGGAGGCGCAGGACGCCGTCGAGACGCCGGGGCAGGAAGTCGTCCGCCCCGTGTCGAAGGCGCTCAAGCCGCACGGCGGGCTCGCGATCCTGCGCGGCACGCTCGCGCCCGAGGGCGCGGTCGTGAAGCTCGCGGGGCACGAACGGATGCGCCACACGGGCCCCGCGCGCGTGTTCGACGGCGAGGCCGCCGCGTTCGCGGCCGTCCAGGCGCGCGCGATCGCGGCCGGCGACGTCGTCGTGATCCGCAACGAGGGGCCGAAGGGCGCGCCCGGGATGCCCGAGATGCTGGCCGTGACGGCCGCGCTCGTGGGGCAGGGGCTCGGCGACTCCGTCGCGCTCGTGACGGACGGACGCTTCTCCGGCGCCACGCACGGCTTCATGGTCGGCCACGTCTCGCCCGAGGCCGCGGCCGGCGGCCCGATCGCGTACGTGAAGGACGGCGACCCCGTGACGCTGGACGTCGTCGCGCGCCGCCTCGACGTCGAGATCGGCGAGGCCGACCTGGCCGCCCGCCGCCGCGCGTACCGCGCGCCCGCGCCGCGCGCGACGGGCGGAGTCCTCGCGAAGTACGCCCGCCTCGTTTCGTCGGCGTCCGACGGCGCCGTGACCGGGACGTTCGCGGGAGTCGAGGCGCTCGCCTCCGAACCCGCAGCCGCTCCGGCGGCGGCCGTTCCCGCCGGGAGGACCGCATGACCGCCCAGGCCCGAGCTCACCAGGCCCAGCCGAAGGCCCGCGCGACCGCCGCGCGCGCACTTGCCGACGAGCTCGTCGCACTGGGCGTGACGCACATCTTCGGGCATCCGGGCGGGGCCGCGCTGCCGCTCTACGATGCGCTCCACGGTTCGCCGATCCGGCACCTCCTCATGCGGCACGAGCAGGGCGCCGCGCACGCGGCGCAGGGATTTGCCCGCGCGACGGGCCGCCCCGGCGTCTGTCTCGCGACGTCCGGCCCGGGCGCGACGAACCTCGTCACCGGCCTGACGGACGCGATGCTCGACTCGACGCCCGTCGTGGCCCTCACGGCGCAGGTCGCGACGTCGCTTCTCGGCCGCGACGGCTTCCAGGAAGCCGACATCGTCGGAATGACGCAGGGGATCACGAAGCACAACTGGCTCGTCCTCGAGCCCGACGACGTCGCCGCCACGGTCCGTTACGCGTTCCGCATCGCGGCCATGGGGCGCCCGGGACCGGTCCTCGTGGACGTGCCGCGCGACGTCCTGCAGGGCCAGGTCGCGTCCGAGGGTCCGTACGACGACCCGGCGAACATCGCGGACGGCCCGAGGCGCGCGGACGCGGTGTCGCTCCGCCGCGCGGCCTTCGCGATCTCGAACGCGCGCCGCCCGGTCCTTTACGTGGGCGGCGGCGTGATCTCGTCGGGCGCCTCGGCCGAGGTGCGCCGCCTCGCGCACAAGACGCGCATCCCGGTGACGACGACGCTCATGGGCAAGGGCGCGTTCCCCGAGACGGATCCGCTGTCGCTCGGCATGCTCGGGATGCACGGCACGGCATACGCGAACTGGGCGATGCACGAGAGCGATCTCATCATCGCGCTCGGCGCGCGCTTCGACGACCGCATCACGGGGAAGCTCGCGACGTTCGCGCCGCACGCGAAGATCGTCCACCTCGACATCGACCCGGTCGAGATCGGGAAGATCCGCCGGGCGGACTACCCGCTGCACGGCGACGCGAAGACCGTGCTCAAGCAGCTGCTCCCGCTCGTCGGAGCGCCGCACACGAACGGCTGGCACGACCGGATCGCCGAGTGGAAGCAGAAGGCGCCGCTCGCCTACGAGCAGACGGGCGACGTCATCCTCCCCCAGTTCGCGATCGAGACGCTCTGGAAGATGACCCGCGGCCGCCGGCCGATCGTCACGACGGATGTCGGACAGCACCAGATGTGGGCGGCGCAGTTCTGGAAATGCGACGAGCCGAACGCGTTCATCACGTCGGGCGGCCTCGGCACGATGGGTTTCGGCCTGCCCGCCGCCATCGGCGCGCAGTGCGGGATGCCGGACCGCCTCGTGATCAACCTGAACGGCGACGGCAGCTTCCAGCAGACCATGCAGGCGATGGCGACGGCCGTCGAGGAGAACCTCCCGATCAAGGTGATCGTCCTCGACAACCAGAACCTCGGGATGGTCCGCCAGTGGCAGGACCTGTTCTACGAGCGCCGCTTCTTCGCGGTGGAGCTGAAGAACCCCGACTTCGCGAAGCTCGCCGAGGCGTTCGGCGCCGCGGCGTTCCGCGTGAATCGCCCCGAGGAACTCGTCCCGGCCTACGAGGCCGCGCTCGCCGTGAACGACCGCCCCGCGCTCGTCCACGTGCGGACGGACGGCGACGAGAACTGCTACCCCATGTGGCCCGCCGGCCAGTCCATCGATTCGATGGTGGTCTCGTGCCCACGGAAGAAGAAGAGCTGAGAGAGATCAGGAGGCGCGCGATGAAAGAGACCTATGAGATCAAAGCAAAAGATGCTCCCGGTCTTCTGGCGAGGGTCGAGTCGATCTTCCGCCGGCAACGCGCGCCCATCCGGAGCTTTTTCTTCGAAGGGTGTGAAGGCGGTCCGGTCGCGAGGCTCGTCCTCGTGGCGGAAGCCGACGAGGATCGCTCGAATCTCCTTCAGAAACAGCTCTTGCGCCTGGAGGACGTGATCGAGGTCGTCCGGTCGCGCGACGCCGCCGCCTTCGCGCAGCCCTCGTTCACCTTCGAAGAAAAGACTGCCTAGCACGAACCCCACCACAACACGGAGCAGACGAATGGCCACGATCTGGTACGACAAGGACGCCGACATCTCCCGCCTCAAGGGCCGGACGGTCGCGATCATCGGTTACGGCAGCCAGGGTCACGCGCATGCGCTGAACCTCCGCGACAGCGGCGTTTCGGTCGTCGTGGGCCTCCACGCGACGTCGAAATCCGCCGCGAAAGCCCGCGCCGAGGGCCTCACGGTCCTGCCGGTCGACGAGGCCGTGAAGCGCGCGGACATCGTCATGATCCTCACGCCGGACACGGGGCAGAAGCAGCTCTGGGACGAGGCGATCGCGCCGCACATGAAGGCCGGGAAGACCGTCATGTTCGGGCACGGCTTCAACATCCGGTTCGGCCAGATCGTCCCGCCGCCCGACGTGGACGTCTCGATGATCGCGCCGAAGTCTCCCGGCCACCGCGTCCGCGAGCTGTACGTGGAAGGCCAGGGCACGCCGGCGCTCCTTGCCGTCGAGCAGAACGCGAGCGGCCACGCGCGCGAGGACGCGCTGGCTTATGCGAAAGCTCTCGGGACGACGCGCGCGGGCGTCCTCGAGACGACGTTCGCCGAGGAGACGGAGACGGATCTCTTCGGCGAGCAGGCCGTTCTCTGCGGCGGCACGTCCGCCCTCGTGAAGGCCGCGTTCCAGACGCTCGTCGACGCGGGCTATCAGCCCGAGGTCGCGTACTTCGAGTGCCTTCACGAGCTGAAGCTCATCGTCGACCTCATGTACCGCGGCGGCCTCAACTACATGCGCTACTCGATCAGCGACACGGCCGAGCACGGCGACTACACCGCCGGCCCGCGCATCGTGACGGACGCGACGCGCAAGGAGATGAAGAAGATCCTCGAGGAAATCCAGGAGGGCGTCTACGCCGAGAACTGGATCGCCGAGAACCGCGCGGGCCGCCCGAACTTCGAGGCGACGCGCGAGAAGGAGCGGACGCAGCTCCTCGAGACGGTCGGCGCCGAGCTGCGCGAGAAGATGCCGTTCCTGCAGCCGGTCGTCATCGGGAAGGTGGCGTGACCATGAACGCGGAGGGCGACGTTCGGCCGCGCATCGCGATCTTCGACACGACGCTCCGGGACGGCGAGCAGGCGCCCGGCTTCTCGATGCGCGAGGCGGAGAAGGTGCGCCTTGCCGTCAAGCTCGACGAGCTGGGGGTCGACATCCTCGAGGCGGGCTTCCCGATCGCGTCGGAGGACGACTTCTCGGGCGTGCGCGCCGTCGCGAAGGCGGTTCGCCGCCCGACGGTGGCCGCGCTCGCGCGGGCCGTGGACGCCGACGTGGACCGCGCGCTCCAGGCGCTCGACGGCTCCGCGCGGCCGCGCCTCCACACGTTCATCGCGACGTCCGACCTCCACCTCGCGCACAAGCTGCACATGACGCGCGGCCAGGCCCTCGAGGCCGCGGCCCGCGCGGTCGCCCGCGCGCGCCGGCACGTCGACGACGTGGAATTCTCGGCCGAGGACGCGACGCGCAGCGACGTCGACTACCTCTGCGCGGTCGTCTCCGCCGTAATCCAGGCCGGCGCGACGACCGTCAACCTCCCGGACACCGTGGGCTACGCGACGCCCGACGAGATCTACAGATTCTTTACGACGATCCGCGCGCGCGTCCCCGGCGCGGAGCGCGTCGTCTTCTCCGCGCACTGCCACAACGACCTCGGCCTCGCCGTCGCGAACAGCCTCGCAGCGATCGAGGCGGGCTGCCGCCAGATCGAGTGCACCGTGAACGGCGTCGGCGAGCGCGCGGGCAACGCGTCGCTCGAGGAGATCGTCATGACGCTCCGCGTGCGGCCCGACAAGCTGCCGTTCACGACGGGGATCGTCCCGGGCCACATCTACGCGGCCAGCCAGCTCCTCACGGAGCTCACGGGAGAGGCCGTCCAGGCGAACAAGGCCATCGTCGGACGCAACGCGTTCGCGCACGAGGCCGGCATCCACCAGGACGGCATCCTCAAGGACCGCCGGACATACGAGATCATGCGGCCCGAGGACGTGGGCGTCCCGAAGACGACGATGGTTCTCGGCAAGCACTCCGGGAGGCATGCGCTCAAGGCGCGGTGCGAGGCCCTCGGCATCGTCCCGGCCCGCCACGAGCTCGACGACCTCTACAGGCGCATGATCGCGCTGGCGGATCGTCAGAAAGTGGTTCACGACCGGGATCTCGTCTCGCTCTGGTCCGTGATGAAGCGCGTCGTCGCGCTGCGTCCCGCACACCACGGCGGCAACGGCCACGGCAACGGAGCGCGGCCGGCGGCCGCGGAGCTCCGCGTCGACGAGAACCCGGCAGTCGAGGAAGCCGGCTACGGCTACGGGGTCTGAATGGGAAAGCGCGCGCGCATCGCGGTTCTGCCGGGCGACGGCATCGGCCCGGAGGTGACGGCGGGAGCCGTCGCCGTTCTGAAGGCGGTCGAGGCGCGCTTCGGGCACACGTTCGTCTTCTCGGAGTGGCTCCTTGGCGCGCGCGCCCTGCGCGAGAAGGGGACGCCGCTGCCCGAGGACACGCTCGTCGCGTGCCGCGACGCCGACGCCGTCCTCATGGGCGCGGTCGGCGACCCCGGGTACGACCTCGCGCCCTACGACCAGCGGCCCGAGTACGGACTCCTCCAGCTGCGCAAGTCTCTCGGCGTCTACGCGAACATCCGCCCCGCGCGCCTCTACAAGGCGCTCGCGGACGCGGGCCCTCTCAAGACCGAGGTCGCGCGCGGCATCGACCTCGTCGTCGTGCGCGAGCTGACGGGCGGCCTCTACTTCGGGACTCCGCGCTCCATCGACCTTGCGGCGGGAACGGCCGTGAACACGCTGCCCTACACGCGGCCCGAGATCGAGCGGGTCGCGGAGGTCGCCTTCCGCCTCGCGGCCACGCGGCGGAACAAGGTGACGTCCGTCGACAAGTCGAACGTCCTCGAGACGTCGCGGCTCTGGCGCGCCGTCACGACGGACGTCGGCAAGCGCCACCCGGACGTCACGCTCGAGCACCAGCTCGTGGACTCGTGCGCGATGAACCTCGTCCTCTTCCCCTCGGCGTTCGACGTTCTCGTGACGGAGAACCTCTTCGGCGACATCCTGTCGGACGAGTGCGGCGCCCTCGTGGGCTCGCTCGGGCTCCTGCCGTCCGCGAGCCTCGGCGACGGGCCCGGGCTCTTCGAGCCCGTGCACGGATCGGCGCCGCAGATCGCGGGGCGCGACCTCGCGAACCCGATCGGCGCGATCGCGACCGCCGCGATGCTGCTCGGCGACGGGTTGGGCCTGCACGAGGAGGCCGCCGCCGTGCATCGGGCGATCGAGGCCGCGCTCGAAAAGGGGGCGCGCACGGCCGACCTGGCGCAGCGGGGCGCGTGCGCCCTCGGGACGCGCGACATGACGCGGGCGATCGCCGACGAGCTGGCGGCCGCGACGACGACGATGGAAACGGCGCCGGGCCGCGAGGCGGTCTGCGGCGCGCCGGAGTGAGGGTGTGATGGGAATGGAATCGAAATGGATCTGGAAGGACGGCGACTTCGTCCGCTACGAGGACGCGACGCTGCACTTCCTCACGCCCGGCCTCCACTACGGGATCGGCGTCTTCGAGGGGATCCGCTGCTACGAGACGAAGTCCGGCCCGGCCGTCTTCCGTCTCCCCGAGCACATCCGCCGCCTTCGGCTCTCGGCGAAGGCCCTCGGCTTCGACACCTTGCCGTTCTCCGAGGAGGAGCTCATCGAGGCCACGAAGGAGACCGTCGCGAAGAACGGCTTCTCCGAGTGCTACCTGCGCCCGATGATCTGGCTCGACGCCGGCGGCTGGAACCTGAACCTCGACGGCGGCAAGCCCGCGATCGGGATCGCGGCGTGGGAATGGAAGAACTATCTCGGCGCCGCCGCGCTCGAAAAGGGGGTGCGCGCAAACGTTTCGTCGTACACGCGCCACCATCCGAACGTCTCGATGACGAAAGCGAAGATCAGCGGCAATTACGTGAACAGCTTCCTCGCGAAGACCGAGTCCGTGCGGCTCGGATTCGACGAGGCGATCATGCTGGATCCCGCCGGGTACGTCGCCGAGTGCACGGGCGCGAACCTCTTCGTCGTCAAGGACGACCGGATCGTCACGACACCGTCCGCCCCGATCCTCGAGGGCATCACGCGCGACACGCTCGTCGTCCTCGCGAAAGAGATCGGCTTCGAGGTCGTCGAGCAGACGATCGCCCGCGACCAGCTCTACATGGCGGACGAGGTCTTCGTCTGCGGGACGGCGGCCGAGGTCGTCGCGCTCCGCGAGATCGACTTCCGGACGATCGGCTCGGGCGCCGCCGGCCCCGTCACCCTCGCGCTCCAGAAGGCGTACCACGCCGCCGTGCGTGGCGCGCACGAGCGCTCGAAGGAGTGGTGCACGCCGGTGCGCAACGTGCGCGACGTGCGGCGCTATCCCGCTCCGGTGCGGCTCGTCCGCGGCCGGCGCCGCTGACGCGGCGGATCGGCCGGTGAAACGCGCGAAGACGGGAGAGGAGTACCTCGAGCGGGTCCTCTCCGCGCGCGTCTACGACGTCGCCGTGGAGACGCCGCTCGACGTCGCTCCGCTCCTCTCGCGCCGCACGGGGCACACGGTCCTCCTCAAGCGCGAGGATCTGCAGCCCGTCCACTCGTTCAAGCTGCGCGGCGCGTACAACCGGATGGCGCGGCTGTCTCCCCCTGCGCTCCGCCGCGGCGTGATCGCGGCGTCGGCCGGGAACCACGCACAGGGCGTGGCGCTCGCGGCGCAGCGCCTCGGGTGCTCCGCGACGATCGTCATGCCCGTCACCACGCCGCGCATCAAGGTGGACGCCGTGAGGAACCGCGGCGCGCGCGTCGTCCTCGCGGGCGACTCGTACGACGAGGCGTACGCGGAGGCGCGGCGCATCGCCCGGGCCGAGAAACGCACGTTCGTCCACCCGTACGACGACCCCGACGTCATCGCGGGGCAGGGCACGATCGGCATGGAGATCCTCCGGCAGCGGCCCGGCGGCGTCGACGCGATCTTCGTCGCCATCGGCGGCGGCGGGCTCGCGGCGGGCGTCGCGGCGTACGTGAAGCGGATCAGCCCGAAGACGAAGATCGTCGGCGTCGAGCCCGTGGACTCGGACGCGATGGCGCGTTCGCTCAAGGCGGGACGCCGTGTGCGCCTCGACCGCGTCGGCCTCTTCGCCGACGGCGTCGCCGTGAGGCAGGTCGGCCGGGAGACCTTCCGCCTCTGCCGGGACCTTCTCGACGAGGTCGTGCGCGTCGACACAGACGCGATCTGCGCGGCGATCAAGGACGTCTTCGAGGACACGCGCTCGATCCTCGAGCCCGCGGGCGCGCTCGCGGTCGCGGGGCTCAAGGCGTGGGCGGGGAAGCGGAAGTCGACGGGCAGGACGCTCGTCGCCGTGGCGTGCGGCGCGAACATGAACTTCGACCGGCTGCGCTTCGTCGCCGAGAGGGCGCAGCTCGGCGAGAGGCGCGAGGCGATCCTCGCCGTCACGATCCCCGAGCGCCCGGGCTCCTTCCGCGAGTTCTGCGCGGTCGTCGGGCGGCGGAGCATCACGGAGTTCAACTACCGGTACGCGGACGCGCAGGACGCCCACGTTTTCGTCGGCGTCGAGGTCGAGAATCCCCGCCAGACGGCGGCGCTCATCGGAGCGCTGCGGCGGAAGGGCCTCCCGGTCCTCGACCTGACCGAGAACGAGATGGCGAAGCTCCACGTGAGGCATCTCGTGGGCGGGCGCGCGCCCGCGGCGCACGACGAGAGGCTCCTGAGGTTCGAGTTCCCCGAGCGGCCCGGCGCGCTCCTGAACTTCCTCGACCACCTCCGGAGCGACTGGAACATCAGCCTCTTCCACTACCGCAACCACGGCGCGGACTACGGCCGCGTCCTCGCGGGCATCCAGGTGCCGAAGAAGGACGACGCGAAGTTCCGGCGCTTCCTCTCCGAGCTCGGCTACCGCCACCAGGACGAGACGAAGAACCCGGCGTACCGGCTGTTCCTGCTTTGAGCCCGATCTTCGCTCCCCGCTCATAATGCCGCGACGGGAGCCGGCCGGATCAATGAGAAAGCTTCGGGCCTTGAGAAGAGCCGGGTTTGCGGCCCTCATGATCGCCTTCGGCGCCGCCGCCGCCCTGCTCTTTTTCGCGTTCTACCGTGATGCGAAAAACGCCGCCGTCGCGAGCCTCCACGAAGAGCAGAGAATCCACGCCGAGCAGGCGGCGCGAGGGATCGAGGATTTCTTCGCGACGTGGACGAGCTCACTCACTGCTCTCTCCCGGATGCCCGAGATCCTCGAGGGCACCGCCGCGGGCCGGCAGCAGATCCGGCTCTTCTTCGAAGCGCACCGGGAACAGATCCGATCGATTACCCGGGTGGACGCACACGGCGTGATCCTTGTCGCGTGTCCGACGATCGAGTCGGAGGGCGTGGACATCTCGAACCAGAAGCACGTCGGCGAGATCCTGCGCGATCACCGGCCGGTCGTGAGCGACGTCTTCCGGGCGGTCCAGGGGTTCGACGCCATCGCGCTCCACGTGCCCGTCTTCGAGGGAGCCGCCTTCAAGGGCTCGATCGCGGTCGTCGTCAACTTCGAGAGCCTCGCCAAACGCTACCTCGACGTGATCCGGATCGGCGAGAGCGGCCAGGCCTGGGTCGTGAGCCGCGACGGGACGCTGCTCTACACCCCGATCCCCGGGTTCACGGGCAAACCGGCGTCGAAGAGCTTCGAGGCTTTCCCTTCGGTCATCGCGATGCTCGCCGAGATGCTTCAGGGCCGGGAGGGAGACGCGACGTATACCTCCAACTGGATTCGCGACCGGACCGCCACCCCGGCCCGGTTCTACGCGGTGTACGCGCCGATCCGGCTCGGCAGCAACTTCTGGTCGATCGTCGTGTCCTCCAGCGAGAAGGAGCTGCTGGCCGGCCTCCGCACGTTCCGAAACCGGCTGGGGCTGGTCGTCGGTCTGGTTTACCTCGGCGGGATGGTCCTGTCGTTTGTCGCCCTCAAGGCCTGGGTGATCGTCCGGGAAGAGGCCAGGCGACGGCAGGCGGAGGAAGCGGTCCGCTCGAGCGAGCGGCTGAGAGCGCTGATGACGAGCGCGGTCTCCGACGTCCTTTTCTATCTCGGGGTCGAGCCCGACGGAGGCTATCGCTTCCTTTCCGTGAATACGGCTTTCTTGAAAGCGACCGGGCTCAAGGAGAGCGACGTCGTGGGGCGCACGGTCGCGGACGTGATCCCCGAGCCGGCCCGCGCGATCGTGCTCGAGAAATACGCGGCGGCCGTCGCGACCCGCAGGACGATCACCTGGGACGAGACCTCGGTCTATCCCGCCGGAACGAAGTACGGTGAGGTGTCGATCACGCCGATCTTCGACGACGGAGGAAACTGCACCAACCTCTTCGGGATCGTGCACGACGTCACCGAGCGCAAACGGTCCGAGAAGGCGCTGAAGGACAGCGAAGAGCGCTTCCGGCTGCTCGTCGACGGCGTGAAGGACTACGCCATCGTCATGCTCGATCCCCAAGGTCGAATCGTCATCTGGAATGAGGGCGCCCGGCGTCTGAAAGGGTTCGAGGAAAGCGAGATTCTGGGGCAGCCGGTGGAGCGTTTCTACACGGCCGAGGACGTCGCCGCAGGCAGGCCGGCCGAGATCCTGAGAAAGGCCGAAGTCGAAGGGCACTGCGAGGATCAAGGCTGGCGCGTGCGCAAGGACGGGACGCGATTCGAGGCGCACGTCAGCCTGAGGGCGCTTCGCCAGCCCACGGGCGAGCTGATCGGCTTCTCCAAGATCACGCGCGACGTCACCGAGCGCATGAGAGCGGAGAGGGCGGCCCTCCGGCACAGCGTTTTTTCGGAGGCGCTCCTCGAGAGCCTTCCGGGCTTCTTCTGCCTGTTCGACCAAACGGGGAAGTTCCTTCGCTGGAACCAGCGCCTCGAGGCCGTCTCGGGGTACTCGGCGGAGGAGATCACGGCCATGCGCCCTCCCGATCTCTTCGTCGAGGAAGATCGAGCTCTGATCGAGGAGAGGATGGCGGGGGTGTTCGAGAAGGGCTCTCTCGACGTGGAAGCGACGCTTCTCTCGAAGGCAGGGACGCAGACGCCGCACTACCTCACCGGGGTGCGCTTCGTCCTGGACGGAGTGACCGATTGCATCGGCATGGGGTTCGACGTCACGGCCCGAAAACACCTCGAGGCGCAGCTCCGACAGTCTCAGAAGCTCGAAGCGATCGGCCAGCTCGCAGGTGGCGTCGCACATGATTTCAACAACCTCCTGACGGTGATCGGCGGGCATAGCGACCTGATCCTCGCGAATTCCGGCCTCGAGGGTGACCTTCGCGAAGGCGTCGACGAGATTCGCCACGCGGCGGAGCGTGCCGCCGCTCTGACCCAGCAACTCCTCGCCTTCAGCCGCAAGCAGGTTCTGAAACCGAAGGTGCTGGACGTCAACGATGCCGTCGGTCAGGTGGAGAAGATGTTGCGACGCCTCATTGGAGAGCACGTGATCTTCGAGACGCGACTCCAGGAGGACCTGGGGCACGTGAAGGCCGACCCGAGTCAAATCGAGCAGGTAATCATGAATCTCGCGGTAAACGCGCGGGATGCGATGCCGGAGGGCGGAACGCTGACGATCGAGTCGGCCAACGTAGAGCTGGAGGAAGCGCTCGTCGGAGCGCACGTTCCCGTGCGTCCCGGTCCCCACGTCATGCTCGCTGTCACGGATACCGGCGTCGGAATGGACCATGAGACCCAGCGTCGCCTCTTCGAGCCGTTCTTCACGACGAAGGAACAGGGCAAGGGTACGGGTCTCGGCCTCGCGACGACCTACGGGATCGTCAAGCAGAGCGGCGGGTTCATCCGGGTCTCCAGCGAGCTCGGGAAGGGAACGACCTTTAGGATCTACCTCCCGCGCGTCGAGGAGCGAGCCGAGCCCGCGGTCAAGAGGAAGAGCGGCGCCGATCTCATGAAGGGGTCCGCGGTCGTCCTGCTCGTCGAGGACGAGGAGCCCGTGCGCAGGCTCGCGAGGATCGCGCTCGAGCGGCGCGGATACTCCGTGCTCGAGGCATCGACCGGAGCCGACGCCATCGTGGTCGCCGCCGGTCATCCGGGGAAGATCGATCTCCTCCTTACGGACATCGTCATGCCCGGAATTGGCGGGATGGAGCTGGCCCACCGGATTCGGGAGAATCGACCGGACGTGCGCGTGCTCGTGATGTCGGGCTACATACGCGAGACATACGGCCGGGACACGCCGCTCGACTCAGGCTTCGCGTTCCTGGAGAAACCCTTCAGTCCTCAAACGCTCATTCAGATGGTTGGGGAAGTGCTCGAGAAGAAGTGAGAACGCTCAGGCCGGTTTCGAAACCGTCTCCCACTTGATCTCCGACCCCCAGGTCGAGTGGGGGATCGCGAAGACGAGGAGCGTCGTGACGGCGGCGGCGAGGATCTCGAGGCGGGCGGGGCGGCCGGGGCGCTGGACGAGGATCGCCCCGGCCCAGAAGAGGCCGGCGATGAGCGTCTTGTTGTCCGTGAGGTCCCAGCCGAACGGCACGCCGGTCCAGTACGCGCCGAACGCGGCCTTCTGGACGATCGGGCCGAGGATGAAGCCGCCGACGGCGATGAGCCCGAACGTCACGAAAGCGAGCGTGCGCGTCCGCGCACCCGAGACGGCCGCGAGGCCCGTGAGCGTCGAGAAGAGCATCCCGAAGAACATGCAGAGGACGTGCGGGACGAGGACGACCGCGGACACGTCGCCCTTGAAGCGCGTGACGGCGGGGCGGGGCGGGAAGACGGCCGTCTCGCCGCCCTTCGCGAGCCGCACCTGATACTCGAGCTTGCCCGCGGGCGGCTGGTGGGGGAGCGCGGCGGCGAGATCGGAGCCCGCGCGCGCCATCGGGAGGACCGTCCATTCGTCGTTCGTCGGATACCGGCGGAACGCGACTGCGCCCGAAAGCGCGACATCCGGAGCCGCGACGCGGACAGGCTGGTCCCCCGGCCCGCCGTGCGTGCGCGTGAGCTTCACGGTGACGGAGGTTCCTCCGACGGCGACGCGTCCGCTCACGGGATACGTCGGCCCCGAGCGGCGCTGCCAGACCGCGGAGACGAGCGTGATGAGGAGGGCGAGGGCGAAACGGACGGCGGGCTTCTTCACGCCGTCCGATTTACCGGGACGCCGCCTCCTCGTCAATGAAGCAGCCGGACGGGGCGCCCCGTCCGGCGGGTGTTCGCTTTCTCTGCGTTCGGCCGCCCGGCGGCCGGAACCTCAATGCATCCGCTTGATCTTGGGCTCGGTGCGCGGCGCGCGGGCCTTCAGGATCCTGCGCTCGGGGTGCGTCGGGCGGTCGAAGCCGTGGCCGAGCACCTCGAGGAGGTCGGACGTCGTGAGGATGCCGACGAGGCGCGGCGTCCGGCCGGGCTGGACGACCGGGAGGCAGCCGATGCTGCGGCCGCGCATGAGATTCGCGGCCTGGCGGATGGACATTTCCGGGTCGGCGGTGACGACGTTCGTCGACATGACCTCGGCCACGCGGTGGTTTCGCCGGAAACCGTCCTCTTTCGCGGCTCCGAGGTCATGGGACGACACGATGCCGACGAGAGCGGCTCCGTCGTCGCGCACGACGAGGTGGTGGACGTTGAGCGCCTTCATGCTGGCGTAGGCGGTCTCCGCGGTCTCGGCGGCGCTGATCGTCCTCACGTGCGGGGTCATCACGTCCTGTACGCGCATGGACCCTCCTTGGCGGCGCGCTCGGCGCGCCTGCTTCCGTTGGGAAGGTGGGTCCGCGCGGCCGTCCGCGCATGGAGCAGATGAATCAGGGCGGCGGCGGCTACCGGGACGCCGCCTTCACCGCCTTGCCGTGCAGGACCTCGCCGGCCTTGACCTGGGCCTGGCGGGACATGTCGATCGACTCCCCGAGGATGCGGGCCATCTCCTGAGGGGCGTGGAACCCCATCGAGTTCTCGGCGGCCACCATGTCGAGGCGCCACTGCGCGGCGCGCTGCAGCTCGCCCAGCTCCTTGATCGCCGGGTCCTTGTCCACGACGGCGCGCCACGCGGCCAGCAGGTTGACCTTCGTCTCGGCGGCCAGCTTCTTGTCCTGGTCTTCCTTGCCGAGCTTCGCGAAGTCCGCGTTCTTCTCGAGCGTCTCCTTCGCCTTCGCGGCGGCCGCGGGGCGGTTCTGGTCGTCGTAGGGCTTCCGGACGGCGACGATGGCGTCGATCATGGCGACGGCCGCCTGACCCGCGCGCGACATGAGGGCGAAGTGGCGGTCCTGGATGGCCTCGACGCGGCTCTTGATCTCCTCGTCGCTGTACGGGTGGCAGCTCGCGCAGGAGCGGTTCGCCGAAAGGAGCGGGCTCCTGACCCAGTGCTCGGAGATCTTCTGAGCCCCGTCGCGGCGGTAGGACATGTGGCAGTCGGCGCACGCGACGCCGCTGCGGGCGTGAATGCCCTGGCTCCACATCTCGAACTCGGGGTGCTGAGCCTTGAGGACCTCCATGCCGGTCTCCGCGTGCGTCCAGTCCTTGAAGCGCGCGCCCTTCACCTCGATGGAGTTGTACTGCTTCTCCATGTCCTCGACCTTGAGGCCTTCGGCCCACGGGAAGAAGATCGTCGTGCCCTTGCCGCAGAAATACTCGACGTGGCACTGGGCGCAGACGTACGAGCGCTTCTCCTGGCGGGTCGCGTCCACGTTCGGGTCGTACGCACGGGCGCGGTCGCCGCTGCGCCAGCGTTCGATGCTCGGGAGGTGGGGGACGGCGGCCTTCGACGCCGCGAGCTTCTGGATGCCGGCGACGAAGGCCGGGCGCGTGACGCGCAGCTCCATCGACTTCGGGTCGTGGCAGTCGACGCACGAGACGGGGTGGGCCTTGCCGCCCGTGAGCTGCTCGAGCTGCTTGTGGGCGTCCCAGTAGCCCAGCGCGCCGACGGCTTCGAGACCCTTCTGGAGCTGCTCGGCCTCGCTCGCCTGCGGGGCCGCGTCCTTCCCGAGCTTCCGGTAGAGCGGCATGATCGAGGCGTGGCAGTGCAGGCAGTTGCCCGACTGCTTGCCCTCGGCCTGCACGTTGCGCTTCGTGTTCTCCTGGTCGAAGAGCATGAAGGCGTGGCCGCGCCGGTCGCGGTAGTCCACCGCGAAGAGGTAGCCCGAGAAGATGCGCGTCAGCCACGGGTCTCGCGCCGCCTTCTGGGGCGGGACGACGCCTTCGGCACCGCCGCTGCCCCCGCCGTACTTCGTGTGGGTCGGATCGGACGTGCGCTTGTAGCCGTCGTACTCGCGCGGCCAGTTCGCGCCCCACTTGGCCGGGTCGACGTCGTTTTCCGTCACCTCGGCGAGCTTGACGTACGAGTTCTTCGCCTCCTGCTTCTTCTCGGCGATGTTGACGAGCAGGGCGGCGGCGGCCAGCGCTCCGAGGGCGAAGGCGCCCGCGACGAGGGCGATGAGGAGCCCGCTCTTCTTCTTCCCGGGCTCGGCGTTCTCTGCGGACATGAGGTGCTCCTTCTCGGGTGGTGTCGCGTGTCAGCGCTGGTGGCCGACGGAGGGGTGGCAGCGGACGCACGAGACGTTGCCGCCCTGGGTCATCGAGTCGACGAGGTCGGAGTGGCAGCGGCGGCAGTTGGCCTCGACGACCGCCGAGCTCTCGGGCCGGGCCCGGATGACGTCCGGGTATCCGCCCATCGTGAAGGCCCAGGAGTGGTGCCAGCCGTTCGTGGCCTTCACGAGGTACTTCGAGACGGGGCCCGCCGGCGTGTGGCAGTCGTTGCAGGTCGCGACGCCGTGGTGGGGCGCGGCCTGCCATCCGGCGTAGTGCGCGCTCATGACGTGGCAGTTCGCGCACGTGGCGGGGTCGTTCCCCATGTACGACGACCCTTTGGCGTACCAGAAGGCGTATCCGCCGACGCCAATGGCGAGGCCGGCAGCGGCAGCGACCAGCGTGAGGGGGATCGGCAGGAGAGCGAAGCCGCGATTCGCCTTCATGGACGCACGGCGACCAGCATTGGATGAAGCCTAGGGATTCCCGCGGCTCCGCGCCAATGAAACAGATGAATCAACGCGCGAGCGCGTATGACGGCCGTCATGCGGACGTTCGCGGTCGGGGCTAAGATCGCCCACGCGGTGAACGTCTCGAGCATCGTCGTGCGCGTGGCCCCGGAACGTGTGACCGACGGCGTTCGGCGGCTCGGAGACCTCCCCGGCGTCGAGGTCCGGTTCACGGACGCCGCCCGGGGCCGCATCGTCGTCACGCAGGAATCGGAAACCACCGACGAACAGGAAGCCGGCTTGAGGCGCATCCAGGCGCTGCCGGGGCTCCTGTCGGCCGAGCTCGTCTGCCACTACTTTGAAGAGCTCGAGGGTGAAGCGGAGGAAGCATGAACGAGACCCACACGCGCAGGGAGCTTCTCAAGCGCAGCGCCGCGCTCGCCGCGGCCGCCGCCGCGGGCATCGCCGTGTCCGAGAGATCCGACGCGGCTGACGGCCAGGCGCCCGCGGGCGACGGCGTCGCCTGGGACAAGAGCGTCTGCCGCTTCTGCGGGACCGGCTGCGGGATCCTCGTCGGGACGAAGGCCGACCGCGTCGTGGCCGTGAAGGGCGATCCCGACGCCCCCGTGAACCGCGGGCTCCTCTGCGTGAAGGGCTACGCAAACGCGAAGATCCTGTACGGCGAGGACCGCCTCACGAAGCCGCTCCTCAGGATGAAGGACGGCACGTTCGACAAGAACGGGGACTTTTTCCCGGTGAGCTGGGAGCGGGCGTTCCAGGAGATGGAGGGGCAGTTCAAGAGGGTCCACGCCGAGCTCGGCCCGAGCGGCGTCGGCGTGATGGGCTCGGGCCAGTACACGATCATGGAGGGCTACGCGGCCGCGAAGCTCGTGAAGGTCGGCTGGCGCAGCAACAACCTCGACCCGAACGCGCGCCACTGCATGGCGTCGGCCGTCGCCGGCTTCATGCAGACGTTCGGCATCGACGAGCCCTCGGGCTGCTACGACGACATCGAGAGGACCGACGCCGTCGTGACCTGGGGCGCGAACATGGCCGAGATGCACCCGATCCTCTGGTCGCGCATCGTCGACGCGCGCCTCGCGCGCCCCGAGTACCGGATCCTCAACCTCACGACGTACACGACGCCGACGTCGGCGGGCGCGGACACCGACATCCTCTTCAGGCCGAACACGGACCTCGCGATCTGGAACTACATCGCCCGCGAGATCGTCGCGCGCGGCGCCGTCGACAAGGACTTCGTCGAGAAGCACTGCGTCTTCGCGGCGGGGACGGTCGACATCGGGTTCGGGATGCGCCCCGGCGAGGACCACGCGACGGCCGCCGAGAAGGACACGCGGGACCGCGAGCGCACCGTCGTCCTCACGAAGGAGGAGGCGATCGGCCGCGGCCTCGACCCCTCGGTCACGCACACGCGCCCGCAGAAGGACGCCGCGAAGGCGGGCCTCCACTGGCTGATCTCCTTCGAAGACTTCAAGAAGGCCGTCGAGCCGTACACGCTCGACTTCGTCGCCGCGCTCACGAAGGGGAACCCCGACGAGCCGCTCGAGGAGCACGCGCGGAAGCTGAAGGTCCTCGCCGACGTCTACGCCGACCCGAAGCGCAAGGTCGTTTCGTACTGGACGATGGGCTTCAACCAGCACACGCGCGGGACGTGGGTCAACGAGCAGGCGTACATGGCGCATCTCCTGACGGGCAAGCAGGCGAAGCCCGGGAACGGCGCCTTCTCGCTCACCGGCCAGCCGTCCGCCTGCGGCACGGCGCGCGAGGTCGGCACGTTCTCCCACCGACTCCCCGCGGACATGACCGTGGACAACCCCGAGCACCGCGCCCACGCCGAGGAGCACTGGAAGGTCCCGGCGAAGACGATCAACCCGAAGGTCGGGAGCCACATCACGGAGATGATGCGGGACCTCGAGGACGGCAAGCTCAAGTGGCTCTGGATCCAGGTCACGAATCCGTTCCAGTCCACGGCGAACAACAACCACTGGCTCGCCGCGGCGCGCCAGCCGGGCACGTTCGTCGTCGTCTCGGACGCGTACCCGGGGATCAGCGCGAAGGTCTCGGACCTGATCCTGCCGAGCGCGATGATCTTCGAGAAGTGGGGCGGCTACGGCAACTCCGAGCGCCGCACGCAGCTCTGGCGCCAGCAGGTCCCGGCGCCGGGAGACGCGAAGACCGACGTCTGGCAGATGCTCGAATTCTCCAAGCGCTTCAAGCTGAAGGAGGTCTGGGGCGAGCAGCCGCTCCCGGGCCTGAAGGCCGAAGGCTTCACGGACGGCAGGCTCCCGTCCGTCCTCGCCGAGGCCGCGAAGATGGGCTACGCCCCCGACGCGACGCTCTTCGACGTCCTCTTTGCGACGGCCGCAAACAGGAAGTTCCTCTGGCCCGATCCCGTCGCGAAGGGCCACGCGAACGCGA
This sequence comes from Thermoanaerobaculia bacterium, assembly GCA_036504335.1. Classification (GTDB taxonomy): domain Bacteria; phylum Acidobacteriota; class Thermoanaerobaculia; order UBA5066; family UBA5066; genus Fen-183. Next base: position 134,205 of record DASXVJ010000034.1, read on the forward strand.
CGGCCGCGAATCTCGGCGTCGCATGGTTCCCGGAGAAGGCTCTTTTCGAGGAGTACGCGGGATTCGGCCGCGGCCACGGGCACGACCTCGCGCCGTTCGACCGGTATCTCGCGGACGACGTACGCGGCCTCCGGTGGCCCGTCGTCGACGGCAAGGAGACGCCCTGGCGCTTCAACGAGACGTACGACCCGTACGCGAAGAAGGGCAGCGGGTTCGACTTCTACGGCAAGGCGATGAAGGCGCTTCCGAAGGGCGACCTCGAGAAACCGATCGGTGCCGAGAAGGTGTCCCTCGCCGGCAAGGCCAAGATCTTCTTCCGGCCCTACGCGGCTCCGGCCGAGGTCCCCGACGCCGTGTACGACCTGTGGCTCTGCACGGGGCGCGTCCTCGAGCACTGGCACTCGGGGACGATGACGCGGCGTGTTCCGGAGCTGAACGCGGCGATGCCTTCCGCGCTCCTCTACATTCACGAGAAGGACGCCGCATCGCGCGGCCTCAAGCGCAACGATGTCGCGTGGATCGAGTCCCGCCGCGGGAAGATCCAGGTGGCGGTCGAGACCGGCGGCCGCTACAAGATGCCGCGCGGGCTCGTGTACGTGCCGTGGTTCGACGAGTCGATCCTCATCAACAAGGTCACCCTCGACGCGACGTGCCCGATCTCGAAGGAGACGGACTTCAAGAAGTGCGCCGTGAAGGTGACGAAGGTGGCGACGGCACTTCTCGCGGCGGTTCTTGCAGCGACGACGCTGGTCGCGTGCGCATCGAACTCTTCACCTTCTAAGAAGAATCTCCCGGTCTCTTCGGTCCCCGCTCCGGTCGGCGTCCCGGACGCGAGCCTCGGCCTCGAGAAGTCACCCGTGGCCGGCGTCCCCTCCCCGAAGCCGTTCGACTACGTCACGAAGGACCCCGGAGACGGCAAGGTCCTGCCGCGCCCGTTCGCGTCGGCGCCGCCCCTCATCCCGCACACCGTCGAAGGCCTCCTCCCGATCACGCGCGCGGACAACGGCTGCGTGACGTGCCACGCCGTGGACAAGGCCGAGCCCGGAGGCCCCGTCCCGATTCCGGCGAGCCACTACGTCGACCTGAGGAACGCTCCGACGGTCAAGCGCGCCGAGATCGCGGGGAGCCGGTTCGTCTGCACGGCGTGCCACGTGCCCCAGGCCGGCGTGAAGCCGCTCGTCGCGAACTCGTTTACACCCTGACGGGGCGCGGACGCCCTTCCTCGAGCGCGAGAGCGCCGGGGAAAAGGACGTCATTCTCGAGTTGGATGTGCCGGTGGAGATCGGCCTCGAACTCCTTGAGGCCCGCGTAGAGCGCCTGGAATGACGTGCAGGCGTCGGGCGGTACAGAGTAGTCGGCGGTGACGGCACGCAGTTCGCGGAGGATCTCGCCGACGGCCTCGTGCTCGCGCATCATCATCCGGATCGGGTTCTGCACGGTCCCGAAGCAGGACGCGTCTCTCGCCGGGCCCTCGAGGGACTCGACGTAGGGGAACAGGATCTTCTCTTCCTTGAGAAGGTGCGGGCCGAGATCGTCGACCAGTCGTTGAACGAGTGTTTCGACTGCCCGTGTCTCCGGATGAACCTCGCCGTGACGGCCTCGCACCGTGGCCGCGAGAGACGGCAGCGCCGCGATCGCGTCGCGCGTGAAGGCGTGATGCGTCTCGAGGATGAATCCGATGAGAGCGGAAAGCGTCTCCTTTTCCCACGCGCGGCCCCGCGCGATCGTGTCCGTCTCGAAGGCCATGGTCGTCCCCCTTGTCAAAACGGACGATAGGGAACCGCGTCTCGCGCGCGTATGACGGCGATCATGCCGCGCCCATATGAGGTGTTTGCATCATGGTCCCGCGCGCGACGGCACAGCACGTTGGTCCCAAGCGACGCTTTGCTCAGGTTCTGCCGGCCGAAAGGGAGGCGCCTGCCGCAGTTCGCCGCGCCCGCCCGACCGGGGACGGCCATTCGCGGGGGAAAGTGGCGGCTCCTATGACGCTCGTCATAACGGGCGGTGACCCCCCGGCGCAAGGTGAACCTCAAATGGCCATCCGGGTCCGGTTTCCCGACCTCGACCACTGGAAAGCGCAGGTCAAGTGCCAGGCCGGCTGCCCGGTCGCGACGGACGCGGGACGTTACGTCCAGCTCATCGCCGAGGGCCGGGACGAGGACGCGTTCCTCGTCGCGCGTGCGCCGAATCCCTTCGCGTCGATCTGCGGACGCGTCTGCGCGGCGCCGTGCGAGGACGCCTGCCGCCGCGGCTCGATCGACGCGCCCATCGCGATCCGCGCGCTGAAACGCTTCGTCACGGAGCAGTACGGCGTCGAGTCGCGGCACCCGGGCACGCAGGACCGGCTGCTCCATGAGCCCATCCGGGAGGGAAACCGCTACTCCGGTCACCTCCCGATGCATCCCGGCGGCGGCGTTCTCTCGCCCGTTTCTTCCGGGCGACTGAAGGTCGCCGTCATCGGCGCCGGCCCGGCCGGTCTTTCGGCGGCGCACGATCTCGCGCTCCTCGGCTATTCGGTCACCGTCTTCGAAGCCGCGGGCGAGCCCGGCGGCATGATGCGCTTCGGTATTCCGGAGTACCGGCTCCCGCGCACGCTCATCAAGGCCGAGATCGACAAGATCCTCTCCCTGGGGATCGAGCTGCGGCTCGGGACGTCGCTCACGCCGTCCTACGGCCTCGCGGAGCTGAAGAAGGACGGCTACGCGTCCGTCTTCCTGTCCGTCGGCGTGTCGAAGGGCCGCGACCTGCAGGTCCCGGGCGTCGAGCTGGACGGCGTCGTGAAGGCCGTCGACTACCTCCTGAACGTGAACCGCGGCTTCCGGATGGATCTCGGCCGCAGGGTCGTCGTGATCGGCGGCGGGTTCGTCGCGTTCGACGCGGCGCGTACCGCGCTCCGAATCGGGCGCGAGGGGGACGTCGACGCGCTCGAAGAGAAAGCCGGAGAGGCCGACGCGCGCCTCAAGGAAGCGTTCGACTCCGCCCGCGCCGCGCTGCGGGGCGGGGCGACCGAGGTGACGATCGTCTCGCTCGAGAACTTCGAGGAGATGCCCGTCCTCAGAAGCACGCAGGGTCACGAGGAGTTCGAGGAGACGAAGAAGGAAGGCGTCGTCTTCGTGCCGCGCCGCGGGCCGAACCGGTTCCTCGGCAGCGGCCGCCTCTCGGCCGTCGAGCTCAAGAGGGTGACCGCCGTCTTCGACACGGAGGGCCGCTTCGCGCCCGCGTACGATGAGTCGGACCTCATCACTCTCGACGCGGACGCCTGCATCCTCGCGATCGGCCAGAAGCCGGACCTCTCGTTCCTCAAGCCGGCGGACGGCGTGGGCCTCACGCCGGGCGGCACGATCGCCGTCGACCGGACGACGCTCGCGACCTCGGCGCCGGGGATCTTCGCCGGCGGCGACGTCGCGTTCGGGCCGCGGAACCTCATCGAGGCGGTCGCGAACGGCAAGCGGGCCGCGCGCTCGATCCACGAACACCTCGCGAAGGAGAAAGCCTCGATCCACGCGACGCTCGAGATCGAGAAGATCCCGACGAACTCCTACCGGATGATCGCGGGCTTCGAGATCCTCGACCGCGAGGCGCCCCCCACGCTCGACGTCGGGCGCCGCACGGGAATCGCGGAGGTCGAGAGCGGCTACGCGGCCCCTGAAGCGCGCGCGCAGGGCGCGCGCTGCCTCGTGTGTCACGTCCAGACGATCTACGACCCGGAGGCCTGCGTCCTGTGCAACCGGTGCGTGGACGTCTGTCCCGAGTACTGCCTCGCGCTCGTACCGCTCGAGACGCTCGACTTGCCCGAGGAAGAGCGGGCGGCCCTCGCCGCTCGGGCCGAAGGCAACGGCCTCCCGCTGTCCGCGATGGTGAAGGACGACGAGCGCTGCATCCGCTGCGGCCTCTGCGCCGTTCGGTGCCCGACGGAGGCGATGACGATGGAGAAGTTCTCGATCACGGAGGGATTCGATGAGTGAGCCGAAAAGCCGGCGCGAGGTCTTCCTGAAGCTCGGAATCGGAGCGGGCGCGGCAGCGCTCGGAGCGCAGGCCGTCGCCTCGTTGAGGTCCCTCGTCCCGAACGTCTCCTACGACGCCCCGACGACCGTGAAGATCGGAATGCCGAACGACTTCCCGGACGGCATGAAGTTCCTCCCGGACGAGCGTCTGTTCGTGTTCCGGGAAGGGAAGACGCTCCACGCGGTCTCCGCGGTGTGCACGCACCTCGGCTGCACGGTGCGCGCGGAAGCGCTGTCGTCGCCGGAGACGAAGGACGTGAGCGGCAAGCCGCTGCGCCTCACGCACCGCTTCCTCTGCCCGTGCCACGGCTCGAAGTATGCGGGGGACGGCACGAACGTGTCCGGCCCGGCGCCGAAGCCGCTCGCCTGGTACCACCTTTCGCTCTCGCCGGACGACGGGCAGCTCGTCGTCGACCTCGCGCGGCCGGTGGAGCGCGATTTCCGCTTCACCCTGGCCTGAAGGACGTGACGAGACATGAGCGCAAACCCCGATAAGCCCGGCCCGAAACCCGACGGCGCGCCCGGCGTCCACGCCCGGCCCTTCTGGAGCGTCCGCCCCGCCTCCGACCGCGAGGCCGGCGACTCCGTCGTCTCCAACTTCCTCCTCCACTGGTTCCCGGCGAAGACGTACAAGCCGTCGCTCGACTGGAACTACTCGTTCTGGCTCGGGACGGCCTCGGCGGCCCTCCTGCTGCTCCTCGTCGTCTCGGGGCTGCCTCTCCTCTTCCTCTACGTCCCGTCCGTCGAGCGCGCGTACGGCTCGGTGAAGGACATCGAGTACGTCACGACGTTCGGCTTCTGGATCCGGGCCGTCCACCGCCTCTCCGCGCACCTCATGGTGGCCGTCGTCTTCCTGCACATGGTCCGCGTCTTCCTCACGGGCGCCTACAAGAACGGGCGCGGGCAGGGGCAGAGGAGAGAGCAGAACTGGGTGCTCGGCGTCGCCCTCCTCCTCCTGACGCTCCTCCTGTCGTTCACGGGCTACCTCCTGCCGTGGGACCAGCTCGCGTACTGGGCGATCACGGTCGGCACGAACATCGCGTCCTCGATCCCCTTCGTGGGCCCGGCGATCCGCGAGCTCTTGCTCGGCGGGCGCACGATCGACCAGGCCACGCTCATCCGCTTCTATGTCCTCCACTGCATCGCGCTCCCGGCCGCGATGGGCGCGATCTTCCTGTACCACATGTGGCGCGTGCGCAAGGACGGCGGCCTCGCGCGCGCGGACCGGGCGACGCTCCTTCCGGAAAAGACCGCCGAGGCCCCGTCGAAGACGAAGACCTACACGCTGCTCGGCGTCGCGCGCGGAACGTCGCCGGCCGTGAAAGCCTCGACGCTCGAGCGCCCGGACACGACGGTCAACTCCGTTCCGGACCTCACGCGGCGGGTCCTGATCGTCGTCCTCGGAATCTTCGCAGTCGTGAGCATCGCGTCGGTCTTCTACCACGCGCCGCTCGAGGAGCCCGCGAACGCGCTCGTGACCCCGAACCCCGCGAAGGCGCCGTGGTACTTCCTGTGGCTGCAGGAAATCGTCACGGATACGACGGTGAAAATCGGCTCCTTCACGATCAACGGCGCGTTCCTGGGCGGCGTCCTGCTGCCGGGGGCGCTCGTCCTCCTCCTCACCGTCTGGCCGTGGCTGGACAAGAGCGCGCCCGGCTCGGCCGGGCTGTGGTTCCCGAAGGACCGGGGCCGGCAGAACGCCGTCTTCCTCGGGTTCGTCGCGATCGTTCTCATCCTCACGTTCATCGGCACGTTCTGCCGGGGACCGTACTGGCACCTCTACTGGCCGTGGCAGGCGTGGCCCGAGCTGCCGACGAGGATCTGACATGGAAAAACGCACGGACTCTCCCTACCCGCGAATCGACCGGCCGATCCTGGCCGTCGTCGGCATCCTGCTCGTCGTCTCCTGCGCCCTCTTCGCGTGGAGCGACCGCGCGCACGACTGGCGCTACTACCAGGCGACCTTCCGGGCACAGGTCGCGGAGAAGCTCGGAGCCGAGAAGGCGAAACAGCTGCACTCCGGCCTCCAGCAGGTCTGGGTCGCGGACCTCAGGCGCGCGGACCGGTGCATGACGTGCCACCAGGCCGCCCTGTGGAAGGGATTCGAGACGGCCGACGAGCCGCTCCGGACGCACCCCCCGGGCCCCCTGAAGAACCACCCCGTCGAGAAATTCGGCTGCACGTCCTGCCACGGCGGACAGGGCTACGCCGTGGACGCGACGGAGGCCCACGGGCCGATCGAGCACTGGGAGGATCCCGTGCTCGGCAAGACTCTCGGCGAGGCCTATTCGCTCGTGGACGACAAGAACGCGGCGATGCAGATGAACTGCAACGTCTGCCACCGGTACGACCGCGAGACGAAGGGCGCGGACGCGATCAACCTCGCCAAGAAGATCGTCACGGAGCGCGGCTGCCGGGCCTGCCACGTCGTCAACGGGCGCGGCGGCTCGATCGGGCCGGACCTCACGAACGTGGGCGAGAAGGCGGCCGAGCAGTACGAGTACGGCCGCCTCTCGGGCCAGAAGACGTCGTTCGCGTGGCACGTCGCGCACTTCAAGGACCCCCGGGCGCTCGTCCCCGAGACCGTGATGCCGAACTTCCACTTCACGACGAAGGAAGCGCAGGCCCTCTCGATGCTCGTCCTCTCGTGGCGGCGGGCGCCGGTTCCCGCCGACTACCGCCCGGGCACGCCGCGCACGGATCCGCAGACGGCGTCGGAGGTCGAGGCCGAGCAGAAGATGAAGACGGGACCCGGCGCCTGGTTCGTCAAGACGGGCTGCTTCGTCTGCCACTCGATCCAGGCGCTCGGCGTCAAGAGCCCCGCCCAGATCGGTCCGGACCTCTCGACCGCGGTCGAGGACGTGCAGGCGCGCTTCGGCCGCACGCTCGACGACTTCCTGAGAGAGCCCACGGGCACGATGGCGGTCGTCCTCTCGCGCCAGATCATCCTGACTCCGGAAGAAAAAGCCGTGGCCGTCTCGAAGATCCGGGAGGCGTTCGCGGAATACCAGAAGCAGAAGGCAGAAGAAGCGAAGGGAAAGAAACCCGCGGCCTCCGGGGCCGCCCACTGAGGATCGCATTCGATCCGAAGGAGAAGACAGATGAGAGATGCCTCGGGTAAACGGAAGGTCCTGGCCGCGGTCGCGGGAATCTTCGCGATCTGCTTCACGGCCTGGCAGTGCGCGCCGTCGGCGCCCAAGGGGGCGAAGAAGGGCCCCGCGTCGGCGTCGGACCAGTCGGTCGCCGCGATGAAGACGTACGTCGCGCCGGGGGACCTCGACGAGTTCTACATGTTCGCGTCCGGCGGGCACTCGGGACAGATCTACGTCTACGGCATCCCGTCCATGCGCCACCTCTCGACGATCCCCGTCTACACGCCGTACCCGGCCACGGGCTACGGCTTCGACGACGAGACGAAGGCCATGCTCGGCGGCTTCACGTGGGGCGACGTGCACCACCCGGCGCTCTCGGAGACGAACGGCGACTACGACGGCCGCTGGCTCTTCGTGAACGAGATGAACGGCCGCGTCGCGCGCGTCGATCTCCGCGACTTCAAGACGAAACAGATCTTCGGGCCGATGCCGAACATCTCCGGCAACCACGGCTCGGCGTTCGTCACGCCGAACACCGAGTACTCGATGATGGCGTCGCGCTTCTCGATCCCGATCCCGAAGGGCAAGACGGCCCCGATCGACAAGTACGCGAGCGAGTACAAGGGCGTGATCGCCGCCGTGAAGATCGATCCGAAGACGGGCGCGATGACGCAGGGCTTCGAGATCCTGACCCCTCCGTTCGACTGGGACCTCGGGGACGCGGGCAAGAAGGTCTCCGACGGCTGGATGTTCTGGACCTGCTACAACTCCGAGCGCGCGACGGGCAAGCTCGAGGTGACGGCTTCGCAGCGGGACCGCGACTACATCGCGGCGGTGGACTGGCGGGCGGCCGAAAAGGCGATCGCCGAGGGCAAGGGCGACCTCATCGGCGGCGTGAAGGTCCTCGACCCGAAGAAGGTGACGGGCATCTTCTACCTCCTTCCCTGCGGCAAGTCGCCGCACGGCGTGGACGTCTCGCCCGACGGCAAGTACGTCATCGGCTCCGGCAAGCTCCAGGGCGTCACGACCGTCTTCAACTTCGAGAAGATTCAGACCGCGATCCGCAACAAGGACTTCACGGGCGACGAGGACGGCATCCCCGTCCTGAAGTACGAGTCCATCAAGGACGCCGAGGTCCCGGTGGGACTCGGGCCTCTCCACACGCAGTTCGGCGGAGACGGGTTCGCATACACCTCGCTCTTCGTCGACAGCGCGATCGCGAAGTGGAAGCTCGGCACGTGGGAAGTCGTGGACAAGATCCCGATGTCGTACTCGATCGGCCACCTCGCGGCCGCCGAGGGCGACACCTGCACGCCGAAGGGCAAGTACCTCGTCGGCCTGAACAAGCTCTCCCACGGCCGGCACCTCTCCGTCGGACCGTCGCAGCCCGAGTCCTCGCAGCTCGTGGACATCTCCGAGGAGAAGATGAAGCTTCTCTACGACGCGTTCACGGAGCCCGAGCCCCACTACGCGCAGATCGTCTTGGCCAAGACGCTCCACCCGATCGAGGTCTACCCGAAGGAGGAGAACAAGGACCCGAACGCGGTCTGGGACGTCAAGGACGCCGTCGTCACGCGCCAGGGCACGAACGTCCTCGCGAAGGTCGTCCTCGTGCGCTCGACGATCACGCCGCAGGCCATCGAGGTGAACCAGGGCGACACGGTCAAGGTCGTCATGACGAACATCGAGCAGACGACCGACGAGCTGCACGGCTTCGGGCTCCTCGACTACAACATCAACATCGTCGTGGATCCGGGCGAGACCAAGACCGTCACGTTCAAGGCCGACAAGCCGGGCGTCTTCCCGTACTACTGCACGAACTTCTGCTCGGCGCTCCACCAGGAGATGCAGGGCTACCTCATCGTCAAGGGAAAGAGCTAGGGGAAGGGGATCCGGGGAGGGCCGCGCGGCCCACCCCCGATCG
>DASXVJ010000035.1:0-216017 GCA_036504335.1 Thermoanaerobaculia bacterium
GAGCTGCTGGTAACCCGCATCCGGGGTCGTCCCCGTGTTCGTGCAGGTCGCGGTCCACGCCGTGTAGTCGAGGACGCAGTTGCCCGCCGCCGTCGGCCGGTTGACGACCGGGTACGCCGTGAACTTCTGCGTGGCCGTGCCCGGGCCGACGCTGTACTGCGTCGCCGTGAGCGTGATGATGAAGTCCTGGGAAGGAGGCGTCGGAGCGTAGACGTGCGAGGCGGTCACGCCGGAGCCGTTCGGAGACCCGTCGCCCCAGCTCCAGCTGTAGGCGTTGCAGTTCGCGGCGCTGCCGCTGCACTTCGTCGCGGACGCGTCGACGTTGACCGTCGAACCGTTCGCGCCGTAGGCCACGGTGAAGGAAACGAAGGGCTTGTCGTTGTGGATGCCCTTGGCGTAGCCGGCGAGAGCGGCCTTGGAGAGGTACGCCGCCCCGTTTTTCGTGGCGTTCTGGACGACCGCGGCGTTCGTGACGCTCTTGGTCGCCGCGCCGGCAAGCGTGATCTGCGTGGCCGAGTCGATCGACTTGATGTACGTGTCGAGGTCGTTGTTCTTGCCGACCAGGGCGACCTCGTCGTAGTAGTACGAGCCGGCGCCGGTGATCCGGAGCTTCTCGTTCACCGTGAAGCCCGTCGTGCTCGCGACGGTCACGGTGCTGATGCTGCACGCGCCGTTAGCAAAGACTCCGCCAGCGGCCGTGCACGTGGGCGCCGTCGTGAAAATGTTCGTCGTGCCGGTCGTCGCCTTCGGCGTCGAGCCGCCGCCGTGGCACTGGCCGCACGCGGCGTCGAGGTCGTTCCACACGGCGTTTGTGAACGTGCCGTCAGGCGCCGTGTTCGGAGGCAGGGCGCCATAGATCGCGTTCGTCGCCGCCGTGCTGCCCGTGAGCGGGAACGTGGAGTAGCTCTGGTCGACGTTGATCCGGAAGAGGTGCGCGCCGCCGGGCATGTGGCAGCTCACGCAGGCCTCGAACGGCTCGGTCGCCATCTTCTCGAACGGCGTGCCGATGCCCTTGGGGTGCTGGATGAGGTTGAGGTTCTTCGTGTGGCACTCGGTGCACTCTTCGCGGAAGGGCCTTTCGCCCGCGACCACGCTCGTGTGGACCTCGTGACAGCCCGTGCAGCCGTTGCCCGTGTTGGCGGCTTCGCCGTCGTTCATGAAGAAGCTCTGGTACTCGCCCGCGGGAGAGCCGAAGAGGAACTTGCCCGTGGCGACCTTGTTGAAGCCGCCCGTGAACTTGCCGTGCGGGCTGTTCAGGAACTGGTTGCTGTGCGGGTGGCTCGGGAACGTGACCGTGCCGTGCCACGCGCCGACGTACAGCGGCACGCCGGAACCCGTGTCATTCCATGTACCGCCTGCGGCGACGCACGAACCCTGGTCGAAGCCCGGGTCGCCGATCGCGTAGGTCTTGCCGCCGTAGAGCGTCGAGGTGTACGCCTTGTCGCAGGTGCCGTTCGTGACCGGGAAGCCCTTGTTCTCCTGCCGGTGGCAGTTCATGCAGAGCGACGTGATGGTCTGGCCGCGCTGCTTGTACGAGCCGGTCCACTTTCCGCCGGCGTCGACGCAGCTGATGATGTCCGACGCCGCCTGCCACTGGCAGGTCACGCCGCCCGGACAGTTGGCCACAGGAGCCGCCGTGCAGGCCGCCGAGGTCGTGTAGGGCCCACCAGCGATGTTGTTGCAGAGGCCGGCGACGCTGCAGGACGAGGCCGGGAGATTCCACGTGGCCGGAGACACGCAGGTCGCCGCCGTCGCGAAGTTGTTGTCGCTGCAGGGCGTGATCCACGTTCCGAGCGCAACGCCCGGGGCGGACGGGCCGAGGCCGAGGCTGGTCTCACACGCCGTCTTGGTGGCAGCCGCGCTCTGGCCGTTGCCGCCGACGACCCTTGGATCCGTGCAGTAGCCGTAGTACCAGGTGCCGCCCGCCGTGGCGCAGACCGAGGCGCTGCTGCAGCGGCCGTTGGCGCAGGCGCTGTTGAGGGCCGAACAGGCTGCCGGGAAGTCGGCGGCCGTCAGGTTGCTGTGGTGCGTCGACATGTTGGCGGGAGCCGAGAACGGAAGCGTGTAGGGGCCGCTTGCCGGCACCGAGACCGCCGAGCTGTGGCAGCGGGTGCACGTGATGCCCCACTGGTCCCACGAGGCCATGACGTTTGCATCGCCCGCAACGCCGCCGCCGAGCTTCACCTGGCCGAGGGTGCCGGTCCCGTTCCACGTGATGCCGGGGAACGTGAACTCGGGCTCCTTCGTCGCAGTTGGCGTCGTGCCCGCGTCGCTCGTCCAGCCGGTCGTGTGGCACCGGCCGCAGGAGTACGACAGGTTGGCGACCACAGCGTCGGCGTAGATCGCGCGCGGGAGGGCGGCGAGCCAGTCGCCGTAGATCCACTTGAGCGCGTAGCTCGCGGCCCCGACGGCGATCTTGCCCTGCGCCCAGTCGAACACGCGGCCCGTGTCGTCCGAGTGATAGATGTCCGGATCCCACGTGCCGCCGGCGGCGACGCAGGCCGCTTCGTCCTTCTCGGCGGGATGCCCCGTGCAGGAGAAGGGCGGGCCGCCCCACGGGAAGCCGGAGCCGGCCTTCACGGGACGCGACATGTTCTTGTGGCCCATGAAGAGCGTGTCCTCGGTGTCGCGGACGCGCGGGCCGTTGTACTGCGTGACCTTGTTGTGGCAGCGCAGGCACTGGTCGCCGGCGCTCGCGGCCGCACCGCGCGCGCCGGTGAGGAGGCCCGTGCCGTAGGCGTTCGCGCCGTAGGAGGAGTCATCCGAGTTCGGCATGACCCAAACGCCGATGCAGGTACCGGCCGTCACCCACGTTCCGTTGTGCTTCATGCACGTCACGGAGTTGCGATCGTCGCCCTTCATGACGATCGCGCAGGTGCTCGTGCCCGCGTTCCAGAGCCGATCGGGAGCGGCCTGACAGGCAACTTGCGTCGTGTTGACGATGTCGTTGCAGACACCGCTCGTCGTCCACGCCGTGGAGCCGGACGGAGTGTAGGCGGCGCAGGCGACGCTGTCCGCGGCTGCAAGCCGCAGCGCGATGCAGTCCGGCCGCGTGGTCTTCGTAACGTCGGCCGGGCAGGCTCCCTGCGTCGGCAGGTTCCACCCGCCGCGGTTGTTCTGCACGGCGCCGTCGCCGAGATACCGAATCGTTTGCGCCCAGGCGCTTCCCGCCCCGAGCAGCAGCATCACCGCGAGGGTGAGTACCGCTTTCGGAACGGCCCGCGCCAGGCGGGTTTTTGCCGTTTCACTCATGTTTCGTTCTCCTCTCAGAAGCGTGGCCATGAAAACTCCGTCTCCGTCTTGAGCAACGCCGGTGCCCGTGTTCAGCTTCTTGTGAACGCGTCGCACCCCGGGCGGTGCCGCGCTCGCATCGCGGGCCGCGCTGCTTCACGGCAAGTTCATGTTTTGAAGCGACTTACGCGGAAGGCGCTGCGGCGCAGTCCGGCGTGACGGCCACCGCATCCTTCAGATGCATCAGGCGCGTTTTGTTCGAGTTCTCGAAAGGTTACTGTTTCGCTCGCGAATCGCGCCCACCGTCTCGACCGGGGCATCTCACCCGTCAGCCGGGGGATATCACCCGACGCGGTGGTGCTCGCCGGAGGCGGAGCGCAGCTTCGCGAGCGCGGCCTCGATCTCCGGCTTCGACGCGGGCTGGTAGAGGAAGTCCGCGTAGCCCTCGACGGGCTCGAGGCCCGCGTCGGCCGCGTTCGAAAACTCGGCCGACGCGTAGAGCACGGGCACGGAAGGCGTGCGCGACGCGCACAGGCGCTGGAATTCGCGCCACGGCAGGTGCGCCGCGTTGAGGCTCACGACGACGGCGTCGGGCGGGTCGCGCTCGATCCGGCGGCACGCGTCCCCGAACCAGTTGAACGGAAGGACCTCCGTTCCCGGCGGGGACAAGTGCCCAACCACCCAAGCCATCACTTGGCCATCTTCGAGGACCAGTACGCGCACGGCGGTCCCCACATCGCAAGATGGGTGCCGCTCGCGGCGCGTGCAAGGTCTTCAGCTGTCGGCGTTCGCCTTGAAACCGAATTTCTTGAGGCGATACCGGAGCTGGTCGCGCGTGACGCCGAGCATCTCGGCCGAGCGCGTCACGTTTTCGGAGGTCGCGCGGAGGGCGCGCGAGATCATCTCGCGCTCGACGTCCTCCAGCGGCACGACACCGCCCGGGAGGCCCGATCCGCCGGCGTCCGCGGTTCCGGCCTCGGGAGAGCAGTCGAGCATGAGGGACCTCGGGGCGATCCGGGGGCCGCGCTCGACGACGAGGGCGCGCTCGATGACGTTGCGCAGCTCGCGGACGTTCCCGGGCCACGCGTACCCGAGCATGAGGTGCTCGGCCTCGCGCTCGAACCCCTCGACGCCGCTCCCCGTCTTGGCCTGCAGCGACGCGAGGAAGTGGCGGGCCAGCGGCAGGACGTCCTCCGGCCGCTCGCGGAGCGGCGGTGCGGTGATCGGGAAGACGCTCAGGCGGTAGAAGAGGTCGCTCCGGAATTCCTTGTCCCGCACCATGGCGTTCAGGTCGCGGTTCGTGAGGCCGACGACGCGCACGTCCACGCGGATCTCGCGCGTCCCGCCCACGCGGCGGAACCGGCGCTCCTCGAGGAAGTGCAGGAGCTTGGCCTGCACGTCGAGGCGCAACTCGCCGATCTCGTCGAGGACGACCGTGCCGCCCTCGGCCAGCTCGAAGACGCCCCGCTTCAGGGACTTGGCGTCCGTGAACGCCCCCCTCTCGTGGCCGAAGAGCTCGCTCTCGAGAAGCGTCTCAGGGATCGTGGCGCAGGAGACCTCGAGGATGGGCCGGGCCCGGCGCGGCGAGAGCGTGTGCACCTGCCGCGCGAGCATGTTTTTGCCCGATCCGCTCTCGCCCTGCACGAGGATGCTCCGGATCTCCGAGAGCGCGACCTGCTCGACGACGTCGCGGACGCGCCGGAACGCGGGCGAGTCGCCGACGAGCTCCCGTGCGAGCCAGGACTCGCGCGACTGCTTCGCCGCCTGCGCCTCGAGCTGGTCGCCGCGCACGGCGATCGAGCGGTCGACGAGCGCGACGAGGTCGGCCTGGTCGACGGGTTTCGAGAGGAAGTCGAGCGCGCCGAGCTTCATCGCGCGCACGGCCTCCTCGACGTGGCCGAGCGCGGTCATGACGATCACGACGCTCTCGGAGAGCCGCTCGCGGTTCGCCTGGTAGAAGTCGAGCCCGTGGCCGTCCGGCAGGCCGAGGTCGAGGAGGACGACGTCGGGCTGGCAGGTCCCGAGGTGCGAGGTGGCCTCCGCGAGGTTCGGCACCGCGTGGACGGCGTGGCCAGCCTTCTCGAGCTGCTTTTCGAGCGCCCAGCGCAGGAGCTTTTCGTCTTCGACGAGGAGGACGAGCGCCACGTCAGGCTCCGTCCCCGGCCGCGTCCGCGGCAGTCGTGCCGGGCAGGAACACGAAGAACGTGGTCCCGCGGCCCGGTTCCGAGTCCACCTCGATGCGGCCGCCGTGCTGCTCGACGACGGCCTTCGAAATGGCGAGGCCGAGGCCCGTGCCCGTGAACTTCGTCGTGAAGAACGGCTCGAAGAGGCGGCCCAGGTCCTCGCGCGAGATGCCGGGGCCGTCGTCCTCGACGGCGAGGATCGCGCCGAGGCCGTCCGGCATGGCGCTGGCCCGCAGCTTCACGCGGCCGCCGCCCTCCGCCATCGCCTCGCCGGCGTTCTGAACGAGGTTGAGGAGCACCTGCCGGATCTTAGCCGCGTCGAGCGGGATCTCGGGGACGTCGCCCGCGATCTCGGCCGCCAGCTCGACGCTCCGGCGGCGGAGCGACGGGCCGAGCAGCTCGACGGTCTCGGTGACGAGCTTCGCGAGGTCCGTCCTCGCGAGGCGCACCGGCGCCGCCCGGCCCGACTCGAGCAGGCGGTGCAGGATGCCGTTGACGCGCCTGAGCTCGGCGAGCATGTCGTCGTAGAGGACGGCCGTGTTTTCGTCCTTGTTCTCGTCCTTCAGCACCTCGAGGGCGCCCTGGATGCCCGCGAGCGGGTTCTTGATCTCGTGCGCGAGGCCGGCCGCGAGCTGGCCGAGCGACGCGAGCTGGCCGACGTGGGCGAGGCGCGACGCGACCTGGGCCTCGCGCTCGCGCTGGCGCAGGAGGAAATCGCGGAGCCTCTTGTAGAGCTCGGCGGCGGCCGGGTCGAGCGGGGGCCCATGGGCCGCGCCGGAGCCGCCCCGCCCCGCGGCCGCGGCCGCGAGGTCGGCCTCGAGGCCCCGCAGCGAGCGCCGCACCGTGCGCTGGACGCCGAACGCGACGACGCCGACGACGAGAATCCAGAGCCCGAGGAGCAGTCCCACCTGGGGTTTGAGCCGGTTGCGGATCTCGGCGAGGTCCTCCGTCGAGTCGATCCTCATCGTCGCCGCGCCCAGCGTCATGCCCGCCTTGTGGCACGGCACGCAGCCGAGGCCGGCGTTGAGCCGCATCGCGCCGCGCACCCACTGCCGGCCGTTCTGCTCCTCGACCCACGTGTCGCTGTCGTGGCCGGCCTTCATGAGGACGCGCCCGACGCGATCGACCTCGTCGCGGTCCGGGTGCGTGTCGTGCGGCCCGATCAGCGCGCCGGAAGGACCGTAGAGGCGCAGGCCGATGGGCCGGTGCGCGGCGAGGAGGTGGCTGAAGAGGTGCGGGCTCCGGCCCGCGAACGCCGGCGGCATCATGTAGGGCATCTCGCGCACGGCCTGGACGAGCTGTTGCTGCGCCGCCGCGGCGCCCGCCAGCGAGTACGTGAACTCGAGAAGGCGGTACGTGCCGAAGTAGAGCGCCGCGAACGCCGCGAGGTGGATCGGCAGGACGATGCCCCAGAAGCGCAGGCGGGCGGGGTCGAGGCGCAGGGGCAGCCGGGCGGACACGTTCAGCGCTTGGTTGCGAGCGTGTGGTCGATGACTTCCTGGAACGTCTCGAACGACCTGCCGCCGACGTAGGGACGGCCGTCGACGAAGAACGTCGGCGTGCCGTTGAGGCCCAGGGCCTCGCCGGCCTTGCGGTCCGCGTCCACCTTGCCCGCCATCCGGCCGGAGTCGAGGCATGCGTCGAACTTCGCGGCGTCGAGGCCGAGCTTTCGGGCGTGGGCCTTCAGGTCGTCGACCTTGAGCGCCTGCTGGTTCGCGAAGAGGACGTCGTGCATGTCCCAGTAGCGCTGCTGCTCGCCGGCGCAGTGGGCGGCCTCGGCGGCCTTCGGCGCGTGGGGATGGATGGAGAGCGGGAGGTCCCGGTAGACGAGGCGCACCTTGCCCGGGTACGCCTCGAGGATGCGCTTCACCGTGGCCTCGGCGCCGGCGCAGTACGAGCACTCGTAGTCGGAGAACTCGACGATCGTGACCGGGGCGTCCGGGCTCCCCTTCGACGGGCCCTCGGCCTTGACGTCCACGCGGTTCGGGAGATACGGCGGGAGCAGGATCTCCACCTTCGATTCGGCCTTCAGCCGGGCGATGAAGGCCTGGCGGACCTGCTGCGTCTGCTGGCCCTTGAGGTACTGGGCGATCTCGGCTCTCACGTCGGGAAACGGCGGCAGCTGCCGGCCGCTGGCCTTCGTCTGGTCGTAGACGGACTTCAGCTGCGCTTCGTCCGGCTCGGGCACCTTGCTCGTGACCTCGCGGGCGAGGAGGGGGTCCACCGTGAGGCCTTCCTTCTTCGCCCTTGCGTCGAGGAGGCGCTGCTCGACGAGCGCGTCGAGGGCCCGCCGCTTGATTCCCCAAACGTCTTCCGCGAATTTCGCCTCCGCGGCCGAGAGCGGGCCCTTCGCCTCGGCCGTTAGGTCGCCGTCGGTGACGACCTGCCCCGCGACACGGGCGACGGGCGCTTTCGGGTCCGTCGCCTGAGGGTTGGCGCGCGACGACTTCGCACAGCCGGCGAGGAGGACGAGGGACAGGGAGATTCCAGCCGCGAGCTTCATGCGTCGGTCATCCATGCGAGGGAGCCGGCGCCGCGGGCGCCGGGGCCTTTCCGAGGAGCCAATCCGCGAGGTTCTCGGCGAGGCGCCTGTTGCCGTCCTTCAGGAACTTGTTCTGGAAGAGGGCGTCGTCCCCGAACGCGACGACGCCGCCGCTGCCCTGCCGGCCCGCGACGACGACCGCGAAGCTCTGGACGGCGTCGCCCTTCTCGAGCTTGCCGTTGCGGTTGAGGTCGACCCACGCCGTCGGGCCCGTCACGGCGATCGCCTGCGCGTCCTTCGACGTCGGGAGCAGGGCCCAGGCGCCGTACACCGTGACCGAGTCCAGCCCCTTCGTGAGCGGATGGGTCCCGAAGCGGGTCACGCGGAAGTTGAGGGGATCGTTGCCCACGACACCCGCCTGTTCGCGGATCACGCCGTTCGAGACGGAGATCGCGAACTTGTGCAGGAGGTCGGCCACTGGCGCCTCGACGTGGATCATCACAGCGAGCCGGCCACCCTTCTCGACGAACGCGGCGATCGCCTCGATCTCCTCGGGCCGGACCTTGTCGAAGGGCCCCGAGACGACGAGGGCCTGGACGCCGTCCAGCACGGCCGGGGTGAGCGCTTTCCCGGCCCGGGTCTGGCCCCCTCGCGAGCGGACGACCGATGCGAAGGCCGAGAGGTCGAGCGGGCCCTTTCCGCCGATCAGGAACCGCTGGCCGTGGCCCTGGTCGAAGAGGACGACGGGGCCGGCTGGCGGGACGCCCGGCGCCGCCAACCCCGCGGCCGCGAGGGCGACAAAAAAGGCGGCGAGACTCGCTCTCACGGCGGGCATGGTCCCACCCGTCCGGGGTCTCCGGAAGGGATTCAGGTTGCTCATGCCGCCGGACCCGCCCATCTCCTAGCATCCGCGTGGCCCGCCGGCGGGACCGGAGGGAAAGGAACCACCATGTCCAAACCGATCGCCCTCGCCCTGTCCGGACTGGCCCTCGCGGCCGCCCTCGCGACCGGGGCCGCCCTCCCGGCCACGGAGACCAAGCCGGCGCCCTCGCACGCCGCGCCCGCCGCGCCGGCCGCGCCCCCGGAAGATCCGCTGAGCGTCAAGGGGACCGTCCTCGAGTCGATGGACGCGGGCGCCTACACGTACCTGAAGCTGAAGACCGGAGAGGGCGAAGTCTGGGCGGCCGTGGCCAAGACGAGCGTCAAGACGGGCACGGACGTGACGATCACCGGGATCTCGCGCATGGACGGCTTCGAGAGCAAGACGCTCGGGCGCACGTTCGACCGGATCTGGTTCGGGGCGCTCGCGGGCGACGCCGGGGCGATGGCGGCCCGGCACGCGGCCGCGTCCACGGCGCCGGCCGAAGGCGCGATCAAAGTCGCCAAAGCCGAGGGGCCCGACGGCCGGACGGTGGCCGAGGTCTGGACGGACCGCGCCGCGCTGAAGGGGAAGCCCGTCGCCGTGCGCGGCAAGGTCGTGAAGTTCAACGCCGGAATCATGGGCACGAACTGGATCCACCTGCGCGACGGCTCGGGATCGCCCGCCGCGAAAGACAACGACCTCACCGTGACGACGGACGCCGTCGCGAAGGTGGGCGACGTCGTGACCGCGAGCGGCGCCGTGACCGTGGACAAGGACTTCGGCGCCGGGTATGCGTACGCGGTCATCCTGGAAGGCGCCAAGATCACGAAGTAGGGGGCCGATGACGACGACCGAGCTCGCCCTCGGCGAACGCCTCGACGCGAGCGAGCCCTTCCGGTGCGCGGGCGAGAGGCTCGACCTGACGCTCCTCGACTTCTGGCGGTGGAGCGAGGCCGACCTGCTCGCGACCTCCACGCGGGCCCGGCTCGCCGAGTTCATCGTGGCGCGGCTTCTCGGTATCTGCACCGCCGGCCCGCGCTCGGACCGCTCGCCCGACCTCCGCACACCCGACGGGCTCGCCGTCCGCGTGAAGTCGGCGTCGTGCGTGACGTGCGAGAGCCGGCGCGACCACTCGAAGATCCACTTCACGCCGCTGCCGTGGCGCGCGCCGCGCCGGGACCCCTCGTGCGCCGCGCCGCTGCCGCACGCGCGGGTCTACGTCTTCGCGCTGCTCGAGCGCCCGGAGCGGGCGGACGTGAACCCGCTCGACTTCGCGCAGTGGCGCTTCTTCGTCCCGCCCACGGCGGCGCTGGAGGCGAAGATGCGGCGCCAGAGGACGCTGTCGCTCGGCGCGCTCGAAGTGCTGTCCGGCGGCCCCGTTCCATCCGGCGGCCTCGCCGACGCCGTCCGCCGCGCGGCCGCCGGCGGCTGAACGCCCGCGAACGGATGAGGGGTTTCTCGTTCGGCAAGGCGACCGGCTGAGTCAGCGAGTCCTCGCCGAGCACCTGGGGTGCGACGTCAAGGTCGTGAACCGCATCGTCAACGGCCGGTGCGCCGTGTCGGCCGAGATGGCGCTGCGGCTCGGGGCGGCCTTCCGGACGTCGCCCGACTTCTGGATGAACGCGCAGAAGGCCGTCGATCTCTATCGGGCCGCCGGGCACGTTCAGAGCCTGCCGAAACCTCTCCTGAAGGCGAGCTGAATCACCCGCCTCCTCCGGACGGACCTTCGGAGGCCGTCCTTTCAGATCTCCAAAACGAAAACGGGCGGCCCCCCGCGAGGAGAGCCGCCCGGGATCCTGGGACGTCAGCCGGTCGCTACTCGGAAAGGATCAGAACTTCGACGCGGCGGTTTTCGGCGCGGCCCTTGACAGTCTTGTTGTCCCCGACCGGCTTGGTGTCGCCGAAGCCGATGGCGTGAATCCGCGCGGGGTCGATCCCGCGCTTCACGAGCCGTTCCTTGACGGCCTCGGCCCGCTTCTCGGACAGGGTCTGGTTGTACGCCTTGGGGCCCGTGCTGTCCGTGTGGCCCTCGAGCTCGAACTTGGCGGTCGGGTACTTCTTGAGGAACTCGACGGCCTTCTCCACGTCGGCGTCGTCCGCCTTGAGCATGGTCGCCTTGTTGGTGGCGAAATTGGCGTGCAGCGTCAGGCGGTCGATGACCCTCGGAACGACGGTGACCGTCGCGGAGGCGTCGCGCATTCCGCCCTCGCCCTTCGCGAGGAGCTTGTAGGTCGTCGTCGCCTCGGGGCAGACCTTCTTCGAGCCGTTCAGGTCCACGGTTCCGACACCCTGGTCGAGCACGGCGGCGGCGGCGTTCGACGTCGTCCAGGAGAGCGTCGAGCACCCACCCTGCTTGACCGAAGCCGGGTCCGCCGCGAACGTCATCGCGGGCGCGGCCGGGGGCGCCTTCACGACCGGGGGCGGCGGCGGCACGGGCTTGGGCGGGCACAGCGCCTTCGCGCGGGCCATCGACTCGTTCGCGAGCTCGATCGCCTTCTTCGTGTCGCACGGCGTGCAGACCGCGAAGGCGTCGTTCTTCAGCTTCTCGGCGGCGGCGAACAGCTCCGGGCAGTCCTTGTCCTTGCCGACCTTGCGGGCATCCGCGATGGCCTGGTCCGCGGCGGTCAGCTCCTTGGGAACTCCGCATCCCCCGAGAAAGCCCGCGGAGATAAGGACGGCTCCCGTCGCAAGCAGCGATCTGGAGATTCTGGTTTTCGTCATCGTGCGCTCCATTCTCCGTTTCGTTGAATTCCGGTGGAAAGCCGCGGTCACTCTATCAAGATAGTCCCTGCGCGCGATTCGCGCCGCCGGGAACGACGCGCGGGCGAGGTAGTTGTACGTGTTCGAGATCCCGCCGACCGGGCACACGGCGAGGAGAAGCAGGCCCGCACGCGTCTCGTCGGGCATCGGCACGGCGGCGAGAACGGCGAGGGCGACGGGCGGCAGGAGGACGAGCGGGCCGAGAAGGCCCGCCGCGAGGACCCGCGGCCGGGACCGCACGCGCTCGAAGTCGGCCCGCGTGAGGTCCAGCCCCACGATCGTCATGACGAGAAATGTGACCGCCGGGACGCCGACGTTCATCGCGAGCTTCTGCGTTCGCTCGATCGCAGTCGAAACTGCCCGCCGCGCTAACCTCCGCGCGTGGATCCGATCTCGGCGGCCCGGCCGTTCCTGCCCTTCTGGCTGCCCCTTCTCCCCCTGCTCGCGCTCCCCTTCGCCTTTCTTTCGGGGTGGCTCGCGCGCAAATCGACGCGTTTCGCGGCCGTGATGGCGTCGTCGGTCGCCGGCGCGCTGGTCGCGCACCTCGCCGGGCCGCTCTCGCTCGTCGGGCCGGGAGTGGCCGGCTTCCTCGGAGGCACGGCCGCCTTCGCGGGTTACGGACTCGGGAGAAGGCGGGCTCCCCCGCCTCCTCCCGGGACCCTCGCCGGCCGGGCCGCTCTCGTCGCCGCGTCCGTTCTGGTCCTCGTCGCGGTCGAGGTGGCCCGCCCGAGGGTCATGCCCGTCCTCTCCGCCCGGAGCCCTCTCGCCGCCGTGGCCTCGACGGGCGGTGCGCCGGGGCCGCTGTCGGATCTCGCGCGCACGCGCGCCGCCGGAGGGAAGCCGGCCGCCGCCGTCGCCCTCTACCGCGCTGCGTTCGCGCTGGACGGGCGGCCCGGGCATCTCGCGAACGCCGCGTTCCTCGAGAACCGGCTGGCTCGCTGCGCCGAGGCGCGGGCTCTCGCGGACGAAGCCGGGCGCGCGGCGCAGCGCCCGGGCGTCTCGGAGCTGGACCGCCATCTCGCCGCCCGTGCCGCGGCCGTGGCCGCCCGCTGCGGAGCCGCGTCGGCCGCGGACGCAAAGCCGGACTGAGCCCCTAGAGCTTCTCCCAGAACTCCTCGTCGCTCTCGACGGACGCAAGGACGTGCCGCTCGTCGGGCGAGCCCATCTCGCCGGCTCCGAGAGGCACGAAGCGCCGCCCGGTCGCGTCGAGGCCCTTCACGTGGCCGCTCCCGATGTCGTAGACCCACCCGTAGATCTCCAGCTCGCCCTTCTCGACGAGCGGCCGCACGAACGGAAACGTGAGGAGGTTGCGGACCTGCGCGATCACGTTGTAGTCGACGACGTACTCGAGCATCTCCTCGTCCGACGCCCCCGGATGCGCTTCGAAGGCGGCGCGCCGCGCGAGATCCGCGTACGAGACCCATTGCTTGACCGCGGGCATGCCGTCGAGCCTCTCGGGGTGGAGGACACCCGTCATCGCGCCGCAGTTCGAGTGCCCGCAGAGGATGATGTCGCGGATGCCGAGGGCGACGAGCGCGTACTCGAGCGACGCCGTCGTCCCGCCGTAGGCCGACCCCGCGGGCGGGACGATGTTGCCCGCGTTGCGGATGATGAAGAGGTCGCCGGGCTCGGCCTGGAGCATCAGGTTCGGCACGACGCGGGAGTCCGAGCACGCGATGAACACGGCCTGCGGCGTCTGGTTCTTCGCGAGGCGCTCGAAGAGCTCCTTGTGGCGCGGATAGGCGATCCGCTGGAACAGCGTCAGTCCTTCGAGAACGTTCCTCACGGCGTCACTTCGCCGGCTTCTCGTGATGGCCGCCGAACTGGAAGCGCATCGCCGAGAGCAGCTTGTTCTGGAAGTCCGCCTCGCCGCGCGAGCTGAAGCGCTCGTAGAGAGCGGCCGTGAGGACCTCGGCGGGCGTGCCCTCGTCGATCGCGGCCATGATCGTCCAGCGCCCCTCGCCCGAGTCCGAGACCCGCCCCGAGAAGCTCTCGAGGTCCGGAGACTCGAGAAGCGCGATGGCCGTCAGGTCGAGCAGCCACGACGCCACGACGCTACCGCGGCGCCAGACTTCGGCGATGTCCGCGAGGTTCATGTCGTACTGGTAGTGCGCGGGATCGCGGAGCGGCGTCGTCTCGGCGTCGGCCTCCCGGCGCGTCTTGCCCACGTTCGCGTTCCGGAGGATGTTGAGCCCTTCGGCGTAGGCGGCCATGAGCCCGTACTCGATCCCGTTGTGGACCATCTTGACGAAGTGGCCGGCGCCGTTCGGCCCGCAGTGGAGGTAGCCCTCCTCCGCGGTTCCCTTCGCCTTCTCGCGCCCCGGCGTCCTCGGGACGTCCCCCTTGCCGGGGGCCAGCCGCTCGAAGATCGGGTCGAGACGTTGCACGACGTCCGTCTCGCCGCCGATCATCATGCAGTAGCCCCGCTCGAGGCCCCACACGCCGCCGCTCGTCCCGACGTCCACGTAGTGGATTCCCCCGGCCGCAAGCTCCTTCGCGCGGCGGATGTCGTCGACGTAGTACGAGTTGCCGCCGTCGATCAGGACGTCGCCCTTCTCGAGGAGCGGCAGGAGCTCGGCGATCGCCTTGTCGACGGCGGCCGCGGGGACCATCAGCCAGATCGCGCGCGGCGTCGCGAGCTTCCGGACGAAATCGGCGAGGGAGGAGGCGCCCACGGCCTTTTCCTCCGCGAGCCGGGCGACCGCCTCCGGCGTCCTGTCGAAGACGACGCAGTCGTGGCCGCCGCCGATCAGCCGGCGAACCATGTTCGCCCCCATCCGCCCGAGTCCGATCATTCCGAGTTGCATGGGTGCCTTTCCTTCACGAGCCCCCGCTCACGGACCAGGTCAGAACGCGAGGATCACGTACGCAAGCGGACCGCGGTACTTGTAATCGAACGCCACGTCCCCCTTGTCGCCCGTGTGCGAGAAGTTGATCGTCGTGGACTGGTACATCCCGCCGACGCCGACGTTCTGGCTGATGAACCAGTCGAGGCCTCCGCGGAAGTCCCACATCTCCCCATGATAGGAATTGACCGTTCCGGAGATGCCCTTGGCCGCGGCCTTCAGGAAGACGCGCGGGTAGAGGGCGTAGTTGAAGTACGCCTCGAGGGCCGGAATCGGCGCGACGGCGTTGCGTCGTTCGGTGCTTCCGAAGCTCGAGCTGGACCCCGAGATCTCGAAAGAGTTGAAGTAGACCGACGCGCCCAGGCCGAGGCCGAACTCGAGGTCGCCGTTGTTCACGAGAGCGTAGGAGTAATACAGTTCGCCGAGGTTGGTGCGCATGCTGCTGTCGACCTGCGCTCCGACGTGGTACGTCGTGTCGCCCACGACGATGTCCTTTTCCAGCGCGTGCGAGGCCGAGCGGGACCAGCCGCGGTAGGCGAAGTCGAGGCGGCTGTGGCGGCCGAGCCGCAAATAACCGTCGGCCGCGAAGCTCGTTTTGCGGGGTTCCTGACCGAGGTCCTCGAGGTTGATCGACGTGCCGGCCGTCCCGGCGGAGCTCGCGAGGCTGAGCGTCGTGTCCAGGGTCTGGAAGAACCCGCCGAGGTCGATGCGGAAGCGCTCGTCCATCCCTCTCTGATGCAGGTAGTACGCGTTACCCGGCTGGGCGAGTGCGGGGGCGGCGAGGAGTGCGACGGCCGCGGCACACAGACCACATCGAAACAGCTTCATGAGTCCCCTCACAGCCACAGTCTAGGTCCAAAACAACGGCGGGCACTCCGCAGGGGCCGTCAGGGGGTCGTGTCGAGAAGGACCTTGCGGCCCGCGAGGGGCTGGACGGGCCGATTGGTCGGCGTCATGTGGGGGAGCGAAACGAACGCGCCCAGCTGCTCGCCCGTGATTCCGGCCGGCGTTTTGAGAACGTACCACCGCACGTTCTCCGTGCAGGGCGGCGCGGTGAACGAGCCCTCGTACGCGAGGTACGTCCGGTCGCCCGGCAGGAGGTCCGCGAGGCCGATCGTCACCGAGGTGTCGTCCCTCTTCGCTCCCTTTTCCTTCGGGAGGCTCGTGAAGACCGGGGCGAGGGCCGGGCTGCCGCCGCCCTGCACGAGGAAGATTCCCACGACGAGGCTCGACTTGCCGTCCGGCGCGACGTGGACGAGGTGCATCTCCATCGGGTAATGGAGCCCGTCGAGGGAGTGCTCGGACGGCGCGTGAAAGTGAAACTGGACGAGCCGCCACGCCACCCCGTCGATCTCGACCGTGCTGCCCTTGTCCACGTCGGCCTGCACGGTGTGGCCGTCGTTCACGAGGTGAAGCTTCGTCGCCCCGTACTTGAAGACGAGATTCGGGAGGTCTTTCGCCTCGACCGGGAACGGCGCCCGCGTCGCGAGGTCGACGGGCGACTGGCGCTTGCCCGCCGCGCACGCCACGTTGCCGGGCAGGGAGCCCCATTCCGCGGGCCCGGCGGTCTCGGCGTCCGCCACGTAGCCCCAGTGCTTCTCATGGACGGAGGGCGCCGGAGCCGGCGTGACGGACGTCGTGGGCGCCGTCGAGGTGCATCCGTTCAGGACGAGAGCCGCGGCGACGAAGGACGCGGCCGCGGAGGTTCTGGAGACGTTCATGTTTCCTCCGGCGTTCGGCGCACTCAGCCCTTCAGGGCGTAGATGCACTTGCGGCAGATGAAGTCTTCGGGGGCGTCCTCGAGACCGTACGTCCAGCGGCGGAGGCGCGCGATCTCCGGGCCGCGCAGCACGTCGGCGACGCTCGACTTCGTCAGGTCGCCCACGACGTACTTCTCGTCGTAGTCCTCGCAGCAGAGGACACACTCTCCGTGCGGCGAGACGTGGAGGTGCTGGAGCGGGCGCGAGCCGACATTCTCGCAGCCCCGCAGGCGCGCGATCGGCGCCTCGGGCTTGAGGCCGAGCTCGAGGTGGCCCGCGCGGTCCATGACCTCGTACGTCCGCACCTCGAAGAGGCTCCCGGCGTAGCGCGCCTGGATCTCCTCGAAATCCCTCTTGTGGTCCGCGTCGCCGCGGCCGAGGACGACGACGACCATCTCCTGCGCGACCCGGCGGTCCTTGACGGCGTCGACGTTCGCGAGGACGCGCGGGAGGTGGTCCGCCCCGCGGTCGCGCGTGTAGCGCTCGCGGTCGAGCGTCGACAGGTTGATCGAGAGGTACCTCAGGCCGCCCAGTTCGATGAGCGCGTCGACGCGCTCGGGCGTGAGCCCCCAGCCGTTCGTGAGGACCGCGGCGGGAAGGCCGTTCTTCTTCAGGACCTTCACCTGCTCGAGAAAACGCGGGTCCGCCGTCGGCTCGTTGTAATTGATCATGAAGACGCCCTCGAGCGTGTCGCGGAAGGCGGCGAGCTCGCCCGCGATGCGCTCGTACATCTCCATCGGCATCGCGTGCGGGGCGCGGGGCGCGATCGACACGGGGCAGAAGTAGCAGGCCTGGTTGCAGGAGGTGTGGCCTTCGAGCGAGACGTACTTCAGGCGAAAGCGCGACGCGTCCGCGCCGCTCGCGACGAGCCAGCCGCCGTCGGCGAGGAGACGCTCGATCTCCGGCGAGAGGGACGTCGCGACCGGCGGCCGCGCGGCGAGCGCTTTCACCTCGGCGAACCCCGGCTCGCCGGTCTTGAGCGTGCGGTCGGTGAGAGGGTTGTAGACCTGCCCCTCGTCCACCTGGAGGAAGGGCTCGACCGAGAGGACCGCGCTCACCGCGAGATCGTAGCAAAGCGGAACGGGCGCCGAAGCGCCCGTTCCGGAGACGTCACGAGGACACCGGCTCAGTCGGCCTGCGCCTTCGCGTGCTTCTTTTCGGCCATCGCGCGGACGGCGGCGCCGGGGAGCGTGCCCGCGATGGACACGGTCGACTTGTCGCGCGTCACGGTGAACTTGCGGAGGACGGCCACCGTCTCGGGCGACTTCTCCTGCGCCGCGAGGCGCCAGGCCGCGAGGACGCCGCGGAGCGCGTCCTCCATGAGGCCGGCCGTTTCGTCGTCGGAGACGAGGCCGGTCGCATTCAGCTTCAGCGCGTCGCCCCTGGCGGTCGCCTGAAGAGCGAGGAGGGAGACGGACTTCATGGACGACACGAGCGTCGCCGCCGCGTCCATTCCGTTCCCCTCGGCCTGCGCGTGCGCGTGCCTCACGGCGGCGTCCTTCGCCGGCAGGCGCGTGACGTCCACGAGCGCCCAGGCCGACGCGCCGGATTCGATCCGGCCGAGATGCTGGCCGAGGCCGGCGCCGGAGCGGAAGGGCGTCCCGCCCGCGCTCCGCCGCGCGAGCGCCGCGACGACCGAGGACTCGTTGCCCGCGATCACGAGGCGGTTGCTCGCGAACGCGATCGCGCCCTGCTCGCGGTTCGACGAGGCTGACGTGTTCTTGTCGGGGAGGAGGTAGTAGTCGCCCGCGGGCGTTGACCTCTTCACGCCGCCGCGCCCGGCGATCGCCGCCGACAGGGCGGACGCGTCGAAGCGGCCCTCGAAGAGGACGAGACCCCATCCGGCGCTGCCGCCGGCGCCCTTCGGCGAGCCGGCCGCGACGACCGTGTCGACGTCCTCTTTCGGGTTCAGGCGCGCCTCCGCGAGGAAGTGCGCCGCGTCTCCGTCCACCGTGAGCTTGTCCGTGTCCGAGAAGACGCGCGCGGCGAGCGGGCTCGAGCGCAGATCCGCCACGTGGATGACGCCCACGGAGGCCGCGTCGGCCGGGACGAGCGCGAGCGCGTCGTCCGTGGCGGCGGCCACCGGAAGCGACAGGGCGGCGGCGAAGGTCAGGGCGAGGGCGGAGACGGCGAATCGCTTCATGTCAGAAGTCCTTTCTCCGGAACCGGAGGCATGCGAGGGCGAGACAGCCGGCGCCGAACGCGCCGGTCGTGAGGAACGGCTGGAGGGCGAGGGCCTTCTGCATCCGCGCCGGGCCCTGGTCGCCCATCACGAGCGCGACGACGGCGGCGCCGAGCTCGGCCGTCTTCGGGAAGACCCAGTAGAGGCCCTGCACGAGCTGCGCGGCCCACTCGTACGACATCGCGGCCGCGATGCGGTCGTGGTTCACGAGGATGGCCGAGAGGAAGAAGAGCGCGAACGTCGCCATGATCGAGACGGCCGTCGAGGACGTGAGCGTCCCGATGAGGAACGCGAACGCCATGAGCGCCGCGATCCCGAACAGGATGATCCCGGCCGCGAGGAAGAAGCGCGGATGGACGAGGCGCGTTTTCCAGATGACGAGGAGCCACATCGATCCGAGGAGGTAGAGGACGTTCGACGCCGAGAGAAGGACCCCGCCGAGGTAGCGCGAGAGGAGGAGCGGCACGCGTCCGACCGGGCGCGAGAGGTAGAGGTCGACCGTGCCCTTCTCCATGAGCCGCGGCACGAGGTGCGCGGTGGCGAAGATCGCGAGGAACGTCCCGACGACGTAGAGGAAGCCCGCGAAGCCGGACTCGAAGCCGAGGACGAGCTTGTCGAGGTCCACGGACTGGCGGCCCATGTGGACGTTCTGGCCGAAGATCTTCGCGCCCGCGAGCGCGCCGTTCACGACGTCGAGATTCACGGCGACGGCAAACAGAAGGATGAAGAGCGACGACAGCGCGAAGTACGCGACGAGCGTCCAGCGCGCGGCCGCTTCGCGGAAGACCTCTTCGATGTTGGCGGCGAGGGCTCGCATGTCGGCTCTTCTTCTAGTTCGGAAGGTCGGAAGAGGATTCGGATTTCTTAGAAGGTGAAGAGGGCGGATCGTTGGCCGGCTCGCCGGCGCGCACGAGGTCGACGAACACGTCCTCCAGGGAAGTCTTGTCCGGGGTGAGCTCGGTCAGCAGGGCGCCGCGGGCGCGCGTCGCATCGATGATCGAATTCAGGTGCTGCACGTCGCGGGCGAGCACGCGCACGTGCCCGTTCACGCGCTCCGCCCCCGCGCCCAGCGCTCGGAAATCGGCGATCAGCTCCTCGGTGAGCGGAGCCGCTCCCAGCCTGTACCCCTTCAAAGAACTCTTCTCTTCATCTCTCTTCGTCAGCTCCTCCACCGTCCCCATCGCCGCGACCTTGCCCTTACGCAGCACCGCCACGCGGTCGCACGTGAGCTCGATCTCGGAGAGGAGGTGGGAGTTGAGGAGGATCGCGCGGCCCTTCGCGGCCTCGGCGCGCAGGAGGTCGCGGATCTCGCGCCGCCCCACCGGGTCGACGCCGTCCGTCGGCTCGTCGAGGAGAAGAACCTCGGGGTCGTGCACCAGCGCCGAGGCGAGGCCGAGGCGCTGCGTCATGCCCTTGGAGAACTTCCGGACCTTCACGTCGATCCAGTCCCCGAGCTGCACGCGCGAAAGGAGCTCGGGGATGCGCACCTTCAGCGTCGCGTGGTCCATGCCCGACATGCGCCCGAAAACCGACAGCGTCTGGCGCGCCGTGAGATAGCCGGGGAAGCGGTGCCCTTCCGGGAGGTAGCCGACGCGGCGCCGGCTCTCGGGGTCCCTCGCGGGGAGCCCGAGAAGCGACGCTTCGCCCGACGTCGCATGCGTGAGCCCGAGGAGGATCTTGACGGTCGTGGTCTTCCCCGCCCCGTTCGGCCCGAGAAGGCCGAAGAGCTCGCCCGGCTGGATCGCAAAATCGATCCCCGCCAGGGCGTCGATCGCGCGCCCGCCGAACGCGGGCCGGTACGTCTTCCGGAGCTCCCGGACCTCGATGGCGGCCGTCATGACAACATTCCCACGCCCCCTGATACGCGAAAGGGGGGTGGGTTGTTCCCGGAGGAGGGCCCGTGTCCCGCGAAGTCGAGGCGTTCCTGTCAGTTGAAGTCCCTCTGCGCCTCCTCGCCCGGAGGCCCGAGGAGGGTCCGGGCGCGGCGCCCGTCCTCCTCGGGATGCACGGCTACGGGATGGACGCCGAGTCGTTTCTCGCCGTCCTCGCGAAGGCGGCGCCGCCGTCCTTTCTCGTCCTTTCGCTCCAGGGACCGCACTCGACGCTCCTTTCGGCCCTCGACGACCCCGAGCCGAAGCGGGGCTTCCACTGGGGCGTCTCGCCGCGCGCCGAGGACAACAGGCTCGTCCACCGGCGAGCCGCGCTCGCCGCGCTCGCGTGGGCCGGCGCGAACGGCGGCGACCGCGCGCGCGCGGTCCTCGCGGGTTTCAGCCAGCCCTGTTCGTTCAACTATCGACTGGCCGCAACCCCGCCCGAAGGACTCTCGTTCCCGGCGGTCCTCGCGTTCTGCGGCGGCGTGCCCGGCGAGTGGACCGGCCCGGGCGAGCCGACCGCCGCCTCGGGAGCGGTCGACGTCCTGCACGTCTCGACGAACCATGACCCGTACTACCCCGCCGAACGCATCGCGCCCTACAAGGAGATCCTCGCGACGCGCTTCCGGTCGGCAGAGCACCGGATGTACGACGGGGGACACCGCGTGCCCTCCGCGTCGTTTGAAGACGTCCGCGCCTTTCTCGAGGCGCACTCCTAGCGGGCGGCTGCGTCCGCGATCGGCGCGAGCTTTCGGGCCCTCAGCTTCCCGTTGAGCGCGGGGAGGTCCTTCGCCGCGAGCCCGGAGGCGCGCGCTTCGACGTCGTTCAACTCGCGCTCGAGGACGGCGACACGCTCGACCTGGTAGTCGCCCGGCCGGCCCTCGTACGAGAGGATCGCGTCGTAGACGTACGCGAGGTGCTCGCGCAGGCGCTCCTCGCCCGTGATCGCACCGCCCTCGGAGGTCGCGACGACGTCCTTGCGGATCGCGTCGGCCTTCGCGGAGAAGGCGTCGAGATCCCTGCGGAGCGCGTCTGCCGCGGGGAGGCCCATCGCGCGCACGCCGGCGAGAGCCCGATAGCCGTTCAGGCGGTCCACGACGTCGCTCATGCGCCCGAAGAGCGCATGCGCCTGCATCGCGGCGTCGTACTGGGCCTTGCGGTCGGCGAGCGTGAACGGAGCCTTCGGGTCGAGCGAGACGACGAGCGGCGTCTCGAGGACGTCCTTGCCCTTCGTGATGCGCACCGTGTACGTGCCGGGCAGAACGCGCGGCCCCGCGCCGGCGCCGCCCGCCTGCGCGGCCGTCGGGACGCGCGGGGGCTTCTCCTGCATCGACCACACGACCCGGTTGATCCCCTTCCTCTTGCCCGCGGACAACGTGTCGACCACGCGGCCCGAGGCGTCGAGGATCTCGAGCCTCATGCGGCCGAACGTGTGGCGAGTCTTCTGGAAGTAGGAAATGACCGCGCCGGACGGCGGGTTCGAGCCCGCGTAAGAGGCGTCGCCCTCGGGCCAGCCGCCCGAGCCGCGCGGTTTCTGCACGACCGGGCGTCCCGGAAGGAACGCGACGTCCTTCGCGAGGACGTCGTCCGTCAGCGCGCGGAGCGGCGTCAGGTCGTCGACGATCCAGATCCCGCGCCCGTGCGTCGCGACGACGAGGTCCTGTTCGCGCGAGCCGAACACGAGGTCGCGCACGGGGACGGACGGGAAGTTGCCGCCCTTGAACTCCCGCCACGATTTTCCGGCGTCCCCGGAGATCCAGAGGCCGAACTCCGTTCCGAGATAGAGGAGGCCCTCTCGCACGGGGTCTTCCTTGATCACGTACGCCCAGCCGCGGACGCCCGAGGACGGGCCCGCGATCCGCTCCCACGTCTTCCCGAAGTCCTTCGTCGCGTAGACCCACGGCTCCATGTCGCCGAACGTGTGGCGGTCGAACGCCGCGTACGCCGCGCCGTCGGCGTGCACGCCGGCCTCGACCCACGAGACCCAGCTCGCGGGCGGGAGGTCCGGGACGTTCTTCACGAGGTTCGTCCACTTCTCCCCGCCGTCGCGCGTGAGCTGGAGGTTGCCGTCGTCGGTGCCCACCCAGATCGTCCTCGCGTCGCGCGGGCTCTCCGAGATCGAATACACCGTCGTGTGCATCTCGGCGGCGGAGTTGTCCACGGTGACGCCGCCGGATTGCTCCTGCTTCTGCTTGGCGGGATCGTTCGTCGTGAGGTCCGGCGAGATGCGCCGCCACGACTGGCCGCCGTCCTGCGTCACGAAAACGAACTGCGCGCCGATGTAGACGCGGCCCTTGTCGCGGCGCGAGAGGTGGATCGGCGTGTTCCAGTTCCAGCGCAGCTTTTCCTTGTAACGAGCCTTCGGCTGGATGTCGCGGGCGGCGAGCGTCTTCCGGTCGATCCGTCCGATGAAGCCGCCCTGCGCCTCCGCATAGACGAAGTTCGGGTCGGCGGGGTCCACGAACACCCAGAAGCCGTCGCCCCCGAAGAGGTTCTCCCACCGGCCGTTCGTGATGCCGCCGGGATACGCGGAGTCGCCGGCCCACGAGCTGTTGTCCTGCAGGCCGCCGTAGACCTGGTACGGCTCCTTCTCGTCCGTGGACACGTGGTAGAACTGCGAGACCGGCAGGTTGTTGCACTTCCACCAGCGGTTCGCGCCGTCGTGGGAGATCCACAGGCCGCCGTCGTCGGCCGTGACGACGTGCTTCGGGTTCTTCGGGTTGATCCAGACGTCGTGGTGGTCGCCGTGCGTGCCGCCGCCCACGTCGCCGAAGCTCTCGCCGCCGTCCTCGGAGGCGATGAGCGTCAGGTTCGGTTTGTAGACGCGGTCGGGGTTCGTCGGGTCGACGATCAGGCGCGAGAAGTAGAACGGCCTCCACACCATCCGCTGGCTGTCGTCCTTCCGGGCCCACGCCTTCCCGCCGTCGTCGGAGCGGAACAGCGCCGATTTCACGCCCTCGATCACGGCGTAAACGCGGTCGGGCTTCGACGGCGCGATCGCGACGTCGAGGCGGCCCCACGGCCCCTCGGGCAGGCCGGGGGCGCTCCTGGCGTCGAGCGTTTTCCAGGACGCGCCGCCGTCCTCCGTGAGGAAGAGGCCCGAGCCGGAGACTCCCGCCGGCCCGTCGCTCCCGGAACGGAACGTCCAGCCCTTGCGCCGGAAATCCCAGAGGCCCGCGAAGAGGCGATCCGGGTTGCGCGGATCCATCGCGAGGCCGGAACAGCCCGTCGAGAGGTTGCCGCCCTTGAGAACGAGCGACCAGGACTTCCCGCCGTCCGTCGTCTTGTAGAGGCCGCGATCCGCCGAGTCCGACCAGAGCCTGCCGGGCACGCACGCGTACACGACGTCGCTCTTCTTCGGGTTCACGAGGATGCGGTTCACGCGCTCGGACTCCGGGAGGCCCATGTGCGTCCAGGTCTCGCCGCCGTCGCCGGAGCGGTAGACGCCGTTTCCGATCGACGTGGAGTTGCGCGTCCAGCTCTCGCCGGTTCCCACCCAGACGACCTTCGGGTCGGACGGGTCGAGCGCGATCGCGCCGATCGACTGAACGGGTTGCCTGTCGAAGACGGGCTTGAACGTCGTCCCTCCGTCGACCGACTTCCAGACGCCGCCCGAAGCGGCGCCGACGAAGAGCGTGACCTTCCCGTCTTCCTCGACGCGGCCCGCGAGCGCGGCGATCCGCCCGCTCATCTGGGCGGAGCCGATGTTGCGCGCGCCGAGGCCCGAGATCGTTCCGGCGTCGCCGGCGGGCGGCGCCGCCGGCGAGACGGACGCGGCGAGGGCGGAAGCGGCGGTCAGGAGCGCGGCGGCTCTCATCGGCCCGCTCCCGCCGGCGCGGCGATCCGAGCCGGGAACGCAAACGCGTCCGCGGCGACCGCGACGCTCGCCTCGGCCTTGTCGTAGACCGACTTGCCCCGCGAGGAAGGGGGCGAGCCCACCGGCCCGCTCTCCTCGCTCATCGCGACGTAGACGCCGCCCACCCTCTCGTAGTCGCCGTAGTCCGTCTCGATCTCCTGCTCGGCCCCGCGGACCATGTTCTTCCGCACGTCGCGGATCACCATCCAGGTGTCGGGGTCGACGAAGACCAGGACGTCGCCTCCCCACTTCAGGCGCACGCGCAGCTTGTGCGCGAGCGTGCCGTCCACGTCCTCGGTCCCGAGGTACTCGAGCGTGTGGCCTTTCTCCTTCGCGTTCACGAACGCCCCGTCCAGGTCGGCCGCGAGGCGGAACGGCTTGACGTCGTCCCCGGACATGAGCGAGGCCTCCTTGCGGCCCTCGAAGGGCTGCACCTGCCAGCCTCTCTCGCCGTCCCACGCCTGGATCTGCGTGAGACCCTGGTACGTGGCTTCCTGCCGGACGCGCCCCGGACGTTCCTTCAGGTCCGTCGTCGTGATGAGCAGATTGCGCCCCGGGATCACGAACCGGCCGGTGCGGCGCAGGCTCTTCAGGGACGCGAGGGCGGCGGCGCCACCGCGGGCCTCGACGTTCTTCGCGACGATTTCCTCGGCCGTGATCGCCAGGACGGGGAACGAGAAAGAGAACGAGAAGAAGACTCCAATGAAGGAAAAGCAACGGCGGGTCCCCATGTCCGTCCTCCCTTTCGAAGCGGTCATCCCGGGCGGCACCCCAGTGTAATCTTCGCTCCAGGGACGAACGCTCATGCCCATCCTCGAATTCCGCTGCGTCCGCTGCGAAAAGACCTCGGAGGTGCTCGT
This sequence comes from Thermoanaerobaculia bacterium, assembly GCA_036504335.1. Lineage (GTDB taxonomy): Bacteria > Acidobacteriota > Thermoanaerobaculia > UBA5066 > UBA5066 > Fen-183. Next base: position 24,894 of record DASXVJ010000035.1, read on the forward strand.
CCTCGCGGGCGACGAGGCCGCGGAGGCGTCGTGCCCGGCCTGCGGTTCCTCGGACCTGACGCGCCTCCTGTCCACGTTCGCGGCGCACGCCGGTTCGGGCGGGGCGCGAGCGGCCGAGACCGCCTGCGGCGGCGGCCCATGCGCCATGCCGGGGATGTGCGGCCCCTCGGCGTGCGGCCTCGGCGAGAACTGAGCGTGCTGGGCATCAAGCGCGAGACCGACTACGCGGTCCGGACCGTCCTGCACCTCGCATCCCTTCCCCCCGGAGCCCGGGTTCAGGTGAAGGACGTCGCCTCCCGGAAGCTGCTCCCGCTGTCCTTCGTGCGCCGCATCGTGGCGCGCCTCGGCGCGGCCGGGCTCCTCACGACGACGCGCGGCCTCAAGGGCGGAATCGCGCTCGCGCGCCCCGCTTCGGAGATCTCGCTCCTCGACGTCGTCCTCGCGATGGACGACCCCGTGACGCTCAACCAGTGTCTCGACCCCGACCACACGTGCCCGCTCTCCGCCGCGTGCCCCGCGCACGTCGCGTGGGCCGAGGCGACCGACATTCTCGAAACGCACCTCGCCTCCGAACGCTTCGATGCTCTCGCCGGAGGCGAGCGCCACGCCGGCGCTCACCGCCGGCTCGCCCGCACGAACGCAGGCCGCCCCCAAAGGAGACACGAATGACGTTCCGCTCTCGGCTCCCTGATCCGCCTGTATCAGGGTCCTTCCGGCGGGCCTGCGTCTAGAATGCCCCGCCCGCCGGTTCCGGCGGGACTGCCGGAGGACACATGCAGGACAGTTTCAAGACCAGGGCCAGCCTGAAGGCCGGCTCGGCGACCTACAACTACTACAGCCTCAAGACGCTCGAGAAGAAGTTCCCCAGGGTCAAGAAGCTCCCGTTCTCGCTCCGGATCCTCCTCGAGAATCTCCTTCGCCACGAGGACGGCCGGACCGTCACGAAGGAAGACATCGAGGCGCTCGCGAACCGCGACGTGAGGAAGCCGGCGGACCGCGAGATCGCGTTCCGTCCCGCGCGCGTCCTCCTGCAGGACTTCACAGGCGTCCCGGCCGTCGTCGACCTCGCGGCGATGCGCGAGGCGCTCGCCGCGATGGGCGGCAACCCCGAGAAGATCAACCCGCTCGCGCCGGCCGACCTCGTGATCGACCACTCGGTCATCGTCGACCAGTTCGCGACGTCGCAGGCCTTCGGGAACAACGCGAAGCTCGAGTTCGACCGCAACCGCGAGCGCTACGCGTTCCTCCGCTGGGGGCAGAACGCGTTCCGCAACTTCCGCGTCGTCCCGCCCGACACGGGCATCTGCCACCAGGTGAACCTCGAGTACCTCGCGAGCGTCGTCTTCACCGGCAAGGGGAACACGGCTTACCCCGACACGCTCGTCGGGACCGACAGCCACACGACGATGATCAACGGGCTCGGCGTCCTCGGGTGGGGCGTGGGCGGCATCGAGGCCGAGGCGGCGCTGCTCGGCCAGCCGCAGTCGATGCTCATCCCGGACGTCGTCGGCTTCAAGCTCGTCGGGACGCTGCCCGCGGGCGCGACGGCGACGGACCTCGTCCTCACGGTCACGCAGATGCTCCGCAAGAAGGGCGTCGTCGGGAAGTTCGTCGAGTTCTACGGCCCGGGCGTCGCGGGCCTCGCCCTGACCGACCGCGCCACGATCGCGAACATGGCGCCCGAGTACGGCGCGACGATGGGTTTCTTCCCCGTCGACGCCGAGACGATCAAGTACCTGAAGTTCACGAACCGCCCCGCGAAAACCGTCGCGCTGGCCGAGGCCTACTGCAAGAAGCAGGGCCTCTTCCGGACGAGCGACTCGCCGGAGCCCGTGTTCACGGACACGCTCACGCTCAACCTCAAGGACGTCGAGCCCTCGCTCGCGGGCCCGAAGCGGCCGCAGGACCGCGTGCCGCTGAAGGACAGCAAGAAAGTCTTCAGAGGGAGTTTGAAGAGTTTCCTGGAAAAGGAATGCGCGACGCTGGATCAGACTGCGATCGGCAGGTGGATTGCGGACGGCGGCCAGCCCGCCGCGTCGGCGTCCCCCTCTTCACCTTCAAAGAATTCTTCCTCTTCGTCTTCTTCCTCTCTCGGTCCCCTCGTCAAGACCGCGCCCGTCGCCGACGGGCGCGTGACGTACGAGCTTCCCCAGGGCGCCGTCGTCATCGCGTCCATCACGTCGTGCACGAACACGTCCAACCCGTCCGTCATGCTCGGCGCCGGCCTCCTCGCGAAGAAGGCCGTCGAGCGCGGCCTGTCGGTGAAGCCGTGGGTCAAGACGTCGCTCGCGCCCGGCTCGAAGGTCGTCACGGACTACCTGAAGGACGCGGGCCTCATGCCCTACCTCGAAGCGCTCGGCTTCCACCTCGTGGGCTACGGCTGCACGACGTGCATCGGCAACTCGGGCCCGCTGCCCGACGCCGTGTCCGAGGCCGTGAAGACGGGCGACCTCGTCGTCGCGGGCGTGCTCTCGGGCAACCGCAATTTCGAGGGCCGCATCAATCCGCAGGTCAAGATGAACTACCTCGCCTCGCCCCCGCTCGTCGTCGCGTACGCGCTCGCGGGCGAGATGGACAAGGACCTCACGGCCGAGCCCATCGGCACGGACCGCGGCGGCGCGCCGGTGTACCTCAAGGACATCTGGCCGACGCAGCAGGAAGTTCTCGACGCGATCCGGACGGCCGTCAAGCCCGAGCACTTCCAGAAGGCGTACGGAGAAGTCTTCGACGGCGACTCGAGCTGGCAGGGCCTCAAGATCCCGAAGGGCCGGACGTACGTGTGGGAGGAGTCCTCGACGTACGTCCGGAAGCCCCCCTTCTTCACGAACATCCCGAAGGTCCCCGCACCGGCGAAGGACCTCGCCGGGGCGCGCGCCCTCGTCATGCTCGGGGATTCCGTGACGACGGACCACATCTCCCCGGCCGGCAACATCGCGAAGAACTCGCCGGCCGCGAAGTACCTCGTCGCGCACGGAGTCTCTCCCGCGGACTTCAACTCCTACGGCGCCCGCCGCGGCAACCACGAGGTCATGATGCGCGGAACGTTCGCGAACATCCGCCTCAAGAACCTCCTCATCCCGGGCAGCGAGGGGAACGTCACGATCCACTTCCCGAGCGGCGAGCAGATGTCGATCTACGACGCATCGATGAAGTACCAGGCCTCGAAGATTCCCCTCGTCGCCCTCGCGGGCGCCGAGTACGGCACGGGCTCCTCGCGCGACTGGGCCGCGAAGGGCACGATGCTCCTCGGCGTCAAGGCCGTGATCGCGAAGAGCTTCGAGCGCATCCACCGCTCGAACCTCGCCGGGATGGGCGTCCTCCCGCTCCAGTTCGAGGCGGGCCAGGACGCGGCGAGCCTCGGGCTCTCCGGGCAGGAGACGTTCGCGGTCGCCGGCATCGCCGAGGGCCTCGCGCCGAAGAAGAAGCTCACGGTCACGGCGACGGACACGGAGGGGCGGAAGAAGACGTTCACGGCCGTCTGCCGCCTCGACACCCCGAACGAGGTGGACTACTACCTCCACGGAGGCATCCTCCACTTCGTCCTGAGGCAGCTCGCGACTTCGTAGTAGCCCGTCCTATCGCGGGGCCCGAACCACTCGGATCTAGGAAGTTAGGTCCGAGGGTTTCTTGCTGCGCTCTCGACGCGCTTGAGATTGCCCCCTTGCCGGGCGGCTTCCTCGGCCCTATGTAGGGAGTGCCGTTTCGATTCCAGTGCGTGGGGTCTCTCTTCCTCTCCGCCAATTTCACACCAAGCCTCCAACTCCGGGCCCTACGTCACCTGCCCGTGATTTTCTTGGGAGAAGGTAATGCCGTGTCTAAGCGTTGGTTTCCATCACACAAGTCCGTTGAAAACCTCCACACCGTCCGCCTGTCTTGCGATCTTCGCAGGCGTTCTTCTCGGCTTCGGGCTGTTCGTTCCTCGGGCGGAAGCGGTGAACCCGATGCCGCCCTATGGAACGTTCCCCTGCTCACCGCCGACGCAGAACTGCGGTGGCGGCGGGACTTATACCAACACGACGGACCTTCAAACGAAGGTGAGCGACCGGAGCAGCCGTAGCTCGTGCGCTTCCGTCGATTCCTTCGGCAACTGTTTCGGTAACTTCCAGGGCAGCACTTGCCCGGGGAGCAGCCAGTGGGTGCTCTCCCCGAAGGTCCTCGGCGTCGGGCACACGGTGCTCAACGCAGGAACCGGGCAGATGCAGTTCAGCGTCGAGTACGACTTCCCAAACAACTACTGCCAGACCTGGGACCCTGCTTCGACATGGCCGATTCCACCCCCAAGCCATCAGACTCGGCTTCAGATCTTCTCTGGCGCAAACGAACTCGTGGCCTCGGTCGGCGTCTTCGAACACGGCATCTGGAAGCCGACGCTCACCGTCGGTTGCGGCGCGCAGGACCTGACCGTGGTCGCGACGACCTTCGGCGCATCCCCGAGCCAGGCTTCCATGAACTATTCCCTCGCCGCGGGGTGCCGCCAGCCTGACCGCGGCTCGTGCCCGGCCGGCAGCGGGGGCGCAGGTACGGGTGTCGGTCAGCCGATCAACGTCGGCTCCGGCGACGTGAGCACGTCGATTACCCTGTTCACGCTGCAACAGTCTCCTCTGCCCCTCGTCTTCAACCTGTCCTACCACTCGAGCGCTCTCACCTACACGAACGTCACCGTTCCGGAGCCCCTCGGCAAGGGTTGGACGCACCCCTACAACCAGGCGCTCAAGCCCATTCCTTCGACGAACCGCCTCTATCACTACACGGCGGACGGACGGGAGTTCGAGTACGTGCAGAATGGTGGCGTCTGGAACGCGAGTAGGCCCGCCGAGGCGCGTGGCACGGTCACACTCAACAGCACGACGCACATCTACGAACTCACCGATCTCGACGGCACGAAGACCGACTTCTACGACTCCTCTGGATCAGCCCCAGGGCCGGCTGGTGCCTGGGTTTCCACGACTGACCGTTGGGGTAACACGATCACCGGCGCCTACGCCAGCGGCAACCTCATTACGATCACCCAGTCCATCGGCACCAACCCCACAGGGCGCACCATCACGCTCAGCTATCCGGCGGGCCCCCTGCAGTCGATATCCGTCCCCGAAACTCCGAGTCCACTTGTCTGGAACTTCACGGTCACGAGCGGCCTCCTCATGGGCATCCGCGACCCGGACCCGCTACATATGTCCGTCAACTGGCGCTCATTCGGATACTCGGCCAGCCAGCTTGCCGCCATCACCGACGACGCCTCCAAAACCCTAGAGGGGCACACGTACGAGACACCGGGAGGCCGCGGCGTCGAGTCCTACTCCGAAGGCGGTACCCGGAACTACGTGAAGGTGGAGTACGACCAGCCCCTCCCTGGCCAGCGGCGAGTGACGACGCGAATCGACGCATCCACGAGCCAGGTTTCCGTCTTCACCGTCAATTACCAGGGCGGGCGCTGGCTCCCAGCGCAGATCGTCGGCCCGTGCTCGACGTGCTCGGGCGCGGGCGGCGACACGCAGAGCTTCACGTACTACGCCGATAACCACGTCGACACCGCCACGGACGGGAAGGGAAACGTTACAAAGTTCGTCTACAACGCCGACGGGAACGTGACCTCGCGGGTCGAAGCCCAGAACGACGCGTCCGTGAGCCGGACGACGACATGGCAATACACGTACCCGGGATGGCCGAACTTCTGGACGACCATGACCCAGCCTTCGGCGGGCAATCCAGGCCAGAGCAAGACCACGACCCGCGCTCTTTCGGGCAGCGGAGAAACCACGCTGACCGTCACCGAGGCGGGCTACCTTCTCTCAACCGATTCCGGGACGACGAGCTTCATGACGACGACATCGTTTGACTCCCGGCATCGCGTCAGCCAGGTGAATGGCCCGCGGGCAATCGCCGACACTACGACGTACACCTATTTCCCGGACTCGCCGGTCTCGAACAACGCCGGCCGCCTCCACACCGTCACGGACGCGGTCACTCTGACCACGACCTATGCCGACTACGACATCTTCGGCACGCCCCTCACCACGACGGACCCGAACGGCGTTCAGACCGTGCTCACGACGGACACCCGCGGCCGGATCCTTACTTCGACTCTCAAGGGACACGCAAGCGAGCCGACCGATTTCGTGACGTCGTACACGTACGATGGCCGTGACCGTCTGCTCCAGACGACCCTTCCGCTGCAGAACGCCATCGCGTACGTCTATGAGGACGGCTCAAACCGCCTCCTCGACACGATCCGCCTCGATTCATCGAACCCTAGAACCCAGAGGGAGCGCCTCCACCTGACTCTGAACGACTATGGCGGCAAGATTCAGGAGGAAGCGCAGAAATGCGGCACTCCCGCCGCGGCCTGCACCACTTGGAATCAGCAACGCACTGAGAGTTTCGCGTACGACACGAAGAACCGCCTCCTGAAGACGGTCCATCCCGTCCCCGCCTCAAGCTTCATTCAGTACACCTACGATGCGGACGGCCTTCTCTCCCAGGTGCAGGACGAGCGGCACGCCTCGGCGAACACGTTCTATGACTACGATGCGCTCAATCGCCTGTCGAAAGTTCGGCAGACGCTCGCGAACGCGCCGGCCAGCCCGAACCCAAACTGCGTGGTCGAGGCAGGAAAGACCGCGGCGTGCTACGGCTATGACGCCCACGACAACCTGACTTCGGTCATCGACCCCAACGGGAACCTCACGACTTACCTCTACGACGACTTCAAACGGCTGCAGAAGCAGATTTCGCCCGTCTCCGGGACGACGACTTACTCGTACGACGAAGCCGGAAACCTCCTGACTTCGACGGACGCCAACGGGGCGATGGCAACGCGCGCCTACGATGTCGCGAACCGTCTGACGAGCGCATCCTCGGCGCGGTCCGGGCAGACGACGGAGCTTGTTGCCTTCACGTACGATGACGTGACTGCCGGCAAACACGGGAAGGGACGCGTCGCGACGATGACGGACCCGACCGGAAGCACGTCGTTCGCCTACGATCGTCGAGGACTCGTCAAGGCAGAGTCCCGGATGATCAACGGGACGGCCTTCGCTCAGTCCTATGGCTATGACGCCAACGGGAACCGCACGAGCCTCACATACCCCTCGACGCGCGTGGTCAGCTACACGTACGACTACGCCGATCGGTCATATTCGGCAACGGGCGGCAGTACGAACTACGTCAACGCAGCTACTTACTTCGCGTTCGGACCCGAGAACACGCTCAGCCTCGGGAACAGCACGACGAGGACCGCGACGTTCGACCTACGGTACCGACCCGCGACCTTGACGCTCACGGGAGCCGGGTCCTCGGTCTCGTATTCCTACAGCCCCGACGCCCTCGGGAACATCACGGCCATCACCGACATCAACGACGCGGCCTACACCCGCAACTTCGGGTACGACGACCTGAACCGGCTCACGAGCGCCACCACCGGCACCGGCGGCACGCCACCGCTGTGGGGCGAAACGGGGACCTTCACCTATGATTCCCTCGGGAACCGGAAATCCATGAACCTGGGCACCCGCGCCATCACGTACTCGTACGACGCGGTCAGCGGCCACGACACGTCACGCCTCAAGGCCGTCTCGGAGGGATCGCTTACGGTCCAGCACGACCCGGCTGGCAACGAGACCGTCCTCGGGGCTACGCTCTCAAGCTACAGCCCCCGTAACCTCCTCGCGTCAACCTCGGGCGCAGCCGCCCCACTGAAGCTGAGCTACGACGGCCGGGGAGTCCGCGTTGCGGAGGCCGCCTGGGCGCAGACAGAGCTCCCCTTCCGCTACTTGACTCCCTGCCGACTCATCGACACGCGAGCCGGAAGCGGCTTTCCAGCCGGGTACGGCCCGCCATCAATCCTCGGAAGCGGCACCCAGCGCACCTTCGTGATGACCGGCCAGTGCGGAATCCCCGCGAACGCTTCCGCCGTCTCGCTCAACGTCGCCGTGTGGGGCCCGACGACCCGCGGGGGCCTCCGGATGTTCCCTGCCGGTGGCGCGACGCCGCTCGTATCAACCCTCAACTGGGAAGCGAACATTCTGGCCCTGGCCAACGCGGCAATCGTGCCGCTCGGCGCCGGTGGCGCAATGACTGTCCAGGTGGACGGCACCGGTACCGTCGACATCTTCGTCGACGTGAACGGCTATTTCCCCACGCCGGGAGCTCCCGGTGACCTCAGCTTCCGCACGGTTGCACCCTGCCGGGTCATCGATACGAGGACCGGGAGCGGCTTTTCGGGCGGATACGGCCCCCCGTCCATCGCGGGAAGCGGCACACAGCGTACCTTCATCCTCGCCGGCCAGTGCGGGATCCCCGCGAATGCCGGGGCCATCTCTCTCAACGTCGCCGTGTGGGGCCCGACGACCCGCGGGGGCCTGCGGATGTTTCCTGCCGGTGGCGCGACGCCGGTCGTATCAACCCTCAACTGGGAAGCGAACATTCTGGCCCTCGCGAATGCGGCGTTGGTGCCCCTTGGAGCCGGCGGCGCAATCACCGTCCAGGTGGACGGCCCCGGAACGGTCGACGTCTTCATCGACGTCAACGGCTACTTTGCTACCCCTGCCGTCGTTACCCGGAACTTCTTCTACACGCCCGAGCTGAACCTTCTCTCCGAGACCAACGTGGCGAACCCTGGAGCGACTCCCGCCCCGCTCTATGAATACATCTGGTTTGGCGGCAGGCCCGTCGCGCAGGAGACCGTGGGGGCGCCCACGGCCACACGCTGGATAGTGACGGACCACCTTGGGACGCCATTCCTCCAGACGGACTCATCGAGGACCGTTACGTGGCGTGCTGAATACGAGCCCTTTGGGAACGTCTACGCGCAGCGCGTACCGGGCAGCACTGACTACCAGCCCCTTCGCTTCGCCGGGCAGGAAGAACGAAGCTCGTCCCCCGGCCGCAGCTACAACATCTTCAGGTGGTACAGGCCGGATGTGGGGCAATACACACAAGCCGATCCAATCGGCTCCGCGGTGTTTGCTAACGCTTTCGCATACGCAGCCGGCAACCCATTGAGCTGGGCTGATCGATTTGGCCTGTATAACAGCGGTGACGTCATCTACCGCTGCCCTCCGCCCGGTAAGAGTGGCTCTTGTGACGTCGTAACGATTCTCTACGACCCGAGCCCGAACGAAGACAACAACGGGGATGAAATGGCGATCGCTTATGGCGATTCCAAAGGGTGTGCGGCGCCGTGCTCGGGTACTGCCCACCTGACACACCTGAATGGGCCAACAGATCCGTACGCCGGCTATCAGGTGAGAGGGGTCTGTTCGCAGTTGGCGTCGTACGAAGAGATCGCGCGACGTTGGGGCGAGTGGAGACAGAGGAATCCACCATGGACGCCGATGGGCTCGCCTGCCCTTTCGCAGTGTTTCACCCTCGCGAATCATCTGACGGGGATTGGGAAGTCTGATGCCTTCGGATTCCAGTGGGGCTGGCCGCCGATCGTCAGCCCTGTTGAGCACGACCTTACGTACTGGAAGACAAGATGTCGCGCCAAGTGAAGGTGCCGGACGCGTTCTGGCGTCCGATCCTGTTCGTTATGTCAGTCGGCCTGGTGCCGAGCATCGTGCAGACCATGGGACAGATCTTCGAAGCGAAGGAATGGGAAGAGCACGCAGGTTTCACCTGGGACTTCTCGCTACGGGTTGCGGTCCTCGCATTTTCGATCTTCATCGCCTTCGAATTGCTGGTAGCGGTTCTCCTATTCGCGCGCCGAACATGGGGTCTCTTTGCTCTCGCAGGGATAGCAATCGTGTCCCTCGGTCTCGTGTTTCGCTCGCACCTCCTGCGAACTCAGCGTGGCGCCGGCTACGTAAACATCGCGGTAGCGGTAATAACGATAGTGACTGTCGTTGCCGAGTTCGCTAGATCCAGGACGACGACGGGTGGGGCCGCCCGTGCAGGTGGGGTTACGTAGCTCCACTTTCAATTGAGCGCAGTTTTCGGCCGGCTCCCGAGGCCGGCCACCTTTTTTTGATGCCAAAGCAGCACATCGTGTGATGCTATGATGCTGCCATGCGGACGACGACGCGCATCGACGACGGGCTCCTCGAGGCGCTGAAGGAGCAGGCGAGGCGGGACGGGACGTCGCTGACGAAGGTCGTGAACCGCGTCCTGCAGTCGGGCCTCGCGGCGTCTCGCGCTCCCGTGCGGCGCCGCCGCCATCACGAGAAGACGTTCGCGATGGGGCCGCCTTCCCTCGACCTTCGAAAGGCCCTCGCCGCAGCCGCGCGCCTCGAGGACGAGGAAGTCCTCCGAAAGCTCGCGCTCCGCAAGTGAGGATCCCCGACCTCAACGTCCTCCTCTACGCGGTGGACTCCGATTCGGTGCACCACGCGGCCGTTCACCGGTACTGGGAGGAGATCGCGAGCGGAGAGGAGGAGATCGGATTCTCCTGGAGCGTCCTCCTCGGCTTTCTCCGACTTTCGACGAATCCCGCGGTCTTTCCGCGGCCGCTCGCGCTCGACGCCGCATTGGCGAAGGTCGATTCGTGGCTCTCCCTGCCGCCCGCTCGCGTCATCACGGAGACGCCGGACCACTGGTCGATCCTTCGAAGGCTCATCTCCGAAGCGGGGGCGGCGGGGAATCTGACGACGGACGCCCATCTCGCGGCCCTCGCCATCGGCCGCGGCGCGGTTCTCGTCTCATGCGACGGCGACTTCGCACGATTCGAAGGTCTCCGTTGGGAGAACCCTCTGGCTCCATCGCGGGGACGGCGGCGGCCGCGAACCTGAGGCTCACCCGGCCGTTTCGGCCGCGAATCGTTCTCGACTAAGATCTCCCCACCTTGAGCGCGCGCGCGGCGCAGTGCCCGAACTGCGGAGCGGAAGTCCTGTTTTCGGCCGGGTCGTCCCTCGTGACGATCTGCCGGCAGTGCCGGTCCGCGATCGCGCGCCGCGGCGCGAACCTCGAGGCGATCGGCGTCGTGGCCGAGCTCGTCCCGACGTCGTCGCCCTTCAAGGTGGGGATGCGCAGCCGCGGGTCCAACACCGTCAAGCCGTTCGCGATCGTCGGGCGCCTCCAGCTCTCGACGGGCGAAGGCACGTGGGACGAATGGCACGTCGCGCTCGCGGATGGAGGCTTCGCGTGGCTCGCCGAGGCGCAGGGCGGCTTCTGGATGATGCTGCCGCTCAAGCCCCCTCCCGTCCCGGAGTGGAGCGCCATCACGCCGGGCCAGTCCCTCGACCTCGGCGCCTACGGCCGCTACGCGGTCGCCGAGGTCCGGCAGGCCACGTACGTCTCGGCCGAGGGCGACCTGCCCTTCATCGCGCCGCCCGGCTCGGTATTCCGTTACGCGGACATCTCGGGCGCGGACGGTTCGCTCGGCACGCTCGACTACGGCGACGACCCGGGCCTCGACGGCTTCTACGTGGGCCGGAAGCTCGAGCTCGCCGAGCTCGGCATCGAGGGCCTCACGGCCTGGAAGGACCGCAAGTCCTCCGCGAAGGCGCAGGCGCTGAACTGCCCCGCCTGCGGCGGCGCGCTCGAGCTGAGGGACCCCGCGAACACCGTCCGCATCGCGTGCTCGCACTGCGGGTCGATCCTCGGCGGCAAGGACGAGACGAGCCCGCCGGACAAGTTCGCGGTCATCCGCAAGCTCACGGCGGTGCCGTTCAAGCCTTCCATCCCGCCGGGCGCTTCGGGCGTCCTGAACGGCCACCCGTACACCGTTCTCGGCGCCGTCCAGAAGGAGACGACGTCCGACGGGACGACGTATCTCTGGGTCGAGTACCTCCTGAAGGAACAGAAGACCGAGGCCTACCACTGGCTCGCCGAGTCGAACGGCCACTTCACGCTCCTCGAGCCCGTGCCGGGCGGAGGGGTCGAGGCGACGGCCCGCTACGCCACGTACGGCGGCGCGCGCTACCGGATCTTCTCGCGCAGCCGCGCGAGCGTGCGCGCGGTCGTCGGCGAGTTCTACTGGGCGGTCAAGAAGGGCGAGACGACGACGGCGACGGACTACGTGGCGCCGCCGCGGATGCTCTCGAGCGAGTCCGGCGCCGCCGAGTCCGCGTGGACGGAGGGCGTCTACGTCCCGCAGGGCGACGTCGCGGCCGCCTTTCCTTCGGCGGCGCTTCCCTCGCCGTCCGGAGTGGGCGCGGCGCAGCCGTGGCCGCACGAGGGGACGAGCCATCTGTGGTGGAGGACGGCCTGGATCCTCGCGCTCGCCGCGATCGTCGTCTTCGCGGTCGCGAAGGTCACCGCGCCGAAACGGGTCGTGTTCGACCACACCTACGACCTCGTCGACTCGGACCGCATGCTCTACGCCGAACGCGGATCGGCCGCGGCCGCGGGCGGATGGGCCCAGCAGACGATCCCCGCCCCGAAGCCGTCCGCCGTCGCTCTGAACCCCGTCGCCGCCCGCGAGGCCCGCGAGGAGGCCGAAGCCGCGCAGCGCGTGATCCTGAGCGAGCCCTTCGAGACGAACCGCACGGCGAACCTCGAGGCCGTGATCTGGTCGCCGACGGACAACAACTGGGTCGGCGTGGGCGTGAGCCTCATCGCAGAGGGAACCGGCGACGTGCGCTCGTTCGGCCTCGTTTCGGACCGGTACCACGGCGTCGACGGCGGCGAGAGCTGGAGCGAGGGAAGCCAGAGCCGCACGGTGCGGGTCTCTCGCGTCCCGGCCGGCAAGTGGGTCGCGCGCCTGGATCCGGAGTCCGAGCGCGGGAAGGCGCCGCCGCAGTTCCGGATCCGGCTCACGAGCGGCGTGCCCCACCTTTCGCACCTGATCTGGACGCTCGTGTTCCTCCTCGTGCCGCCCTTCCTCCTCGTCTTCTCGCGGCTCTCGTGGGAGGGCCGGCGCTGGGCGGAAAGCGATTTCACGTCGGCCGGCGGCGAGCGCACGGACTCCGACTCGGGCTCGGATTCGGACTGAACAGGAGACGCGATGCGACGGATCTTCCAGGTCTTCGGCTCTCTCCTCCTGCTCGGCTACTCGTGGGCCGCGTTCACCGGGTGGGAGACGGGCGGCGCCGTGAAGCACGAAACCCTGCCGCCGGGCGCGCGCAACGCGGGCGGCTACCGTACGTACCACTTCTGGAGCGGAGGAAAGTGATGGACTGGTGGAACCTGCACGGGCATCAGGTGATCTCGACGATCGTGTTCTCGATCCTCGGCATGGTCATCTTCGCGGCGTTCTTCGCGATCCTCCCGAAACTCCTCCCCTTCTCGCTCAAGAAGGAGATGGAGGAGGACCAGAACGTGGCGCTCGGGATCGTGATCGGCGCGATCGTGATCGCGATGGCGATCATCATCGCGGCGTCGGTCACGGGCGGTTGACGGCCGAACGCCCGGCCCGGGGCGTGACGCCCGTCTACCTGACGGTCTTCGCGATCGCCTCGTGCGGGCTCGTGTACGAGCTCGTCGCGGGCGCGCTCGCGAGCTACCTCCTCGGCGACTCGGTCACGCAGTTCTCCCTCGTCATCGGCGTCTACCTTTCGTCCCTCGGGCTCGGGGCGTTCCTCTCGCGCTACGTCGTGTGCGGCGTCGCGCGCCGGTTCGTGGACGCCGAGATCGCGGTCGCGCTGATCGGCGGCCTCTCGGCCCCGGCCCTGTTCTTCGCGTTCTCCTCGCCCCGGTGGTTCCCGCCCGTCTTCTACGGCGTCGTCGTCCTGATCGGAACGCTCGTCGGCCTCGAGATCCCGCTCCTGATGCGCCTCCTGAAGGACGCCGTCGAGTTCCGCGACCTCGTGTCGCAGGTCCTCACGTTCGACTACCTCGGCTCGCTCGCGGCCTCGCTTCTGTTTCCGCTCGTCCTCCTTCCCCGCCTCGGCCTCACGCGGACGTCCGTCCTCTTCGGCCTCGTGAACGTCGCGGTCGCGTTCTGGTCGCTGCACCTCTTCCGGGACCGCATCGGGAGCCCGGCGGGCCTGTACGTCCGCGCGGCGCTCACGGGCGCGATTCTCGTCGCCGCGTTCGTCCTCGCCGACCACCTCACGGCCGTGGCCGAGGAGACCCAGTACGCCGACGAGGTCATCGTCGCGAAGTCGACCGCCTACCAGCGCATCGTCGTGACGAAGAACCGCGCGGGCTTCCAGCTCTTTCTGAACGGGCACCTGCAGTTCTCGTCCGTGGACGAGTACCGCTACCACGAGGCGCTCGTCCACCCGGCGTTCGCGGCCGCCGGGGGGCGGGGGCGGCGTGTCGCCGTCCTCGGCGGCGGGGACGGCCTCGCCGTGCGCGAGATCCTCAAGCACCCCGAGGTCGAGAGCGTCACGCTCGTGGACCTCGACCCCGGGATGACGACGCTCGCACGGACGCACCCTCTCTTCACGACGTTGAACGGCGGCTCGCTCGCGTCGCCGAAGGTCCGCGTCGTGAACGACGACGCGATGGTCTGGATCGCCGCGTCGAAGGACCTCTTCGACGTCGTCATCGTCGACTTCCCCGACCCGAACAGCTACGCGGTCGGGAAGCTCTACACGTCGCGTTTCTACGCGCTCCTCGCGAGGCGGCTCGACCCCGAAGGCGTCGTCTCGGTCCAGTCCACGTCTCCGCTCTTCGCGCGGAAGAGCTTCTGGATCGTGGACGCGACGCTCAGGGCCGCCGGCTTCACGACGAAGGCGTACCACGTCGCCGTTCCGTCCTTCGGCGAGTGGGGCTTCGTCCTGGCGGCGAAACGGCCGTTCTCGGTCGGGTCCGGGCTGCCCGAACACCTCCGCGCGCTCTCGGTGGAGCTTCTGCCCTCTCTCTTCGTCTTCGGGCCCGACACGGGCCCGCTGGAGTCCCCGGTGAACCGCCTCAACGACCAGGTCCTCGTCCGCACGTACGAGCGCGAGTGGAAGCGCTTCGACTGACGCGCCGCGACGCGATCGCGTCGCTCGTCGGGGCCCCCGCGCTCGCGGCCCTCGCCACCGCCCTCGCGGGCTGTGGGCGGAAGGACGTGCGCGCCCTCGAGTTCCCCGGCGGGTTCGCCGTGCCCGACGCCTCGCTCGGCCACCTCCTGCGCGGCGGGAATCTCCTCGCGCGCCCTGCCGTGCGAACAGAGAGGGTCGGAACCGCGATCGTCGGCGGCGGCGTCTCCGGCCTCTCGGCCGCGTGGCGCCTCGCGCGCGCGGGCGACGCGAACTTCCGCGTGTACGAGCTCGAGCCGGAGCCGGGAGGCACCGCCGTTTCGGGCGGCAGCGACGTCAGCCTCTTCCCGTGGGGCGCCCACTACGTCCCGGTCCCGGCCTTCCGCAACCCCGCGCTCGAGGCCGTCCTCGAGGAGGTCGGCGCGCTCGTCGGGCGCGACGCGGACGGCGCTCCCGAGTGGGCGGAGGAAATGCTGTGCCGCGAGCCCGAGGAGCGCCTCTACTACGGCAACCGCTGGCACGCGGGCCTCTACCCGTACGAGGGGGCCTCGCGCGCGGACGTCGAGCAGGTGAACCGCTTCCGCGTCCGGATGGACGCGCTCGCCGGCCGGAAGGACGCAAAGGGGCGCCGCGCGTTCGCGATCCCGACGCGCCGCTCCTCGGACGACGCGGACCTCCTCGCGCTCGACGGGACGACGATGGCCGAGTGGCTGGACGCGAACGGCTTCACGTCGAAGCGCCTGCGCTGGCTCGCCGAGTACGGCTGCCGCGACGACTTCGGGACGAATCTCGACCGGATCTCCGCGTGGGCCGGCATCCACTACAACGCCTCGCGCCTGCCCGGGGAGGACGAGGACGAGGAGCCGTCGGACTTCCTGACGTGGCCCGAGGGAAACGGCCGGCTCGTGGCCCACCTCGCGAAATCCGCATCGGGAAGAATCGACGCGCGGGCGCTCGTCTTCGACGTCGTGCCGTCCGCCGTTCGCGGAGGTCCGGTGCGCCTCCGGTATTTCGACGCGCAGACGAAGGAGGTCGTGGCCGTCGAGGCGCGGGACGCGATCCTCGCGCTCCCGAAGTACGCGGCCCGCCACGTCTTCGCCCCCTGGCGCGCGGCGCCGCCCGCGTGGCTCGACGCGCTCTCGTACGCGCCGTGGCTCGTCGCGAACGTCACGCTCTCGGGGCGGCCGAAGGAGACGGGGCATCCCCTCGCCTGGGACAACGTCCTCTACGACTCGCGCTCGCTCGGCTACGTCGTCTCGACGCACCAGACCGGGAAGGACCACGGCTCGACCGTCTTCACGTACTACCTTCCGCTCACGGACGAAGAGCCCGTGAAGGCGCGCGAGCGCCTCCTCTCCGCCGAGTGGAAGGACCTCGCGGCCGCGGTCCTCGCCGACCTGTCGCGCGCGCATGCGGACCTGCCGTCCCTCGTGACGCGGATGGACTTCGCGCGCTGGGGCCACGCGATGCTTCGCCCGACGCCCGGCTTCCTCTCGAGCCCCGTGCGGCGCCTCGCTCCCGAGGGCGGCGTCCACTTCGCCCACGCGGACTCGGCGGGGCTTCCGCTGTTCGAGGAGGCGCAGGACGCGGGAGTCCGGGCCGCCGAGGCGATCCTCGCCGCGGGCTAACATCGGAGCGACCGTGCCGGACATCGCCTCGAACTGGCTCTTCTCGCGCCGCGCCGACCTCCTGCTCTTCGGCGGGTCGGCGGCGCTCGCGCTCGCCCTCCTCGCGCTCGGGAAGGCGGCAGGACTCCTCGACGGCGACGCGCCTCCGTGGCTCTTCCTCCTCGCGATCGTGGGCGTGGACGTCGCGCACGTCTGGTCGACGGGGTGGCGCGTCCTCGCGGACGGCGCGGACGCACACGAGCGGCTCGCGCTCTACGCCGGCGTCCCGCTCCTCGCGTGGGCCGCCGGCGTCGCCGCGTACTCCGTGTCGGCGCTCTTCTTCTGGAGGATCCTCGCGTACCTCGCCGTCTTCCACTTCGTGCGCCAGCAGTACGGCTGGGTCGCGCTCTACCGCCGCAAGAACGGCGAAGGGCTGGAGGGGGCGTGGGGCCGGCGTCTCGACGCGGCCGCCGTCTACGGCGCGACCCTGACGCCGCTCCTCTTCTGGCACGCGCACCTGCCGCGCCGGTTCCAGTGGTTTCTGCAGGGCGACTTTCTCGCCGGCCTGCCGCCCGCCGTCGCGCGCGCCGCGTTTCTGCTCTACGCGGCGGTCCTCGCGGCGTGGATCGTCAAGGAAGTCGCCCGCTCCCGCGCCGGCCGGCGCGTCTCGTGGGGAAAGGTCCTCGTCGTCCTGACCACCGTGACCACGTGGTTCCTCGGGATCGTCGTCTTCGACTCGGACTACGCGTTCACGGTCACGAACGTCTTCGCCCATGGCATCCCGTACCTTGGCCTCGTGTGGTTCACGTCGAAGGCGAGGGCCGAAGGCCGCCGCGCGGCCGGGGCCCCGCCCGCCGCAGCGGACCGGTGGCTCGCGAGCCTGCCGCTCTTCCTGCTCCCGCTCCTCGCGATCGCGTTCGCGGAGGAATGGGGATGGGACCGGCTCGTCTGGCACGACAACCCGCGCTTCTTTCCGGGCGCCGCGGCCGAGCCGGGAGCGCTCGCGCTCGTTCTTCTCGTGCCTCTCCTCGCGCTCCCGCAGGCGACGCACTACGTGTGGGACGCGTTCCTCTGGAAGGTCAAGCCCTCGAACGCGGGCGCCGTCGGCGCACTGGGAATCCGGTGAAGCCGCTCGGCGTGCATTTCCTCCTCGACGTCGCGGGCGCGCCGTTCGCGACGCTCGACGATCCCGTGCTCGTCGAGACGCTGCTCGTGGACGCCGTGAGATCGATGGGCGCGAAGGT
Organism: Thermoanaerobaculia bacterium; assembly: GCA_036504335.1. Taxonomy (GTDB): domain Bacteria; phylum Acidobacteriota; class Thermoanaerobaculia; order UBA5066; family UBA5066; genus Fen-183. The sequence goes on from DASXVJ010000035.1 coordinate 42,531, forward strand.
CCTCGGCATCCACATCCACCGCCTGAGCCCGCAGGGCGTGAGCGGCGTCGTCGTGATCTCCGAGTCGCACCTCACGATCCACACCTGGCCCGAGCGCGGCGAGGCCGCCGTGGACCTCTTCACGTGCGGCGACGCGGCGCACGCCCGCGTCGCCGTCGACGCGCTCGCGAAGGCGCTTGGCGCCACGCGCGCGAAGGTCGAGGAGCGCGTGCGCGGCGTCGGGGACGCCTAGTCGGTCTTTTCGATCCGGCGCAGCGTTGCGATTCGATCAGTGCCTGACCATACCGATCCACTAGCGTCGAAGGTGACGGGGAGTCCCATTAGGACCATTTTCAATTCGCCTGGCGGATAGCAGCCATCAGTTTGCGCTTCTGATTGCTCTCGGCCCATGCTCCCTTTTAGGCCCGGGCCGGCCCTGTTCACGTGCTCACGAACGATCCCCACAGCGGGATTCTGAATCGCGCCCTTCCCAATCCACACACACGGCTCCTGCTGGTATTTGACGTGATATGTCTGACCAACTACCAGAAACGAGCCGCGGAGACGAGGGGGCAACTCCGACACTATGACCAGCGCACCGTTCGATCCGGAGAGGAGGTTCACCCAGTCTTCGAGAACGGGAGAGTCAGCTTCTCCCAGCGCTGCCTGCGAGAAGTCCCCGGCCCTCAACCAGTCGTTGCCCGTTCTGTTCACGCGGCAACCAGCAGACTCAAGGCGACTTGCCATAGCGTTCCGCGAGTCCGCCGTGTTCTGAAACCTTACCGCGTGTTTTCCGAGCACATCGGAAAAGGGGCGGAGTTTCCCAAATTCGACAATAAGACTGCGGTTCGGGTACTTGGCAAGCGCATAGCCCGCCTCAAACAAAACGTTCGGTCTTGCCTGTGGTGTCAGTTCCCTCTCGTACGGAGGATCTGTCGGACTTAGCAGGCTCGGATCCAACTTAGCGAGATCGTCACCACTCAGCAGAACAACCGCGGCCTGGGCGCGTGAGAAACCAGCTTCAAGAACATCTCCGATGTACGGAGCAGCTTTGCCGGTCCACCTGACTGCCTGTTCCCACTCGATCGGAGTCAGACCGAGCGCGCGGAGGAACGCAAACATCGAGTCTCTAAGAACAGAGTTGCGGCCATGAACCACGAAAACGTGGCTCGAAACCGAGACCACACCGCGGTACATGTCGACGCCGTCACCGACCGAGCCCATAGCTCAACGATCTTAGGTGGCGCGTCGAGGCAGACGCTACAGGAATCTCCAACGGGGTCTTGTCGGAAGGTAGCTGTAGATGATCCTCCTAGAACCAGTCGGACCGCATCCGCGCGTACGAGTCCTCGTTCTCCTCGCAGACCGTCGCGAGCGCGGCGGCTTTCGGGAGCTCGGTCCGGATCCAGTACTGCGCGGCCGCGAGCTTCCCCTCGTAGAACGCTTCCGGCCCGCGGCCCGCGTCGATTCCCTCGCGCGCGACGGCGGCCTGCAGGAGCCACTGCCACGCGACGACGAACGTGGAGAAGAGCTCGAGGTAGTCCGCGGCGTGGCGGAGCATCCCCTCGACGTCCCCGCCCGCGCCCGTTCTCCCGAGCGCCGCCGTGAGGGCGCCGATCCGCTCGCCCGTCTCCCGCACCGCCGTGATCCAGTCGGGCGCGACGCCCGCTCTCTCGGCGCGCGCGCAGGCCGACGCGACCTCGCGGCCGAGGGCGGCCAGCGCGGCGCCGTTTTGCGCGACGGCCTTCCGGCCGAGGAGGTCGAGCGCCTGGATTCCGGTCGTCCCCTCGTGGATGGAGTTCAGCTTCTGGTCGCGCCAGAGCGCCTCGGGCAGGTACTCGCTCGTGTAGCCGTACCCGCCGTGCACCTGCACGGCGAGCGACGTGGACTCGAAGCCACTCTCGGCCGGGAAGCTCTTCGCCACCGGCGTCAGGAGATCGAGAAGGAGCTGCGCACGCTCGCGTTCGCCCGGCTCCGGCGCGTGCTCGGACGCGTCCGCGAGGCGCGCGACGCAGAGGATGAGCGAGAGTCCGCCCTCCACGATCGCCTTCTGGCGCAGGAGCATCCGGCGGACGTCCGCGTGCTCGACGATCGGGACCTGCGGCTTGCCCGGGTCGCGGCTGCCCACGGGGCGGCCCTGCGGGCGCGTCCGCGCGTACGCGAGACTCTCCTGGTAGGCGACGGAGGCGGTCGCGACCGCGTCCGCGCCGACCGAGATGCGCGCCGCGTTCATCATCTGGAACATGTACGGGACGCCCTGGTTCGCCTCGCCGACGAGCCAGCCGCGGCAGTCGCCCCCCTCGCCGAACGACAGGACGGTCGCCGGGAGCGCCTTCCAGCCGATCTTGTGGACGAGCCCGGCCGTCGTGACGTCGTTCGGGACGAGGGAACCGTTCTCGAAGCGCAGCTTCGGGACGACGAAGAGGCTCACGCCCCGGATCCCGGCGGGCGCGCCGTCGATCCGGGCGAGCGCGAGGTGCACGACGTTTTCCGAGAGGTCGTGGTCCCCGCCGGAGATGAAGATTTTCGAGCCCGCGAGGAGGAAGTGGTCCCCCGCCGGCGTCGCCTTCGTCGCGACGTCCGAGAGGCTCGAGCCCGCCTGCGGCTCCGTGAGCGCCATCGTCCCCGTCCAGCGGCCTTCGTAGAGCTGCGCGAGGACCATCTTCTTCAGCGCCGCGCTCCCGAATGCCTCGACGAGGTGCGCGGCGCCCGTCGTGAGGCCCGCGAAGCTGTAGACGGAGCAGCAGCCCGCCATGACGTAGAGGTGCGCCGCGGTCGCGACGGTGAGAGGCAGCTGCGCCCCGCCGACGTCGAACGGGCGCGAGGCCGCGACGACGCCGATCTCGACGAGCTTCGGCCAGATCGCGTGGAGAAGGGGATGCACCGTGACGCGCCCGTTCGCGAACGACGGCGGCTCGGCGTCGAGCGCGCGGTACGCGGGGAACAGCGTCTCGCGCGCGAAGCGCCGGCAGAGCCCGACGTACGCGTCGAACGTCTCCTTCGCGTGGTCTGCGAACTGCGGGTACGCGAGGAGCGACGCGGCGTCGTGGACCTCGAAGAGCAGGAAGTCGAGGCCGCGGTCGTCGACGAGCGGGTTCACGGCCCGGGATTATGCGGCGGCCGGCGCCGCATTCCGCCCCGCGTTATCATGAGGGAGCTCGCGGGGAGAAGGAGACTTCATGAAACCGGCTCGTCCGGCGCGCAGAGTTTCTGCATGAATCCCTCGAATCTGTTTGAAGTCAAAGGCGTCACGGGGATCGCCTTCCTCGGGTTCGCCGGCCTTCTCCTCTTCATCCTCATCGTTTCGTTCCGGGCGCGTGCGACCGTGTTCTGCCAGTACCTCAAGGCGATGACCGGGATCGAGCTCAAGCCGCGCGACGTGGGCAGCGTCTTCAAGGCCCAGGGGCAGGACGGCGTGCGCGAGCTCTTCCTCGACCTCATCATCAAGGAAGACCTTCGCCAGACCGGTCCCCTCCAGATCCCGCCGGAGCTGCGCGCGGGCAAGCCCGGCACGCCGAAGTCCCAGGGCTGACCGGCGGCACGAGCCGTGCTGGCCCGTCCTGTGATGAGCCCGCTCGTCCTCTCGAGAGTGCGCGCCGGCGCCGCCCTGCTTCTGGCGGGGCCGCTCCTCGCGCAGGCGCCGCCCGCGGCGACACCCGTCCCGACGCCCCGGCCCGGCGTGACGGCGGCGGAAGAGGTCACGGTGCTGCTCCTCGACGTGATGGCCGTCGACGGGAAGAACCGCCCGGTCTTCGGCCTCGCCGCGGCGGACTTCGAGGTCCGCGTCGCCGGCAAGATCCAGGCGATCGACTCGTTCGAGCCGCCGCGCGAGCCCCGGTCCCCGGCCACGGCGAGGGAGGGCCGGCCCGACTCGGAGGAACGCATCGCGGGAACGACGACGCCGTTCGAGCAGAAGGGCCCGACGCGCCACGTCCTCGTCTGGGTGGATCTCGAGCAGCTCCCCCGCGTGTCGATCCTCGACACGGCCAAGGCGCTGCATCGGACCTTCGACCACGCACCCTCGGGCCGCTACGGCTTCGCGACGCACTTCGGCGGCGCGTCCGCACGCGTGTGGGACGCGGATTCGGTCGACGCGTTCCTGTTCGAAGCCGATCGGATGAGCGCCGAGGTCGCCGAGGACTCCGGCGGCGCGGCGATCAAGTCGGCAGGCGCGCCCGGCATGGCGTCGGCGCGCGGAATGGAGTCGCCGCTCCAGTACGAGGCGCGGAGGCTCGCCGAGGACCAGCTCATCCGGGACCTCGTCGCGACCGAGAACGCGAACGGAGACACCCGCCTGATCTTTCAGGCGGTCTCCCAGTACCTCACCGCCGAACGCCGCCGCGTGAAGACGCTCGTCGAGGATCTCCGGGAGGCCGCGCAGCGATTCTCGGCGCTCGACGGCCCGCGCCACCTCTTCTACGTCTCCGAGGGCTTCGAGCGCGTGCCGGGCTTCAACTTCCTCGCGCGCCTGAGGGCGGAGGAGACCGCCAGCGTGCGGCCCGCCGCCGCGTCGGGCGGCAGCCTCCCCGGCTTGCCTTCGGGAAACACGCGGGGCCGCGCGGGCGCCGGGAGCTTCCCGACGATCCCGGGGGCGCCCGGGGCTTCGCAGGAGCTCGGCGCCGGACGGTTCGTGTTCGACCCGAGCGCGCTCCCGGAGGCCGAAGACCTCGCCCGCTTCCTCGCGACGTCCGGCGTGATCGTCCATTTCATCGACCCCGGCTCGCTCGGCCGCGGGCTTCCCTCCGCCGCGGATCGCTACGCGTTCAACGCGAGCCTCCGCCAGGACGAGGCGCGCAACCTGCAGGACGCGCCGATGCGCTACGTGGACGCGACGGGAGGCATCGCCCGGGTCTCGACGAACGACATGACCGCCGCGCTGGAGGGCCTCCTCGACGCGTCGGCCGCCACGTATCGGCTCGGCGTGAGGCTCTCGGGCGTGGACCCGAAGAAGACCTACTCCGTCAAGGTCGCGACGCGCAAGGCGGGCGTGAACATGCTCGCGCGCTCCGCGTTCAAGCCCGCGGGGCCTTCGCCGAAGGCGGCCGCGGCGCTGGCGGAGGACGCGCGGCACGCCGGCGTCGCGGCGCGGGCGGACGCGAACCGCCCGGGCGCCGCGCGCACGGCGAAGAAAGCGATTCCCCTGACGCTCGAGTGGAGGGGCCGCGCCTCGACCGCGTCGCCCGACCCCGGCAAGCCGTTCTGGAAGCTCGAGGTGAGGATCCCGCACGAGGAGCTCCGATTCGAAACCGAATCGGACGCGTTCGTGGCGAGCGTGAAGATCGTCGTCGAGGCCGCCGCGCTGGAGGGCGCCGCGCGTGATACCGCCAGCGACGACTGGTTCCTTTCCTACGCGGGCGACGAGTACAAGGCCGTCCGCGACACGCCGGCCTCGCGCCTCGTGACGCTTCAGCTCCCGCCCGGCCGCTACGACCTCACCGTCTCCGTGAACGACGCCCTCGGCGGAACGTTCGGGCAGGCCACGCTGCGCGTCGACGCGCGCTGAGTAGACTCGGGCCATGACCCGGGACACGCGCCTCCCCGGCCCTCCGCCGCCGCACGGCGATTTCTCCCCCGACGACTTCCGCCGGATGGGCGGGGCGGCCGTCGAGCGCCTCGCGCGTTACTTCGAGACGCTCGAGTCGCGGCCCGTCCTCGCGCGCACGAAGCCGGGCGAGGTCCTCGCGCAGATCCCGCAGCGCGCGCCTGACCAGCCGGAGCCGTGGGAGGCGATCGAGCGCGACCTCGACCGCCTCGTCGAGCCGAACCTCACGCACTGGCAGCACCCGGGCTACCTCGCGTACTTCGCGAACACGGGCACGGCGCCCGCCGTCGTGGGCGACTTCCTCGCCGCCGGCTACAACCAGGTCGGAATCCTCTGGCGCACCTCGCCGGTCCTCACGGAGCTCGAGCAGGGCGTCGTGCGCTGGCTGCTCGAACTCGTGGGGCTGCCCTCGGGCCCGGACGGCTTCGACGGCCAGCTCGCGGACACGGCCTCGACGGCCTCGCTGATCGCGCTCGCGGCCGCGCGCGAGGAGGCGTACCCCGACGTCCGCAAGACGGGCCTCGCGGGCCGGCCCGCGGGCCGTGTCTATTGCTCCGAGCTCTCCCACTCCTCGATCGACAAGGCCTGCGTCGTCCTCGGCTTCGGGACGGAAGGCCTCGTGAAGATCCCGGCGGACGCGGATTTCCGGATGGACGTCGAGGCCCTCGCCTCCGCAATCTCGCGAGATCGCGCTGCGGGCCGCGTTCCCGTCGCCGTCGTCGCGACAGCCGGGACGACGACGGTCACGTCCGTCGATCCGCTCGAGGCGCTCGCGGATCTCTGCAGGAAAGAGCGCGTCTGGCTGCACGTCGACGCCGCGTACGCGGGGTCGGCCGCGGTCCTGCCGGAGATGCGCCCGCTCTTCTCCGGATGGGAGCGCGCGGACTCGGTCCTCTACAACCCGCACAAGTGGATGCTCGTGCCGCTCGAGTGCACGGGCCTGTTCTTCCGGCGCATGGAGCGCGTGCGGCGCGCGTTCTCGGTCGTCCCGAACTACCTCGAGACGCCCGAGGGCCAGTCCGTGCGCGAGTACATGGACTATGGCGTCCAGCTCGGCCGGCGCTTCCGCGCTCTCAAGATGTGGATGACGCTGCGCGCGTTCGGCACCGCGGGCGTGCGAACGCGCATCGCGGACGCGATCGGCGGGGCGCGCTGGCTGCGCGCCGAGCTGGAAAGAGAGCCCGGAGTGGCGATCGTCGCCCCGACGCCCTTCTCCGTCGTGGCGTTCCGGTGGCAGCCGCTCGGAATGGACGCCGCGGCGGCCGACGCGGCGAACGCGCGGATCCTCGCCCGGATCAATGAGGACGGCCGGACGTTCGTGTCCCATGCCCTCGTGAGAGGCCGGTATGCGCTGCGCGCCGCGATCGGGAACGCCCGGACCGAGCGCCGCCACCTCGAGGCCTTCCTCGAGGCGTTCCGTGCGGCCGCGGCGGCCGAACGCTGACACGGTTCGCCGGTCGGGGCCGCTCGTTCGCCGAAAACCGCCCCCATCCTGAAACGATCGCGCTTCGGATATCGTACTGTCGAGTCTGAATTGCTTATGGAACCCATCAACAAATCCGCCGACCTCACGGGTCTCCGCATCGACCGCGCCGACGAACCGTCCTCCCGGCGCTTCCTCTGGGCCGGCGTCGCGACCGCGTGCGTCGCGGCGGTCGCCGTCCTTTTCATCCTGGCCCGCAGCAAGGGGGTCGCGATCCGGCCGCCCGAGGTCTCGACGACGCGCGTCTCGATCGTGACGCCGACGCAGGCGTCGACCGTCCTCACGGCGTCGGGTTACGTCGTCGCGCGCTCGAAGGCCGAGATCTCCCCGAAATCCGTCGGGCGCGTCGCGTGGCTGAACCTCGAGGAAGGCCAGAAGGTGAAGAAGGGCGAGCTCGTGGCCCGCCTCGAGTCGCAGGAGCTGGAGGCGCAGAAGCGCCAGTACGTCGCGTCGCGCGAGCAGGTCCTCGCGCAGCTGGAGAACGCGCGCCTCGAGCGCGACCGCGCGAAGTCCCTCCTGGACCAGAAGATCGGCTCGCAGCAGGCGTTCGACGCCGCGGACTCGCAGGTGCGCGCGCTCACGGCCCAGATCGGCGCCGCCGAGCAGCAGGTCAAGTACACCGACGAGCTCATCAAGAACGCCGAGATCTACGCCCCGATCGACGGCGTCGTGACCGTGAAGAAAGCGTTCCTCGGCGAGACGGTCGCCCCGCAGGGGTTCGGCGGCGCCGGCTCGGCGGGCGCGACGTTCGCGGTCATCGTCGACCTCTCCTCCCTCGAGATGGAGGCCGACATCAACGAGCAGAACGTCGCGAAGCTCTCGATCGGCCAGCCCGCCGAGGTCGCTCTCGACGCGTACCCCGACAAGCCGTACAAGGCGCGCCTCAGGCAGATCGTCCCGACCGCCGACCGCCAGAAGGGCTCCGTGAAGGTCAAGATCGAGATCTTCGGGAAGGACGCGCGGGTGCTGCCCGAGATGTCCTGCCGCGTCGTCTTCCTGAACCCCGAGGCGAAGGTCGACGAGAAGGCGAAGCCGAAGGTCATGGTGCCGTCCGCCTCGGTCGTCGCGATCGGAAGCGAGAAGGGCGTCCTCGTCGTCGCGAACGACAAGGCCGTCTTCCGGCCGCTCGTCCTCGGCGCCGCCTCCGGCACGCAGGTCGAGGTCGCGTCCGGCGTTTCCGGCGGCGAGGAGATCGTCGCCGACGCCGCGGCGGCGACGCACGCATGGCGCCGCGAGCAGAACGTCCGCCTCAAGAAAGACTGAGCCCCCAAGGGGACACGAAGGAGAGCCGCATGGCGACCCCTCTCATCCAGATCGACTCGCTCGTCAAGCAATACACCCGCGACACGCAGGTCCTCACCGTCCTCGACAAGCTCTCGCTGAGCGTCGAGGACGGCGACTTCGTCGCGCTCATGGGCCCCTCGGGGTCGGGCAAGACGACGCTCCTGAACCTCATCGCCGGGATCGACCGCCCGACGTCGGGGCGCATCCTCGTCGGCGACGCGGAGGTTTCGAAGATGACCGAGGCGGCGCTCGCGAAGTGGCGGAGCGCGAACGTCGGGTTCATCTTCCAGCTCTACAACCTCGTGCCCGTCCTGACGGCCTACGAGAACGTCGAGCTGCCGCTCCTCCTCACGAACCTGAACCGCGCGCGCCGCCGCAAGCAGGTCGAGCTCGCGCTCTCGGTCGTCGGCCTCGCGGACCGGATGGACCACTACCCGCGCCAGCTTTCGGGCGGGCAGGAGCAGCGCGTCGCGATCGCGCGCGCGATCGCCACCGACCCGAAGCTCCTCGTCGCAGACGAGCCCACGGGCGACCTCGACTCGAAGAGCGGCGAGGAGATCCTGATCCTCATGGAGCGGCTCAACGACGAGTTCAAGAAGACGATCGTCATGGTCACGCACGACCCGAAGGCGGCAGGCCGGGCCCACCGGCTGATCCACCTCGACAAGGGCGTCCTGAAGGAGGACGTCCACGCCGAGAAGGGCAAGGCCGTCGGCATGGCGGCCGCGATCTCGGCGTCGGCCACCTGATTCCCGCGGAGGAGAGGTGAAGTTCTTCCCGTACGTCTTCAAGAGCCTGTTCCGCAAGAAGACGCGGTCGCTCCTCACGCTGGGGTCGATCCTGCTGCCGCTGTTCGTCGTGTGTCTCTTCGGCACGCTCATCCGGACGCTCGACCGCCCGGCCACCGGCACGGGGATGAACCGGATCGTCGTCCGCCACAAGGTCTCGCTGTCGAACTGGATCCCCGAGTCGTACCGCGGACGCATCCAGCAGCTCGGCGGCATCGAGGAGATGTCCGTCTGGTGCTGGTTCGGCGGGAAGTACGTCGACTACACGCCGAAGAATTTCTTTGCGCGGTTCGGCGTCGAGCCCGAGAAGCTCCTCAGGGTCTTCGATGAGGCGCGCGTCGTCGAAGGCAGCGCGCGGGACTGGTTCGCGGACCGGTCGGGCGCGATGGTCGGGACGGAGCTCGTGAGGAGGCACGGCTGGAAGCTGGGCCAGAAGGTCGTCCTGCAGGGCGACATTTACCCCGTGAACCTCGAGCTCACCATCCGCGCGATCTTCGACGCCCCGGCCGGAAGCAACGCCGCCCTCTTCTTCAACTGGGCGTACGTGGAAGAGGCCCTTCCGCGCGTCAAGGGCCGGATCGGGACGTTTTACGTCCGCGCGAGGGACGCCGACGCGGTCGGCCGCCTCCCGAAGCAGATCGACGAGATGTTCGACAACACGGACGCGCCCACGAAGACGGAGACCGAGAAGGAGTTCCAGAACGGCTTCGTCCAGATGCTCGGCAACGTCAAGTTCATGCTGAACGGCATCAGCAGCGCGATCGTGTTCGTGATCCTCCTGATCGCCGCGAACACGATGGCGATGGCCGCGCGCGAGCGCGTGGGCGAGATCGCGGTCCTGAGGACGCTCGGCTACCAGAAGGACACGATCCTCGCGCTCATCCTCGCCGAGAGCCTGCTTCTCGCGCTCCTGGGCGGGCTCCTCGGCCTCGGCCTCTTCGCCCTCGGGTTCGGAGGCTTCAAGGCCGCCCTCATGAACACGCCCATGGCGGGCTTCGCCGCGGGCATGACGGTCTATCCGTCCGTCCTCGCCGTGGGCTTCGGGATCTCGGTCTTCATCGGCCTTTTCGCCGGGATCGTCCCCGCGGCCGGCGCCGTGAGGCGCTCCATCACGGACGGCCTGAGGCGGGTGGGCTGATGAAGTTCTTCCCGTACGTCTTCAAGAGCCTGTTCCGCAAGAAGACGCGGTCTGTCCTGACGGTCGCGTCGATCGTCCTCCCGCTCCTCGTGATCTGCGTCATGGGGACGCTGCTGAGAACCCTCGACGGCGACCCCACCGGCGGCAAGGGCATGTTCCGCCTCATCGTGCGGCACAAGGTCTCCCTGACGAACTGGGTCCTCGAGTCCACCATGCCGAAGATCGCCCAGCTGCCGGGCGTCACCGACGTCGTCCGCATGAACTGGTTCGGCGGGGCATACATCGACCAGAAGCCCGAGAACATGTTCGCGCGATTCTCGACGTCCGACGCGCCGACGTTCCTGAAGGTTTTCGACGAGGCGAAGATCGTCCAGGGGTCCGCGCAGGACTGGATCACCGACCGGACGGGCCTCCTCGCCGGCGAGCTCCTCATGAAGAAGTACGGCTGGAAGCTCGGGCAGAAGATCACGCTCAAGGGGGACATCTACCCCGTCAGCCTCGAGCTCACGATCCGGGCGTCCTACAAGGGGCCGGACGAGACGGGCGTCTATTTCCACCACCAGTACGTCGAGGAGGCTCTGCCCCGCGTGAAGGGCTTCGTGGGCTGGTTCTGGATCAAGGCGGATTCCCTCGCCGCCGTCGAGCGCCTGCCGAGGGAAATCGACGCGATGTTCGACAACAGCTCCGTCCCGACGCGCACCGAGACGGAGAAGGAGATGCAGAACGGCTTTGTCTCGATGCTCGGGAACGTGAAGCTCATGGTCACGGGCATCTCGACGGTCATCGTCCTCGTCATCCTCCTCATCGCCGGCAACACGATGGCGATGGCGGCGCGCGAGCGCGTCACGGAGGTCGCGGTCCTCCGGACGCTCGGCTACCCGAAAGGGACGATCCTCGGGATGATGCTCGGCGAGAGCGTCCTCCTCGCGCTCGTAGGCGGGACGGTCGGCGCGCTCCTCTTCGTGGGGATCTTCCCCGGCTTCCGGCAGGGGCTCCTCTACTCGCCGATGGGCGGCTTCGCGGCCGGCATGAAGCTCTTCCCCGAGGTCGTCGTCCTCGCGTTCGGGATCTCCGTCCTCGTTGGCGTTCTCGCCGGCCTCGTCCCCGCCATCCGCTCCTCGCAGCGCTCCATCACGGACGGCCTGAGGCAGGTCGGCTGATGAGGTTCCTGCCGCTCGTCCTGAAGAACCTGCTGCGCAAGAAGACGCGCTCGGGCCTGACGATCGGCTCGATCCTCCTGCCCTTCTTCGTGATCTGCCTCCTCGGGACGTTCGTGGCGATGCTCGACGCCGACCCGTCCATGGGAAAGGGCATGTTCCGGATCGCGGTGCGCCACAAGGTCTCCTTCGCGAACGTCCTGCCCGCGTCGCACCTCGAGAAGATCCGGCAGATGCCCGGCGTGAAGGCCGCGATGCCGTTCAACTGGTTCGGCGGGCGGTACGTCGACTTCTCGGCCTTTCACGTCTTCCAGCGCTTCGCCGTCGACCCGGTCGTCTTCTTCGACATCTTCGACGCCTCCGCGATCGTGGCCGGGTCGGCCGAGGCGTGGAAGGCCGACCGGAGCGGCCTCCTCGTGGGCGAGATCCTGATGAAGAAGTACGGCTGGACGGTCGGCCAGCAGATCACGCTCACGGGCGACATCTGGCCGGGCGTCTACACGTTTACGATCCGCGGCGTGTACCGCGGGCAAAACGAGGCCTCCGTGTTCTTCGACCAGAAGGTCATCGACGAAGCGCTCCCGAAGGCCGCGGGCCTCTACACGATGATCTGGCTCAAGGCCGTGGACGCGGCGGCGACGCGCGACCTCATCCCGCGCATCAACGCGGCCTTCGAGAATTCGACGTGGCCCGTGCGCGCCGAGACCGAGAAGGAATTCCAGAACAACTACGTGGCGCTGCTGGGCAACGTGAAGCTCTTCTTCCGGACGCTCACCGCCGTCATCGCGGCCGTCGTCCTCCTCATCGCCGCGAACACGATGGCGATGTCCGCGCGCGAGCGCGTCACGGAGATCGCGGTCCTCCGGGCGATCGGCTTCCCGCGGCGCACCCTTTTCGGGATCCTGCTGTCCGAGAGCGTCCTCCTCGCGCTCTTCGGCGCGACGCTCGGCCTCGGGATCTACGTCGCCGCCTTCCCGCGGCTGCGCGCCGCGGTCATGATGACGCCGGTCGCCTCGCTCGCCGCGGCTCTGCGCCTCTACCCCGACGTCCTGGCCGGCGCGTTCGTCGTCACGATCTTCGTCGGCGTTCTCGCCGGCCTCGTCCCCGCCATCCGGTCCGTCCGCCGCCCCATCACGGACGGCCTTCGTCTCGTCGCGTAGGAGGAGCCCCTCGATGCTCGGCATCCCCCTGAAGTACAACATCCGCAACCTCTTCGTCCGGAAGGTCACGACCTCGCTCACGGTCCTCGGGATCGGGCTCGTCGTCGCGGTCTTCCTCTGCGTCATGGCGCTCGGCGAGGGGCTCACGCGCGTGTTCACCGCCTCGGGCTCGGACAGCAACGTCCTCGTCCTCAGGCAGAACTCGCAGTCCGAGCTGCAGTCGGGCGTCTCGCGCGACCAGGTCCCGCTCATCCTGACGCTTCCGGGAGTCGCGCCGGACGCCGACGGCAAGCCGCTGGCGTCGCAGGAGCTCGTCGTCGTCCTGAACCTCGAGAAGCTGGGCGGCGGCTCCTCGAACGTGACGATCCGCGGGATCGGCGAGAAGGGGATGAAGCTGCGCCCCGGCCTCACGCTCGTCGAGGGCCGCTGGTTCGCGCCCGGCAAGTCGGAGGTCGTCGTCTCCAAGAGCGTCTCCAAGCGCTTCAAGGACTGCACGACGGGCCAGACGATCCGGTTCGGCGCCTACCGCTGGACCGTCGTCGGCCTCTTCGACGCCGGCGGCACCGCGCCCGACAGCGAAATCTGGACGGACGTCGAAGGGATGGTCACGGACTTCAAGCGGGGCGGCTACTCGTCGGTCCTCGCGAAGACGTCCGGCCGCGCGGCCCGCGACCAGTTCGTCGCCGGCCTCGCGGGCGATCCCCGCCTCGCGCTCGAGGGCAAGGTCGAGCGCAAGTACTACGACGACCAGACCTCCACGGCGGCGCCGATCAAGTTCCTCGGCTTCTTCGTCGGGATCGTGATGGCGATCGGCGCGTGCTTCGGCGCGATGAACACGATGTACGCGGCCGTCGCGGCGCGCACGCGCGAGATCGCGACACTTCGCGCGCTCGGCTTCTCGCGGAGCTCGGTCCTGATCTCGTTCGTCTTCGAATCCCTCTGCCTCGCGCTCCTCGGGGGAATCGTCGGCTGCTTCCTCGGCCTCCTCGCCGTCAAGCTCGCGCTCTCGGGCGTGACGGGCACGACGAACTTCGCGACGTTCTCCGAGGTCGTCTTCGCGTTCCGCCTCACGCCGGCTCTGCTCGGCACCGGCATCGTCTTCTCGCTCGTCATGGGCTTCTTCGGCGGCCTCTTCCCGGCCGCTCGCGCCGCGTTCACGAAGATCACGAACGCCCTCCGGCAGGTGGGGTGAACCATGGCGCACTGGCTCGTCAAGACCGAACCCGGGGACTATTCGTTCGAAGATCTTCTTAGAGAGAAAGAGACAGTGTGGTCGGGCGTGAAAAACCCCGTGGCGCTGAAGCACCTCCGGGCGATGAAGAAGGGCGACCGCGTCGTCGTCTACCACACGGGGAGCGAGAAGGCCGCCGTCGGAGAGGCCGTCGTCTCCTCCTTTGAAGAGAATCCGAAAGGCGCCGCGGAGCCGCGAGTCACCCTTCGCGCGGGAAAGCCTCTCCCTCGCTCTATTCCACTCGAAGAAATCCGAAGGACTTCCCTCTTTGCGGACTCGCCCCTCGTGCGGATCGGACGTCTCTCGGTGGTCCCTCTCACATCCGAGCAGTACGCCTTCCTCACGAAGGGCTGATGTTCTTCTCGCGCGCGCAGGAGATCGCCCTCGCGGCGCTGCCCTTCCTCGACCCGCGCGGCCCCGCCGGGAAGGGCCGGGGCGTGAAGGACCTCGCGGCGGTCTCGGGCGTCCCGGCGCCGTTCCTCGCGAAGATTCTCGGCCGCCTCGTGGACCGGGGCTTGCTGCGCAGCAGGCGAGGCCGGACGGGAGGCTTCGTCCTCGGCCGGCCGGCCGTCGAGATCACGCTCGCGGACGTCGTCCTTGCGCTGGGGAAGAAGGGCGACATCGAGGCCGCGTTTCCCGAGCCGCCCGGGCCGGCGGCCCGCCTCCTCGCGCCGGTGCGACGCGACTTCCTCGCGCGCCTCAGGGCGACGAGCCTCGCCGACCTCGCTCCTCCGGCCCCGCGGGCCTGACGCGCGGAAGACCCCGGACTCTGGCAGGATGCGGGCGGAGGTTCGCATGTCGCACCCGGTCAAGGACCCCGTCAGCTGGCTGTACCCCCCGATCGAGCCGTATCGCACGGGGATGCTCAAGGTCTCGGACGTCCACACGCTCTACTGGGAAGAGAGCGGGAACCCGAAGGGCAAACCCGCCGTGTTCCTGCACGGCGGCCCGGGCGGCGGCTCGGACCCCAAGGTGCGCCGCTTCTTCCACCCGGACAAGTACCGCATCGTGGTCTTCGACCAGCGCGGCTGCGGCAAGTCGACGCCGTACGCGAGCCTCGAGGCGAACACGACGTGGGACCTCGTTTCCGACATCGAGAAGCTGCGCACGGAGCTCGGGATCGCGAAATGGCAGGTCTTCGGCGGCTCGTGGGGCTCGACGCTCGCGCTCGCGTACGCCGAGACGCACCCGGACCGCGTGACGGAGCTCGTCCTGCGCGGGATCTTCCTCCTGCGCAAGAAGGAGATCGACTGGTTCTACCAGGAGGGCGCGTCGATCATTTATCCGGACGCGTGGGAGCCGTACTTCGCGCACATCCCCGAGGCCGAGCGCGGCGACCTCGTCACGGCGTACCACAAGCGCCTCACACACGACGACCCGGCCGTGCGCCTCGCGGCCGCGAAGATCTGGAGCGGCTGGGAGGGCGCGACGTCCAAGCTCCTGCCGGACGCCTCGTTCGCCGGCCACTACGAGGAAGACGAGTTCGCGCTCGCCTTTGCGCGCATCGAGGCCCACTACTTCGCGAACAAGGGCTTCTTCGAGGTGGACGGACAGCTCCTGCGCGACGCCGGGAAGATCCGGCACATTCCGGGCGTGATCGTGCAGGGGCGCTACGACGTCGTGTGTCCGATCTTCAGCGCCTGGGCGCTCCACCGCGCGTGGCCCGAGGCGGACCTCATCATCTCGCCCGACGCCGGCCACAGCGCCTGGGAGCCGCCGAACACCCGCGCGCTCGTCGCCGCGACGGACAAGTTCGCCTGAGAGACCTGCGCGCGTTCCTCGACGCGCTCCGCGGGGAGAACGACCTCGCCGTCGTCGAGGCCGAGGCCGACCCGCGCCTCGAGATCCCCGAGATCCACCGGCGCGTGATCGAGGAGGGCGGCCCCGCCCTCCTCTTCGCGCGGCCGAAGGGCTCGCCGTATCCCGTCGTCACGAATCTCTTCGGGGCGAAAAAGCGGATCGAGCTCGCCTTCGGGAGCCGCCCGTCCGAGTTCGTCAGGACCGCCGCCCGGGCCGCGACGGAGCTTCTCCCTCCGACGGCGAAGAAGCTGTGGGGCTACCGCTCCTTCCTCGCGCGGGCCGCGAGGATCGGCACCCGCCGCGGGAGCGACGTCCCCGTCGCCGAGATCGTGGACGGCCGCTTCGACCTGACGACGCTTCCCGCCCTGACGCAGTGGCCGGAGGACGGCGGCGGGTTCCTGACGCTGCCGCTCGTGTACACGGAGCACCCCGAGACCCGGCAGTCGAACCTCGGAATGTACCGGATGCAGGTGCACGACGCGCGGACGCTCGGGGTCCACTGGCAGATCGGCAAGGGAGGCGGCTTCCACTACCACGTCGCCGAAGCGCGGGGCGAGGCGATGCCGCTCACCGTCTTTCTCGGCGGCCCTCCGGCGCTCATCCTCGGCGCGATCACGCCCCTCCCGGAAGGCCTGCCTGAGGTTCTCCTCGCATCGCTCGTCCTCGGCGAGAAGCTGCCCATGGCCGAGGTGTCCGGACACCCGCACCGCCTCGTCGCGACCGCCGAGTTCGCGATCACCGGGCGCGTGCCCCCGAAGATCCGGCGGCCCGAAGGCGCGTTCGGGGATCACTACGGCTATTACTCCCTCCAGCACGCCTACCCCGTCCTCGAGGTGGACCGCGTCTTCCGCCGCAGGGACGCGATCTTTCCGGCCACCGTCGTGGGGAAGCCTCGGCAGGAGGATTTCTACCTCGGCGATTACGTCCAGGAGCTCCTCTCGCCGCTCTTCCCGCTCGTGATGCCGTCCGTCGTCGACCTCTGGAGCTACGGCGACACGGGCTTCCACTCGCTCGCGGCCGCGGTCGTGCGCGACCGCTACGGGCGCGAGGCGATGGCCTCGGCGTTCCGGATCCTCGGCGAGGGCCAGCTCGCGCTCACGAAATTCCTCCTCGTGACGGACGCGCGGCGGGACCTGCGCGATTTCAAGGGACTCCTCACGCACGTCCTCGCGCGCTGCCGTTTCGAGACGGACCTCTTCGTCTTCGGGAACCTCGCGATGGACACCCTCGACTACACGGGCCCGAAGGTGAACGAGGGCAGCAAGGGCGTCCTCCTCGGCCTCGGCGACGCGATCCGCGACCTTCCCGCGGAGTTTCGCGGGGCGCTCCCGGCCGGGGCGGCCGCCGCCGCCGTCTTCGCGCCGGGCGCGCTCGTCGTCGAGGGGCCCGCGTACGCGGACGACCGCGCCTTCGCGGAACGGCTCGCGGCCGACCCGGCCGTCGCGGCGTGGCCGCTCGTCGTGCTCGCGGACGACGCGGCGGCGACCGCGAAGGACGAGCGCGCGTTCCTCTGGCGCGTGTTCACGCGGTTCGAGCCCGCCGCGGACGTCCACGGCGCAACGCGCGTCGTGCGGAACCACCTCGCGTTCTCGCCGCCCGTCGTGATCGACGCCCGGACGAAGCCGTGGATGCCGAAGGTCGTCGAGGCCGACCCCTCCACGGTCTCGCTGGTGGACCGCCGCTGGCGCGAGTATTTCCCGAAGGGCTGACCGACAGTTTCTGTCGGACCCCGGGCCACCGAAGTCAGGGCGGGGCGGCCTCGAGCGACACGTTTCGGCGGTTTCCCGCCCGCCGGGCCCGGCCCGGATCGTGCTTCATTGGCCCGTGGAGATGCCCGTCAACCTTGGAGTCGGAGACCTGCTCGCCGAAGCCGGCGACCTCACGGTCCGCCGCCTGAGCCGGGCGTCCACGTGGCAGAAGACGCACGGGGGGACGATCGAGCGCGCGCTTCTCTCGACCGGCGCCGTCAGCGAGGAGACGCTGACCGCGGCCCTCGCCCAGGCGTACGCGCTGCCCGGCGTTTCCCGCGCGACGCTGCTCTCGGCCGACCCGGACATCGTCGAGTGCCTTCCCGCCAAGGAGCGGCGGCGCTTCCGCGCGTTCCCGTTCTCGCTCTCGGGGAAAATCCTGAACGTCGCGATCTCGGACCCGCAGAACATCGTGCTCCAGCAGAACGTGGCGATCGCGACCGGCTTCTCCGTGGAGCTCTTCGTCGCGCCCGATCCCGTTCTCGAGGACGTCATCGAGAAGTTCGAGGGCGGCCCCGCGGGCCGCGCGCCCTCGCCCGCCGCCCTCGTGCCCTCCGGTCCGGTGCCCGTTCCGCCGCCGGCCCCCGCTCCCCCGCCTGGCGAGGACTGGATCGACCGCCTCGGCCGCGCGCTCCTCGCCGAGGCGCTGCGCTTCGACGCCACGGAGATCGAGCTCGGCGCCGACACGCACGGCGCGTTCCTGCGCACGTTCGACACGGAGCACCCCGCCGTCACGCGCCGCCTCTCGCCTGCGCTCCTTTCTCCGCTCGTCGCATGGTTCCAGGGCCGCTGCCGCCGCGCCGAGGGCTTCGTCGCCGAAGCCGCACTGCCCGGCGCGGCCGCGATGCGCCGGCGCGTGGACCTCATCGCCGCGGACTCGCACGGCGTGCGCGTGCGCCTCGTGCCCGTGGGGGACGCGGTCGAGCTGCCCGCTCCTGCCCGGCTGGACGTGAGCTGCGCGCACGAGCAGACGGACGGGTTCGTCTTCTGTCCGCGCTGCGGCGCCGTTCTCTGAGCTGGCGCTAGCCGGAAGCCGGAGAAGGCGGAGACCCGCCGCCCGCGTGACCCGGATTCCCGCCCGGACCCCGGCCGCGGCCGCGCCGGCGCCGCCGCCGTCCGCCTCCGCCCCCCTCGGGCCTCGGACCGCCGGCCTCGCCTCCGGGGCCTCCCTGCGGAGGCCGCTGCTGCTGCGGAGGACGCTGCGGGCGCGGCTCTCGCGGCGCCTGGGCCTGCGGCGCCTGCCCCTGCGCCGCGGGCTGCCCGGAGCCGCCCGGCGCGGCGCCCCGCGCCGAACCGCCGCGTCCGCGCCGCCGCCGGCGCTTGCCGCCGCCCTCGCCGGGCTGCTGCGCCGCCGCCGGAGCTTCCTTCCCGCCGCCCTGCGCGGCGCGCTGGCGTTTCTCGCGCTCCCGCTGCGCCTGCCGCCTGGCGTCTTCCTGCTGCTTGACGCGCTGGCGCTCGCGCTGCCGGCGCTCGTCCTCGGCCTTCTTCGCCGCGAGCTCCGCCTCGTGCTTCTTCCTCCACTCGGCCTCGATCCCGTCCGCTTCGACCCGCTCGTCGTCCGTCAGGAGGGCGCGAATCGTGACGAGAATCCGGGGGCTGCCCGACTGGCTCCGGATCAGGTCGACGATGCGGGCGCGGACCGGCGCCGCGGCGTCGGCGACGATCGCGGGAATGCGGTCCGCGTCGGACAGCACCATGCGCGTGAAGGCGACGCGGCGCCCCTCGCCCGTGTCGGCGTTCGCGAACGTCAGGACGTAGAGGTCCTGCTCGTGCTCGAGGCCGTGCTCGCTCAGGGTGAAGCCGGGAAGCGCTTCCGTTGCGAGCGCCGTCAGAAGGTCGATGTGCTTTTCACCGATCTCCTGCGTCTGCTCCATCGAGACGACGCGGTCGCGGAACATGCGTACCTGGCCCATGCGCTCTCGAGTCTACCAACCGCGCGCGATCAGGCCGTCACGCCCCCGAGCGCGAGCACGCGGCGGGCGTGGTCGTCGGGTCCGAACGAGGCCCTCAGGCGCGCGGCGCCGGCCGCGAGGCGCGGCCCGAGGTTCTCGCGGACGAAGAGGGCCATGGCGCCCGCGAGGGCGGCCGCGTCGCCGGGCGGGACGAGGAGGCCGCTGTGCCCGTCCTCCACGACGTCCTCGAGGCCCTCGACGCGCGAGCCGATCACCGGCCGGCCGTACGCGAGCGCGTCCGCCGCGATGCCGGAGCCCGTCGCGTGCCGGTACGGGCAGACGACGGCGTCCGCGGCGGCGAACCAGAGGCCGCGCTCCCTCTCCGGCAGGTAGCGCAGCTCGAGGCGGACGCCGGCGGGCGCCCACGCCTCGAGCCGGCGCGCCTCGCCCCATGGCTCGCCCGCGAGGACGAGGAGCGCGCGCGGCACCTCGCGGCGCAGCGCCGCGAACGCGTCCAGGAGAACGTCCCAGCCCTTGTACGGACGGAGAAGGCCGCTGAACAGAAACACGGGCGCGCCGAGCGGGACGCCGAGCTGCCCGCGCGCCGCGTCGCGGTCCGGGAGGACGGCGCGCGGCTCGGCCGGGTGCGGCACGACGGCGATCGGAGCGTCGGGCCGCTCGGCCGCCACCTCGCGCGCGCTGCGCGCGTTCTGGACCGCGAAGCGGTCGGCGCGGCGGAGGACCGCGCGCGTGAGCGCGTCCTTCAGCGGATGCGCCTCGTGGTCGAACACGTTGTGGCAGAGGAGCAGGCGGACGGTGGAGGGAGACTCGGCGCGAAGAGTCCCAAGCAGAAGCGAGACGTGCGGCGCGAAATACGACGTCCACCAGGGGAGGATCAGGAGAGAGATTTCTTCGAATGAAAGAAGGCGGGCGGCCCGCACGAAAGACAGCGGGTTTAGTCCGTCGAGGAGGGGAACGACTCGACCGCGGGACGCCGCCGGGCCGCGCGCCAGCGCCGAGACTTCGCCCTCTTCACCTTCTAAGAAAATCTTCTTCTCTTCCTCCGAATACTCCAGCGTCCCCGGGTAAAGGAAACGCGGGTACATCCGTGAGAAGCCGACGACGAGCGGGTCGACGCCGAGGCGGCGCATCGCTGCGAGGAGGCGCGCGTCCTGGTCCGCGATGCCGCTGCGCCACGGAGGAAACGGGCCGACGAGCGCGACGCGCGCGGTCACGACGCCGCCGAGAGCAGAAACGCCTTCAGGTACTCGCCCTCGGGGCAGTCGATCGACACGGGGTGGTCGGGCCCCGCGCCACGCTTCGCGAGCAGGCGCACTTCCCGGCCCGCGTCGAGCGCCGCCGAGAACAGGACCTTCTGAAAGAGGTCCGCGTTCACGGGGCCCGAGCACGAGCACGCGAGGAGGAAGCCTCCCGGCGCGAGGAGCTTGATCGCGAGACGGTTCACGTCCTTGTAGCCGCGGCAGGCGCGGTCCACGTCGCCGCGCCTCTTCGCGAAGGCGGGCGGGTCCGTGACGACGAGGTCCCACGTCTCCCCCGCGGCCACGCGGACTCGCAGGTCCTCGAAGACGTCCGCGCACACCGTCTCGGCGGGCGCGCCCGGCTCGTCGACGCCCTGGCCGTTCGCGCGGTGGTTTTCGCGGGCGAGGTCGAGCGCGGGCCGCGAGACGTCCACGTGCACGACGCGGGACGCGCCGCCCGCGAGCGCCGCGACGCCGAACGCGCCGGAGTACGAGAAGAGGTTCAGGACGCTCCGTCCGGCGGCCAGGCCGCACACGACGTGCCGGTTCTCACGCTGGTCGAGAAAAAAGCCCGTCTTCTGGCCGCCCGCGAGCTCCGCCACGAAGTTCAGGCCGCGCTCGCGGAACGCGGCGCGCGCAGGCACCGGGCCGCCCAGGAGGATCTCGTCTTCGAGCGGCAGGCCCTCGCCCTTGCGCGAGGGAAGGTCGTTACGCTGGACGATCGTCGCGCCGGGAAACCGCTCCGCGAGCGCCGGCAGCCAGAGGTCGCGGGCCCGCTCGGTCCCCTCCGTCGTCGCCTGCACGGACAGGACGCCGCCGTAGCGGTCCACGACGAGGCCCGGCAGGAAGTCTCCCTCCGCGTTCACGAGGCGGTAGCCGTCCGTGTCGGGCGGGACCACGGCCGCGCGCAGGCGGGCGGCCGTGTCGAGCCGCCCGCCGACGAGCTCCGCGTCCAGCGGGCGGTCCTCGAACGTCCAGACGCGCGCCGCGATCGGCGACGACGGCGACGCGAACCCGCGGCCCACGTACCGTCCATCCGCGTCCCGCAGATCCACGGCGCCCCCGGGAACGGGCGCGCCGCGCGCGAGGCTGCCCGAGAAAAGCCACGGATGGCGGCGCTTCGCGGCGGCCTCGCGCCCCCGGGCGAGCGTCAGAGTCTGCATGCCCCGACGATACCCCGGAGGCGCCGCCTTGACGCCGTGCGGCGGGGGGCCGACACTTCTCGGCAAGCCGTGCGTGAAACAAATGTCATTCCCGCGCAGGTGCTGGCGGAAGCGGGCACGCGCGACCCGATGCTCCTGACGAAGCTCGGGGTCGCGGCCGCGCGGGACGAGCTCTGGCAGAAGGCGCTCATCCTCCTCGCGGAGGCCTACAAGATCTTCTCCGCGGAGCCCGAGATGAAGGAAGGAACGCTGAAAGTCGAGACCGACTCCGAGGAGCCGGTCGCGCGGCTTCAGGCTCGCGGCCGGATGTTCTCGCACTACGGGCTCGCGCTCGCGATGTCCGACCGCACGCGCGTCCAGGACGGCGCCCGTTTCTGCGAGATCGCGATCCAGAAGGAGCCGTACCAGGCCGAGCACTACGCGCTTCTCGCGCGCATCTGGCTGGCCGGCCGCAACCGCCTCAAGACCGTTCAGGCCGTGGACCGCGGCCTCAAGGAAGTCCCGAACAGCCAGATCCTCCTCGAGCTGCGGGGCGAGATCGGCTGGCGCGAGAAGAACGCGGTCGGGTTCCTCCCCCGGAGCCATCCGGTCAACGTCTCGCTCGGGAAACTGTTGCGAAGGAGGCGCGAGGCGAGCGCCATCCAGCCGCACCCGGCGCCGCCGGCAAAGCCGAAGCCCTGAGGGCGGCCCCCGGTCAGCGCGCGAGGGCCGACGCCGCGAGCCAGACGAGCGCGGCCACGACGGCCGACGCCGGAATCGTCAGGATCCACGCGATGATGATCGTCCGGGCGACGCCCCACCGGACCGCCGAGAGCCGGCGCACGGACCCGACACCCATGATCGCGCCGGTGATCGTGTGCGTCGTCGAGACGGGCACGCCGCCGAGCGACGCCCCGATGAGCGTGACGGCGCCTGCGAACTCGGCGCACGAGCCGCCGATCGGCTTGAGCTGCGTGATCCGCATCCCCATCGTCCGCACGATCCGCCAGCCGCCCGAGAGCGTGCCGAGACCGATCGCGGCGTGACAGATCAGGACGATCCAGAACGGGATGTCCATCGACTTCAGGTAGCCGGTCGAGAAGAGAAGCACCGCGATGATCCCCATCGTCTTCTGGGCGTCGTTCATTCCGTGCCCGAACGAGAACGCCGCCGCCGAGACGAGCTGCACCTTCCGGAACCCCTTGTCCAGAGGCTCCGGCCTCGCCTTCCTGAAGATCCACGCCACGGTGAGGAAGAACACGAAACCGAGCGCCATCCCGAGCATCGGCGAAAGGACGATGAAGACGAGCGTCTTGACGAGGCCGTGCGGGACGAGGACGCCGGGTCCGGCCTTCACGACGGCCGCGCCCGCGAACCCGCCGATCAGCGCGTGCGACGAGGAGGACGGAAGCCCCCACCACCACGTCAGGAGGTTCCACACGATCGCGCCCACGAGCGCCGCGAAGATCAGGACCGGGTCGACGACGGCCGGGTTCACGATGTCCTTGCCGATCGTCTTGGCGACGCGCGTCTCGAGAGAGAACGCCGCGACGAAGTTGAAGAAGGCCGCCCAGGCGACGGCGAGCTTCGGGGTCAGGACGCGAGTCCCGACGACCGTCGCGATCGAGTTCGCGGCGTCGTGGAAGCCGTTGATGAAGTCGAACGCGAGCGCGACGAAGACGACGAAGAAGATGAAGGCCATTCGCGCTACGACGACTTCAGGACGATCTGCTCGAGGACGTTCGCGACGTCCTCGCAGCGGTCAGTCGCTTCCTCGAGGACCTCGTAGATCTCCTTCCACTTCATGAGCGTGATCGGGTCCTTCTCCGTGTCGAACAGGGCGCCGATCGAAATCCGGTTCAGGCTGTCCGCCTCGTTCTCGAGCCGGTTGATCTCGACGCAGATCTCGAGGATCGCCGGCGAGTTCTTCATGTCGCCGAGCAACCCCATCCCGCGGCGGATCGCCTCCGCCGACTGGACGAGAATCTCCGTCGCCTGCTTGACGCCGGCCCGGGGCGCCTGGATCTTGTAGAGAACGAAGCGGTTTGCGGCGGCGTCCATGAAGTCGAGGACGTCGTCGAGCGCCTTGACGAGGGCGTGGATGTCCTCGCGGTCGATCGGCGTGATCCACGTGCGCGAGAGGAGCCCGAACGTCTGGTGCGCGACCTGGTCGCCCTCGTGCTCGAGGTGCTTGATCCGGGCGACCTTCAGCGAGACGTCGGTGAAGTCGCCGGCCAGCGCGTCGAGGGCGCGCGCGGCTTCGACGATGATGTCCGCCGCGCGAACGAACTGCGGGAGAAATGTCTCCTCGCGGGGGAACAGCTTGATCACGGCGCCTCCGTTGCGGGCGGAGGATAACAAAGACGGGGACCGGGAGATTTCCTCTGAAAGGGAAGAGGGCGCGGCCTTTCCGCGCGCCGCGCGCTCGAGTCGTGGCACGATTCCGACATGACGCCCTTCGTTCGAAGAACAATTCCTGGCCTTGCCGCCTGGCTCGCCGCCTCGCTGGTCGCGCGAGCCGCCCCTGCGCCGGTCTCCCCTCCGAGACCGAAGCTGGCGGTCGTGATCTCGGTCGACGGCCTCTCGTACGCGCGGCTCGAGAGCTACCGGCCGCTCTACACGGCGGGCTTCAAACGCCTCCTCGACGAGGGCTTCGTCCTTCGCGCCGCGCGTTACCAGCACCTGAACACCGAGACGGGACCCGGCCACGCGTCCCTCGGCACGGGCGCGCCGCCGCGCGTCACGGGCATCGTCCTGAACAGCTGGTTCGAGCAGGGCCCGGGGGGCGGGCTCGTGAACGTCTACTGCACGGACCAGAAAGACGCGGCCGGGAAGAAGATCGCGGGGCCGGACAACCTCCGCGTCCCCACGCTCGGAGACCGCCTCGTCGAGAAGACGCCGGCGTCGCGCGTCGTCTCGGTCTCCGCAAAGGACCGCGGCTCGATCTTCCTCGCGGGAAAGAATCCCGCGCACGCCGTCTACTGGTGGGACGGCGAGACGGGCCGCTTCCAGTCCTCGGCCGCGTACCGTCCCCCTGCGGCCGCCGCCGCGATCGTGAAGAAGTACAACGACACGCAGGCCGGCGGGATGCTGCCCGCGCGCCTCGGATTCGTGTGGGACAAGCTCCCCGAGCCCGCGGCCCCGCCCGGGGCAAAGCCCTACCCGACCGCCGTGCCCGCGCCCGTCGTCGCGCGCTACCAGCTCCCCGTCCACGGCGTCGGCTTCCCTCACGACCTCTCGACGTACGGGCGCATTCCGGCCGGCGGGCCCTTCGGCTACTTCGGCGGGATCTACCGCAGCCCCTTCGTCGACGTCCTCACGGCCGACCTCGCGCTCGCGTTCCTGAACGACGCCGCGTACGACCTCGGCCACGGCGACGTTCCGGATCTCCTGGCGATCTCGTTCTCGGGCCACGACCCCGTCGCGCACGACTACGGTGACGAGAGCGAGGAATCGCGCGACACGCTGCGGCGGCTCGACCTCCAGATCGGCCGCCTCCTGGCGGCGCTGGACGAGAACTACCCGAAAGGAACCGTTCTCGTCGCGCTCTCGGCCGACCACGGATTCCCGACGATGCCCGAGGTCGCGAAGGCCCTCGACAGGAACGCGCCGGGCGGGCGCCTCGACACCGGCCGCGAAACGCTCGGGAACGCGCGCGACCGCCTGAACCGGATGCTCGCCGACACGCTCTGCCTCGACCGTTCCGCGAAGGTCGTCGGCGCGGTGGACGGCTGGAGCCTCTTCTACAGCAAGGCGTTCCCGTACAGGACCGTCGCCGGGGCATGCGGGCCCGCCGGCGCGTCCGTGACGCCGGCCGACGTCGACCGCGTCCTCCCGAGGATCGTCAAGAGCGTGTGGGAGGAGGAGATCGAGGACGTCGTCCCCGTCCAGGCGCTCGCTTCGTTTCCGGACGACCCGACGAAGACGTTCCTCCTGAACGACTTCGACCGCGACCGTTCGGGCGACGCGTTCGTGATCCCGCGCTTCGGTGTCATGAGCTCGTACAACCCGGGCCGCGGCGCGATGCACGGCACGCAGCACGAGTACGACATCCACGTGCCGCTCGTCTTCTGGGGCGCCGTGAAGGCCGGCGGCTCGGACGAGGCCACGACGCCCTACGACCTCGCACCGACGCTCGGCGCGTGGCTCGGCGTCGCGCTGCCGGACGCCGTCGGCAAGGCGCGCACGCTGCCCCGGTGACCGACGGCGCTCCCGGACCGCCGCGCAAGAGGCGGCCGCGTTACGCGGGCACGCACCCGCGGCGCTTCGCGGAGAAGTACAAGGAGCGCGACGCCGCGCGCTATCCCGAGGAGCGCGCGAAGGTGATCGCGTCGGGCAAGACGCCGGCGGGGAGCCACGTGCCCGTCCTCGTCGCCGAGGTGCTCGAGGCGCTCGCGCCCGCGCCGGGCGACGTCGCGGTGGACGCGACGCTCGGGTTCGGCGGCCACGCGTCGGAGATCCTCAGGAAGATCCTCCCGGGCGGCCGTCTCCTCGCACTGGACGTCGACCCGATCGAGCTGCCGAAGGCCGCCGCGCGCCTCGAGGCGCTCGCCAGAGAGCTCGGCTCGCCGGGCGCCGTGAAGACGGAGAAGCGCAACTTCGCGGGGCTCCGGAAGCTCCTCGACGAGGAAGGCCTCGCGCGCGGCGCGGATGCGATCCTCGCCGACCTCGGCGTCTCGTCCATGCAGCTCGACGACCCGGAGCGCGGATTCTCGTGGAAGCAGGACGTCCCCCTCGACCTCCGGATGAACCCCGGGCGGGGGCAACCGGCCGGGAATCTGTTGCTTCGGATGAAGAGGGAGGAAATAGAAGATCTTCTTAGAAGGTGGGGAGACGAGCCAGAAGCGGCGGGCATCGCGACGCATCTGGCCGAGGCGGCGCGCGCCGCCGCGCTGCAGGATGCGGACGAACCGCGCACCAGCACGAGCGACTCACACCTTCTAAGAAATTCTTCTTTTCCTCTTCCTTTCCTCCGAACCTCGGACGTGACACGAGCCGTGGATCTCGCCTACGAAGGACGTACATCCCGGGACGCGTCCGAAGCAAAGAAATCCTCCCTCCAGCGGACCTTCCAGGCGATCCGCATCCTCGTGAACGACGAGCTGACCGCCCTCGACGCCTTCCTGCGCGATCTGCCCTTCTGCCTCGCGCCCGGCGGACGCGCCGCAATCCTCACGTTCCACTCCGGCGAGGACCGGCGCGTGAAGAAGGCGTTCAAGGCGGGCCTCGAGAGCGGACTCTACGCGCGCATCGCGGACGAGGTCGTCCGGGCGACGCCGGAAGAGCGGGGCAAGAACCCCCGCTCTTCCGCCGCCAAGCTGCGCTGGGCGGTGCGGGCCGATCGATCCCTTCCGGGGTAACGTAGGACCTGATGCCGAACTCGAACGCCTCCAACCGCCGCCCGGACGGGCTGCGCGGGATGCCGCTTCTCCAGTCCCCCGCGTGGAACAAGGGGACGGCGTTCACGGCCGCCGAGCGCACGCGCCTCGGCCTCCACGGGCTCCTGCCGCACCAGATCGAGACGATC
The DNA here is from genome assembly GCA_036504335.1 of Thermoanaerobaculia bacterium. Classification (GTDB taxonomy): domain Bacteria; phylum Acidobacteriota; class Thermoanaerobaculia; order UBA5066; family UBA5066; genus Fen-183. The sequence continues at coordinate 69,661 of DASXVJ010000035.1, forward strand.
GACGACCAGCTCGTACGCGCCTACGAGGCCCATCTCGCCAAGCGGACGCCTCTCGGGCGGCACATCCAGCTGCGCGCGCTGCAGGACACGAACGAGATCCTCTTCTACCGTCTCCTCCTCGCCCACATCGAGGAGATGCTGCCGATCGTCTACACGCCCGTCGTCGCCGAGGCGTGCCAGCAGTTCAGCCACATCTACCGGCGCCCGCGCGGCCTCTTCATCCCGTACGACATGCGCGACTCGATTCCCGAGCTCCTGCGCAACCGCCCGAATCCGGACGTCGACGTCGTCGTCGTGACGGACGGCGAGAGGATCCTCGGCATCGGCGACCAGGGCGTCGGCGGCCTCGGCATCCCGATCGGCAAGCTGACGCTCTACACGCTCATCGGCGGCGTCCCGCCGGCGCGCACGCTTCCGATCGTCCTCGACGTCGGGACGAACAACGAGGAGCTGCTCAAGGACCCGCAGTACTTCGGCTGCCGCCAGAAGCGCGTCTCGGGCGACGCGTACCTCGAGTTCGTCGACCGGTTCGTCGAGGCCGTAAAGCAGGAGCTGCCCGGGACGCTCCTTCAGTGGGAGGACTTCGCGACGCCGAACGCGCGTCCGCTCCTGAACCGCTACCGCGATTCGCTCCTCACGTTCAACGACGACATCCAGGGCACCGCCGCGGTCGCGCTCGGCGCGCTCCTCGCGGCGACGCACGTCGCAGGAAGAAGCCTGCGCGAGCAGACGATCGTCTTCCTCGGCGCCGGCTCGGCGGCCATCGGAGTCGCCGACACCCTCCGGGCGGCCATGGTCGCCGACGGGCTCGCCGACCTCGAGGCGCGCCGCCGTTTCTGGGTCGTGGACGTGAACGGGCTCCTCGTGGACACGCGGAGCGATCTCGCGCCCGAACAGCGCGTCTACGCGCGCGCGGCGGAGGACGTCGCGGGCCTTCCGCGCCCGCACGGCGGCGCGATCGGCCTCGCGGACGTGATCCACGGCGTCGAAGCGACGGCGCTCATCGGCCTCTCGACCGCGGCCGGCGCGTTCACCGAGGCGATCGTGCGCGAAATGGCCGGGAAGACGCCGCGGCCGGTCATCTTCCCGCTCTCGAACCCGACCGCGCGGGCGGAAGCGCGCCCCGAGGACCTCATCAAGTGGACGGACGGCCGCGCGCTCGTCGCGACCGGGTCGCCCTGCCCGCCCGCGGTCCTCGGCGGGCGCGCCTGGATCATTTCGCAGTGCAACAACGTCTTCATCTTCCCCGCCGTCGGCCTCGGCGTCGCCGCCGCGGGAGCGCGGCGCGTCTCCGACGGGATGCTGCTCGCCGCGGCCCGGCGCCTCGCGGAGCTCTCGCCCGCGCTGGCGGATCCCGCCGCGTCGCTCCTGCCGCCGCTCGGCGAGCTCCGGGGCGTCGCCGTGGAGGTCGCGTGCGCGGTCGCGGAAGCGGCCGTGCGCGAGGGCCTCGCACCGGCCGCTGCCGCCGAGCAGATTCGCGCCGGCGTCGTCGCGCGCCAGTGGTTCCCCGCCTACGACGAGGAACCCTGACGCTCGAACCCTACGGCTTCTGCGCCGCCATGTCGGGAGGGACGGGGACCTTCGGATCCTTCCAGGCGCCCGGCTTCTTCAGCTCCTCGAGGAGGACCGCGACGCCCTTCTCGAGCGTCGGATCGCCGCCCTTGAGGCGCGAGCCCGCGTCGTCGAAGACCTCGATGTCGGGCGCGACACCCTCGTTCTCGACGACCCACTTCCCGTCGCGGTCGTAGATCCGGAACGACGGAACCTGCACGGCGCCGCCGTCCACGAGCGACGGGCCCCCGGAGAGCCCGATGAGGCCGCCCCACGTGCGCGTCCCGATGACGGGCCCGAGGCCGTTCACGCGGAAGAAGTACGGCAGCGCGTCGCCGCCCGACGACGAGTAGGAGTTGACGAGCATGGCCTTGGGGCCGTCGTGGGCGAAGCCCGGCGCGCGGTTGCTCTCGAGGCCGCGGCGCGCCCAGAACGCGAGCGTCTTGCGCGAGAAGACCTCGATCATCCGGTCCGGGATGAAGCCGCCGCCGTTGTAGCGGTCGTCGATGAGGAGCGCGGGCTTTCCCGCCTGCGAATAGAAGAGCTTCTGGAGCATCCGGTTGCCCGGCTGCGCCGTGTCCGGGAGGTGGAGGTAGCCGACCTTGCCGCCGGAGAGCCGGTCGACCATCGCCATGCGGCTCTTCACCCAGTCGAGGTAGCGCAGGTTCTGCTCGGACGTGATCGTCCGGACCTGGACGGTGCGCGCGCCCTCCTTCGAAGGCTTGTCCGACACGAGCAGGGAGACGAGCTTCCCTCCCTTGCCCTCGAGGAGCCGGTACGGGTTGTCCGCGGTCGTGAGGTCGCGGCCGTCGATCGCGAGGAGGAAGCTCCCTTCCTTCACGCCCACGCCGGGCTCCGTGAGAGGCGAGCGCCAGGCGTCGTCCCAGTTCTCGCCCGCGAAGACCTTCGCGATGCGATAGCGGCCGGACGCGTCGGCCGCGAACTCGCAGCCGAGCATCCCGCCCGCGACGCGCGGCACCTTCGGCTCGTCGCCGTTCGCGACGTACGTGTGCCCCGCCTCCAGCTCGCCCATGATCTCGCCGAAGAGGAAGTCGAGGTCGGCGCGGTGCGCGACGTACGGGACGAGCGCGCCGTACCGCTTCTTCAGGCCGGCCCAGTCCGTGCCGTGCATCTTCTCGTCGTAGAACCAGTCGCGGACGATGCGCCAGGCGTCGTCCCACATCTGCTTCGTCTCGGCCGCGACGTCGAGCTTCACCCTCAGGCCCGAGAGGTCGAGCTTGCCGTCTCCTGCCTTCAGGGGAGCCTTGGCGTCCGTCACGAACCAGTCGGAGCCGACGCGGGTGAGGATCTTCTTTCCGTCGCGCGAGAGCTCCCAGCCCGCGATTCCGTCGAGGGCCTTCTCTTCCTTGCGCTCCTTGAGGTCGAAGCGATAGAGGGAACGTCCTCCGCCTGGGCCGGCTCCCCCGCCGTCGGGGTCCGCACCGCGGACGTACCAGACGGCGTCCGTCGTCGCGGCCATCTCCGGATAGTTCCCGGCGGGGACGCCGGGCAGCGCCTGCGTGCGAAGGACGAAACCGTCCGCGTCGACCACGGTCGGAGACGCGTCCTTCTTTTCGGGTTTTTCGTCCTTCTTCCTGTCGGCATCCTTCTCGGCCTTGTCCTTCGCGTCCGTCCCCTTTTCCTCGTCGTTCTTCGGCGGGAAGAGGGACGGCGTGCCGGCCGCGAGCGCTGCGACGTAGACGCGCGTCGCGCGGGGGTACACGTAGTTGAACTCGAAGGCCGAGAAGACGAGCGGGTAGTCGCGCTCGGAGAGGAAGAAGAGGTACTTGCCGTCGGCGGAGAACGCGGGGTTGTGGTCGCGCGTCAGCCCGTCGCCGAGCGGGAACGCCTTCTTCGACTCGGCGGACCACACGGCGATCCCCGGGAGGCGCGTCGGATGGCTCTTTTCGTATGCGAGCCACTTCGAGTCGGGCGACCAGGTGTACGTGTCGAGGTCCTCGCGGGCGCCCGTGTCGACGTCGGCAATCCCGCCGGACTCCACGTCGAGGACGCGCAGGCGGTGCTTCCGGTCGCCGTACGCGAGCTTCCTCCCGTCCGGGCTCCACGCGGGATCGAACTTCCATGGCGCGCCGTCCTTCGTGAGCTGTTTCGGCTCGCCGGAGCCGTCGGCCGCGCGGATCCAGATCTCGTACTCGCCGGTCGCGTCCGAGAGGTACGCGATCTTCTTCCCGTCCGGCGACCAGGCGGGCGAGCGCTCGCGCACGCCCTGCGTGTCCGTGAGGGCGCGCGTCTGGCCGTCCTTCGCGGGCACGCTGAAGAGGTCGCCGCGCGCCTCGAGGATCACCCGGGCGCCGCTCGGCGAGAGGCTCGCGCCGCGGACGAACTCCTTGACGTCCTTCCACGCCGTCCCGAGCGGGGCGCGGTCCGACGCGAGCGTGATCGCGATCTTCGCGGCCTTCTCCGTCTTCGGGTCGAGGCGCCAGACGTACCCGCCGTTCATGAAGACGATCGCGCTCCGGTCCGAGGCGAGCGACGGCCACAGCACGTCGAAGTCGGTGAACGCCGTCACCTTCCGCGTCTTCTTCGTCTTCACGTCGTAGCCGAAGAGATTGAGCGTGTGGTCGCGGTCGGACGTGAACCAGATCGTGTCCCCGTTCCACATCGGGAAGTTGTCGGTGCCCTTCCAGTCCGTGATGCGCTCGGAGGCCTTCGAAGCGAAGTCGTAGACGTAGACGTCCTGCGCGCGCCCGCCGAGCGTCCGCTTCCACGTCCGGAACTCGCGGTCCACCGGGCAGTACGCGAGCTTCGTCCCGTCCGGCGAGAAGGAGGCCGAGCCGCCCTCCGGGATCTCGAGCGGCGTCTCGAGGCCGCCCTTCGGGTCGACCGTGAAGTACCGGCCCATGCGGCTGTTCCATGGAACACGGTTCATCCGGACGAGGATCCTCCCGTCCCTCGTCCAGCCCATCACCCAGTCGTCGAAGCCGCCGCGTGGCGGCATCGGCCCCGCGTCGTTGTAGAACGTGAGCTGCTTCGGCTCGCCGCCCCACGACGGAATCACGAAGACCTGGCGCGTCCCCGAGTACTCGCCCGAGAACGCGATCCATTTTCCGTCGGGCGAGATCTTCGGGAAGATCTCCTGTCCGGCGTGCGTCGTGAGGCGGTATGCGGCGCCGCCCGCGATGGGCGCGCGCCAGAGGTCGCCCGCGTAGGTGAAGACGACGAAGTCGCCCCACGCGTCCGGGTAGCGCAGGAGGCGCGCTTCGGGCGGGCCGTCCGCGCGGAGGGCCGGGGCGAGGGCGAGAAACACGAGCAGCGACGCGGAGAAGAGGCGCAGGCGGTATCTCATCGTCTGGAGCATACGTCCGGGCAACGAAAGAGTTTTGCTTCGGACCGCGCGCTTTCGCGCGCGACGGGAGTTTTTCTTAGAAGGTGATTAGGATGCGGAGCATGAACCTCCGCAGAAGCATCATCGTCGCGGCCTGCGTAGCGGTCTCCCTCTTCCCATTCGCAGAAATCTCCTTTTCTTCTTCTGTCTCCTCCCCCGCCGCCTTCGACGCCGCGTTCGCGCGGCGGACGATGCGGCTGGACCTCTTCCACACGGGTGGCCCGAAGGGCGAAGTCGTCGCCGTCGCCGGCGCGGGCGCGGTGGACGACGGGCCGTGGTCCGGGAGCCTGACGCGCCTCCTCGACGACGCGAACCTCGGGACGCACTTCTTCGAGGTCCGAGACCCGAAGACGAACCGCGTCCTCTACTCGCGCGGGTATTCCTCGATGTACGCCGAGTGGGAGACGACGGGCGAGCCGAAGAAGGCCTCGCGCACGTTCCCCGAGTCGCTGCGCTTCCCGTGGCCGAAGGAGCCCGTCCAGGTCGTCCTCTCGCGGCGGGACTCCGAAAACGTCTTCCAGCCCTTCTTCTCGACGACCGTCGACCCTGCCGCCGCGAACCCCGCGGCGCGCGCGCCACTCGGCAGGGTCTGGACGGTGTTCGAGAACGGTCCGGCGACCGAAAAGCTCGACCTCCTCATGCTCGGCGAGGGCTACGCCGAGAAGGACCTGCCGAAGTTCCACTCGGACGTGAAGAAGCTCGTCGACCTGCTCTTCTCGTACGAGCCCTTCAAGTCGCGGCGCGGGGACTTCAACGTCCGCGCGCTCGACCTGCCGTCGTCCGAGACGGGCGTCTTCCGGCCCGACTCGAAGATCTTCCGCCGCACGCCGCTCTCGGCGCAGTACGGGATCTTCGGCTCGGAGCGCTACGTCCTCACGTACGACGACCGCGCGCTGCGCGAGGCGGCCGCGGCGGCGCCGTACGACTTCCTCGAGATCCTCGTGAACGACGCGCGTTACGGCGGCGGCGGGATCTTCAACGCCCAGGCGACTGCGGCGGTCGACTCCTCGTGGGCCGAATACCTCTTCGTCCACGAGTTCGGCCACCACTTCGCGGCCCTCGCGGACGAGTACTACACGTCCGACGTCGCGTACGAGACGGGCATGAACGGCGAGAAACCGGAGCCGTGGGAGCCGAACGTCACGGCGCTGAAGGATCCGAAGAAGCTGAAATGGGCGGACCTCGTCGAGGCCGGGACGCCGCTTCCGACCCCGTGGGAGAAAGAGACGTTCGAGAAGCGGAGCCGCGAGATCCAGAAGACGCGCCGCGCGATCGTCGCGGCCGGCAAGCCGCCCTCGGCCCTCGACGAGCTGTTCCGCGAGGAGGCGAAGGAAGAGACGGCCCTCCTCGGCTCGATGAAGTGGTCCGGCAAGGTCGGCGCGTTCGAGGGCGCGGCGTACGAGGCGAAGGGCCTCTACCGCTCGTCGGCCGACTGCATCATGTTCACGCGCGACAACGTGGGCTTCTGCCCCGTCTGCCGTCGCGCGATCACGCGGATCATCGACCAGTACGCGAGGCCGTAAACCGTCCCGCGACCGGAGGCGGCTCCTTCGCGGCAGGAGGTTTCCATGGAAAGTTCCCTCTTCGCCCTGCTGCTCACCCTCCTCGGCGGGGGCGCGCCCGCACCGGCGGCGCAATGGCCGGCGCCGAAGGCGCCCGTCATCCCCGCGGCGGACGGGTACGTGGTGATCCCGAATGCGGCGGTCCCCCCCGACCCCGCCCACTCCTACCGCGCGATCTTCGACGCCACGAAGGCCGCTCGCGATCCGAAGGAACTGGCGCCCGCTCTCAACATGGCCGGCTCGGAACTGAATGCCTTCGGCGTCGCAGGCGTCCGTCCGTCTCACGTCCACTTCGCGGTCGTCTTTCACGGGGCCGCGCTCGACGCGCTGCTCGACGACAGCCACTACAAGGCGAAGTTCGGCGTGACCAACCCGAACCTGCCCGTTCTCGAGCAGTTTCGGAAGGCGGGCGTGGAGCTGTTCGTCTGCGGACAGAACCTGGCCTTCGAGCACATCGACCCCGCGACTCTCTCCCCGTCCGTCGCCGTCGCGAGCGACGCCCTGATCGTCCTCATCGCATACCAGAACCGGGGGTACGCGCTCCTCAGCTTCTAGGGGCCGACCGCTCCTCGACTCAGCCCCAGCCCATCCGCGCACGCAGCGACGTCACGTGCGCCACGTGGTGGCGGCCGTGCCACGCGTAGAGCGCGAGGTTCTTCTCGAGCGGCACGACGCCGAGCTCGGGGTGGCGGAACGTGCGCTTCCACTCGGCCTCGCCGAGCGAGCGCAGGAACGCGACCCAGCGCTCGTGCACGGCGGCGAGGAGCGTGAGGGAGGTTGCGACGGGGACGGACGTCACGTCGGCGAGCTCCGCCCATGCGGCCTCGTCGTACGGCTTGATCGTCGGCGCGTCTTCCGTGACCGCGAGCTTGAAGCGCACGTAGGCGTTCACGTGGCTGTCGGGGACGTGGTGGACGACCTGCCGGACGGTCCAGCCGCCGGGCCGGTACGGCGTGTCGAGCTGCGCGTCCGCGAGGTCCTGGACGGCGGCCCGGAGCGCGGCGGGAGCGGCCGCGATCACGTCGATCCGCCGCGCGCGGTCCGTCGCGCCCGTCGGCCCTTCCCAGGCGAACTTCCCGATCGGGTATGCGAGGTCGCTCACGGCTTCCGCCTCTCCGAGAAGAGCTTCTTCACGAGCTGGATCTGCCCCGCGTGGTAGAGATCGTGGGCGGCGACGCCCGCGATCGTCTCTGCCGCCGTCCAGGCGCCTCGCTTCACCCCGAAAGCCTCCTCGGGCATCGCCTCGACGGCCGCGACGAGGGCCCGGTGCGCCTCCTCGAGGACGGCCCGGGCCCCGAGGACGGCCGGGGCGGCCTTCACCCGGGGCTCGGGGAAGAAATTCGAGCCCTTCACGGGGAACGAGCCGCGCTTCTCGCCGGTGAGGCGCCTGCGCGCGACGTACTTCCAGTATGCCGCGTGGAGGACGAGGTCGTAGACGGTGTGGCGCCCGCGGCCGGGGCGGAAGAAGGCTTCCGCTGGCGTCAGCCCGCGGATCGCCCCGAGGAGGTTGGGCCCGTGCCAGGACCGGCCGTCGAAGGCGCGTCGGAGGGACGCCAGGAGCTGTTCACGCGTGTCCATGCGACCAAACGTATACCGAAGTGAGCCGCCAGCCTCTTCAACTTTCTAAGAAAATCTTCGGTCCTCTTCGGACCTCTCAACCCCAGCGCGGCTGCTCGTCGGGGCTGATCCCGAGCGAGATCTTCCCGACGATTTCGTGGACGAGCGCCGAGTTGGCCGGGTGAAAGCGGCCCGCGCGGCAGTCGCGGAAAAGCCGCTCGAGCTCGCTCTTCTTGAACATGCCGAATCCGCCCGACAGGTCGAGCGCGCGGTCCACGATCCGGAAGGCGCCCTCCACGGCGTGATACTTCATCGCGACGAGCCTCAGGAACCAGTCGGGCCCGATCGCGCCCCGCGACCAGTCGCGCGCGATCGCGTCGACGTGCGGCCCGATCGATTCGAGCTCGAGAGAGATCTCCGCGATGCCGTGCTGGATCTCGGGGTGGTAGATCATCGGCCGCGTCAGGCCGATCGACGTCTTCGTCTTCAGCTGCTCGATGATGACCTCGCGCGTCCTCTGCCCGATCGCGTAATAGACGTTCGCGAAGCCGGTCAGGCCCCACGTGAAGAACCCGAGGATGAACATGTCCACGCCCGCGACGCCCGCGGGAACGACGCGCGCGACGTACTTGTCGGGGACGAACGCGCCTTCGAGCACCGTGTCGTCGCTCCTCGTCGCGCGCATCCCCATGACGTCCCACGTCTCCTTGACCGTGGCGCCCTTCGTGCCGCGCGGCAGGAAGGCGTGCACGATCTTCGGCGCGGCGGGATCGCTCATGTCCATCGCGTGAAGCCCGAGCCGCGTCCAGACCGGCGTCAGGCTGCCGAAGGACTTCTTGCCCGTGATGCGCCAGCCCCCGTCGACGCGTTCGGCCTTCGAGGTCGAGAGGAGACCCGGGATGTCGTTGCCGTGCTCGGCGTGACCGGCAGCGAAGACCTCGCCGGCCGCCGCTTCCTTCAGGATCCACTCGCAGGACTTGTCGCCGCTCCGCCAGAGGTCCGCCGCATCACCCACCCAGTAGTTGTGCATGTTGATGCACAGCGCGGTGGCGGGGGCGTAGTGGGCGAGGCGGCGCGTCTCGAGCGCCACTTCCTCCAGCGTCATTCCCGCGCCGCCGAACTCCTTCGGCACCGCCATCAGGAGGTACCCGGCGGCCTTGAGGTCGTCGAAATCCTCCTGGCAGAAGCGGTTCTCGCGGTCGTAGAGGGGCGCCCGATCGCGACACTTCTCGAGCAGGGCGTCCGTGAGCACGGGCTTCGTCGGGACCGGCATGAGCCACCTCCGAACGTTCGCGCTTCAGATTCGTGCGGGCCGCCATTTTCCGCGGAGCGCGCGACGAGAGTCAATCTCATTCGCAGTGAAATCCACCCCCGACGCGACGGCGGGGCCGGTCAGCCGGACAGCGGAAACCGGCCCAGCGGGGTATGGACGGGAGGCCCCGCGCCGAGATCGCTCCGATAGAGGACGAGCGCGTCCACGCGCTGCGTGCCGAACGCGCCCACGGAGGGCGCAAGTGCGGCGACGGCCCGGGCGTTCTCCTTCGAGCCGCGCGGGTCCCGCGCCCGCGCGAGCGTCAGGTGCGGCGCGAACGGGCGTTCCTCCGCGGGGAACCCCCGCGCCTCGAGCTCGCCCTCCAGCGCCGCGGCGAGCGCGGCGAGCGGCTCGCGCCCGGCGCCGAGCCCGGCCCACACGACGCGCAGCGGGCCGTGCGCCGGGAAGCGCCCGAGGCCGCGCACCTCGAGGTCGAACGGGCTGGCCGCCGCGCACGCCGCCCTCGCGGCTTCGGCGACCGGGTCCGCGAGGGCGGGCGGGAGATCGGCGAAGAACCTCAGCGTCAGATGGAGCTGCTCACGCTGCACCCAGCGCAGGTCGCGCGCTCCCGAGAGGGTCGCGCGCGGCCTCGCGAGGGCCTCCCGGAGGGCCGCGTCCGCGACGGGCACGGCGACGAACGCGCGGATCTAGACGTCTCCCTTGTCGAGCTCCCCGCGTTCCACGGCGTCCTCGGACTCCTCTTCCTCGTCCGCGAAGAACCAGTTCTTCGCGCAGGCCTTGCCGCAGAAGATCTGCTGGCCGGAGCGGACCGCGCACGAGCGGCAGAACCGCTTCTCGCAGTACGGGCACTCCGCGATCAGCGCGCGCTCGTACATCTGCTCGCACTTCTCGCAGAACAGGTACGGGGACTTGGCGTCTTCCTCGGTCTCTTTGCGCCGCACGCGGGAATCATACGGCGGCGGGGAGACGGAAGTGGTGGCGGCGGGCGGAATCGAACCGCCGACAAAGGGCTTATGAGACCCCTGCTCTGGCCATCTGAGCTACGCCGCCCCTGATCGTTCCCGGGGCCCGGGCGAGGGGCGGATGATAGCGCAGCATGGCCGAGACCCTCCCCGACCGCTTCGCCCGGCACCTCGCGGAAACCGGCCTCCTCGACGGGGCCGGCGTACTCGCCGTCGCCTGCTCGGGCGGCGGCGACTCGACGGCGCTCCTCCTCCTCGTCCACGCCTGGGCCGCGCCGCGGGGCATTCCCGTCGTGGCGCTGCACGTCGCCCACGGCCTGCGCGGCGAGGCGGGGCTCGCCGACGCGCGGTTCTGCGCGGACCTGGCCGCGCGCCTCGGCGTGCCGTACGGCTTCCTGTCCGTGGACGTCCCGACGCAGAAGAAGAAGGGCGAGAGCGTCGAGTCCGCCGCGCGGCGGCTGCGCTACCGCGCGCTCCTGTCCGTGGCGGGCGAGATGGAGGCCGCCGTCCTCACGGGGCACACGCGCGACGACCAGGCCGAGACCGTCCTCCTCCACCTCGAACGCCGGCTCGGCCGCGGGCGCGGCGGCATCCGCGCGAAGCGCCCCGACGGCGTCGTCAGGCCCCTCCTCCCCTTCTCGCGCACCGAGCTGCGCGCGTATCTCGAGGGCCGGGGCGTCCCGTGGCGCGAGGACGAGACGAACGCGAACGAGGGCTTCGCGCGAAACCGGGTCCGGCGCGCGGTGCTGCCCGAGATCGAGCGCCGGATGCCCGGCGCGACGGAGCGGCTCGCGCGCGCCGGGGACGCCTATTCGCACCGCCTCGACGCGCTCGACCGGAGCGTCGACAGGATGCTCGGAGAAGAGAAGATTTCTTTGAAAGGTCATTGGCCGAGGAGCTTCTTCAAGCGGCTGTCCGACGACGAGGCGGCGCGGCTGCTCCTCCGGGCGGCCGGCGCCCTCGGCGCCGGCCGCCCCCCCGGCCGCCGGCAGGTTGAAAAGGTACTTCTTCGCCTGCGCCGCGATCCCGTGTTCCACGAGACGTTTGCGGGCCATCGCCTCACCGCGAGCCCGCGCTTCGTCCGTCTTTCACCTTCCAGGAAGAAATCCACCGAAACGACCTGAATTTCAAGCACCAGGCGACGAAGGGGGTCCCGCGGCCCCCCTTGATAGACTTCCCCCGGTGGCACTCGCCTTCGACGAACGGTACGGTCCGGCCGACATCGCGCGGCGCGTGGCGGACGTCGGGCGGCGGATCGCCCACGATTACCCGAACGGCCCCATCGTCCTCATCGCCATCCTGAAAGGCGCCGGGTTCTTCGTGGCGGACCTCGCCCGGGCGGTGCCGCGTCCCGTCCGCTGCGAGTACATCGACGTGCTCCGCGACGGGGAGGCCGAGAAGGTCGTCAACTATCACTTCCTCGCGCCCTTCGACGTGAGGGACGCGCACCTGATCGTCCTCAAGGACGTCATCCGCAGCGGAGTCGTGGAAACCTGGCTGCTCAGCCAGCTCCGGGAAGAAAACCCCCGTTCCCTGCGTTTCGCCTGCGTGGTGGATCGTCCGCAGGAACGCAAAAGCTCGCTTCTCGCCGATTACGTGCTGTTCCCGTCCGAGGAAGGGGTCCTCGTCGGGTACGGCATGGAGTACCAGCGGGAAGGGGGCAACTTCCCCTTCATCGCCCAGGTCCGGACCGAGGGGGAATCGCCGTTCGAGACGAGCGGCGAGATCGCCCGGCGCACGCGCCCCTGAACCGCGTGAGCCCGTCTGACGTTCAGTAAGGAAGCCGAGGGCATTTCAAGGTGAACACAACCGTCAAGAACGTCCTGCTGTGGATGGTCATCCTCGTGGTGATCCTCCTCCTGTTCCGCGTCGTCGACGTCGGCCGCACGAGCACGGCCACCGTCTCCTTCACCGAGTTCATGGAGATGGTGAAGAAGGGCGACGTCGAGAAGGTCACGATCCGCGGCCAGGAGATCCGCGGGTTCAAGAAGGGCGCCGTGGAGGGCCGCGAGCCCGGCGTGCGCGCGTACGCCCCGGCCTACAACGACCTCACGGCCGACCTCATGAAGGCGAACGTGAAGATCACGGCGGAGGAGCCGCGCGAAGGCTCGTTCCTCGTGATCCTCCTGCAGTGGGCCCCGATCCTGTTCCTGATCGGCCTGTGGATCTTCATCATGCGGCAGATGCAGACGGGCGGGAACCGCGCGATGCAGTTCGGAAAGTCGCGCGCGAAGATGCTCACGCCGAACCAGAAGAAGGTCACGTTCAAGGACGTCGCGGGCTGCGAGGAAGCCAAGGAAGAGCTCTCCGAGATCATCGACTTCCTGAAGGAGCCCGCGAAGTTCCAGAAGCTCGGCGGCAAGATCCCGAAGGGCGTCATCATGATGGGCCCGCCGGGCACCGGGAAGACTCTTCTCGCGCGCGCGGTCGCCGGCGAAGCGAACGTGCCGTTCTTCTCGATCTCCGGCTCGGACTTCGTCGAGATGTTCGTCGGCGTGGGCGCGTCGCGCGTGCGCGACCTCTTCGAGCAGGGCAAGAAGAACGCACCCTGCATCATCTTCATCGACGAGATCGACGCGGTCGGCCGCCACCGCGGCGCCGGCCTCGGCGGCGGACACGACGAGCGCGAGCAGACGCTCAACGCGCTCCTCGTCGAGATGGACGGCTTCGAGGGCAACGACGGCGTCATCCTCGTCGCCGCCACGAACCGGCCCGACGTCCTCGACCCGGCGCTCCTTCGTCCCGGCCGCTTCGACCGCCGCGTCGTCGTGGATCGTCCGGACGTCAAGGGCCGCGAGGGCATCCTCAAGGTCCACACGCGCACGATCCCGATGTCCGACGACGTCGACCTCTCGGTCGTGGCGCGCGGCACCCCGGGCTTCGCCGGGGCCGATCTCGCGAACCTCGTGAACGAAGCCGCTCTCGCGGCCGCCCGCGTCGACAAGAAGAAGGTCGACATGGTCGACTTCAACTACGCCAAGGACAAGGTCCTCATGGGCGCCGAGCGGAAGTCCATGGTCATGTCGGACGACGAGAAGCGCGTCACGGCCTACCACGAGGGCGGCCACGCGCTCATCGCCTCGTTCGAGGAGCACACGGACCCGCTCCACAAGGTCACGATCATCCCGCGCGGCCGCGCGCTGGGCCTCACGCAGCAGCTCCCGCTCGAGGACAAGTACACGTACTCGAAGGAGTACATCGAGGCCGAGCTCGCCGTCATGATGGGCGGCCGCCTCGCCGAGGAAGTCTGCATCGGCCGGATCACGACGGGCGCCTCGAACGACTTCGAGAAGGCCACCGAGATGGCGCGCCGCATGGTGTGCGAGTGGGGCATGAGCGAGCTGGGGCCGATGTCTTTCGGCCGGCCCGAGGGCGAGGTCTTCCTCGGCCGCGACTTCTCGCGCCAGCCCGACTACTCCGAGGACACGGCGCGGAAGATCGACGACGAGGTCAACCGCATCGTGACGACCTCGTATGCGCGCGGAAAGAAGATCATCGTCGAGCACCGCGCCGCGCTCGAGGAGATCGCCAAGGTGCTCCTCGAGAAGGAGTCCCTCGACGGCGAGGAGATCTACGCGATCATCAAGCGCGTCACCGGGCACGAGGTCGCGAAAAGGCCGCCCGTGAAGCCCGAGCCGCCGAAGCCCACTGCGCCCGCCACCGTCGCGCAGAAGGACGAGGGCGCCGCGCCGGCCGGGGGCCTCATCCCGGTCCCGGCGTAAGCCTCCGCGAGCACCGTTCTTTTCGGAAGGGCCGCATCCGCGGCCCTTCTCTTTCGGCGGGTTGCATATGATGCATAGAAAATCTATGCTCTATGCATGAGAACGACGCTCGACATCCCCGAAGAGCTCCTCGAGGAGGCTCGAAAGGCCGCCCGGTTCTCGACGAAGCGCGAGACGGTCGTCGCCGGCCTCAACGAGCTCCTTAGAAAGGCGAAGCGGGAAGACCTTCGCCGGCTCGCCGGCCGCGTGGACCTGAAGATCGACCTTCGAAAGTCGCGCCAGCGGCCCTCGTGAGCGATCTGCTCGTCGACTCCTCGGTCTGGATCGACTTCTTCCGCGGGACGAGGGACGTCGTGCGCCGCGTGGACGCCGCTCTCGACAAGGACCGAATCGCCGTCTGCGGCCCTGTCGTCGCCGAGGTCCTGTCCGGCGCGCGCACGCGCGCCGACTTCGTGCGCCTGAAGGACGCTTTCGAAGGACTGGCCCTGCTGCCGGAGCCAGCCGACTCCTGGCCGCGCGTCGCGGAAACCCGTTTCGCCCTCGCGCGGCGCGGAACCCAGGCCGCCCTCGTCGACATCCTCATCGCACTAACGGCCGCAGACGCCGGGCACGCCGTTCTCACGCGCGATGCGGACTTTCGGCGCATCGCCACGGTTGTTCCAGTCGAGGTCGAGTCGATCTGAGCGCGATAATCGCCTGGTGACGTTCCGCATCGAGCTCCCCTCGGGCCGCGAGCTCGCGCTCGGGGCCCTGCCGGGCGTCATGGCGATCCTGAACGTCACCCCCGACTCCTTCAGCGACGGCGGACGCTTCGCGTCCGCGGAAGCGGCGGGAGAAGAAGGCGTGAGGCTCGCGGAGCTCGGCGCAGCGATTCTCGACGTCGGCGGCGAGAGCACCCGCCCGCGAGGCGCCGCATACGGAGAGGGCGCAAGAGAGATTTCTTTGAATGAGGAAGAGGGGAGGGTCCTTCCGGTCCTCTCTTACCTTCGAAGAAATCTCCCGTCTTTCCCCCTTTCGATCGACACGCGCCGCGTGGAGGTGGCGAGGGCCGCGCTCGACGCGGGCGCGGACATGGTCAACGTCGTCACCGGCCTCGACATCCCGGAGGATCTCCTCGAACTCGTCGCAAGCCGCGGCGCGGCCCTGGTCGTCAACCACTGCCGTGGGACCCCCTCTTCCACCTTCAAAGAATCTTCTTTCCAGAACGTGACCCAAGAGGTGGCGCAGGATCTCGCGAAAGCCCGTGAACGAGCGCTCTCCTTCCGAATCCCAGCAGAGAATCTCTTCCTCGACCCCGGCCTCGGATTCGGCAAGACGCCGGAGCAGAACTTCGCCCTCCTCGGCGCGCTCGACCGCCTCGCGCCGCCCGGCGTCCCGCTCGTCGTCGGCGCGTCGCGCAAGGCGTTCCTCGGGACCGTGGCCGGAACGCCCGTCTCGGACCGGTTGCCCGAGTCCCTCGCGGCCGCGGCCCTCTGCGCGGAAGCGGAGCGGAAGCGGCCGGTCCTCGTGCGCGTCCACGACGCCGCCGAGACCCTGCGCTTCTTCGCGACTCTGAAACGCGCAGGGCATCCGCCGCTCACGTAACATCGGGTCCGAATGCGCAGGCTGTTCGGAACCGACGGCATCCGCGGGAAAGCGGGCGAGCCTCCGCTGGACGCCGCGACGGTCTCGCGCGTCGGCGCGGCCCTCGCGGCCTCGCTCGGCCACGCGAATCCCACCGTCGTCGTGGGCTGCGACACGCGGGAGTCGTCGGGCGGGATCGTCCGGGCCCTGGCCGGCGGCCTCACGAAGGCCGGCGGCCTCGTGCGCTTCGCGGGCGTCGTCCCGACCCCGGCCGTCGCCTTCCTCGCGAAGGAGCTCGGCGCCGACGCCGGCGTCGTCGTCTCCGCCTCGCACAACCCGTGGACCGACAACGGCGTGAAGATCTTCTCCGGCGAGGGCCGCAAGCTCCCGGACGGCGTCGAACTCGAGATCGAGCTTCTCCTCGAGTCGGCGGCGCCCGCGCCGCCCGCGCCCGCCGTCGTCGAGCCGGACCTCGGCCGGGCGTACGTGGACCACCTCGTTTCGACGCTTCCCCACCGCCTCGACGGGCTGAAGGTCGTGATCGACGCCGCGAACGGGGCCGCGTTCGAGGCGGCGCCCGCCGCGTTCGCGGCCGCAGGCGCGACGGTCATCGCGCGAAACGTCTATCCGGACGGGAAGAACATCAACGAGGCCTGCGGAGCGCTCCATCCCGGGGAGATGCGCGACGCCGTGCGCGTCGCCGGCGCCGACCTCGGGATCGCGCTCGACGGAGACGCCGACCGGATCATCGTGGCGGACGACGCCGGGACGCTTCTCGACGGCGACGACGTGCTCTTCCTCTGGACGCTCGAGATGGAGCGCGAGGGCAAGCGGCCCGAGTCCGTCGTCGGCACCGTGATGTCGAACTGGGGGCTCGAGAAAGCGCTCATGAACCGCGGCGTCGCGCTCGTGCGGGCGGCCGTCGGCGACCGGTACGTCGTCGAGGAGATGGAGAAGTCCGGCGCGCTTCTCGGCGGCGAGCAGTCCGGACACCTCATCCGCGCCGACCTCACGACGACCGGCGACGGCACGCTCACGGGCCTGCACCTCGCGGCGCTCGTCGCGGCCTCGGGAATGAAGCTCTCCGCGCAGCCCCGCTTCGTCCATACGCCGCAGGTCCTGAAGAACGTGAAGGTGAAGGAGCGCGTGCCGTTCGACGAGATCCCGGGCTTCGCGCCCCTGTGGCGCGCGGCCGAGGCGAAGATGTCGGGCGTGGGCCGCATCCTCCTGCGCTACTCGGGGACCGAGGCGCTCGCGCGCGTCATGGTCGAGGGCAGCGACGCCACTCTCGTCGACACGGTGGCGGCGGATCTCGCCGCGCACATCGGAGCGCGCCTCGGTGCCTGAGCCCTCGGGACTTCCGCTCGAGCCCTCCGGCGACCAGCTCCGGCTCCTGCTCGAAGACGCCGTCCGGCGCGTCGTCGACCACGTCGGTTCGCTCCCGACGCAGCCGGCCGACGGCTCGGCGGGAGCCGGCGCCGTGGCCACATCCCTCATCGAGCGCGAGGCGCCCGAGCAGGGCGCCGAGCCTGGCCCCCTGCTGGATCTCCTGTTCGAGAAGGCGATTCCCGCGAGCTTCAACAACGCGGGGCCCGGCTTTCTGGCCTACATCCCCGGCGGCGGGCAGCCCTACGCCGCGGCCGCGGACCTGATCTCCGCTTCCGTCAACCGTTACACGGGCGTCTTCGCACCCGCCCCCGCGCTCGTCCAGCTCGAGACGAACGTGATCCGGTGGTTCGCGCGCGCCGTCGGCTACCCGGGGAGCGCCGGCGGTTTTCTCGCGTCCGGCGGGTCGCTCGCGAACTTCTCCGCGGTCGTCGCGGCGCGCCACGAAAAGCTGCCCGAGAACTTCCTGAGGGGCACGCTCTACGTGTCCGACCAGGGCCACCACTGCGTGCGGAAGGCCGCGCTCCTCGCGGGCTTCCCGGCGGCGAACCTGCGCGAAATTCCGTCCGACGGCGCGTTCCGGATGCGCCTCGACGCGCTCGCCGCCCGGGTGGCCGAAGACCGCGCCGCGGGCTTCGCGCCGTTCCTCGTCGTCGCGAGCGCGGGAACGACGAACACGGGCGCGGTGGACGACCTCGACTCCCTCGCCGACTTCGCGGCCAGGGAGTCCCTGTGGCTCCACGCCGACGCCGCGTACGGCGGGTTCTTCGCGCTGACGGAGCGCGGCCGCGCGACTCTCGCGGGCCTCTCGCGCGCCGACTCGATCGTTCTCGACCCGCACAAGGGCCTCTTCATGCCGTACGGCTCGGGCTGCCTCCTCGTGAAGGACCCGGGCGCGCTCCGCCGCTCGCACAGCGTCCAGGCCCACTACATGCCCGGCATGCAGGAGGACCCCGACAGCGTCGACTTCTGCGAGATCTCGCCCGAGCTGTCGCGCAACTTCCGCGGCCTCCCCGTGTGGCTCGCAATCAAGCTGTGCGGCCTCGCGGCGTTCCGGGCTTCGCTCGACGAGAAGCTGGACCTCGCCCGAGCGGCCGCCGACGCCGTGCGCGCGATCCCCGGCGTGACGATCGTCGCCGAGCCGCAGCTCTCGCTCTTCGCCTTCCGCCTCGGGCCGCCGGGCGCGTCCGTCGCGGAGTCGAACCGCCTGAGCCGCGAGCTCATGGCGCGCGTGAACGCCCGCCAGCGCGTTCTCCTGACCGGAACTCTCCTCGGGGACGAATTCGCGCTCCGGATGTGCATCCTGAGCTTCAGGACGCACGCCGACCGGGTCCGCATGGCACTCGACGACCTGAAGGAGGAGGCGGCGGCGCTCCAGAGGGAATAATCCGGGCCCGAACCGACTAACGTAGTCGTGGACATGAACCGCCGCCGCCTCGTCCTCGCCGCGATCCTCCCCATCCTCGCCGCCGGCGCCTTCCTCGTGGCCGGCCCCGAGAAATCGTCCAAAGGAGCCGCCGTGCAGTCCTCCAATCCCTCGACTCCCGTCGCCGGCCACGACCGCGTGATCAAGACCGACGAGGAGTGGAAGAAGATCCTGACGCCTGCGCAGTACAACGTCACGCGCAAGAAGGGCACGGAGCGCGCCTTCACGGGCCCGAACTGGGACAACCACGCGAAGGGCACCTACGCGTGCGTGTGCTGCGACCTGCCGCTCTTCGACTCGGAGACGAAGTTCGAGTCCGGGACGGGCTGGCCGAGCTTCTGGCAGCCCATCGCAAAGGGCGCCGTCCGCGAAGAGAGCGACAACACCCTCTTCACGGTCCGCACCGAGGTCCTCTGCCGCCGCTGCGACGCGCACCTCGGCCACGTCTTTCCCGACGGGCCGAAGCCGACCGGCCTCCGTTACTGCATGAACGGGACGGCGCTGAAGTTCATCCCGGCGAAATGACCTCGTGCAGGTGCTCGCGCGCCGCGTCCGCGCGGCGCGCCATGTCGGCCGCGAGCGCCGGCAGGAGCCCCGGCAGGTGGAGCGCGTTCGGGACGAACCGCACGTAGCAGAGGCGCGGGGCTCCCGCGAGAGTCCCGAACTCGAAGCTCGCCTCGGGCGACTCGATCGTCCACGCCCCCGTCGCGTCGATCGCGAACGGCATCTCGCGCTCCTTCCGGTTGAGGTTCAGGGCGACGTCGGGCGTCGCCGGAGCGGCGTCCGCGGGCAGGAAGAGGCGGATGAAGACGCCCGTCCCCATCTCCGGGTGGCGCTCGGCGTGCCGCGCCTGCAGGAGCGCCGAGAGCCGCGGGCCGAGCGGATGCGTACCCTCGAGCGGGTCGAGGAACGGCAGCCGCGCGTCCAGGCCGCGCGGCGAGGCTTCCGCGCGCGCCCCGAACGGGCCGAGCGCGTCCGCGGCGGCGTGCCAGTCGGCGGGATCCGTGAACCGCGAGAGGTGCTTGCCCTCGGGGGCGATCCGCGCCGAGAGCAGGTCGAGCATTCCGTCCGGGTGCGGGCGCGAGCCGGACTTCGGATGCTCGCTCGCGGCGGCGGGCAGGCCGAGCTCGTCCTCCAGCCCCTCGCGCCCGCCCTCGGCATAGATCGCCTGAAGGGCCGCCGAGGCCGAGAGGAAACCGAGCGCGACGGGCGCCGTTTCCTTCGTGACGAGGGCGGCCGACCAGAGCCGGACGACGCCGTCCTCGCGGTCGACGACGAAGGACGCGAGGGGCGGATAGCGCAGCAGGTCCGCGAGGACGCCGGCCTGCCGGAGCGTGACGGCGTCGGCGAACAGGACGTCCGTCTCGACGTGCACCCGGCTCGCGGCGGCCTCGCCCTCCCCGACCGGTTCTTCGGCGTGGACGCGCTGGACGACGCGGTGCGGCCACCAGGAGAACGACCGCTCGTCGCGAAGCGCCCACGCGTCGTCGATCAGCAGGCGCGCGAAGAGGTCGTCGACGAACGCCGGGCCCGGATCGAAGCTGCTGGAGCTCACGTTCCCTCGCCGCCGGGCAGCGCGTGCTCCGCGATCACGTATTCGGCAACCGGCCTGCCGCCCACGAGGTGCTCCGTGATGATCCGCTCGAGGACCGGCGGGTCGCACGCCCGGTACCACGTTCCCTCGGGATAGACGACGGCGATCGGGCCGCCCTCGCAGACGCGCAGGCAGTTCGCCTTGTTCCGCTGGACGGCGCCGCTCTGGGAGAGGCCGAGCTCCTTCAGGCGCGCCTTGAGGTAGGCCCAGGCCGCGAGGCCCCTCTCCTTCTCGCAGCACTTCGGCTTCGTCTGGTCGCAGCAGAGGAAGATGTGCCGCCGCGCGTTCGGGATCCCGAGCGACCGGGCGATGCCCGCGAGCTTCCCGGCCGCTTCGTCCCGCTCGTCCATGAGGCAGGAAGGATAATCCCGTCATGAAGATCTTCGTCACCGGAGCGACCGGCCACATCGGGTTCCGCGTCGCGACGGCGCTCCGCCGCCGCGGCCACCACGTCCTCGGCCTCACGCGCACCGACGCGGGCGCGGCCCGCCTCGCCCGCCACGAGATCCACGCCGTTCCGGGCGCCCTCCAGGACCCCGGCACCTGGAGGGGCGCCGAGGACTGCTCGACGCTCGTCCACGCCGCCGCCGACTACACGACGGACACGATGGCCCTCGACCGGGCCGCCGTGCATTCGCTGCTGTCCCTCGCCGGGCGGGGGGCGGGCATCAAGACGGTCGTCTATACGAGCGGCGTCTGGGTCTACGGATCCGCCGGCGACACGCTCGTGGACGAGACGTCGCCGCTCGCGCCGCTCCCGATGAGCCTCCCGCGCGTCGAGACGGAGAAGGCCGTCCTCACGACGCACGGCGTAAAGGGCCTCGTGCTCCGGCCCGGCTGCGTCTACGGTTACGGCGGCAGCATGACGGCCGCCTGGTTCGCGGGCGCGGCGGCCGGCAAGCTCGAGGTCGTCGGCGACGGCTCGAATCGCTGGGCGACCGTCCACGCGGACGACGTCGCGGACGCGTACGTCCGCGCGATCGAAAGCGGGCTCGCGGGCGAGGTCTTCAACGTGACGGACCGCTCGCGCGCGCCGGTCCGCCGCCTCGTCCTCGCAGCGGCGCGCGCCGCCGGGTTCGGCGGCGAGATCCGCTGGATCCCGCTCGCGGAGGCGCAGAAGACGATGGGCGACTTCGCGACCGCGCTCGCGTTCGACCAGCACGTCGACTCGCGCAAGGCCGTCGCGCGCCTCGGGTGGCAGCCCACGCACGGCGGCTTCGAGGACGAGGCCGCGACGTACTTCGCCTCGTGGAAAGCGGCGCAGGGCTGAAGGGTCGCGTCGCTCAGCCGAACCGCGCCCGGTAGTCGTCGCGGCTGGCCGCGAGGACGGCGAGGGCCTCGTCGCGCCCGTAGACGTGCGTGATCTCGACGGATTGCGCCGGTTCGCCGGGCTTCTGCTTGTACGTGAGGAAATAGTGGCGGAGCCGGTCCACGAGCGACTTCGGCATCTCGGTGACGTCCGCGAGCGCGCCGTACACGGCGTCGCCCTTGAGGACGGCGAGGATCTTGTCGTCCACCTCGTCGTTGTCGAGCATCCTGAGTCCGCCGATCGGGACGGCGGGGACGAGGATCTGCGCGTGCGTGATGGGCTTTTCCGTGAGGACGCAGACGTCCATCGGATCGCCGTCGCCCTTGAGCCCCGCGCGGCCGGTCTTCTCCTCGCACAGCTTCGCCACGCGCGTCCCGCAGTACGTGCGCGGGACGAGGCCGTAGAGCGTCGGGCAGACGTTCGAGAAGAGCTGCGGCCGGTCCACCTTCAGGATGCCGGTCGCCTTGTCGAGCTCGTACTTGACGGTGTCCGTCGGGACGATCTCGATGAACGCCGTGAAGACCGCCGGGAACTCCGGACCGGGGTCCACGCCGTGCCAGGGGTGGGCCGCGAACTGAGCGGGTACGTCCATGGGTCAAGGTTATCCTGAGCGCGATGGAAGCGCTCTCGGCCGCCGATCGCGCCGCGATCGAGTCGCACGGCCTCAGCGAGGCGGAGGTCGCGCGGCAACTCGCGCTGTTCCGGGACCCCCCCGCCCCCCAGAGGCTCGCGCGGGCCGCGACGGCGGGCGACGGCGTCCTGAGGCTCGCCGAGCGCGACCACGCCGGGCTCCTCGCTCTGGCCGACGAGGCCGCGCGGACGGGCCGCCTCACGAAGTTCGTGCCCGCGTCGGGCGCGGCGAGCCGGATGTTCGCGTTCCTCCTCGCCGGCGGAGAGGAGACCGCCGAGAGGAAGAGATTCTTCGAACGCAGGGGTGCGTTCGCGTTCGGCGGCTCCGGCGATCTCGGTGCTCTCGGTGCTCTCGCGGCAACACCCAAGGGGCTTCTGCCGTTTCACAAGTACCCGGACGGCCCAAGAACCCCTTTCGAGGAGCATCTTCATGAGGCCGCTGGTACGGTGCTCGACGCCGGCGGGCGCTGCCGCGTCCACTTCACCGTGTCCCCCGAGCACCGCAAGGCGTTCGAGGACAAGCTCGCGGAGATCCGGCCGCGCGTGGAGCGCGCGACGGGCGCGCGCTTTTCGGTTTCCTTTTCGGAGCAGTCTCCCGCGACCGACACGATCGCAGGCGCCGCGGACGGCGGCCCGTTCCGCACGGCCTCCGGCGGCCTCCTGTTCCGCCCCGGCGGGCACGGCGCGCTGCTGAAGAACCTCGGAGACGTGGCGCGCGCGGGCGGCGACGTCGTCCTCGTGAAGAACATCGACAACGTCGTGCCGGACGCGCGCCGCGGCCCGACGCTTCTCTGGAAACGGCTCCTGACCGGCCTCCTCGTCGAGCTCGAGCGCGCGAGCCGCCGCGACCGCCCGATCCGCGTCTGCGGCGTCGTGCGCAACGAGGGCGAGCCCGGCGGCGGGCCGTTCTGGGTGGCCGGGCCGAACGGCGACAGCCTCCAGATCGTCGAGTCGGCCCAGGTGGACCTCCACGACCCCGCCCAGACCGCGATCTGGAAGTCCGCAACCCACTTCAACCCCGTCGACCTCGCCTGCTCCCTCAGGAACGCGGCCGGCAACCCTTTCGACCTGGGCCGTTTCGTGGACGAGAACGCCGTCTTCATCGCCGAAAAGACCCACGACGGAAAGCCGCTCAAGGCCCTGGAAAGGCCCGGGTTATGGAACGGAGCGATGGCTTTCTGGGAGACCGTTTTCGTGGAAGTCCCGAAGGAAACGTTCGCCCCGGTCAAGACGGTCCTCGACCTCCTCCGCCCCGAGCACCGCGCCTGAGCGCCGCGTAAGGCACCCCCTTCACGCCGCGGGGGTATCCTTCCGTCCCCCCCGAAAACAGGGGGCCCGCCATGTTCCACAACGAACCCCGCCCCAAGCGCCGCCGCAAGCTCGTCCTCGTCGAGTCCGAGCCGTCCGCCGCGCCCGCGCCGGCGGGCCCCGGTCAGCCCCTCCTGAACCGCGAGCTTTCGTGGCTCGCGTTCAACCAGCGGGTCCTCGACGAGGCGTTCGACGAGCGCTGGCCGCTCCTCGAGCGCCTGAAGTTTCTCTGCATCACGGAGACGAACCTCGACGAGTTCTTCATGATTCGCGTGTCCGGCCTCCTCGACCAGCTCTCCTCGGAAGTCGTCGAGCACGCGGACGACCGCCTCCAGCCGGCCGAGGCGCTCGCGCAGATCCGGACGACGGTCCAGGAGATGGAGGCGCGCCAGACCGCCTGCCTCGTCGCCGACCTCCTTCCGAAGCTGGCCGCGAACGGGATCGCCCTGCTGACGTGGGACGCCCTCACGGAAGAGCAGCGCACGGGCGCCACCGCGTACTTCCGGCGGAACGTCCTGCCCGTGCTGACCCCTCTCGCCGTGGACCCTGGCCATCCGTTCCCGTTCCTCTCGAACCTCTCGATGAACTTCGCCGTCGAGGTGAAGAACCCCGAGACGGGCGAGGTGAAGTTCGCGCGCGTGAAGGTGCCGCAGGTCCTCCCGAGGCTCCTGCCGCTGCGCGAGATCCTCGAGGGCAAGAAGAAGGTCAAGCCGGAAAAGGCCGAGTTCCTCTTCCTCGAGTCCCTGCTGCAGGCGAACCTCGCCGACCTCTTCCCGGGGCTCGAGATCGTCTCCTCGCACCTCTTCCGCGTGACGCGCGACGCCGACATCGAGATCCAGGAGGACGAGGCCTCGGACCTCCTCGCGACGATCGAGCAGGAAGTCCGCCGCCGCCGCTTCGGGGCCGTCGTGCGCCTCGAGGTGGCCCCGAAAACGCCGAAGCGCGTCCGCAAGCTCCTCGTCAAGCAGCTCGAGATCACGGAAAACGAGATCTACGAGGTGGACGGACCGCTCGGGCCGGGCGACCTCATGTCGCTCCTGAAGCTCGACCGCCGGGATCTCAAGGACGCTCCGTTCTCGCCCGCCGTACCGGCGATCCTCACCCAGCCCGACACCTCGATCTTCGCGGCGATCCGCGCCGGCGACATCCTCCTGCACCACCCGTACGACTCGTTCTCGCCGGTCGTCGAGATGATCGAGCGGGCCTCGGAGGACTCGAAGACCGTCGCGATCAAGATGACGCTCTATCGGACGAACCCCGACTCGGGGCTCATCCCGGCTCTCGTCCGCGCGGCCGAGAACGGCAAGCAGGTGGCCGTCCTCGTGGAGCTCAAGGCGCGCTTCGACGAGGTGAACAACATCACGTGGGCCAAGTCGCTCGAGCAGGCGGGCGTCCACGTCGTGTACGGCGTCGTCGGCCTCAAGACGCACGGCAAGATCGCACTCGTCGTGCGGCGCGAGAAGGACGAGATCCGGCGGTACGTCCACCTCGGGACCGGCAACTACAACTCCTCGACGGCGCGCACGTACACCGACATCGGCCTCATGACGTGCCGGCCCGAGTTCGGCGAGGACGCGACGCGCTTCTTCAACGCGCTCACGGCCTTTGCCGGGAAGACGACGTACGCGCGCCTCGTGACGGCGCCGAAGGACCTCCACCGGTGGGTCCTCGAATCCATCGCCCGGGAGACGGCGCACGCCCGCGCGGGGCGCCCCGCGGGCATCCGGGCGAAGATGAACGCGCTGGTCGACCCCAAGGTCATCGCCGCGCTCTACGAGGCGTCGCAGGCCGGCGTTCCGGTGGACCTCCTCGTGCGCGGGATCTGCTGCCTGAAGCCGGGCCTGCCGGGCGTCTCCGAGACGATCCGCGTCCGCTCGATCGTCGGCCGCTTCCTCGAGCACAGCCGCGCCTTCGTGTTCGAGAACGGCGGCGAGCGGCAGGTCTGGCTCTCGTCGGCCGACTGGATGCAGCGGAACTTCTTCCGCCGCGTCGAGATCGCGTTCCCCGTCGTGGAGTCCGCGCTCGCGAAGCAGGTCGTCGAGGCACTCGACACGATGTGGCGGGACAACGTGCGCGCGCGCGAGCTGAAGGCCGACGGGACGTACGTGCGCCTCGCGCCGAAGGAGGGCGAGGTCGCGGTCGACTCGCAGACCCTCTTCGTCGAGGACGCGCGGCGGCGGGTGCTGAAGGCCGTCGAGGCGTTCCAGAACCGGGGCGCCGAGGCCTTCGAGGCCGCGGAACGCGCCGCGGGCCCCGAGCCCGTCGAGACGGCTTCCTAGGCCGGACCGCTCCTACCGCTCGACTTCGAAGCTCGCGGGCGGGGTGAGGACGGGCTCCTGCGCGGTGAGGGTCGTGCCGTCGATGGGCACCACGATCAGGTGCGTGTTCGCGCCGAAGGCGACGTTGACTTCGTAGAACCCGTGCGGGGACACGGCGATGAGCGTCCCGGGGACCTGCTTGAGGTCGGCCATCGGGCACGTGACGTAGACCTTGAGCGGGACGTCCATGGCGCTCTCCTCTTCGAGTGCACAGGATAGCGCGAGCCGGAACGGCGCGCCCGCCCGAAACGTGCGCTGCGTCACGCCGGACTCCCTCCTCCGGGGGGACGATTCCCCCGTGGCCTCCCTCGCCGCGCTCGCCCTCGTCCTGCCGTTCGCGGCGCCACCGGCCCCGCGGCCGACGCTGCCGCCCGTGCCGGCCGACGTGGCGATGCGGATGAACGGCCTCTTCGCGAAGGCGACCCCGGCCGTGCGCGCATGGGTGGACGCCGAAGCCCGCAAGCTCCGCCCGGTTCCGCAGGTTGAGGCGCCCCCCGTCGCGGCCGACGCGCGCCAGGCTTTCCCGTCCGCACAGCCGCCGCTGACGCCCGGGCAGGCCGACACGCTCGCGGCGATGGCGCTCTACCAGGTCCTGAACGACCTCGACAGCGAGGCGCGGCTCGCGATCGGCGAAGGCGCCGCGGAGAGGATCGCGGCCCTGCAGGGCCGCCGGAGCAAGCTCATCCAGACGCTGTCGGCCCTCCTCTCGAAGATCCCGAAGACCGACGAGTCGATCGTCCAGAACCTGAAATAGGGGGAGCCTTGCGCATTCTCGCCGCCGCCGCCCTCGCCGCCGCCCTCGCCGCCGTCGTCGCCCGGACGGCCGCGGCCGCGGACCCAGCCGTCCAGCCGCTGCCCGCGAACACGCGCGCACTCGCGACCGACGTCGCGGGCAAGGCCACGGCCGAGGAGAGAGCCTGGGCGTCCGAAGCGGGCCGCCGCCGGCCGCTTCCCGGCTACGACGCTCTCGAGGCCGAGGTCCGGTCGCGTTTCGCGACGCACCGCCGCATGTCCGAGTTCGACGTCGATCGCCTCGCGTTCCTCGGCGTCGTCATGGGATTCGACGCGGGCGCTGCGGAGCACACCCGACGGAACGCCCTCGTGAAGATTCCGACCCCCACGCCCTCGCCGATGCGTCGCGTCAAGGCACCGGCGGCCCAGAACCCGAACCACTCGCAGGGAGCGGAGCTGGAGATGATCAATCTCCAGAGCCTCGTCTCCCAGCGAGAGATGGCGGTTCAGCTCGCGACGCAGCTGTCGGGCAGGCTGAACGAATCCAGTCGGACCGTCGCGGCGAACATCGGCCGCTGACGGGTCCTAAGGCCCGTCCTCGCCGTCCTCGTCGCCGTCGTCGTCTCCGAACGGCTCGCCCCGGTACTCCTTGAGCTTCCGCTGGAGCGTGCGCAGCCCGATCCCGAGCGCCTCGGCGGCCTTCCGGCGGTTGCCGCCCGAGATCTGGAGCGCCGTCAGGATCGCCTCGCGCTCGATCTCGTCCATCGTCTTGCCCACGAGGCTGCCCGCGAACGCCGGCGTCTCGGCCGAGCCGCCCGCGGGAGGCGCGCCCGCCTCGTGCGCGGGGGACGCGGACACAGCCGGAGGCGCCACCATGGGCGCCGGAAGCTTCACGGCCGCCCATTCCCCCGAGCGCGGCCGGCCGGGGGCGCGGGCGCGGATCGCGGGCGGGAGGTCCGCGACGTCAATGCGCGGCCCGGCGGCGAAGAGAACGGCGCTCTCGAGGACGTTCTTGAGCTCGCGCACGTTGCCCGGCCACTCGTACGCGACGAGCGCCGCGAGCGCGGCGGGGGTCGCGCCCGCGACGGACTTGCCGTGCTCCTCGGCGAAGAGCGCGCGAAAACGCTCCACGAGGAGCGGAATGTCGTCCTTGCGCTCGCGCAGCGGAGGGATCTCGAGCGTGACCACCGAGAGGCGGTAGAAGAGGTCCTGCCGGAAGCGTCCGGCCTCGATCTCCTTGACGAGGTCGCGGTTCGTCGCCGCGACGAGCCGGAAGTCGACTTCCTTCGACTCGTTCCCGCCCACCGGCGTCACGCGCTTTTCCTCCAGGACCCGCAGGAACTTCACCTGAAGGTCCGGCGGCATCTCGGACACCTCGTCGAGGAAGAGCGTGCCCCCCGCCGCCTGCTCGATGCGGCCCATGCGCTTGACGAGCGCGCCCGTGAAGGCGCCACGCTCGTGGCCGAACAGCTCGGACTCGATGATCTCGCGCGGGATCGCGCCGCAATTCAGGGCCACGAAAGCGCGCCCGCGCCGCGGCGAGTTGTGGTGAAGCGCGTTCGCGACGAGCTCCTTGCCCGTGCCGGACTCGCCGACGAGGAGGACCGTCGTCTTCGCCGGGGAGACGACGCGGAGCTTTTCGAAGAGGCGCTCCATCGGCTTCGAAATCCCGAGGATCGCCTCGAAGCCGAAGCGCTTGTCGAGGCGCTCGCGCAGGTCCCGGATCTCGCCCGCCTGCCGGGCGCGCTTCAAGGCCGCCTCGGCGCGCAGGCGGAGGTCGTCCTTCGCGAGCGGCTTGGCGACGTAGTCGACGGTCCCGAGGGCCCGGGCCGAGAGCAGCGTCTCGACGTCGCCGTGCGCGGTCACGAGGAGGACCGCCACGTCCGGGCGGGCGGCCGCGAGCTCGGAGGCGAGCTCGAGGCCGGTCTTGCCGGGCATCTTGAGGTCCGTCACGACGAGCGCGACCGACGGGTCCTCGACCGCACGCTCGAGCGCGGAGTCCGCGTCGCCGAACTCTTCCACGCGGCGCCCGTCCGTCTCCAGCGTCAGCGCCATCGCCTTGCGGCTCGCGGCGTCGTCGTCGACGACGAGGACGAGCGGCGGCACGCTCACGCCCGGCCGCCCTTCAGCTCGCGGTCGAGGTCGGCCTCGGTCCACACGGGCACGCCGAGCGCCTTCGCCTTGTCCAGCTTGCTTCCGGCCTCTTCGCCGGCGATGACCGCCGTCGTCTTCTTCGACACGCTCGAGCTCACTTTCCCACCCGCCATTTCGATCGCCTCGGCCGCTTCGTCCCGCGTCCGCCGGGGCAGGGTCCCCGTGAGGACGAAGATACCTCCGGACAGGGCTCCGCCCGGCCCCGCGGGCCCGGCTTCCTCCGTCATACGGACCCCGGCCTTGCCGAGTTTCTTCACGAGGGCCCGGTTCGCGGGGTGGGCGAACCACTCCAGGATTCCGCGGGCGGTCTCCGGGCCGATCTCCGGCACCGAGGTGAGGGCCTCCTCGTCCGCCGCAACGAGAGCCTCCATCGACGAGAAGCGCCGCGCGAGGACCTTCGCCGTCTTCTCGCCGACCTGCCGGATCCCCAGGCCGAAGAGGAGGCGTGCGAGGCCCGCGCTCTTCGAGCGCTCGATCTCCGCGACCACGTTCGCGGCCGACTTGTCGCCCCAGCGCCCGAGCGGCGCGAGTTGCGCCGCCTCGAGGTCGTAGAGCGACGCGACGTCCTTCAGGAGGCCCGCTTCGCGCAGCTGCTCGATGCGCTCGTCGCCGAGCCCCTCCACGTCCATCGCGCGGCGCGTCACGAAGTGGCGGAGCGACTCGGCGACCTGCGCCGGGCAGCCCGGGTTCACGCACCGGACCGCGACCTCGCCCTCCCGCTGGACGACCGGCTCGCCGCACGCCGGACAGCGCGCGGGCATGGAGAACGCCTTCGCGCCCTTCGGCCGTTTCTCGAGGAGGACGCGCGTGACCTTCGGGATCACGTCGCCGGCTTTCTCGACCGCGACGGTGTCGCCGACGCGGACGTCCTTGCGCGCAAGGTCCTCCATGTTGTGGAGCGTCGCGCGGCGCACGGTCGACCCCGCGAGGAGGACCGGCGTGAACTCCGCGACCGGGGTCAGGACGCCGGTGCGCCCGACCTGCACGACGATGTCCGCGACCACGGTCGTCGCCTCCTCGGGCGGATACTTGTAGGCGATCGCCCAGCGCGGAAACTTCGCGGTCTGGCCGAGACGCCTCTGGTCCGCGAGCGCGTCCACCTTCACGACGACGCCGTCCGTCTCGAACGGCAGCTCGTGACGCTTCGCCCTCCAGGCGTCGATGAACGCGAGGATCCCGTCCACGCCGGAGACGACCGCGCGATGCGGATTCACGGGAAAAGAGATCTCTTCGAGGGTGAAGAGGCTTTCGGCCTGTTTCTGCGGTTCTCCGGGGCCTTCCCATCTCGCGATGGAGTAGAGGAAGGCGGAGAGGCGGCGGCTGGCCGTGATCTTCGCGTCGAGGAGTCTCAGCGAACCCGCCGCCGAGTTGCGGGGGTTCGCGAACAGCGGCTCGCCGGCCTCCTCGCGCGCGGCGTTGAGCCGCGCGAAAGACGCCTTCGACATGTACACCTCTCCGCGGACTTCCAGCACGGCCGGGATCTTCACCTTCAAAGAAATCTTCCGCGCCGCGTGAGCGGCGCGCAGATCCAGTGGGATCGCATGGATCGTCTTCACATTGGGGGTCACGTCCTCCCCCGTCGTCCCGTCGCCGCGCGTCGCGGCACGTGCGAGGCGGCCGTCCTCGTAGACGAGCGACACGGACAGACCGTCGATTTTCAGCTCGCAGACGAACTCGGGGGTACGGCCGAGGCGGTCCACGACGCGGTCGGCCCAGGCCTTCAGCTCCTCGGGCGAATAGGCGTTCTCGAGCGAGAGGAGGGGGAGCTCGTGCTTCACGTTCGGGAGGCTCGAGAGGGGGGGCCCGCCGACGCGCTGCGTCGGAGAGTCCGGGGTCACGAGCTCCGGATGCGCCTCCTCCAGCGCGATCAGCTCGCGCAGGAGCGCGTCGTACTCGGCGTCCGTGATTTCGGGGCGGTCCTCCACGTAGTAGAGCCGCGCGTGCTTCGAGATCTCCTCGCGCAGCTCGGCCGCGCACGTCGCGGGGGCCTTCGTCTTCGCCACGGACCTGATTCTAGGCGGCGAGGCCGGCGAGGGCCCTGCTAGCATCCCCCGTCGTGACCCGCCCTCGCACCGCACGGCTGGCCGCCCTCGCCGCCCTCCTCGCCGCCGCGCGTCTCGACGCGGGGCCGCGCGTCCCTGCGGTCGCCTCGTACACGATCGAGGCCTCCGTGAGCGCCGAGCACGTCGTCGCGGGCAAGGAGACCGTCCGCTTCACGAACCGCACACAGCACGCCTTCACCGACCTCGCGCTCCACCTCTACCTCAACGCGTGGCGGAACGACCGCTCGACGTGGCTCGTCGAGCAGGCCCGCGGCGGCGGGCGCGCGGACCGGGGCCTCGCCGCGAAGGATCCGGCGCGCTGGGGCTGGTCCGAAATCCACCGGATCGCCCTCGACGACGGCACGGACCTGACGCCGGGCCTGAGGTACGTCTCCCCGGACGACGGCAACCCGGACGACCGCACGCTCGTCTCGGTTCCGCTGCCGCGGCCCGTCGCCCCGGGCGAGACGCTCGTCTTCCGGGTGGACTGGGAGGCGAAGTTCCCGCGCGCCGTCGCCCGCACAGGGTGGAAGGACGACTACCTCCTCGGCGCGCAGTGGTTCCCGAAGCTCGGCGTGGCGACGGACGCCGGCTGGAACGCGCACCAGTTCCACGCGGGCACCGAGTTCTTCGCGGACTTCGGCGACTACGACGTGACGCTCGCCTTGCCCGCGGCGAACAAGGGGCACATCGGGGGAACCGGCGTCCTCAAGGAGGAGGCCGAACTCGCGGGCGGTCTCGTGCGCGCGCGGTTCCTCGCCGAGGACGTCCACGACTTCGCGTTCGCGGCCTGCCCGCGGTTCGAGGTCGTGCGCGACACGTTCAGCGCGAAGGGCCTCCCGAACGTCGACATCGTCCTCCTCCTGCAGCCCGACCACCGCCCGCTCAGGGACCGATACCTCCAGGCGACGAAGGTCGGCCTCGAGGACTTCGGGACGCGGTACCTCGCCTACCCCTACCCGGTCGTCACCGTGGTGGATCCTCCGTGGGGCAGCCACACGGAGGGAATGGAGTACCCGACGCTCTTCGTGGGCGGCGGGCGCGAGATCGCGCCGAAGAGAGCCCACTCGCCCGAGAGCGTGACGATCCACGAATACGGCCACCAGGTGTTCTACGGGATGCTCGCCTCGAACGAGGTCGAGGAGGCCCACCTCGACGAGGGCTTCAACTCGTATGCGACGACGAAGGCGCTCGAGGCCGCGTACGGCCACCCGTCGCTCGTCGTCCGCTTCTACGGCCTGCCCGTCACGTTCGGAGGCGTGACGGTGCCGTATCCCTTCGGTGCGACGGACCGCTTTCACCGCTGGCGGCTCGCCTGGCGGTCGGACGCGCAGGCCGTCCCGTCGTACCGGCAGCTGAACGGCGACGCGGTCCGCAACAACGCGTACCTCCGCACGACGCTCCTCCTCCGCTCGTGCGAGCGCACGTTCGGCGACGGCCTCTGGGCGAAGGTCATGAAGACGTACGCGACGCGCTTCGCCTTCAAGCACCCGACGACGGCCGACTTCCTCGGCGTCGTGAGAGAGGTCGCGGGCGCTCTCGCGGCGGATTCGGTTGCCGGGATCGTCGCGACGGCGGGGTCGGTCGACTACGCCGTCACGGCCGTGGAGACGCACGAGGCCTCGGGCCCGACCGGCTTCTCGGGCGAGGGCTCCGAGCGGAAGTTCGAGGCCGCGAAGAAGGGCGGGACGGGAACGTTCGAATCCACCGTGGTCGTCCAGCGATTCGGAGAGGCCGTCTGGCCGGTCGACGTCGTCTTCACGTTCGCGGACGGCTCGACGCTGACGCGGCCGTGGTCCGGCGCCGAGTCGTGGGTCCGCTGGAGGCTCCGCGGGCCGAAGCTCGTCTCGGCCGAGGTCGACCCGGCGCGCAAGTGCCTCCTCGACGGCAACACGCTGAACAACGGGCGCCGCACGGAGCCCGACCCGCGCGCCTCGCGCGCGTGGACGGCGCGCTTCATGTTCTGGGCCCAGAACCTCCTCGAGGCGTTCTCCCTGCTCGGATGGGCGGTGCTCCCGTGAGGCGCGACTCCGTCCTCGTCCTCGCGTCGCGCGGCGTCCTTTCGGCGCTCGGCACGTGGAAGGCGCTCCTCCTCGCGCTCGTCTTCAACCTCCTCCTCGCATACGCGTTCGCGCATCCCGTGAACGCGGCGCTGCGCCAGGCGCTGGACAAGAGCCCATGGGCGGCCCGGCTCGCCGCGGCGAACGCGCCCCTCTTCGAGTTCTACGGCGAGATCTCCCGGGCCCGCCCGGACGTCTTCGGCGACCTTTCGGCCTGGGACGCGATCGCGACCGGCGACGAGCGCGAGCGGGGCGCCCGGCGCGCGCCGCTGTCCGGATTCCTGAGCACGACCGGCGTGGCGAGTTCCGCCACGGGCTTCGCGGTCCTCGCGGCGGCGCTTTCGGCGCTCCTCGCGGGAGGGTTCGCGGGCCGCTTCGGGTCGACGAAAGAGAACGGCAGCCTCGCGGCATTCGGCGCCGATGCCGCCCGGTTCGCGCCGGCGTCGCTCCTCCTCGGCGCGCTCTCGCTCGTCGGGATCGCGGCCGCGTATCGCTGGATCTACGTGGCGACCGGAAGCCTGTACGAAGCCGAGGACCTGCGCTACGAGTGGGAGGCGATCCTCCTTTCGCTCCTGAGGCTCGGCGCGTTCCTCGTCGCCGCCGCGATCGTGCGCCTCGTCGTCCTCTACACGCGGGCGGCAATGGGACGCGCGGGGAAGGCGAACCTCGTGGGCGCGTTCGGGACGGCGCTCGGGTTCCTCGCGCGCCGGCCGGCCCGGGCGCTCGCGCTCGAGATCCTCTTCGGCGCCCTCGGCATCCTGCCCCTTCTCCTCTGGGCGCTCCTCGGCCCCGTGTGGGACGGGAACGACGCCGGAGCCCTTGCCCTCGTGATCCTCGGCCAGCAGGCCGTCGTGTTGATCCGCATCCTCGCCCGCACGGCGCACCTCGGGGCCGCGTCCGCGTTCCTCGCCCGGGCGGCCGAGGCCGCCGCGCCCGCGCCGTCGCCGAAGGTCACGGCCGAGTCCGAGCCCGCGGCGGAGCAGGCGCCCGGGTCGTGAACGAGATCGCCCTGCGCTCGAGGACGCCGGTCGCATGGGCCGAGCGAGTCCTCGCGCCGGAGAACCTCCCTGCGTTCCTCGCGGACCACGCCGTCTGCGAATTGCAGGCCTCCGTGTATGCGCTCTCGCTCGTCGGGTCCTACCCCGGCGTGCCGGGCCTCGCGGACGCGCTCTCGGCCCTCGCGGCAGAGGAGCTCACGCACTTTCGCAAGGCCTCGCGCGAGGCGAAGCGCCATGGAGCGCCGCTGCACACGAAGCGCCGCAATTGGTACGTCGCCGCCCTGCGCGCGGCCTGCCGCTCCGGCGCCGAGCCCGCCCGGGGCCTCGACCTCCTCCTCGTCGCGGCGCTCATCGAGGCCCGCAGCCACGAACGCTTCGAGCGCCTGCTCGAGCGCGTGACGGACGCGCGCCTCGCGAAGTTCTACGGCGAGCTCGCCGAGGCCGAGGCCCGCCACGGCCCCGTCTATCTCGACCTCGCGACGGCGCACGCGGGCGACGCGGCGACGGAGAAACGGCTCGACGAGATGCTCGACGTGGAGGCCGCGGCCCTCGCGGCCGTCCCGCGGCGCGAGATCGCCGTCCACGGCGCGCCCTGAGGTTCAGCCGAAAAGGACGCAGCGCATGGAGAGCGATCCGAGGTCGAAGCCCGTCACCGGAAAGCTCGCCGCGTCCTTCGCGTCCGAAGCCCCGAAGGCGTAGAGGATCGGCAGCCAGTGCTCCGCCGTCGGGTGCGCCCGGCGGCCGTCCGGCGTTTCGAGGGCCCTCACGAGCCACGCCTCGTCGCGCGCGGAGAGCGCCCGGGCCGTCTCCGCGTCGAAGCGCGCCGCCCAGTCGGGCGTCGTCGCGTCGCCGCGGCGCATGCGCGAGAACGCGTCGCGGAGATCGTGCGTCAGATTCCCGCTCGCGAGGATCAGGACCCCTTCGTCGCGCAGCGGCGCGAGCGCACGCCCGACCGCGAGGTGGCCTTCGGCGTCGAGCCGCACGTCGAGGGACAGCTGGACGACGGGGACGTCGGCCTTCGGATACATCCGGTGCAGCACCGCCCACGTCCCGTGATCGAGGCCGCGCCCGTCGGCGGCCGATCCGCCGGCGAGCGCCGCCGCGCGCCGCGCGAGCGCGGGATCGCCGGGCGCGGGGTAACGCATCCTGAAGAGCTCGTCGGGGAAGCCGCCGAAGTCGTGGATCGTGGCGGGCGGGTCGTCGAGCGTCGTGAACGTGCCGTCCGACTCCCAGTGCGCCGAGACGGCGAGGATCGCCCGCGGCCTCGGCACGAGACCCCCGAGCGCCTCGTGGCCGCGGCTCCACGCGTTGTCCTCGATGGCGTTCATCGGCGACCCGTGGCCCGCGAAGAGAACCGGCATCCGCCTCATCGCGCCGCTCCGACGCCCGATGCCGCCTCGCCGCTCATCCACCGGCCCGAAGGGAAGCCCGCGGCGAGGAGCCGGCCCGCCGTGTCGTAGCGAACGACGTACGTGAACGGGTCGATCTCGGGCGCAAGATACCCGAACCGGACGTCGCGCAGAACGACGCGGACTCTCCCGTCGGCCTGCAGCTCCTCGCGCGCGGCCGGGAAGCGTGCGAAGCGGCCGAAGACGCCCGCCACCCCCTTCTCCAGCGTGCGCTCCGCGAAGGGCCCGTTCGCGCGCGGGATCACGCGCGTCAGGAGGTCGTCGCGCGAGCGGTAGACGCCGCCGAGGTGCTCGAGAATGGAGGTGAGCCCGCCGGCGTAGCCGGTGCGCGCGAGCTCCTCGGAGCCGGCCGCGCGCGTCCCTTCTCGCCCGCTCTTGCCGAGATCGACGAACGACGCCGAAACGTTCGTCCCGTCGTCCGCCAGGAGAAGCCATCTGTCCGGCGAGCCCGGCTGCGGGATCGCGGCGCGGGAGACCGGGGAGGGAGCGAGGCGCGCGAGGAGACGCTCGGCCTCGGCGTGCTTCAAGCCGCAGAAGAGGACGTACGCGGTCGCCGCGAGCAGGCCGGCGCGCGCCGCGGCGCGCGAGCGCGCGAGTCCCCGCCTGCCGGCAACGGCCCACATTCCCGCGAGGCCGAGGAGCAGGAGGCCCGTGAGGACCGCGTCGAGGATGAAGACCCAGTCGAGCGTGAAGCGCGACCAGTCGAGCGGCGAGAAGAACATCGTCCCCCACGACGTGATCCAGTCCATGAGGACGTGCGACAGGACTGCGACGCCGGAGACGGCCGCAAGGCGCGCATGGAAGATGCGGCGCTCGGGGCTGCCGGGCTCCCCTGCGGCAGCCGGCGGGCGGAGCGCCGCGGCGAGCGCCAGAAGCACGGCCCACGCCGGCAGGAGGACGAACGAGTGCGTGAGGCCGCGGTGCTGCGTGATGTAGAACGCGGGCGAAAACGGCGAGACGAGCGCGTCCGCGTCGGGAAACATCGCCGCGCAGAACCCGAGCCATGCTTCGCGCCGCGCAAAAGCGCGGTCGAGGTCCTCGTCCCCCGTCCCGGGAAGGGCCCGCGCGAGGAGCACCCCCGCGAACCCGTGCGTCAGCGTGTCCACCGGCGGACTTTACTCGCAAAGAGCGCGCCAGCAGCCATTCGCTATCCTCGCCGGCGTGAGGTCGTCCCTCTTCGTCTCCCTGCGCGCGGCCGCCGCCGGCGCGGGCCTCGCGGCCGCCCTCGCGGCCGCCCGCCCCGTCGCCGCGCAGGACGGCCCCGAGCCGGACGACCCGCCGCGTGTCCGCCGCGAGGTCAGCGTCGTCGCGAGCCGCCTCGACGACGCGCCTCCCACCGCCGTCGTCCGCGTCGTGTCACGCGAGGAGATCGACGCGCTGCCCGGCGCGCACACGGTGCCGGACGTCCTGCGTTCCATCCTCGGCGTCGACGTGAGGCGGCGCGGCCCGGGCGGCGTGCAGGCGGACGTCGGAATCCGCGGCGGCGACTTCAACGGGACGCTCGTCCTCGTGGACGGGCAGCCCGCAAACGACCCGCAGAGCAACCACCTCTCCTTCGACCTCGACGTCCCCGTCGCCGCGATCGAGCGCATCGAGGTGCTCGCGGGCCCCGGCTCGGCCGTCTGGGGTTCGAACCCGATTGGCGGCGCCGTGAACATCGTGACGCGTGCCGGCGCTCTCGGGCGCGCGGCGGTCCAGCTCGAGGGGCGCTACGCCCACGGGACGCAGTCGCTCGACCAGGGGGGCGCGCGCCTCGCGGTGCGCGTGGCCGAGCCCGTCACCATCGGCGTGGACTGGTGGCGCGCGGAGGCTTCCGGTTTCCGCGAAGACACCGAGGCGGCGTCGGAGATCCTGCGCCTTTCGAGCCGGTGGGACACCGGGAAGGGACCCGTGACTCTCGGCCTCGGGATCGCGGAGCGCCGCTTCGGCGCGTACGCCTTCTACGGAACGGCGTTCCCGAACCAGCAGGAGTCGACGCGCACGCGCACGGCGGCGCTCGGCGGCTCGCTCGCGCTCGGCGGCTTCACGCTGACGCCGTCCGTCTCCGTCCGCGCCCACCACGACGACTTCGTGCTCGACCGCGGGAACCCGTCGTTCTACGAGAATCTGAGCGACACCGTCACCTCGACGGCGCGGGTCTCGGTGAGCCACGCGGCTCTCGGCGGCTCGGTCGCGGCCGGCGTGGAGGGCGGGCGCGACGCCATCGCCTCGTCGAACCTCGGCGAACACGCCCGAAACCGCGGCGCCGTCTTCGCCGAGTTCGCCCGCGCGTGGGACGTCGCGGCGCCCGGCTCCGGCGGCTTCCGCCTGGGGCTGAGGGCCGATTCGTACGAGGACTACGGCTCGCGCGTCTCGCCCTACGCGGG
Source organism: Thermoanaerobaculia bacterium (assembly GCA_036504335.1). Classification (GTDB taxonomy): domain Bacteria; phylum Acidobacteriota; class Thermoanaerobaculia; order UBA5066; family UBA5066; genus Fen-183. The sequence continues at coordinate 106,929 of DASXVJ010000035.1, forward strand.
AGTGACCGTGCGCGTCGCGCCGCCCCTGACGCTCCGCGCTTCTTTCGGAACGAGCTTCCGGGTCCCGACCTTCACCGAGCTTTTCTACAGGGACCCGCAGTCCGCGGGGAACCCCGGCCTCGAGCCCGAGACCGCGTGGTCGGTCGACGCGGGCGTGAAGCTCGCGGCCGGGCCGCTCGGCCTCGACGCGGGATACTTCCACCGTGACGCGACGAACCTCATCGACTTCGTTCGGACGCCCGGCGATCCCGTCTTCCACGCGCGCAACGTCCTCTCCGCCGTCACGGACGGGATCGAGGTCTCCGCGGCGTGGGAGCGCGGGCGGCCGGCGTTCCTCTCGACGCTGTCCGTCCAGGCGGCCTGGATCTTCTCGGATCTCGCGGCTCTCTCCGCCTCCGCCGGGGGCGCCGCGGAGGGACGCTACGTCCTCGATCCCCTCCACGTGAAGACGGACGCCGTCGTCGGCCTCGCGCTCCCCGCCTCCCTCGGTCTCACCGCGCGCCTCACGTACTTCTCGCGCCCGAGCTTCGCGGACGGCGTCTGGCTGCTGTCCTCCCGCCTCTCGTGGCAGGCCTTCCAGGGCCGCATCCTCGAGCTCTTCCTCGAGGGCGAGAATCTCGGGAACGTCCGCTACGAGGACGTGCCGGGCGTCCCCCTGCCCGGGCGGACGGCTCTGGCGGGATTCAATCTGACCTGGTGACGGGCCGCACAGCCGAGGTCGGCGCCCGCCGCGTAGACTCGACGCGTTCGCACCACGTCACCCGGACACATGGACGAAGCCGCCCTGAAGCCCCGCGCCCCCCGTGTTCCGCTCGACGCCGAGCTCACGTTCTGGCGCGACGGGAACCACTCCGCGGGCCGCTTGACCGACCTCTCGGAGAGCGGGTTCTTCACGGCCACGGACGAGCCCGCGCCCGTCGGCTCGCGCCTCGAGATCAGCTTCACGCTTCCCAACGACCGGAGCGGGAAGATCGTGACGGGCGAGGTCATCGTCGTGCGGCGGGCCGACAAGGGGCGCCCGGGATTCGGGGCGCGCTTCTTCCGCCTTCCGCAGGCGGCCGCCAGGATGGTCGAGGAGTTCCTCGCGCGGTCCGCGCGCCGGCGCAACTGATCAGGCAGGCGGCGGCGAAAGGGTCGAAAGGGCCGAGAGGTCCACGAGCTGGATCCCGACCTTCTCCGCGTACTCGTGGATGCGCTCCTCGCGGTAGAACTCGCCGAAGTACACGGCCGAGAGTCCCGAGTTCGCGATGAGCTTGAAGCAGTTCCAGCAGGGCGAGGCGGTCGTGTAGATCTCCCCGCCCTCGATCCTCACGCCGTTCATCGCGGCCTGCAGGATCGCGTTCGCCTCCGCGTGAACGGTCGCGACGCAGTGGCCGTCCTCCATCAGGCAGCCAGCCTCGTCGCAGTGCGGGAGGCCGCGCAGAGAGCCGTTGTAGCCCGTCGAGAGGATGCGCTTCTCGCGCACCACGACCGCGCCGACGTGCTTGCGGGGACAGGTCGCCCGGCTCGCGACCTCGTGCGCGATGTTCATGAAGTAGCGGTGCCAGTCGACCCGGGGCGCCATCGGACCGGAATCATAACCGGGCGCCGCCGGGTCGCTACCTCAGGCCGAGCTGCGGCGTGATCGTCTGCTGCCCCACCGACGGCGCGAGCGAGCCCCCGCCGAAGAGGACCGCAAGACCAGCCCCGAACCGACGGTCGCGCGTGATCGGCTGGTCCTCCGCATGCGGCGCCATGGCGGACTCGAGGTACTGCGCCCAGACGGCGAAGCCCCGGATCTTTCCCCACGTGCGGACCGTGAGCCGTCCGCCCCAGCTCCACGAGCTCGAATCCGAGAGGCCGCCCGTCGCCGTCTGCCGCGTCCAGGATCCGAGTGGCGTGATGTTCACCATCCGGCTGAACAGCGCGACGTCGGGCGTGATGGCGACGTTGAGGCTCGTCGTGACGTCGCCCGTCAGGCGATTCTCGGACTGGTTCACGCCGGCGCTCGTCTGGACGGAGAAGACGTTCCCCTGCCGCGAGATGCCGAGCGTCGCGCCGCGCGTCTCGGCCTCGCTCGTGGACAGGCCGTCCGTCTCCTGTCGGCCGCCGAGGAGGCCGAGCGAGAACTGGAACTCGCCGAGAGGCTGGGCGACCGAGAGATTCAGGTTCGTCGCCTTGTTCGTCGAGCCCGCCGACTCCGCCTTGTTCTCCTGCAGCGAAGCCGACACGGACGTCCGGCTCGCGGCGAAACTGTAGGACGCCGTGAGGGCGCCCGCGTCGGCGCGGCCGCTCGGCGTCGAGAAGCCCGTCGTCCCGGACCCGGCGCCGCCCGAGTCGCCCGTGTGCGCGTAGTTCGCCGAGAGCGAGAGCGCGCCGAACGAACGGGAGATCGACCCGTCGTAGACTTTCCGGCCCGCGATCAGCGCGGGGTTCGCCGGCGCGCCGAAGTTGTCGCCGATGAGGCGGACGCCTCCGGCGAGCGAGAACCCCAGCGGGTTCGCGGTCAGGAGGATCGCGTAGGCCCAGTCGGTCTGGGTCGGCTTCGACGTCCGGTCGCTCGTGAACTCGCTCCGGACGGCCTCGCCGCGGAGCATGAGGTTCGACGTCGGCTCGAGGAGAAGGTCGGCCGAGAACGACAGCAGCTGGCCCTTCTTCGGCGCCGAACCGTAGAACGCGGGCTGCGCCTGGGCCGCGCCCGGCGTGCCCGCTGCGCCCGCCGTGCCGACCGGCGGGGCGAGCGCCGGTGGGGCCACGTAGAGGGGGTCCTTGTCGTCCTCGACGTACTGGTAGAGGACGCGGAGCTTGACGCGGTCCGTGCCGACCTTCGGCATGAAGGCGACGCCGTAGAGCGTCTGGCGGAACTCGTTGACGCCCGTGGAGGCCGGCAGCCCGTCGTCGAAGTTGCCGAACGCGCGCAGCGAGGCGAGCTTCGTGTCGTAACCGAGCTCGATGCCGCGGCGCGTCGACACCGTCTGAAGGAGCGGGGACGGCGCGAACGTCTCGACGGGGCCGTTGCCGAGCGCTCCGGAGACCGCTCCGGCCTTCGCGGTCACGACGACCGCGGGCGGCGTCACGTGCGCCGGCAGGGCGTTCGGGTCGACGTTCTGCGCGAGCGTCCCGTTGAACGCGGTCTGGACGCCCGCGACGTTGTCGTTGACGGAGCCCTCGAAGTGCGGAACGCCCGTGATCGACGTTGCGTTCGTCGTCGGCCCCTCGCGGTCGACGGGCTCGCCGTGCGTGCGCGCGACCTCGGCCCCGAACGACCAGCCGAAGGCGGACTCGGGGCGCGGCGGCGGCGCCGACGTCTGGAACGTCCACGCGACGGCAGAGGAGACTCCCAGCGCGGTGTAGACGACGTCCACCGTGTGCGGCCCGCCCGAGATCTCGACGAACGGCTCGAAGCGCCAGATGCCCCCGTTGGACGAGACGAGCTGCGTCACGATCACGCCGTCGAGCGTCATCTGGACGAGCGTGAAGTCGGAAGCGGCGGGCCGGAACGTGATGACGGGCCGGACGGTCGCGACCTCCCCGAGCGGCTCGACGAGGACGAAGCCCGGCGGCGGGGCGTCCGTGGCGGCGGCGGCGGGAGGCGCCTCCGGCGGCGCCGCCAGGGACGCGGCGGTCGCCGCGGACGCCCCGACCGGCAGAGCGCCCATCGGGGTGACCTGCGCGGACGCGGTTCCGGCGAGAACGGCTGCGGCGAGCGCGGGGACGAAACCGGCGCATCTCACCGCGCACCTCCGGCCGCCGGCACGCGGGCGGCCGCCATCGCCCCGAGCGGGCGCCCGTCCTTGTCGACGGCGGAAACCCGCCAGAGGAACGGGCCGCCCCGCGGAATGGCCGGGGACGGAATCAGAAGGAACGGCTTGCTGAGGATTTCGGTCCTCACGCGCTTGAGACCTTCGGGCGCCTGCTCGTAGAGCGTGTGGACGTAGAGCGCGCCGGCAATTTCCTGCCAGACGAACCGCACACCCGCGGGGTCCGCGGTCGCCTGGCCGTGAAGGTCCTGCAGCGCGGCCTCCGAGCCGCCGATCGAGAACCTGCCTTGCGCGGACGAGACCGTCCAGCCCTCGGCCATGTCGAGAGAGCCCTCGCTCGTGGGCGGCGCGGACGCGCCGCCGCTCTGCGAGTCGAGGAACGCGCGGCCGGCGTTCGTGAAGCCGCGCACTCCCCACTCGTACTCGCCCTCGGAGAGCGAAGTCCAGAGAGAAGCCGGCGGGCTCCAGCGGGTGTCGGTCGTGTAGGACCAGCGCCAGGGCGCGCCCGGAGCGCGGCGCCTCAGGCCGACGCCGTACCGGGCGATGCCCGGCGCCGGGATCCACGCGAACGTCGGCGCGCCGAATGCCGGAGAGAGGACCGCGCCCGCCGTCGGCGAGACGAGCCGCAGCGTCTGTTGCCCTTCCTCGACGTAGATCTGGACCGGCGGCGACGAGAGCGTGTTCGGAGCGAGGACCGAGAGGGCGATCTCGTGGTTTCCCGAGATCAGCGTCGGAAGGGTGATCGCGTTCGACACGGACGTCGGCGTGCCGTTCTGGAGCGGCACCGTCGCCGTCTCGACGAGGATGCCGTCGAAGAACCAGCCGACGAGCAGGTTGCCCGTGCCGCTGCCCACGACGAGCCCCTGGGCGCGCAGCGAGTTGCCGCGCCCGACGAGCGTCCCGGACGGCGGATAGACGATTGAAATGCGCGTGGCCGACGCCGTCGAGAGAAGCGAGTTCGCGGCGGTGGCCGTGACGGTCGCCGTGGCGTTCGGAATGTAGCCCGTCGCGTCGGGCACGGCGCGGAACGTGCGGTCCGCGAGGACGACCGGCGGAGATCCGGCCTTGCCGAACTGCTCGCCCGTCACGAGGACCGTGTTCGAGACGGTCACGGCGCCGCGCGGCGGGAGCACGATCGAGAGCGGCTCGACGACGGAGCCGAGGACGGCGCCGGAGCGGTCGCGCAGCAGGTACGTATCGCCCGTGATCGTGAGCGGGGCGTCCGAGAGGCTGCGGAGCTCGTAGCGGACCGCGACGGGCTGATCCGGCGACACGAGGGCGGTCGTCGGCGAGACCGTGACCGTGAACCCGCCGGAGGCCGCCAGGACCGTGAGCGGGACGTTGAGCGTCTTCGAGATGAGGAGCGGCCGGCGCCGCACGTTCGGCGAGGGGACCTCGTCCGCGCGGAAGACGAGCGTGTACGCGCCGGGAGAGAGGACGCGGGGAATCGAGAGGGTCGCGGCCTGCGGGACGTTGGGCGTGAGCGCGGGCTGCGGCGGCGTGAGCGTCACGCCGGGCGGCATGGAGACGGGCGTGATCACCACGCTGCCGCCGAATCCGCCGATCGGCTCGAGGACGAGCGAGAGATCCGCGGTCCGGCCCGCCACCACCGAAGGCGCGGGCGGCGTGACGCGCACGTTGAAGTCCGCGGCCGCGACCGTGACCTGGACGTTCACGGTCCGCGTCACGGTGACGCCAGCGCCTCCGTTCGCCCCGGAGGCATTGAAGAAGAGCGTGACGGCGCCCGCCGGCGCGTCGTCCGCGGCGCGGATCTCGACCGGGTACGGGACGCCGGGCTGGAGCGGGAACGCGCCCGGCACGATCGAGATGCCCGACGAGCCGGTCGCCGCGACGTCGACGCCGCCCGACCAGCCGTTCAGCGGGACGAGCGTGACCTGCGCCGCGGCGCGGCCTCCGGCCGGGAGATTGATGACGGACGGCGTGACGGTGAGCGTGAAGTCCGGGGTCGTCTGGGCGGAGATCGCGACGCTCGCCGAGTGCGACGGGCCGCCGGGCGTCGTGCCGTTGAACGGCAGGCTCACGAAAGAGGCGGCGCCCGGCAGGAGCGACACCGTCACGGTCTTCGACTCGCCGGGGGCGAGAGAGAAGGACTTCTGGTCGACGTCGACGCCCGGAGGAAGCGCGGGGACGACCGTGACGACGCCTGAGAAGCCGTTGATCGGGCTCGACGTGATCGTCACGGGCGCCGAGCCTCCCGGCGCGAGGACGAGCGACGCCGGGACGGCCGTCAGCGCGTAGTCCTGAGCCGGGATCGAGACGCGAAGAGTCGCGGAGTGGACGAGCCCGGTCTGCGTCGAGGTCGCCGTCACGGGGACGTCGAACACCCCGGACACCCCGGTGGCGACCGCCACGTTGAGCGGGGCCGGCGTGTTCCCGGCCACGTTGGGGATCGACAGCGGCGCGACCGTGATCCCGGCCGGGGGCGCCACGGCTACGTTGAACGTGCCGCCGAACCCGTTGATCGGGAGGATCGAGACGGTCGAAGAGCCTGACGAACCGGCCGGGAGGACGAGTGAAGGAGGCGTCAGCTGGACCTGGAAGTCGGGCGCCGACGTGATCGAGACGGAATACGTCGCGGCCCGCGATCCGGTCACGCCGGCTGCGGTCCCCGTGAAGCTCCCCGCCGACGTGCCGCTCGCGACGGCGCTCGCCGAGACGTCGAACGTCCGGCTGGTCCCGACCGGGATCGAGGCCGTGAGGGGGCTGAAGGAGATGCCCTGCAACGTCGTCGGTGCCGTGACGTCGACGGGGGCCGCGAAGTTGTTGAGCGCCTGGACCGTCACCGTGACCTGCGTCGTCCCGAGCGGCGCGAGCGTCGCGGTCGGCGGCTGGACGATCAGGTTGAAGTCGGCTTTCGGGTCCACGGTGAGCGAGAAGCTCCCCGTCCGCGGCCCCGTGACGCCCGGCGCCGTCCCCGAGAGCACGACCGTTCTCGTCCCCGTGGGCGTCGACGGCGTCGTGACGACCTGAACGTTCGCGCTCGCGCCGGCCGCGAGCGGGAACGTCTGCGGCACGAACGAGACGCCGCCCACGGCGGGCATCGAGACCGCGACCGCGCCCGCGAAGCCGTAGAGCGGGTTCGCGGTGACCGCCACGGTCCCCGTATCGCCCTGCAGGACCCTCACCGCGAGCGGCGCCACCGTGAGCGAGAAGTCCGGCGGGGGCTGGATCACGATGTTGGCCGCCGCCGAGCGCGTCGTCACGATGTTCACCGGAGGGGTCGACGCGGTGGCCGTGAAAGGCAGCGTCCCGTTCGGCGCGCCCGCCGCCGCCGTGAAGAACACGTCGATCGAGCCGCCCGTGCCGGGGAACGGGCCTGTCGCCGGAGCCGCCGTGACGTTCGGGATCGCGGGGATCGAGAGCGTCGTCGGCGTGTTCCACCCGTTGAGGGCGGTCATCGTGAACGTGATCTTCCCGGTCGCCCCCGGCGAGAGGGTGAGAGTCGGCGGGTTCGCCGTGAGCGTGAAGTCCGGCGGCGGCGGCACGACGATCGAAACGCTGACGGTTCGCGTTCCCGGCACGCCGGCCGCGCTCGCGTTCACGGGAGCCGTGTACGTGCCCGGCGCGGCGTTGGCCGCGACGGTGAAGGCCATCGTGACCGGCCCCCCTCCGAAAATGCTGAACGCGGAGCCTCCGGCCGGGCAGTTCGTCGACGGCACACAGCTCGGCGTGATGCTCTGGATCGCCGGGACCGACCCGCCCGCCGTGGCCGTGAAGCCGCCCAGCGGATTCAGCGTGATCACGACGTTCCCGGTCTGGCCCTGCCGGATCGTGATGGGATTCGGGGCGGCGCTGAGCGTGAAGTCCGGCCCCGCGAACACGTTCACCGTGACCGGGACGTTGCCCGACTGGCCCGTGGACGGGACGTTGAAGTGGACGTTCGCGGGATACGAGCCCGGCACGACGCCCGCTGCCGCGGAGATGGGAAGCGACGCCGGGGGGTAGCTGATCAGGTAGTTGACGCTGACGGTTCCCGGCAACGTGAAGCCCGCCGGCAGCCCGGTGATCGTGTAGTCGACGCGCGGGGAGACGTTGCAGTTCAGCGGCGGCGGGAGCGTGTTCGCCGTGAAGGCCTGGCTCACGCCGCCCGCCTGCAGCGAGATCGACGCCGACGTCGTCGACGCCGCAACGTCCGGGTTCACGACCGTGAAGGCGACCGGAAACGTCTTGTTCACGGCCGCAGCCGCGTCCTGCAGCCGGTACGTGACCGACTGCGCGCCCAGCGGCGCGCCGGCGGCCTGGACCGAGAAGGCCTGCCCGCCGAGGCTCTGCCCGATCGCGAGCGTGATCGATTTCGGAGACGTCTCGGTGATTCCGGCCGGCAGCGAGATCGGGTTGATCAGCGCGTTCCCGGCGTACCCGAACACGCTGTTGAAGGTGTAGAGCGAGCGGACGGCCAAACCCCCGTTGCAGACGACCGGAGAGGTCGGCAAAACGACCGCGATGTCCGGGATGTTGAGCGTCAGCGTGGACGTCGACGTGAGGACCTTGCCGGTCGTGCCCGTCCACGTCGCCGTCAGGGGCACCGCGTAAGAGCCCCCCGGCGGCGCGCCCGTGCGGCTGAACAGGTAGTTGAGCGTGTTCGTGAACGGGGAGAGCTCGGTCTTGGACCCTCCCGCGGTCACGCCGGCGGGCGCCCCGCCCGTGTCGACGCCGAAGACCACCGGAACGCCGCCGGCCGCGTTCAGGCCGAAGCCGGGGTCGACGGACACGCGCACGGGGACGTTGACGGCCGAGGCCCCGAGCGTGATCGTCGGCGTCGTGATCGACAGGCGCATCTGGGGTTCGGAGATCGTCAGGGCGAACGTGGCCGAGCCGCCCGCGAACGTCTGGTCCGTGACGGTGAACGTGTAGGGTCCCGCGGTCGCGTTCGCCCCGATGTTGAGCGTGAACGTCGTGCTTGCGGTCCCGAGGCGCAGGACCTTGACGTACGTCGGAGCCGCCGGGACCGCCGTGACGCCGGCGGGCAGCCCTGTGATCGCAAGCGTTCCGGTGCCGGACACGAGGATGTTCAGGCCCGAAAGCGTGACCGTGACGGTCACGCTCTGGGTGGGAAAGAGGCTCTGCGCGTTGGGCGCGAGCGCGACCGTCGCACTCGCGCGATGCGCGCAAAGAAGGACACTGGCCGCCAGCAGTCCGGCCTTCAGGCTCCCGGTTCCGAGGCCCCGTCTCATCTTGTCGTCCCCCTCAGGTGCCCGCAATCCTGCCACGGATCGGGCGGGGCCCGCACCCCGGTCTCATTCCGCGCTGCAGCATCACGAGCCCTCGAGCCTTCACTGGTACGGATTCGTCCCGGCGGGGCCTTCGATCTCGACCTTGACGGACACGGTGACCGTGCCGTCCCGCTCCGCCCAGAAGTGGAGTTTCGCCGACGGATCGTCCGAGCCCACCGCCGGCGTCTTCGTCCACTGCCAGTCGGCATTTCCAAACTTGTGCGCGCCGACCGCGTCGAAGCTCTTCACCTTCCAGCCGTTCTTCAGCCGGAAGTTCGTGAACCCCTCCGGGTCCGACCGTGCACCGGTGAACGAGCCGGTACAGCTCAGCCTGAAGAAGACTCCCGCCGACGCAAACCCGCCCCACCGAACGACGTCCGGGTCCTTCGCGTCCTTCAGATCGGCCGTGCACGTCGGGACGCCGGAGAGCGCAATCGCGAACTGGGCCCCGCTCCGCTTCGCCGTGTCGAAATCGAGGAGCTGGGTCTCCTTCGGCGGAGTCGAGCCGGGCGGCGGCGCCTGGTCCCGCGATACCTGCGGGATCGTCAGCCTCAGGCGGCTCTCGTTGTTGGCGCGCTGCACGATGGGCTCGTGGAGAATGTCGTCGGGGTCGACACGCGCGAAGTACTCGCGGACGCCGGGGCCGACGTTGACGTGCGCCCCGACGGTCTGGCTCGCGCCCGGCGCGAGGTTGTTGACCGTGGTCTCGAGCTCGAGGACGTCGGGCTGGGGATTCGTCCGGAGCACGCGGATCTTGAGGCCGCTGAGCGTGACGCCCTGGAGCCCTCCGGTCACGTTCTTGATCGTGACCCTCAGCGTCACCTGAGTCGTCCCCGGCGGGATCGGGCTGGGTTCGCAGACGAACGCCGTCATCGCGACTCGGTCGAGAGCCGGCGCGACCTGGGGTGCCGGCGGCTTGAACTCCTTCGGCTGAGCGGCGGCCGTCCCCGCGAGCAGGACCGCTCCGACGATGGCAGGCAGGGACTTCATGGTCATTCGCATGGAGAGACTCCCTTTTCGCGTCTCGGTCATAGACGGTGCGTCACGGATTCCCGACGACGCCGCCCCAGCGCGGCTCGAGGCAGATGAACGGCAGGTCGACGTGCTTGGTCGAGCAGTTCACGCTCGGCGCTCCGCCCGTGATCGGACCCGCTCCCTGCTGGCGGCACGCGATCGAGAACTCGGGCCGCGTGAAGTCGACCTTCACCGAGCCGACCTTGATTTTCGGCCCCTTCCACGAGACGGTGCCCTGGGACGGATCGGGCACGCTCGCGGTCTTGTTCACGACGACGAGTCCGAAAGGCGGCTGCAGGCACCCCACGAAGGTCCTGTCGCTGCAAAGCGACCCCATGGCCCGGGCAAGATCCAGCGGCTGGAGGGCATTGGGCGCGAAGTAGCCCGTCGAGATGCGCGTGCACAGAAGCGCCTCCTGGCTGCACGAAGGGGCCTGCTCGACCGTCACGTAGGAGATCGTCTGGTTCGAGAGCTCGATCTTCAGGTCGCCCGGCTGCACCTCGATTGGCACGAGCTTCAGCTCCTTGAGCTTCGGGAGGATCAGCGTGATGTCCCATGAGGTACAGATCGTGCCGGGGACGTGAACGGTCCGCTTGCACTTCGGGAACCTGATGTCGGCGCCCGCCTGAACGCCGTCGGGGCCGGGATTCCAGACCGCCTTGAAGCTGCCCGGATCCCACTCCACGCAAACGTCGAAGCCGTTTCCGGAAGCGAGAGCCGAGCTGCCAATCATCGCCGGGCGCGCCGCCGAGGCGGCTGCTCCGCCGACGCTCACGTGGACGGGGCCGCCCGCGGGCGATCCTGCAAGCGCGCAGGACGGGTATTCGGCGCCTGCGGTCCGGTTGCAGCCCGTGATGCACTTCAGGGCCTTGAGCGCGTTCATCGCGGCATTGAGCGAGTCGACCGCGGCCTGCGCGGCGTCGCGGATGCCCTTGAACGGCAGACCGGTGTAGGTCGCGCGGCACGGGCTCGCGGGGACGCCTCCGGGGCCGTCGGGCCAGGTCCTCAGGCAGTTCGTGAGCGCCGCGTCCGCGTCGGCGACCGCCTGGGCTGCGTTGTTGCGCGTCGTCTGCGCTTCGTTCCGCTTCGCCTTGAGGTCGTCGTAGAGACGCTGGGCGTCAGGGCTCGGGCAGCTCGCGAAGTCGGCGACCGTCTTCTGAGCGGCGGCGGCCGCGTCGCGGCTCCACTGGTCCAGCTGGTTCGCGCCGGCGATCGTGCGGTTCTTTACGTCGGAGAAGAAGTCCTCCACCGCCTTCTTCACGGTGCCGGCGGCCTGGTTGACGGCCTTGCCGACGTCGGGAAGCTGGGAGGGCGCACGGAACGCCGCGAGAAGCAGCCCGAACAACAGAACCGTACGGGATTTACTTGCGAAGCCCTTCATGGGTGCCTCCTGGTTGCTCTCTCGGAACCTTCTTGTTGCCTGGGAACGCGTCACTGGCGGGTCCAAAGGGTCATCGGGAATAGCTCGTGCCCTTCGGGCCCTGGACCTTCACGTACACCTCGATGAGGACCTCGCCGCCGGGCCCGGCCCAGAGCTTCCCCTTCAGGAAAGGCTGGTCGGAGCCGGGAACGGGTTTCTCGAGGTCGAAGCCCGCCTTCGAAGACCCCACGACGACGACGCGCGTGTCCTTGACCTTCCACCCGTTCTTCAGGTGAAAGGCCACGTAGGCCGGATGCGTGGACGTCGTCCCGAGGGCTCCGGGGCAGCGCAGCGAGAAGAGGACGCCGCCGGAACGCGCGACGCCCGTCGTCGCGCGGCAGGCCGCCGACGCGTCCGCGACCGCGGGCTCGGGGAACGTCGCGCCGCCCTGCTCGGCTTCCTGCCAGAGGATGTCGCGCTCCTCGGGCGGCGGCGGCGGAGCCCCGGCGGCCGCCGCGCCGAACAGGGAGATCACGAGAAGAGCGGCGGTGCGCATGCGGGTCTCAGGGAATCACGGCGACGGGCACGGCGACTTCCTCGGTTCCCCCGTTCCAGTCGAGGCGCGCCCAGACGCAGCGGTAAACCGGCCCGAGCCCGACGGGATGCACGATGCGCCCGCCCTGACCGGACGGCGCCTGAGGCACGGGTTGCGCCGGCGGCGCCGAAAACGAGAACGGGACCGGTCCCATGAGGTTCGTCTTGTTGGACACGACGTTCGCCGGCGAGACGCCTCCCAGGAAGGACTGGTGGAGGGTGAGCGTCCACTGGAGCGGCGCCTGCCCGAAGGACGACGAGGAGAACGAGAAGATCAGCTGGTTTCCGGGCACGTTCTGCCCGGCGTTGACCCGATTCTGGGCCAGCACCATGCGCACGTGGGGTTGCGAAGCCGGATTGGTGCACTGGACGTCCCCGGGCGTGACCGGCACCGGCGCCGCCACGACGTCGAGGTCCACGGACGCCGAGGCGTAGCGATGCGGGGTGAAGAGCCTCAGGGTCTGCCGGCCGGTCGGTGCGTTCGGAAACGCGTCGAACTGGGCGACCTGGCAGTTCGGCGGGAGACAGGTGCCCTGGGGCGAGGACCCCACGCGTTGCGCGGCCGCCCCGACCGTCACGCCGATCCCTCCGCCCATCTCGGCCGAGGTCGCGTTCGCGATCCCGTCCCCTTCGATCAGGAGCTTCACGGGGCCCGGCTTCGTGATCGCGTTGTACGAAAGGGGCTGACCGTCGATGTTCTTCACGCGCGCGATCGAGATCCGGAGGCCTCGCTCGCAGTCGTCCCGCGGGTTGGTCTGGACCGTCTTCGGCTCCTGGACGTCGGGTCCGCGGCAGACGCTCCCGTCGGCGTGCATTCCCGGCGGGCACGAACCCCGCGGTCCCTGGGGGGCCGTGGGACCCGGTTTCGACACCATCTCGACCCTCGTCCCGACCGTCGGCAACAGGTCGCACGGCGTCTGGGCGAGGCCGGCGGCGGGGGCGGCGAAGACGGCGGCGATGAGGGCAGTACGTGCGGCTCGGCTCGTCATGTCGGGCTCCTTCTGCCCGGGAACGCGCAGGCCCGCGAACGAGGGGGTCATCTGCCCGTCTAGAATCGTTCGCAGCAGGAAACTTCGATGACCGAAGACCCGTCCTCCGGCGTGACGCGGATGCTCCGCGAGTGGAGCGCGGGGGATCCGTCCGCCGCCGACCGGCTCCTGCCCGTCGTGTACGGCGAGCTGCGACGCCTCGCGGCGGGTTACCTGAAGCGCGAACGCACGGGCCACACACTGCAGCCCACCGCCCTCGTGAACGAGGCCTGGATGAAGCTCGCCGGCCAGAACGCGCCCTGGCAGAACCGCGCCCACTTCCTCGGCGTCGCCGCGGGGGCGATGCGCCGCGTCCTCGTGGACCACGCGCGCCGGCGGCAGGCGCAGAAACGCGGCGGGAACGACCTGCGCGTGACGCTGACGGACGGCGTGATCGCGAGCGGCGCCGGAAACGAGATCGACCTCGTCCGCCTCGACGGCGCGCTCGAGCGCCTCGCCGCGCTCGACGAGCGGCAGGCGAGGATGGTCACGATGCGGTTCTTCGCGGGCCTCACCGTCGAGGAGACGGCAGAGGCTCTCGGCGTCTCGGAGAAGACGGTCAAGCGCGACTGGGCCGCGGCGAAGGCGTTCCTCCTCCGCGAGCTCGGGGGCGCGCGGTGACGCCCGAGCGCTGGCGCGAGGCGCAGCGTCTCTTCCACGAAGCGAGGGAGAAGCCGGCCGCCGAGCGGAGCGCGTTCGTCACCGCCGGCGCCGCGGGCGACGCGGAGCTCGAGGCCGAAGTGGCGTCGCTGCTCGCGGCGGACGCCGATTCCGGAGGCTTCCTCGAGACGCCCGCCGCGCCGCCCGAGGCTCCGCGCACGCGGGTCGGCGCGTGGCAGATCCTCCACGAGATCGGGCACGGCGGAATGGGAACCGTGTACCTCGGCGAGCGCGCGGACGGGCCGTTCAAGAAGCGCGTCGCCGTGAAGGTCGTGCGCCGGGGCATGGACACGGAAGCCGTCCTCAAGCGCTTCCGGCAGGAGCGGCAGATCCTCGCGGGCCTCGAGCATACGAACATCGCGCGTCTCCTCGACGGCGGCAACACGGACGACGGCCTGCCCTACCTCGTCATGGAGTACGTCGAGGGCGAGCCCCTCACGGCCTGGTGCGAGCGCCGCGGCCTCGACGTTCCGGCGCGTCTCGCGCTCTTCCGGACGGTGTGCGCCACGGTCCAGTTCGCCCACCAGAACCTCGTCGTCCACCGCGACCTCAAGCCCGGGAACATCTACGTCACGGCGGACGGCACGCCGAAGCTCCTCGACTTCGGCGTCGCGAAGGTCCTGAACGCCGACCTCGCGGGCGCCACGAGAGACCGGACGGTCGCCGGCGGCGGCGCCTTCACGCCGGAGTACGCGAGCCCGGAACAGATCCGCGGTGAGCGCATCACGACGGCGAGCGACGTCTGGTCCCTGGGCGTCCTTCTCTACGAGCTCCTCGCCGGCGTCCGCCCGTTCGCGGGTGCGGGCTCCGAGCCGGGAGAGATCGCGCGGGCGGTCCTCGAGACCGAGCCGGAGAGGCCCAGCGCCGCGGCCGCGCGGGCGGGCCGGGGCGAGAGGGCGAGGCGCCGGCTGGAAGGCGATCTCGACACGATCGTCCTCAAGGCCCTGCGCAAGGAGCCCGAGCGCCGTTACCCCTCCGCCGAGCAGCTCGCCGAGGACCTGCGGCGCCACCTCGACGGCCTGCCCGTGAAGGCACGGCGCGACACGTTCACGTACAGGTCCGGCAGGTTTCTCTCGCGGCACCGCGCGGCGGCCGCGGCGGCGGCGCTTGTCCTCGTGGCGCTCGTCGGGGGCATCGTCGCCACGGCCCGCCAGGCGCGCATCGCCCAGGCCGAGCACGCGCGCGCCGAGCGCCGGTTCGAAGACGTCCGCAAGCTGGCGAGCTCGTTCCTCTTCGAGTTCCACGATTCGATCCGGAACCTGCCGGGCTCGACCCCGGCGCGCGAGCTCCTCGTGCGGCGCGCGCTCGAGTACCTCGGCACGCTGTCGAAGGAATCCGCAAACGACCCGGTCCTCCAGCGTGACCTCGCCGAGGCGTACGAAAAGCTCGCGGACGTGCAGGGCATCCAGGGAGGAGCCGCGCTCGGCGACTCGGCCGGCGCCCTCTCGAGCATGAAGACGGCGGTCCAGATCCGCGAGCAGCTGGTCGCTCGTCCGGCCCCGCAGCCGGCGGACCAGCGCCTGCTCGCGAAGACGCTCTCGAGCTACGGCGCCGCACTCGCGACGACGGGCGACATGAAGGGCGGCGTCGCTGCCTCGCGGCGCGCCGTCGAGCTCGTCGAGGCTGCCGTCCGGGGGCTTCCGAGCGACCGCGAGCTCCGGCGCGCCGTCGCCGACGCGCACTTCTTCCTCAGCAACAGGCTCACGGGAGTGGACGATCGCGCGGGAACCGTCTCGGAGATGCGCCGGGCGCTGGCGGCATACGAGAGCCTGCTGGCCGACGCGCCCGGCGACGTGCGTCTACGGCGTGCCGTCGCCCTCTGCCACAAGTACATCGCCAGCAGCTACGCTCTCCCCCAGAGCCCGTTGTACGACCCCGCAGCCGCGCTCGTCGGGTACCGGAAATCGCTCGCCATCGAACAGGTGCTCCTCGCCGAGGACCCGACGAACGCCCTCTTCAAGCGCGACCTCTCCCACAGCTTCGGGGGATGCGGCGAGGCGCTGTTCCGGCTCGGCAGGGCCGAGGAGGGCAGGATCGCGTATGCGAGGGCGATCGCGCTTCGCGAGGAGCTGGCGGCGGCCGACCCGAAGAACATGGGAATCCGCCAGGCGCTGGCCCGTGCGCACATCAACCTCGCCGAGAACCTCGCGGCGTCGGGAAATCCCCGGGAAGCGCTCGCCTCCCTGCGGCGGGCCGAGCCGATGCTGGATGACCTCACCTCGAAGGATCCATTGAACGCGATGCTCGCGAGCGAGCACGCGACCCTCGCGAAGTACTTCGGATACGCCGGCGAGCTGCTCGGGAACTTCCGGGAGGCGCGCCAGGCCTACGACCGCGCCGTCCGGGAATACGAACGCCTGAAAGCCGGCGAGCGCCTTCCCGGGCCCAGCGAGCTGTTCCTGCGGGAGTCCATCGCAGGCCGCGCCCGCTGCGACGCCGCGCTCGCCGCGAAGGCCGCGTCGAAGAATCCAAAGGCGGCTCCGACCCCGTAAGATCCGGCGGATGCCGGAACGCCGCGTCGTCGTGACGGGACTGGGAGCCGTGACCTCCCTCGGGAAGGACCTCGCGTCCACGTGGGAGGGCCTCGTCGCGGGACGAAGCGGCATCGGCCCGATCACGCTCTTCGACTCGACCGCCTTCCGGACGCACCTCGCCGCCGAGATCAAGGAGCTGCCGGGCGGAATCGAGCCGGCCCTCCGCCGGCGCCTCTCGCGCACGGACGTCGCGGGCCTCGGCGCGGCGGCCGAGGCGCTCGCCGATTCCGGCCTCGACCTCGCGCGCGAGGACCTCTCGCGGATCGGCGTGGTCCTCGGCGCCGGCGTCTCCGGTCTCCTCGACAGCGAGAACTACCTGCACGCCCTCCTCGCGAAGGGCCCGCGGGGCGCGCGCCCGACGCGCGTCCTGAATCACCCGCCCGACCAGACGACGGACCGCATCGCCGAGCGCTGGGGATTCCTCGGCCCGCGCTCGTCGATCACGACCGCGTGTTCGTCCTCGGCGACGTCCCTCGGCTACGCGGCCGACCTCATCCGCCACGGCTACTGCGACGTCGTCGTGACGGGCGGCGCGGACACGTTCGCGCGCCTCACGCACGGCGGCTTCAACGCGTTGCGTTCCGTCGACCCCGAGGCCTGCCGGCCGTTCGACCGGCGCCGGAAGGGGCTCATCATCGGCGAGGCCGCCGGCCTCCTCGTCTTCGAGGAGGAGGAGCACGCGAGGCGCCGGGGCGCAAGCCTGCGCGCGCGTTTCCTCGGCTACGGCGTCACGTCGGACGCCCACCACATGACGCAGCCGGAGCCGTCGGGCGAGGCGGGCGCGCGCACGCTCCTCGCCTGCCTGAAGGCCGCGGGCCTGAACCCGGAGGACGTCGACTACGTGAACGCCCACGGGACCGCGACGCCGCAGAACGACTCCGCCGAGACGGCCGCCATCAAGCGGGCGCTCGGCGCGCGCGCGTATGAGATTCCCGTTTCCTCCATCAAGTCCATGCTCGGGCACTGCCTGTGCTCGGCCGGCGCGATCGAGGCCGTGGCGACCGTGCGCACGATCGAGACGGGCGTCGTGCCGCCTACGATCAACTGGGGCGAGCGCGACCCCGAGTGCGACCTCGACGTCGTCCCGAACGTCGCGCGCGAGGCCCGCGTGCGCGTCGCCCTCTCGAACTCCTTCGCGTTCGGCGGCAACTCGACGGTCGTCGCCTTCGGGACCGCATGAAGTCCCCCGCCGTCGCCGAGCGAACGTGAAGCGGCCCGTCGTCGTCGTCACCGGAGCCAGCGCCGTCACGGCGCTCGGGCGTACGCTCGCCGAGACGCGCGCCGCCCTCGCGGCGGGCCGCTCCGCCGTCGCGTCCATCGAGGGCCCCGGCGTCCCCGAGCGGGCGGAGCGCTCCCCCGCCGCGCGCATCGGCGCGTTCACCACCGAGCCCGAGCTCCCGAAGAGCAAGGCGCGCCGCCTCGACCGCGGCAGCCAGTACGCGATGGTCGCGGCGCGGCAGTGTCTCGCGGACGCTCACTACGCGATGGCCGGACGCGAGGAGCGAACGGGCATCCTCTTCGGCACGGGCTCGGCCGGCGCCGGGCCGCTCACGGAGTTCGAGCGGCAGATGGCCGAGTCGCCCGAGTCCGCGTCGCCGTTCCTCTTCCCGAACACCGTCTCGAACGCTCCGGCCTCGCAGGCCGCGATCGAGATCGGCATCAAGGGCCCGAACGTCACGATCACCCAGAAGGACCCGGCCCCGCTGAACGCGCTCTTCTACGGTCGGATGCTGCTCGCCGACGGCCGCGCCGACGCGCTGATCGTGGGCGCGTCCGACGAGTGGAACCTCGACTACCACCTCGCCTACGAGCGCATCCACGCGACGCGCACGGCGACACGTGCCGGTTTCGTCCTGGGCGAGGGCGCGGCCGCGCTTCTCGTCGAGGACGCGGACGCGGCCCGCGCCCGCGGCGCCCAGCCGCTCGCGCGTGTCGCCTCCGTCGTGTCCCGCGGCGCGCCCGTCTCGCCGCAGCACCGGCGCGCCGATCCCGCGACGCTCGCGGCGGTCATGAACGCCGCGCTCGCGGAGGCCGGGGTCACCCCCCGTGACGTCGGCCTCGTCCACCTCTCGCGGAACGGCGTCCCGGCCACGGACGCCGCCGAGGACGCGGCGCTCGCCGCCGTCTTCGGCCTCGCGCAACCGCCCGCCGTCGCGATCAAGGACGCGTTGGGGGAGAACCCGGCGATCGGCGCCATCCAGCTCGCTCTCGCCGCGGACGCGCTGCGTACGGCGCCCGGCCTCGGCGCGGTCCTCGTGAACGCGTTCGGCGCCGGCGGCAACTTCCTCGCGGCGGTCCTGACGGCGCCATGAGCGACCGGGTCTTCTCCGTCGCGTTCGAGGTGCGGTTTCCCGAGGTGGACTCCTACGGAGTCGTCTGGCACGGCCACTACGTCCAGTACTTCGAGGTCGCGCGCAACGCGCTCTGCGCCGCGTTCGGCCTGACGCCGGCCGACGCGCTCGCGCACGGTTACAAGGTTCCGATCACGAAGGTGTCGATGGACCTGAAGCGCCCCGCGCGCCTCGACGACCGGCTCGCCGTCACCGCCCGCCTCGCGCCGCCCGAGACGGCGAAACTCGCGATGTCGTACGAGATCCGGCGGGAGACGACCGGCGAGCTCCTCGCCTCCGGCGCAACGGAGCAGGTGATCCTCGACCCGTCCGGCCAGCTTCTGCTGACGTTTCCCGCACCCGTGAAGACGCTCGTCGCGCGCATCCTCGCGTTCCAGCGCGGCGAGGCGGAGCCGGACGCTTCGAAAATCCTCCCGCCGGCCTGAGTCAGCCGCTCTTCGGGAACGTGGCCTCGGCGCGGGTCGGCTCGCCGGGGCGCGACGTGAGCGTCAGAGCGCCGCCGTGCGCCTTCACGATGCGCTCGGCGATCGGGAGGCCCAGCCCCGTGCCGGCGGGTTTCGTCGACACGAACAGCTTGAAGAGGTCCGCCGTCTTCGCGGGCGGGACGCCGGGCCCGCGGTCGGCGACGGAGAGGCGCCACTTCGCCCCGGCGTCCTCGACGCGCACGTCCACCTCGCGCGCGGACGCGCCCTCGGCCTCCACGGCGTCGAGCGCGTTCGCGACGAGGTTCAGGACGACCTGCCTCACGCGCGCAGGGTCGAGGCGCGCGGGAGCGCTGCCCGAATGCGGCGTGAACGCGAGCCGGATGGCGCGGCGCTCCGCCTCGGGCGCGAGGAAGGCGACGGCGTCCCCCGCCGCTTCGTTGAGGTCCGCGGGCACGGTGCTCAGCGGCGACGGACGCGCGTAGGAGAGGAAGTCCGCGAGGAGGCGCGACAGGCGCGTCGTCTCCTGCCGCGCGGCCTGCGCGAGCTCGGCCGGCGGCGGCCCGCCCGTGCGGGCGGCGTCGCGCAGCTGCTCCTCGAGGAGCTCGAGGTTCAGGCCCATCGCGTTCAGCGGGTTGCGGATCTCGTGCGCGAGGCCCGCCGCGACCTCGCCGAGCTCGGCGAGGCGTCCGGCCTCGACACGGGCCTCCTCCGCCCGCCGCGTCCTGCCGATGAGGAGGAGGACGGCGGCCGACGCGGCGGCGATCCCGAGCAGCGCGACGCTCGCCGCCGCGAACGTGCGCAGGTAGAGCTCGCGGCGCAGCTTCTCGACGCGCTCGGCGAGGACCCGGCGCGAGACGCCGAAGCGCAGGACGGCGAAGTCGCCGACCGGCACCTCGAGGTCGTACGGATTCGCTTCCGGGGCCTCGTAGCCCCAGCTGCGCGACGCCGTCCCGGGCTCGATGGGGCGGACGTCCAGCCGCTTCGAATCCTCGACGGCCGGGCGCGAGCGCTCGGGCACCGTCAGCGTGCCGTTGTACGAGTAAAGGACTTCCTTCTTCGCGTTGTCGAGGACCTCGACCTCCGCCAGAATCTGGCGCTCGGACACGCCCGCGCGCACGAGCCGGTCGATCTCCGTCACCTTGAGCTTCAGGAGGTACGGGTCGCCCGCGGAGCGCTCGGCGATCCCGCGCGCGAGCCGCTCCGCGTCGAGCCTCGTGTGCAGGATCGCGTCGTTCACGACGTCCTTCGACAGCGCCTTGAAGAGGAGATGCCCGAACAGCAGGACGGAGCCCGCCGTCAGCAGGCCGAGCGCCGCGAGGACGAGCGTGATGAGCCGCCGGAACCGGGCGTCGGAATCGGCCACGGCCGGAGTCTAGCGGGACTCCGGCCGCTCCGATGACGCCGCTACTGGAAGTAGCCGTTCACGTCCAGGATGAAATTGACCGTTCCGGCGGCGGAGTTGCTCACTTTGACCGTGCCGGAGCCATCGAGCGCGAGTTGCAGGATGGCGTTGTCGGCGCGAGTCTTTCCCGCGTTGAAGCTGATCGAAGACGTCCCCGTGGCGGCGCCGTCGCCGCGATAGATTGCGAGAGATCCTCCGGCGGACGGGTTCACGACGACCAGGTTTGCGGAGAGGGCGGCGGCACCCGAAGGAATTCCGCACGCGCCCGTCAGGGTGAACAGCCGGTCCGGGCTGCCTGAGGCGGCGAGCGCGGGTCCGCCGAGGGGGCCGGCCGGGTTCCTCGTGTCCACGATCCGGCAGGGCGTCACGCCGTAGAACTGAAGCGCGGAGCCGCCAGACGCAACCGTGACGCTTGCGCTCCCGGGGGTGGACGCGCACGTTCCGGCGGTCACGACCACGCCGAGCGTGAGAGTCCCCGCCGTTCCGGCCGTGAAGGTGATCTGGTTCGTGTTCTGGCCCGAGGTGATCGTCCCGTTGGTGATCGACCAGGCGTAGGTGGCGCCGCCGACCGCCGGCACGCTCGCGATCCGGTTCGGCGAACCCGCTCCGACCGTCGTGGGAGCCGTGATGACCGGGGCGGCCGGGGCGGCGCCGACCGTGACCGTGATCGGCGAGCTCGGGTCGCTGGCACAGCCGCTCGCGTTCGAGACCACGACCGAGTACGCGGTCGTTGCCGCCGGGGACGCTGCCGGCGTGCAGCTGTTCGGATTGCTGAGGCCGGTCGCCGGCGTCCAGACGCAGGATGTTCCACCGGAACCCGTCAGGCCGACGGACCCTCCGGGGCAGATCGCGCCGCCGCCCGAAGCCGCGGCGACGGGCCGCCCGCCATCGGAGTTGTCGATGAGCCCGGCGATGCTGAGGGTGTACGAGCCGCAGCCGGCAAAGCCGGCCGCGGCGGTGGCCGCGGCCTGCATCACGACGACGAGAGGCTGGCCGGCCGGAAGATCCACGCTGAACGTCACGGGTCCCGGTATCGGACTGGAGCCGCCGTCTCCGATGTAGTTCGTGCAGAGGCTGGTCGGGACGAACGTCGTGCTGTAGGCCGCCGGTGTCACGGCCAGCGCCCCGGTGCAACCGGACGTCGTCGCCGTGATCGTGATGCACCGGTTCGTCGGGGCCGCGTTCGGAATCGTCTTTGCATCGTAGAACCGTGCAAGTGCGTCGAACGGGCCGGGACAGGCCTTGCCGGCGCAGGTCGCGGGAATGCCGTTTCGCCCGAGGCGGCTCGTCTCGGTCGGGCCCGAGGTGGATACGCTGCCGTTGAGGACGAGCGGCACCGCGGCCGTGCAGGTGGGGAGGGTCAGGGGAATGACCTGCGTGCCGGCCGACGAGGTGACGCTCAGTGTCAGGGCGATGTCCGAACCGCAGACGAGAGCCGCCGTCGTGGCCAGGGAGAACGGCGTCGCGCCGAACGCCTCGGCGGCGCGGGCGATGTTCGGGTAGGAAGCCGAGCCGGCGATGACCTCCACGCCCGGCGTCGAGGTCGTGAGGACGGCCGAGATCCCGGTCGCGCCCGTGCATCCGACGTTCGTGAGATCGACGCTCAGCTTGAAGCACTCGTTCCGGTTGATGACGCCGTTGCCGTTTCCGGAGCTGTCGTCGATGGCCGTGCTCTTGACCGCAAGGCTCGCGTTCCCCGTCAGGGTGAAGTTACGGGTGGTCGTCGCGCCGTTCGTGATCGTCGCGGCCTGCGAGGCCGACGGCGTGCAGCCGGCGCCCGGATCGGTGGCCGTCGCGTTATAGAGGCCGGGCGGAAGGACGATCGTGTAGCGGCCCGTCGCGTCGCTGGCCCCGGAGTACCCCGCGTCGGTCAGGACCACGGCGTTCGCGATCGGGTTCCCTGCCCCGTCCTTCACGAGCCCGGTGAGCGTCCCGCGCGCGGGCGCCACGCAATTCGGGAAGCGGAACGACCCGATGCGCGTCCTCCAGTTGAACGATCCGTTCGCCGGCTGATACTGGTTGATGTACCAGAACGAGCAGCCGTCCCGGGGATCGACGGACATCTGGGTGTAGTCGCCCCAGCGGTTCAGGCCGCCGGTCTGCGCTCCGAGGCCGGCGAACATGCTGATCTCGCTGCCGAGAGTGCCCAGCGGGTCGAAGGTCTGGCGGCCCGTGATGTTGATCGAGGGAAACATCGTGGCGTCGGAGATGCTGTAGCCGGCCGCGATGTTTCCGACCTCGTCCATGGCGATGCTCGAGACCCAGCGATTTGCCGTCGTGGGGGCGTACGTCCCCTGCTGGAAGATCGTCGGGGTCGCCGCCGGGGTCCGGATCTCGTACCACCTGAAGGCGGCCTGGTTCGAGGGCGGGACGAGCGCATTGACGGTGTGCGACACGAGGATCGACTCGGTGGCGCCGACCTTGCGGTAGGCGGCCCGGAACATGAGCTGGCCCGTCAGGGAGTCGAGGGTCTGTGTCGTCCCCAGCTGCGGGATGCAGCTGCGGCTGAACCCGCAGAGGTTGGTGTTGTACGAAGCCGTGGCGATGTCGGCTTTCCGGGTCACGGTCAGGGTCGGCGTCCCGCCCCACGTGGAGACCGCGGTCCAGAAGTGGAGGCCCGGCGCGGCCGTTCCGTCCCATTCCGGCGAGGCGGGAGCGAAGACGTAAGCGGAAGAGCCGGGCGGCGGCGGCGTGAGGCCGTCGAGATCGGCCACGAGGTGGCCGAAGACGTTTCCCGCCGGGTCGAGGTTCACGGACTGGAAGGCGGCCGGGAGCCCGGCCAGCATGCTCGCGCGGTCGAAGGCGTAGAGCGGCGCGCCGAGGAACGCCGTGCCCGCCGCGTTGAAGAGGTGGGCCGTCATGTAGTAGGCATCGGTCCACGTCGTCCACTTCGGGTAGTCCACGAAGTTCGTCGCGTCGGTCGGGAAGTCGTAGAGGTAGTAAGCCCCGAGCGGATCGCCGGTCTTCGACACGGCCACGCACTGGTGGGAGAAAGCCGGAGCCGGAGCCCCGACGACGAACTGCGTGAGAACCCACCGGTCGGCCAGCCCGTCGTACTGGACGACGGGGTCGCCGTTGTTGAACGTGGAGCAGGCTCCGCCGAGGCTCGTGAAGAGAGTGTTGCCCGAGGCCGGTCCGTAGAGAATCGTGCCGGCCTTGTCATAGATCGCGAAGACGGTGTTGATCCATTCGACGAAATGATTCGGACCGACCCTGCCGCTGGAATCGGGCGGGGCGGATCCGTTCGCGGCCAGGCCATCGAAGTTGACGCCCGTCGCGTTCGGAGCGTTGACGCCCGGGGCCGACTGGAGAGCGCCGTCCCCCTGCCGGGCCGGAGCGGCGCCCGGGAGGGCGCCCTTGTACGGAAGCCACTTGCGGTCCCTGGGCTTGGCGGGATCCTGGGTCACTTGAATCGGAGGAATCTCACGGAGCGGAGGCGACAGAACGGGCGAGACCGGCGTTCCCACGACGGAATCTGAGACCTGGGCCGTTGCGGCGGCTGTCGAAAGCAGCAACGCACCGGCCATGAACAGGAAACCAGCAGTCCGACATGTACCGGTCATGGAGCCTCCGGAAAACTTGATTCGACGATTTGACTGAACGAAGACTATCGCGCCCCGTCCAGGAGTCAACGTCTTCCGGTCGCCTCGATGTCCCCGCTGCGCTTACTGGAAGTAGCCGTTCACGTCGAGAACGAGATCAACGGTCCCGAGGGACGCGTTGTGCACCTTCACCGTTCCCGATCCGTCGAGCGCGAGTTGCAGCACCGCGTTGTTCGCGCGCGTCCGCCCGGGAGAGAAGTTGATCGTGCTCGTCCCCGGCAGGACGCCGTCACCTCGATAGATCGCGAGGTTTCCCGGCGCGAGCGGAGCCACCGCCGTGACGTTCGCGGACACGGCGGATGCGCCGGACGGAACGCCGCAAGCGCCGGCGAGCACGAACACCCGGTCCGCGCCGCCTGCCGCAAGTGCGGGACCGCCGGACGGACCGGCCGCGCCGCGCGTGTCGATCACCCGGCAGGGCGTCACCGCGTAGAACGGAACCGCGGAACCGGTCGACAGAACCGACACGTTCGCGAAACCGCCGCCCGCCGGACAGCCGCCGACCGTGACGCTCACGGTGAGCGTCAGCGGGATGCCTGCCGTGCCGGCCGTGAAGGACAGCTGGTTCGTCCCCTGCCCCCCCGTGATCGTGCCGTTCGTGATCGCCCAGACGTACGTCGCCCCGCCGATCGGGACGATGCTCGCGATACGGTTCGGCGAGCCCGTCCCGACCTCCGAGGGCGTGGTCACCACGAGGGAGGGCGGCGGCGGCGGACACCCGGCCCCGAGGATCACCGAGTCGATTCCGACGACGTCGGCGTTCGCCGCGCTGTTCGGGACCACGTGCCGGAACGCGATGCGGCCCGGGACCGGTCCCGCGCCGATTCCCGAGAGGGTGGCCGTGAAGAGAGTCCACGTGGTCGGGTAGCCGCCCGGAGTCAGCGCGGGGTTGACGGTGAGCAGAAGCGTCGTGAAATCCCCGACACTCGCGTCCGTGGCGCCGACGTTCGTGCTCGAGCCGTTCGTGCTCAGGCGGACCTCCAGCCGGTCCGCGGCCGGGGCGGAGGCCTCCGTCCGCGTGTAGAACGTGAGGACGACGCCGTCCTGAAGGCTCGTGAGCGCCGGCGTGATGAGCCAGTTGCTGATGTTTCCCCCGAACGTGGTCCCGTTCAGGTTTGCCGCGACGTAGCTGTTCACGGCGCCGGCCTGCGAGGAGAAGGCGGCCGTGTTCCCCTGGAACCAGCCCGTCGACCCCGCGGGGTTGCCGTTGTTCGTCATGACCCATCCGGCCGCCGCGAGGCCGGCGACCGAATCGAAGTTCTCCGAGAGGGGCTGGCCCGCCGCGGGACTCGAGAGGAACGCGGTCGCGGTCGCGAGAAGGAGGGACGAAGCGAAACGTCGCATCTGGGCCTCCTTCCTAGTTCCAGCCGATGTCTTTGAGAAGCGGGAGGGTCAGGTCCTGCGGCGGCGCGACCTCGTGGGTCAGGTCCCCGTTGATCGCCGGCTCCATGAGCTGATTCGGAAACGCGATCGTGTCGAAGTGGGAGACGGACGAACCCGACTGGTACGGATTGGGCGTGTAGAGGAGCGCGCGGCCGGACGCGTCGGCCCCGAGCCGGATCGCGAGGTTGATCCCGAGGTTCGCGGACATTCCGGAATGCAGCCGCGAGCGGGTGGCGAGCGCGGCCTTGAAGGAATTTCCGTCCGCGAGCGTGACGCGGACGGAGGGGATGCTGATGGTGGCATCCGTGCCGCCCAGCCCGGCAGGCGGCGCGCCGGCCGCGTTGTCGGCCACGAGAACGGCCACGGCGCCGGCGTCCTGCGCGGCCCTCACCTTGACGTTGAACGAGCAGGTTCCCCGGTCGACGAGCGCGATCTTCCCGGCGACGGCGGCGGCATTCAGGGCCGAGAGCGCCGAGCAGGCGAGGCCCGAGTTCGGCGCGGCGTCCGCGACGGGCATGACCTCTCCCGTGACGCCAGGACTGCTCAGGGCGGGCCCGAAGCTCGCGGTTCCCACCGCGTACGTGCCGGCGACGGCGGCGGGCGCCGTCAAGGTCAGAAGCGGCGTGCCCGCCTGGAGGACCGTCGGAACGGCCCCGGTCACGTTCGGACCGCTCCACGCGAGCCTCCGGGTGTTCAGCGCCGAGGTCTGGCGCTCCGGGGCCGTCATGTCGGTCCACGTCTTTCCCGTCGTCGTGTCGAGGAGGAAGTCGTCCCAGATCGACGGAAAGGACGCGAGCTGATTGCCCGTCGATCCGCTCGTGAACGTCTGGAAGCCGAGTCCGTGCGCGAACTCGTGCTCGAGGACCGTCACGAGGTCGATGTTCGCGCCGTGGTTGTTGTCGAGGCCGAGGTAGAAGAAGACGCCGTCGAGGCACCCGGGCTGGCCGAGGTTGACGTTGAAGTTCGCATTGATGTCCGGCGTCGCCGGGTCGACGTCGGAGCCGAAGAGCTTGCTCGCGAGCGCGGCAGGGTACCAGTGAGCCGCGACCGGCACGCCCGAGAAGTCCCGCCATACCGTCGCGGCGCCCGCGCTGCCGAGGACGGCCGAAGTCGCCGTGCACGAGAGCGCCGAGAACTGGGCGCCGATGACGACGGTCACGGTGCTCGTCAGGGTGGCGCCCCACTTGTCCGCGGCGGCCTGAAAGGCGATGAGCCGCTGCTGGCCGAGAGTGGTCCCCGTGTTTCCCCCGACCGGGGCGACGACGGTGGGATCGTTGAACCCGACGCCTGCTGCGTTGTTGTTCTGGATGACGATCGTGGCGGCGCCGGACACGGGCGGAGAGACCAGCACGCCGGCCGCAAGGAGGATCGCCCGCAAGCGTCTAGCGGACACGAGGCGCCTCCTTCCCGTCAGGGTTGGGCGCGGGTTTCACCCCGGCGGAGACGGTTTCGTCGGCCTTCTTTCCGCCGGTCACGCACTCCATCGCGAGCTTTCCGTCCGGCGTCTTCGTCACGACCATGAAGCTCGCAAAACGGCTGTCGAGGACGACGCCCACGGCGCCGCCGGGGCCGGTCTTCATGAGGAGAGGCGGCTCGACGGCCGGGACCCCGGCCGCCGCGGGCGGAGCGGTCAACGCCCCGATCTCGGCCGGCTCGGGCTGGCGGATCTTCCCCGTCACGGGGTCGATGAAGACGACGAGGCCTTTGGCAGGGGCGGCGGGGCCCTCGCGCGCCGGAGCGGCCTTGTTTTCAGGGGGTGAGGCCGGTTGCGCAGGGGCCAGGGACGAGGCCAGAGAAAAAGGGATCAGGAACGCGAGAGCACGCCCAGCATTCATGGCGAACCTCCGGCAGCTGTCTTGGAGTGACACGGACCCGGCGGGACTCACCCGGGAAACGAAGCCCCCTAGTCGCCCCGCTTCAAGTACCGGAAGTCCTTGATGTCGTACTCCTTCATCTTCGCGATCAGGCTGCCGCGTGAGATGTTGAGGAGCCGCGCGCCGAGCGACTGGTTGCCGCGCACCTTGCGCATGACGCGCTCGATGACCTGCCGCTCGACCTTCTCGACGATCTCCTTGAGGTCGTCGCTCTCCTTGAGCGCGAGCTCGACGTGCTCGCCGGAGAACTTCTGGTCGAGGTCGGGGAGCGCGACCGCGCCCGAGCCGATCTGCGCCGCGAGGCGCCGGACCTCGTTCTCGAGCTCGCGGACGTTGCCGGGGTACTGGTAGTTCAGAAGCGCGTTCATGGCCTCGACGTCGAAGCGCGCTGCCGTCGGGCCGCCGTGCCGCGCCGCGAGCGCGTCGAGGAGCGCCGGGATGTCTTCCTTGTGGTCCTTGAGGGGCGGCAGCCGCAGCGTGAGCGCCGAGAGGCGGAAGTAGAGATCGTCGCGGAAGTGGCCGTCCTCCACGGCGCGCGTGAGCGGCCGGGACGTCGTCCCGATCACGCGCACGTCGAGCGGCACCGTGCGTCCGCCCGGCGCCGTGACCTCCCGCGCCTCGAGCAGGCGGAAGAGGAGCGCCTGGGTCGGGGCCGGCAGGTCGCCGACTTCCTCGATGAGGAGCGTCCCGCCGTCCGCCTCGAAGAGGCGGCCCGTGCGCCGGCGGCGGTCGCCGGCTGTCGCCGCGAGACCGATGAGGTCCTCCTCGAGAGCCTGCGGGCTCGCCGCCGTCGCCGCGATGCGCACGAGCGGCCGGTTGCGCCGCGGGGAGAGGGCGTGCAGCGTCTCGGCGACGAGCGTTTTGCCCGAGCCGACGTCGCCCACGAGGAGGAGCGGCGCGCGCGCCGAGGCGACGCGCGAGAGCGACGCTTTGAGGTTCTGCAGGGCGATGGAAGCGCCAACGAGAGCGGAGAGCGGATCGTCGAGCCCGCCGGGGGCGGGCAGCGGCGCCGCGTGGCTCGCGCCGCCGTGCTCGCCGAACGCGGCCTCGCTGCGCTCGGCGTGGACGAACCCCACCGCCGCGGAGGCGTGCGCGGCAAAGTCGAAGAGGGCCGGGTCGGAGAGTGTGTCCGCCGGCAGAACGAGGACTCCGACCGGGTCCGCGCCCGGGCGCAGGACCGGGAAGATCCTCAGTCGCGCGCCGCCCTCGGCCAGTTCGCCGGGTCCCGTGAGGGCGCGGGCGTCGGCGAGCGCCTTCGCCGAGAGTTTCGGCAGCGTGCCCTTCCACACCGCGGCGATCGCCTCGCCCTCGTTCGTGGCCTGCAGCGAAATGAACGCGAGACTGTGGAGCGGCGTCGCCGAGGCGACGTAGGTCACGAGGTCCTGGAGGAGCTCCTCGAACGGCACCGGCCGGCGGAGGACGGCGTAAAAGCCGGCCCACGCGTCGGCGGGGTGCTCGTCGGGCCGCGGGGCGTCCGCCGGCGCGGCCGGGCGCGGCGGCGGAGCCGGCGTCACATGGCGCGGCAGAGGCGCGGGAGCCGGCGCGGGCCCGGCGGGAGGCGCCGGCAAGGGCGAGAGGGCCGCCGACGCGAGCGAAAAGGCGTCGCGGCCGCGCGGCGGAGGCGCCGAGATGCGGTTCGGGTTGGGCGCGGGCCCATTCAGGAGCGTGATGGTGGCCTCGCCGATGTTGATCCGGTCGCCGGCGGCGAGCGCCGCCGTCTTGACGACGGAGCCGTTCAGCGTGACGTCGGACCCGGGCGCGCTGCCGAGGACCTCGAGCCGGAGCTCCTCGCCCGCCACCGAGATGCGGGCGTGCCGTCCGAGCACGCCCCGCGCACGGACGACGAGGTCATTACCCGTCGAGGCGCCGATGTGGATGACGTCTCGATGGACCTTGCGGATTTCGGATTCGCCGCCCGTCTTGCGGATCTCGAAGCTCAACATTGAGAAGTGTCCTCCGCCAGAGGAAGGGGGGTGCTTTGATCAAACACGAGACTATCACGCGAAAGGGCGTTGTCCAGAGGCCGTCGACACGAATTGAACGGACCCGGGAGAGCCCGCCGTAGAATGCAGGTGAAGGCTGACCGCACCCGACATGCCCGCTTCCCCCCTCGACGGACCGCCCTTCCGCGGCCGCAACGCCCAGACGCTGCAGCGGATCGTCGACACGGTCCGGTCGGTGCTCGAACCCGACGTCGTGGACCTCGAGTACGTCTTCGAGCCCCAGGGGCAGCGCTACCGCTGGCGGATGACGGGCAGCCACGTCGCCCCGCTGAAGGTCGTGAGGACCGCGATCCGCGGGGGCGGTCCATCCGTCCTGTCCGCCCCGTTCGCGGTGCCGGGGCTCGTCCGCGGCGTCCTCGCGCTCGCGCGGGGCCCGCGCCGCCCGTGGACGGGACCCGAGACGCTCCGCTTCGAGGTCCTCCGCCCCATGCTCGCCCAGCTCCTGGAGTTCGCCGCCGCGTGCGAGATCCACGCCGCGGCCCGCCGGCGCCTCGAGAGCGCGGCCGACGCGACGCCGACGCCCGTTTTCCTCGTACGCGCGTCCGGCACGATCCTGTACGCGAATGCCGCCGCGACCGCGCTCCTCTTCGGCCGCGGCGCGGAACCGCACGTCGCGGCCGACGGCGCCCGGGACGTGCCGCTGCACGGGTGGATCCAGCGCCTCGCCTCCTCCGCGCCCGCGGGGACGAAACGCCGCGGCTCGCTCACGGACGGCCGCCACTTCGAGGCGTCGGTCGCGCGTTTCTCCGACGAGGAGGAAGACGTCGCCGTCCTCACGCTGCGCCTCCTTTCGACGGTCTCGCCCGAGGACGTGCGCACGCGCCTCGCGGAGCGCGGCGTCTCCGGCCGCGAAGCGGAGGTCGTCGGCGCGGTACTCGAGGGGCTGCGCAACGCGGAGATCGCGCGCCGCCTCTTCATCACCGAATGGACCGTCAAGGATCACCTGAAGCACGTCTTCTCCAAGCTCGGCGTGTCCTCGCGCGGCGGACTGCTGCGCGCGCTGGACGCCGGCCCGGGCTTCCCGTGCCCCGAGGAGACGCGGCCGGCCAGACCCCAGCCGGTGGAGTCCCGGACCCGCCGTACCCTCAAAATGTAGTGGTTGGGCCCGGGAGCGCGTGGTAGCGTCCCGCCCCGAAGAAGCGTCCGTCACGTCGGGAACTGCGGAAAAAAGGCGTTCATGTTTCGACTGAAGAAACTCGACATCCAGGGCTTCAAGTCCTTCGTGGACAAGACCTCGGTCACGCTCCCGACGCGCATCACCGCCATCGTCGGCCCGAACGGCTCGGGCAAGTCCAACATCTGCGACGCCGTGCAGTGGGTCCTCGGCGAGCAGTCCGCGCGGAACCTGCGCGGCACGACGATGGAGGACGTCATTTTCAACGGCGCCGCGCGCCGCCGCCCGCTCGGGATGGCGGAGGTCACGATCACGCTCGAGTCGCGCAGCGGCGAGGAGTGGGCGGAAACCGGCGGCGAGGTCACGATCGCGCGCCGCGTCACGCGCGACGGCGAGAGCGACTACATCGTGAACGGCAAGCGCTCGCGCCTGAAGGACGTGCAGGAGATCCTCACCGGCACGGGCCTCGGTGTCCGCGCGTACTCGATCATCGAGCAGCAGAAGATCGACCTGATCCTCTCGACGAAGCCGCAGGACCGGCGGCGCCTCATCGAGGAAGCCGCGGGCGTCTCCAAGTACAAGATCCGCAAGCGCCAGGCCGAGGTCAAGCTCGAGGAGACGCGCGGGAATCTCCTCAGGCTCACGGACATCGTCTCCGAAATCGACCGCACGTGCGCGTCGCTCAAGCGCCAGGCTTCCCGCGCCGCGCGCTGGAAAGAGCAGGCCGACGTCCTCGCCGGCGAGAAGCGGCGGCTCGCGCGCCTGCGGGCGGACCGGCTCACGTCCGGCTTCACCGAGGGCGAGAAGGCCCTGTCCGCCGCCACGGACGCCGAGGCCGCGGCCCTCGCCGAGCTCGGCCGCCTCGAGGCGCAGCTCGCGGAAGCCCGCCGCCTCGCCGACGAGGACGAGCGCGCCGTGCGCGAAGCGGGCGACGCGTTCGCGCACGCCCGCGAGGCCCTGCTCGCCGCCGAGGCGGCCGCAGCCGCGGCCGCGCGCGAGGCCGAGGAGGCCGCGGCCCGCCGCGAGCTCCTCGAGGGCCAGAAGAAGGAGACCGAGGCGGACCACGTTCGCTTCGTCGAGGAGGCCGGCCGCGGCGCGAAGTCGCGCGAGGAGGCCGAGGCCGAGCTCGCGAAGGCCGACGAGGCCGCGAAGGCGGCCGCGCAGGGGCTCGCCGCCGCCGCCGCCAAGGAGACGGACGTCACGGGCCGCCGCGAAGGCGCGCGCCGCGACCTCCTCGCCGCCGGAGGCCGCTCGGCCGAGGCGACGAACCGCGAGCGCGAGACGGCCCTCCTCGAGGACCGGCTGGGTTTTGCCCTCGCGAAGCTCGAAGAGAGGAAGGGCCGGGCGAGCGAGGTCCTCGCGGGCCGCCGCGCCGCGGTCGAGGAGGCCGCGCGCCTCGTCGCCTCCGCCTCGGAAACGCTCGACGCCGCGCGTGCGAAGCTCGAGGGCGCGACGCACGGACGCAAGGCCGCCGAGGAGCAGCTCTCCGTCCTGAAGACGTCCCGCGAGGCGCTCGTCGCCTCGCTCCACGCCGCCGCCGTCCGGACGGCCGCCCTCGAGACGACGCTCGCCTCGCGCGAGGCGGGCGGCGAGTCCGCGCGCCGCGCGCTCGTCGCGGCGGGCGTCTCCCCCGCCGGCGTTCTCGCCGACCACTTCGAAGCCGCGTCCGGCTACGAGACGGCGCTCGACGCGGCACTCGGCGCCGCTCTCGAGGCCCCGGTGCTCGAGAGCCGCAGCGCGCTCGACGCCGCGCTGCGCGCCGTGCGCGAAGGCAAGCTCGGCACCGCGCGATTCGTCCACCCGCTGGAGGACACGCCGTTCCCGCTCAAGCCCGCCGACCCGCGAGTCAAGGGCATCGCCCGCGAGCTCCTCTCTCCGAAGTCCGCGAAGGCGCCCGCCTCGGCGCTGCCGGACGCCGTCGTCGTCGCAAGCGTCGACGACGCCCTCGCGATCGCGGCCATCCACCCCGAGAGGACGATCGTCACGGAGTCCGGCGTCGTCGTGCGCGGCGCCGTCGTCGAGGCCGCGGGCACCGACGTGCCCGGCGAGGGTCTCTTCACGGTCCGGCGCGACCTCAAGAACCTCGCCGGCGAGCGAGAGGCGATCGACGCGAAGCTCGCGGCGTCCGACGCCTCGATCGCGGCGCTCGCCGTGCAGGTGGGCGGGTTCGCCGCGACGCTCGACGAGGCCGTCGCCGGCGCTCGCGCCGCCGAGCGCGAACACTCCGAGGCCCTCGCGAAGGCGGCCGCCGCCCGCGAGGAGGAGGAGCGCGCCCGCAAGGAGACGGCCGTCCTCGAGGACGAGGAGCGGGGCCTCGCGGCCGACCTCGGCCGCGCGAAGGAGAGCCGCGCGGAAGCCGCGCGCCTCGCCGCCGCCCGCGCCGCCGAGATGGCGACCGTCGAGCGGACGCTCGCCGAGCTCGAGACCGCGCTCGATGCGGCCCGCGCCGCGCGGCTCGAAGCGGCCGAAGCGGACGCCGCCTCTCGAAACGCAAGGGATGTCCTGACCGAGCGCGTGCGCGCGCTCACCGACGCCGCCGCGTCAGCCGACGACCGCGCGCGCGAGGCCGCCCGCCGCGTGGCCGAGCTCGCCGACGCCCTCGTCGAGATCGAGACGAGGAGGACGCACGCCCTCGAGGCGGGCGCCGCCTCCGCCGCCGCCCTCGCCACCGCGTCCGCCGCCGCGGCGGCCGCCGAGACCCGCCGCGCCGGCGTGGACGGCGCGGCCGCGGGACGAAGGGACGCGCGCACCGGCGCCGAGACGCTCAGCGCCGCGGCCCGCGAGGCTCTCGACACGGCCCGCCGCGCGCGCTTCGAGGCGGACCTCGCGCTCGAGCGCCGCCGCGCCGACCAGGACCACCTCGTCGAGACCTGCCGGGCCGAGTTCGGCTGCCTGCCCGGGGAGCTGCCCGCCCTCGAGAAGACGGAGGAGGAGCTCGCGGTCGCCGAGGACGTCTTCGAGGCGCAGCTCGCCGAGGACGTGGTCCAGAAGACGCTGGCTCTCGAGCGGCTGGGGCCCGTCAACCACGCGGCCCTCGAGGAGTACTCGATCGAGCACGCGCGCTTCGTCGAGCTCTCGGCGCAGAAGGCCGACCTCGAGGCCTCCCTCTCCCAGATCCTCGAGACGATCAGGACGATCAACGCGACGTCGTCGGAGCGCTTCTCGGAGGCGTTCGCGGCCGTCAACGCGAACTTCGGCGCCGTCTTCCAGCGTCTCTTCCACGGAGGCACGGCCTCCATGCATCTCCTCGACGAGGACGACCCGCTGGACTCGGGCCTCGAGATCATGGCGCAGCCCCCCGGCAAGAGGAACCAGACGATCGGCCTCCTGTCGGGCGGCGAAAAGGCGCTCACGGCCATCGCGCTCCTCGTCGCGATCTTCAAGTACAAGCCGTCGCCGTTCTGCATCCTCGACGAGGTCGACGCCCCGCTGGACGAGGCGAACATCGACCGCTTCACGTCGCTCCTCGTCGAGCTGTCCGAGGAGACGCAGTTCGTCCTCATCACGCACAACAAGAGGACGATGGAGACCGCGCAGGCGCTCTACGGCGTGACGCAGGAGGAGCCCGGGGTCTCGAAGCTCGTCAGCGTCCGCTTCGACTGAGTGGCATAATCCCACTATGGGCCTGAGGGCCCTTGGGAGATCTCCATGAGTTCGGCATTCGTGACGCTCGACAAGAAGGGCCGGGCGACCCTGCCCGAGGACGTCCGGACGGCCCTCGGTGTCGAGGCCGGTGATTTCATCATCCTGGAGCGGACCGAGCGCGGCACGTACGAGCTCGTCCCTGCCGCCCTCATACCGAAGGACCAGATTTGGTTCTATCACCCGGAAATGCAGGAGCGGATCCGGAAGGCGGAAGAGAGCATCGCCGCGGGCCGAGCAGCGCGAACTCGAACCCCCGAAGAAGCACTCGCACACCTCGATGGACTAAAGCGGCGCCAGGGACCCAGGCATCGGTAGGATTGCCGTGTGGCCGAAAAGCAGACTCTCCTCGCGGTTTGGTCCGAGGGTTGGAAGCGGGCCTACCGCGCCTTGAGTGTCGATCGCCAGCGATCCTGCGACCGCGCGGCGATCGCGCTCATCAAGAGGGCGTCGTCGCCAGGTCTCCGCGTAAAGCCGATCCAGCCCGAGAAGTACTACTTCGAGGCTCGAATCGGCAGCGGCGACCGCATCGTCTTCCGAGTCGACGGCGGGACCATCTACTTCATTGACGTCGTCAAGCACGACGACATCGACCGCTATGGAAGGCGGCCCCGGTCGCGCTGAGAGATCAGCGACTAGTGCCCGTGACTCCCGGCGGGCGTCAGGATCGGCCGCCGGCCGAATCCCATGCGCCCCGACTTCTTGCCGGGAGAGGTCTCGTCCTGCTCCTTCGGCGGGAGCGGCGTGATGAGCTCGTGCATGAGGAAGAAGGCGAGGATCATGAACCCCAGGAGGTACCAGAGGTCGAAGAAGACCTGTCCGGAACCGTTCCGGTAGAGCCCCGCGCCGGCGACCGGCACGAGCGCCCAGGCGCAGAACAGGGCGAGCAGAACGAAGACCGCCTTGTGACCCTTCTTCGCGTGTGTGTCGCGCATCGGGGGCCTCCCTGTGTTTACGCGAAGATCCTACCTCCTCCATTGGACTGAGACGCAATATCTTTCTGCACTGCGTACCGGATCTTTCGGCCCCGCCCCCTCCAGAGGACGCCGCGCCTTGATCTCAGTCTCGGTTCACATATCATGTGCGCCCAGCGAGGGAACGAAATGCACAAGTGGCCCTTTTCGTGGCTCCCGGCCGTCGACATTTCCCGGGACGGCTGGCGGGCCGACGGCCTGTTCTGGTACACGACGACGCTCTGCGTGATCGCCTTCACGCTCGTCACGCTCGCCCTCGTGTACTCGTCGTGGCGGTACCGGGCCCGGCCCGGCGCCCGCGCGTTCTACACGCACGGGACGGACCGGAAGAGCTTCGCGGTCACGGGGGTTCTCGCCGCGCTCGTCTTCGTCTCGGTCGACATGAACCTCGTGCGCGTCTCACAGCGGGACATCAAGGAGGCCACGTTCAACTGGCCGACCGCGAAGGACACCGTGCGCGTCGAGGTCATGCCGCAGCAGTGGGCGTGGAACTTCCGCTACGCGGGCCCGGACGGGGTCTTCAACACGCCCGACGACGTCGTGACGTTCAACGAGCTGCGCGTCCCCGTCGGCCACCCCATCATGCTCAACCTCAAGTCGAAGGACGTCATCCACAGCTTCTACCTTCCGAACTTCCGCCTCAAGCAGGACGCGAACCCCGGCTCGATCAACCGCAGCTGGTTCCAGGCGCTCAAGACCGGGAATTACGAGATCGCCTGCTCGCAGATGTGCGGATGGGCGCACTACAAGATGAAGGGCGACCTCGTCGTCCTTTCCGACGCCGACTTCGCGCGCTGGATGAAGGAAGCCGAGGGCGACGCCCGCAGGCGTTTCGACCCCGCGGACACCGAGCAGATGTGGGGATGGGAGTGGCTGCAGTAATGGCCGACACGCGCGCGCGCCTTCTCTACGCGGGCCCCGACTTCCACTCCGAGCAGCACATTCATCCCGAGCCGACCGGCTTCCTCGCGCGGTACGTCTTCTCGTTCGACCACAAGGTCATCGCGAAGCAGTTCCTCTGGTACGGCCTCTTCTTCCTCGCGCTCGGCGGGACGATGGCGATGATGATCCGCTGGCAGATCGGCAACCCGGGCACGGCCTTCCCCGTTCTCGGCGAGCTCATCTGGCCGCAGAGCGGCGGCGTCATGCCACCCCAGGCCTACGCGTCGTTCTTCACGATGCACGGGACGCTCATGATCTTCTTCGCGATCACGCCGATCCTCATCGGGGCGTTCGGGAACCTCCTGATCCCCCTCATGATCGGCGCGCGGGACATGGCGTTCCCGACGCTCAACATGCTCTCGTTCTGGACGAACGTCCTCGCCGGCCTCGCGATGATCATCTCGTTTTTCGTCCCGATGGGCGCCGCGGCCGGCGGCTGGCAGGCGTATCCGACGCTCTCCACGCTCGTGGGCCAGCCCGGCGCCGGGCAGACGCTCTGGATCGTCGGCGTCTTCTTCACGGGCAGCGCCTCGATCATGGGCGCGGTCAACTACATCACGACCGTCGTACGCCTGCGCGCCCCCGGCATGGGCTATTTCCGGATGCCGCTCTCGGTCTGGGGCATCTGGCTCACCGCCATCCTGAACGCCCTCTTCGTCCCGGTCCTCGCCGCCGGCGTTCTCCTCCTCTTCCTCGACCGCACGTTCGGGAGCCACTTCTTCCTCGCGGGCGCGTCGGTCACGAAGGGCGGCGGCGACCCGATCCTCTACCAGCACCTCTTCTGGATCTTCGGCCACCCGGAGGTCTACATCCTGATCCTCCCCGCCTGGGGAATCGTCTCGGACCTCCTCTCGTTCTTCTCGCGCAAGCCCGCGTTCGGCTACAAGGCGACCGCGATCTCGATGAGCGTCATCTCGTTCCTCTCGATGGTCGTCTACGGCCACCACATGTTCGTCGTCGGGATGAGCCCGCTCCTCTCGCAGGGGTTCATGACGCTCACGATGCTCATCTCCATCCCGTCGGCCGTGTTCTTCCTGAACTGGCTCGGGACGATGTGGCGGGGCGCGATCCGCTTCGCGACGCCGATGCTCTTCTCCGTCGGCGTCGTCTTCGTCTTCGGCCTCGGCGGCCTCACGGGCCTCCACCTCGGCGCGATCTCCTCGGACATCTACCTCCACGACTCGTACTTCGTGGTCGGCCACTTCCACCTCACGATGGCGGCCTCGGTCCTCCTCGGCGCATTCGCCGCGATCTACTTCTGGTTCCCGAAGATGTTCGGGAAGATGATGAACGAGACGCTCGGGAAGTGGCACTTCTGGCTCACGATCGTCCCGATCACGATCGTGTTCTGCGGGATGCTCATCGTGGGCTACGGCGGCATGCAGCGCCGCCTCTACAACGACGACGCGTACGCGTTCCTCCAGCATCTGCACGGCGTCAACGTCTGGGTCACGCGCGCTGCGCTCCTCCTCGGGGCGTCGCAGTTTCTCTTCGTCGTGAACTTCCTTTCGAGCCTGGTCGCGGGCAAGAAAGCCTCGGAGAACCCGTGGGAGGTCGGCACGCTCGAGTGGACCGTGCCCTCGCCGCCCCCTCACCACAACTTCGACGTGATCCCGCTCGTCGTGAACGGCCCGCACGAGTTCAGCCACCCCGACGTGAAGGGCAAGGACTGGCTCGCGCAGAACGAGCCGCTTCCGTCCGAGCCGGCGGCGCTCGGAGCCGTGGGATCCTGATGACGGCCGTCGCCGCCGCGCGCTTCCCCGCCCGGGACGAGTCCCGCCGAACGTCGTTCGTCGGGATGGTCATGGCGCTCGCGTCGTGGACGATGCTCTTCGGGAGTCTCTTCTTCGCCTATGCGATCCTGCGCCTGAGGGCCGGGACCTGGCCTCCCGATGGCGTCGAGGCCCTCCCGCGCCTTCTTCCGTTCGCAAACACACTGGTGCTCCTTTTCTCGAGTTACGTCCTGCACCGGGGCGTGCGGGCGGCCGCGGACGCCCGCTTCGGTGCGCTCCTCGGCGCGTTGAAGGCGACGCTCGCGCTGGGCTCGCTCTTCCTCGCCCTCCAGCTCGCGGTGTGGATTCCGCTCTGGCGGTCCGGGTTCCGGATCGATTCGGGCGTCTACGGATCGATTTTCTACGGCCTCACCGTGTTCCACGCGCTGCACGTGCTCGCGGGGCTCGTCGCGCTGCTCGTCCTCGTGCCGGGCGCGCGGAAGGGCCGGTACCGCTCGGGCCGGCAGACCGCCGTGCGGCTCTCGGCCATGTTCTGGCACTTCGTCGACGCCGTCTGGGTCGTCATGTTCGTCGCCGTCTATCTGCTTTAGGAAAGAGAGAGAAGATTTCTATGAAGGTTGGAACGCGACGCGCAGCAGGCACCGCCGCGGCGGCAACGGGAACGGCTGGCTTCATCGCCGCCGTTCTTCTGTTCGCGGCCGGGTGCGGGTCCGCGCCGTTCGGGAAGTCCCAGACGCTCGGCGGCAAGCGCGTCTCCGCCCGCCGCCTGAACCACGGCCGCGAGCTCTTCGTGACGTACTGCGCCGCGTGCCACGGCCTCGAGGGCGACGGCAAGGGACCGGCCGCCGTCGGCCTCCGCCCGCCGCCGCGCAACTTCAAGCAGGGGCAGTTCAAATTCGCGGCCGTCGCGAGCGGCCAGCTTCCGAATGACGAGGACCTGCTCCGGATCGTGCAGAAGGGGCTGCACGGCAGCGCGATGCTCCCCTGGAACGACGTCCCCGAGCGCGATCTTCTCGACATCATCCAGTACCTCAAGACGCTTTCGCCGAAGTGGGCCGAGAAGACGGCCGGCGAGCCGATCGTCCCGTCCCCCGACCCGTTCGGCGCGACGCGCAAGGCGGAGGCCGTCACGCGCGGCATGAAGGTCTACCACGGCCTCGCGCAGTGCCTCTCCTGCCATCCGGCGTACGAGACGAAGGAGACGATCCAGGCCGCGAGCATGGAGCTGTCCAAGCGCGAGGCGACGCTGCGGCCCGATCCGTACCACTCCGAGATGAAGGAGAGCGACTACGGGTTCAAGATCATGCCGCCCGACTTCACGCGCGACCACGTCCGCTCGGGCGAGGCGCTGACGGACATCTACCGCACGATCGCCTCGGGCATCGGCGGCACCGCGATGCCCACGTGGAAGGGCGCGCTTCCGGACGAGGACATCTGGGCGATGTCGTATTACGTCCGCTCGCTCATCGACACGAAGGGCACGCGGGTCGCGGACGACCGAAGAGAAGATCTACTTAGAAGTAATACGCGCTGATGACCGCACACGTTCTCTCGAGTGAAGTCTCCGCAGGCGCACCGCCGTCTGGAGAAGCCGCGCCCACCCCCTCTTACCCTTCTAAGAAATCCCCCTCTTCGTCTTTCCTCCTCCAGCGTATTGCGGCGAAGCTCACGGGCAGCCCGTGGTTCTGGGCCGCGTTCGTCGCGTTCGCGTTCGCGTTTCCCATCGTCCGCTCTCTGAATCGGCCGCTGCCCGCGACGCCGCCGGCCTTCGGCGTGCTGCCCGCGTTCTCTCTGACCGACCAGTACGGCAAGCCTGTCACGGATGTCTCGTTGCGGGGGACGCTCATCCTCGCCGAGTTCGTCTCGGCCGCGCGCCTCTCCGGCCGGCCGACGCCCCTCGCCGAGCTTCAGAAGCGCGT
This sequence comes from Thermoanaerobaculia bacterium, assembly GCA_036504335.1. Classification (GTDB taxonomy): domain Bacteria; phylum Acidobacteriota; class Thermoanaerobaculia; order UBA5066; family UBA5066; genus Fen-183. Next base: position 146,457 of record DASXVJ010000035.1, read on the forward strand.
GCGCAACACCGGCCAGGCCCTGCGCCTCGTGAGCTTCGTGGACCTCGGGCCCGGAACGCCGCCTCTCCCGGAACTCGGAGCGCACGCCGGCGCCGTCGCGCCGCGGTGGACCCTCGCGGGCGGAGACCTCGCCCCCGTCGAGGCCGCGATCCGGAAGGCCGCCGGCGGGCGCGCGGACGTCCCCCTCACCGGCTACCTGCTCCTCGCCGACGCCCACGGCCGCGTCCGGCGGGTCGTGGCGCCCTCACGGGACAACGTGGACCAGATCATGCGAGACATCGGACTTCTCGCGAACATGGAAGGGCTTTAGATGAGCATCGGCACGGACGTCGCACTCGCCCCGGGCCAGACCGTCCCGAATCCGCAGACCTTCGGCGCGGCGACGACCGGCAAGGTCGGGATGTGGATCTTCCTCGTCACGGACGCGATGACGTTCGGCGGGCTCCTGCTCGCCTACGGAATCCTCCGGATCGGGAACCCGCACTGGCCCGCGCCGACGAGCGTCCTCGGCATCCCGTTCACCGCCGTCATGACGTTCGTCCTCATCGTGAGCTCGCTCACGATGGTCCTGGCGCTCGACGCGGCCAGGCACGGAAACCGGCTCGGCGCCGTCAAGTGGCTGCTCCTGACGGCGGGAGGCGGCATCTTCTTCCTGTGCGGCCAGGCCTACGAGTACACGCACCTCATCCGGCACGGCTTCACGCTGCCGTCCGGCAACTTCCCGGCGACGTTTTACGTGATCACGAGCTTCCACGGCGGCCACGTCTTCACGGGCGTCTGCTACCTCCTGATCACGGCGGCCGGCGTCTTCCGCGGCAAGCACCTCGAGAACGGCGCGAACTTCGTCGAGATCACGGGGCTCTTCTGGCACTTCGTCGACCTCGTCTGGATCCTCGTTTTCACGCTCGTCTACCTGATTCCTTGAAAGGGACGGCATGACGGAACACGCTTCGCACGAATCGCACGACACTCCCGGAACGGCCGCCGCTCCCGCCGACCACCGGCGGGACTACTTCCGGATCTTCTGGGTCCTGCTCGTCCTCACGATCGTCGAGGTCGCGGTCTCGTACCTCAAGATCGACAAGCGGCTCATGTCCGTGACCATGATCGCGCTGGCGCTCACGAAGGCCGCGTTCGTCGGCCTCTACTACATGCACCTGAAGTACGAGAAACGCTCGCTCCTGTGGCTCGCGGCGCTGCCCCTGCCCCTCGCCGGCTTCTATGCGGTCTTCCTCATGCTGGACGGCGCGAACCTCCTGCGCGCCACGACCCTCCCGTGGATTCACCACTGAGGCCCGCCGTGAGAACCACGCTGCGCGCCGCCGCGTCCGCGCTCGTTCTTGCGGGAGCGCTCTTCGCGTCCGCCGCCTCGGCCTGCCCGTCCTGCGCGGCGACCTCGTCGCCGAAGGAGCCGAACGTGTGGCCGATCGTCGGCGCGTTCATGCTCGTGCCGTGGGCGCTCGCCGGCGGGGCCGTCCTCCTGATCCGCCGCGAATCCCGCTCGGCATAGACTTCCGCCCGTGCGGGCGCCCGTGGGCGCCCCGGAGGAGTCTCATGCCGCACGTCCGACGCGCCGCCGCCGGCGCCGTTCTCGCCCTCGCCGCAGCCCTGGCCGCGGCGCTCGCCCTCCCGCTCGCCGCGGCCGACGCCCCGAAGTCCGCGGCCCCGGAGAAAGTCACGTCCGTCGAGGGCGTCACCGAATACCGGCTCGCGAACGGCCTTCGCGTGCTGCTGTTCCCCGACCCGTCGAAGCCGACGATCACGGTGAACATCACGTACCTCGTCGGGTCGCGCAACGAGGGCTACGGCGAGACGGGCATGGCCCACCTCCTCGAGCACCTCGTCTTCAAGGGCACGCCGAAGCACGGGAACATCCCGCAGGAGCTCACGGCCCACGGGACGCGGCCGAACGGCACGACGTCCTTCGACCGGACGAACTACTTCGAGACGTTCGACGCGACCGACGCGAACCTCGAGTGGGCGCTCGACCTCGAGGCCGACCGGATGGTCAACTCGTTCATCGCGAAGAAAGACCTCGACAGCGAGATGACCGTCGTCCGGAACGAGTTCGAGGCCGGCGAGAACCAGCCGAGCTCGATCCTCATCAAGCGCATGCTCGCGTCGGCCTTCCACGAGCACGGCTACGGGCACACCGCGATCGGCTCGCGCTCGGACATCGAGAACGTGCCGATCGAGCGCCTCCAGGCCTTCTACCGGAACAACTACCAGCCCGACAACGCGGTCCTGCTCGTGGCCGGAAAGTTCGACGAGAAGAAGACGCTCGACCTCGTCCAGAAGGCCTTCGGCCCGATCCCGAAGCCCTCGCGCGTCCTCTACCCGACGTACACGCTGGACCCCGCGCAGGACGGCGAGCGCGCGATCACGCTGCGCCGCGTCGGCGACGTGCAGCTCGTCGCGGCTGCGTACCACATCCCCTCGGGCAGCGACCCCGACGCCCCCGGCCTCGACCTCCTCGCGTTCGTCCTCGCGGACACGCCTTCCGGACGGCTCCACAAGTCTCTCGTCGAGGCGAAGAAGGCCTCGTCGATCTTCGGCTTCGCGTGGGAGCTCAAGGAGCCCGGCCTCGCGATCTTCCTCGCCGAGGTCCGGCAGGACCAGTCGCTCGACGAGGCGCGCGACACTCTCCTGAAGACCGTCGAGGGCGCCGCCGCGAACCCGCCGACGAAGGAGGAGATCGAGCGGGCGCGGACACAGCTCGTGAAGCAGATCGACCTCGCCCTCAACGACACCTCGCAGGTGGGCCTGCGCCTCTCGGAGTGGATCGCGAAAGGCGACTGGCGCCTCTTCTTCCTCTATCGCGACCGCCTCAAGGCCTACCCCGTCGAGGGTGTCGCGAAGGTCGCCGCGGCCTATCTCAAGCCGACGAACCGCACGCTTGCCACGTTCATCCCGACCGCGAAGCCCGACAAGGCCGAGGTCCCTCCGCCCGCCGACGTCGCCGCGATGCTCAAGGGCTACACGGGAGCGGCCGCCGTCGCGGCCGGCGAGGCGTTCGACCCGTCGCCCGCGAACGTCGAGGCGCGGACGAAGCGCGCGACTCTCGCGTCCGGGATGAAGGTCGCCCTGCTCCCCAAGAAGACGCGCGGCGCTTCGGTGCGCGGGACGATCACCCTTCACTTCCGCGACGTGAAGTCCCTCTCGGGCAAGAGCGCGGTCGCGGACCTCACGGCCGACATGCTGGAGCGCGGAACGGCGAAGAAGACGCGCCAGCAGATCCAGGACGAGATCAACAAGCTCAAGGCCCGGATCCGGATCTCGGGCGGGACGGGCACGGTCGGGGTGTCGATCGAGACGACGAAGGAGAACCTCCCGAGCGTCCTCGACCTCGTCGCGGAAATTCTCAAGGAGCCCTCCTTCCCGGCGTCCGAGCTCGAGATCCTGCGGCAGGAGAACCTCGCGAACATCGACCAGATGAAGACGGAGCCGCAGGCCGTCGCCTCGACGGCGTTCGCACGGCGGATGCGCCCGTACCCGAAGGGCGACCCGCGCTACACGGCGACCCCGGAGGAGAGCCTCGAGGAGTACAAGGCCGCGACCCTCGAGCAGGTGAAGTCGTTCTGGAAGGAGTCCTATGGCGCCTCGAACGCCGAGGCCGTCCTCGTGGGCGACTTCGACGAGGCCGCGCTCTCCGCCCGGCTCGCCGCCCTCTTCGGGTCGTGGAAGAGCCCGAGCCCGTACACGCGCGTCCCGAGCGTCTTTCAGGACGTCCCGGCCGGCGCGCTTAAGTTCGAGACGCCGGACAAGGCGAACGCCATGTTCCTCGCCGGGCAGAACCTCGCCCTCCGCGACGACGACCCGGACTACCCGGCCCTCCTCCTTTCGAACTACATGTTCGGCGGCGGCTTCCTGAATTCGCGCCTCGCCGTGCGGATCCGGCAGAAGGACGGCCTCTCCTATGGCGTGGGCTCCGGCCTCGAGACCGGCGTCCAGGACGTGTCGGGCCGCTTCACCGTCTACGCGATCCACGCGCCGCAGAACACCGCGAAGCTCGAGACGGCGGTGCGCGAGGAGATCGAGCGCGCCCGCAAGGAAGGCTTCACGGCCGACGAGCTCGCAGCCGCGCGCTCGGGCCTGCTGCAGGGGCGGCAGGTCAGCCGGTCGCAGGACGGCGAGCTGGCCGGCCTCCTCCAGCGTCACCTCTTCAACGGCCGGACCCTCGCCTGGGACGCCGAGCTCGAGAGGAAGATCGGCGCCCTCACGGCCGAGCAGGCCGGCGCGGCGTTCAGGAAGTGGATCGACCCCGCGAAGATCTCGGTCGTCCGCGCCGGCGATTTCACGAACGCGAAGGCGGGAACGAAGTAGCGGCGTGCACGCTGACGAGGCCGCCGCCCTCGCGACGCTCCACGCCGGGAGCCGGTACGAGATCCTCGAGCCGATCGGCGCGGGCGGGTACGCGGCCGTCCTGAAGGTGAAGAACCGCGCCAACGGGCGGTTCGAGGCTCTCAAGATCACGACGGTCGCCCCGGGCGCGGACCCGGACGCGGTGCAGCGCTTCCGTGAGGAAACGCGGATCGCGGCCGCGCTCGACCACCCGTCGATCGTCAGGGTCTGGGACTCGGGCGGCGAGGGCGATGCGCTCTGGTACGCGATGGAGCTCGTCGAGGGGCCGAGCCTCGCACGGAGCCGGGGCCGCCCGTTCGCGGGCGAAGCGGCGGCGAGGCTCGGCGAGGCGCTCGCGGACGCCCTCGCCTACAGCCACGCGAAGGGCGTACTTCACCGCGACGTCAAGCCCGAGAACGTCCTTCTCGCCGCGGACGGACGGCCGAAGCTCATGGACTTCGGGATCGCCAAGTCCGAGGACAGCTCGGTCCGGACGAAGACGGGATTTCTCGTCGGCTCGCCCGCATACGTCTCTCCGGAGCAGCTCTCGGGGACGCCGCTCGACGGCCGCACGGACGTCTACTCGCTCGGGACGACCCTGTTCGAGCTCCTCGCCGGCCGGCTCCCGTTCCGATCGCGCGGCATCGAGGATCTCGCGCGCCGACTGGACGACGAGGCCCCACCCCTTTCGAAATACCTCCCCGAGGTGGATCCCGAGCTCGGGCGCATCGTCGGCAAGGCCCTCGCCCGCGACCGGCGCGCCCGCTACGACGCGGCGGGGCTGCGCGACGCGCTGCGGGCGTACCTCGCGCGGGAAGCCGGGGGCCCCGCCCTCTCCGCTCCGCCCGCGCCCGCGGCGCCGTCCGAGAAGCGGCTCGCGAGGGCCGCGCTCATCGCCGCCCTCGTCCTCGCAGCCGCCGTCGCCGCGATTCTTCTCGCGCGCTGAATTTCGCGCCCGCGTCGCGCTCCCCGCCCCGTCGTAGACTCTCCTCGTTTCCGGGCGGCATGGGACGCCGCTCCTCATGGAAGGGGACCCGATGAACCTGAACAAAAAGCCTCTCGTCGCCTTTCTGCTCGTCCTCGCCGCGGCCGCGCCCGCGTTCGCGCAAACCGACGCGCCCGCCACGCCGCCGCCGTGCAAGTGCCCGTGCCCGTGCCCTGAGCCGCCGCCGCCGCCTCTCACGGGCTCACTCGGCGCGGGTCTCTCGATCACGACCGGCAATTCCGACACGACCGCGTTCAACCTCGGCTTCAACCTCCAGTACGACCCGAAGACGCACAGCCTCTTCAAGGCAGAAGCCTTCTACCTGCGCTCGACGGCGGACGGAGTCGTGAACGTCGACAAGGCAACCGCGACTCTGCGCTACGAGTACAAGATCTCGGACCGCGTCTACGGCTTCGCGCAGATCGCCTACCTCCGCGACCAGAACAAGAACGTCACGTACCTCATCGCTCCCATGGTGGGAGCCGGCTATTACGTCGTGAAGGAGAAGGCCCTCGAGCTGACCCTCGACGGCTCCATCGGCGGCGCGTTCGAGAAGGATTCGGGGTTCGATGCCACGTCGAGCAGCGCGTTCGCCGTCGGTGAAGCGTTCCTCTGGAAGATCTCCCCGGCGGCCACGTTCACCCAGAAGGCGGGGGGCCTCTGGAAGATGAACGACACGTCCGATTCCTTCTACCATTTCGAGGTCGGAGTCGCCGCGACCCTGACGAAGTCTTTCGAGTTGAAGGTCGCCTATCTCGTCGACTACAAGAACAAGCCGATCTCGACGGATCCGAACAACCCTCTCAAGAAGACGGACACGGCCCTCGTCGCCTCGGTCCTCTACAAGTTCTAGGCCACTTCGCGGGCGGCTTCGGCGCGGGTTTCGCCGCCGGGGCCGCCGCGGCCTTCGCGCGCACGTAGTGGTATTCGAGGAACGGGCGCCTGAGGTCGCCGGGCAGCTTCTCCTCGAAGATCTCGTAGTACTCGTCGTTGCTCATCTTGACGAGCCGTAGCGCGACCTCCGCGGACTGACGGGCACGTGGCGCGAGCGATTCTGCTGTTCATGCCGGCAGTTCTACTGGGCCGTCGAAGAAACCGCCTCCAAAAAACGTGGGAGCCCCGGGCGGAAATCTCCCTGATGCACCTGACTCAACTGCGGTAAATTCCGCCGGCCCCGATGTTGGGAGAGGCATGAACACGCGAGGGGAGGAACATCCCATGTACCGCACGCAGTCCGTCACCGAGCTCGAGCGCTCCTGGGCCAACGACCTCAGGTGGAAGGGGATCGTCCGTCCCTACACGGCGCAGGAGGTCGACCGCCTCCGCGGGACCGTCCAGCTCGACCACTCGATCGCCCGCATGGGCGCCGAGCGCCTCTGGAACCTCCTCCACACGGAGAAATTCGTCCGCGCGCTCGGGGCGCTGACGGGCAACCAGGCCGTCCAGCAGGTGCAGGCCGGGCTCAAGGCCATCTACCTCTCGGGCTGGCAGGTCGCGGGCGACGCGAACGACGCCCTCACGATGTACCCGGACCAGAGCCTCTACCCCGTCACGTCCGTCCCGACCGTGATCCGCAAGGTCAACAACGCCCTCATGCGCGCGGACCAGATCCAGCACATGGAGGGGAAGACCGACATCTACTACTTCGCGCCGATCGTCGCGGACGCCGAGGCCGGCTTCGGCGGCCCGCTCAACACGTTCGAGCTCGTGAAGTCGATGATCGAGGCGGGAGCCGCCGGCATCCACCTCGAGGACCAGCTCTCGTCCCTCAAGAAGTGCGGGCACATGGGCGGCAAGGTCCTCGTCCCGATCCACGACTTCATCCAGAAGCTCATCGCGGCGCGCCTCGCGGCCGACGTCATGGGCGTGCCGACCGTCTTCATCGGCCGGACGGACTCCCTCGGCGCGAACCTCATCCGCGGCGACATCGACAAGGTCGACCAGGACTTCCTCACGGGCGACCGCACGGCGGACGGCTTCTACATCGTCAAGGGCGGCCTCGAGTACGCGGTGGCGCGCGCGTGCGCGTTCGCGCCGTACGTCGACCTCATCTGGTGCGAGACGTCGACGCCCGACATCGGCGAGGCGAAGGCCTTCGCCCAGGGCGTCCACGAGAAGTTCCCGGGCAAGCCGCTCGCCTACAACTGCTCGCCGTCCTTCAACTGGAAGCGCAAGCTCTCCGACGCCGACATCGCCGCGTTCCAGGAAGAGCTCGGCGCGATGGGTTACAAGTTCCAGTTCATCACGCTCGCGGGCTTCCACACGCTGAACGCGTCCATGTACGACCTCGCGCACGGCTACAAGGCGCAGGGCATGACGGCCTTCGTCAAGCTCCAGGAGCACGAGTTCGAGATGGAGAGGACAGCGGGCTTCCAGGCCGTCAAGCACCAGCGCTTCGTCGGCGCCGGGTACTTCGACCAGATCCAGATGACCGTCACCGGCGGCGAGGTCTCCACGGCGGCCCTCAAGGGCTCGACCGAGGAAGAGCAGTTCTACGCCGGAGCGGAAAAGAAGAAGGAGCACTGATGGCAGCGGCCGCGGCGTAAGATTTCCCCCATGAGACGCGCCGCGGCCCCGCCGTCGAAGTTCTCGCAGGCGCAGCCGCCGAAGAGCTGACCCGTGGGCTCCTGGACTCCCCCGCCCGGGCAGTCGGCGCCGCCCGCGCCGCCGTCGCGCTTCGACGCGGGCCGGCCCGCGTCCCCGGCCGGGCCTTCCGGGACGACGGTTCTTTTCCTGCTCGCCGCCGTGGCTGCGGCCGCGTGGTTCCTCACGCATCGGCCGCAGCGCGTCGCGAGCGCGGCTCTTCCGCGTCTGGCCGTGGACGGCGCGACGACCGGCGAGACCGGCTCGGCCGAACGCTGCGGCGGCGAGAAGGGCTGCCTGATCGTCTACGTCGCGCCGTGGTGCGGGCCGTGCAAGCAGTCGCTCCCCCACGACCGCGCGCTCGCCGACCTCGTGAAGACGCGCGGGATCGAGACGACGTTCGTCGTCGGCATGGACTCCCTGCCGAAGTGCCAGGAGATGGCGCGCGCGATCGGCCGCGAGGTCCTCGTCGACGAGAAGGGAACGTGGGCGCGGAAGATGGGGATCCGCGGCGTCCCGCATTTCCTCGTCACCGGCACGGACGGCCGCGTGAAGAAGCGGCAGGCCGGCGCCCTTCTCGGCCCCCCCGAGGAGTTCGCGCGGCGGCTGGGGCTCTAGGAAACCCGTCGGATCCTCGCCGCCTCGCACGCCTTGACATAAGCGAGCGCACGCTTATATATTGGGCTCATGGAAAACAGCACACGTCCATCCGAAGGCCCCCGCCCAGCCCCCCTTCCTCCCCCGGCCGTATCCGTGACACGGACCTTCACGCAGAGGATCAAGGCCTCCCCCGACCGCGTCTTCCCGCTTCTCTGCCCCGTCCGCGAGGCCGAGTGGCTGGACGGCTGGACGCACCAGCTCCTGCGCTCGGAGTCGGGCCTCGCGGAGGAGGGCTGCGTCTTCCGGACCGTGTTCCCCGGAGAGCCGGAGACGATCTGGATCGTCACGCGCCACGAGCCCGGGACCGGGCGCGTGGACTTCGCCCGCGTGACCGCCGGCCTGGTTGCGACGCGCCTCACGATCCAGGTGAGGCCGGCGAGGGCGGGTGAGAGCTCCGTGGAGATCACCTACGAGTTCACGCCCACCAGCTCCGCCGGGGTGCGCCTCGTCTCCGAGAGGCACTCGGAAGACGCGTTCCACGAGTCAATGAAGTGGTGGGAGGCTTCCATGAATCACTTCCTGGAGTCGGGAACGACCCTGAGGCACCCCTGAACGGGGGGAGCCGGCTGGAGGCGCCATGAAGAACCTGGTCGAAGAAATACACGGAATCAGCCCGGACATCCGGTACGTCGCGGTCTACCGCGACGGAACGCTCGTCTCGTCCGTGAAGCCGGGCCTGGAGGGGGCGAGCAGCTCCGAGTCGGACAAGTACGAGGAGCTGATCGTGAACCCCGCCCTCCTCACGCTCGTGACCCAGCGCGGGAACATCGACTGCGGCGGGGCCCGGTTTCTGCTCGTGCGCTACGGCAGTTTTTTCGAGTACGTGGCGCCCGTCTCCGGGGGCCACGTCTCCGTCGGAATCGACGCGAAGGCGGAACCTCTGAAGCTCGCGGCCGCGATCCAGATGATGATCGCCTCCTGGTCCGAATCAGCGCTCTTACGAGTCGATGGTCATGACTTTCCTTCACCTCCAAAATGAAACGCCGCCGCGAAGAGGCCTCCGAGTGCGGCCTGCAGCACGAACGTGGGAGCGGCCTTGCCGGTGGCGAGGATGCCCGCCTGGACGGCCCGGAGCTCCGCGGCGAAGAAGCCGGCGATCACCACGAGCGTGAAGGCCGCGATCGCGCGCCGCTCCCGGGGGCGCCGAGACGCCCAGAGCAGCAGGATCGTCCAGCCCAGCATGAGGGACGCCGCGCAACCCATCGCCAGGCGAGCGCCGGGCGAGTCCGGCAGGCCCCACACGGAGGCCGCCAGACGTGGCGAGAGCATCGGCGGCAACGTGCACGCGTCAGCGATGGCTCCGGTGAGGAATGCGATCCGGAGAAGGCGGCCTTCGGCGTCAGCCCCACGCATCGGTGAGACCTCCGAGCGCGCCGAGGACGTCGCTCACGATCCTCCCGGGAATGTCGAACCGCGCCTGGACCTCCGCGACGAGCTCCTTCCGGTTGCGCAGCGCACGCGACCTCGACTCGAGGCCCCGGGACTCGACCACCGTGAGGTTATGGATGAACAGGGCCTCGCCTGGCCGGAAGCGGGCGAGGAGCAGCGCGTTCAGAAACGTCGCGTCGGGGCGGAACGAGGCCGCGACGGCCTCGTGGAAATCCGCCAGAGCCTTCGGAGCGGGCTTGACGACGTAGAAATGCCTGACGGCGCCGTCGCGGTGCAGCTCGAGGCGTGATCGCCCTTCGCGGTCCTGCGGCCGGAGGACCCATCGGTCCCGCCCCAGTGCGACGACGTGGTCGGCTTCCAGGTCACGCGGCAACGGTTCGAGGAAGGGCGCCGCATAACCGGCGTCGAGCAGGAACTCGCGCCCCTCGACCCGGGCCAGGACGACCATGTGGACGTCCGGGTTCTGCATGTCGGCGCCGCAAAGCGTGACGTCGTAGCCGAGGGATGCGAGAAGCGCGTACAAGTTGTAGTTGTTCGCGTAGCACGTACCCCCGAAACCGAACCGCTCGATCCCGTCCAGGAACTCCGGCGCCTCCGGCACCGCCGCGAGCCCGCGGAGTTTCCAGCGGTGGATTTTCGAGACGTTCTCGAATGGAACCCGCGTCACGTAGGCCGCCACGAGTTCCCGGAGCGCTGCCAGGCCTGGATCCTGAGACGTCGTCCCGAGGATCCGCAGGAACCGGTCCACGAGATCGTCCGACAGACGGGGGGCGGGGCGGCGTGCCGCGTTCATGTTCAGGCGTCCGGTCGCAGCTGCATGCCCGGAGCGTCGTCCGGCCTCGGCTCGAACCCGTTACGGAGGTAGAAGGCGGTCTTCCCCCGCGCGGAGAAGAGCTGGAGGTCCCGGATTCCCGCCTCGCGGCAACGGGCCACGAGCCGGGACAGCACCTGCGACCCCAGTCCCGTGCGCTGGTACGCGGGCCGCACGATCATGTCGTACACCATGGCGTGGAGGATCCCGTCCGAAACGACGCGCCCGAAAGCCACGAGCCGGTCGCCGTCCCAGGCGCTCACCGCATACCAGCTGTTCAAGTTCGCGCGTTCGAGGTCTGCCGGCGTGGCGCCGTACTCCGCGTTCCAGCCCGTCGTCTCGAAGAGCTCGTGGTACGCGACGGCGTCGGGCAGTTCGGTTTCGAGCCTGATCGTCATGGGGGTCCTCGCGAAACGAAATGAATATAAGCGCTTGCTCGCTTATGTCAAGTACGCTAGAGTGACGCCATGGGACGTCACAAGACCATCTCCGACGAAGAGGTCCTCCGTGTCGCTCGCAAGGCGTTTCGGACCGGTGGCTTTGCGGTGAGCGGACGGGAGATCGCGCGGCTGGCGGGGGTCTCCGAGGCGGTCCTGTATCAGCGGTTCGAGAGCAAGGACGCGCTCTTCTTCGCCGCGATGGCCCCGACCGAGCCGGATCTCGCCGAGCTCCTGGGCCCGCGCGGATCGGAAGGAGATGCTCACGCCTGGGTCCGCGGCGCCGTGGAGCGCATGACGACCTACTTCGAGGATCTCATTCCGCTCGCGATCCAGGTGCTGGTCCATCCGGACCGCAAGAAGGGCTCGTCCCGCGAAGGCGGCCCGGCCCTCACGAAGCTGGAGAAGGAATTCTCGAACCGCCTTCGGTCGCTGCAGCAGCGGGGCGAGATCGCGCCTGGCCGGCCTCAGGCGATCGCACGACTCCTGACCGCGTTGGCGCACGACTGGGCCCTCCACAACGCGTTTCTCTCCCACCGTCCCCGCCTCGACCGGGCATCTCTCGCGGCCTGCGTCGAAATCGTCTGGCGGGGCCTGGCTCCCGGCCGCCCGGCGGCGAAACGCTGAACACGCGGCGAATTTCACGCGGTCACCGCGTCATCGGGATGTAGCTGCCGTCCAACGTGACCGCGTCGTTGAGGACGCCGTAAGCCACGAACCGCGACGCCCCCGAGAGCTTCTTCACCTTCGCGTAGCCGGCCGCGGTTCGCGCCTCGATGACCCGTCGGAGGCCTCACGCCGCCGAGAAGACCTGGCTCACGAGGACCTTTCCGTTCGGCATCAGAAGGGTCCGCAGGCCCTCGACGCGCAAGCCACACTCCCCGGCCCGCCGCGCCACCTCTCCGGGCGCGTGCAGGCGCATGTGCGGGGCGAGTGCCGCGAGCGAGGAAAAGGGCGAGGGGCTCACGCGCTCCAGCGTCTCGGAGGCCTGCTGCGTGATGCAGCCGAAGAGCCCGCCGCGCTCGAGTCCCGATCGGACGAACCGAAGGCCGGCGGGAAGAGAAACGTATTCGAGAACGAGTCCCGCGAACAGGAACTCGACGGGCCGAAAGGGCGCCTCCCCCGCGAGCGCGACGTCGCAGACGACGGGCTCGAAGGCGCGGAACCTCCTGTCGAAGCGCACGCGGGTGGCCTCGACGTAGGCGGGGTTCAGGTCGAGCGCCACGACCCGGGTCGTCACGGCGGGATCGACCCTCTCGAGCCCGTTTCCCCCCGAGCAACCCAGGACGGCGACCGAGGCCGGCCGCCTTTCTTCGAGCAGCCGTCCGAACTCCGAGGCGAGCGCCTGGGCCTGGCCCACGTCGGGAAGGGCCATGTGACCCTCGTAATCGGCGAGGGGAATCGAGAGCCACGGATTGTCTTTCTGATTTACCATAAGCGAGCGCACGCTTATTATGACATCGATGGGAAACGAAGCCGAGGCCCGGCTGGCCGCTCGACCCGGCCCCCCGCCGATCATCTCGGCAGAGGCGCTCGGCCAAGCCTTCGCGTCCGAGTTGGATCTGATCCTCCTCGACGCCCGTGGGAGAGCCGGCTACGACGCCGGCCACCTGATCGGGGCCCGGCACGTGGATCCGCAGAGGCATCTGAGCTCCGCGTCGGCGCCGGGAGCGGATCCGATGACGGGAGGGCGCCACCCTCTTCCCGACGCCGGAGTCTGGCGCGTGACGCTCGGCATGCTCGGCGTCTCCCCGGCGTCCCTCGTCGTCACCTGCGACGACCAGTCGGGTGCGAACGCGGCCGCCCGCGCGTGGTGGATGCTGCGCGGCGTCGGGCATCGGCGCGTTTGCGTCCTCGACGGCGGAATTCCGGCGGCCCGGGATGCGGGTTTCCCGGTGACCGACGCGGTTCCCGCCTTCGAGTCCGGACCGCCGTACCCCGGCCGCGGGTGGAACGGAAGGACCGTCGACATCGACGCGGTCGACCGGCTCCGGGCGGACGCGAGGTGGACCGTCCTGGACGTGAGAAGCCGCGAACGCTTCGCGGGCGAGGCCGAGCCCATCGACCCGGTTGCGGGCCACATCCCGGGAGCGGTCAATCTTCCGTTCTCGGAGAATCTCCTCGACGGCCGATTCAAAAGCCCGGAAGGTCTCCGCGCGATCTACGAGAGGCTGCTCGGGGGGCGGCGCAGCGACCACCTGATCGTCCACTGCGGCTTCGGCGTCACGGCCTGCCACACGCTCCTCGCCCTCGAACACGCGGGCCTTCCCGGCGCCGCCCTGTACGTCGGGAGCTGGAGCGAGTGGTGCCGGAGCCGAAGGGCGGGCACCTCGTGAGAGCACGGCGAAGCGAAGGTCAAAATGGCCTCAAGGGCGGCGCATTCGACGTCCGGGACCTACATTGGCCGGGTGAAACGCCTTCTGCCAGCCTTCTTCCTCGTGATCGCCCTGCCCGCCGCGGCCCAGCAGAAGATCCCGGCCGCCGAGCAGCACCTGACGGCGCCGTCCGCGCCCGGCCAGGCCAACAAGGAAATCGTCGCCCAGCCGGGCGCGACGCTGAGTCAGGCGAGTTGTGGTCGGGTCCTGCAGGGAGAGCCGGTCCAGCGCCCGGCGGTCAGATCGGCGGCGGCCGCCCGGGCCGGTTCGTGGGCGCCTCCTGCCGGAGGATCCGGCGAGGGTTTCCATGTTCCGCCTCCCTCTCCCGCCGACTCCGAGCCCACGGGGCCCCCCCTCGTCGAATCCGCGTACCTCACTCTGCGCGGCACGCTCGCGTCGTTCGACAAGGGACTCGTGACGATCGTGGACCGCAACGGACGCTCCCGGACGGTGCCGCTCGCGCGCGGCGCGCGCGTGGACGGCGGGCTGAAGGCCGGCGACCTCGTGACCCTGCGCGTCCCGCTGGAAGACGACCCGGCGAACAAGGCCGCGAGCCGCGTCGAGAGGCAGAAGGCCGCCGCGCCGCCCGCGATGTCGTCGACGTCGTCGAAGTTCGCGCAAGCGCAAACCAGCGCGCGTTGAGGCCGGGAAAGACTGGAGCCGAAGCCCGGACTTGAACCGGGGACCTACTGATTACGAATCAGTTGCTCTACCAACTGAGCTACTTCGGCTCTCTTCCGAAGGGACGGGGAGTGTAGGCGGAGGGGTTCCGGGCGTCAAGAACGCGGCTTTTCGCCGTGTCTCTCCTCAGCGCGGCTCGAGCCCGATCTCGAAGTCCGCGGACGGCGCCGCCGCGTCGCGGGCCGCGGCCTTGGCCTGGGCCTCCGCGGGATGCGCGATCGGCTCGAAGACCATGCCGCGAACGAAGGCGTCGAGCCGCGGGTCAGCGGCGCCCGCGCCCACCCGCGAGAGGGCCGTCACGTGGCCCGAGGCGTCGAGCGTGACGCGGTACACGGCGGCCCCGCGCGCGGGCGGCGGGTTGTCGGGCGCGCGGCGGAGAGACCAGCGGCGCACGGCGTCGCCGCGCACGGAGACGGTCCAGCCGCGCGGGGCGCGGCTCTCCCCGTCCCGGACGGACGCGCCCTCGGCCTGAACGAGCGCAGGGGCGGCGGCCGGCGCAGCCGGAGCGGGGGCGGACGCCGCGAGCGTTCCCGAGTTCGTCACCTTCGCAGGCGCCTGCTGGCGGACGGCGTCGAGCGCGCCGGCCTCGTCGCGGTCGGCGCGCTGCTTCGGCGCGACCTGGGCGAGAACCGGGGCGTCGGCCGCGATCGCGACCTCGTTCTGCCGCGCGCCCTCGAGCTTCGCCATGCCCTTCTTGTCGCCCGCCACGGCGCTTACCGGCGCTTCGCTCGCGTCCGCTTTCCGGCGCGCGTCGGCCTCCGGCGCGAACGCCTTTTCCTTCGCGAGGTCCTTCGCGGCTTCATTCGCTCGCTCTCGCGGGGGTTTCGCTTCGGCGACGAGAGCCTGGGGAGCCGGAGAGGCGGGCGTGGCCGCGTCGTAGAGGTAGACGTCCACCGGGCCCTCCGCGAGGCGCTTCGGCGCCGGGCGGAGGATTGCAATCGACGCGCCGACGATGCCGAGGATGACGAGCGCGGCCTTCGCGAAACCGGGCGCCGGGAAGAACCCGATGCGTCCGCCGATCGATCCGGGGCGCCCGCGTTCGGCGACGTTCCCGCTCACGCGGGTCGCGAGGGCGAAGGGCGTCGCGGGCTCCGGCAGGGCCTTCACGTCCGCGACGAGCGCGGCGAGCCCGGCCTTGCGGCGGGCGGCGGCGGGGTCGAGGGCAACGAGACGTTCGAGCTGCTGCTCCTCCTCCGGCGAGAGGTCGCCGTCGAGGGAGCGCGAGATGAGGAGGTCGAGCTCCTCCTCGGAAAGACGCGGGACGTCGGGACGGGCGCTCACGAGAGTTTCTCCTTCAGCAGGGCGCGCCCGCGCGCGAGGCGGCTCCGCACGGTTCCGACCGGAACGCCGAGCACCTCGGCGACTTCCTCGTACGAGAGACCTTCGAGGTCGCGCAGGACGACCGCCGCGCGGAACTCGTCGGGCAGGGCGGCGACGGCCGCGCGCAGGCGGCGGCGTCGGTCGGTGAGGAGCGCGTTCTCCTCGGGGGACAGCGCGGGGTCGGCGGCGTCGTCGAGGGACGCGAAAACGTCGCCCTCGCGCGTCTTCCCGGGCGTGAACACCGCGCGGAGGCGCGCGAGCCGCCCGTGCCGGGCGCGCGCCCGGTTGAGGGCGATCGCGTAGAGCCACGTCTTGAGGCTGGCCTCGCCGCGGAAGCGCTCGAGCCCGTGGTACGCGCGGAGGAACGTCTCCTGGACGACGTCCTCGGCTTCCGAGGGTCCGACGAGGCGGGCCGCGAGCGAGAAGACCATGCCCGAGTAGTGGCGAACGATCTGCTCGAACCCGAGAACGTCCCCCGAGAGGAAGCGGCTGAGGGCCCGCTCGTCGCCGGGCCAGTCCCGGTCGCTGGCGTGGATCGAGGCGCTCACGGGCGCGATTCTCGCACCCGCGTCGTTCGCCCGGGAGGCTTCGAAGGCGAGGATTCGCGCCGGCACGTCATGGTCTCCAGCGGGTTGGACCCCCGCGGGAGCGGAAAGTTCCCGGCCAGCCGTTCCCTCTCTGCTACTCCTTTCCTTCCGCCTCCAGCGCCGCCTCGGCCGCCCGGAACATGGGTTTGGCCGAGAGGGGCTCCCCCGTCGCGTTCTTCATCCAGAGATCGGGGGTTACGGAGCCGAACGTCGCGACGCGCTCGAACTCCTCGCCGAGGGGCCGGCCGGACTTCTCGAAGCGCTCCTCGACCTGGTTTGCGATGAGGTGGCCGAGGACGTAGTCGGGGAGGTAGAGGAAGTAACCGACCATGTGGGAGTAGACGCCGGGCAGCGTCGCGTCCTTCCCGCCGAGGACCGGTGCGTACCAGCGGTTCCAGACGTCCCGCGAGATGGCGACCGTCGCGTCTTTCAGCGTCGCGGGAGTGGCGTCGGGATGGTCGTACATCCAGTGCCAGACCCGCATGTCGACGAGCGCGGGCCCGGCGATCTCCCACGTCTGCCAGAGCTCGTTCAGAGACCGGAGCCGCTTCGCTTCGGCCCCGGGAGCCGGCAGGCCGAGGAGCTGAAGGTCCCGGGCCTGGAAGACGAACGCGAGCGCCTCGGTGAACGCGTTGTTCGGCACGCCCGCGAGGAGCCAGTGGTCGACCTCGTAGAGCGAGAAGAGCTGCTCGACGTTGTGGCCCATCTCGTGGACGGCGATGTTGTAGCCCTTGTAGTCCATGCCGCCCGGTTCGACGCGCGTGCGCAGGTGCGGAAAGTCGCCTTTTCTCTGCGCGCCGAGGGCGTGGCCCGAGCCGCGCGACGGGTCGACGACGATCCGGTCCGCCAGCCAGCGGGCCTTGTCCTTCGTAAAGCCGAGACCCTCGAAGAGGCGCGGCAGGTCGGCCTTGTAGGCCTCGGCCGTCGGGTACTTCGCCTTCGTGAGCGCGTCGAGCTCGCCTTCGGGGTGCTCGGCGCGCGGGCGGAAGCCGTCGTACCAGACGTCGAACGGCTCGAGCCTGCGGCCGAGGCGCTTCTCGATCACGGACGCGATGCGCGGGATCAGCGGAGAGGACAGGATCTCGGTGAACAGCGCCTCGACGCGCGCCTCGGGAATCTCGCGGTCCACGTCGAACCGGCGGCGGATGAGCGTGGGCTCGGTCGGGGAATACGGGTCCGCGGCGCGCGCCGCCCGGAAGCACGCGAGGAGCCTTGCGTAGCGCGTGTCCGGCTCGCGGTCCGCGCCCGCGCTCCTGTGCCGTCCGCCGGCCTCCACCTCCGCCGGCGGCGCCGCCGTGACCGCGTTCGTGAACGGGTCCCAGTCGACCGAGGGATTGTCGACGACCGCCGCGGGGATCGACTGCGTCACGATGCGGTCCATGACCTTCGCGACGAGGCGCTGCTTCGGCAGGCCGTCCTTCGACGCGTAGTTCGCCTTGATCTCGTCACGGAGGTTCCAGTGCGAGAGGAGCTTCAGGCCCTTCGGCCAGAGCCTCGTCCCCTTCGCGTCCACGACGTGGTGCATCCAGACGTTGTACTCGGCGATGTAGAGCTCGGCGTCCGCCGCGGCCTGCGCGAGCCCCTGTGCGACGTCCGCCGGGACGCGCGTCTCGAAGCGGCGCGCGAGGCGCGCCTCGGCCCACTGCCGCCGCGTCCACGCTCCGCCCTTCTCGATCCGCTCCTCGAGGGTCGAGAGCGGGAAGTTCAGCAGCGCGACGAACGCGATCTTCTGCGCGAAGAGGTCCTCGCCGACGTGGGAAGAGGGCTCCCACGCGCCGAAGAGCCGGTCGACGGGGAGGATCGGCCCCGTCTCGATGACGGTCCGCCGCGAGAGGTCGCGGCCGATCTCGTGCATGTGCCCGTCCAGCGACTCGAGGTTCTCCTCGAAGCGCACGAGGAGGCCGTCCAGGACCTTCGGGTCGGACGCGAAGTTCTCCTTCGCGAACGCCACGAAGGCCGCGCCGTCGCCGTCGGAGGCGCGCCAGAGGGACGCGGCCTGGCCGACGCCGCGTTCGATGCGCGGGCGCTGGGCCTCGCCGTGGGCCGCGAGGAGCGCGGTCCTGGCCTCGGAAACGGAAGTTGCGGAGAGGGCCATCGCGAAAAGCGTCGTGGCGATCATCCGCCGATCCTATCGGAGGAGCGCCTCCCGCGTGACCGCGTGGCGATGCGCGAACATGCGCTCGATGTCCGGGCGCACGAGGAGGACGTCGAAGAGGCGGCCGCCGAAATGCGCGAGCGGGACCTCGTACGTCACGCGATCGACGAGGCGGCCGTCCGTGAAGAGGTGCTCGTGCCGCCAGGACGCGAACGGCCCCTTCTCCTGAACGTCGACAAAGCGGGCCGGAGGCGCCCATTCGTCGATGAGGGAGACCCACGTCAGCCCGACTCCGAACTGCTTCACCCGGATCACGACGCGGGCCCCCGCGCCCATCACCGCGGGCCGATCCACGACGCGGATCTCCTTGCCGGGAGGCGTGAGGCTCTCGAGGACGCGCGGGTCGCCGTGGAAATCCCAGATTGCGCGCTGCGTCACGCCGGGCAAGTCGAGGGCGAATTCGAGGGCCGGCATTTGACTTTCGCTTTTTCCGATGCTGTCATATTCCGAGTCGAGAAGGATCGCCCCGCCGCCGTTCACCTCCCCACCATCTTCAGGCCCCGCTGGCCGCGCACGCGGTCCGCACAACCGTATCTGAATAGAAAGTAAGAATAGGACTCGTTCTCATGAAGCTCTACGTTGGAAACCTCCCCTACTCCGTCAACGACAACGTCCTCCGCTCCACGTTCGAGGCTTACGGCGCCGTCGAGTCGGCGCGCGTCATCTCCGACCGCGAGACCGGCCAGTCGAAAGGCTTCGGCTTCGTCGAGATGGCCGACGGAGACGCCCAGAAGGCCATGAGCGCCCTGAACGGCCAGGAGCTCGACGGCCGCGCCCTGCGCGTCAACGAGGCCCGCCCGCAGGAGCCGCGCACCGGCGGCGGCGGCGGGGGCCGTGGTTACGGCGGCGGCGGCGGCGGCGGCTACGGCCGCGAGCGCTACTGACGCTTGACATCGAGCTCCGGCTTCTCTACCGTCCTCCGACCATGACGGTCCGCTCCGCCTCCGCTGCGTCCTGCATGTGCATGTGCATGTGCATTCCTTGCGCCTCGCGCGAGGTGGACGGAGGCTCGACGACCTAAGCGTCCTCGAACCAAGCGGCCCGAGCCAGACTCGGAATCCCAAACCGGCCCTCTCGCACGAGAGGGCCGGTTTTTTTTGTCTGCAGATCGAAAACGACGAAGGAGAAGCCCATGAGCACGACCGCCGCCGAACCGAAACCCCGTTACCGCCCCGGCACCCTCGCCGTCCACGCCGCGCAGGAGACGGCCGACCCGGCCACGAACGCCCGGGCCGTTCCGATCTACGCGACGACGTCGTACGTGTTCAACGGGCCGGACCACGCCGCGAGCCTGTTCGGACTGCGCGAGTTCGGCAACATCTACACGCGCCTCATGAACCCCACGACGGACGTCTTTGAAAGGCGGATCGCCGAGCTCGAGGGCGGCGTCGCGGCCGTCGCGACGGCCAGCGGGCAGGCGGCGCAGACGCTCGCGCTCCTGAACCTCGCGCAGTCCGGCGACACGATCGTCTCGTCGTCCGCGCTCTACGGCGGCACGTTCACGCTCTTTCAGCACACGCTCCCCCGCCTCGGGATCCGGACGAAGTTCGTGGACGCGAACGACCCAAAGAAAGTCGCGGCCGCCATCGACGCGACGACGCGCGCCGTCTACGTCGAGACGATCGGCAACCCGAAGCTCGACGTGCCGGACTTCCGCGCCCTCGCGGACGTCGCCCACGCGGCGGGCGTCCCTCTCGTCGTCGACAACACGTTCGCGACGCCGCTCCTGTGCCGCCCGATCGAGCACGGGGCCGACGTCGTCGTCCAGTCGGCCACGAAGTGGATCGGCGGCCACGGGACCGCGATCGGGGGCGTCGTCGTGGACGGCGGAAACTTCGACTGGGGCTCGAATCCGCGGTTCAAGAGCTTCTACCGCGATCCCGAGCCCGCGTACCACGGCCTGTCCTTCGCCGAGTCCTTCGGCGCCGCCGCGTTCGCCGTGCGCCTGCGCGTGGTCCTCCTGCGCGACGTCGGCGCCTCGCTCTCCCCGTTCAACTCGTTCCTCTTCCTGCAGGGGATCGAGACGCTGCACCTGCGCATCCGGCGCCACTGCGAGAACGCCCTCGCGGTCGCGCGCTTCCTCGAGGCCCACCCGGCCGTGGCGTGGGTCCGCTACCCCGGCCTGCCGTCGCACCCGGCGCATGCGACCGCCGCGCGGTACCTCGAAGGCGGGTTCGGCGGCGTCCTCACGTTCGGCGTGAAGGGCGGCGAGGCCGAAGCCCGGGCCGTCATCAAGGAAGCGAAGCTCTTCTCGCTCGTCGCGAACGTCGGCGACGCCAAGAGCCTCGTGATCCATCCCTGGTCGACGACGCACGAGCAGCTCGCGCCGGAGGACCGGATCGTCGCGGGCGTCACGCCCGACCTCATCCGGCTCTCGGTCGGCATCGAGGACGCCGGGGACCTCACGGAGGATCTCGACCAGGCGCTCCGCAAGGCGGTGCGAACGTGAGCGCCGCAGCGGCGCCGCGCTTCCACGTCACGCCGCGCTTCGCGCTCGAGTCGGGCGAGGTCCTGCGCGACGTGCGGCAGGCGTACGTCCTCGAGGGCGCGTTGAACGACAAACGCGACAACGTCGTCCTCGTCTTCCACTCGCTCACGGGCTCGCCCGAGACGCTGGGCGGATGGAAGGGAAGTGTCATTGGGCCGGGAAAGGCGATCGACACGAATCGCTGGGCGGTCCTGTGCCCCAACCTGCTGGGCTCGTGCTACGGCACCGAATTCAAAAGACTTCTTAGAAAGGAAGAGCGCCGCTCGGCGCATCCCGCCATCACAACGCGCGACCAGGCACACCTCGTAGAAAATCTTCTGAATTCTCTTGGTATTTCCTCCCTCGCTCTCGTGACCGGAGGGTCGCTCGGCGGGATGGTCGCGCTGGAATTTGCCGCGTCGTTTCCCTCGCGCTTCCGCGCCGCCGTCGTCTTCGCGGCGCCCGCCGCTCACACGGCCTGGGCGATCGGCTGGAACCACGTCCAGCGCCGCGCCCTCGACGCGGGCGGGCCGGATGCGGGCCTCGCCGTCGCCCGGATGGCCGGCATGCTCACGTACCGCACGCCGGAGGAATTCGAGGGCCGGTTCGGCCGCCAGGGCGGCGCGGACGAGCCGTTCGCGGTTCAGTCGTACCTGTCGCGCCACGGCGCGAAGCTCCTCGCGCGCTTCGACGCGAGGAGCTACCGGACGCTCCTCGCCGCCATGGACGCGCACGACGTCGGCCGCGGGCGCGGCGGCGTCGCCGCCGCGCTCGCCGCGGCCGGCGCGCGCCTGACGGGCGTCGGGATTCCGGGTGACGGCCTCTACCCCGAGGCCGTCGTGAAGGGCTGGGTGGAGGAGGCCGGCGCGACGTACGCCGAGCTCGTCTCGACGCATGGGCACGACGGCTTCCTTCTCGAGACGGAGGCCGCCGGCGGGATCCTCGCGAACGCGCTCGCGGAGGCGCCCGCGCGCGTCAGTTCTCGGGCGGAGGCGGCGGGAGCGGGACGGGAGTCTTCTTCTTGGGCGGCCGCGCGGTGATGAGCAGGCCCGTACCCGCCATGCTGGTCTTGCCGGCGGTCGCGAGGTCGCCCAGCTGGACGGCCGGGCCGAGTACGAAGGGCACGGGTTCGCCGATCGTCAGAACCTCGTCGTCGTCGAACTTCAGGATCGGCCGCGCCTTGGGCTCCGGCTTGCCGCCGCCCTCGGGACGCGTGTCCGCGTAGCCGAAGACGTCGACGGCCTCCTTGAGGCCGACGAGCTTCGGGACCGAAACGACCGACGGGCCCGAGACGACGAACGGGACCGCGCTCTTCGCGACGGGCTTTCCGTCCTTCGCGATCTCGACGAACGCCGTGCCGGACGCCGTCGCCGGGACCTGGAAGCTGTAGATCCCCTTCGCCTCCTCGATGACGCTCACGGGCTTGCCGCCGAAGAGGACCTGCCCGCCTGCGGGCACCGTCGTGCGGATCGTGACGCGCGTGCTCGCCGCACCGACCTTGGGCTCGAACTCGATCCCGTCCTGGGCCAGGCCGGAGAGCCCGGCGAGGACGGCGGCGGCGCACACGGGAGCGAGAAGACGTCTCACGCCCCCAATGTACGCTTCCCGGCCGGCACCCGCAAACGGCGTGAGACGATACCGCGCCGTGGCGGACTTCCCGCTGTCCCTCGTGATCGGTTTCCTCGCGGGGTTTCTCGGCGCGATCCCTCCGGGTCCGCTGAACGTCACGGTCCTGCGCAAGAGCCTGCACGGACGGCGTCGCGAGGCTTTTCGCGTCGCGGCCGGCGGTTCGGCCGTCGACATCCTGGTCTGTCTCCTGATCGGCCTCGGCCTCGGCTGGATCCTCGAAAAAGTCGCCACGAACTTCTGGGTCCGCACGGCCCTCGCGCTCTTCCTCGTGGCCTACGGCCTGAAGCTCCTCCTCGTCGACCGGAGCCGCGACAGGCTCGCGCTCGCTGCGGGCTCCGCCGAGCCGAACGCCCCCTGCGAGACTTCCGCTCCCGCGCCGGGACCCGCAGGCCTCCGGTTCGTTCTCACCGGCCTCCTGCAGGGCGCGGCGAACCCCGCGCTCTTCGTGAACTGGACGATCCTCATCTCCTTTCTCGTGAGCCACCGGCTCTTCGTCCCCTCGGCGACCTCCGCGCTCGGCTTCGCGCTCGGCGTCGGCGCGGGCGTCTTCGCGTGGTTCGCGCTGCTGATCGAGCTCGTGGACCACTGGAAGGACAGGGCCGGCGCGTGGGTCTCGCGTTCCACGGTCCTGGCCGGCGTCCTCCTCGTGGCCTTCGGCGTCTTTTTCACGTGGCGCTCGTTCGCGGTGACGTGATGGCGCCGAGAGAAGGCTTCGCCGGAATGCGGCTCTCGACCCGGCTCGGGCTCACGTGGGCCGGGATCCTCGTCCTCGCGGCGATCGCGCAGACCCTCGTCTACTTCCAGACGCGCAACGAGACGCTCGACGAAGCCGATGCGTCGTACCAGGCGATCGCGAAGGCGATCGAAGTCGGGCAGACGCAGATCGGGCCGGAGGGCTGGAAGGACCCGAAGGTTCTCGAGGACTACACGGCCGCCCTCGGCGCCCGCGGGCTGCGCGACATCAAGGTGACGGACGAGGCGGGCAAGCCGCTCTTCGAGCCGACGCCGTCCGCGAAGCGGCGCGCGAAGAAGCCCGACGGGCCCAAGGACATCGTGATCTCGGGCGTGATCGGCTCGGGCCCGACGAACCGGAGCCTCACGGTCCCGATCGTCGTCGAGGGCCGCCTGCGCGGCCACGTCGAGATCGCGTACAACCTCGAAAACATCCGCGCCCAGCTCGAGGACAACTTCCGCCGCCGGCTCTTCGCGCTCCTCGGAGTCTTCGCGCTCGGCCTCGCCGTGATGCTCGTCATCACGCGCAACGCGACGCGGCCGCTCGACCAGCTCTCCGACGGCGCCGCGCGCGTCGCCGAGGGGCATCTCGACGTCACCGTGCCCGTGGACCGCGACGACGAGATCGGGCGCCTCGCCTCGACGTTCAACCGCATGACGGAGAAGCTGCGCGAACGGCAGGAGCTCGAGCTGCGCCTGGCCGCCGCCGAGAAGCGCGCCGAGATCGGCCACCTCGCCTCGGGCCTCGCGCACGAGATCAAGAACCCCCTGAACGCGCTCTCGCTCGGCCTCGACGTCCTCCGCCGCCGGCATTCGCCGGCGGACCCTTCCGCCGTGGCCGAATACAGCGGCCGGATCGAAGACCTCCGCGAGGAGATCAACCGCCTCGCCATTCTGATCAACAACTTCCTCGCATACGGGCGGCCCCTCACGCTCACGTTCGCGCCGACCGACCTCGCGGCCGTCGTCGCCCGGACCCTCGCCGACCTCACCGAGACCGCCGAGCGCGCCCACGTGACGTTCGTCGTGCGGCTCCCCTCCGCGCGGCCGAGCGTCTCGGCGGACGCGAACCTCCTGAAATCGTCGGTCTGGAATCTGGTCCAGAACGGGATCCAGTCCATGGAGCGCCACGGCGGCACACTGGCCGTCGCCGTCGACCCGGAAGAGGGCGGGTCCGACGGCCCCGCGCGCCGCCTCGTCCTGTCCGTCATGGACGAGGGTTCCGGGCTCTCCGAGGCGGACCTTCCGCGCCTCTTCGATCCCTACTTCTCGAAGAAGGAGGGCGGCGTGGGCCTCGGTCTCGCGATGGTCAAGCGCATCGTCGAGGAGCACGGCGGCCGCGTGACGGCCGAGAACCGGACGGACGGACGGCCGGGCGCCGTCTTCCGCATTTCGCTCCCCGTGGCCGGCTGAGGGTAATCTCCACCACGTGACCGAGAAAGAACCGAAGGCGACGCTCCTCGTCGTGGACGACGAGAAGCACCAGCGCGAGTCGCTGACCGTCATCCTCGAGGACGAGGGCTACCGTGTCGCCGCGGCGGCGGACGGGCGCGAGGCGCTCGCGAAAGCCGCCGAGCTCCGGCCCGAGGTCGTCCTCACGGACCTCAAGATGCCCGGCCTCACGGGCATGGACGTCGTTCGGAGCCTGAGCTCTTCCGCGGAGAACCCGCTGCCGCCGAAGGTCATCCTCGTAACGGCGCACGGCTCGGTCGAGCGCGCGCGTGAGGCCCACAAGCTCGGCGCGTTCGACTACATGTCGAAACCCGTCGTGGCCGACGAGCTCCTCTTCCGCGTCGAGCGCGCTCTCGAGGCGTTCCGGCTCGCGGAAAAGGCGCTGCGCCTCGAGCGGCGCCTCAAGGGCGACGGCCTCGAGGCGATCGTCGGGGACAGCGCCTCGATGCGCGACGTCTTCCGGCTCGTCGAGAAGATCGCGCCGACGAACTCGACGGTCCTCATCCGCGGCGAGTCCGGCACGGGCAAGGAGCTCGTCGCGCGCGCGGTCCACGCGCGTTCCAATCGCTCGCAGAAGCCGTTCTTCGCGCTGAACTGCGCCGCGATCCCCGAGAATCTCCTCGAGAGCGAGCTCTTCGGGCACGAGAAGGGGTCCTTCACGGGCGCCGACGCGCGCAAGATCGGCCTCTTCGAGGCGGCGAGCGGGTCGACGCTGTTCCTCGACGAGATCGGCGACCTCACTCTTCCGCTGCAAGGCAAGATCCTGCGCGCCCTCCAGGAGAAGGAGGTCAAGCGCGTGGGCGGGAACGAGACGATCCCCGTCGACGTGCGCGTCGTCGCGGCCACGAACCGCGACCTCGCCGCGATGATGAAGGCCGGCCAGTTCCGCGAAGATCTCTTCTACCGCCTGAACGTGATACCGGTCGAGCTGCCTCCGCTGCGCGACCGTGCCTCGGACGTGCGTGCCCTGGTGAGCCGCTTCCTCGACAAGGCGAACGCCTCGCACGGGACGTCCGTGGGGTCCGTGTCGCCCGAGGCGATGGACCTCCTCGTGCGGCACGGCTGGCCGGGCAACGTGCGCCAGCTCGAGAGCGTCGTCGAGCGCGCGGTCCTCCTGTGCGAGGGAAACATCGTCGTCCCGTCCGACCTGCCGTCCGAAGTCCGCCTCAACACCGCGCCCGCCGCGCGGCCGTACGGATTCGACATCCCGGCCGACGGGATCGACATCGAGGAATTCGAGCGCCAGCTCATCGTCCAGGCGATGGAAAAGTCGGGATGGGTGATCGCGAGGGCCGCGCGCCTTCTCGGTCTCACGTACCGGACGCTGCAATACCGGCTCGAGAAGTTCGGTCTCAAGAAGCCCGCCTGAAACCTGATCCGGGAAGGCCGGACGCCCGGAATCGTGCAGTCAGGGCCGGCCGGCGGGCCCCCGAAATGCCATTCGGGCGCTCAAATTGCCGCAAACGTCGCCAATCGAGGTTTCCAGCGTGCGGCACGTGTCCTGCAAGCCGGAATGCGTGGCGAGCTTCGTTCTCTTTCTGCTCCTTCTCGCCGAACCCGCGGCCCCCGCCGCCTCCGGCCCGACCATGTCGGCCGCTCCCGCGGGCGAGTCGCGCACCATCGTGGGCGAGATCGTGTGGGTCGACATTCCGGCCCGCCTCGTCCAGATCCGCGAGTCGGTCAAGACCACGAAGGTGAAGGGCCAGCCGCCCGCGCGGCAGACCATCGCGATCCGCGTCGCGCCGGACGTCGCCGTCACCCGCGGCGCGAAGGCCGTGCCGCTCGAGGACCTGAAGCCGAAGGACCACGTGACCGCGCGTTACCTTGCGACCGCCGCCGGCGCGCAGGCGCTCTCGTTCCGCGTCGCCGACGCCGCGCCACGCCCGCCCGCCATCGCGCCTGCATCGGGCGAAGGCTCGCCGCACGCGGGCGGCAACTGAACCCGGTCTAGACTCGGGCATGGTCTCGCCCGCAGAGCCCGCTCCCGGATCCACCGCTCCGACAGCGGCATTCGTCCGCCCCGGCGGCGAGTCGGTTACGACCCAGGGCCTCCTCGCGGAGGCGAACGGCCTCCCGCTCCTCCTCGCGTTCTTCAAGACCTCCTGCCCGACGTGCCGCCTGGCGTGGCCTTACCTCCAGCGCCTCCACGCGGCCTACGGCGGCAAGGCCGTCCACGTCGTCGGCGTCTCGCAGAACGGAGCCGCCGAAAGCGAAGATTTCTTCAAGGAGTTCGGGAAGGCCACGTTCGATCTGGTCCTGGATCCGGAGCCCAAATTCACCGCGTCGAATGCCTTTCACGTCGAAGCGGTTCCCCACATCGTGCTCGTGTCTTCCGCAGGATCATTCGAAGAAATCTTCTCCGGCTGGTCCAAAGCGAAGATGGAGGCGATTGGATCGCGGCTCGCCGCCGGGCGCTCGCTCGCCCGCATCCCCGTCGTGCCGCCGGGCGACCTCGTGCGCGACTTCCAGTCGGGTTGACTGGGCCGCAACGCACACTGACCGGTCCGGTCAGTCCGAAGCAATCTCCCGGGGCCTTTATCCCGTAAGCTTGCGGCAAGGGAGTCTCATGACCGATCGCCCGACCACCCTCGGAGAGCTCGTCGCGGCGGGCTACGCGCCCAAGACGGTCAAGGACGAGATCCGCGACAACCTCATCGCGAAGCTGAAGGCGGGCGAGAACGTTTTCCCCGGCATCCTCGGCTACGAGAAGACCGTCGTCCCCGCGCTCCAGAACGCGATTCTCGCGCGGCACGACATCATCCTTCTCGGCCTGCGCGGGCAGGCCAAGACGCGCATCCTGCGCGCCCTCGTCAACCTCCTCGACGAGGCGATCCCCGTCATCGCGGGCTCCGAGCTGAACGAGTCGCCGTTCGCGCCGTTCACGGCGTACGGGCGGCGCATGGCCGCCTCGGCGGGCGACGACCTGCCCGTGGCGTGGCTCGGGCGCGACGCACGCTACCGCGAGAAGCTCGCGACGCCGGACGTCACGATCGCCGACCTCATCGGCGACGTGGACCCCGTGAAGGCCGCGACGCTCCGCAAGACGTTCGCCGACGAGGACGTCATCCACTACGGGATCGTCCCGCGCACGAACCGCGGCATCTTCGCGATCAACGAGCTCCCGGACCTGCAGCCCCGCATCCAGGTCGGACTCCTCAACATCCTCGAGGAACGCGACCTCCAGATCCGCGGCTTCCCGCTGCGCATCCCGCTCGACGTCCTCATGGTGTTCTCCGCGAACCCCGAGGACTACACGAACCGCGGGAACATCATCACGCCGCTGAAGGACCGCATCGCGTCGCAGATCCTCACGCACTACCCGCAGGACCCGAAGGTCGCTTCCGCGATCACGGACCAGGAGGCGTGGACGGACCGGACGCTGCACGGCGTGACCGTGCTGCTCGGCGAGGAAGTGAAGCTCCTCGTCGAGGAAGTCGCCTTCGTCGCGCGCAAGAGCGAGCTCGTGGACCAGTCCTCGGGCGTCTCGGCGCGCCTCCCGATCGCGGCCCGCGAGCTCCTGATCTCGAACCTCGAGCGGCGCGCGCTCGCGACGGGCGAGACCGTCGTCGCGCCCCGGCTCGTGGATCTCTTTGCGACGCTGCCGGCGATCACGGGCAAGGTCGAGATGGTGTTCGAGGGCGAGCAGCAGGGCGCCGAGATCGTCGCCAAGAAGCTCATCGGCGACGCCGTGAAGAACCTCTTCGAGGCGCAGTTCCCGCCCGTCGAGGGCCCGCGAGGGCGAGCCGAGCGCCCCCGCCGCCCCCGCGGCGACTTCGACGAGGACGAGGGCGGCGGCCCCACGACGCTCGAGAAGGCCGAGGGGCGGCGCGCCGCCGCGGCCGCTCCCCCGCCGGGCCCGTACGACGCGATCGCGGCGTGGTTCGCGGACGGGAAGAAGATCGTCCTCTCGGACCAGACCCCGTTCTCCGAGCACCTCAAGACGCTGGAGTCCGTGGCGGGCCTGTCGGACTTCGTCCTCGAGCACGCCAAACCCCGCGACCACTACGAGCGCGCGTTCCTCATGGAGCTCGTCCTCGAGGGCCTCGTCCAGAACCTCCGGATCGCGCGCGAGGACCTCGACTCGACGCTGACGTACGCCGAGCTCGCGAAGTTCAACCTGATGCGGAGCCGGGGCTAGGCGTCGCCTGTTTCTTCACCGGTCCGAGGTACTTGTCCAGCCAGTCGAGGCTCTCGCGAATGAAATCCTTCAGAGGCGGCACGTGGCCCGAGTCGTAGAGAAGGTGCTTCTTGTCCTTCTCGGGCGACCCGAGGAGCCGCAGGAGCGGCAGCTGGGACGAGTCGACCGGGAAGATGTTGTCGTACCGGCCGTTGATCATCAGGACGGGAACCCTCACGCGGCTCGCGAAGTTGAGCGCATCCACCTCCGGAAGCGGGCGCTGAAACTTGAACCCTCCCACGAGCAGGACGGCGGCCTTGAAGCGGTCCTCGACGGCGAGGAGGACCGGTCCGACCGCACCGCCCCAGCTGAATCCGAGATAGGCGAGCCTCTCGGGGTCCACGTCCTTCCGCGTCTGCAGGTAGTCGATCGAGCGCCCAAGGTCCTTCGACCACGCGAGGACGTGGTCCCTGTAGAACGCCGTGGGCTCGGGGGAGCTCGTTTTCAGGCCGTCGCGCCGCTGGAGCGTCCCCTTGTAGACGGGGAACAGGACCGCGCGGCCGGCCTTCGGCAGGAAGTCGTAATACCTGTCAGCGCCCTGGAACTTGTCGGTGAAGACCACGTTCGAGCCCGGAAAGAGGACGACTGTCTGCCAGGGCGGCCGGGCGTTCCTCGGAAGAAAGAGATACGCGGTCACCCGTTCGTCGCCGTACGCGGCGTCGAAGCTCACGGTCTCCATCGTCCAGTCGTCCTTCGTCTCCGTCGCGTCGACGCGCGCGTTCAGGTCGCGCCTGTCGTACGCGTACAGGCCCTTGTAAGCGCGGAACGAGTCGTCCGACGCGGGCTTTTCCTTCGAGTAGTCGCGGAAGGCGCGCTCGATCCTGGCAGCCGCGGCGGGATTCTGGGTCGGCGGGATCCTGACGCAGCGAAAGCCGTAGTTCGGCCTGCGCTCCCAGGGTGACTGCGCGTCATCGTCGACGAACATGTAGACCGGCTCGCCGAAGCCCCCACCGAGGATGTATCTCTTCCCTCCGAGGTTCTCGTTCCAGCACCACTCCTTGACGTTGCCGGCCATGTCGAACGTGCCATGGCCGCCGAAAGCGCCCGCGCCCCCCGCGGGCAGCGTGCCCGCGCCCTGGAAGTTGCTGCCCGGCGCGACGAGGTAACTGAACGCCGTCTGCGCGGCCCAGTTCCAGTGGTAGATCGTGGGAAGGTTCTTTCCCGCGAACTCGGCATACGCCGCCGCCTCGTACCAGCTCACGCCGGCGACCGGGTGCTTCTCGAACCCCTTCGGAAAGCTGCCCACCTCCCACGTCGCGGGGCCGGGGCGGCCCGTCGTGTCGAGAAAGAGTGCGGCCGCCTCTTCCCACGGCAGCGTCCGCCCGCCCTTGACGAAGGGCTGCTTCCAGAACTCCCTTTTCTGGTAGCCGCCGGCGTCGACGAACTTCCGGTATTCCTCGTTCGTCACCTCGTTCCGGTCGATCATGTAGTCGTCAAGCTGAAGTTCCGGAAGGTGATCCAGGCCGGGGATCGAGAGGCCTGTCTTTCCGCCCGGAACCGACACCGGCACCATGCCGGCCGGGACGCTCCCTTCCGAAACGAGCCGGTAAGTGGTTTCGGAAATTGTCGCCCTGCGGATGAACTCCAGCGCGGCGAAACCCGGCTTCGCGATCCGCCAGACGAATACGTCGACGGGCAGCCGGACCTTCTGGAGCGGAGTCCTCCCGACGCCTTCCCAGGCGCTCGAATCGGCCCGGTACGGCCGGATCGAGACGTCGGCGCCCGGAGGATCACCCAGGACCGAAATCTCCGCCGTCGCTCTCGTCCAGAGCTTCGCGAGGGTCGGATCCTTCGGGAGGATGGCGCGGGCCTCGCGAATCAACGCGGCCGCCTTCGTGAACTCCGCGGCGTCCACGAGGCGTGCGGCCTCGGGCGTGGCCTTTTCGAGGGCCCACCGCGCGCGCGAGGCGCGGTGCCAGAGCCAGCCGGCCATGGCGCAGGCCCCAACGAGCGCAATGGTGACGGCGATGCGAGCGTTCCGCGTGAGCCCTCCGGGCCGCGCCGGGTTCGCCTGAATCTCAAGGGCTTTGAGGTCCGCGTGAACGTCTTCCGCTCGCGCGTACCTCTTCGCGGGGTCCTTCTCGAGCAGCCTCCGGATGATCACCTTCAGCTTCTCGGGCGCCGGCGCGTCGCCGAAGTCACGCGGCTCGGCGTGCAGGATGGCGTCCGCCACGGCGACTGTCGTGCTCCCCTGAAACGGCAGGCGTCCCGTGACCATCTCGTAGAGCACGACGCCGAACGAGAAGAGGTCGCTCCGGACGTCGACGGTTTTCCCGAGGAGCTGCTCGGGCGACATGTACGAGAGCGTGCCCAGCGTCGTCCCCTCGCGCGTCAGCTCCGGACCGGCGCCGGCCGCGGACCCGCTCTCGAGGCGCTTCGCGAGGCCGAAGTCGAGGACCTTCACCTGGCCACGGGACGTCAGCATGATGTTCCCGCTCTTGACGTCGCGGTGGAGGATGCCCGCACGGTGCGCCTCGGCGAGCGCATCGGCGATCTGCACGCCGATCGCAATCGCCTCGCCCACGGGAAGCGGGCCCTTCGCGAGCGCGGCATGGAGCGTCTTTCCCTCGACCAGCTCCATGACGAGGACGTGCCGCGCGGACGAGGACGGCGAGGAACCGGGGATCTCCTCGAATGAGTAGAGGGTGGCGATCCCCGGATGGTTCAGCGTGGCCAGAAGGTGCGCCTCCCGCTCGAACCGGAGCCTTCTCTCTTCACCTTCTAAGAAATCCTCCGGCAGTACCTTCAGCGCAACCGTCCGCCCGAGGCGCGAGTCCTTGGCCCGGTAGACCTCCCCGAATCCTCCCGCTCCGATCCGCTCGAGCACCTCGAAATGACCCAGGGTCCTCCCGCTGATCGACGACGAAGAGGGACGCGGGGCGCTCCCGGGCGGGACGGCAGCCGTCAGATCCCGGGAAGGATCGGAGCTCCCGCCGGCGCCTTGCCCTTTGGCCGGGCCATCCGATTCGGACATCTCCGGAGAGCATAGACCCGGCGGTACACTCGCCCCCATGCCGATGAACAGACGCGACCTCCTCGGCGCGGCCGCCGCCACCGCTGCCGTGTCCTCCCTCCCCCGCTTTGCCTTTGGCGCCCAAGGCACCGACGACCGCGCGAAGGTCTACGCCGAGATCGACAAGCGCCACGGCGAGGCCGTCGCGCGCCTGCAGGACTGGGTGAGGAACCCGACGATCGCCGCCGAGGGCCGCGGCATCGAGACCGGCGTCGCCCAGATGATGTCGCTCGCCAAAGACGCGGGCTTCCAGACCGCCGTCAGGATGCCGACGTCCGGCGTCCCCGGCGTCTTCGCGACGCTCGACGCGGGCGCGCCGAAGACGGTCGGCCTCTACTTCATGTACGACGTCAAGCAGGCCGACGCCGCCGAGTGGACGACCGGCAAGCCGTTCGACGCCTCCCTCGTCGACAAGCCCGGCTTCGGCAAGGTCCTCGTCGGCCGAGGCGCCGTGAACCAGAAGGGCCCCGAGGCCGCGTTCCTCGCCGCGCTCCACGCCTTCAAGGGCGCGGGCGTCAAGCTCCCGGTCAACCTCGTCCTCGTCGCCGAGGGCGAGGAGGAGATCGGCTCGCCGCACATCCCCGAGATCGTGCGCAAGCCCGAGGTCCTCGCGGCGCTCGGGAAGACGGTCGGCGTCTTCATGCCGGGCGCGGGCCAGGACCCCGACGGCTCCGTGACCGTCTCCCTCGGTGCCAAGGGCGTCGTCGAGATGGAGCTGATCTCGAGCGGCGCGAAGTGGGGCCGAGGCCCGTCGAAGGACGTCCATTCCGCGAACCGCGCGCGCCTCGACAGCCCCGCGTTCCACCTCGTGCAGGCGCTCGCGACGCTCGTGAACGAAGGCGGCGACCCCGCGATCGACGGCCTCACGACCGCCGCCAGGCCCCCGAACGCCGCGCAGAAGGCGCTGCTCGACGAGGCCGCGAAGCGCCTCGACGAGGCGACGGCGAAGAGGATGCTCGGCGCCACGCGCTGGATCCACGACGCGTCCTGGCGCGAGTCGCTCGAGCGGCTCTGCTTCTCGCCGACCGTGAACATCGAGGGTCTCGTCGGCGGCTACACGGGCCCCGGTGGCAAGACGATGCTCCCGAACAAGGCCGTCGCGAAGCTCGACCTGCGCCTCGTCCCCGACATGACCTTCGACGGCGCCGTCGCGGCCGTGAAGGCGCACCTCGCCAAGAGGGGCTTCGGCGACATCGAGGTGAAGGTCTCGGGTGGCTACGACCCGACGGACACCCCTGCCGACACGCCGCTCATCCGCGCTCAGCTCTCGACATACAAGAAGGCCGGCCTCGACCCGCTCCTCGTCGTGCGCAACGCGGGCTCGTACCCCGGCTACGTCTTCACGGGCCCGCCGCTCAAGCTCGCCTCCGGCCACCACGGCCTCGGCCACGGCAGCGGCGCGCACGCGCCGGACGAGTACTTCGTGATCGAGTCGACGAACCCGAAGGTCTCGGGCTTCGACGGCGCGGCGCGCTCGTACGTCGACTACCTCTACGAGCTGGCCCAGGTCCGCTGAGCCGGGGCCGACCCCGGGTCGAGGGCGAGCGCGAGGAGCGCGAAGAGCGGCAGCCCCATCTGGATGAGGAACCGGTCCCACGTCGTCCGGGCGAGCTCACCGGCCGGCCACACGGAAAGGGCGTACGCCGCCGCGTAGAACGCGAGCGCGCCCGCGAGCGCGACGGCGAGCGGGACCGTCGCGAGCCGGCCGAGCCGCCGCGCGCCGAGGACGAGGCCGAGCGGCACGAGGAGCCACGTGAATCCCCACTCCCTGCGGTCCGCCATCGCCTGAATGCACGCGCGCGACGCCTGCGGAAGGCGCGCGGCGGCTCCCTTCGCGAGGGCCGCGATGCCGAACGCCGCGACCTGGCCCTCGTCGTAACGCGCGGGGATCCCCGAGCGCCACGAGACGAGGAGAAGCGTCGCCCCTGCGGCGAGACCCGCCGCTGCGAGAAGCGGAACGCGGAACGCGGCGAGCCGCCGTCCCGCGACGGCCCACGCGAGCGCGGCGGCAAGCGCGACGGCCGCGAGTGGCAGGCCTTCACTCTTCGTCAGGACGGCCGCTCCCAGCAGGAGACCCGAGGCCAGGCCCTCGCCGAGACCCGCCCCTTCGGAGGTCAGGAGAAGCAGTCCGCCTCCCCAGAAACACGCCAGCGGAAGGTCGCTGTACGTTCCCGCCGCCCCGCCGTGCAGCGAGAACGCGAGGTACGGCGCGCACGCCGCGGCGAGCGCGGCTGCACCTGCCGCGAGGCGGCCGGCGCGCGCGGAGGCCGCGTCGAAGAGGACGAGCAGGAACGCCGGCCAGAAGAGCGCGTACAGCGGACGGACGAAGCGGTCGTCCCATGGCGCGTCGACGATTTCCTGCGCGGCCGTTTGCAGGACCGGCATCAGGACCGGGTAGCGCGGATGGATGACCCACGCCGAGGCCTCGCGCAGGGCGGGCGCGTCCACCGTCCGCGCGCCCCGGATGAAGCGCGCCTGCGCAACCCACGTCATCTTGCCGTCCCAGTCGGAAACGGGCACAGCGAGGCCGTTCGCGACGAGGCTCGCCGTGACGAAGATGCCGAATACGAAGAGAAGAGAGAGAAGAATTCCTTCGAATGGCTTAAGAGGCGCTCTGTCTGACCGCTTGGGCGTGGCAGACGAGAGGCGGCGGAAGAGCGCCGCGGCTGCGGGGAGGAGAAGGATCGGCAGGAGGACGCCGCGGCGGAGCGGAAGGTGCAGGACATGCGAGGCGGCGTAGGCGGCGCCGCCCAGCCACGCGCAGCCGAGGAGCCAGGCCCAGCCGAGCCTTCCGAGGAACGGGCGCGCGCGCAGGAGCGGGATGAGATCGGTCAGCGCGAGACCGCTCGCCGCGACGATCGCCACGGCGGCGAGGCTGGCCGCGGCGGGTGCGCCGCTCACTTCGCCACCGTGAACGTCCACGGCCCGACGCGGCGGTGCCGGCCGCCGTCGACGACGAGAGCCGCCGCCACGCAGTGCCGGCCCGGAGCAAGCGCGCCCGCGTCGAACGCCGTGCGCCAGCCCGCGCGGCTGCAGTCGCCTATGCCGGGGACAGCCGCCTGCACGTCCGGACGCGGGAAACGCTCGATGCGCGCGGCGTCCACCTCGTCGCCGTCCAGCCACACGCGGATGGCCGCGCAGGGACCCCTCCCCTTCTCCTGACACCAGCCCGTCACGACGACGCGCCCCGCGACCGTCGCGTCCTCGGCGGGCGCGTCGATCCAGCCCGGGACGTCCACCTGCGGGCCCGAGAGGCCGGACCACAGCGACTTGAGGAGCGTGCGCGTCTCCGCGATCCGGACGCTGCCGTCGGCCTCGATCACGACGGCGTTTTCGGGAACGCTCTTCGGCGGGCGCTCGAAGAACCACGCCCCGCACGTCTCCGGTCGCAAAGCCACCGGGACGCGCGGCGCGAGATCGCACCGCACCCAGTTCTGGTCGGGCCGCCCCTTGCCGCCGTTCGCGATCGCGTACGACCCGCCCTCGGGAACGAGAGCCCGCACCTCGTCGAGCACGTTCGCGTACGCGTCCCCGCGCAGCTCCCGGCGCGCGGCGTCCTCTCCGCGCGCGAGCCCCTTCGGGCTCTCCGCGAGCCACTCCCGGGCCGTCCGCACCTGCGCGGGCGCCGTCGCCAGCGCGAGGGCGGCGACGAGGGCCGCGGGCGCGGCGGCGAGAACACGCCGCGTCACTTCGCCCCGTCCGGCGCCACGATCTCGATCTCGCGCGGCGGGTAGACGCGGCGCCGGTCGCCCGCCTGAAACGTGACCGTCAGGACGTGCCGGCCCGGCCCGACGTGCGGCGCGAGAACGGCCTCCCAGCCGGCCTCCCGCGCGTCGCCGATCGCCGGGATGACCGCCGCGACGTCGGGCCGCGGCGCCCGGGTGACCGCCGCTTCCACGATGCGCAGCCCGTCGAGCCGGAACTCCACGGGGTCCACGCGCCCGCCGCCCCGTTCCTGACACCAGCCGCGGGCGTGGAACGGCAGCGCCACCCGGGCCCCCTCCGCCGGCTCGTCGAGCCCGGCCGGGATCGCGTCGTCGACACGGAACGCCGGGCGCTCCACGTCGTGAGCCGCGATCCGGAACCCGTCGAGGATCGCGCGACCATTGAGAGACGAGACGGCGAACAGCTCCTCCGCGGCGTCCGGCGTCGCAGAGAACGAGAACCGCTCGTCGCGCCCGGCGACGAGCGCCGCGTGGCGGCGGCCCGCCGGACTTCGAATTTCGATCTCCGCACCCTCGCCCTCCGCCGTCGCGGTGAACGCCACCTCCGCGGGCGTCGCCGCGCGGACGGAGAGCGCCGATCCCGGCGGCAGCTCGACCCTCCCGTGCAACTGCCAGCCGGGCCGCGACACGGCCGGCGCAAAGACGCCTGCTCCCGCCTTCCCCTCGAAGATCTCGACGAGCAGGTACCGGCCGCGCGAGATGTGGACGAGGCGAGGGTCGTCGAACGTGAAGACGCGCTGCGGCACGACGCCGAACGGGCGGTCGTCGGCGCCGACGAGGACTCCTCCCGGCGTGATCCGCAGCGGAACGAGCTCGTCGACGACATGGGCCCGGTAGGCGAAGTACTCGTCGGCATGCGCGCGCAGCGGCTCGGTCACGTAGACGTCGCCCGGCGCGACGCCCGCGGCGCGGACGGCCTCCATCGCCGCAACGGACGGGCTCGGCTTCGACGCGACCTCGGCGACCGCGGGCGCCCCGAACGCGGCGAACGCGGCGAGGACGAGCACGCCCGCCGCGGGCGCGGCGATCCGGCCGAATCGGGCCCGTTCCATTCTCTCGAGCGCGAACGCGGCGAGCGCGCAGGGCGCCGCCCAGAACGCGAGGACGTACCGCGGCGCCGACTCGACCGACAGGACGCCGAGGGTGAGGAGCGTGACCGGGACGAAGACGAGGAAGATCATCCCCGCCTTCTTCCGCTCGAGCGCGGCACCCGCGAGTCCGAGCAGCAGGAACGTCCCGGCGAGCTTCCCGTGTCCGACCGGGTCCAGCCACCAGCGCTTCCAGAAGGGCGCCTGCATCACGTCGCGCACCTTCGGGCTGTCGAACTGCGTCACGTACTTCATCTGCTCGTCGAGGCGGTTCTTCCACACGCCGAATCCGCCCGAGCCGCGGAAGACCGGGATCCAGATCGCCGCGGAGAGAAGGACGCCCGCGGCCGCGGCGAGGACGAGAGGCTTCACGCTTCGCTCGCGCCGGAAGACGAGAACG
The DNA here is from genome assembly GCA_036504335.1 of Thermoanaerobaculia bacterium. Lineage (GTDB taxonomy): Bacteria > Acidobacteriota > Thermoanaerobaculia > UBA5066 > UBA5066 > Fen-183. Next base: position 183,464 of record DASXVJ010000035.1, read on the forward strand.
GCTGCGACGCCCGCGGCGGGCAGGAGCGCGAGGCCGACCTGCGGGCGGACGCCCGCCGCGAGCGCCGTGAACGCCGCGGCCCAGACGAGGGCGTGGCGGCCCTTCCCCGAGATCGCGCGGACGAGGAACACCGCGGCGAAGAGGCCCGCGGCGGCGCCCGGGCCGTCCGACAGCGGCCGCACCCCGTGCAGCCACACCGACGGCGTGAGCGCATAGAGGAGCGCGCCGACGAGCGCCCAGGCGCGACGCGAGCCGAGCTCGCGGAGGAGCAGGTACAGCGCGAGAACCGAGAGGTACCCGCCGATCGCGCCCGCGAGCGCCGTCGCGCGGAACGGCGGGACGCCCAGCGACCGGATCCCCTGCCCGAGCCGGATGAAGACCGGGTAGCCCGGCGCGTGCGGGTGGTTGACGCGGACGTCGAGGCCGTCGCGCACGCCCTCCGTGAAGAGAACCTCGTCCCACTCCCACGGGTCGGGCGCGAGCGTCGCGAGGCGCAGGAGCGCGAGGACGGCGAACGCGGCGACGACGAGGATCCGCTCGCGGCGGGACGCGGGGCTCACGGTCATGAGGACCCCGAGAGCATACGCATTCGGCCTCCCGCCGATATCATCCGTCCGTGCCCGTCGAACAACGCAGCCGGTCGCGCGCCTTCGGCCGCGAGGCGCTGGTCTTTCTCGCGTTCCTCGCGCTGACGGTCGCGATGACGTGGCCGTGGGCGACGCACCTGCGCGACCACGCGTCCGACGCGGGAGACCCGTACCTGAACTCGTGGATCCTCTGGTGGGACTTCCACCAGACGTTCCATTCGCCGTTCCACCTGTTCGACGGAAACATCTTCTATCCCGCGCGGCTCAGCCTCGCGTTCAGCGAGCACAACTACGGTCTCGCGCTGCCGCTCTTTCCGCTGTTCGCGCTCGGCCTCCGGCCGCTCACCGCCCAGGGAATCCTCACGCTCGTGGGCTTCGCGTTTTCGGGCTACGGCGCGTTTCGGCTCGGCCGAACCCTGACCGGGTCCGCCGGCGCCGCGTGGGTGGCGGGCGTCGCGTTCGCGTTCGTGCCGTACCGGTTCGGGCAGCTTCCCCACGTGAACTACCTCTTCGCGGGCTGGGTCCCGATCCTCTTCGAGGCGCTCGTCCTCTTCGTGCGCGAGAGATCCCCGAGGCGCGCGGCCTGGCTCGGCGCCGCGTTCTTCCTGAACGGCCTCGCGGTCATCCACTGGCTCGTCCTCACGCTCGTCCCCCTTGCCGCGGTCGCCCTCGTCCTCGCGTTTCGCTCCGGCGCGGACCGGGACCGCGCGGGCTGGAAGAGGGGGGCCCTGGCCGTCGGGATCGCGGGCGTCGCGCTCCTGCCGTTCCTCCTCCCGTACCAGCGCGCCGCGAAGCTCTACGGCTTCACGCGCGGCATCGAGGAGACGCGCGACTTCTCCGCGCAGCCGCACGACTGGCTGAACGCCGACCCGCGCAACCAGCTCTGGCGGGGATTCTCCGAGTTCCCGACGCCCGGCGAGCGCGCGCTGTTCCCGGGGCTCCTCCTTCTCGCGCTCCCGCTCGCGGCGCTGCTCCTGACGCCCGGCGGGGACGCGGCCACCGCCGAGGCCGGGCCCGCTCCCGATCCGCGCGTGCTGCGCGTCCTCGACGCCGTGGCCCTCCTCTCGGGCTTCCTCGCGCTCTTCGCGGCGAGCCCCGCGGGCATCCACGTCCGTCTCGCCGGGAAAGAGATCTTCCGCGCGACCGAGCCCTGGCGCGCGCTCGCCGTCCTTCTCGCGGCGCTCGCCGTGCGCTGGTGGCTCGCATATCCCACGGCGCTCCCGCTCGTGGCGTCGCGGAGCCTGGGGGCGAGCGTCCGCGCGATCCGGCGCCCGGACGTCATCGTCGTCGGTGCGCTCCTCGCCCTCCTCGGCTTTCTCGGCTCGCTCGGCGTGCGGTTTGCGTTCCACCGCGTCCTCTTCGAGACGATCCCGCTCTTCCGCAGCATCCGCGTTCCGGCGCGCTGGGCGACGATCGCCTACCTCGGCCTCGCCGTCCTCGCGGGCGCGGGCGTCCTCGCGCTGGCCGAAGCCTGGAAGCGCCGCCGCCCCGGTCGCCGCACCGCCCCCGTCTTCGCTCTCGCGTGCCTCGCGTTTCTCCTCGAGGACCGTGCGGCGCCGCTGGACCTCTTCCGCGGCGAGGCCGACCCCGACGAGGTGACGCGCTTTCTCGCGGCGACCCCCATGAAGGGCGGGCTCGTCGAGCTGCCGTCCGGCACGCCGGAGCACGGAAACTACCGCGCCGTGTTGCGGGCTGCCGACCACGGAAAGCCGCTCGTGACGGCCGTCTCGGGATTCTCGTCCCCCGTCGTCCGCCGCATCGAGGAAGACGAGCGCAAGGCGCCGATCCCGGACGATCTCCTCGACTTCCTCGAGGACCTCCCGACCTCGTACGTCCTCGTGCGCGAGTCGTGGCTCGACCCCGCGCTGCGCACGACGCACCGGACGTGGCTCGACCGCGCCCTCGTCACGGGCCGCCTCGTCTTCGTGAAGCGCTTCGACGGCGACATGCGCAACGACCTCTTCGCGGTCGCGAAGAACGAGCCGTCGGCGAAACCGCTCGAGCCGCTGCCCTGGTCGCCTCCCGCCGGGCTGACGCCTGCCGGCCTCCCCTGGAAGGAAGACGCCGCGCTCACGGGGAACATCGACGCTCCCGAGGAGGGCGCGACCGTGAAGGGAACTCTGCGCATCCGCGGCTGGGCGCGCATCCCCGGCGAGGACCTCCACGTCACGCTCCTCGTGGACGGAGAACAGCGCTCCCTTGCGTCCGGCAGCCGGACGCCGCGGCCCGACGTCTGCGCCGCCGTGCCCGGGCTCGGCGACTGCTCGCAGACCGGGTACGAGGGGACGTTCGCGTTCCTTCCGGGAGATGCGGGCCCCCACGAGATCGTCGCCCTCTTCCGTTCGAAGGACGGCCGCGAGCGCCATTTCCCGCCGCGGAAGTTCACGTGGCAAGGCGGCCGGTGACGCGCGTCCGCACCGCCGCCGCCGGACTCGCGCTCCTCGTCTGGGCCCTCGCAGCCCTTCCTCGCCAGGCCGGCCACGTCTTCAGCCATCTCGGATCTTCCCGGAAGCACGTCGCCGACACCCTCGGCGAGATCCGGAGCCTCCAGTACGGGCCCGTATTCCAGGAAGCCATGGAGCGGATCGCGGCGGAGATTCCCCGTGACGCCGCCTACGGGATCGTCGAAAGCCGGGACCCGGGCTGCAACCCGTACTGGATCCGGTCGGCGCTCGTGCCGCACACGCCGCGCTCCCTCGGGCCGGAGTCCGCGCTCCGCCCGGAGGACCTGAGGACGCTGACGGCGGCATCGCCGCGGGTCTACGTCGTCGGGTGCGCGGACGGCGCGCCCGCGCTCCTCGCCCCCGCCGCTCCTGCGGAGGGCGCGCGGCCGTGAGCACGGCGTACCGGCTCTTCGCGGCGCTCGGAGGCGTCGCGCTTCTCGCGGCGTCCGGCTGGGCTCTCGTGTCGTTCGTGCCGTCCCTGCGCCGAAAGCCCCCGCTCCTGCGCATCGCGTGGTCGTACCTTCTCGGCTGCGCCTTCGCGGGCGTTTCGCTCTACGCGCTCAGCCACTGGGGAGGCGTCGAACTCCGCCGCGGAACGATCCTGCCCGTTCTCCTCATGCCTCTCGCACTCGCCGCCTGGATGCGGCGGAAGGCGCCGCGATCGGCGTCGTCCCCGCGCCCGGCCTCGAGCCACACGGCGCGCGCGGCGGTCGCGCTCGCCGCCCTTTCGGGTGCCTTCGTCTCGGCGGCGGTCTTCGCCGACGCCCTCTCGGGCGTCCAGTGCGGGTTCGACGCGCGCATGACGTGGAACGCGCACGCGGGATTCGTGCGGGCCGCCCGCACCGTGGACGCGCCCGTCCTCCTCGACGGCGGCACGTACCTCCACAACCCGAAGTACCCGCTGCTCCTCCCCATCCTGCAGGTCGCCGTCCAGGAAACGTTCGACACCGACGACGACGAGCGCGTCACGCGCCCGCTCTACGCCGTCTTCCTGCCCGTTCTCCTTCTCGTGGTCTTTGACGTCGCCGCGCCCCGCGCCGGCACGCTCGCCGCGGCCCTGATCGTCCTCGCCATGGCCCTGCTTCCCGCTCTCGCCTTCGAGTGGGACGGCGGCGCGATCACGTCGTACGCGGACATCCCGCTCGGCCTCTTCTGGGGCGCCGGGCTCGCGCTCTCCCTGAGCGCCCCGTGGCGGCCGCCCGAGGCGCTCACGGCCGGCCTTCTCCTCGGCGCGGGCGCGTTGGCGAAGACCGAAGGGCTGCTGCTCGGCGCGATCGTGGTCGCCCTCGCCGCACTCAGGGCCTTGCGCCGTGCGAGGCGAACGAAGCGCCTCGGGCCCGTCCGCGCGACCGCGCTCGCGGCGGCCGTCTTCGCCGCGGCCGCGGCTCTCTGCCTCTCGTGGCGCGCCCAGGTCCCGAACCGCAACTCGGAGACGTGGGACGAGGTGACGGCGGGACAGATCGTTTCGGGCGTCGCACAGCGCCTCCCGGCCGTACTGCATTTTGTGCGGATCGAGATGGCCCGGCCCGAGGTGTGGAGCCGGTTCTGGTGGCTCGCGCCCGCGCTTTTCCTCCTCGGCGCGCGCGCCCTGAACCGCCCGTTCGCGCGCGGCCTCCTCGTCGCGTCGGCCGCGGCGCTCGCGGTCTACCTCGCCGCATACGGCGGGAGCAGCTGGACGCCCGAGCACCTCGTCCATCCGACGTGGAACCGGTTCCTCTCGCAGCTGGCCGTGCCCCTCTACGTCCTCCTCGCGTGCGCGGTCGCCGACGCGTTCGGGAGAAGTCAGCGGGCGCCGCGCGGCGGCCGCCCGAAGAGCTTCGTCTTCCCCGCCGCGGCGAGCTGCCGCATGAGCGGCGCCGGTTCCTCCTCGACGAACCACACCGCGCCGTCCTCGGCGCCCGTCGCACGGCGGTTCCGGCCGAACATGACCGTCCAGTCCTCTTCGACCGCGTAATCGATTCCGGCGCGCTCGAGCTCGAGAAGCACGCCCGCCGCCGGCACCCAGGGCTCGCCCTCCGCGATGTGGACGAGCGGCTTTCGGACGCCCTCGGCCGCGAGGTGAACCTTCATGGCCGTCGTGAACGTCGCAACGCTCTCTTTCGTCGCGACCGGAATCGGCTGCTGCTCGACGAGGCCGCGTGCGTTCGAGATCGCGGCGAGGACCGCCACGACGGCGCAGCCGATCCCGACGGCTCGGCTACGGCCGCGCTCCTCCAGCGGGCGCGTCGCGACGAGCGCGACGGCCGTCCAGCCCGCGAAGGAGACGGCCGACGCGAACGCGAGCAGGTAGTCGAAGACCTCGCCGACGATCCTCAGGGCCGAAAAGAGCGCCGCCGCGCCGGCCGCGAGCGCCAGCCACGAGAGCGCCGCCGCGTCGTCGTCCCGCCGCCGCCGCGCGGCCGCGAGCGCGAGCGGCAGCAACGCGACGAGGAGGAGCGTGGAGAGGCCCGCGCCGACGTCGCGGTGGTCGCTCGTCGACGGGACGACCGCCGACGCGAGGGCGACGGGGATCGATCCCAGCTCGTGCGCGAGGGGGCCGAACACCTCGACGAACGTGTGCCGGGCGCCGTGCGAGCGGAAGAACTGCCAGAGCAGCGTCAGGTTGCCGGGGTGCTCCGCCGTTCCGCGGGCCTGCTCGAGAAGCGGCGGCGTCCAGAGCGCCGCGAGAAGGAGCGCCGCAGTCAGGACGGGCCGCACGGCGACGAGCCGCCGCCCGAGCCGTCCGGCGAGGACGAATGCCCCGAAGACGACGCACAGGGCGGCCGGCGCCGTTCCGAGGTGCGTCTGGACGAGGAACGTCGCCACGAACGCGAGGCCCGGGAGCCATGCCGCGCCCTGCCGGGCGAAACCGAGGGCGAGGATGACGAGGAGCGCCAGCGGGACGATCACCGCGTGCGGCCCCCACGCGTGCGCGACCCAGCCGGGCCCCATCCGCGCGAGGAGGAGGGCGAGTCCCGCCGCGGCGACGAGTCCATGGCGCGGGCCGAGGATCCTCGCCCCGGACCACGCTGCGGCGCCCGCGAAGAGCGTCGTCAGGAGAAGGGCTGCGAGGGAGAGGCCCGCGCTGCGCTGGCCGGTCGCCGCGTAGACGGGGGCCATCAGGAAGAGCTGGACGGGCCCCGGTTGGCTGAAGCCGAAGCGGGAGTAGACGCCCGTGAGCTGCGCCCCGTGAAGCGCCCTCCGCTCGGCCATCTCGATGACGGCGACGTCGTCGTCGACGCTCATCGGGAGCCACGGCCGCGCGATCGCGAACCACCACGACGGGAGCAGCGGCAGCAGCACGAGGAGAACGGGCCAGAGCCCGGCGCGGCGATCGCGGACTTCCATGAAGCGGAGTGACCATACCCCAGTCCATCCCCCGCGCGGCGTCGTACCATGAGCCGTGGACTACCGGTACGGCGAGCTGCCGCTCGATCTCCTCCAGTCGCTCCTCTCGTACGAGGAGCTCCTGAAGCTCTTCCTCGACCTCGTTTCGCGCCTCGGCGGCGACGTGGAGGAAGCGATGGCCTGGATGCAGGAGCTGCAGCGCCGCGGGATCATCGGGAAGGACGTCGACCTCGAAGCGTTCCGCGCGGCGCTCGAGAAGCAGGGCATCGTGGGGCGCGACGGCGAGGGGAACCTGACGCTCATGGGCCCCGGCGAGCGCCGCATCCGCCGAAACGCGCTCGAGGAGATTTTCTCGTCGCTGCAGAAGGCGGGGCCCGGGCTCCACGCGATTCCGCGCGCGGGAGGCGGCGGGGAGACGCTGCCCGAGACGCGCCCGTACGAGTTCGGCGACGACCCGGCGCGGCTGGACGGCATCCGGACGGTCGCGAACGCGGCCCGGCGCGACCCCGACGACCTCGCGCTCCTCCCGGCGGACTTCGAGGTCTTCGACGTCGAGGCCCAGAGCGCCTGCGCGACCGCGATCGCGATCGACGTCTCGCACTCGATGATTCTGTACGGCGAGGACCGGTTCACGCCCGCCAAGAAGGTCGCGCTCGCGCTGACGGAGCTCATCCTCCAGAAATACCCGAAGGACACGATCGACGTCGTCCTCTTCGGCGACGAGGCGCGCTCCGTGCCGCTCGAGGAGCTGAGCAAGGCGCAGGTCGGTCCGTTCCACACGAACACGAAGGACGGCCTTGCGCTCTCGCGCCGGCTCCTCATGCGCCGCCGCTCGCGCAATCGCCAGATCTTCATGATCACGGACGGCAAACCCTCGTGCATCAAGGAGGGCGGAAAGCTCTACAAGAACCCGTTCGGGCTGGACCTGAAGATCGTGAACCGCACGCTGGAGGAAGCCGAGAAGCTCCGCCGCGACGGCATCCAGCTGACGACCTTCATGATCGCGACCGACGAGGCCCTCGTGGATTTCGTCGATACGATGACGAAGATCGCGCGCGGCCGGGCGTACTACGCCTCCCCCACCGACCTCGCGACGTTCGTGTTCCGGGATTACATCCGGAACAGGAAGAAGCTCTTTCGGTAATGCTGTTCTGGGTTGCGGCGGCCGCAGGGGTCTTTTTGCTGGCGACCGGAGGGTTCGTCCTCGCGACAAGGCTCATTGCCAGACGGAGAGGGCGCATTTTCCTAGAAGGGTTAGGGGGGGTCGTTCGCATCGGCACGCCGTGCCGCGTCGTGGACCGCCGCGGGCATGCACTCCTGCCGGGAACGGTCGCTCTCACGCCGTCGGGCCTCGTGTGGGAAGCGCTGGCCTCCGCTCCGGGCTCATTCACCTTCGAAGAAATACAGCGTCTCGAGACCGACGAACGGACACAGGCGCAGAGAGGATTCTTTCGTAACAAAATCCTTCGCGTGACTCCCGTCCGCGGCGAGGCCGTCGAATTCGTCGTCTCCCCCGGCCACGCCTGGGAATGGCGGCAGGCGCTCGGCGAATGGGCGGCGGCCCGCGGCCGAATCGGCGGCGCGGCGCGCCAGAGCTAGTCCGGCAGAAAAGGCCGCGCCCGCTCCGCGAGGCGGGCCGGGAGGCGCTGCTTCACGAGCCGGCGGATCTCGCCGGGCGACGTCCGGAGCGTCACGTGCGTCAGGAGCACGACCTCGTTCTCGAAGAGGTCCGCCCGCTCGGCGATGTCGTCCACGTGGAGGTGCTTGAACGGCGCGGCGCGGCCCTTGTCGCGCTCCTCCACGAACGAGCACTCGAGGAGGAGCACCTTCGCCCGGAAGAACTCCGGCGGCGCCGCGTCGAAGATACCCGCCGCCGTGTCGCCCGAGTAGGCCGCGAGCGGGATCGCGACGCGGCCCGCGACGTCCCTCCCTTCCGCCGCGAGGGCCTTGATCTCCTCGCGCGTCTTCGACCCGAACTCCGGGAGGAGCCGGTGGCGCTCCTCGGAGGCCACGAACGCGAGCGTCGGGACGCGGTGATCGGCCTGAAAGCACGTCATCGAGAGGTCGCGCCGGAGCGCGACGCGCGAGCCGGGAGCCATCGCCTCGACGCGCGCGTCGTACGTCACGTCCTCGAGCTGCGCATGGAGGGCGACGATCTTCCGCCACGCCTCGACGGCGGAGGGGTGCGTGTGGACCGTCCCGCCCGGAAGACGCAGGAGCCGTCGCTGCGAGAACCAGTAGGCGAGGCCGGCGCCGTGGTCGAGGTGGGCGTGCGACAGGAAGACGTACGGAACCGGCACGAGCTCCCACGGGGAGCGGCCGAGGTCGAACGCGAACCCGAGCGTCGGGAAGTGGAACCACGTCTCGCGGCCCGCAACGGACACGCCGCGCAGCGGCAGGCCCGCGAACGTCCCCTCGATCCGCCGGGCCCGCGCCTCCACCGTCACGGGTCGAGGATACCCGGCGCGTATACTCGGACGGCGTCTCAAACGGGTCCGGAGGCACCATGGCCCTCTTCAACCACGCCACCAAAGAGCTGACGGCCAAGATCGTCTTCTACGGGCCCGGGCTCTGCGGCAAGACCACGAACCTCAAGATCCTGCACCAGAGGCTGGAGCGCGGGGCGGGCAAGCTGCTGTCGCTGTCCACCGCGCAGGACCGCACGATCTACTTCGACCTGCTCCCGATCGAGCTCGGGAACATCAAGGGCTACACGGTGCGCTTCCAGGTGTGCACCGTTCCCGGACAGGTCTTCTACAACGAGACGCGCCGGATCGTCCTGCGCGGCGTGGACGGCCTCGTCTTCGTCGTGGACTCGCAGTGGTCGATGCTCTCGCACAACCTCGAGAGCTACCAGAACCTGCGCGACAACCTCGCCCAGGAGAAGATCTCGCTCGAGTCGCTGCCCGTCGTCATCCAGTACAACAAGCGCGACCTCCCGAGCGCGCTTTCGGTGGAAGCTCTCCAGGAGTCGCTGGGGTTCCAGTCGTACCCGTACGTCGAGGCCGTCGCCTCCGAGGGCATGGGCGTCCTCGAGACGTTCAAGCTCGCCTCCAAGCTGACGTTCGTCGACCTCCTCCGGCGCCTCCAGCGCGGCTGGCAGCCGCCCGCCGAGGCGGACGTGCCGGGCGCCGAGTCGTCGCTCGGGTCGTCGTCGGGCCCCGGCGGATCGACGCAGCCGCTCTCGAGCTCCGGGCCCGCGGTGTCGATCTCGGCCCCGGCCCCCGAGCCCGACGAGCCGCCCGTCGCCGCACCCGTCCTCGCGATGGCGGGCGGCGGATCCGTCGCCGCGGAGGCAGAGGAGGACGCCGACTGGGTCCCGCCCTCGGCCGAAGGCACGTTCGCGGACCTCTCGGACGACTCGCAGAAGTCCGTCGCTTCGGTGGCCCGGGCCGAGCAGGCGGCTGAACCGTCCGTGGCCTCGGTGTCCGCCCCGGCCGCGCGGCCCGAAGCGCTCCTCGGAGCGATCTCCGCTCCCCCGTCCGGCGAGCGCCCCCGCCCGCGGCCCGAGACGACGGCGCCCGTCACGCCGCTCGACGACAAGCTCAACGCGGTCCTCGCGGAGGCCCGGCGCGCGGCGGCCGGCCGCATTTCCGGAGCGTTCAGGCGCGAGGAGTCCGCGCCGTCCGAGGCCGCGAAGGCCGACGCCCGGCGCGTCGAGGCGCTCGAGAAGTCGCTCGAGGCCGAGCGCGACGAACGGCGCCAGATCGCGACGGCGCTCGAGGCCGAAAAGGCCGCGCGCGACGTCGCCGCGGTCCGGGCCGACGAGACCTACGAGACTCTCAGGGCCGCCGCGGAAGGCGCGGCGTCACGCGCGAACGAGGCGCACGAGGCCGTCGCCGCGTTGAAGGCCGAGCTCACCGCGCTGCGCGCCGAGGTCGAGGAGAACCGAAGGGGAATCGCCGACGCCGTCGCGGGCGAACGCGCGGCCCGCGAGGGCGCCGAGGCGGCGGCGAACGAGACTTCGGCGGGCCTCGGGGCGCGCCTCGCCGCGCTGACCGAAGAGCTGCAGGCCGCGAAGGCCGCGGCGGAAGCGTCCCACGCGTCGGCCGGGGCCGCCTCGGACCGCGCGCGACGGCTCGAGGAGGCTCTCCGGTCCGCTCTGCGCGACCTTTCGACCGGGGAACAGGCTCCTTAGGCGGGCTTGATTCTCTTCAGGAACGCCGAGGACTGGCTCGCGAGCTTGGCGCCGCCGATCTTCTCGATCGCGCGCGACAGGTTGAGCATCTGGTCCTCGGCGAGGCCCACGAACTCGCCCCCGGCCTGGTAGACGAGCACCCGAGCGCCCTTCTCGTCCGCCGCAAAGCCGCCCGCGCGGCAGCGCGTGACGCGCACGAGCGCCACGAACGGAATGCCCGCGAGCGTGGTCGCGAGGTCGCACGTCGACCCCGGCCGTAGCGACGAGGGCAGCTCGAAGAGGACGCCGGTCGCGGACAGGTTCACGAGCTCGACGGGCACCGTCGACTTGATCTGGGCCCTCGTGCCCTTCGCGAGCGGAAGACGCGGCGCGCGCCGCTTGTCGTCCTTGCCCTTGTCCGGTGTCGCCAGGAGCAGACCTCCGCTTGGAGTCTTAGGCAACGCCCCGCCCGCGTCAACGATCAGCTTGTGAGAGTGGAGAGAAATCGGGGGTCTTCGCGCCAGCCGGGACGCGCGGCGACGACCAGATCGAGGAAAAATTTTCCACCCAGCGATTTTTCGAGGTCGAGGCGAGCCGCCGTCCCCGCCTCCTTGAGCAGCCGCCCGCCCGCGCCGAGGACGATGCCCTTGTGGCCGTCGCGGTCGACGACGATGGTCGCCCGCACGACCGTGAGCTTGCGGTCCTTCTCGTGCCGGACCTCCTCGACGAGGACGCCGAGGCCGTACGGGATCTCTTCGCGCGTCCGCTCGAGGAACTTCTCGCGGATCGTCTCGGCGATCCGCGTCGCGTCGTCGGACGTCGTCACGAGGCCGGCCGGGAAGAGCGCGTCGCCCTCGGGGACGTGGCCCCTCAGGGCCTCGAGGAGGACGTCGAGGCCCTCGCCGGTGAGCGCGGACACGGGGACGATCGCGTCGAAGATTCCGGTCGCGCCGAGAGCGGCGAGACGCGGCAGGAGCGTCTCCTTGCGCGGGACGAGGTCGACCTTGTTCAGGACGCAGATCCGCGGCGCCGGGGCTGCCTTCAGGAGGTCGAGGACGAAGCGGTCCCCCGCCCCCGCCGGAGCGGTGACGTCCACGACGAGCAGGCGCACGTCCTCCTCGCGCAGGGCGTCCTGCGCCTCGGCGACCATGGACTTGTTCAGCCGGTGAAGCGGCTTGTGGAGCCCGGGCGTGTCGACGAAGACGATCTGCCCTTCGTCGTCGTTCCGGATGCCGAGGAGGTTGCGCCGCGTGGTCTGCGGCTTGTCGGACACGATCGCGACCTTCGTCCCCACGAGCGCGTTCACGAGCGTCGACTTGCCCGCGTTCGGGCGCCCGACGACGGCGACCGTCCCGGAACGGAGGGTCTTCATTCCGTCCCCGCCCCGAGGTCGTCGCGCGGAGGCGGCGCCTCGCGGCGGACGCGCACGCGGTGGATCCGGCGGCGGTCGGCCTCCTCCACCGTGAACGAGAGCCCGGCCTCGTGGGCGACCTCGCCGGGCTTCGGAATGCGGCCGAGCTTCTCGGAGACGAGGCCGGCGACCGTGTCGTATTCGGCGTGCGGGAAGTCCACGTCGAACAGCGTCGCGAGCTCGGGGACGCGCACGCGGCCCGCCACCGACCACGAGCCGTCGCCCTGCGCCGTGACGGGCGGCGCCTCGTCCTCGTGCTCGTCCGCGATCTCGCCGACGAGCTCCTCGACGAGGTCCTCCAGCGTCGCGAGGCCCGTCACGGCCCCGTACTCGTCCACGACGATCGCGAGGGGATGGCGGCGGCGGCGGAAGTCCGAGAGGAGAGTCGCAACGGTCTGGGACTCCGGCGCGAAAAAGACCTCGCGGGCAATGGCGCGCGCGGTGGCGGGCGGGTCCGGGCGCCGCAGCACCGTGAAGACGTCCTTGACGTGGACGATCCCGACGGGCCTGTCGATCGAGCCCTCCACGAGCGGGAGGCGCGTGAACTTCGTCTTCACGAAGAGGTCGGCGATCTCGTCGAGCGGCGCGTCGGCCCCGGCGAAGACGATGTCCGGGCGCGGCGTCATGACCTGCCCCACGGTGCGGTCGTTGAAATCGACGGCGCGCGAGACGAGCTCTTCCTCGTGCTTCTCGAGAATGCCCTCCTCGCGGGCGACGTCGAGGAGCGCGCGCACCTCCGCGTCCTTCGTCGCCTCCTCCTTCGCCGCGTCCGGAACGAGGCCGCCCTCGGGGGCGTCCTCCTCGACTTCGACGAGACGCGAGAGGAGCGGCGTGAGCGGCGCCGAGAGGAAGTCCACGAGCGGGATGAGCCAGGAGAAGCCCTGGAGCAGGGCGTCGCCGCCCCGCCGCGCGACCCAGCGGATCACGAGACTCTCGGCGACGATCCAGCCGAGCAGGATCACGACCGCGGAGGAAAGCCAGGGCTCGGGCACGGCGAGCGCCGCGAAGGCCGAGCCGAGACAGAGGAGGCCGCCGAGGACCGCCCCCTGCGCCGTGAGGCGGACGGCGATCCGCGAGATGCGCACGTGCTCGCGCGAGAGGAGCGTCCCGAAACGCTTCGGGTTCGCCTCGAGAAGCGCCTTGCGCCGGAGGACGGAGAGGCTCTCCAGCGCCTGCGCGAACCCGGAGAAGAGGACGAAGACGCCCGCGAAAAGCGCCGCCACGATGAGGCCCGCGCTCGCGGTCAGCCCGAAGCCGGTCACGGCACGCCGTCCGGCCCGTCGCCGAAGGCCTCGAGGATGAGTCGTCTCTGAAGGCGGAACATCGTGCCGTCGTCCGTCTCGTGATCGTATCCGAGAAGGTGCAGGAGGCCGTGGGCGAGGAGGATCTGGATCTCGCGCGCCGCGGAATGTCCCCGCCGGCGCGCCTGCCGGGCCGCGTACGGCACGTCGATGACGAGGTCGCCGAGGAAAGGAGAAGAAGAGGAGATTTCTGCGAATGGAAGAAAAGACAAGACGTCCGTCGGGCGGTCGATGCGGCGCCACGTCCTGTTCAGGGTGCGCATCCGCCGATCGCCGCAGAGGAGGATCGAAAGATCCGCGCGCTTCGCGCCCGCTTTCGGAAGGAGAGTGAGGGCCCAGGCGCGCACCCGGGCCGCCGGAGGCGCGCCGGCGACCGTGCAACGGACATCGACGGCGCCGATGGCTCCGCCCGCCCGCGTCTGCGTCTTTCTTCTCTTCACCTTCTAAGAAATCTTAAAGCGCCCGAACCGGAACCGAGGCGCTACTCGCGATGCCCGTTGCCGTTCCCGTTGCCGTTCGAGTGGCCGTTGCCATTGCCGTTTCCGTTCGCGGCGGCGGCGTCGGCCGCGTCGGCCTTCTGCTTCTCGAAGGCCTCGTAGGCGGTCACGACGGACTGGACGATGCGGTGGCGGACGACGTCGCGCTGGTCGAAGCGGATGAACTTGACGCCGTCGACGCCGTTCAGGACCCGGTCGGCTTCCTTCAGGCCCGAGATCTTCCCCTGCGGGAGGTCGATCTGCGTGACGTCGCCCGTCACGACGGCGCGGCTTCCGAAGCCCATGCGGGTCAGGAACATCTTCATCTGCTCGGACGTCGTGTTCTGGGCCTCGTCGAGGATCACGAACGCGTCGTTCAGCGTGCGGCCGCGCATGAACGCGAGCGGCGCGACCTCGATGATGTTCCGTTCGAGCATCCGCCCGACCTTCTCGTACCCGAGGATGTCGTAGAGCGCGTCGTGCAGAGGCCGCAGGTACGGGTTCACCTTCTCGGCGAGGTCGCCGGGAAGGAAGCCGAGCTTCTCGCCCGCCTCGACCGCGGGGCGGCACAGGACGATGCGCTTGACCTTCTTCTCGAGGAGGGCGGCCGCCGCCATCGCGACGGCAAGGTACGTCTTGCCCGTGCCCGCCGGCCCGATCGCGAAGACGATGTCGTGCTCGAGGACCGCCTGCAGGTATTCCTGCTGGCGAACGTTGCGCGGCGAGACGACCTGGCGGAGGGCCGGGCCGACGGAACGGTTCTCGAAGAAGTCGACGAGCGACGTCCCGGGTTCCTCGCGCAGGATGCGGATCGCGGCCTCGAGGTCCGGCTTCTTCGGGACGTAGCCGCGCTCGATGAGCCTCGCGAAGTCGGAGAGGAGGCGGGCGGCGAGGGCCGTGCCGTCCGGATCGCCGGAGACGGATACTTCCCGCCCGCGCGCGGCGATCTCGACGCCGAAAGCGTCTTCGAGAAGCCTCAGGTTTTCGTCGTGGACACCGAAGAGCGCGCCGAGCCCGGCCTCGGGAAGGGTGAGAGGAATGGCGTCGGGTCGGATGTGAGTGCGCGCCTCCGTGGAAATGATAGCAAGATTTCTGCGAAGGGTGAAGGGACTTACTTCGCGTTCTTCCTCACGAACTCGACCATCTCGTCGCCCTGGACGTTCTTTACGCGGCGCTCCAGCGTGTCCGACGCGCTGGCGACGATTTTGTGGTGGACGCCGACGACCGTCTTGCCGCTCTTGTCCACGATCTTCCAGTCATAGACGATCGTGCCCGAACCGACCGCCCCTCCGATCCAGCCGCCCCAGGCCGCGCCCTTCTTGGGGTAGCGGAACTCGGTGATCTGGCCCTTCAGCGTGTAGTCGCCTGAACCGCCCGTCACGAACTTTGCGCCGGCTTTCTCGATGCGCTCGTTCGCGTCCTTGGCGAAGCTCTCCTGCATGAACACGTCCGCGTTGCCGTACTCGAGACCGCCCATGTCTCCGCTCGCGGGCGCGTCGGCCTTCTTCTCGAACTTCTGGACGTGGATCGTCTTGCCCGAGAAGGTGAAGCCGTCCGCGACGTACACGCAGTCGAACTTGTCCTTCTTGCACTTGTCGATCCCGAGGTACTTGAGGTCTTCCTTCGGGCTGTCGGCAGCGGCCGCCGAGAAGGCCGCGGCGAGAAATGCACCGGCGACGAGGATCAAGGGACGCTTCATAAGACCTCCTGCTTGAAAGAAGGACTCATTCTAGCGCAGGCTTCTCCGAAGGAAAGCCCTCAGGGGCCCCCCGGACCCCCCTTCACGCCGCCTCCGCCGCCGAGTCCTTGAGGATCCGCCCGTCGTGGACCTCGATGACGCGGCCGGCGCGGCGGGCGAGGGTCATGTCGTGCGTGATGACGACGAGCGTGCCGCCGCCCGTCCAGAGCTCCGTGAAGAGGCCCATGATGTCCCCGCCGGACGTCGAATCGAGGTTCCCGGTGGGTTCGTCCGCGAGGAGCATGTCGGGCTTCATCGAGAGCGCCCGCGCGACGGCGACGCGCTGCATCTGGCCGCCGGAAAGCTCCGTGGGCCTGTGCTCGAGGCGGTCGCCGAGACCCACCTTCGTCAGGAGCTCGGCGGCGCGCGTGCGGCGCTCCCTCGGCGGCACGCCGCCGAACAGCAGCGGCATCTCCACGTTCTCGAGCGCCGAGATCTGCGGCAGGAGGTTGAAATTCTGAAAGACGAACCCGACGCGGCGGTTCCTCACGTCGGCGAGCGCGTCGCGCGAGAGCCCCGCGACCGGCTCCCCCGCGAGGCGGTACGTCCCGCTCGTGGGCGTGTCGAGGCAGCCGAGCACGTTCATCAGGGTGGACTTGCCCGAGCCCGACGGCCCGACGATCGCGACGAATTCGCCCTTCTTGATCGTGAACGTCAGGCCCTTGAGGGCCTCGACCTTCACCTTGCCGGTGTCGTAGACCTTGCGGATGTCGTCCATCACGACGATGTCGTCCGTGGGAGGGGCGGCGGTCCTCACGTCGCGGGGCATGCGGTCTCCTTCGTCTTCATTCGTAGCGCAGCGTGGCGGCAGGGTCGATGGCCGCCGCGCGGCGGGCCGGGAAGTAGCCGGCCATGAGGCCGATCGCGCCGAGGATCCCGGCGGTCGTCGCGGCGATGACGGGAGAGAGCGTCGGGCGGCCGAGGAACGCGAGGACGCGGTTCGAGCCGTCGGGGATCAGGCCGAGGCCCGTCACGATCAGCGTCGCGATCGTCATCCCGAGGGCCCCCCCGACGAGCGTGTAGACGAGGCCTTCGAGGACGAACGGCCACGTGATCCATCGGGCCTTCGCGCCGAGCGCCATCTTCACGCCGATCTCGCGCGTGCGCTCCTTCACGACGGCGTACATGATGTTCGCGACGCCGACGCCGCCGATGAGAAGAGTGAGCGCGCCGATCAGGCCGAGGAACATCTGGATGCCCACGATCATGTTCTGGCCCTGCCTGGACGTCTTGACGATGTTCCACGTCGAGAGGGCGCGCTCGTCCGTCGGGTCGTAGCCGTACTTGGCGCCGAGGATCTCGTTCAGGCGGCGGAGCGCCGGCGCCATCTCCTCCGGCGTCCGCGACTGGATCACGAGGACGTTGAGGCGGTCCCGCCCGAAGAGAGCCTTGAACGTCGTCCACGGGATCACCGCGTGGTGCTCGTCCGGGCCGCCGTAGACGCCCATCTGCGTCTTGTGCTGCATGACGCCGATGACGGTGAACGGCGAGTTGTTCACGAGGAGCGTCTTCCCGACGGGGTCGTCCTTGCCGAAGATGTCCTTCGCCAGCTCGTCGCCGAGGAAGATGACGCGCCGCTTCTCGGCCTCGTCCCCGGGCGTCAGCCACCGGCCTCCGGCCACCGGATAGTGTTTGCGCGCCTCGCCGTAGATCGTGTTCGTCCCGAGGACGCGGCCGTTGACGGTCTTGCGCCCAAACGTGAGCGCGGTGCGCCAGGACACGACCTCGCCGATGACCGCGGAAAGCTCGGGCATCCGGTCCGCCACGAAGGGCACGTCGTCCGTCGTCAGGCGGATCGCGCGGCCGGGGGGCATCCCTTTCCACGGCTTGGACGTTTCGTTCGGCCACATCACGGCGAGGTTCTCGCCCGTCGAGCGGCGGTTGCGGTCCATCTGGCGCTTGAGGCCCTCGCCGAAGGAGAGGAGGAGGAGGATCGCGACCGTGCCCCACGCGATGGCGGCGATCGTGAGGAACGCGCGCTTTTTCGACAGCCGCGAGGACTGCGCGAAGAGGGTGAGGACGACGGCGGGCGTCCGCATCAGAGCTTCATCGCCACGACCGGATCCAGCCGCGACGCCTCCCGGGCCGGGAACCACCCGGCGACGAGGCCGATCGCCCCGAGGATCCCGATCGTGATCGCCGCGACGAACGGGGACACCTCGGGAACTCCCACGTAGTCCGTGAGGCCGAACCGCGGGAAGACCGCGCAGAGGCCGAAGGAGACGGCGAACCCGATCGCGCCGCCGATGCCCGTCACGAGGAGCGTCTCGAGGAGGAACTGCCCGAGGATGAAGCGCTGCTTCGCCCCGAGCGCCATCTTGATCCCGATCTCCTTCGTGCGCTCCTCGACGACGACGTTCATGATGTTCGAGACGCCGATGCCTCCCACGACGAGCGTCAGCGAGCCGACGACGCCGAGGAATCCCGTGAACGCGAGCATGAACGTGTCGAAGAACTTGAACTGTCCCGTCGTGTCCCAGACGGAGAGGGCTTCCTTGTCCTTCGGGTCGAACTTCTTGCGCTTGCCGAGGATCTCGAGGATGCGCGCCGTGAGGGGCTCGGTGTCGAACGCCGAGCTCGCCTGATAGATCACGTTGTTCACGTACTTCTCGCCCGTCAGCGCGCGGTACGTCGTGCCCGGGATCGAGGCCTTGTCGTTGTCGCGGCCGCTGTAGCTCGAGTCCTGGATCTTCGGCTTGAGGACGCCGATGACGAGGAACGGCGAGCTGCCGAGCATGACGGTCTTCCCGACGGCGTCCTCCGGCTTGCCGAACACGTTCTTCGCGAGCTTGTCGCCGAGAAAGACGACGCGGCGCTGCTCGGCCATGTCCACGGGGTCGATGAACCGGCCGCCGGCGTCCGGAATGAGGTTGCGCATCCGGCCGAACTCGGGCGAGACCCCCGAGACGTCGACGGGCCACGTCTTGAGGTCGAGGTGCAGCTTCATCGACGTCTGGTACTCGCTCGAGACGCCGGAGAGCCCCTCGGCCTCGCGGCGGATCGCGTCGACGTCCTCCTCGACGAGACGGATCCTCCGGCCCTTGCCGAGGCCCTGGTACGGGACCGACGTGAGGCCCGGCCACGCGATGCAGATCCGGTCCCCGAGGCCGGCGGTGCTCTTGATCATCTGCTTCTTGAGGCCCGTGCCGAACGCGAGGAGCAGCGTCACGGCCACGGTCCCCCAGACGATGCCGAACACGGTCAGGAACGTGCGGAGCTTCTGGCTGCGCACGTCGCGGAGGAGCTGGAGGAGCACTTCCCTCAGGCTGACCATCTCGTCATTCCGTAGGTGAAGAGGGGCACGGCGCCCATCTCTCTAGGAAATTTCCTTTGGCGGTCTCTGGACGACCTTGTCGCCCTTGGAGAGGCCGCTCACGACCTCGACGTTCATCCCGTCCGAGATGCCGAGCTTGACCTCGACCTTCTTCGGCTCGACCTTGCTGCCCTTGGCCTTCTCGTCCGGGATCTCGACGAAGCTCTTCTTGCCGCCGTCCTCCCACAGGACGAGGCGCTCGGGGATCGTGAGGACGTCCTTCTTCTCGCGGATGATGAGGTCGGCGTTCGCCGAGTACCCCGCGCGCAGCGTGATCTTCGGGTTCGCGTCGAGCTCGATCTCCACGTCGAAGAGCGTCGCGCCCTCCTTCTGCTGGGCCTGCGGGGCGATGCGGGACACCTTGCCCGTCACGACGTCCGTCGGGAGCGCACCGACCTTGATGCGGGCCGGCAGGTCGACGTGCAGCTTGCCGACGTCGATCTCGTCGACCGTCCCCTTGAAGATGAGATCGGTCATGTCCGCGATCGTCGCCATCTCCGTGCCGGGCTGGTACGACGTGAGCGGGACGACGGGGTCGCCCGGGTTCACGAGGCGGGTCAGGATCGTCCCGGCCGCCGGCGCCCGGATGATCGACTCGAGCCCCGTCGTGGCCGTCTTCGCGAGGCTGCCCTTGCGCGTCAGGTCGCGGTCCTGCTCGGCCTTGTTGAGGGCCACCTTCGCGAGCTCGAAGCTCTCGCGCTTCTGGTCCACGTCCGACTTCGCCGTGATCCCCTGCCGAAACAGCTCCTCGGCCCGGTCGAATTCGAGCTGGGCTCGCTGAAAGGTCGCCTTCGCGGATTCGACGGCGCGATCGACGCCGGTCAGCTCGAGCGGCGTCGGGTCGGGGCCGATCTCGAAGAGCGGGTCGCCGGCTTTCACCCGGTCGCCGACCTGGACCCGGCACACCCGAACGATGCCCGAAATCTTCGATTTGACCGAGAACTTCTGGCGGGGCTGGATCTGCCCGACCGCGACCGCCTTTTCGACGATCGACCCCGTCTGTGCGTCCTCGAGCTTCATCCCGCCGTCGACTTTCCTCGCGCCCCGGCTGACGGCGTAGACGCCCGTAGCCGCCCCGGCCAGAAGGATCAACCCGAGCAGGATCTTCAAGAGCTTGGCCATGCCGATGCCTCCCGGGCGGAGCCCCGTTCTGAAAGGGGATACGCCCGGAACGCCGGAAAGTTCCGGGTCAGCGGACCATCGTGTTCGCGGGGAGGGCGACGCCCTCGGGCGTGTAGAGCGCCTGGATGCAGGCCATGCCCGACGTCGGGTGGTGATACACGTAAACGTAGTCGAACCCGCCGCCGTCGCGCAGCTTCAGCTCCGGGGGACGCAGCGCCGAGGACCGGTACGCCCGGACGAAGCCCGTGTCGAAGGGCGGAGTGTCCGAACAGCCGTGCTTGAACTCCCGGATCGGCTCCGTCGGGGTGAGGACGCGGAGCTTCAGCGCCGCCACGAGCGTCGTCGACTGCTCCGCCGTCAGCGGAAGAATGCAGGCGCCCGAGTTGAGCGTCCCGAACATCCGGCACTTCATGTCGGCGACGAGGATGCCCTCGCGCGCGAGCAGGGACTTCAGGTCGCGCGCGAGGTCGCCGCGCGCCCAGAGGTTCCACGCCCACTGGCACCCTCCCCCGCCGAGAAGAAGGCCCGCGGCGAGCGCGGCTCGGGTCAGGCGGCGGGCGTCCACGCCGTAATCCTACCCGCGAGGGCCGACGCCGCGACGACATACGGGCTCGCGAGGTACACGGAGCCCGGCCCGCTCCGGCCCGGGAAGTTGCGGTTGATCGCGCTGACGGTCACCTCGCCCGGCCGCGTCGAGACGCCCGGGCCCGCGGCGATGCAGGCGCCGCAGCCCGGCTCGATCGTGACGGCTCCCGCGCGCGCGAAGAGCTCGAGGTAGCCCTTCTCCCGGCACCATTCACGCACGTCCCGGCTCCCGAACTGGACGTAGAACCGCACGCCGGGCGCCACGCGGCGGCCGCGCGCGAGACCTTCGGCGAGGACGGCCGCCAGCATCTCCATGTCCTCGCGCTTTCCGGCCGTGCACGACCCGCCGTACGCGATGTCGATCGGGACGGGTGCAGGCAGGTCGGCGATCCGGACGCCGTTGCCCGGGTCCCCCGGCAGGGCGACGAGCGGCGCGAGCGCCGAGACGTCGAGCGTGAGGACCGAGTCGTAAACGGCGCCGGGATCGGAGGCGAGCCCTTCGCAGGCGCGGCGGGCGCCGTCGAGGGGCAGGCCGCGCCTCCCGGCGAGGAACCGCGCCGTTTCCTCGTCCGCCGCGACGATCCCCGCGAAGGCGCCCGCTTCCGCCGCCATGTTCGTGAGTGTCGCGCGTTCGTCGACGGACATCGTGCGCACCGCCTCGCCGCCGTACTCGAGGACTTTCCCGATCGCCCCGCCGCTCCGGACGGCCGGGTGCGCGAGCAGGGCGAGCATGACGTCCTTGGCCGCGACGCCGGCCGGCAGCGCGCCCGTCAGGTCCACGCGGATCGTCGCCGGGACCGTCACGCGCACGTCGCGCGAGAGCCACGCGCAGGCGACTTCCGAGGTCCCGATCCCGAACGCAAGAGCGCCGAGCGCGCCCGCATGTGTCGTGTGCGAATCGGAGCCGACCACGACCTGTCCGGGCAGCGCGTAGCGCTCGAGCATCAGGGAATGGCAGATCCCGTCGCCCGCGGCGTGCAGCTTCAGGCCCTGCGCGCGCGCGAACTCTTCCTGGCGCGCCGCGAGACCGTCCGCGAGCCCGAGGAGGCCGCGCCGGCGCCGCTCCTCCGGCATGACCTCTCCGAGGAGGGCGAGGTGGTCGCGGAAGAGGAGGACGCTCTCCGGGTCCGTGACGCGCGCGGCGGCGCCGAGCCCGGCTTCGAAGGCGTTCGCCGCCATCGGCGTGACGTACTCGTGCGAGAACCGCCAGTCCGTCCGGACGAAGCCCGCGTCGCCGGGCTCCACCGCGGGGACCCCGGCGTGCCGGGCGAGGATCTTCTCGGCGAGCGTCATCGGGCGGGACTCCCGTCCGAACGGAGGCGGCGCGGCCCCCCCGGCGAGGCGGACGCGCGTGTACGCGAGGAGCCCGCCCGCCTCGACGACGCCCCGCGTCAAGGCATCCTCGCCGTCCGTGAAGAATGAGAGCGGGATCTCCTCGCCCCGGCGCACCCTCTCGAGGACGGAGAAATCCGTCGTGACGAGCATCCCGAGGTTGATCGCGTTCTGCCGGTAGATGCGCTCGAAGCTCTCCGCGACGAGGAGGCGGATGCCGGCCGCACGCTCGGCGTAAGGCGCCTGCTCGCGCGAGGAGCCCTTGCCGCGCCTGCGGCCCGCAACCGAAACGGCAAAGCCGCCGGCGCGCACCGCGCCTTCGCCGAACGGCGTCACGCGCGCGCCGCCGTCGGCGCACGTGACCCCGAGGTATGCGAAGCGGCCGAGCGCCTCGTCGTGGTGGAAGCACACCCACCCCGGCGTGATCTCGTCCGTCGAGATCTGGTCCCGAAGGGCGTGGGAGGCGTCGTTCGCGTCCCAGGCGAGATCCTCGCCCGCCAGCTGCCGGCGCACGGGCCCTGCGTCCTCGGTCAGGTACAGGATTCGGCCGCCGAAGCGCACCGAGCGACCCTCGCGGGACATCAGTTCACCACGTCCTCGGGATCGTCCTCGACCGTCGGGTCGTCCGCCTCGGCGAGGCGCGGGGCGGGCGGCGCGCCCGGCACCATCGGCAGCGCGGGGCCGGGCTCGAGGACCCAGCGCTCGAAGAGGTCGTCGGCGAGCTCGCGCAGGAACCGGCTCGGCTCGGTCACGACGACGATGCCGTACCGGTCGAACGCGGCGAGCGGGTGGACGAGGAAGAGCTCGTCCTTGGCGCGCGTCGCCGCGACGTAGAAGAGGCGGCGCTCCTCCTCGAGGCCCGGCGCCGTCCGGGCGGCCCGCACGTTCGGGAAACGGTCCTCGATGAGCCCGATCACGAAGACGGCCCGCCACTCGAGGCCCTTGGCCTGGTGGACCGACGAGAGGACGAGGCGCTCGTCCTCCTTCTCCCCCGCGATGGTCGTCTCGCCCGTGGGCTCGCCGAAGAGCGTGACCTCCTGGAGGAAGCTCTCGACGCCGTCGTACGGGAGCGCGAACTGCGCGAGCGCCTCGAGGTCGTCCAGGCGGGACTGGTGGTTGTCGAACTTCGACTTCGCGACGTCGGAGTACCCGCCGTCGTCCACGACGAAGCGGATCGCCTCGGCCGGAGCGGAGAGAAGGGACGGGCGACGCAACGCCTCCAGCGTCGCCGCGAGCTTCTTCAGGCCGCCCTGCGCGCCCGCGGGCGCCTTCCGGAAGTCCGTCCGGCAGAACGCTCCGACGGGGTCCGGCAGGTCGCCCACGGCCGTCCAGAGCGTCGCGGCCGTGCGCTCGCCCACCTTCGGGAGGAGCTTCAGGAGGCGCTTGAACGACGTCTCCTCCTTCGGGTTCACGAGGAGGCGCAGGTACGCGAGGACGTCCTTGACGTGCTGCTGCTCGAAGAAGCGCAGGCCCGACCGGATCTCGTACGGGATGCCGCGGCGCGTGAGCTCGATCTGGAGCTCGAGGGCCTGGTGGTGGGCACGGTAGAGAACGGCGATCTCGTTCAGCGGGGTCCCCTCGTCGCGCAGCTCGAGGACGCGCTGCGCGACGAACTCCGCCTGCTGCGAGACGTCCGAGGCGCCGACGACGGCCACGGGCACGCCGGACGGCCGCACGGGCTTGAGCGTCTTCTCGAAGCGCCTCGTGTTCTGCGCGATCGAGGCGTCCGCGAGGCGCAGGATCTCGGGCGTCGAGCGGTAGTTCGTCTCCAGCGGAAAGACCGACGTGCCCGGGTGGCGGTCCGGAAAGCCGAGCAGCGCCTCGAAGTCGGCACCGCGGAACGAGTAGATGGACTGCGCGTCGTCGCCGACGACCATCACGTTCGGCTTCTCGACGTCCTGCACGACCATGTCCACGAGGTCGGCCTGCAGGTGGTTCACGTCCTGGTACTCGTCCACGAGGACGTGCTTGAACCTCGCGCCGAACGACCGGCGGATCTCCGGGCGCTCGAGCATGAGCCGCTTCCAGTTCAGGAGGAGGTCGTCGTAGTCCATTCCGTTCGCGAGGACCTTCCGCTCGAGATTGCGGTGGACGACCGTGCGGATCGCGTCGATCTGCGGGAGGAAGTGCGGGTGATCCTCCGTGATGACGTCGTCGAGCTTCCGTCCCGTGTTGACGCACAGGGACACGATCGCGCGCAGGACGTCGCCCTTCGGGAAGCGCCGCTCCGTGACGGGCACGCCGACGTCGGACGTCGCGGATTCGAGGAGATCCTTCGTGTCTTCCGAGTCGAGAATCGTGAAGTTCGGCTTGAAGCCGAGGAGCTCGGCGTGCGGGCGGAGGAGGCGCGAGGCGACCGAGTGGAACGTTCCGGCCGTCGCGCGCACGAGGTCGGCGCCGATGAGGGCCTCGACGCGCCGCTTCATCTCGCGCGCCGCGCGGTTCGTGAACGTGAGGAGGAGGAGCGACGACGGGTCGGCCCCGTCCTCGATGAGGCGGGAGACGCGGTAGACGAGCGTCCGTGTCTTGCCCGAGCCCGCCCCCGCCACGACGAGCGTCGGACCGTCCGGCGCGAACACGACCGCCTTTTGCTCGTCGTTCAGCTCGCGCGCGTAATCGACGCGGTAGCTCTTCGCCACCGCGCGCCTGAGCACGTACCTGCGGGTCGCGGGCGGGCCGTCCTTCACGGCCGGAGATTACCCCTCCGGGCCGCCTGCTAGGCTTCCCCGCGCGTGATCGAAGGACGCCGCGGCACGACGCAGCTCGTGAGGGCCCTCGGGCTCTGGGACTGCGTCCTGTACGTCGCCGGTTCGATGATCGGGAGCGGGATCTTCCTCTCGGCCGGCAACGTCATCCGCAAGGCGACCTTCCCCTCGTGGATCGTCGTCGTCTGGGTGATCGGCGCGGTCCATGCGGCAGCGGCCGGGCTCACGTACGCCGAGCTCGGCGCGCGCCGCCCCGAAGCCGGCGGCCCCTACGTGTACCTCTCGGAGACGTTCGGGCCGATCTGGGGCTTCCTCTACATGTGGGCGCTCGTCTTCGTCGTCATGCCGGGAACGGTCGCCGCCCTCTCGACGGCGTTCGCGGAGTTCCTCGGGTCGTTCTTCCCGGCGCTCGGCACGGCCGCGCCCGCCTTCTCCGCCATGGGCCTTCCGGTTTCGCAGGGCCAGCTCGTCGCGATCGCGACGGCGTTCGCGCTCTCGGCGTGGAACGTCCTCGGGATCAAGGAGGGTGGCCGGCTGAACTCCGTCCTGACGGTCGTGAAGATCGGCTCCGTGATCGCGCTCGTCGGCTTCGGCCTGACGGCCGCGAACGCCGTGCGCCCGTCCCTCGCGTTCCCGCCGATGTCCGCGCCGCTGGCGATCTCCGTCGGCGGGGCGCTCGCGGGCGTCCTCTGGGCGTACGACGGCTGGATCAACCTCTCGGCGCTCGGCGCCGAGGTCAAGAACCCGAAGCGCGACATCCCCGGAGGAATGATCCTCGGCGTCGGCGCGGTCGGCCTCCTCTACCTCGGCGCGAACGCGGTCTATCTCGGCGCCGCGCCCGCGGCCGTGCTCGCCGCCTCGCCCCGCGCCGCCGAGACCGCCGTGAAGGTCCTCTTCGGCGACGGCGCGGCGCGCTGGCTCTCGATCGCCGTGATCGTCTCCGTCCTCGGCTCCCTCGCCGCGAACATCATCCCGGCGCCGCGCATCGCGTGGGCGGCCGCAAAGGACGGCCGCCTCCCCGC
Source organism: Thermoanaerobaculia bacterium (assembly GCA_036504335.1). Classification (GTDB taxonomy): domain Bacteria; phylum Acidobacteriota; class Thermoanaerobaculia; order UBA5066; family UBA5066; genus Fen-183. The sequence goes on from DASXVJ010000035.1 coordinate 208,944, forward strand.
GCCGTTCGCGAGCCTCCACCCGACCCACGCGACGCCCGCCTTCGGGCTCGCTTTTCAGGCCGTCTTCGCGGCGGCGCTCACCCTCTCGGGAAAGTTCGACGAGCTCGTCGCGACCGTTTCCTTCGCGGCGACGTTCTTCTACGCGCTCGGCGGCGCGGCTCTCTTCGTCTACCGGCGGCGGCAGCCCGAGGCCCCGTGGAAGACGCCCGGATACCCGTGGATCCCCGCGTTCTACGTGGCGACGTCGCTCGTCTTCACGGCCGCCATCGCCCTCGACGCTCCGAAGGACGCCGTCCGCGGCCTCCTGATCCTCGCGGCGGGCGTCGCGGTCTACGCATGGCAGGGGCGGCGCCGGGCCCCGCGCTAACGCGTCGGCCCGGAGAAGCGTTTCGCCTCTCGAGATTTCTCATCTTCGGAGCACGGGAAGCCGAAGGTGGCGTCGAACGCGCAGCCGGGCTTTCGCTCGCCGCGCACGAGCTTCTGCGGCGCCGTGAAGCGTTCAGGCCAGACGAGACCGAGAAAATCCTTCGAATACGACCCGAACTCCGCGACGGCCGGGAGAAGCGGGGCGAGAGCGAAGAGCGCGTCGCGCATGCCGCGTGAGACCAGCGCCGCGGCCTTCTCGCGCGCCGGAGCCGCGCGCTCGCCCGCGAACGACGAAAGAGCCGTCGCGAACGTCCCGCCGGAGCCCGTGAAATTCACGCATGCGTCCGGGGCGCGGACCGAGGAGCACGCGGGGATTTCTTCGAATGACGAGAGAACGAGCCGGCGGGTCAGCGTCTCGCCGTCCGGGAGGCGCCGGATCGATTCCGTCGAGTCGCGGCCGGAGGGATCCTGAGAAGAAACGAACACGAACCGCCCGGCCCCCGCGTCGAGGAGCAGCCGCGTCGTGTCTCCCCTCCCCTGTTCCCTTTCAAAGAAAATCGAAAGACGCCATTTCCCGAACGAAAAATGCCACCTCGCGGGCGCCGCCGCAGCGACGTGGGCGGACAGGAGGAACACCGCGGCGAAAGCGGCTCTCAACGGGAGAGCGCCGTCCAGACCCGCCCCTGAATGAACGCCTTCACGAGCCACACGTCGAGCTTGTCTTTTTCGGCCTCGGCCGCGAGAACCTCGAGCGCGCGGTCGTGCGGCATCGCCTTCTTGTACGGGCGGTCCGACGCCGTGAGCGCGTCGTAGATGTCGCAGACCGTGAGCGCGCGTGCCGCGGGCGGGATCTCCTGCGGGCCGATGCGCCTCGGATAACCCGAGCCGTCGAGCTTCTCGTGGTGCGCGTACGCGATCTGCGGGACGCGCGCGAGGTCCGGGGTCCAGGGAATCGTCGAGAGGAAGCGCCAGGTGTGCGTCACGTGACTCTCGACGTCGAGCCGTTCCTCCTGCGAGAGGCTGCCCTGCGCGATGGAGAGGAACCGGAATTCCTCCGGCAACAGGAGCGTCTCCGTCCGCCCGCGCCGGTCGCGCCACGAGCGCACGACGAGGCGCTCGAGCGCGCCGCGCGCGTCCTTCGGGAGAATCGTCGGCTCGTTCGCGGAGGCGACTTCCTCGAACGCCGCCTCGAGCTCCCGGCTCCGCGCGTCCGCCGCCTCCGCGAGCGCGGCGAGGTCGCGGTCCGTCACCGGCCGCCCGTCCCTCGCGAGGCGCTCGAGCAGCGCGCGCGCGTCCTCGGACTCCGCCGCGGCGAGGACGTAATCGAACCGGTCGCGGATGCGGCGCAGCCCGTCCTCCTCGATCTTCTTCGCCTTGACGAGGACGCGCTCGGGAATCGAGATCTTCCCGAAATCGTGCAGGAGGGCCGCCGTGAAGATCTCGCGCATCTCCTCCCGCGAAAACGTCACGGCGGCGTACGGGCCGTCCGGCGCGCGGTCCACGAGCCCCGCAAGCTCGACCGTGAGCGCCGCGACGCGGTTGCTGTGGCCGGCGGTCGTCGGGTCGCGCTGCTCGACGGCGACGATGGCCGCCTGCGCGAAGTCTTCGAAGAGGCGCCGGATGGACGCCGTGAGCTGGTTTGCCTTGAGGCAGACCGCGGCCTGCGTCGCGAGGGAGAGGAGGAGCGGGACGAGGTCCTCCGGGTACGGTTCAGGGCCGGCGGGGCCGAGCCGGTTCATGAGCTGGAGGACGCCCACGAGATCCCCGAGATGGTCCCTCATCGGGACGACGAGCATCGCGCGCGTCCGGAAACCGGTCGCGACGTCGAAGGCGTCGTTGTGCCGGTACGGGGCGTCCTTCGGGATGGCGTAGGCGTCCTCGAGGACGAGCGGGACACCGTGGACGGCGACCCAGCCCGCGAGGCTGCCCTCGTCGACGGGCACGGTGCGCTCCTTGAACGCGAACGAGACGGCGTCGTTCTGCGCGAGCTTGAAGCGCAGCCGCCTTCCGCCGCCCGGCACGTCCTCGGCGAGGTACAGGGAGCCCGCCCCGGACCCGGAGAATCGGCGCGACTCCGTGAGGATCGTCTCGAGGAGCTTCTCGAGGTCGCGCTCGGCCGAGAGCGCGATCCCGATCCGGTTGAGAGCCGCGATGCGCTCCTCGGCCTGCCGGAGGCGCTCCTCGAGAGAGCGCGGGTCCGGGCTCACCGCTCCCTCCCGGGTGCCGCCGCGCGGGTGATCGGCGCGACGACGCGTTCGCGCGGGAAGATGACCCTGAACCGGCTCCCCTTCTCGCGGCCTTCGCTCTCGGCGGCGATCGTCCCGCCGTGGGCCTCCACGATGGCGCGCGCGATCGAGAGGCCGACGCCAAGGCCCCCGTAACGCCGGCTCGAGGACGTCTCTTCCTGCCGGAAGCGCTCGAAAACGTGCGGGAGGAAGTCCGGGTCGATCCCGTGCCCCTCGTCCGCGACGGCGAGCTCGAGCCCGCCGTCCCCGGCGCGCGCCACGGTCACCTCCACGGTGCCGCCGGCCGGCGAGAACTTCACGCCGTTCGCGAGGAGGTTCCAGACGACCTGCTTGAGGCGCGCGGGGTCTCCCTCCATCGCGGGCAGGTCGCGCTCGATGTGGCAGCGAATCGCGACGCCCCGTTTGGCGGCCCCGGGAGCGACGGCGTCCAGCGCGCCGGCAATCGTCTCGGCGAGCCGCACGCGCTCGCGCCGCAGCTCGAGCCCGAAGTTGTCGATCCGGGAGAGGTCGATCAGGTCGGCGAGCATGCGGCTGAGCGTCTCCGACTGCCCGAGAATCGCCTCCAGGGCGCGCTTCACGGGAGGATCGCCTCCGTGCGAGTCGAGGAGAACCTCAGCCCAGCCCACGATTCCCGTGAGCGGCGTGCGGACCTCGTGCGAGAGGTTCGCGAGGAAATCGTCCTTGAGGCGGTTGCTGCGCTGGAGCTCCTCGATGAGCCGCGCGTTGCGCAAGGCGATCGCGCACTGCTCGGCCAGGAGCGTGAGCGTGGCGCCGTCCTCGCGCGTGAACGCGCCCGCGCGGTACGACATGACCTCGAGGACGCCGAGCCGCTGGTCGCCGACGCGGATCGGAACGGCCATGAGCGCGCGCACGTCGGGGTCCGCGACCGCGGCGCGCGCCCTCGCGCGGCTCTCGACCGGGTCGCCTTCCGCCAGCTCGTCGAGGCCGTTCACGGCCGTGAAGACGGGCCGGTTCTCCCGGAACGCGCGGCCGGCGCTCCGGAGGCCCGAGGCGGGCCGGGGCCCCGACCCGCCGCCATGGAGGGTCATGACGCCGACGCCGAACACCGCCGCGACGGAGAGGTTCCGGCCCGGCGGGTCCGCGACCCACGCCACGGCCCCGTCCGCGGCCGGAAACGCCCGTGTCGTCTCCTCCACGACGGACGTGAGGACGTCCGGAGCGTGGAGGCGGAAGTTCAGGAGCTGGGTCGCGCGCGCGACCGCCTCGAGAACGCGGGTGCGCTGCTCGAACGCACCGACGAGCTCCGCGAGTCGCAGCGCGAGCGCGGCGCGCTCGGCGAAGGCGGAGATGTTCCGCGCATCGGCGTCCGAAAACGCCGCCGCGTCTCCCGACTGGAGGTCGAAAACGCCGATCACGTGCTCGTCGAGGACGAGCGGGACGACGAGCTCGGAGCGCGCATCGGGCCACCCGACGACGTAGTCCGGGGAGCGCGAGACGTCGGGGACGTTCACGACGCGCGCGGTCCGCGCGGCGAGCGGGATGAGGCCGGGCGCGTCGAGCGGGATGACGGAGACCGGGTCGCCCGGCGACCACCACTTCCCGCGCCGCCCGAACTGCACGAGCGCGCTCCGGTCGCGGTCGATGAGGAGCAGGCTGCTCGCGTCGCGGCCGTAGTGAGTCGCGAGCGCGTCGAGGATCTGCGTCAGCAGGACGTCGCGGTTCGCCGTGCGTGTCAGGAGCGCGCGCGAAGCGTCCGCGAGACTGCGCGCCTCGCGCATGGATTGCGCGACGGCCTCGGCCGAGCGGCGCTGCTCGAGGGCGACCCCCACGAAGTCCGCGAGCGACTGCAGCGTCTCGACGTCGTCGAACTCGATGCGCCGTGTCTCGTCCCGGGTCGCGACCGCCATGACGCCGGTCGTCTGGCCCGCCGAGCGCATCGGAAAGATCCCCACGGAGCGCGCCCCGATCCGGACGAACCGCTCGCGCGACGCGCTCTCCGGCTCGAGGCGCACGTCCGTGATGATCATCGGCTGCCCCGTCTCGAGCACCCGGAGCGAGAACGTCGGGTTCTCGGGTGAGAGCGGGATGTTCCCCTCGAATTCGTCTTCGCGCGTCCCGCCGTAACCGCCGAGGCCGGCGAGGGTGTCGCCCTCGGGCGTGAGCAGGGAGAAGACGGCGATCGGGTAGAGAAGCGTGTCCCTCAGGCCCGTGAGAGCCGTCTCGACGACGTCCTTCACGGTCGTCGAGCGCTGGACCGCCGACGCGAGGTCGAAGAGGACCGACAGGCGGTCGCGCTCGCGGCCCAGCTCCTCGACGAGCTCGGTCTGCTTGAGCGCAGCCGAGAGATGGTGGACCGCGGACTCGAGGAACGCGACGTCGTCGGGGGCCCAGTCGCGGCGTCTCTTCGCCGTCGCGGCGCCCACGAAGCCGCGCAGGACACCGTCGATGCCGATCGGGACGAGGAGGAGCGAGACGATTCCGTTCCGGCGGAACGCGTCGACCTGGTCGACGAGCTCCGGCTCGGCGAACACGTCCGCGGCGACGATGGGCTGGAACCTCCGAAGCGACGGAGGGATCCTCGGGACGGCGCCGGGCGGGACGAGCATGGAGAGCGGCGGCACGCCCCCGGCCGCCCAGGCCGCGCGCGCGACGAGCGTCGCAGGCCCGGCCTCGCTCCCGAAGAGGAAGAGGGTGAGGCGGTCGACCTCGAGAATCCGGCCGATCTGCGAGATGGACCAGTCCAGGAACTCCTGAAGCTGGACGCCCTCGACGAGCGCAAGGGCGAACTCCGAGAGAAAGCGATCCCTCACGGCGCCTTCGGCGTCCCGACGGAGTTCCTCGGCCACGACGGGGGATTATGACGCCGCCCGGCTCCGGGCCGGGCCGGCGCGCGCCCTCAGTTGGTCGTCAGGAGGGGGCTGAACACCAGGTACGGGTTCACGACGAGGGCACGGCCGCCGGTCACGTCGTCCTCGTCGCGGAAGATCGCGAAGTGCAGGTGTGGGCCGCCGATCACGTGGCCGGTCGCGCCGACGTCGCCGAGGCGCTGGCCCTTCACGACGCGGTCCCCGGGCCGAAGGCCCTTCTCGTGCTTCGCGAGGTGCGCGAAAAAGAACGTGTAACGGCCGGTCGTGTCCCGGAGATACACGACCTTTCCGCCCTTCCGGTCGCGTCCGAGGCGCTCGATGACGCCGTCCGTCACCGCGAGAACCGGCGTCCCGCGCGGCGCGGGCAGGTCGATCGCGTGGTGTTTCCTCTGGCGGCCGCGCTTGGCGAAGAACGTGTCCCGGAACTTCGCCCGGTCGAACGCCTCGAGCGGGATCGGGAAATCGGACGCGAGAAGGCCGGCGATCTCTTCCTCGGGAAGCGAAGCGGGCCGGCTGTTCTTCTTCCGGACGACGAGGCCGGTGACGGTACGGGCGAGGTTTCTCCAGAACGCGAACTGCGCCGGCGAGAGATTCGCGGCGGCCGCGGGAACCGGCTCGGCATCGGCCTCCTCGGCGCCGTCGTCGGGGTCGTCCTCGTCCTCGGCGCGGGCAGCCGCCGGGTCCACCGGCCGCTTCAGCCAGGCGAGGTCGGCCGCATCGGCCGAGGAGAAGCACTCCCCCGTCTCGGAGTCGCGCACCGGGCAGGCGGCGGACGGGGTCGTGTCCGTTCCGGCAGTCGCCGGAGCGGCCGCATCGAGGCTCGCGACCGCGACGAGGACGGGCGTCTCGGAGGACGCCGCCGACACTTCTCCGGCCGCGCCCAGCGCTCCGGCGAGGGCGGCCGCGAGGAGAAGGCTCAGCTCACTCGCTCCAGGTAGGAGTTGTCGCGCGTGTCGATCTTGACGACCGTGCCCGCCTCGACGAACTGCGGCACCTGCACCATCAGGCCCGTCTCCAGTTTGGCCGGCTTGTAGGACGCCGACGCCGTCGCGCCCTTCATGCCGGGCTCGACCTCGACGATCTTCAGGTTCACCGTCGTCGGGAGCTCCACCGATACCGGGTTGCCGTCGTAGAAGTCGATCTCGATCACCGTCTCGGGGAGCAGGTACTTCATGGATTCGCCCACGACCTCGTCGTCGAGGCGGATCTGGTCGAAGGTCTCCTGGTTCATGAAGTGGTGACCTTCGCTGTCCGAGTAGAGGTACTGCATCTGGTGCGTGTCGAGGGAGGCCTTCTCGACCTTGTCCTCGGACCGGAACCGGTGCTCGTTCATGGCTCCGGACTTGAGGTTCCGGAGCTTCGCCTGGACGAATCCGCGGAGGTTCCCGGGCGTCTTGTGCAGGACGCTGTGCGCGCGGTGCAGCTCGCCGTTGTGAATGATGATCATGCCCGGGCGGATTTCGGTGGCGGAAATCATTGCTACTCCAAGAGTTCTGGAATCACCCGGGGCGCTCCTGGCAATGGGGGCTGACGAACCACCCGGCCCGACCCGCTGGCTGACGTCAAGCCTAACCCACCCCCCGACGGAAAGACAAGCGGCCCCGGTCCAGGGGACCCGGGCCGCCCGAAACACC